>CAVQJS010000007.1:0-326200 GCA_963712875.1 uncultured Actinomycetota bacterium | reverse complement strand
GTCGCAGGCGAATCCCGGTCAGGACATGTCGCGCATGGCAGTGCGTCCGACGCGCCGTCCCGGTGCGCTGTCGGCCTCGACCAGCCGCGCCGCTGTCGCACGTACGGCTCCCTGCAAGGAGGAGTTGCGTCGCCCGATGGCCCGCAACGACATCGACATCGACTTCGTGACGAGCGGTCGCTCATCCGCCGCGTACTGCTCGACCAGCGCGAGGCCCGCGAGGAACCGCGCGTCGTCGGCCGACCTGTCGTGCAGAGCTAGGCTCCACAGCAGGGCGAACGACGCCCGTCGCACGAACTCCCGACCGTCGCGTGCCCAGGGTTCGAGCCTCGACCAGGCGTCCGGCGCCCTGTCGAAGAGCGAGAAGCAGACGGTGTCGCACAGCGCCCAGTTGTCGAAGTCGGCGCACCAACTGTCCATCTGCTCCAAGGTGACCAGAGCCGGCTCGTCGATGAGTGCCGCGACGATGCGCGGCTCGTAGACCCCGGTCTCCCACAGCTCGGCAGCGAGTGCGTGGTCGCGGCCCAGGTCGCGCGCGATCCGCTTCATGGCAGCCATCGGCACTCCCAGAGACTCCTCGGCGTGGATTCCGTAGCGGGGACCCATCTGGGCGAGCGTCTCGACCGAAGCGTGCTCGCGCAGCACCGCCAGCACGGCGTCACGATCGGCTCGCGGCCTCACGCTGCGCGCACCGGGCCCTCGGTGGCTGTGCGGGGGCTGCTCATGGTGGTTCAGTCTCGGTGCTGTTGGCCGTCGTGCCAAGGTCAGCGGCGCGATGCCGGCGGAGAATGCAGCTCGCACGGGCAAGTGACCCTGTGCCCACGGCGACGCAGAGCGGCTAGCCACGGGTGGCCGCTGAACGGCGGAACTCAGCTGTCAGGCCGCGCGGGAGCGTGGTGGTTTGGGTGGCGTGAGGGATGGTCCGGGTAGTTGGTCGCCGAGCGCTGTCGCGACAGCGGCCTCGGCGTGGGTTCGCATCGAGTCCAGGAGGGGTATCGGCGAGTCCTCTGGGCGGATCAGGAGCTCGATCTCGGTGCAGGCGAGGACGAGGGCCTCGGATCCGGAGTCCTGGAGCCGTTTGATGATGTCGGTGTAGGTCGCTCGCGAGCGTTCGTCCACCCGACCGAGGGTGAGCTCATCGAAGATGATCCGATCCACGTCGGCGCGATCGGCTTCGCCGGGGACGTCGACGGTCAGGCCGGCGTTGGCGAGGCGGCCGACGTAGAAGTCCTCTTCCATCACCCATCGGGCGCCGAGAACGCCGAGCCGCGACCAACCGGACGCACGGGCACGCTCGGCGACCGCGTCGGCGATGTGGAGGAGTGGAACGTCAATGGCGGCCTGGACGTCGTCGGCGACGCGGTGCATGAGGTTGGTGCAGATCAGCACGACCTCGGCTCCAGACTGCTCGCAGCGCTGTCCAGCCTCGGCCAGCAGCCTGCCTGCGCCTGCCCAGTCGCCGCGGACCTGGCAGTCCCGGACCTCGGCGAAGTCGAGTGACTCGAGGACGACCTTGGCCGACGCGTGGCCACCGAGACGCTCGGCCACGAGCTCGTTGATGACGCGGTAGTAGTTCAGGGTCGAGTGCCAGCTCATGCCGCCGATGAGTCCGATGGTCTTCATGGCCCCATGGTGGATGACCCCTTCGTCCCGAGGTAGCCCCGACTTCGTACCGGCGGCCATAACGACTGCTTATGCTTGGGCGGTGGACCCCAAGCGTGTGCTGATCTTTCGTGCGGTGGCCCGGGCGGGCTCGATCAGCGGCGCCGCCCGCGAGCTGGGCTGGACCCAGCCAGCGGTCAGCCAGCACCTCAGGGCCCTGGAGCGATCAGCCGGCTGCACCCTCCTGCTCCGCGGTCCCGGCGGCATCGAGCTCACCGAACCGGGCCGGATGCTCCTCGCCCGCGCGGACGCACTGGCGGTCCAGCTGCACATGGCCGAGGAGGAACTGGCCGACCTCACCGCGCTACGGCGCGGCCGAGTCCGGCTGGCGGCATACCCCTCCGCGGCAGCGACCCTCGTGCCTCGCGCCATGGCCGGCCTCCGCGCCCGGCACCCCGACATCGACGTCGATCTGACCGAAGCCGAGCCGCCCGAAGCGCTCGGACTGCTCCTCGCAGGCGACGTCGATCTCGCTCTCGTGTTCAGCTACGGGGTCGACCCGGTGGAGGTCCCCGGGATGCACTGGACACCGTTGGCGGAGGAACCGGTGGCACTCGTGGTCGCTACCGATCACCCCGCCGTCGGCCGGAAGCGGCTGACGCTGAGTCACCTTGCCGGCGAACCATGGATCGTCGGCTGCGCACGATGCCGAGCACACACGCTGGTCTTGTGCGCCCAGGCGGGTTTCGAGCCCCGCCTACGTCACGTCAGCGATGACTACGTCGTGGTGCAGAACCTCGTCGCGGTCGGCCTCGGCGTCACACTGCTGCCACAGTCCGCTCTCGAGGCCTACCGTCATCCCGCAGTGACGATTCGCGAGCACGCCTCTTTCGGCACCCGCACCTACGGCATCGTGCATCGTGAGCGAGCCGAGCAGGTCCCAGCGACTGCGGCACTCGTACGTGAACTGTCCGCATGGCGTCAGTGACGCACAACCATCACGGGGGGAGCGACGACGTCGCTGCCGTCGCACCGGAAGTCGACTGGGCTGACGGGATCTGCCGCGAGCGCTGCTCCTGACCGTGGACGGGGACAACGCCATTCAATGAGTGCCCGCAGGGCGGATCTGGGGCTCACCGTTGGAGAACGTCGGCTCGATCTCCCAGTGCGGTGTACGCGGTTGGGCGCTGGGCGGCGGCAAGTGCCTGCGGTGGTTCGCCGGCGCGCCGCACAACATCGCGGCTCAGGTGGCTCTGATCGGCGTAGCCACATCGCACAGCCAGATCGGTGAGCGGCAGCGTTCCCAGCCTGGCCGCGGCCCGCTCGAACCTGCAGGACGCCCGCGGCCTCTTTTGGTGTCAGCCCGACCTCCTCCCGAAACCGGGTCGCTACATAGCGGTGGCTCCACCCGGTCCGCGCGACCAATCCGCCGATCGGCGCGCGACCGCCGCTCGTCGCCAGCTCGTGCCACATCCCCTGGACCCAGTCCGGCGGTCCGGGTGTCGATCCCAAGCGGGCCGTCAGCGCCGCTTCGACCAGGCGAAGCCGGTCCGGCCAGGTCGCGGCGCCCGCGATGCGGGCGGCCAGGTCCTCGCCAAGCTCGCGAGCCACGTCATCGATCGCCACCACACGTCGAGCGAGCTCACTGCCGGGGACGCCGAGGACCCGGCGTACTCCGAGAGGCGTGAGATACACCTGCACGCAGTCCTGGTCACCGGGATGGCTGGTCGTCGCATGGCCTGGCGAGAGCCCGGCCACGAACGATCCGTATGAGCGGTTCGCACCCTCGCCGTCGGAGAGCTGGTCAATGGTCAACTGACTGCCGAACGAGATCACCAGCGGAATCAGGGTCCCGGCAGGCTGGCGTCGCGTCACGGGCTCGAGGGACCGCTCCGACAAGCCGACAAGGCCAGCCACCATGCCGGCCAGAGGTGGGGCAGGGCGCCTCCGCACGAGCGTGACCGGAACGCGCAGGTCCATCTGCCCATTG
Organism: uncultured Actinomycetota bacterium; assembly: GCA_963712875.1. Taxonomy (GTDB): domain Bacteria; phylum Actinomycetota; class Actinomycetes; order Propionibacteriales; family Nocardioidaceae; genus Nocardioides. Next base: position 322,608 of record CAVQJS010000007.1, on the reverse strand, counting down.
TCCACGGCGGCGGCTCACCGGTCAGAAATGTTCAAGCCTTTCGCTTCCTCGATGGCGCAGGATCTGCCCATGCGCAACCTTGTCGTGATCGAGTTCCTCACCGTTGACGGTGTCATGCAGGGCCTCGGCTCCCCCGAGGAGGACACCGAGGGTGGATTCGTCCATGGCGGGTGGGGGGCTCCGTACGCACCCGCCATCCACGAGGCAGTCGCCGACGCCGGGCCCAGCCATACGTCGAGCTTCCTGTTCGGCCGCCGCACCTACGAAAAGATGGCCGCCTTCTGGCCGTACCAACCCGACACTGACCCGATGGCCGGGCAGCTCAACCGGTTGCCCAAGTACGTTGCCACCCGCACGCTCACCCATCTCGAGTGGGACGGAGCGCAGGCCCTCCACGGCGAGCTCGGCACAGCGGTCGGCGCACTGAAGGCCGAAGGTGAGGGCGACATCGTGGTGCTCGGCAGCGGCGACCTGGTCCATCAGTTGATGCAGCGAAACCTCGTCGACGAGCTCCGGCTCTTCGTGCACCCGCTGCTCCTGGGCACGGGCAAGCGGCTCTTCCGCGAGCATCCCGAGCCCCGACAGTTGCGGCTGGCATCCTCGAGTACCACGAGTCTCGGCACCCTGGTGCTGGACTACGAGGTCACCCGTGGCTGAGCTGCGGATCGCGCCCGCGACCGGACCGCTGCTCGCGCTGCAGGGTGCCCAGCTACTGCCATGCTCGCCGCCATGACGCTCCGTCTGTGTGTGTTGCTGTGGCCCACGGACGGTGCGGACGCAGAGCTTCGGCGCTACGAGGATGTCGTGCTGCCCCTGCTCGACGAGCACGGTGGCCGGCTCCTCTCGCGCGAGACGGTTCGCCGCGCGAGCGACGACGATCCGCTTGAGGTGCAGATGATCGAGCTGAGGGATCAGGCCGCGCTCGACGGCTACATGGCCGATCCGCGTCGCCTTGCACTCGAAGACCAGCGCGCACGTGTGATCGGGCAGACGCAGATCCTGCATCTTGAGGTGTGAGTCGCGGGCTTTTTGGCTTTTGGGAATCAGCCGGTTGCTCGCCCGGGACCCGCTCACCCTGACCTTCGTCCTGGTGTTCCCGATCGTGACCATGCTGATCATCGGCGGGTCGTGCGGGGACCGAACCCGACGAGGCGTTCCCGGTGAATCCATCACACTGGTGCCAGGACGACGCCGCATGGCGTCCCCAACGAAGTGATCCTGGACCATCAGCGGCCAATGCTTCTCAAGTAATGAGGTGGACATGTCCATCCGGCCTGCGCAGACTGGATCGTCGCAGGATCGTGCGGTGATGCGCTGGCTGATAGGCGCTGGGCTGGCATTCGGCGCACTAACTGCCTCGGTCAACGCGCTCTCTGGATCTCATCCCGTCTTGAAGCCCCTCTCGCAAGTCCTTGGGTCCGGGTGGGCGTGGGCCGGCATCGGTGTCTTGGCCGGAGCACTGCTGGTGACGCGACCGAGCAGAGCTGCCGTGCTGACCCTTCTGTCCGCGGTCATTGGCTACTACCTCGTCGACCTGTGGAGGGGTGTATACGTCGCCTTGGATCCCAGCGATCCGCTCTACAACGTCGATCCCGCCCACGCTGGGACCGTCACGCTCTGGGCGTCTCTGGCCGGTGACCTGATGCGCTGGGGCGTTGCAGCCGTCCTTCTCGGGCCTTTGCTGGGCCTGGTAGGCGTCGCCACCCGTCGGTCCGACTGGCTCGGCTTGTGTTGCCGCTTGGCCGTACCGCTCGGAGCCGCCGTCGAGATGCTGGTTATGCGCTTGCCCGTCGAAATCCAATCAGCAGGCCGGCCAGTCGTGGTCACGACAGTTCTGGTCGTAGGCCTCGTCGGTGTCGTTACCGCGGTTGCGATGTGCGTTCGGCATGTCCGGCGCCACCTTGGAAATGCGTAAATCAAACTCGGTGAGGGATGGTTCATCGCCCGATCGCGGCGTCTCTACCGACGATCAGGCCGTTTCGGATGCGGATCGCTGACGGGTCAGGGTGGCATCCGGGGGTTGCCCGATATCGCAGGGACGTCCTTGTCGACGACCATGTGCAGGTGCGCACGAAAGGAGACATCGCCACCGGCCTCGCTGTGCCTGCTGGACTGGTCCTCGCGGCCGTGTTCGGTGCTATCCACGCAGGATTCAGCATCTACTGGTCGATGGGTGGGACGTGGCTGGTCTGGTCACTGGGCAGCAACCTGCAGGCGAGCTTCCAAGGATGGGAGTGGATCCTCGCCCCGATCGGTCTCGCGAAGCTGATCGCCGCCCTGGCCCCGATGGTACTTGCCCGCCGGGACTGGCCGGTCCGTCGGCTCACGCGCTCGGCATGCTGGCTCGGTGCCCTGGTGCTGATCGGTTGGGGCGGAGTGAACACCGTCGTGGGGAACCTGGTCCTCGCGGCAGTGATCCAACCTCAGTCCGGATACGACCGGCCCGGCATGATCGGCCACGCCTACCTGTGGGACCCGCTCTTCCTCGCCTGGGGCGTGGCCTTGGTGATCGGCCTGCTCGCCTCCCGAAACCGCACGCCTCAATAGCCCTCATCACGCTCCGCCCCAGGTCTCAGAAAGCTGCCGGCTCTCGCCAGGACCTTCCACGATCCTGTAGAGGATCTCAGGTTGGAATCGAGCGGTCTGCCACGACTCGCTTCATCACGAGGGTGGAGGTCATTCGCTGTACGCCAGGAAGGACGCCGAGCTGGTCGTCCTGCAGCGCATGGTAAGCGGCGAGGTCGGTGGTGACGATGCGCAGCAGGTAGTCGGGGTTACCGAACAGGCGCTCGGCGGACAGGACGCTGGGAATGGCGGCCAGTCCCGCTTCGAAGGCCCGGAGTGTTCCGCGATCCTCCTGCTGCATCGTGATGAAGACGAGCGCCTCGAAGGTGAGGCCGAGGGCTGCTGGGTTGACGACGGCGCGGTAGCCACTGATCGCACCGCCGCGTTCAAGTTCGCGGAGGCGGCGATGACACGGCGAGAGGCTCAGACCCACCCGGCTGGCCAAGTCAGTCAGGGTGAGACGGCCGTCATCCTGCAGCAACGCAAGGATCTTTCGGTCGATGGCATCCATGGACCTAATCCTTCCACGGAGTGCCCAACTGAGCGATGAAGTTGGAACCACCTTCGACTCGGAATCAACTAACTTGCTGAGCATGGCGACTTCGACGCTCGTGGCCTTCTGGGCGGTGACGGTGCTGCTCATCGTCGTGCCCGGACCGGACTGGGCGTTCACGCTCGGTTCCACCCTCAGCGGACAGCCGGTGAGGGCACCCGTCGCGGGGCTCGTCGTCGGCTATTCGCTCCTCACGGCGGTCGTCTGCGCGGGTGTCGGAGCGCCAGCGGCCAGGACACCTGCGGCGCTCACCGCCTTGACGCTGATCGGTGGCAGCTACCTGATGTGGCAGGGGATCGCGACTCTCCGTCGCCCGACGTTGCCCGCGGCGGCCGTGGACACTCCCGCCACAGGCCGTAGAACCGTCCTGAAGGGCATCGGCATCAGCGGTCTGAACCCGAAGGCTCTGCTGCTGTTCCTTGCACTGCTGCCTCAGTTCACTACGCCGGACGCGTGGCCAATCGCCGCACAGATCGCGGTGCTCGGCTCCATCTTCACGCTCACTTGTGCGATCTTCTATGCACTCCTCGGCACGTTCGCCAAATCGATCCTGCACGCGCGACCGACCGCCGCTCGCGCCATCAGCCGCCTGTCCGGGATCGGCATGCTCAGCATCGGCTTGGTCCTCATCGTCGAGCACATCGCCCGGTAGCAGAAGACCCGGGTCTACGGGAAGCGGCTGCTCCAGTCCCGTAGCATCGGTGCGAGCGGGCGGCGTCGGTCGCAGACAGGGGTCCCGATGCAAGCTGTCATCCAGGACAGGTACGGCCATCCGGACGTCCTCCGGTTGGGCGAGCTCCCGGAGCCCGTCCCCGCCGACAACGAGGTTCTGCTGCGAGTGCGTGCGGTCTCCTTGAACGGCTCGGACCGTGAGAACCTGATGGGAAGTCCGGCGTACGCGCGGTGGTCCAACGGGCTGCGCCGACCGCGGCACCCGGTGCCGGGATCCGACGTCGCGGGCGTCGTCGCCGCGGTCGGCAGTGCGGTCACGGAGTACGCCGTGGGAGACGAGCTGTTCGGCGAGCTGGCCGGATACCGGGGCGGGCTTGCCGACCTCGTCTGCACGCGACCCAAGCTGTTGGCCCGGAAGCCCGGCGGGCTGTCGTTCGCGGAGGCCTCGACGATCCCGCAGGCGGGCGGCATCGCGCGCAGGGCGACCGCCGATGTCCGGCCGGGAGATCGGGTTCTGGTCAACGGCGCGGGCGGCGCCGGCGGTGTGTTCGTTGTCGCACTGGCCAAGCATGCCGGGGCCGAGGTGACGGCGGTCGACAGAGCCGACAAGGGCGACTTCCTGCGCGAGATCGGGGCCGACCGCACGATCGACTTCGCCACTGAGGACTGGGCCGACGAGCGCGACAGCTTCGACCTGATCGTGGATCTCGTGGCCCATCGCTCGCCGTTCCGCGTGCACCGCGCCCTGCGGCGCGGCGGGAGGTACGCGATGGTGGGCGGCCTGGCCAGGATCCTGCTGGGCACCGCGGTCGCCGGCCCGCTGGTGGGACGTGCCACCGGAAAGAGAGTCGGCGTGCTGGTCGTCCCCCAGTCGCGAGCCGAGCTCGAGGCGGTGACCGCCCTCGTCGCCCAGGGCGCCGTCACGCCGCGGATCGACCGCGTGTACCCACTCCGCGATGCCCCCGCAGCATTCGCCCGACTCGCCGCCGGCGAAAGCCGAGGCAAGCTCGTCCTCGAAGTGTCCGAGGGCTGACAGCCGGTGACGCGACCTGCCCGTGAAGATCGGCCGCCAGTGCGTGTTCTGGGCGGGAGGGGGCGCCAAGCGGCCCCATGGTTCGCGTCGACCGTCCAGGCGGCAGCGTGGAGCCGGTCATCAGGTCCGCCGTGCGCCGCGCATCCCGCCTTGCTCAGTCGCGACCGAAACGCTTGGGTGAACCTATGACCGTCCCGCTCTACTGGCGCGACCAGTCGCTGATGAGCTGGACCGCCACCGTGCTCGCCTCGTCACAGGAGGCCATCGTTCTCGATGAGTCCGCCTTCTTTCCCGGAGGCGGGGGCCAGCCGGCGGATGTCGGCCAGCTCGAGTGGGCCGGCGTGTTCACCCGTATCGACGGCGTCTCTGCCGCAGGTCTGGTGCCAGCTGAGGGCGACCCGCTGCCCGCGACCGGCACGATCGTCCACGCGCGCCTGGACAACGTCCGGCGCCGCCAGCTGATGCGCACGCACTCGGCTCTTCACGTGGTGTGCGGGGTGGTGTACCGCGACTTCGGCGCGCTGGTGACCGGCTCGAACATGGAGCCGTTGCTCGGACGCATGGACTTCAACCTCACTGAGGTGCCCCCCGGCTTCAAGGCCGACCTCGAGCGCGTGGTCAACGAGGAAATTGCCCAGGACCGCGTCATCCTCGATCGCGTAGTGACCCGGGCGGAGGCGATGGCCGACCCTGACGTCATGCGAACCGCGCAGAACCTGATCCCACCCGAGGTCGAGGAGATTCGGGTCATCGACGTCGACGGGCTCGACAAGCAGGCCGACGCTGGAACCCACGTTGCCTCCACCCGGCAGATCGGCGAGGTGCGGATCGCGAAGGTCGAGAACAAGGGCAAAGGCTTTCGACGTGTGCGGATCAGCCTCCCGGCGTGACCCCGGGTCATGCTGCGATGCGACGCGCTGACAGACGGAATGACCGATTCGCCAAGCCCATGGCTCACACCTCAAGATGCAGGATCTGCGTCTGCCCGATCACACGTGCGCGCTGGTCTTCGAGTGCAAGGCGACGCGGATCGGATCATCCGCGATGAGCTCACCCTCGGTCGGGTGGACGAACGCTCGCGAGCGACCTACACCAACATCATCGAACGGCTCCGGGACTCGGGTTCCGAGGCCCTCGTCCTCGCCTGCACCGAGATCGAGCTCCTGGTCCGCCCGGAGGACTCGCCGTCACGACAGCGCTCGGCGTCCACCCACCTCGAGCGGACCCCTACCTCTACGGTCCCGCGCGGCCGCCAGCAGCGTTTCACCGCCCGTGGGCAGATCCCGGACGTCGCCTAACGGTTATCTGTCACATCATCGACTCGTCATGGGTCGCGGTCAGGTCGCCCCCGACATCGCCGGTGTTCACCACTCCTCGCGGTTCCAGTAGCAGCGCGTGCGTCTCCTCGTCGGCTACAGGACAGTGCTCAACACCCTTCGGTACCACGTACATCTGTCCAGGGCCAAGCTCGACGGCACCCTCGCGCATCTGGATCCGAAGCCGTCCGCGCAGCACGAGGAACAGCTCATCGGTGTCCTCGTGCCGGTGCCACACGAACTCACCTTTGACCTTCACAACCTTCACGTCATAGTCGTTCACTCTGGCGATCACCTTCGGTGACCAAAACTCGGTGAACAGCGACAACTTCCGCTCCAAGTCGACAGCCTCGGCAGTCATGTGCCCAGTCTCGCAGCGACATCGAGGGAGCGCACCCCCCGTTGCGTTACGGGACGCCGATCCGGTCCCCGATTCACCCGCCGTCATGACCCTCAAACCGCTTATGCACCCCCCGTGCAGTAGACCCTTGGCAGGTGGAATCGCCTCTCACGAGACCGATGCGGACGTGCGGAGCGACCCACGTCGGCAGATACGACTCTCCGTGGACCAAGCAACGCGCGCGGCCACGTATTTGTGAAACGCAGTGCGCGACGCCAGACATCGTTGTCACGCCTGTCTCTGACACCTACCGTGTAGGCGTGAGCGAGGTGCTGGAGGGCATGGATCCGCGCTGCCCTACGTGTGGACAGCCGCTCCGTCACGGCGGTCACATGTCGCGCGAGAACGCGTCGTTCATCACTGCCTCCGGCAACGCCGGTATCACGTTCGAGACGCAAGGCAGATGCGAGAACGAAGCCTGTGTCGACTTTGGTGGCGAGTTCGCACCAGAGGAGTGGCTCCACCCTGCCGACGGAGAGGATTGACCGGGGAAAGAGCCCGCTTCTACCGTAATTCGCGGGCATGCCACGTTCCGACGTCCCCGCACTCCAGTAGCCCATACCGTCGCCTGTCGGACGCGGGTCGCCTACGCGCCAGAGGACCGCGGGGCGGTCCCATGCTGCAGGCTGCCAGTCCAGGCGGCATACACCTTCCCGGCCACGGCTCGTCATGCCACGATGGCACGTGCGAACCTGGACCGCGCTCATCGTCGACCAGTTGGACTTCTACATGGACGCTCATCTGCTGCCGCGCCTGGAGGGACTGGCCGATGAGGAATTCTTCTGGGAACCAGTTGAGGACTGCTGGTCGGTCCGCCGCCGTGGCGACGCATGGGCCATCGACGGCGACGACTCCGAGGTGGGCATCGCGCCGGTTACGACGGTCGCGTGGCGTCTGTGCCACCTTGCCGTGGAGAACATCGGCACCCGCGCCAACGCATTCTTCGGGGATCCACAGATCGATGACCTCACCATGCAGGACGAGCACTATGCGCCATCGGTTCCTGGCACCGCCGAAGGCGCGATCGCCCAGCTGGCCGACTCCTACCAGCAGTGGCGCGATGGACTGGCTGCGCTCGACGACCGCGGCATGATGCAGCCGCTTGGGCCCAAGGGCGGTCCTCACGCCAACGACTCGATGGCAGCTTTGGCCCTCCACGTCAGCAGGGAAACGATGCACCACGGTGGTGAGATTGGCGTGCTGCGCGATCTCTACCTCAGGATGGGGTAGACCTTCCCGTCGCCGCGTGACGTCTGCAAACCTCCGTTCGACGCGGCTGAGGAACGAACGCCCTCTCTGCCGCGACGAGGTCGCGTCGGACTAGGTGCGTCACACGCCGCCGCCTGTCGGCGCATGGCCGCGGATGACGATGAGGGCACAGACGCTGCGGCCACTATGGCGATGCAGGGACTGCCTCCCGGTTGCGCAACGTCACCCATCCCACCAGCATCCAGGCGAGGCCCACGCATACGAGGGGGATCTCGAGGAGTCTCTCGTCGATCTCGGCGAGAGCACCTCCAACGGCAAGGGCTGGCAGCGTGCCCACACCGATCCAGAACGTCAGCGGGGCGGGTGCCTGGCCGGTCCTCGCGAGCGTCAGCTGCCCTATCAGCAAGGCCAGTGACGACACGGCGATCGACGCGTCCCAGCCTTTGTCGAACAGCTCGCTCACCAACGCCACCAGTCCGGTGACGACTGCCAGCCAGGCCAAGGCCGCGACAACCGTTCGGCGCACCTGCCGGAGTGTGAGGTGGGCAACACCCAAGAGGCTCAGGCCGAAGAGCGGAAGGGCGAGGTCGAACAACAGGGGCGGCTGTTCATCTGCGGCGAGGATTGCGACGCCCTTGATGACCCACGCCAGCCCGCCGGCCAGGCCGGCCGCCCCGCCGATCCGGATCAGCCGTGCGCTGCCGCTGGTCCGCAGGCCTGCAGTGTGCGCCATGCGATCAAGGATGCGCTCACAGTTACGCCAGCGCGAGTGATTACCCCGGCCTGACCGAGCCCGGTCAGGGCAGTCGCGTCGGATGCTCACGGCATTGGCTCACCAATTCCAGCTGCCGGCCCGCGACACCCGCAAGAGCGACAAGGCCGCCGAGAAGGCTCGTGCCGACGAGCTGCGCGGACGCAGGCTGCGCGAGACCAAGGGCGGCGAGGCGCAGGCGGACGAGGACGCGACGACCTTGGAGGAGCAGGACCGCACGGGGAGCGAGAAGAGGGCGTGACGGGGGACGCTCCCGAGTGACCTTCGACCCAGAGCGGCTGACGGCGTCCCCGGCGGGGCTACCGTGGAGGTTCCAGCACCGCCGATCTTCCCGAGGATGACAACCATGGTCCGCCTGGCCCCACACACGGTCGTGCTCCACGGCCACGAGCTCTCGTTCGTCGACAGCGGCTCGGGTCCCGTGGTGCTGTTCATCCACGGGATCCTGGGGTCGCAGCGGCAGTGGTCCCACCTCGTCGACAAGATCGACGTCGACCACCGCGTGGTCGTGCCCGACCTCTTCGGGCACGGCGACTCGGCCAAGCCGACGGGTGACTACTCGCTCAGCTCGCACGCTGCGACCCTGCGCGACCTCCTCGACCACCTCGGCATCGAGCGGGTCACCCTCGTGGGGCACTCGCTCGGCGGCGGCATTGCGATGCAGTTCTACTACCTCTTCCCCGAGCGCGTGGACCGCCTCGTCCTCGTCTCGAGCGGCGGCCTCGGGCGGGAGGTCAATCTCGTCCTGCGCGCCGCCACCCTGCCCCTGGCGGCGCAGGTGCTCGGTGTCGTCGCCTCGGACCCTGTCCTGGAGCGGGTGGAGGCGCTCGGTCGGGGAGCGCAGAAGGTGGGGTGGAAGCCGGGCAAGGACATCGGGGCGATCTGGCGCGGCTTCACCTCGCTCGGCGACCAGGAGAGCCGCCGCGCATTCCTCGCAACAACACGGGCCGTCATCGACATCGGTGGCCAGAGCATCAGCGCGCACGACCACCTGGCGGACGTTGCTCCGGTGCCGACCCTGATCGTGTGGGGCTCCAAGGACCGGATGATCCCGGCGTGGCACGCCCTCAGCGCCCAGCGGGCGGTGCCCGACTGTCGGGTCGAGCTCTTCGAGGGGGCCGGTCACTTCCCGCACCTCGACGACCCGGACCGTTTCGCCCAGGTGCTCCGCGACTTCATGTCCGCCGGTGCGGACGAAGCACCGCTCGCTGCGGAGGGCTGAGCGGCACGCGCCCGCTCTGGTTGGATCTGTTCGTGCGACTCCTCCTCAACATCGTCTGGCTGGTCTTCGGCGGGTTCTGGCTGTTCCTGGGCTACGTGGTGGCTGGCGTCCTGCTCTGCCTGCCGATCATCACCATCCCGTGGGCGCTCGCCTCCTTCCGCATCGCGGCCTACGCCCTGTGGCCCTTCGGTCGCACGGTCGTCGCCAAGGAGTCGGCGGGCGTGGGATCGTTCCTCGGAAACGTCATCTGGTTCGTCCTCGCCGGTTGGTGGCTGGCCCTCGCCCACATCGTCTCCGGCGTGGTGCTCCTCGTGACCATCATCGGGATCCCGCTCGCGATCGCCGACTTCAAGATGGTCCCCATCTCGCTCGCTCCCCTCGGCAAGGACATCGTGCCCGTGCCCCGCGGCGAGTTCGACGGCGCTCGCTGAGCACCGCACGTCACCTGCCCGTCACGCGGCGTAACGTCCGCGAAGCACGCGAGGGCCACGATGGCGCCATGCCGAACTCGCCGATGTCCGCCATCGCCACGGGGCGTGGTCTCCACTACTTCACGCCCCGCACCCTCAGGCACCCGCACGTCGTGGGCGCGATCATCGTGTGCGCCGTGTGCTGCAACTCCGACGAACGCTGCCTGCGGACGCCGCAACGTCGGGCCTGAGGCCGCGTCAGAGCTCGTCGTCGACGTAGGTCGGTCGCGCCACGCGCAGACCGGCCAGGGTGAGCGGGAGACCGGTCGCCATGAGCATCACGAGGACGACGTTCCAGTCACCGGTGGCGTCGTGGATCAGCCCGACCAGGAAGGGGCCGGTCGCGGCGAGGGCATAGCCCACGGACTGCACGAACCCGGAGAGCTGTGCGGTCACGGAGGGGTGGCGGGTGCGGGCCGTGATGAGGCCGATCGCGGTGGGGAAGGCCATGCCCGAGATGCCGAGCATGAGCGCCCACAGCCACGGCAGCGTGGTCGGCGCGGCGAGGAGACCGGCGTACCCCACGGTCAGCAGCACGCCGAACGCGATCATGCAGGCAGGCAGCCCGCGGCTGCGCGCGATGACGGTCGGCATGACCAGCGCGCCGAGGATGCCGACGCTCGAGAGCAGAGCCAGCAGGAGGCCGGCCGTCGAGGCCGAGAGGCCGGCGTCGCGGTAGATCTGCGGCAGCCAGCCGAACTGGACGTAGGCGTGCATGGCCTGGATGCCGAAGAGGAGCGTCAGGGCAAGGGCGGTGGTGGAGCGGATCATGCGGCCGCCGGGGGGAGGTCCGTGGACGTCGTGGTCGGTGGGGCGGCGGCGGGCGCGTACCGCCAGCCAGAGCCACAGCGGCAGGGCCAGCGCGACCAGGAGGCCCCACATGCCCAGACCCACGCGCCAGCTGTCGGTCGCCTCGGTGACGGGTGCGGTCAACAGCGAGCCCAGGGCACCGCCGAGCACGAGTCCGGTGCCGTAGATCGTCATGAGGGCGACGGTGTGGCCCTGCAGCTTGATCCAGGCCGGGACGAGGACGTTCCCCATGGCCATGCCCGCCAGCGCGACGACGGTGAGGAGGAGGAAGAGCGGCACGTTGTCGGTCGTGACGCGGAGCAGCAGGCCGGCCGCGGCCGCCACCAGACCGAGCGCGATGCCGGCGGTCATGCCCACGCGGCGGGCGAACCTGACCGCCAGTGCGCCGGCCAGGCCGAAGCACAGCCCGGGCAGTCCGGTGAGTGCGCCGGCGACCCCGGCACTCATGCCGAGACCGTCGCGGACCTCCTGGAGGACCGGGCCGATCGAGGACGCCCCGGGACGCAGGTTGAGGGAGACGAGGACGATCGCCGCCACCAGGAGCGCGAAGGGGAGGGCCCCGGCGCGCGTACGGGTGGCTGGATCGGTCACGAGGAGCGAGCGTACGGGCCGCGCCTGCCCAGGATCCGAGCAACCATCCGCGGCAGCACCAGGAGCGCCCCGAGCACCAGGGTCGCCACGATGACGAAGGGGAGTGCGGTGCCCTGGCCGCTGGCCTGGCGCAGCAGCAGGCCGCCGACGAGGGCCACGATCCAGACGACGACGCCCGAGGTGACGAGGCCGCCCGGGCGGTGCAGCAGCCGCAGCAACACCCACGCGAGCAGGGTCCCGGCCAGGAACGGCCACGCCGTCTCCCACCAGCCGGCGAGTGTGAGCGAGCCGTAGTGGCTCAGGCGTCCGACCACCGCGAAGACGCCGACGAGCAGGAGATCCACCATCAGCCACATGCCTCGAACCCTAGGGTCACCGGGTCTACGCTCGGCATCATGACCTCGACCGCCACGCGCGAGCTGCGCTCGGTCGTCCACTGGGGTGTGGCCCACGGTGTTCCCACGCTGATGCTGCGCCAGGCCGCCCGCCGCGGTGACCTGCAGGCCCGGCTGATCCGTGCCGGCTCGGAGGGGACCGACGAGGTCAACCGGATCGTCGAGCAGATCCGGGCCGAGGGCCCGCTCTACCGCTCGAGGATCGGCTACGTCGCCACCAACCACGCCGCCGTACGACACGTGCTGACCAGTGACGACTTCCGCACGGGTCTGCCCAACACCGTCGGCACGATCGGCCGGATCGCCCGGTGGGCGGCGCCGGACACCCTGCACCCGGTCGAGCCTCCGTCGCTCCTGGTGACCGAGCCACCCGACCACACGAGATACCGCAAGCTCGTCACCCGCGTCTTCACGATGCGGGCCGTGGAGAAGCTGCGCGAGCGCACCGAGGAGATCGCCGTCGGCCTGCTCGACGACCTCGAGCCACGGGCGTCCTCGCCGGTGGACCTGGTGGAGGCCTACTGTGCGCTCCTGCCCGTCACGGTGATCGCCGAGATCCTCGGCGTGCCGGAGGAGGACCGCCCCCGGGTCCTCGAGTTCGGCGCGGCCGCGGCGCCGAGCCTCGACCTGGGGCTGGGGCTGCGCCGCTACCGCGCGGTCTCGGGCGCGCTGGCCGACTTCGACGCCTGGCTCGGTGGCCACCTCGACCGGCTGCGACGCGAGCCGGGCGACAACCTGCTGAGCCAGCTCGTCGCCATCCGTGACGAGGGGGAGGGGCTCAGCGAGGCCGAGCTGAAGTCGACCGCGGGCCTGGTGCTGGCCGCCGGCTTCGAGACGACCGTCAACCTGCTCGGCAACGGCATCGCGCTGCTCCACGACCACCCCGACCAGCGCGAGCGGCTGGAGGCCGACCCGTCGCTGTGGACCAACACCGTCGAGGAGGTGCTGCGCCTCGACCCGCCGGTGCTGCTCACCGGGCGGATGGCGATCCGCGACGCCACTGTCGCCGGGCGACCGGTCCGTGCCGGCGCGATGGTGACGACCATCCTCGGCGGGGCCAACCGGGATCCGGAGGTGTTCGCGGACCCGCTGCGCTTCGACGTCGGCCGTCCCAACGCCCGCGAGCACATCGCCTTCTCGGCCGGTCGCCACCACTGCCTGGGCGCCACGCTCGCCAGGATGGAGGGCGAGGTCGGTCTGCGCGCGATCTGGGAGCGCTACCCGGACCTGCGCCTGACCGCAGGTGCCCGGCGTCGACCGACCCGCATCCTGCGCGGCTTCGACATCCTGCCTGCGGTTCTACGCCCCTGACGAAGCCCCTGACGCTAGGGTCCACCGGTGCGCAGCCGAGTCGTGGTCCCTGTCGTCGCGCTGCTCGCCGTCCTGCTGGGCCTGGTGACCCCGGCCCACGCGGACGAGCCGATTCCGCGACCGGTGCTCAACGTCGACTTCCCCGACCCCGCCGTCGTCGCCACGCGCAGTGGCCTGGTCGGCTACTCCACCGGCGACCTCGTCCCCTACGCCTGGTCCAGGAACGACGACGGGCAGTGGCAGCGCGAACGCGGTGTCCTGACCAAGCGACCGTCGTGGTCGCGCGAGGGCGGCATCTGGGCCGTGGACGTGGCCCGGGTCCGGGGGCGCTGGCTGCTCTACTACGCCGCACCCGTGCGCGGCATGGGCGAGCATGGCCGCTGCATCGGAGTGGCCCGTGGCGACCGCGCTCGCGGCCCCTTCCGCCCGGTGGGTCGCTCGCCGCTGGTCTGCCCGTCGTACGCCAATGCGCCGCAGGCGCAGGACCCGCTGCTGCCGCGTGACCCGTCCCTGCCCCGCGCCGGGGTGATCGACCCGTCGTTGTTCATCGACAGCGCGGGTGCTGCCCACCTGCTCTACAAGACCGACCGCATCCCGTCGACGATCCGGATGGTGGCGCTGACTCGCAGCGGGCAGGCCGTGCGGTCCGGCGAGGTGAGCCGCGAGCTGGTGCGCTCCGAGGGTGTCGTCGAGAACCCGGTGCTGGTCGAGCAACCGGAGGGCTTCGTGCTCATCGTCTCCGAGGGCGACTGGACGAAGTGCAGCTATCGGACCCTGTGGCTGCGCTCGATCGACCTCGCCAGCTGGACGGCTGCCGAGACCGGCGTGCTCCTGGACTCCGACACGACCCGGTTGTGCGGCCCTGGTGGTGCCGACGTCGTCGAGGTGCCGGGGCGCACGAAGGCGCGGCTCTACCTGCACGGCTGGACCTGCCACTCCACCGACCTGCCCTGCGAGGGCAGCGCGAAGTGGGACCACCGCGACCGCGCCCGTGGCGTGCGGGCGATGTACGCCGCCGTGCTGGGCTGGTCCGGCGGCCTGCCCCAGGTCGAGGGCTGGCTCGACCCTCGCTGAACGGGCGGCTCTAGTCTCACTGCCCATGACCTCGGAGTGGGACTCGCACACGGCACTCGCCGCCGCCTCTGACGACGGCTACGTCGCAGACCTCGACGCGGGCTGGATGGTGGGTGGCGGTGTCAACGGCGGCTACCTGATCGGCCTGATCGGGAAGGCCGTCGCCGACACCGTGCCGGCCAAGCCGCACCCGCTGTCGGTCAGCGCCTACTACCTCTCCGCGTCGGTGCCCGGACCGGCGCACGTGCGCACCCGCGTGCTGCGTGAGGGCGGCAGCGTCGCCACGGTGGCAGCCGATCTCAGCCAGGCAGGCGTGGCTCGGATCTCCGCGCTGGCGACGTACGGCGACCTCTCGGCGATGCCCGACGACGTGCAGACGACGGCCGTCGAGCCGGACCTGCCGGCGGTCGAGGACTGCCTCCCCAGCTCGATGGCGCCCAAGGACTTCCTCCGGATCGCTCCGCTGCTCGAGCGTTTCGACATGCGGCTCGATCCGGCCTGCGCGGGGTGGGCGATGGGGACACCGAGTGGGAGGGGGCACATCCAGGCGTGGTTCCGGATGGCGGACGGCCACGACGTGGACCCGCTGGGCCTGCTGATGGTCTGTGACGCGCTGCCGCCGGTGACCTTCGACCTCGGCCGTCCCGGGTGGGCGCCGACCCTCGAGCTGACGGTGCACGTACGCGCGGTGCCTGCACCGGGCTGGCTCAAGGTCTCGCACCGCACGCGCAACGTGGCCGGCGGGATGTTCGAGGAGGACTGCGAGGTGTGGGACTCGTCGGGGCGTCTCGTCGCCCAGAGTCGGCAGCTGGCGATGCAACCGCGGGGTTGACCTATGAGTCGAACCACTTCCGGTCCATCGACACGATCCACCGTCGGCGCGGGTGCTCGGTGACCGACCAGATGCGGTCGGTCGACGGCCAGTAGGACAGGTCCTCCGGGCCCATCGGCAGCGCCCAGCGACGTACGCGCATCGAGCCCGGCTGCCCGGCGCACACCGTCCCGGGCCACCACGGCCCGTGGGACACCGTCACGTGGTAGCGGCCGGCAGCGATCACGGCGCCCTGCATCTGCGTGACGCCGCCCTCGTCGATCGTCAGCGGCCGGGAGAGGCCGTCCTCCCCGGTCTGCAGCTGCCACGTCTCCGGGTCGAGCGGGTAGCGCGCGAGGCGGGTGGTGGCCTCGGCGTCGACGGCGTACTCGCCCGCGACGAGCGCCGGCGGGTCCGAGCGTCCGGTCGAGGGACATGAAGGAGTAGCGCAGCTTCTCGTGACCCTTGTCGGTGAAGGCCTGGTGGGTGAAGCGCACGGGCAGCACGTAGCGGTGGCCGAAGGAGTAGATCGTGTTGCCCTCGACGCCGATCTCGTCCGGGTGGTGGTCGTCGTGGCCGGGGACCCGCATGATGTCGTCGACCCGGGCGGTCACGAAGCCGCGGTTGGTGGCTGCGATGTGGAGGTTCGGCCCTGCCCACACGATGCCGCCGGCGTGGATGTTCATCGGCCGCAGCGTGAGGTCGCCGGCCTTGTCGAAGACCGGGACCACCAGCAGGACGTGACGGTAGGTGCCCGTGTCGAGGTCGACGAAGGTGATGCGTGAGCCGCGCTTGATGCCGTCCTTGCCGGTGGAGTACCACGTCGTCACCAGCGCCCGGCGACCACCGACGTCCTCGGTGGCGGAGGCGTCGGCGCTGGTCGAGATGCCCTGGGGGTACCAGAGCTCGTTGCGGTCGTCGTGGTCGTCCCAGCGGTAGGCCTCGCGCACCGCCCGGCCGAGCAGTCGGGGAGAGCGGACGGGTCGTACGGCGTACTTCAGGTCGTCGAGCAGCGCCTCGAGCCCGGCGGGTGGTCCGAGCACCGCCGCCAGCGCGTCGATCTCCCGGACGTTCTCGTCGGTGCGCTGCAGGTGCACGCCCTCGACGAAGGGCCGCACCGTCTCGGCCACCTGTGCGTCGGTGGCCGGTGTCGCGTCGGGGTCGGGCATCGACGGGTCGGCAGCACGCATGGCTCGACCCTAGGTCGTGCAGGAGTCCACGTGGAGAATGGCCCCCGTGAGGGCCATCTTCTTCGACGAGGGCGACGCGCAGGCGGTCGTCGCGCGGCTGCGCGCCGACGGCTTCGAGGCGTCGGTGGAGCGCGAGCGGCTGGCCGGGGAGGACGACGACGAGGACCACCCGTGGGCGGTGACGAGCGACGCCCCGGCCTTCATGCTCGAGGTGCTCGTCGATGCGTACGACGGCTGGCTCGACGAGGTCGCGCCGGAGCCGCCCGCCCTGCCGCCGCTCGTCCTGCCGACCGCACCGCGGAGGATCAAGCGCCCCGACCTAGGCTGAGCCCATGACTGATCGCCGCCTCCTGCTGGTCCACGCGCACCCCGACGACGAGTCGATCAACAACGGCGCGACCATGGCCCGCTACGTCGACGCCGGCATCGGCGTCACCCTGGTGACCTGCACGGCCGGCGAGATGGGCGAGGTGCTCGTGCCCGACCTGGCCTACCTCGCCTACGAGGAGAAGGGCGGCCTCGGCGATCACCGGCGTACCGAGCTCGACGAGGCGATGGAGGTCCTCGGCGTCACCGACCACCGCTTCCTCGGCGGCTTCGGCCGCTTCCACGACTCCGGCATGGCCTGGCACGAGGACGGCCACGCGATCCCCGCCGAGGTCGTCCCGGACAGCGCCTTCTGGCACGCCGACCTCACCGAGGCCGCCGACGAGCTGGTGAAGGTGATCCGCGAGGTCCGCCCGCAGGTCCTGGTGACCTACGACCAGTTCGGCGGCTACGGCCACCCCGACCACATCCAGGCCCACCGCGTCGCGATGTACGGCGCCCAGCTGGCCGCGGTGCCGTCGTACAGGCTCGAGCTCGGCGAGCCCCACGACATCGCCAAGATCTACTGGACGGCGATGAGCGAGAGCCGGATGCGCAACAGCCTGCGTGCGCTGCGCGAGGCCGGCGACACCGAGACGTTCGCCGGGATGGAGCCCGACGGCAAGCTGCCGCCGTTCGTCACCCCCGACGAGCTGATCAGCGCCCGTGTCGACGGGTCCGCCACGGTGCACCGCAAGATGGACGCGCTCGCCAGGCACCAGACCCAGGTGGAGTCCGACGGAGCGTTCTTCTCCGGCGCCGAGAGCGGCCACTCGTGGTGGTCGGAGGAGTTCTACCGCCTCGTCAAGGGCACCGCCGGGCCGTCCGACGACGAGGGCTTCGAGACCGGACCTCTTCGCAGGCCTGTGACGTGACCACGAGGTGACCCGGACGTGATCAGGACCCTGGCCGGCTTCCTCGTCGCCGTCGTCGTCGGGGCCGTGTCCGGGGCGGCCGCGGTGCTAGTCCACCATGCCTGGTGGGGCCTGGCCCTGGGGCTGACCGCGGCGCTGGTGACCCTCGCGTGGCTGCCGGCGGGACCGCTGCGCGTCGGGTTCGCCGCCGGGTGGTTGCTGGTGGTGGCGCGGGCCGCGCTCACGCTGCCGGCAGGCGACTACCTCATCGCGTCGGACGCGCCCGGGTGGTCGTTCCTGGCGGGGTCGCTGGTGCTCGCGGTCGCCGCGCTGGCGACGCTCGGAGGGCGCCCGGCACGCGCCGACGATCAGGGAGTTCGTGGGTCGGCCACCTAAACTCGCGCCGTGTCGATCCTTCCCCACAGCGCTGACGACGGACCCCGCGACAAGGCGGGTGCCCGCGTCGTCCTCTGGCTGTTCGTGGGCCTGGTCGTCGTCTTCGGCGGGCTCTACGCCGCTGCCCACTACGTCGCCGACGACAAGGTCGCCCGCGGCACCACGGTCTCCGGGGTGAGCATCGGCGGCCACCCGCAGGAGGAGGCCGCCCAGCGGCTGCAGGCCGGGTTGGCCGAGCGCGTGGCACGCGACATCGAGGTCACCATCGAGGGCACGCCGGTGGCCGTCGACCCTGCTGCGGCCGGGTTCTCCGTGGACTACGACGCCTCGGTCGCCGAGGCCGGGGGCGAGCGCAGCTGGGACCCCGTCCGGCTCTGGGACTACTTCACCGGGGGCGACACGTTCCAGGCCGTGACCACCGTCGACGAGGCTGCCTTCGCGGCCTACCTCGCCGGCCTCGACGAGCAGCACGGAGCCACCGCCCGCGACGGCGCGGTCACCTTCGACGGCGGCGACATCGTCACCACCAAGGCACGCGAGGGCAAGGCGCTGGACCCCGACACGACCCTGGCTGCGCTCGAGGCGGCCTTCCTCGACGAGGACCCCGAGCCGGTCGCGTTGGAGAACACCACCGTGGTGCCGGACATCGACGCCACCGACGTCCGGGAGGCGCTCAACTCCTTCGCGTCGCCCGCCGTGGCCGCGCCCGTGACGCTCAGCTTCGGGGGATCCGACGTCAAGGTCTTCCCTGCCGACTACACCGCGGCACTGTCGCTCGTGCCCACCAACGGTGAGCTGGTCCCGACCCTCGACGGAGCCGACGCTCGCCGGGATCGTCGGCACCGTGGTGACGAGCGGCGCCCCGGTCGACGCGACCGTCGCGCTGGTCAACGGCACGCCGCAGGTCGTCCCGGCCAAGCCCGGCGTGACCTTCGACCCCGCCCAGCTCGAAGCAGGCTTCCTCGACGCGGTCGCGAAGCCCCAGGGCGAACGTACGATCCAGCTCGAGGCCAAGGTCGCGAGGCCCGACTTCACGACCAAGGAGGCCCGGGCCCTGCAGATCGACGAGCGGGTGTCGACCTTCACGACCTACTTCCCCTACGCGGAGTACCGCAACGTCAACATCGGTCGGGCGGCCGAGCTCATCAACGGCACCGTGCTCAAGCCCGGCGAGACGTTCTCCCTCAACGACACGGTCGGGGAGCGCACGGAGGCCAACGGCTTCACCCAGGGCTACGTCATCAACGACGGCATCCTCACCCAGGACCTGGGCGGGGGCGTCTCGCAGATGGCGACGACGACCTTCAACGCCATGTTCTTCGCCGGGCTCGAGGACGTCGAGCACAAGCCGCACTCGTTCTACATCGACCGCTACCCGATGGGGCGGGAGGCCACCGTCGCGTGGGGCGCGATCGACCTGCGCTTCACCAACGACACGCCCTACGGTGTCCTGATCCAGGCCAGCGTCACTCCGTCGACCGTCTCCTCGTCGGGCGTGGCCACGGTGAGCATGTACTCCACGAAGCACTGGGACATCACGACCACCACGGGTGAGCAGCACAACGTCACCGAGCCCGAGGTGCGCCGGATCGACGACCGCGTCTGCCACCCCAACGAGGGCTACGACGGCTTCGACGTCGACGTCATCCGCTACTTCACGCCGGTGGGTGCCAACGCCGAGTCGCGCGAGCCCGAGACGTTCAGCACGACCTACACGCCCAGCGACACCGTGATCTGCACGAACCCCAACTACGTCGACGAGTAGGGATCAGGCCGTGACGGGCTTCGCCCGCGCGGTCAGGCCGAGCACGGCCACCGCGGCCAGTGCCGCGGCCACGCCCACGACGAGTGACTCCGGCTGGTCGGTCAGCCGTCCGACCGCGATCCAGAAGAGGCCCCAGGCCGCGGCTGCGCCGAAGGTCCAGCGACGACCGGTCCGCGCGAGGACGACGGCGGCCACCGCGACCACCACGACCAGCACCCCAACCGCGATGACCTCGGCGATGCCCGCCGAAGGGTCCACGCCGTCCGCGACGAGGGTCGCCGTGACGTTGGCGCAGGTCGCGACGCACACCCAGCCGAGGTAGAGACCGAAGGTGCCGTCGACGACCACCCGCTGCACCGTCGTGGCCGGGGCGCCGAGATCAGCGAGCCGCTGGACCAGAAGCCCGAGCACGACCACCAGCGCCGCGATCACCCCGACGCTCGCCCACAGCCACCCCTGCTGGGTGACGAGGAGCCACCCGGCGTTCAGTGCCATCGACGCAGCCGCGAGCCACCCGGTCGCACGGGCACGGGGATCGGTGGTCGCCGAGGGCAGCCACTGCCAGACCGTGTACGCCGCGAGGCCGACGTAGACGACCGACCAGATCGAGAACGCCGGCCCGAGCGGCGCCAGCAGCGTTGCGTCTGCCGCCAGGGCGCCTCCCGACGACTCCTCGACCCGGGTGCCGATGACGCCGACCCCGACGAGCGTGCCGACGACACAGAAGATCTCGGCCAGCGTCACGACGACCTGTCGGGCCCTGTCGGTGCTGGTCGGTGCGGTGGTCTGCGTGGAGATGCTCACGCGTCCATCCAACACCAGCGCAGCACACCACTCAGGGCGTGAGGTAGCGGTTGGTGTGGTGGGTGACGAAGCCGTGCCGCTCGTAGAGCGCGATGGCGCCGGGGTTGTCCGCCTCGACGTGAAGCAGCGCGGTGCGCGCGCCCCGTGAGGCGCCCCAGTCGAGCAGCTCGGCCAGTACGCCGGTCGCCAGGCCCCGCCGCCGCTGGTCCGGCTGGACCTGGACGTTGTCGACCAGCAGCCAGTCGTCGGAGAGGACGGCACGCGCGGTGGCCGCCCCGCCGGCCAGGGACACCATGAGCTGGCCGGGGGACTCGTCGAGCTCCGCCTCGGCATCGGGGGCGGCGGACCGCAGCGACCGAAGCGCCTGGGCGATCGGGGCGAGCTGGGCGTGGGCGTCACCGTCACCCATCGGCGTGAAGCCGAGCGGTGCGAGCCGGTCCTCGACGTCCGAGCCGAGCTCGACCTGGATCGTGGGGGTCTGCTCGAGCGCGGCGTAGAACTCGCGCACCCGCCACGCCGCGTCGACCCAGCCGATGCCGGGCTCGGTCATCGCCAGGGCCGAGTTGCCCCGCCGCCTGAGGCGTCCGCCGTACGGGGGAGAGGCGCGCAGCCACCAGGAGCCGAGCGGCTCGACCGTGACCGCCGACCACAGGGCGGAGACGTGCTCCTCCACCTCCTGCGAACCCAGCCGCGAGCGCACCGACGCGCGCGGCGGCACCGGCTTGCCCGTGACGATGGCGGACAGCGCGATGGTGACCGGACCTGTGTGGTGGGAAGGGCCGTCGGGATCGATCGTGACCGCGCCGTCGCCCCACGCCGTACACGTGCCGAGGACGTCGGTCGCGCGACCGTCGGGAAGCAGGTGGCGGACGACGACGCGCTGCCCCACGACATGGGGTCCCAGCGAATGGCTGCCCACCTTTGTCTCGGGGGCACGGGGTTCTGGTGTGTCGACCACGCGTCGGATACTAGAGTGGAGGGACGTGCTCCAACCGTGCCCCACCCCTGCTCCAGGAGGATCTGGTGACCTACGTCATCGCCCAGCCGTGCGTCGATCTCAAGGACCGCGCGTGCGTGGATGAGTGCCCCGTCGACTGCATCTACGAGGGCAAGCGGATGCTCTACATCCACCCCGACGAGTGTGTGGACTGTGGTGCCTGCGAGCCCGTCTGCCCCGTCGAGGCGATCTTCTACGAGGACGACACCCCGGAGGAGTGGAAGGGCTACTACGACGCCAACGTCCACTTCTTCGACGACCTCGGCTCGCCCGGTGGCGCGGCCAAGATGGGCGTCATCGACAAGGACCACGAGCTCGTCGCCGCACTGCCCCCGCAGGAGCACGACGAGTGATGGGCCCGGCGGTCTCCGACCGCCTCCCGGACTTCCCCTGGGACAAGCTCACGTCGTACGCCGCCACGGCGCGCGCGCACGCTGACGGGATCGTCGACCTCTCGGTCGGCACGCCGGTCGACCCCACGCCCGAGGTGGTGCAGGACGCCCTGCGTGCCGCGGCGGACTCGCCCGGCTATCCCACGACCATCGGCCTCGAGGCCGCCCGCCAGGCGGCGATCGACTGGCTGTCGAGGCGCCACGGCGTCACCGGCCTCGGCCTCGACGGGGTGCTGCCGGTCATCGGCTCCAAGGAGCTGATCGGCTCGATGGCCGTCCACCTCGGCATCGGCCCCGGTGACCTGATCGGCTACCCGGCGCTGGCCTACCCGACGTACGAAGTGGGTGCCGCGCTGGCCGGGGCGCGGTCGTTGGCGGCCGATTCGCTGACCGCGTTCGGCCCCGAGGTGCCGCGACTGCTCTGGATCAACAGCCCGTCCAACCCGAGCGGCAAGGTCCTGCCGGTCGACCACCTCCGCAAGGTGGTCGAGTGGTGTCGGGATCGCGGCACACTCCTGGTCTCCGACGAGTGCTACCTCGAGTGCGCGTGGGACGTCGAGCCGATCAGCGTGCTCCACCCCGACGTCTGCGGCGACTCCCACGAGGGCATCCTCAGCGTCCACTCGCTCTCCAAGCGCTCCAACCTCGCGGGCTACCGCTGCGCCTTCGTCGCGGGCGACCCGGCGATCGTCGGCGAGCTCCTCGCGGTGCGCAAGAACCTCGGCCTGCAGATGCCCGGACCCCAGCAGCGCGCGATGATCGCGGCCCTCGACGACGACGCGCACGTGGCCGACCAGCACGCGCGGTACGCCGCTCGACGGGCGTCGCTCCGTACGGCGCTCGAGGGTGCAGGTTTCCGCATCGACCACTCCGAGGCCTCGCTCTACCTCTGGGCACAGCGTCAGACCGACGGGGGTGCCGAGGACTGCTGGGCGACGGTCGGCTGGCTGGCCGACAAGGGCATCCTGGTGGCACCCGGTGACTTCTACGGTCCACAGGGCACGCACCACGTGCGCGTGGCCTTCACCGCGACCGACGAGCGGGTCGCTGCGGCAGTCGCCCGGCTCGCCTGATCAGTCGATGACGTCGCTGAGCACGTCAGTCGGCGACGTCACTCAGCACTTCAGTCGACAACGTCGACGTGGACGTGGTCGCGGTGCTCGAGGATCGCCCGGTCGCCACCCGACGACGACGGGACGCGGTAGTCGGTCCACCCGCTGTCGGAGCGTGAGCCGGCCTTCCAGATGCGGCCGTCGAAGATCAGCGTGTTGATCTCGAGCCGGTCGGCGTTGGCCACGAGGTAGGACGCGATCGCCCACCCGCGCTTGCGGTTCTCGGCGTTGATCGGGCGCACGAAGACGTCGATCGCCCGACCCTCGTAGTGCGCCGAGCCCTCCATGTGGCCCGAGGAGACTCCGGCCGGCTCGAACCCGCCGAGCGACAGGGCCCCGAAGCGAGCCTCCAGGTCACGTCGTACGACGGCGGCACGCTCGACCAGGCCCTGCTCGTCGAGGTCGTCGGCCGCCTCGTCCGCATCCCCCGCGACGTCGCACCAGAGCGCGCGGGGCGAGTTGCCGGTGAGCGCGGAGGCCAGGGCGCGGGCGTCCTGCTCGTGGTCGGCGTAGGCCTCGGGGAAGCCTGAGCGCTGCACCGCCTGCGCCGCGACGGTGATCTCCATGTCGCGGTAGCCGTCGACCTTGGCGAGCGCGTCGTAGAACGCGTGGGTGGCGAACTCGGGATCCGTCAGCTGGGCCACGGTGCCCCAGCCCTGGGACGGACGCTGCTGGAAGAGCCCGACGGAGTCCCGGTCGCCGTAGTCGATGTTGTAGAGCTTGGACTCCTGGTAGGCCGTGGCCAGCGCGATGGACGCGGCGCGGGCCGGCAACCCGCGCTGGATGGCGATGGCCGTGATGAGGGAGGCGTTCTCGGCCTGCTCCAGGTCGATCTGGACCTCGTGGCCGTCGACCTCGGCCGTGCACCCGCTGCCGTCGAGGTCGAGGATCGGGCGAACGCCGCGGTCCACCAGCACCAGCATGGTGGCGACGGCGCCGACCACGGCCACCACGGCGATGGTGGCCCTCCGCAGGGTGGTCACTGCTAGTTGGCGTGGAGTGCCGCGTTGAGGGCGATGCCCTCGCCCTTCCACGGCACGGCCTCGATGGCTCCGCTGACCGAGTTGCGGCGGAAGAGGATGTTGTCGACGCCCGAGAGCGTGGCCGCCTTCACGACCTGCGGCGTTCCGTCGGAGTCCGTGACGGTGACCTTGGTGCCGGCGGTGACGTAGCAGCCGGCCTCGACGACGCAGTCGTCCCCGAGGGAGATGCCGATGCCGGCGTTGGCGCCGAGCAGGCAGCGCTCGCCGACCGAGATGATCTCCTGGCCGCCTCCCGACAGCGTGCCCATGATGGAGGCGCCACCGCCGACGTCGGAGCCGTCCCCGACGACGACGCCGGCCGAGATGCGGCCCTCGACCATCGAGGCGCCGAGGGTGCCGGCGTTGAAGTTGACGAAGCCCTCGTGCATGACGGTCGTGCCCTCGGCCAGGTGGGCACCGAGGCGGACCCGGTCGGCATCCGCGATGCGTACGCCGCTGGGCATGACGTAGTCGACCAGGCGCGGGAACTTGTCCACGCCGAAGACGGTGACGTGCTGGCCGGTGGCGCGGAGCCGGGCGCGGGTGGCCTCGAAGCCCTCGACCGCACAGGGGCCGGCGGAGGTCCACACGACGTTGGTGAGCAGCCCGAAGACGCCGTCCATCGACATGCCGTGCGGCTGCACGAGGCGGGTGGACAGGAGGTGCAGCCGCAGCCACACGTCCTCGGTGGAGGCGGGGGCGTCGGCGAGGTCGGCGATCTCGACCAGCCGCACCTCACGGCGTACGCCCCGCGCAGCGTCGTCGCCCGCCAGAGCGGTCAGCTCCGCAGGTGCCTCACCCTCGGTGGCGCCGAGGGAGGGGGAGGGGAACCAGACGTCGAGGACGGTGTCGCCAGCGAGGGTGGCGAGGCCGAAGCCGGAAGCAGCAGTCACCCCGCAAGCGTACGGAGGGGGCGTAGGGCAGCCGGTCAGAGGCCCGTTCGACCGTCGACGACCTCGCGCACCAGGTCGGCGTGGCCGCAGTGGCGGGCGTACTCCTCGATCATGTGGACGATGATGTCGCGCACCTCGGTGGGCTCGCCGTGCACGTCGACGACCTGGTCGAGGTCGGTGCGGTCGAGGACCTCTCGGGCGTGGGCGATCTCGCCCTGCCACAGGGCGTGGGACGTGCGGACGAGCTCGTCGTCGACGTCGCCGAAGTCGAAGCCGGCGTCCTCGTCCTGGAAGATCCGCGGCAGCTCCATGTTGGCCGGGAGGACCCGGCGGAACCAGCTCTGCTCGACCCGGGCCATGTGGCGCACGAGGCCCAGGAGCGAGATGTTGGACGGCGGCACCGCCTTGGTCGCCAGCTGCTCGGCGCTCAGCCCGTCGCACTTGAGCGCGAGGGTGCCGCGGTAGAAGTCGAGGTAGCCGATCAGGCACTCCCGCTCGCCGCGCGTCGGGGTCGCCTGCATCCGGGGGTCCTGGTCGTGGGGGAGCCACATGCCGTCGTTGGTCATGGCCCCAGCCAAGCGCATGCCGACCGGCGGACCAAACGGCTTTCGGCACTCGCCCAACACGGCGTGACGCGGGCCGTGGAGATGCGTTCGGTCCGTCCGCCGACAACCGATTGGCGGGCGCAGGAGCCGGCGCCGTACGATCGCCGCAGGCGTCTGAGCCGTCATCAGCGGCGAGCCTCCGGAAGAACAGGTCCCGCATCCCGGCGGGTGCCCCACTAGAACCGGACGGGTGGGCCCGGCACAGCCCGCAATCAAGCGGCTCCCCTGCGAAGTGGAGCAAGCGAGGTGGTACCGCGGCTCCCGTCGTCCTCGTGGTCAGTCCGAGACACCCGACGCCACGCAGGAGCCCGCGATGACCTACCCCAAGGTCAGCCACACCGCCCAGACCGACGCCGCCACGAGCGTCCCCTCGAGCCCTCGCTTCCCGGCGATCGAGGAGGCCGTGCTGGCCTACTGGGAGTCCGACGACACCTTCCGCGCGAGCGTCGAGCAGCGCGATGCCGGTGACGACGGCAGCAACGAGTTCGTCTTCTACGACGGCCCGCCCTTCGCCAACGGCCTGCCGCACTACGGCCACCTGCTCACCGGCTACGTCAAGGACCTCGTCCCGCGCTACCAGACGATGCGGGGCCGCAGGGTCGAGCGCCGCTTCGGCTGGGACACCCACGGACTGCCGGCCGAGCTCGAGGCGATGCGCCTCAACGGCATCAAGACCACCGACGAGATCATCGAGCTGGGCATCGAGAAGTTCAACGAGGCCTGCCGCCAGTCGGTCCTGAAGTACACCGGCGAGTGGCGCGAGTACGTCACCCGCCAGGCGCGCTGGGTCGACTTCGACAACGACTACCGCACGATGAACCCCGACTTCATGGAGTCGGTCATGTGGGCCTTCAAGCAGCTCCACGAGAAGGGCCTCGTCTACGAGGGCTTCCGCGTCCTGCCCTACTGCTGGCAGGACGAGACGCCGCTGTCCAACCACGAGCTGCGGATGGACGACGACGTCTACCAGATGCGCCAGGACCCGGCCGTCACCGTCGGCTACGACGTGACGACCCAGGGCGACCTGAAGGGCGTCAAGGTGCTCGTCTGGACGACGACCCCCTGGACCCTGCCCTCCAACCTCGCGGTCATGGTCGGTGAGGACATCGAGTACGTCGTCGTGGAGTCGTCGGCGCCCACCGGCACGCCCGAGCGCTACCTGATCGCCGACGCCCGCCTGGCGTCGTACAAGCGCGAGCTCTATCCCGACAGCGACGAGGCCACGGTCGTCTCGCGGCACACCGGCGCCGACCTGGTCGGGCTGGAGTACGCCCCGCCGTTCAGCTACTACGCCGGCCACGAGCGCGCCTTCCGGCTCGTGCCGGCCGAGTTCGTGACGACCACGGACGGTACGGGCCTGGTGCACACCGCCGGCGCCTTCGGTGAGGACGACAAGGTCGTCACCGACCGCGAGGGCATCGAGGCCGTCATGCCGGTCGGCAAGGACGGTCGCTTCACCTTCCCGGTCGTCGACTACGAGGGCATGCAGGTCTTCGACGCCAACCTGCAGATCATCGACCACCTCAAGGCCGCGACGACGAGTGAGGGCGAGACCGGCTCCGTCACCCCCGGCACGGTGCTGCTGCGCCGCGAGACCTACGACCACTCCTACCCGCACTGCTGGCGCTGCCGGCAACCGCTGATCTACAAGGGCGTCTCGTCGTGGTTCGTCGAGGTCACCAAGGTCAAGGAGCGCCTGATGGCGCTCAACCAGGAGATCCGCTGGGTCCCCGAGCACATCAAGGACGGCCAGTTCGGCAAGTGGCTGGAGAACGCCCGCGACTGGTCGATCACCCGCAACCGCTTCTGGGGCTCACCGGTCCCGGTGTGGAAGTCGGACGACGAGGCCTACCCGCGCGTCGACGTCTACGGCTCCTTCGAGGACATCGAGCGCGACTTCGGCCGGCTACCGCTGGACAAGGACGGCAACCCCGACCTGCACCGGCCGTTCGTCGACGAGCTGACGCGCCCCAACCCCGACGACCCGACCGGGAAGTCGACGATGCGCCGCGTCACCGACGTCCTCGACGTCTGGTTCGACTCGGGCTCGATGAGCTTCGCCCAGGTGCACTACCCGTTCGAGAACAAGGACTGGTTCGACAACCACTTCCCGGGTGACTTCATCGTGGAGTACATCGGCCAGACCCGCGGCTGGTTCTACACGATGCACGTCCTGGCCGGCGCGATCTTCGACCGGCCCGCCTTCTCGACCTGCCTGAGCCACGGCATCGTGCTGGGCACCGACGGCCAGAAGATGTCGAAGTCGCTGCGCAACTACCCCGACGTGCGCGAGGTCTTCGACCGCGACGGAGCCGACGCGATGCGGTGGTTCCTCATGTCCTCGCCGATCCTGCGCGGAGGCAATCTCGTCGTCACCGAGCAGGGCATCCGCGACTCGGTGCGGCAGGTGCTGATCCCGCTGTGGAACAGCTGGTCCTTCTTCTGCCTGTACGCCAACGCCGCCGCGGACGGTGCCGGGCACGACGCGAGGTGGCGGACCGACTCGCAGCACCCGATGGACCGCTACATCCTGGCCAAGCTGCGCGACCACGTCGCCGCGATGACCGACCAGCTCGACAACTACGAGGTCGCGGCCGCGTGCGACTCCACGCGCTCCTTCCTCGACGTGCTGACCAACTGGTACATCCGTCGCTCGCGGGAACGCTTCTGGGACGAGGACGCCGACGCCTTCGACACCCTCTACACGGTGCTCGAGGTCGTCTGCCGGCTCAGTGCCCCGCTGCTGCCGCTGACGACCGAGGAGGTCTGGCGCGGCCTGACGGGCGAGCGCTCGGTGCACCTGACCGACTGGCCCGGCCCGGACGACCTGCCGGCCGACGAGGCGCTGGCGACCTCGATGGACGTGGTGCGCGACGTCTGCTCGGCCGGCTCCGCCTTGCGCAAGGCCGCCAACCTGCGCAACCGGCTGCCCCTGTCGGGCCTGACGGTGGTCACCGACGCCGACCTTGCCGGCTTCGAGTCGCTCGTCGCCGACGAGCTCAACCTCAAGGCCGTGACCGTGCTGGCGCTCGACGCTCCGGAAGCGGCGTCGTACGGCGTCTCGCAGCGGCTCACGGTCAACGCCCGCGCCGCGGGTCCACGGCTCGGCAAGGACGTCCAGCACGCGATCAAGGGCTCCAAGACCGGTGACTGGTCGATCGCCCAGGACGGCACCGTCACGTCCGGTGGGCTCGCTCTCGTCGAGGGGGAGTACGCCCTGGAGACCGTCGCCGGGAGCGCCGACGAGGCCAGCGTGGTCGGCATGCTCCCGCGCGGCGGGTTCGTCGTGCTCGACACGGCCCTGACGCCCGAGCTCGAGGCCGAGGGCACCGCGCGCGACCTGGTCCGCGCGGTGCAGCAGGCGCGCAAGGACGCCGGGCTGCAGGTCAGCGACCGGATCGCGCTCTCCGATCGCCGCACCGGCTGCGACCCTCGCCGCGGCGCGCACCCACGAGGCCCTCATCGCCGAGGAGACGCTCGCGACGAGCGTGACGTACGCCGAAGCGGCCGAGGTCGCGGTCGAGGTGGCCAGGCGCCTGACCTACTGCTCAGGCGGACAACCGTCGGAAGGCCCGCGCCGAGAGCGGGATGAAGACCGCGGCCAGCACCAGCGGCCACACGAGCGCGGCCGCGACGGCGTGGTCGGCGCCGGCGTCGGTGATCCCCGACGGATTGCCGAACAGCTGACGGCACGCACCGGCCGTGGCGGAGACAGGGTTCCACTGCGCGAGGAACCCCAGCCACGCCGGCATGTCCTGGGGCGAGACGAAGACGCTGGACAGGAAGGCGATCGGCCAGACAAGGATCTGCACGGCCGTCACGCCGCCCTCACCACGCAGGACCAGGCCGAGGAAGATCCCCAGCCAGAGCAGGGCGAAGCGGAGCCAGAGCAGCAGTCCGACCGCCAGCACGGTCGCCGCCCACGACCCGCCGGCACGCCAGCCGATGAGCAGGCCGCCGGCCATCAGCACCATCAGCTCGACCGCCGAGTTGGCCAGATCGGCGCCGGCGCGCCCGAGCGGCACCGCGACACTGCTGATCGGCATGGAGCGGAAGCGGTGGGTGATGCCCTTCTTGGAGTCGTTGACGATGGCGGTCATGGTGCCCTCGAGGCCGAACATCATCGCGAGCGCGAACATCCCGGGCATCAGGTAGGACAGGTAGTCACCGCCACCCGGCAGCGCGATCGAGCCGCCGAGGAGATAGCCGAAGACGAGCACGAGCATGATCGTGAAGGTGATCCCGAACAGCGGGGTCCACGGCTCGCGCTGCCAGTGCTTGAGGTCGCGGAGCATGATGATCCAGCTCTGCCGCAGGGTGCTGGTCGTGGTCATCGGTGACCTCCATCGTTCGTGGCGGTGGGGGTGGCGGTGGGTCGGTCCGTGAGGTGCAGGAACACCTCGTCGAGCGTCGGTTCGCGCAGCTGGACGTGGGTGGGAGTGATCGATGCGGCGTCCAGCGCGCGGACGACTGCGAGGAGGGCGGTGGTGCCGCCCGCGGACCCGGCCTCGACGACGAGCTCGTCACGCTCCGCGTCATGGTGGACCTCAGTCCTGGCGGCCTGTGACACGACGGTGCGAGCGGCAACCGCGTCGACGTCCGCTGGAAGGCCGACGAGCACCCGGTCGCCACCGAGGCGTGCCTTGAGCTCGGCCGGGCTGCCCTCGGCGATGACACGACCGGAGGCCATGACCGTGATCCGGTCGGCCAGTTGGTCCGCCTCGTCGAGGTACTGCGTGGTGAGCAGCACTGTCGTGCCCAGGGCGACGACGCGTCGTACGGCGTCCCAGACGTCGGCCCGGCCACGCGGGTCGAGGCCCGTCGTCGGCTCGTCGAGGAAGAGGACCGCGGGCCTGGTGATGAGTCCGGCAGCGATGTCGAGCCTGCGACGCATGCCACCGGAGTAGGTGGAGACCTTGCGGTCCGCGGCGTCGAGGAGGTCGAGCCACTCCAGCAGCTCCGCGGCCCGCGCCTGGGCCGCGCCGGTGCCGAGGCCGTGGAGGCGGGCGAACATCACGAGGTTCTCCCGACCGTGGAGGATCTCGTCGAGCGCGACCGACTGCCCGACGAGCCCGATGGCCGCGCGCACCTGAGACTGCTGGGTGAGCACGTCGAAGCCGGCGACCCGGGCCTCTCCCTCGTCGATCCGGGTGAGCGTGGCGAACGCATGGACCGCAGTGCTCTTGCCAGCGCCGTTCGGCCCGAGCAGGGCGTGCACCGACCCGCCGGTGACCGTCAGGTCGAAGCCGTCGAGGGCGAGCGTGTCGCCGTACCTCTTGCGCAGTCCACGTGCCTCGAGGGGTGGGGACAGGGTCATCGTGCCTCCCGTGTCGTACGGTGTACGGAGTTAAGTGGCGACTGTAGCATTTATTCCGTACGGCGTACTAGAAAGTTAGGCTGAGGACGTGACCGCCTCCGACCCCGTGCTCCCGCTGCTGTGGCGACACAGCAGACCGGCCTCCGACGGGGCTGCGCCGCGTCGCGGTCCCAAGCAGAAGGTCAGCGTCGACGACGTCGTGGACGCCGCGATCGACCTCGCGGACCGCGAGGGCCTGGCGGACCTGTCGATGCGAGGGCTCGCCCAGCACCTGGGCCTCGGCGCGATGACCCTCTACACCTATGTCGCCAACCGCAGCGATCTCGTCGTGCTCATGGTCGACCAGGTGCTCGGCCGCACCAGGTTGCCCGCACACCCCGACGACCTGCGCGCGCGGCTCGAGCTCGTCGCCCGTGTGCAGTACGACGACTGCCGCGCCCACCCGTGGCTGCTGGAGGTGTCCGGCGTTCGCGCGTGGCTCGGGCCGCACATGGCGAGGCGCTACGAGTGGCAGCTGGGAGCTGTCGAGGGAATCGGGCTCGACGACATCGAGATGGACCAGACCGTCACCCTCCTCGCCTCCTTCGGTGCCGGCGTGGCCCGGTCCGAGCAGGTCGTGCGCCAGACCGAGCGTGAGACCGGCATGAGCGACGCCGTGTGGTGGGAGGCCAACCACGAGGCGCTGGGCGAGGTCATGGCCGGGTGCGACCATCCGCTCGCCGGCCGCGTCGGCACTGCCGCCGGGGAGGCCTACCAGGCAGGCAGCGACCAACAGCGCGAGCTCGACTTCGGGCTCGCCCGGATCGTCGACGGGCTGCTCGCCCACCTCGCAGGGCCGCCGAACCGCGACTGAGGGGCCCTCAGAGCTGGATCGTCTCGTTGTCGCCGAGGTCGGGCTCGCTGCGCGTCAGCACGCCCTTGGCCATCTGGAAGGCGGTGGCGACGGCACCGGGGGACTCCCAGTACTCCAGGCTGGAGGCGGTGACCTCCAGCAGGGCGTTGGTGGGGGTGCTGGCGTCTCCGGACATGAAGGCCGAGGCCGACGCGTCCCAGAGCTCCTCCAGCTTGGCGCGGTCGCGGTTGAGGGTTGCGGTGCCGGTCAGCGAGACCCAGCCGGCGTCGCTCGGGTAGTGGACGTTGACGCGGTCGTCGGCCCCGATCGCCCGCACCTTGTCGGTGTCGGTCTCGGTGAGGAACCAGACCGTCCCCGGGGTCTCGAAGTCCTGGGTGCCCATCGGTGTCGAGACCAGCGATCCCTCGATGCTGACGTAGGTCAGCACCGCGATGCGGGTGTCGCGCATGATCTTCTCGGCCTGCTCGAGCGGCTCGGTCATCTGGTGCCTCGTTCCGGGAGTGAGTGGCGTACGAGCTCCCAGTCGAGCATGTCCGAGGTTGCGGCAGGCACCCCCTGATGGGTCTGACACCCGCGCGGTGGCGTGACGCTGACAAGATGGCCGACATGGATCTCGACCTGGGCGCTGACGTCGTCACCCTCACCGAACAGCTCGTCAACATCGAGTCGGTCTCCCACGACGAGGCTGCGATCGCCGACGCCGTCGAGGCGGCGCTGCGGTCCCTGCCCCACCTGACCGTCACCCGCCGCGGCCACACCCTCGTCGCCCGTACGACGCTGGGCCTCGGCGAGAGGGTCGTGATCGCCGGGCACCTCGACACCGTTCCGCTCAACGACAACCTGCCGGCTCGACGCGAGGGCGGCATCCTCCACGGCCTCGGCACCTGCGACATGAAGGGCGGGGACGCGGTGATGCTCAAGCTGGCGGCCGACGTCACCGAGCCCAACCGCGACCTCACCTTCATCTTCTACGAGGCCGAGGAGGTCGACTCGGTGCACAACGGGCTGCGCAAGCTGACCGTCAGCGACCCCGACCTGGTGCAGGCCGACTTCGCGATCCTGATGGAGCCGAGCAACGCCTCCGTCGAGGCCGGCTGCCAGGGCACGTTGCGCGTCGACGTACGCACCACCGGCGAACGCGCGCACAGCGCCCGCAGCTGGAAGGGCGTCAACGCCATCCACCTCGCCTCGCCGGTCCTCGCGCGACTCAACGACTACGTCGCCCGCGAGCCCGAGATCGACGGGCTGACCTATCACGAGGGCCTCAACGCCACCGGTATCCGCGGTGGGGTCGCCGGCAACGTGATCCCCGACGAGTGCGTCGTCGAGGTCAACTTCCGCTTCGCGCCCGACCGGAGCGAGGAGGACGCCGAGGCGTTCGTCCGTGACTTCTTCGACGGTTACGACGTGACGGTGACCGACCTGGCCGCCGGCGCGATGCCGGGCCTGGACCGACCAGCTGCGAAGGCCTTCGTCGAGGCCGTCGGCGGCGAGGTCGCCCCGAAGTTCGGCTGGACCGACGTCGCGCAGTTCACCAAGCTCGGCGTGCCCGCCGTCAACTTCGGCCCCGGCGACCCGATGTTCGCCCACAAGCAGGACGAGCACGTGCCGATCGAGCACATCGAGCGGTGCGAGCGCACGCTCAAGGAGTGGCTGGCATGACGGACCGCATGGAGGGCCCGGTCGTCACGCGCCGCGGCCAGGTGGACACCGGCTCCACGACTGACCAGCGGCTGCTCGACTCACGCGGCACGACCGACTGGGTGCACACCGATCCCTGGCGCGTCCTGCGCATCCAGGCCGAGTTCGTCGAGGGCTTCGGCGCCCTGGCCGAGCTCGGGCCCGCCGTCGGCGTCTTCGGTTCCGCCCGCACGGCCGCCGAGCACCCCTTCTACGCCCTGGCCGAGGAGGTGGGCCGAAAGCTGGCCGAGGCCGACTTCGCGGTGATCACCGGCGGCGGTCCAGGTGCGATGGAGGCGGCCAACAAGGGGGCGTGCCAGGCCGGTGGCGTCAGTGTCGGGCTCGGCATCGAGCTGCCCTTCGAGTCGGGCCTCAACCAGTGGGTCGACAAGGGCATCAACTTCCGCTACTTCTTCGCCCGCAAGACGATGTTCGTCAAGTACGCCCAGGGCTTCGTCGTGCTGCCCGGCGGACTCGGCACGTTCGACGAGCTCTTCGAGGCGTTGACGCTCGTGCAGACGCAGAAGGTCACCTCCTTCCCGATCGTGCTCATCGGCACGGCCTACTGGCAGGGCCTGATCGACTGGTTGCGCGGCACCGTCCTGGCCGAGGGCAAGATCAGCGCGGGCGACCTCGACATGCTGGTGCTCACCGACGACGTCGACGAGGCGGTGGCGATGATGGTCGCTGCCCGCTCCGACCGGTGGCCCACCCCCGACCCCGAGAGGCCTGAGTGATCTGGTGATGATGTGGCTCTTCGCCGTCCTGATCGTGCTCGT
Source organism: uncultured Actinomycetota bacterium (assembly GCA_963712875.1). Lineage (GTDB taxonomy): Bacteria > Actinomycetota > Actinomycetes > Propionibacteriales > Nocardioidaceae > Nocardioides. Next base: position 288,379 of record CAVQJS010000007.1, on the reverse strand, counting down.
CATGGGCGCGATCGCGATGATCGCCTCGGGTCGCGGCGGCGCGATGGATGCGGCGTACGACGACCGTCCCGACCTCGCGCTCCCGACCGACCGTCCGCTCACCGCTGACGACCTCCGCAGGGTGCGGTTCCCGCTGGCCCTGCGCGGCTATCGCATGTCCGACGTGGACGTGCTGCTCGCCCGTCTGGCGGCAGAGCGCGAGGACTCGTCTGGCGACGACCAGTCGGGCTAGGGCAGACTCCTTCGAATGTCCTTCCCGATCATCGTCTGGATCCTCACGGCGCTGGCTGCCGTGGCGATCGTGCTGACGAGGCTCCGCCTCGGGGGCGACGCCGCGGCCGGCCGGTTCTCGATCAGCCGTCGCCTGCCGCTGGCCCACTTCCTCTCGGGCGTGATCGCGCTGGCCCTGTGGATCCCGGTGCTCGTGGCGCCGGAGGACGCGGTCCTGGGCGGGCCCCTGATGGGCATCCTGGCGATCGCCTTCTGGTGGCTCACCGCCCTGTGCGGATTGCTGATCCTGATGCGCTGGCTGCCGGCCAAGGGTCGCCACGTCCCCGAGGCCACCGGGGACAGCTGGAGCGACGGTCCGGGCCTGTCGCTCCTGGCCCACCTCGGCATGGTCGTCGGGGTCCTGGTCTTCACCTACGCCTACCTCACCGCCGCGGTGTGAAGGCCGCCCTGATGCGGCTGCTCGCGTTGCTCGCCCTCGTCCTGGCGACACTGGTCCTCCCCGCGTCGTCGGCGGCGCCCGCCACGACGTCGTACGACGTCCGGCCCGCGGTCGTGGAGAAGCGCACCATCGGGTTGTCGGTGCGAGGCCGCCCGATCCGGGCCTGGCGGTTGGGCGAGCCCGGCAAGCGGCCCGTCGTGCTGATCTCCACGATGCACGGCAACGAGCCCCACACCCGCCGGATCCTGGAGAGCCTGCGTGACGGCCGGACGATCCGCGGCATCGACCTGTGGGTGATCCCCACCTACAACCCCGACGGGCTGGCGCGCGGCACCCGCCGCAACGCCCGCGGCGTCGACCTCAACCGCAACTTCCCCCACAAGTGGGCGGACCTCGATGGCAACTACGAGTCCGGCCGGCATCCTGCGAGCGAGCCGGAGACGCGGGCGGTGATGGCCTTTCTCAAGGAGATCGACCCACGACGGGTGCTGAGCTTCCACCAGCCGCTCGGCGGCATCGACCCCGACACCAAGGACGCAGGCTTCGCGCGACGCCTCCGACGCACCCTGAGGCTGCCGCGGGTCTCGCTCGACTGCGGCGGCCGGTGCCACGGCACCATGACCATGTGGTTCAACCACCGCTTCGACGGCGCCGCACTGACCGTCGAGTACGGAGCGCACCCCTCGCGCCGGAGGATGGAGGTCGAGGCGCCCCGTCAGCTCCTCGGCGTTCTCGGGGCGCACCGCACCTCCCACACCTGATCAGCGGCCCCTGCTCAGCGTCCCTTGAAGACCGGCTTCTCCTTGGCGACGAAGGCGTTGACGGCCGCCAGGTGGTCCTCGGTGCCGCCGGTGAGTGCCATCTTCTCCGCCTCGAAGGCGAGTGCGTCCTCCAGCGTGCTGCTGGCGGAGTTGACCACGGCCTGGCGGATCGAGCCGAAGGAGACGGTCGGCCCCGAGGCCAGGCGTACGGCCAGCTCGCCGACGGCCTGCTCGAAGTCGGCGGCGGGCACGACCTGCGTCGCCAACCCGAGCTCCAGGGCCTCGGCCGCGTCGACGGTGCGCGGGAAGTAGAGCAGCTCCATCGCCTTGGCGCGTCCGACCAGGCGCGGCAGCGACCAGCTCGCCCCGGTGTCGCACGACAGCGCGACGCCCGCGAAGGAGGTGTTGTAGCCGGCGGTGTCGACGAGGATCCGGAAGTCGGCGGCGAAGGCCAGGCTCGCCCCCGCTCCGGCCGCGACACCGTTGACGGCGGCGATCACGGGCTTGGGCATCGTGGCGAGGGCCAGCACGGTCGGGTTGTAGTGCTTCTCGACCGTGTCGGAGAGCGGGATGCTCGTGTCGCCCTGGAGACCGGCGAGGTGCTCCTTGAGGTCCTGACCGACGCAGAAGGCGCGTCCACTGCCCGTCAGCACCACGCACCGCACCTCGGGGTCGGCCGCGACCTGCTGCACGGTGGCCAGGAGGAGGTCCTTGGTGGCGACGTCGAGACCGTTCATCGCCTCGGGTCGGTTGAGGGTGATCGTGGCGACTCCGTCGGTGGTCCGCAGGAGGACCGGGGGGTTCTCGGACGAGGTGTCGGCTGGCGTCGAAGAGGTCGTCATGAGGGCAGTCTGCCCGACCCCGCCGACCGGTCCGACCGACCTGTGGTGCCGATCACGTGGTCGATGGGGGATAATGGCTGTCGTACGACGCCTATCGAGGTGGCCAGGCTCGCTCAGCCGCCTCGATATCGCATGTGAAGAGCCGACAGGCTGAATCAGGAAGAGGTGCGCCGATGGCCGCCATGAAGCCCCGCACTGGCGACGGACCCCTCGAGGTCACCAAGGAAGGACGTGGCATCGTGATGCGCGTCCCGCTCGAAGGTGGTGGGCGTCTGGTTGTCGAGCTCAATGCCGAGGAGGCGACCAACCTCGGCGACGCCCTCAAGGGTGTCGTCGGCTGATCGTGGGCAACCCAGCGCAGCTGCCCCGTCAGGTCTCACCACCTGAGTTCGCCCTCAGCCCTGCGCTACCGCACCAGATCGGCGGTGCCGAGGTGTGGGCCTTCCCGGTCCTCCCGGGCGAAGGCGGCACGCCACTCCTCGGTCCCGGTGCCGACGAGGCGGCCGACACCCTCGGCGTCGACCTGCTCGCGGCCCTCGATGCGGTGCGCGCCACCGGCAGGACCGGTGAGGTCACCACCGTCCCGGTGGCCGGCGAGGACGTGAGCCTGGTCCTCCTCGTGGGGGTCGGCGAGCAGTCCGTCACCGACTTCCGACGCGCCGGCGCCGCCCTGGCCCGCGCCACGAAGGACCGTGCCAGCGTGATCACGTCCCTGGCCTCGATCGCCCCTGACGGCGGCCTGGCCGGTGTCGTGATCGGTGCGATGCTCGGCTCGTTCGGCTTCCACTGGCGCTCGACCGGTCCGCAGGAGAGCCCGGTGGCCCGGATCGTGCTGGCCGGCGTCTCCGACGAGGGCGCCGACGACGAGCTGGCCCTGGCCCTCGCCCACGGAGGCGCCGGCTGGCGTTCACGCACCCTGGCCACCGTGCCAGCCAACCTCAAGACCCCGGTCTGGCTGGCCGACCAGGCCGTCGAGATCGGCGGCGCCAGCGGCGTCGAGGTCACCGTCTGGGACGAGAAGAAGCTGGCCGCAGGAGGGCTTCGGCGGCCTGCTCGCCGTCGGCGGCGGCTCGGCCCACCCGCCCCGCCTGATCCGGATGGACTACACCCCCCGAGACGCCACCCGTCGTACGCCCACGGTCGTGCTGGTCGGCAAGGGCATCACCTTCGACACCGGCGGCCTCGACATCAAGCCGAGCGAGAGCATGCTCACCATGAAGCGCGACATGAGCGGCGGCGGCGCGGTGATCGCCGCCATGGCCGGCCTCGCCGACGTGGGCTGCCCCGTGCGCGTGGTCGGCCTCGTCCCGGCCGCCGAGAACTCCGTCAGCGCCACCTCGATGCGCCCAGGTGACGTCGTCCGCCACTACGGCGGGCGCACCTCCGAGGTCAACAACACCGACGCCGAGGGCCGCCTGGTGCTGGCCGACGCGATGGCGTACGCCGTCGCCGAGCTGTCGCCCACCGTCCTGGTCGACGTCGCCACCCTGACCGGAGCGATGAAGGTCGCGCTGGGCCAGTGGACCGGCGGCTACTTCGCCAACCACGACGGGGTCGCAGCGCAGCTCGACGCCGCCGGCGCGACCTCGGGGGAGAAGGTCTGGCGGATGCCGCTCACGGCGGACTACGAGGAGAAGGTCTCCTCCAAGATCGCCGACGGCGACAATGCCGCCGGTGGTGCCGGAGCGATCACCGCCGCACTGTTCCTCCAGCACTTCGCCGGCGACGTGCCGTGGGGCCACATCGACTTCGCCTCCGCCGCCGAGGCGCCGACCGACCGCCACGAGTGGACCGCCGGCCCCAGTGGCTTCGGGCCGCGCCTGCTGCTGACGTGGCTGGGTGCCGACGACCCGCTCGAGGGCATCGCCCGATGAAGGGCCTGACCGTCCGCTGGTCGCTCGCTGACGCCCCCGAAGGCGTCGAGGACGCGCTGGCGTCGTACGTCGCCGAGACCTCGCACGCCCGCTTCACCGGCATGGCGGGGCTGCGCTTCAAGACCTGGCGCCAGGTGCCTGGTGAGTGGTTCGAGGGGTGCTACGTCTTCGCGACCAGCGAGGCACGCGAGGAGTTCCAGCGCACGTTCACCGAGGGCGCCGCCGAGGCGCCCGGCTCGGTCCTCATCGGCTCCGCCCCGATCCTCATCGAGGCGTGCGACATCGTCGCCGTTGCCGAGGGCTGGGACGGCTTCGAGGCAACCCCTCGCGCCTGACCGCGAGAGCGAGGCTCAGGCCTCGGGAGCCCATTCCTTCTTGGCGGCCAGCAGGCCGTCGCCGACCGGCAGCAGGACCGGCACCAGTGACTCGTGGGCCGCGATCTCGCGGCCCAGGTCGCGGATCGCGACGGTCTCCTCGTCGCGCTGGGCGGGGTCGGCCACCCGGTCGCGCAGGAGGGCGTGGTCGAAGGCCACGATCCCGCCGGGACGCAGCAGTCGCAGGGCCTCCTTGAGGTAGGCGGCGTACTCCCGCTTGTCGCCGTCGCAGAAGACGAGGTCGTAGTGGCCGTCGGTGAGGCGGGGCAGCACGTCGAGGCCCGCGCCGGCGATGGTGCGGGCACGGTTGCTCGGGATGCCGGCCTCGGTGAACGTCTCCTTGGCCAGGCGCTGGTGCTCGGCCTCGATGTCGACGGTCGTCAGGACCCCGTCCGAGCGCATCCCCCGCAGCAGCCACAGCCCCGAGACGCCGGTGCCGGTGCCGATCTCGACCACGGCCCGCGCGTCGAGGACGGAGGCCAGGAAGCACAGGGCAGCTCCGGTGCCGGGGGCGACGGGCGACACGCCGACCTCGTCGGCACGGCTGCGGGCGGAGGCCAGGATCTCGTCCTCGGCGACGAACTCCTCGGCGTAGGTCCAGCTCGCGGACTTGATCGGCGCTGTGTGAGTGGGCACGGGCGCGACTCTATCGCGCGCGAGTCACCCGGCGTGGCCGGGAACACACGCCGCCGCCGGGTCGTTGGAGACTGTGATGCGCTTCATCCCCCGGATCTTCTTGGGCCGCGCGCATCAGGTTCACAGGCAATTCTCAGGCGGGGTGCCTAGCGTCAGGAAGGACAACATGCCGTTGCGTCTGCGCACGACACCGAGCCAGGGGGCACCCGTGGGTGACCAGGTCGACACGACCCCGACTCCTGCTGCTGTCCCGACGTGGGACGAGGTGGTCGAGCAGCACTCCGACCGCGTCTTCCGGCTCGCCTACCGCCTGACCGGCAACCGCCCCGACGCCGAGGACCTCACGCAGGAGGTCTTCGTCCGGGTCTTCCGCTCGCTCGACTCCTACACGCCCGGCACCTTCGAGGGCTGGTTGCACCGCATCACGACCAACCTCTTCCTCGACGGCGCCCGGCGCAAGCAGCGCATCCGCTTCGACCCGCTCTCCGACGAGCGCGCGGCCCGCCTCACGAGTGCATCGCCCTCGCCCGACCTGGCGATCGCCGACCGGACCTTCGACGATGACATCGAGGTCGCCCTCGCCACTCTCCCGCCCGACTTCCGGGCCGCGGTGGTCCTGTGTGACGTCGAGGGGCTGAGCTATGAGGAGATCGCCGAGATCATGGACGCCAAGCTCGGCACCGTACGCTCCCGCATCCACCGCGGTCGCGCCATGCTCCGCAGGGCCCTCGCACACCGCGAGCCCGTCGACGGTCGGTCGCGCTACTCCGGTCCCACGCCGCCCCAGGCCCGGGGAGAGGTGGCCCGATGACGCACCTGGGAGCGCGCGTGAGCGCGTTGCTGGACGGCCGGCTGGCGCCCGACGAGGAGGAGCGGTGCTGGAACCACGTCCACGAGTGCCACGCCTGCCGTGACCTCGTCGAGCACGAGGGCTGGGTCAAGACCCAGCTCGCCCAGCTCTCGCTCGGCCCGGCGTCGACGCCGGAGACACTCAAGTCCTCCCTCCGAGGCGGCTGCAGCGCGCTGGCATCGGCACCGTTCGTGACTGCGGGACACCGCCCGCGGCGCGGGTTGGTGGCGATCGGGGGCGGCGCGGCGGGCGTCTGCGTCGTCGGGGTGCTGGCCCTCGGTGTCGCCGGTGGTCCCCACGTCGAACCGCCCCCGCCGGCCACCGACCTGAGCGGTCCCTCCACCCCGAGGGATCGCGTCACGACCTCCCGGACGCCCCTGGCCGAGCGCCTCGTGGCGATTCGGGAGAAGATTGCTCCGTGAACGACGAGCGCAGCACTGACGGGCAGGGGCACGACGAGCCGACCCAGCCGCTGGCCGGGTGGCCGGCGCCCGATCGTGAGCCGGTGCAGCCCGAGGGACGGCCCTACGGCCCCGAGGCCCCGGGCATGCTCCCGGGTCCGTCCACCCCACCCGCCAACTCCACCCAGCCGTTGCCGCAGGGACCGCCGTACGGCCCGTACGGCCCCGGCCCGTATGGGCAGCAGCCGTATGGACAGCAGGCGTACGGACAGCAGTCAGGCGCGCCGCACCGGGTCCTTCCCGCTGTGGGCGTGGCCCGCCGTGGCCTGCCTCGCGCTCGTCGTCGGCCTCGTCGGCGGCATCGGTGGCGCGGCCCTGCAGGAGGAGCTGTCGTCGAGCAACGGCACCGTCAGCGGCGGCCTCGACGGGGTGCGCACCCAGGAGGCAGCGCCGCTCGAGGCCGACAACGGGTCGGTGTCGGCGGTGGCGCAGGCGCTCCTGCCCAGCACCGTCCAGATCCTGGCCCAGTCCGGGGGCGAGTCGGGTGACGCGACCGGCTCGGGCTTCGTGCTCGACCGAGAGGGACACGTGGTGACCAACAACCACGTCGTCGCCTCGGCCGCCGAGGGAGACGGGTCGATCATCGTGATCGACCACGAGGGTGAGCGCCACGAGGCCTCGGTCGTCGGTCGCAGCTCGGTCTACGACCTCGCCGTGCTGTCGGTCGAGGGCGCCGAGGCCTTGGACCCGGCCGCCCTGGGCGCCTCCCTCGTGTTGCGCGTCGGCGACCCCGTGGTCGCCTTCGGGGCACCCCTGGGCCTCAGCCAGACCGTCACCTCGGGCATCGTCAGCGCCCTCAACCGGCCGGTCACCACGTCCGGGGAGTCCGACGACGACTCGTCCTACATCAACGCGGTGCAGACCGACGCGGCGATCAACCCCGGCAACTCGGGTGGCCCACTCGTCAACCTCGCCGGCGAGGTCGTGGGCGTGAACTCCGCTATCGCCACGACCGGCGGCTCCATCGGCGGCGAGTCGGGCAACATCGGAGTCGGCTTCGCCATCCCGATCGAGCAGGTCCGCACGACCGTCGACCAGATCCTGCGCACCGGCAAGGCGGAGTACCCCGTCATCGGCGCGCAGGTCCGCACCGGCGGCGAGTCCGACGCGGCGGGCGCGACCATCACCGAGGTCATGGCGGACACCCCGGCGGAGCGGGCGGGCCTGAAGAAGGACGATGTCATCGTCGCCGTCGACGACCTGCCGGTCAGCGACGGCATCGCCCTCATCGTCGCCATCCGCACGCACCTGCCCGGCGACGAGGTCGAGATGTCGGTCGTGCGTGGCGGCGAGGAGTCGACCGTGACGGTCGAGCTCGGTGGACAGGTCGGCTAGTCAGTCCGATCCAGCCTCCGCGTCCACGAACGGGTGCTCGTCCACGAACGTGCGGGTCTCGGCGTACATCCGCTGGATGAAGTCCTCGAGCTGGGTGCGCTCGACGCGCCACTGACCACGCCCTCCGATCTTGATGGCGGGCAGGTCGCCGCGTCGCACCAGGGCGTAGACCTGGGCGCTGGAGGTGTTGAGCACTTCGGAGACGTCGGCGAGTGTCAGGAATCGGGGGTCCTCGGCCATGGGCCCATCGTGCCATCGACCGGGGCATCGGCGCGTCCGACGTGCAGCACGGCTGTGGACAACGAGGTGTGAGGTCGGCACAGACGGGCAATGATGCCTTCGTGTCTCGGAATCCACGCCCCGCCGACGTGCCCGCTGCGACCCGGTCGACCACCCCCGGGTGGCGCGATCCGCGGCTCTGGGTCGGGGTGGCGCTGGTGACGGGCTCGGTGGTCGCCGGGGCGCGGATCATGGCCGGGGCCGACGACACCACGGCCGTGTGGGCTGCCTCCGGCGACCTCGTCGCCGGTCAGACCCTTTCGAGCGACGACCTGACGGCCACCCGCATCCGTTTCTCCGACGTCGCCGATTCCGAGCGCTACCTCGCCGTCGAGGAGCAGCTGCCCGACGAGCTGACCCTGGTGCGGGCGGTCGAGGCGGGCGAGCTGCTGCCAGTCAGCGTCCTGGGCGAGGAGTTCGGGGAGGAGACCGTGACGGTCTCCATCGCGGTCGCCCCCGAGCACGTCCCGACCGACCTGGCGACAGGCTCGCACGTGGATGTCTGGGTGGTGGGGGAGGACCGTCGCTCCGGCCGCGCCGCGGAGCTGGTGCTCGACGACATCGTGATCATCGATGCACCGGTCGTCTCGGACTCGTTTGCGACCTCGGGCAACCGGCAGCTGGTGCTGGCGGTGCCGGTGACGGACGAGGATGCGCTGGCCCGGGTGCTCGCCGCAAGCGGTGACAACCTGGTCCGCGTCGTCGGCAGGAGCTGATCGCCGTGCTCTGCGTGGTGCTCCTGGGGGCCGGTGAGGCCTGGGAGTCACCCGTGCTCGCCGATCTCGAGCAGCACCGCGACATCGTCGTGCTCAAGCGGTGCGTGGACGTCGACGACCTGCTCGCCTCGGTCACCAGCGGTCAGGCCGACGTCGCCGTGGTGTCCCTCGAAGCGCCAGGTCTGGATCCGTCGAGCATCACCCACCTGCGTCGCCACGCGGTGCGTCCGGTCGCGGTCACCGAGGCCCCTGCCGACGACCTCGACGCGCGGGAGCAGGCCCGGCGCCTCGGGATCCGGGCGGTCGTGTCGGTGCACGACCTCGACACCCTGCCCGACGTGGTGACCACGGTCGAGGAGGTCGCCGACACCCGCGAGCGGGCGCTCGACGGTGCGGCAGCGGCGGTCGCCGCCGACGCGCCCGCTACTGCTGACGGTCGGGGCCGGCTCGTCGTGGTGTGGGGCCCCGCGGGGGCACCGGGTCGCACCACGGTCGCGACCAACCTCGCCGCGGAGGTGGCGCACCGCGGTGCGCCCGCGATCCTGGTCGACCTCGACCCCTACGGCGGTGCTGTCGCCCAGCAGCTGGGCATCCTCGACGAGGTGTCCGGACTCCTCTCCGCGTCCCGACTGGCCGGCGCCGGCACCCTCGAGGAGCGATTCGCGTCCGTCTGCCGCGGAGTCGGCGACCACCTGGAGGTGGTCACCGGCCTGCCCCGGGCGGACCGCTGGCGCGAGGTGCGCGGTGCGCACGTGGAGCGGCTCCTGGAGACCGCCCGCACGCGTGGAGACGTCGTGGTCGACACCGGCTTCTCGCTCGAGGACGACGCCGGCTCCGACATCGGCGGTCGTCCGGGGCGCAACACCCTCACGCTCGCGGCCCTCGATGCCGCCGACGAGGTGGTCGTGGTCGGTGCGGCCGACCCGGTCGGGCTGGCCCGACTGGCCAGGGCCCTGGTCGAGCTTCGCGAGCGCGGCACCGGCGCACCCGTCCGCGTGGTCGTCAACCGGATGCGCACCTCGATCGGCTGGTCGGAGAAGGACATCGCGGGCATGGTCGAGGGCTTCAGCCGGGTGGCAGGGCTGCACTTCCTGCCCGACGACCGGGCGGTCGTGGACCAGGCCCTGGTCACCGGTCGCGCCCTCGTCGAGTCCGGCGACGGCGCGCTCGTCCGCAGCATCGGTGCTCTGGCCGATGCGGTGTTTCCGGCGACGGTGCGCGACGGAGCCCGGTCGGCGAGCCCGGCTGGGTTTTCGTAGAACTCGGTGAAAATTCTGTAGAACGTCAAGATTCGTCCTAGGGTGAGTTCTGATTCAAAGGAGAACTCCCTTGGTTTCGATCCGCTCGAGCGCCCTCGCGCCCTCGCCACCATGCTGATCGCGACCCCCGCCGCGGCGGGCAAGGTCGCGCCCGGGACCACCACCGATGACGTCATCACGGGCAACGCGCGGTCCAACCGCATCATGGCGCTGGGCGGCAACGACGAGGTGCGCGGCTACGGCGGCCGCGACAAGATCTTCGGTGGCAACGGCGACGACACCGTCCAGGGCGACACCGGCAACGACTGGATCACCGCGCAGGTCGGCAACGACTGGGTCGCCGGGGGCCTCGGGGACGACCGGATCGACGGCGGCCAGGGCGACGACGTGCTCTACGGCGGTGAGGGCAACGACCACATCACCTCCAACGTCGGCAACGACGCTCGTCCACGGCGAGAACGGCAACGACATCCTCTACGGCGGTCCCGGCGACGACCGCATCATCGGTGGTCCCGGCAGCGACAAGCACATCGGGCAGGACGGCAACGACTGGATCGACGGTGGTCCCGGTGACGACGGCGCCATCCAGGGCGGTCCCGGCAACGACGTGCTGATCGACGGCGAGGGCCACGACTGGCTGATCAAGGGCGACGAGGGCGACGACACCGTCTTCCTCGGCCCGGGCGCCGACAAGGTCTTCACCGAGGAGGGCAACGACACGATCTACGTCCTGCCCGACGGCTTCGTCGACAAGATCCGCTGTGACGACGACCACCAGGACAACGGCGAGCAGGACCGGGTCATCTTCGTGGGCCACGTCGACCCGCTCGACCTGGTCGACGTCTACGGCGGCCGCTGCGAGGTCATCCTCGTCCAGGAAGCACCCGTGGGCTGGCCCTACGGACCGGTCACGCTGCGAACAAGAGGTACAGACCTCCCGCGGTGAACGCCACCATCGCCACCAGCAGCGGGAGCTGACCGATGAGCTGGTGGCGAGGCGGCAGCAGGCGCAGCGCCCGGTCGTGGGCGGCGACCACGCCGACCACGTGCCCCAGGACAACGGCGAGGACCTTGGTCACGGCCAGGAACGTCGGGTGCTCCGAGAGCCAGTAGCTGACCTGCAGGTCGGCGGTGCCGAGGAAGTCGTCGCCGCGGCTGAACGGGTCACTGAGCTGGATCAGGGTCGTCTGGCCGTACTCCACGAAGAACGTGAGGTAGTGAGCGGTGATGTAGCCCACGATGATCGGCACCACCGAGTGCGCGAACAGGTCGGGCAGCTGGCGGCGTGGGGTGTCGCTCGTGACGCCGGTGGCCATGGTCGCCACCGTGAAGATGAGGGTCACCGCGGCGCAGAATCCCAGCAGGGCGAGGGTGTCGGGCCAGATCCGCGACACCGAGAGCGACTGCACCAGGCTCAGCCAGGCGCTCGACTCCCGGAAGGAGTCGAACGCGGTGCTGCCGAAGAGGATGCCGACGACGGCCACCAGGCCCGCGCGCGGGACCACGCTGTCGAGGTTGGCCAGCGGGCTGCGGATGAGCAGGACTCCGTCGCGCTGGCCCCAGATCGACAGCTTGCCGACGAGCGAGGAGTAGACCTCGAACGGGTCGGCGCGCTCGAGGAAGGTGGTGCCCCAGATCGCCGAGCCGACCAGCATGATCGCGAGGTACGCCGCGCACCACAGCCGCGCGGGACCGAGGTCGGTCGCGTGGGGATAGACCAGCTCCAGCCAGACGAAGGCCAGGAGGCCGGCCGCGGCGGGCCAGTAGCCCCAGCGCGCCGGGTAGGCGTACAGGCCCTGTCCTTCGGGGATGCCGGAGACCTTCGCGAAGAGCATGCTGATCGTGCGAGCCGGGCTGACGGCCTTGAAGAACGGACCGAACAGCAGGGAGGCGGGGACCAGCCCGACCCACAGGTAGACGTAGAACGTGCCGAGGAACGGGTTGATCAGCGAGTCCTTGCCGAACACCGCGGCGGCGCCGACATAGAGGAATGCCACCATGCCCAGCACGCGCAGGGTGACCGCGAGCGGCGGTCGAGGAGGCGAAGCGGTCGAGCCAGGCAGGTGCCGGCCGACCACTGGTCGCCGCGTCGTAGCGGGGCTTGCGCCACGCGACCGCGAGCACGGTGAAGGACACCACCAGTGCGGCGACCGCGCCGGCGATGGCCAGCTCGGAAGGGATCGGCAGGTCCTTGGCGCCGCCCAGGCCGTGGGCCTGGATCGAGCCGCCCACGCTCAGCGAACTTCGAGCTGGAGCACGATCACGTCGGGATCGTGGCTCTCGACCTCGACGACTCCGGGTCGGTCGATGGTGATCTCGTGCTCGCTCGTGCCGGCCTCGTAGGCGATCTCCTGCTCGGGCACGCTGTGCACGTGGAGCTCGCCGGGCTCGTCGGCGGTGATCGTCAGCACGATCGGCTGGTCGATGCCAGCGTCGACACGCTCGCCGTTGGGGGTGAACGTGTCGCCCTTGCGGGTCACCGCGATCGCCGCGGACTCGTCCTCCGGCGCGCTCGTCTCCGTCGCGGTGCTCTCGACTCGGTGTCGAGGAGGACGTCGAGGAGGACGCGGACGTCGGGGTCGGTGGACGGCTCCTCCCCATCGTCGCCGCACGCGGTCAGGCCGAACGCCAGCACCAGGACGAGAGGGGCGAGAGGGGCGAGGCGTGCGGGGCCGCGGCGAGGCACAGGTCAGACTCCTTCATGAGGTGTGGTCACATGGGACGCGTGACCACCGGCTCTGCCAGAATCCCATGCGGGACAAGACATCGTCGAAAGGGCACCGGATGAGCGAGCGGCTCCGGCCGCGGGACCTGGCCTTCCTGGCCACCGAGTCCCCCACGACGCCCATGCACAACGCGACCGTCGAGATCTTCGACCCGGGCGACTCCGGCTTCGACTACGACCGCCTGGTCGAGCTGGTCGCCGACCGCATCGCGTTCGTGCCCGCGCTACCGCCAGCGCCTGCAGGCGGTGCCGGGTCGTCTCGCCAACCCGGCCTGGGTCGACGACGAGAACTTCGACCTCGGCTACCACGTACGCCGCTCGGCCCTGCCGCGACCCGGCACCATGGACCAGCTGCGCGAGCTCGTGGCCCGGATCGCCTCGCGCCCGCTCGACCGCAGCCGCCCGCTGTGGGAGTGCTACTTCGTCGAGGGTCTGGCCGAGGGCCGGGTGGCCCTGCTGACCAAGAGCCACCAGATCCTGGTCGACGGCCGCGAGACCGTCGACATCGGCCAGGTCCTGCTCGACACGTCCCCGGACCAGGCGAGCCTGGGGCACGACGACTGGCGCCCGGCGCGCACTGCCGGCCCGCTCGCCAGCGCGCTCAACGCGGTGACCGACTCCATCGAGCGGCCCAGCACGGTCCTCAAGACCGTCCGGGCCAATGCCGAGTCGGTGACCCGTCAGGCCTCGTCCTCTCGTGCCCGGGTGAGCGAGGTCGCCAACGCCCTGGCCGGCCGGGGACCGATCCACTCGACGCCGGTGCACCGCCGGCTCTCCCAGCAGCGGCGCTTCGTCGCCGTACGCACCGAGCTGGCCGACTACCGCCACATCCGCGAGGTCCACGGCGGCACCGTCAACGACGTCATCCTCGCCACCCTGGCCGGTGCCCTGCGCGGCTGGCTGATGACGCGTGCGGAGTCGATGGGCGGACTGAAGACCGTCAAGGCGATCGTGCCGATGTCGGTGATCGACGACGAGCTCGAAGCCACGTCACTGGGCACGCAGATCACCGGGCACATGGTGCACCTGCCGATCGCCGAGCCCAGCCCGGTCGTGCGCCTGCACCAGGTGAGCTACGACCTCAAGGCCCACGGCGACAACGGCCGCGCCGTCTCCGCGCGACGGCTCTCGGGCATCGCCGGCTTTGCGCCCACCACCTTCCACGCACTGGGCTCGCGCCTCGCGGCCGCCGAGCTGCGTCGCGGGTTCCACATCTCGATCACCAACGTGCCCGGACCCCAGTTCCCGCTGTACGCCGGCGGCGCCCGGATGCTGGAGTCCTACCCGGTCCACCCGCTGCTGCCCGACCACCCCCTCGCGTTCGGCGTGACGTCCTACGACGGCGGCGTGTTCTACGGCATCACGACCGACCGCGACGCCGTACCGGATGCCGACATCCTCGGCCAGTGCCTGCTGGAGTCGCTCGAGGAGCTCAAGGACTCGGCGTCGGCCACGAGGCCGCAGGCCCCGCGGGGGCGCAAGAAGACGGCGGCGTCATCGAAGCGGACGGCGAAGAAGTCGTGAGCGTGCGCCGCTACGTCCCCACGACCCTCCCGCGGTCTCGCTCGCGACTGGGAGTCCGACGGCCCGGAGCTCACCGATCCGGTGCTGGCGGAGGACGAATCCGAGGAGAGCGAGTACGCCGCGCTGATGACCGGCGCAGACCTGTCGGCAGGCCTGGTGGCCGGCCTTCCGGACGGGGCCCGCCGGCGGGTCGTCGTGGTCGTCGAGTCAGCCGTGGCCGACCAGCCGGTGACATGGCGCGACGTGGTCGCCGTGCACGTGGATCCCGACGACGACGCCGACGACGACGACGAGCTGGCGTGGTTCGCCACCCAGGAGATCGGCGACCTCATCGCCTCCCTTTGAGGCCGGCGACACTCTCTGACACGATCAGGCTCATGGACGCGATCACCTTTCCCCCGGCTCCCACCAACGAGGCGAACCTGACCTACGCCCCGGGCACCCCCGAGCGTGAGGCGTTGATGGTCGAGCTCGCCTCGCTCGAGCGCAAGCAGCACTCCTTCCGGGCAGTCATCGGCGGGAAGCGGCGCAACGGCGGGGGAGCGGAGATCAAGGTCGTCCAGCCCCACGACCACCAGCACGTGCTCGGCACGTTGAAGAACTCCACGAGCAAGGACGCCGAGGCCGCCATCAAGGCCGCCGCCGCCGCCGCGCCGGGTTGGCAGGCGATGCCGTTCGACGAGAAGTGCGCCATCCTGCTCAAGGCCGCCGACCTCCTCGCCGGCCCGTGGCGCCAGCGGATCAACGCCGCGACCATGCTCGGCCAGTCCAAGACGGCCTACCAGGCCGAGATCGACGCCGCGTGCGAGCTGATCGACTTCTGGCGCTTCAACGTCCACTACGCCAAGCAGATCCTCACCGACCAGCCGATCGCCAACAGCCCCGGCATCTGGAACCGCACCGACCACCGCCCGCTCGAGGGCTTCGTCTACGCGATCACGCCGTTCAACTTCACCGCCATCGCCGGCAACCTGCCGACCGCGCCGGCGCTGATGGGCAACACCGTGCTGTGGAAGCCCTCGCCGACCCAGCAGCTCGCCGCGTCGCTGACGATGGAGCTGCTCGAGGAGGCCGGGATGCCCCCCGGCGTCATCAACATGCTGCCCGGTGACGGCATCGACGTCTCCAGGGTCGCCCTGACCCACCCCGACCTGGCCGGGATCCACTTCACCGGCTCCACGCCGACCTTCCAGCACCTGTGGCAGACCATCGGCACCAACATCTCCGGCTACCGCTCCTACCCGCGCATCGTCGGGGAGACCGGCGGCAAGGACTTCATCGTCGCCCACCCCTCCGCCGACCCCGACGTCGTACGGGTCGCGATGCTGCGCGGCGCCTTCGAGTTCCAGGGCCAGAAGTGCAGCGCCGCGTCGCGCGCCTACGTCGCCCGCTCGGTCTGGGACAAGATCAAGGACCAGCTGATCGCCGACACCGAGGGGTTGTCGATGGGTGACGTCACCGACCTGTCCCACTTCATGGGTGCGGTCATCGACGACCGGGCCTTCGCCAAGCACAAGGCCGCGATCACCCGCGCCAAGCGCAACAAGCACCTCACCGTGCTGGCCGGCGGCACGGTCGACGACTCGGTCGGCTACTTCGTGCGCCCCACGATCGTGGAGTCCACCGACCCGACCGACCAGATGTTCGCCGAGGAGTACTTCGGCCCGATCCTGGCCGTCTACGTCTACGACGACGACCGCTTCGAGTCCGTCGTGCGGCAGATGGAGTCGTTCGCGCCGTACGCCCTGACCGGCGCGATCATCTCCCAGGACCGCGCCGCCATCGCGTGGGCCCGCAAGGAGCTGCGCTTCGCGGCCGGCAACTTCTACATCAACGACAAGCCGACCGGCGCGGTCGTCGGCCAGCAGCCGTTCGGCGGCGCCCGGGCCTCGGGCACCAACGACAAGGCCGGGGCAGCGATCAACCTGCTGCGCTGGACCTCGCCCCGGTCGATCAAGGAGACCTTCGTGCCGCCGAAGGACCACCGCTACCCCCACATGGACTGATCCCGTGACGCCGTGGCACATGGGGTCCCTGCACCCCTACGAGCAGGCGCTGACGATCCTGCTGGCCTTCGGGCCGTTCGTGGTGCTCGGGATCGTGGTGTGGCTACGGCGCCGTGAGCACGCCGACAGGGGCATCGAGGAGTAGGGCCCCAGTCAGCGTGAGAGCCACTCCACGCCGACCTCGTGCTCCCGGTCGAGGGCCTTGAGGAAGAGCCCGGCGACGAAGGACTCGATCTTGCCGCCGACCAGCGGGATCCGCACGCTCAGGTCGAGGTCGATCACCTGCGTCGTCGTGCCCCCGGCCTCGGTGAGTGTCAGCGTCCCGACGGCCTCGCCGGGCTTGCCGGGGATGGAGAGGGTCACGTCGGCGGACGTCGGGGAGGTCCACGTCTCCTTCTGCACGATGACGATCTCGTTGCCGACGAACTTCTGGACGAAGGAGGGCAGGCCGTCGGCGGGCCGGACCTGCTCGATGGTCACCTCGTCGCCCTGGATGTCGACGGATCCGCGCGCCACGTGCTGACGTTCGAGGACCTCCTCGCGGAACGCCCGGTCGTCGAGCATCGCGGTCACCGCCTCCGCCGAGGCGTCGTACGTCAGCTTCTTGGTGAGCTTCGTGCTCATCGGTGACCACCCGCATTCTGTGTCGTCATCAGGGCCTGGATCTGGCGCCCATCATGGCCGAAACCCGCCCTCGCCGCGCGGGCAGGGGGTTGTGTTGTGACGGTCACACGAGTGGTCCTATGGTCGGGTTGTGGCCACGCCCGAGGAGACCAAGGACCAGCAGCTCGACGAGGCGACGCGGGCTCGGCCGGAGTGGCGCGAGCTGCTCCGCGCCTACTACCGCCACGTCGCTCCCGAGGACGTCGTGGAGCGCTCGCCGGAGGACCTCTACGGCGCCCTGGCCTCCCACCGCGAGCTGGCCGCGTCGCGCCCGCAGGGCACCGCAGCCGTACGCGTGGTCATGCCCACCACCGCGGACGCCGGGTGGTCGGCGTCCGGCCGCTCCGTGGTCGAGGTCGTCACCGACGACATGCCCTTCCTCGTCGACTCGGTGACCATGGAGCTCAACCGGCTCGGCCACAACGTCCACGGCGTCATCCACCCGCAGTTCTCCGTCGAGCGCGACATCACCGGCGCCCTGCGCGAGGTCGCCCTTCTCGACGACGACGGCCGGCCCTCGAGCTCCGCGTCGCTTGCGGAGTCGTGGATGCACGTCGAGATCGACCGCACTGACGCCGACGAGGCCGCCGCCATCGAGGAGGGCGTGCAGCGCGTGCTGCGCGACGTGCGCGAGTCGGTGGAGGACTGGGACAAGATGCACTCCCAGGTGATGGCCGTCGTCTCCGAGCTCGAGGACAACCCGCCGCCGCTCCCGGAGGCCGAGCTGGACCAGGGCCGCGAGTTCCTCACATGGCTCGCCGACGACCACTTCACCTTCCTGGGCTACCGGGAGTACCAGCTCGAGGCCGACGAGGACTCGCCCGAGGACTGCGGCCTGCGTGCCCTCCCCGGCACCGGCCTCGGGATCCTGCGCCACGACCAGGACCTGTCGAGCGCCTTCGCCAAGCTGCCGCCGCTGGTGAAGGCCAAGGCCCGGGAGAAGACGCTGCTCGTGCTGGCCAAGGCCAACTCGCGCGCGACCGTGCACCGCCCCGCGTACCTCGACTACGTCGGCGTGAAGACGTTCGACGCCGCCGGCGAGGTCGTCGGCGAGCGCCGTTTCCTCGGCCTGTTCTCCAGTGCCGCCTACACCGAGTCGGTCAACCGGGTGCCCGTGCTGCGCGAGAAGGCCGCCGAGGTCATGCACCGGGCCGGCTTCGACCCGCGCAGCCACGCCGGCAAGGCGCTGATGGACACCCTGGAGAACTACCCCCGCGACGAGCTCTTCCACACCTCGTCCGCCGAGCTGGCGCCGGTCGCCCAGGACGTCATGTTCGCGCGGGAGCGCCGGCAGCTGCGCGCGTTCGTGCGCCGGGACACCTACGGCCGCTACGTCTCGGTGCTGGTCTACCTCCCGCGTGACCGCTACAGCACGGCCGTGCGCGAGCGCTTCGCCGACATCCTCCGCCAGCGGCTCGGCGGCGAGCACGTCGAGTTCACCGCCCGCGTCAACGAGTCGACCACCGCGCGGGTGCACTTCGTGGTCCACCCGCCCAAGGGCGAGAACATCCCCGACGTCGACGTCGCCGACCTCGAGCGCCGCCTCACCGAGGCGTCGCGCTCGTGGCGCGACGACTTCACCACCGCCGTCGTCACCGAGTACGGCGAGGAGCAGGGCTCGCAGCTGGCACGGTCGTGGGCGCAGGCGTTCCCCGAGGCCTACAAGGAGGACTTCGGCGCGGATCGGGCCTCGGCCGACGTGGGCCGGATCGAGGCGATCACCGGTGATCAGGGGATCGACCTGGCGCTCTTCGACCAGGACGCCCAGGGTGGCAAGTTCCGCCGCGGGGAGTCGCGGCTCAAGGTGTTCCGCGTCGGCGAGCCGCTCTCGCTGAGCGCGATGCTGCCGATGCTCACCTCGATGGGCGTCGAGGTCGTCGACGAGCGCCCCTACGAGCTGGAGGGCCTGGGTCGACAGACGTTCATCTACGAGTTCGGCCTGCGCCACGGCCGCCAGCTCTCGCCTCATGAGCGGACTCTCTTCGCCGAGGCGCTCCGAGCGGTGTGGGACGGCTTCAACGAGATCGACGGGTTCAACAAGCTCGTGCTGGCCGCCGGTCTCACCTGGCGGCAGGCGACCGTGCTGCGCGCCTACGCGAAGTACCTCAAGCAGGGCAACTCGCCCTTCGCCCTCGACTACATCCAGGATGCGCTGAGCAGCAACGTCGACATCTCCCGGCTCCTGGTCCAGCTGTTCGAGGCGCGCTTCGACCCGGGCCGCTCCGACGCCGACCGCGCGCCCCTGGCCGCCGACGCCGAGGCCCGGGTGGCCAAGGTGGAGGCCATCGGCGAGCGGCTGACCCGTGCCCTCGACGACGTCGTCAGCCTCGACCACGACCGCATCCTGCGCTCCTACCTGACGCTGATCGGTGCCACCCTGCGCACCAACTTCTTCCAGCGCACCGAGAGCGGCGCACCGCACCAGTACATGTCCTTCAAGCTCGAGCCGTCGGCGATCCCCGACCTGCCCGAACCCCGGCCGCGCTACGAGATCTTCGTCTACAGCCCGCGCGTCGAGGGTTCGCACCTGCGCTTCGGCGCCGTCGCCCGCGGCGGGCTGCGCTGGTCGGACCGTCGCGACGACTTCCGCACCGAGGTGCTCGGCCTGGTCAAGGCGCAGATGGTCAAGAACACCGTCATCGTCCCCGTCGGCGCGAAGGGGGCGTTCTTCTGCAAGCAGCTGCCCGACGCGTCCGACCGCGACGCGTGGCTGGCCGAGGGCGTTGCCTGCTACAAGACCTTCATCTCTGGCCTCCTCGACATCACCGACAACCTCAGCGACGGCGAGACGGTGCCCCCGCGCGACGTCGTACGCCATGACGGCGACGACTCCTACCTCGTCGTCGCGGCCGACAAGGGCACCGCGACCTTCTCCGACATCGCCAACGGCGTCGCCAAGGACTACGGCTTCTGGCTCGGCGACGCGTTCGCCTCCGGCGGCTCGGTGGGCTACGACCACAAGGCGATGGGCATCACGGCGCGTGGCGCCTGGGTCTCCGTGCAGCGTCACTTCCGCGAGATGGGCGTCGACTGCCAGAACGAGGACTTCACCTGCGTCGGCGTGGGCGACATGTCCGGCGACGTCTTCGGCAACGGGCTGCTGTGCTCCGAGCACACCCGTCTCGTGGCGGCCTTCGACCACCGCGACATCTTCATCGACCCCTCACCCGACGCCGCGACGTCGTATGCCGAGCGCAAGCGGTTGTTCGAGCTGCCGCGCTCCAGCTGGAAGGACTACGACACCTCGCTGATCTCCGAGGGCGGCGGTGTGTGGCCGCGTTCGGCGAAGTCGATCCCGGTCTCCGCGCAGGTACGCACCGCGCTGGGGCTCGGGTCCGACGTGTCCGCGCTGACGCCGGCCGAGCTGATGAAGGCGATCCTGCTCGCACCGGTCGACCTGCTGTGGAACGGCGGCATCGGCACCTATGTGAAGTCGTCGGAGGAGACCAACGCCGACGCCGGCGACAAGGCCAACGACTCCATCCGCGTCAACGGCGAGGACCTGCGGGTCAAGTGCGTCGGCGAGGGCGGCAACCTCGGCTTCACCCAGCTCGGCCGTGTGGAGTACGCCCGCCTCGGCGCCGATGGTTCCGGCGGCCGGATGAACACCGACTTCATCGACAACTCCGCCGGTGTGGACACCTCCGACCACGAGGTCAACATCAAGATCCTGCTCGACAAGGTCGTGCGCTCGGGCGCCATGGACGAGTCCTCGCGCAACGAGCTGCTCGCCGAGATGACCGACGAGGTCGGCACCCTGGTCCTTCGCGACAACTACGAGCAGAACCTGGCGCTGGCCAACGCCGAGGCGCACGCCCCGTCACTTCTCCACGTGCACGAGGACTGGATACGCGCGCTGGAGCGCCGAGGCGTGCTCAACCGCGACCTGGAGGGGCTGCCCACGACCCGTCAGGTGCGGCGTCGGCTGGACCGCAAGCAGGCGCTGTCGTCGCCCGAGCTCTCGGTGCTGATGGCCTGGACCAAGATCGTGCTCGCCGACGAGCTGATCGACTCCGACCTGCCCGACGACCCCTACCTGCGCGAGGACCTGCTGGCCTACTTCCCGTCGCGGATGAAGCCCGACTTCGAGGACGCGATGGAGGACCACCCGCTGCGTCGGGAGATCATCGTGACCCAGGTGGTCAACGACCTCGTCAACGGCGCCGGGATGACGTTCTGGCCGCGGCTCCAGGGGGAGACGGGCGCCAGCGCGGCCGACCTGACCCGCGCCAACTTCGTGGCGCGCGAGATCTTCGGCTCGCTCGCGCTTCGCCAGGACATCGCCGCGCTGGACAACGCGATCCCCGCTGAACGCCAGACGCGGATGCGTATCGAGATGCGCACCCTGGTCGAGCGCGCCTCACGCTGGCTGGTGACCAACCGCAGGCCCCCGCTCGACTCGCAGGCCACGGTGGACTTCTTCCGTGCCCGGGTGCAGACGGTCATGGCCGAGCTGCCGGAGATCTTGAGCGGTCTCGAGATGGACGACTACGCAGGACGGGCCAAGCGCCTCACCGACCACGGCGTGCCCGAGGAGCTGGCATCGCGGGTCGCCGTGCTGGCCACGGCGTACGCCCTGCTCGGCATCGTGGAGACCGCAGACCGGCTCGACCTCGACCCGGTCGAGGTCGCCCGCGTCCACTTCGCCCTGGGCGAGCGGCTGGGGCTTCCCGCCCTCGTCAACCGGATCTTCGCGCTGCCGCGCGACGACCGCTGGCAGACGATGGCCCGGGCCGCCGTGCGCGACGACCTCTACGGCGTGCACCAGCAGCTCACCGCCCGGGTGCTGGAGACGACCAGCGCCGCCGACTCCGCGTCAGCACGGGTCGCCGAGTGGGAGGACGCCGACCAGGAGCTGGTGGAGCGGTCGGCCGCCACCCTCGAGGAGATCTGTCGCGAGGAGACGGCCGAGCTCGCCCGACTGTCGGTCGGCCTGCGCGTCGTGCGTGGCCTGCACACGTGAGGTGACCAGGACGATGGCTGGTCCCTAGCTGGCCTTCTTCGCGGCGGTCTTCTTGGCCGGGGCCTTCTTGGCGGTCTTCTTGGCCGCAGCCTTCTTGGCGCTCTTCTTCTTCGCGGGCGCCTTCTTGGCAGCGGGCTTCTCGTCGCTCTCCTCGCCGCGCGCGGTCTTGGCGGCCGCCACCGACTTCTGCAGCGCGGCCAGCAGGTCGACGACCTCGCCGGAGGTCTTGGTCGAGGTCTCGGTGCGCTTGATCTCGCCGCCCTCGATCTTCGACTTCACCAGCGCCTCGACGGCCCCGGCGTAGTCGTCCTCGAAGTCGGACGCGTCGAAGTCACCCGCCAGGGTCTCGACGAGCATGTGGGCCATCTTGACCTCGGCGTCCTTGACGTCGCCGGCCTCGACCTTGAAGTCGGGGGTGCGGATCTCGTCGGGCCACATCATCGTCTGGAGCACGATCACGTCGTCCTTCACCCGGAGCACGGCGATCGTGGTGCGCTGGCGCAGTGCCACGGTCACGACGGCCATCCGGTCGGCGTCGAGCAGGGCCTGGCGCAGCAGGGCGTACGGCTTGGCGCCGGCGCCCTCGGGCTCGAGGTAGTAGGACTTCTCGAAGAGCAGCGGGTCGATCTGGTCGCGGGGCACGAACTTCTCGACCGCGATCTCGCGCGACGACGTCGACGGCAGCTCGGCCATGTCGTCGTCGGTGAGGATCACCATCTCGCCGTCCTCGGTCTCGTAGCCCTTGGCGATGTCGGCGTAGGCCACCTCCTCGCCGTCGAGTGAGCAGACCCGCTGATACTTGATCCGGCCGCCGTCCTTGGCGTGCACCTGCCGGAAGGACACGTCGTGGCTCTCCGTGGCGGCGTACAGCTTGACGGGCACGGAGACCAGGCCGAAGGAGACGGCACCCTTCCAGATCGCTCGCATGGCACGACGATAGCCGTCCGTCCTGACACTCGTCTCCCCCAGTTGGAGTGTCAGACTGGCCCGGTGCGCCCGATGCTCGCCACCAAGACCGACCGCGTGCCGACCGGCACGCAATGGCTGCACGAGGTCAAGTGGGACGGCGTACGCGTGCTCGTCGACGTCCACGACGGGGTCGCGCGGATGACGAGCCGCAACGACAACAACGTCACCGTGGCCTGGCCGGAGCTCAGCGACCCGCCGCTCGGCGACCGCGACCTGCTGGTCGACGGCGAGGTGATCGCGCTCAACGAACGGGGCGTCCCCGACTTCCGCGTGCTCCAGCACCGCATGCACCTGCGCAACGCCAAGGAGATCGCGCGCCTGGTGAAGACGGTGCCCGCCACCCTCATGGTCTTCGACCTGCTGCGGCTCGACGGCGAGGACCTGTCCGACCGCCCGC
The DNA here is from genome assembly GCA_963712875.1 of uncultured Actinomycetota bacterium. Lineage (GTDB taxonomy): Bacteria > Actinomycetota > Actinomycetes > Propionibacteriales > Nocardioidaceae > Nocardioides. The sequence continues at coordinate 265,075 of CAVQJS010000007.1, read as the reverse complement.
TCGAGGAGCGCCGCGCGCTGCTGGAGGAGCTCCCGCTCACCGACTCGAAGTGGCAGGTCCCGGCGGCGTACGACGACGGCGACATGCTCTTCGACGCCACCCTCCAGCAGGGCCTGGAGGGGGTGGTGAGCAAGCGGCGCGGCTCCCGCTACCGGTTCGACCAGCGCAGCGACGACTGGCGCAAGCTGGCCCACCGACACCGCGGCTCGTTCGTGGTCGGCGGCTGGCGCCCCCAGGTCGGCACCAGCGACCGGTTGGCCGCGCTGCTCGTCGGCGAGCAGACCGCCGACGGTCGGTTGCTCTACCGCGGGCGCGTCGGCAGTGGCATCGCCGGAGCCACCAGCACGCGCCTGGCCGCGCTGCTCGCACCGCTGTCCAGCAGCTCGTCGCCCTTCGCCGACGAGGTGCCGCGGGTGGATGCCGAGGGCACGTTCTGGGTGGAACCGCGGGTGGTGGTCGACATCGACACCCATGGCCTCGGCTACGAGCGACTGCGCCAGCCGTCGTTCCAGGGCGTGCGCGACGACGTGTCCCCGGAGGACCTGGGGGTCGGCCGGTGACCGAGATCCAGGTCGACGTGGAGGGGCGCACGCTCTCCATCAGCAACCTCGACAAGGTGCTCTACCCGCGCACCGGCACCACCAAGGGCGAGGTCCTCAACTACTACGCGCAGGTCTCCCCGGTGCTGCTCCCGCACCTCAGAGGACCGGGCGGTGACGCGGATCCGCTGGCCGCACGGCGTCGAGGGGTCGAGCTTCTTCGAGAAGAACGCACCACCCGGCACGCCGTCGTGGGTCCGGACGGCGGAGGTGCCGACCACCGGGAGCCGGGCGGCCTCGGGGAGCGGCACCCTGCGCTTCCCGATCTGCGACGACCTCGCGACGCTGACCTGGCTGGCCAACCTCGCGGCCCTCGAGCTGCACGTGCACCAGTGGAAGGTCGACGCCGAGGGCACGCCCCTGAACCCCGACCGCCTCGTCATCGACCTCGACCCCGGTGAGCCGGCCGGCTGCACGAGTGCGCGCGGGTCGCGCTGCTGGTGCGCGACGCGCTGGCCGAGCGCGACCTGACCTGCACGCCCGTCACGAGCGGCAGCAAGGGGCTCCACCTCTACGCCGCGCTGACTGCCACCGGACGGCAGAGCCTGGACAGCGACGGCACGACCGCGCTCGCCAAGGAGGTCGCCGAGGGTCTGCAGGCCGAGCACGCTGCGCTGGTGACGGCGACGATGACCAAGGCCAAGCGCCCCGGCAAGGTCTTCCTCGACTGGTCGCAGAACTCCGGCTCCAAGACGACCGTCTCGCCCTACTCGCTGCGCGGCCGGGAGCGGCCGACCGTCGCGACACCGCTGACGTGGGGCGAGGTCGAGGCAGGCGCCGAGGACGAGCTCGCGCTGGAGCAGTTCTCGATGGAGCAGGTGCTGGCGCGGGTGGCCGAGCTCGGCGACGTCTTCGAGGCGTAGGCGTCGAGATCGCGCTGACGGCCAAGGAGCTCGACGTCCTGGCCCTGCTCGCCTCCCACGTGAGCCCTTCCAGGTAGTTGTCCACAACCTTTGCCCGACCCCTGTTTCGACAGGGCCGGGGCTGGGTAGCGTGAAGGTGCTCGATCTCGGGAACATAGGGGCACCTCCATGGCAGTGGACAGACTTCAGACGTTGGCGCGGGCGGACGCCCACGACGACCTGGTGCTCCGGCTGGACGCCCAGGTGCGCGACCTGGTCCGGCGCGAGGGTGTCGACCCGCAGCGCGAGGCGGTCGTCGTACGCCGCATCGCCGAGGACGTCGTGCGCGGTCACGACGAGCTGAGCCTGACCGGCGCGGTGGCCCCGATCGCCGACGACGGCGCGATGGTCGGCGAGCTCGTGGCCCGGGTGTCCGGCTTCGGTCCGCTCCAGCCCTTCCTCGACGACCCGGACGTGGAAGAGATCTGGATCAACTCGCCCGAACGGGTCTTCATCGCCCGGCGTGGTCGCCACGAGCTGACCAACCTGCGCCTCGACGCCGCCCAGGTCAACGAGCTGGTCGAGCGGATGCTCAAGTCCAGCGGGCGGCGCATCGACATCAGCACACCCTTCGTCGACGCGATGCTCCCCGAGGGGCACCGGCTGCACGTTGTCCTCGAGGGCATCACCCGCGGATTCACGGCGGTCAACATCCGCAAGTTCCTCCTGCGCGCCCACCGCCTCTCCGACCTCGTCGCGCTGGGCAGCCTCACCCCGCAGGCCGCGAGCTTCCTGGAGGCGTCGGTGCGCGCCGGGCTCAACATCCTGGTGGCGGGTGGGACGCAGGCGGGCAAGACCACGATGCTCAACTGCCTCGCCTCAGCGGTCCCCGGTGGTGAGCGGATCATCAGCGCCGAGGAGGTCTTCGAGCTGCGGTTCAGCCACCCCGACTGGGTGCCCATGCAGACCCGTCAGGCCGGACTCGAGCAGACCGGCGAGATCGTCCTGCGCGACCTGGTGAAGGAGGCGCTGCGCATGCGGCCCAGCCGCATCCTGGTGGGGGAGGTCCGGGCGGCGGAATGCCTCGACCTGCTGCTCGCGCTCAACTCCGGGCTGCCCGGCATGTGCACCCTGCACGCCAACAGCGCTCGCGAGGCGCTGGTCAAGATGTGCACGTTGCCGCTTCTCGCAGGCGACAACATCTCGGCCCGCTTCGTCGTGCCCACCGTCGCCACCTCCGTGGACGTCGTCGTCCATCTCGGCCTCGGCGCCGACGGCGTACGACGTGTCAACGAGATCGTGTCCGTGCCCGGTCGGGTCGAGGCCGACGTGATCGAGGTGGAGCCGATCTTCCAGCGCTACGGCACCGAGCTGAGGCGGACAGGCGGCGTTCCGGCACGGCTCGAACGCTACGAGCGCGTCGGCATCGACATCCACGAGATCCTCTCGACCGATCGCGACGCAGGCGTCCGCTGATGGGTGCCCTCGTCGGACTCGGAGTGGGTGTGGGCCTGCTCCTCATCTGGGCGGCCTTCGCACTTCCCCGGCAGCCCCGGGTCGGCGTGCCGCGCACCACCAGGCTTACCCGACTGCTGGCACGCGCCGGCCTCGCCGAGGTCACCTCGACGGGCGTCGTGACGCTGTGCGTCGTGCTGTTCTTCCTGACCTTTGCGGTGGTGCAGACCGTGTCGCAGACGCTCCCGGTGGCCATCGTCTTCGCGGCCATGGGCGCCTACCTTCCCATCGCCGTCCTGCGGCACCGTGCGTCCCGCCGCCTGCGTGACTTCGCGGAGGTGTGGCCGGAGGCGGTCGACAACCTCGCCAGCGCCGTACGCGCCGGGTTGTCGCTGCCCGACGCGGTCTCCGCGCTCGGCACCAGCGGTCCGGAGGCGCTGCGCGAGCCGTTCGCCCAGTTTGCGCTCGACTACCAGGTCACCGGCAGGTTCGGGGAGTGCCTCGACCGCCTCAAGGAGCGCCTCGCCGATCCGGTCGGCGACCGGGTGGTCGAAGGACTGCGCGTCGCCCGCGAGGTCGGTGGCGGTGACCTCGGGCGGCTGCTGCGCAACCTCTCCGGGTTCCTTCGCGACGACGCCCGCACCCGGTCCGAGCTCGAGTCGCGGCAGGCCTGGACCGTCAACGGTGCCCGCCTCGCAGTCGCCGCGCCGTGGATCGTGCTCCTGCTCATGTCGTTCCAGACGACCGCCATCCAGCACTACGCCTCCGCCGCGGGCGTGCTCGTCCTCGGCATCGGAGCCAGCGCGTGCGTGCTCGCCTACTGGGCGATGATGCGTATCGGGCGCCTGCCCGTCGAGAAGCGGATCCTGTCGTGAGCACGCTGGCGTGGGGGATGCTCCTCGGTGCCGTCGCCGGTGCCGGACTGCTGCTCGTCGGCCTGCGGGTCATGGTGCTGCGTCGGCCGCAGCTCTCCGTCCGCGTCCTGCCCTACGTCCGCGACGTCCCGCGCCGCGACGCAGGCCCGGTCCTGCGGTCGGTGTCCTCCTCACCCACGACGGCAGCCGCCGGGATCTTCGGCCCGCTGCTGCGCTCGGCTGCCGAGCTGGTCGAGCGTGTGCTGGGCGGCAGCTCGTCCGTACGCCGTCGGCTCCAGCGCGCCGGCCTCGATCGCACGGTCCAGGAGTTTCGCGTCGAGCAGGTCGTGTGGGGTCTCGCCTGCTTTGCCGTCATGGCGGCCATCGGCCTGGTGCGCACGCTGGGCGGTGCCGGCGAGCCACTCTCGGCACTGGTGTTCTGCGCGCTGGGTCTCGGCTTCGGCGTGCTCCTGCGCGACAACCGCCTGAGCGCCCAGGTCAAGGAGCGCGAGCGGCAGATCCTGACCGAGTTCCCGACCGTCGCCGAGCTGCTTGCGCTGTCGGTCGCCGCGGGGGAGAGCCCGGTCTCGGCGCTGGACCGCGTCGTACGCCGCAGTCACGGCGCCCTGTCGGTCGACCTCGCTCACGTGCTGGCCAGGATCCGCACGGGTGAGCCCGTCGGTCAGGCCTTCGAGTCCCTCGCCCAGACCACCGGCCTGCCGATCGTCGCCCGGTTCGCCACGGGCATCACGGTGGCGATGGAGCGCGGGACGCCGCTGTCCGACGTCCTGCACGCCCAGGCAGCCGACGTACGCGAGGCCGGGCGCCGCCTGCTCATCGAGACGGCCGCGCGCAAGGAGATCGCGATGATGGCGCCGGTCGTCTTCCTCGTGCTGCCGGTGACCATCCTCTTCTCGTTCTATCCCGGTGTGCTGGGCCTGCGGCTCACCACTCCCTGACACGGCCACAACCACGCTCCACCGGAAGGAAGAGTCACATGCACTCCATCTCGGGACTGCTGATGGTCCACCTGACCCTGCTCCTCGCCCGCGAGCGGGAGCGCGACGAGCGCGGTGACGTACCCGGGTGGGTGATGGTGACGCTGATGACCGCGATGGTCGTCGCCGCCCTCTTCCCGTTCATCCGTGACGAGCTCCAGGCCATGCTGGCCTCGGCCTTCGACATGGTGAAGTCCTGACCCGTGCCTGCTCGCCGCGGAGCCGATGAGCGAGGGTCAGCGGTGGTGGACTTCGTCCTCATCCTGCTGGTCCTGCTGCCGCTGGTGATCGGGATCCTCCAGCTCGCGCTCGTCCTCCACGTGCGCAACACCCTGGCCTCCGCGGCAGCCGAGGGCGCGCGGCATGCCGCCGTCGTCGGCTCGTCGCCGGCGGCAGGACGGGGAAAGGTGGAGGAGCTCATCAGCGGCGCCCTGTCGGCCGACTTCGTGCGCACGGTGTCGGTGGCTCCCGACTCCGTGGGCGGTGCCCCAGGCTTCGAGGCAGTGGTCGAGGCGGAGATCCCCGTCCTCGGTCTGGGCGGACCCGCCGTGCACGTGCGCGTGACCGGTCACGCCGTCGCCGAACAGCAGACCGCGGACCCGCCGTGATCCGGCGCCTCCGCGACGACCGCGGGTCGGCACTGGTGGAGTTCACCTGGCTGGCACTCATCCTGCTGGTTCCACTCGTGTGGATCGTCATGTCGGTCTTCGAGGTGCAACGCGGTGCCTTCGCGGTCAGCGCGGCAGCGCGAGCCGCGGGACGGGCGTACGCGCTCGCACCCGACGATGCCACCGGCGCGGCGCGTGCCCAGGCGGTCGCGGAGCAGGTGCTGGCGGAGCAGGGCAGCCCGGGCCAGCAGGTGCGCGTCGCGGTCTCGTGCCGGTCCCCGCAGGGCAACTGCCACGTCGGCACCGCCGTCATCACCGTCCGCGTCGACTCCTCAGTGAGGCTGCCCGCGGCCCCGCGGATCCTGGGCGAGGAGGCCGCGACCTTCGCCCTGTCGTCGAGCCACACGGTGCCGATCGGGCAGTACGTCGAGAGCGCGTCCGACGAGCACGAGGAAGACCTTCCGTGAGGCACCGCGACGAGCAGGGCCAGGTGACGATCCTGATCATCGGCATGGCGAGCTTCTGCCTGATGGCCGTGGCGCTGCTGGTCGACGCCTCCGCGGCCTACCTCCAGCGTCAGGGACTCGACAACCTCGCCGACGGAGCCGCCCTGCACGGCGCGGACCTCGGCTCGGCCGGTGTCTACACCGAGGGCCTCCCGGCCGAGCGCCTGCTGCAGGAGGAGAGCGCCGTACGGGCCGCAGTCCTGGGCTACCTCAGCGACGTCGGCGCCCAGTCGAGGTACCCAGGGATCCGGGTCCGGGTCGCCGTCGACCCCGCCGGACGATCCGTCACGGTGAGCCTGGAGGCGCCCCTCGACCTGCCGCTCCGCATCCCGGGCTCGCCTGCCCGGACGGCGGTCGGCGCATCCAGCACGGCGGCCGTGACCATCCAGACGGGAACTCCCTAGAACCCACAACTTTCCGCCCGACTCCTGAGTCTCCTCCAGCAACGGGGCCAGAACGGCCGAAACCGAGCCACAGGAGAACGTCATGAACCGCATCACCACGTGGGCAGCCACGACCGCACTCGCCCTCAGCCCGCTCGCGCTCGCCGCGACGACGACGCCGGCCCAGGCCGCACCGGCCAAGGCCGGCGCCTACTCGGTGAGCGCCAAGGCGAACCTCAAGGTCGCCGTCGCCAAGGAGGACAAGGTCAAGGTGACCGGCCGCGTCTCGCCCAAGGCCGCGGGCCAGAAGGTGATCCTCCAGCAGCGCGTCGGCACCAAGAAGTCGTGGAAGCAGACGGGCACCGCGCGGATCAAGAAGACCGGCACCTACGTCCTCAAGGACAAGCCGAGCACCCCGGGCACCCGGCAGTACCGCGTGGTCAAGCCCGCCTCCTCCGGGATCCGCAAGGGCACGAGCAAGCCGGTGACCGTCGTGGTCTACGGCTGGGAGAAGCTCGGCTACCGGACAGTGGGGCCGAAGACCAACGTCGCCGTCACCTCCGCAGTGATCGCCACGGACTACTACTCACCGAGCCTGGTCACCGAGACCGCCGGAACCCCGGCGTCCATCGAGTACACCCTGGGTCGCAAGTGCATCGAGCTCCGATCGACGTACGCCCTCACCGACGCCGCCGCGTCCGGGTCGTCCGGCGCGATCACCGTCTCCACCGACGGCACCGCGCGTGCCACGCACTCGCTGGCCGTCGGCACGGTCGTCGCCGACCAGGTGATCGACATCTCCGGAGCCTTCCGCCTGAAGTTCGACCTCGCCACCAGCGCCGTGCCTGCCGCCGTGGCAGCAGTGGCCGAGCCCGAGGTGCTCTGCACCCGCTGACCGGGGAAGAGGGGTGACCACCTGAGGGGGTGGCCGAAACACGCCGGAAACCCGTCCGCGGGTAGCGTGATCGGGTGATTGAGAACTGGCCTGGGACGGCCTACCCCCTCGGGGCGACCTTCGACGGCAGTGGCACCAACTTCGCGCTCTTCAGCGAGGTCGCCGAGCGCGTCGAGCTGTGCCTCTTCGACCCCGACCCGGACCAGCCCGGAGCGTTCGTCGAGACCAGGCTCGAGCTCACCGAGGTCGACGCCTACGTGTGGCACTGCTACATCCCGACGGTCCAGCCCGGCCAGCGCTACGGCTACCGCGTGCACGGACCGTGGGCCCCGACCAAGGGCCTGCGCTGCAACCCCAACAAGCTCCTCCTCGACCCCTACGCCAAGGCGACCGCCGGCGAGATCGAGTGGGACCAGTCGCTCTTCGGCTATGACTTCGGCGACGAGGACTCGCGCAACGACGACGACTCCGCGGCGCACATGACCCACGGGGTGGTCATCAACCCGTTCTTCGACTGGGAGGGTGACCGGCGCCTGGCCATCCCCTACAACGAGTCCTTCATCTACGAGGCGCACGTCAAGGGCCTCACCCAGCTGCACCCCGACGTCCCCGAGGAGCAGCGCGGGACGTACGCCGGTCTCGCGCACCCGGCGATCACCGACCACCTCACCAAGCTCGGCGTCACCGCCATCGAGCTGATGCCGGTCCATCAGTTCATCCAGGACTCCACCCTCCTCGACCAGGGCCTGCGCAACTACTGGGGCTACAACACCCTCGGCTTCTTCGCACCGCACGCCGACTACGCGTCGAGCAACCAGGGCCAGCAGGTGCAGGAGTTCAAGGCGATGGTCAAGGCCATGCACGCGGCCGGCATCGAGGTCATCCTCGACGTGGTCTACAACCACACCGCCGAGGGCAACCACCTCGGCCCGACGCTGAGCTTCAAGGGCATCGACAACCCGGCCTACTACCGGCTCGTCGAGGACGACCAGCGCTTCTACATGGACTACACCGGCACCGGCAACAGCCTCAACGTGCGCCACCCGCACTCGGTGCAGCTGATCATGGACTCGCTGCGCTACTGGGTCACCGAGATGCACGTCGACGGTTTCCGCTTCGACCTCGCCGCGACCCTGGCCCGCGAGTTCTTCGACGTCGACAAGCTCTCCACCTTCTTCGAGATGGTGCAGCAGGACCCGGTCGTCAGCCAGGTCAAGCTGATCGCCGAGCCGTGGGACATCGGCCCCGGTGGCTACCAGGTCGGCGGCTTCCCGCCCCAGTGGACCGAGTGGAACGGCGACTACCGCGACACCGTGCGCGACTTCTGGCGCGGTGAGCCGTCGCTCGGCGACTTCGCGTCCCGGCTCTCCGGCTCCTCCGACCTCTACGAGCACTCGGGCCGCCGGCCCTTCGCCAGCATCAACTTCGTCACCGCCCACGACGGCTTCACCCTGCGCGACCTGGTGTCCTACAACGAGAAGCACAACGACGCCAACGGCGAGGGCAACAACGACGGCGAGAGCCACAACCGCTCGTGGAACCACGGCGTGGAGGGCCCGACCGACGACGCCGAGATCCTCGAGGCGAGGGCTCGCGAGCAGCGCAACTTCATCGCGACACTGCTGCTCAGCCAGGGCGTGCCGATGCTGCTGCACGGTGACGAGATGAGCCGCACCCAGAACGGCAACAACAACACCTACGCCCAGGACAGCGAGATCAGCTGGGTGCACTGGGACCGGGCCGACAGGCCGCTCATCGAGTTCACGGCCGCCGTCGCCAAGCTGCGCGCCGACCACCCGACCTTCCACCGCAAGCGCTTCTTCACCGGTGGCACGGTCCGCACCGGCGACGGCGAACGCCTCAACGACATCGTCTGGCTCGGCCTCGACGGCGAGCCGATGCGCGGCGAGGCCTGGGAGTCCGGTGCCAAGGCCATCGGGATGTATCTCAACGGCGACGGCATCGCCGGCAAGGACGCCCGCGGCAAGACGATCACCGACGACCACTTCCTGCTCTACTTCAACGCCGACGGCCCGACGAAGGTGACGTTGCCGTCGGAGGAGTACGCCCCGGCCTGGGACGTCGTCATCGACACCGGTGGCAACGCCGACGCCGACCCCACGCTCGAGGCCGGTGCGACGTTCGACCTGACCACCCACACCCTTGTCGTGCTGCGTGAGCACACCGAGCCCGAGGTCAGCCCCGACCACTCGGTCGCGGCCTCCCTCGCAGCCCGCTCGGGGACCGACCTGTCGTGACCCCCCACACGGATCGGCAGAGGCCGCAGAGCACCTACCGGCTCCAGGTCACGCCCGACTTCGACCTGTACGCCGCCGCGAGCCGGCTGGCCTACCTGCACGATCTCGGCGTGGACTGGGTCTACCTCTCGCCGCTGCTGGCCTCCGAGCCCGGCAGCCAGCACGGCTACGACGTGGTCGCCTTCGACCACGTCGACCCCGAGCGTGGTGGCGAGGAGGGGCTCGCGGCGCTGTCGGCCGAGGCCCGACGGCTCGGCATGGGCGTGCTCGTCGACATCGTGCCCAACCACGTCGGCGTCGCCACCCCGTCCGAGGACCCGTGGTGGTGGGACGTGCTGAAGCTGGGACGCGAGTCCGAGCACGCGAGCGCCTTCGACGTCGACTGGGCGGCCGGTGACGGCCGGATCGTGATCCCGGTGATCGGCGACGACGACGAGGACGCCATCCGCATCGAGGGCGGTGAGGTCCGCTACCACGACCAGCGCTTCCCGCTGGCGCCCGGCACGAGCACGCTGGAGGAGCAGCACTTCGAGCTGGTCAACTGGCGCACCGCCGACGACGACCTCAACTACCGTCGCTTCTTCGCCGTCAACACCCTCGCCGCCGTGCGCGTCGAGGACCCCGAGGTCTTCGCCGACACCCACGTGGAGATCCGGCGCTGGTTCGAGGACGGCCTGGTCGACGGACTCCGCGTCGACCACCCCGACGGCCTGCGCGACCCCAAGCGCTACCTCGACGACCTGGCCGCCCTCACCGGCGACGCCTACGTCCTCGTCGAGAAGATCCTGGAGCCCGGCGAGACCCTGCCGACGTCGTGGGCCACGGCCGGCACGACCGGCTACGACGTGCTCGCGCTCGTCGACCGGATCCTCACCGACCCGGCGGGGGAGGAGCCGCTCGACCGACTCGAGGGCCGCCTCCGCGGAGCGCCCGTCGACTGGGCGCAGGTGATCCACGACAACAAGCGCGCCGTCGCGGACGGCATCCTGCACTCCGAGGTCAAGCGCATCACCCGCGAGGTCCTGCGCATCGCCGAGGAAGCGGTGGAGGAGCCGGTCGAGGACGCCGTCGCCGAGCTGCTCGCCTGCTTCCCGGTCTACCGCTCCTACCTGCCCGAGGGCCGCCACCACCTCGACGAGGCCTTCGCCGCGGCGCGCGCGCACCGGCCCGACCTGGCCGCGACCCTCGACCTGCTCGAGCCCGTCCTCAACGACGAGTGGGGACAACCCGCCCGGCGCTTCCAGCAGACGTCCGGGATGGTCATGGCCAAGGGGGTCGAGGACTGCTCGTTCTACCGCTGGTCGCGGCTGACCTCGCTCAACGAGGTCGGCGCCGACCCGTCGGTGTTCGCCGTCGACGCCGCGACCTTCCACGACGCGATGGCGCTGCGCCAGCGCGAGTGGCCGCACGCGATGACGACCACGTCGACCCACGACACCAAGCGCGGCGAGGACGTACGCGCCCGCATCACGGTGCTGGCCGAGCTGCCCGAGGTGTGGGAGGCCGCGCTCGACGAGCTGCTGGGCCTGGTCCCCGTGCCCGATCCCGCCTTCGGCTCGTTGCTGTGGCAGGCGATCCTGGGCGCCTGGACGCCGAACCACCTGCCCGACCTCCCCGAGCGGCTGCACGCCTACGCCGAGAAGGCGATGCGCGAGGCGGGCGACCGGACCACGTGGACCGAGCCCGACGAGGCGTACGAAGCGGCCGTGCACGCCGCCGTCGACGCCGTCTTCACCTCGCCCGAGGTGCAGCGCGTGCTGACCGACCTCTGCCTCCACGTCGACGAGCCCGGGCGGAGCAACTCGCTGGCGCTCAAGCTGGTCGCGCTCACCGTGCCCGGCGTCCCGGACGTCTACCAGGGCAGCGAGCTGTGGGAGACCTCCCTCGTCGACCCGGACAACCGCCGCCCTGTCGACTTCGACCACCGAGCAGGCGTGCTGGCCGGCACCGCGTCCGACGACGCCGTCGCCAAGCTGCACGTCACCTGCTCGGCGCTGACCCTGCGCCGTGAGCGGCCCGAGCTGTTCACGTCGTACGCCCCGGTGCGCGCCACCGGCCCCGCGGCCGGGCACGTGCTGGCCTTCGACCGCGGCGGCGCGATCACGGTCGCCACCCGGCTTCCGGTGGGTCTGGCCCGGGCAGGTGGCTGGGGCGACACCAGCCTCGAGCTGCCCGAGGGGAGCTGGCACGACCTGCTGACCGGCACCCGCACGGACGGTCGGCTCGCCGACCTGCTGGCGGTGCACCCGGTGGCGCTGCTGGTGAAGGACGCCTGATTGAGTGCCTCGGAGGAAGCCGCGGTCCCTTCGACGTGTGGGCGCCGCGGCCCGACAGCGGTCCGTCTCCTGTGCGGGACGCGCCGGCGGCTCCGCCTCGAGATGGCTCGCGGCCGACGACGACTGGTGGAGCGCCGGACGACGCCCTCGGTCGCAGGCCGCCGACCACGACAGTCGACTACGGCTACCTCCTCGACGACGACCCCGACCCGCGCCCCGACCCGCGCTCGCGGCGCCAGCCCGGTGGCGTGCACGAGCTGTCGCGGCGGGACCGGGACGACGTACGACGTGGGGCGACGACGTCTGGACCGGCCGCCAGCTCGCCGGGTCGGTGATCTACGAGCTGCACGTCGGCACCTTCACGCCCCAGGGCGACCTGGACGCCGCGATCGGCAAGCTCGACCACCTGCGCAGCATCGGGGTCGACCTCGTCGAGCTGATGCCGGTCAACGCGTTCAACGGCACCCACAACTGGGGCTACGACGGCGTCGGCTGGTTCGCGGTGCACGAGGGCTACGGCGGACCGGACGCCTACCGGCGCTTCGTCGACGCGTGCCACGCCGCCGGCCTGGGTGTCGTGCAGGACGTCGTCCACAACCACCTCGGCCCGTCGGGCAACTACCTCTCGCTGTTCGCTCCCTACCTCAAGGACGGCCGCAACACCTGGGGCGACCTGGTCAACCTCGACGGCGAGGGCTCGGCCGAGGTGCGCCGCTACATCCTCGACAACGTGCGGATGTGGTTCGAGGAGCTCCACGTCGACGCCCTGCGGCTCGACGCCGTGCACGCCCTCAGCGACACCTCCGAGGTCCACCTGCTCGAGGAGATGGCGATCGAGACGGCGGCGCTGTCGGCCCACCTGCGCCGACCGCTGACCCTGATCGCCGAGTCCGACCTCAACGACACGCTGCTGGTGCGGCCGCGCGAGGCCGGTGGCTACGGCCTCGACGCGCAGTGGAGCGACGACTTCCACCACGCCGTGCACGTCGCGCTGAGCGGCGAGACGGCCGGCTACTACGCCGACTTCGAGCCGTTGGAGGCGCTGGCCAAGGTCTGCGAGCGCGGCTTCTTCCACGACGGGACCTGGTCGTCCTTCCGGGATCGCGACCACGGCGGCCCGGTCGACACCGAGCACATGCCCACCTGGCGGCTCGTGGTGGCCAACCAGAACCACGACCAGATCGGCAACCGCGCACGCGGCGACCGGCTCGCCGAGCACCTCGACGACGACCAGCTCGCCTGCGCCGCCCTGCTCACGCTCGCCGGACCCTTCACGCCGATGCTGTTCATGGGGGAGGAGTGGGCGGCGTCGTCGCCGTTCCAGTTCTTCACCTCCCACCCGGAGCCCGAGCTCGGCACGGCCACCGCCGCCGGGCGCATCACCGAGTTCGAGATGATGGGCTGGAACGCCGACGAGGTGCCGGACCCTCAGGACGTCGAGACCTTCCGGCGATCGAGGCTCGACTGGGACGAGCTGGCGACGGGCCGGCACGCGGTGCTGCTCGACTGCTACCGCCGCCTCGCCGAGCTGCGTCGTACGCTCCCCGCGCTCACCGATCCTGCGTTCACCTCGGTCTCCTGCTCGGTCGAGGGTCGCGTCTTCACGATGCGCCGCGGTGACGTGCTGGTCGCGGTGAACTTCGGTGACTCCGAGTCGTCACTGGCCGTCGAGCACTCGAGGTCCTCTTCGCGACCCCGGCCGGCACCACCCTCGACGGGGCCCGGCTGACCCTCCCGGCCCACGCGGGCGCCATGCTGCGCTACGCCGTAGTGTTGCCCCTTGTGGCAGGCATCGACTACGACGCAGAGATCAAGACGCTCCAGGCGACCATGAAGACCATCGGTCAGGTCCTCGACCTCGATGGCATGCGCCGCGAGATCGCCGACCTCAGCGAGCAGGTCGCCGCTCCCGACCTCTGGGACGACCAGGACAACGCCACCCGGGTGACCGGCCGCCTCTCCACGCTCCAGGGCGAGCTCGACAAGTTCACCGCGCTCGACAGTCGCATCGAGGACCTCGGCCTGATGGTCGAGATGGCGCAGGAGGAGGGCGACGCCGACACGCTCGCCGACTCCGAGCGCGAGCTGGCCCGCATCAAGAAGTCCGTCGAGTCGCTCGAGATCCGCACCCTGCTCAACGGTGAGTACGACGCCCGCGAGGCCCTCGTGAGCATCCGTGCCGGCGCCGGTGGCGTCGACGCCGCCGACTTCGCCGAGACCCTGATGCGGATGTACACCCGCTGGGCCGAGCAGCACGGCTACTCCGTCGAGGTCTACGAGACGTCCTACGCCGAGGAGGCCGGGCTGAAGTCCGCCACCTTCGCGATCCACGCCCCCTACGCCTACGGCACCCTCTCGGTCGAGGCCGGCACCCACCGCCTGGTGCGGATCAGCCCCTTCGACAACCAGGGCCGCCGCCAGACGTCGTTCGCCGCGGTCGAGGTCGTGCCCGTGCTCGAGCAGACCGACGAGATCGACATCCCGGACGAGGAGATCCGCACCGACGTCTACCGCTCGGGCGGCCCCGGCGGCCAGTCGGTCAACACGACCGACTCAGCGGTGCGCCTCACGCACATCCCGACCGGCACCGTCGTGTCCTGCCAGAACGAGAAGTCGCAGCTGCAGAACAAGGCCTCGGCGATGGTCGTGCTCAAGGCCAAGCTGCTCGCGCTGAAGAAGGCCGAGGAGAAGGCCCACCTCGACGAGATGCGCGGCGACGTGCAGGCCAGCTGGGGCGACCAGATGCGCAACTACGTGCTCAACCCCTACCAGATCGTCAAGGACCTCCGCACCGGCTACGAGTCCGGCAACCCGGCCTCGGTCTTCGACGGCGACCTCGACGCCTTCCTCGAGGCCGGCATCCGCTGGCGTCGGGGTGCGGAGAAGGTCGACGCCTGAGTGTGAGTTGTGGGATGCGCCGGTCGCCGCCGCGTAGCCTCGACGCGTGATTCGCTTCGAGAAGGTCACCAAGACCTATCCCGGCCACCCCCACCCCGCTCTCGACAACGTCTCCGTCGACGTGGAGAAGGGGGAGTTCGTCTTCCTCGTGGGCGTCCTCGGGATCCGGCAAGTCGACCTTCCTGCGGCTGGTGCTGCGGGAGTACCGCGCCACCTCGGGTCGCGTCTACGTCGCCGGCAAGGAGATCAACCGGCTGGCCAGCTGGAAGGTGCCGCGGCTGCGCCGTGACATCGGCACCGTCTTCCAGGACTTCCGGCTGCTGCCCAACAAGACGGTCAGCGAGAACGTCGCCTTCGCCCTCCAGGTCATCGGCCGCTCCCGCAAGGACATCAACGAGCTGGTCCCCGAGACGCTCGAGATGGTGGGGCTGACCGGCAAGGGCGACCGGATGCCCGACGAGCTCTCCGGCGGCGAGCAGCAGCGCGTCGCCGTGGCCCGGGCCTTCGTCAACCGGCCGATGATCCTCATCGCCGACGAGCCGACCGGAAACCTCGACCCCACCACCTCGGTGGGCATCATGAAGCTCCTCGACCGCATCAACCGCACCGGCACGACCGTCGTCATGGCCACCCACGACGCCGGCATCGTCGACCAGATGCGCAAGCGCGTCATCGAGCTCGAGAACGGCCAGGTCATCCGCGACCAGGCGCAAGGCGTCTACGGCCACCAGAACTGATCTGCCCGACTGATCACCCCGACTGATCGAGAGCACCTTCCTCCATGCAGCTTCGCTACGTCTTCTCCGAGCTCGGCCAAGGACTTCGTCGCAACCTGACGATGCACCTGGCCGTGATCCTCACCCTCTTCGTCTCCCTGACCCTCGTGGGCATGGGTGTGCTGTTCCAGCAGCAGGCCAACAAGGCCGCCGAGCAGTGGGGCAACCAGCTCCAGATCACCGTCTTCCTGTGCCGCAACGGCGACAGCAACCCGGTCTGCCCCAACCCGGTGACCGACGCGCAGAAGGCCGAGATCGAGCAGGTCGTCCAGGACAACCCCGAGGTGGCCGACTACTACTTCGAGTCCAGCGAGACCGCGCTCGCCAAGGCGCGCGAGCTCTACGGCGAGGAGCTGTTCTCGGGTGACAACCCGGCGCTGACGGCCGAGGACATGCCGCAGACGATCTGGATCACGCTCGAGAGCCCCGAGGAGTTCGAGGGGATCACCAGCGCCGTCCAGGGACTCGACGGGGTCTCCCGGGTCCAGGACATGCGAGAGGTCATCGCGCCGATCCTCGGGGCGATCAACATGCTCCAGTGGGTGGCGCTCGCAACGGCCTCCGTGCTGGTCTTCGCGGCCCTCCTCCTGGTCGCCAACACGATCCGGCTGGCGGCGTTCGCGAGACGCAAGGAGATCGGGATCATGCGCCTGGTGGGGGCATCCACCCTCTACATCGCGCTGCCCTTCCTCCTCGAGGCACTGGTGACGGCATTCATCGGTGTCGTGCTGGCCGGCGGGGCGCTCGCGGCCTTCATGCACTTCGGCATCATGCGAGCGCGGAAACGACGAGCTGAAGTTCATCCCGTGGATCGGCTGGGACGAGTTCGGCCTGGCCCTGGCGGCCATCGCGATCCTCGGACCGCTGCTCACCTTGCTTCCGACACTCGTGCTGACACGCAAATACCTCAAAGTGTGATCCGCGCGGGTTAGCGTCACGGTGTTCTCTTCCCCGAACACGAAGGCATCCCGGTGCGTCACTTCCCCCGTACCGCTCATCGCCGCATGGCCACAGCATCTCTTGCCGTGGTCATGGCACTGGGCGTCACCACGGTCCCCAGCGCTCAGGCTGACGACCTCAAGGACAAGCAGCGCCAGGTCGAGAAGCAGCTCCAGGGCGCCAGCAAGGACCTCCACGAGTCCAGCGCCCAGCTCCAGAAGGCCGCCGCCCGCCTCGCTGCTGCCCAGAGCCAGCTGGTCGACGCCAAGACCGAGCTCGCCACGGCGCGCGGCAAGCTCGAGGTCGCGACCGAGCGCGATGCCGAGATGCAGGCCGAGCTCGCGACTGCCGAGGCCGAGCTCGAAGCAGCCGAGGCCGACGCTGGTCCAGGGCCAGGGCGATCGCGACGACCAGCGCCAGAAGGTCGCGAACACCGTCGCCGACATGTACGCCGAGGGCGACCCCGACCTGATCGCGTTCTCCTCGCTCCTCGACGCGGTCTCACCCGAGGACCTCACCCGCCGCGACGGCGTACGTGACGTCATCGTCGGGCAGGAGGCCAGGGCGTACGACGAGCTCAAGGCGGCCGAGGTGCTGCTCGAGGTGCGCGAGCAGCAGGTCTCCGACGCGCGCGACGACGTGGCCGCCCAGCGCCGGGCAGCCGCCGACCACCTGGTGCTGATGCAGGCGCTCGAGTCCGAGCAGCAGTCGGCCAAGGACTCGGTCGTCGCGCTGGTGGGCGAGCGACGGGAGGCCCGCGGCGACGCCCGGGCCGCTCGTGCCAAGGACGCCGCCAAGCTGCGCAAGCTCAAGAAGGAGCAGGACAAGATCGAGGAGATGCTGCGGCGCCGTGCCGCAGCCGCCCTCCGTCGGGCTCGCGCTGCTGCCCGTGCCAGCGCCCTCGCCCAGCATGCCCGGATCGGGCCGAGCACCGGCGTCCTGATGAACCCCGTCGACGGCTACGTCACCTCGCCCTTCGGCTACCGCACCCACCCGATCTACCACTACTGGGGCCTGCACGACGGCGTCGACTTCGGCGGCGGCTGCGGTACGCCGCTGCGCTCCGCCGCCGACGGTCGGGTCATCTCCACCTACTTCAGCGGTGTCTACGGCAACCGGCTGATCATCGACAACGGCGCCCAGGCCGGGGTCGGCCTCGCCACGATCTACAACCACGCCACGAGCTACACCGTGGGCGTGGGGGACCACGTCGAGCGCGGACAGGTCATCGGCTACGAGGGCAGCACCGGCTGGTCGACCGGCTGCCACCTGCACTTCACGGTGATGGCCAACGGCCAGGCCGTCGATCCCATGAACTGGTTCTAGACTGCCTCCATGGCGAAGGAGCAGGGCCAGAAGATGGTCGCGCAGAACAAGAAGGCGCGCCACGACTACCACATCGAGGACACCTGGGAGGCCGGGCTCGTCCTCGTGGGGACCGAGGTGAAGTCGTTGCGCGCGGGACGCGCCTCCCTCGTCGACGGCTTCGCCGAGATCGACAACGGCGAGGCCTGGCTGCTCGGCGTGCACATCCCCGAGTACACCCAGGGCACCTGGACCAACCACTCCGCCCGCCGGCGCCGCAAGATGCTGCTCAACCGCTCCGAGATCGACAAGATCGAGCGCAAGATCACTGACAAGGGCTACACGATCGTGCCGCTGGCGATCTACTTCAAGGACGGCCGCGCCAAGGTCGAGATCGCGCTCGCTCGAGGCAAGAAGGCCTACGACAAGCGCCACACCCTCGCCGAACGCACGGCCAACCGGGAGAAGGTCGACGCGGTGCAGCGCCGGCTCAAGGGCCACAAGGATTGACGCCGCTCGGACTTCGCGTCGGCACTCGGGCTGCCTGGCCTGGTCGACATCCACACCCACTTCCTGCCGCCGCGGGTGATGGCGAAGGTGCGCGCCCAGTTCGACGCGGCCGGTCCGTTGATCGGCCGGCCGTGGCCACTGCACTACCGCGACCCTGACGACGTACTCGTCGAGACGCTGCGCTCCTTCGGGGTGCGCCGCTTCACCGCGCTGCCCTACGCGCACAAGCCCGACATGGCGGAGTTCCTCAACGACTGGGCCGCCGATTTCGCGGAGCGGGTGCCCGAAGCAGCAGTCTGCGGCACCTTCTTCCCCGAGCCCGGAGTGGTGGCGTACGTCTCCTCCCGCCTGCCATCGGTGGAGGTGTGGAAGGTGCACGTGCAGGTCGGCGCCTTCACCGTCACGGACCCGCTGCTCGACGAGGCGTGGGGACTGATCGCCGAGGCTGGTACGCCGGTCGTGCTGCACGCGGGGAGCGGACCCGTGCCGACCGAGCACACCGGCCCCGGCCCGGTGGAGGAGCTGCTCGCGCGGCATCCGCGACTCCGGCTGGTGATCGCGCACGCGGGTGCGCCGGAGTACGCCGACTTCCTCCGCCTCGCCGAGACCCACGAGCGGGTCGGCCTGGACACGACCATGGCCTTCACGAGTTCTTCGAGGAGATGGGCGGCGCCTATCCACCGGCGCTGCTGCCGCGCCTGCGCGACCTCGGGCTGGCGGGCAGGGTCTACCTCGGCAGCGACTTCCCCAACATCCCCTACCCGTACGCCGACCAGCTCGACGCGCTCGCGCGTCTCGATCTCGGCGACGAGTGGTTGCGCGCGGTGTGCTGGGGCAACGGGGCCGAGCTGATGGGTGTCGCGGGACCGGTCGACGGAATGGATGCGACGGGTGTCGGCGTTGACCGGTAGACTGTGCAGCACAACTCAAGAGGGGCTGATCGGTTTCGACTTGGGACGTTAGTTCCAGAAGAAGCGGGTCGAGAAGCCAGCGTCATCTCGTAAACGATCGCTGGAAACACATAGTTGCCAACTCAAACCGCAACGACTTCGCTCTCGCTGCCTGAGCAGTGATCGAAGGGTCTGACCGGGCACCCGTCCTCGTCCCGGATCCAGACCTCATCTAGAGGACTTGCTGCTCACTTTCTGTCAGGAGGGGTGAGCGGGACTCAATCCTGACTGGGCCTGTCGGCGACGTGTCTGTGCGAGCGCCGGGGCCGAGAAAAGCGACAACACTGACTGCACCCGGAGAATGTCTGGTTCGGCGCCGAAGGACCGGGGTTCGATTCCCCGCAGCTCCACTCATCCATCACATCGATGCCCGCGGAGGCGCTTCACGCGACCACCCGCGGGCGACCGCCGAGGGCCAGCTCTCCGGCCGGCCTCAGACAAAGGGCAGGAGTGCCTCGATCGAGTCCGTCGGCGTCTTGAGCGCTATGCCGGCCCCGATCGGGCGAAGCTTCCAGAGCGATCCATCGCGGAACAGCTTCGCCATGACGAGCCCCGTCTCGCGAACCCCGAGCGTGAGGGTGAAGCGGGCGAACTCTCTGCCGTTGTCGTCGACGAGCCGGCAGTAGGCGTTGCGGATGAACTCCAGCGAGTGCCCCTGATAGCTGCTGACCATGAACAGGATCGAGTCGACCCTGGGGTAGACGCGACTCAGGTCGACGGTGATCACCTCGTCGTCACCCTCGCCCTTGCCGGTGGTGTTGTCGCCCAGGTGGACCACCGCACCGTCGCGGGTGGCGAGGTTGTTGAAGAAGGCGAGGTCGAAGAACTGGCCGCCGGCGAACTGGACGGCCGAGGCGTCGAGGTCGATGGGCGCCACTCCGCTGCCGAGGAAGCCGGCCGTGCGGGAGTGGTCCCAGCCGACGGCCATCTGCACCTTGGTCAGGCTCGTCCCGTCCTCGGCGGTGAGGGCGAGCTCCTGGCCCTCGGTGAGCTCAACCACGGGTCACTCCTCCGGTCGACGATGCTCCCGAACGTACAGGAAGGGTGCGTGCCCGCGATCCGACACCTGGGTGAAGTAGAGGTCCACTCCTGCGGGCGCCTCGAAGATCGACTGCGCCTGGTCCGGATCGATGCGCCGGGTGCCGAGGTGGTCGACGAGGAACGCCAGGCCGTGGGGTGTGAGCCAGACGTAGCGACCCTCGCCGCACTGGCGCGAGCGGTAGCCGGCGTGGGTCTTCCAGCGGTGATGTCGTCGGCCGAGGGGGCCGGAGTTGTGGGAGCCGGTCTGGGCCGGCGGCGGTCTCGACTCCGCTCGACCGGCGAAGGGCGTCGGGTGGTCGTAGTCGACCCGGCGGCTGGTCGACGTGGCATAGGGCCAGTAGTCGCCACCGGTCGTGAGATAGGTCTGCTCCTTGAGCGACTCGGGGTGCTCGTAGGAGATCGATCGGACGCGGGAGGACAGGTCACGCACCGGCCGGACGGTCAGCTGCGTACGACGGAGCAGCCCGGCGAGGGCGGAGATCGACACCGGCCCGAGACCCTCGACCCGTGCCACCGCGTCGGTGCCGCGCAGGGCGGCTTCGTGGAGGTGGACGTAGAGGACGGCCTTCGGAGCCAGCGGAGACAGGTCCGCCCTGCTCAGGGCGTCGAGGAGGTCGGCGGGGACGTCGGTGGCTCGTGACGGACCGTCGCTGCTGGACTCACCCTGTGCCTGGTCCACGTTGTGCTCGAGGAGCAGCTGCAACAGCTCGGCCGGCCTGGCGAGGTAGCCGAAGGCGATGGCGCGGACCTCGTCGGCCCTGGCGTGCGGGTGGAGGGGAGCGATGATCTCGGCCACCCGGACGACCGTTGCCTCCACCCAGACGGCGTCACCCGCCTCGATGCGGGCGATCACGGTGCGGAGCCCGAACTCGTCTGTGCGACCCATGCCGACGTAGCGTCGTGCGCGCTCGGCCTCGACGCGCTGGTCGTGGAGCTCGGGGTCGGCCTCGATGATCGCGGCCTCGGCGACAGCCAGGACCCGACCGCCGGCCTCACCAGCGATGATCCGGGCGATCGCCGAGTCCACGACACCCACCCGGTCAGCGGACAGGTGCCGTGAGAGCCTGGCGACCCGTCGGGCGATGTAGACCTCGGCGTCGCCGGCACGAACGACCGACCAGGTCTGGGGCAGTCGGTGCTCGAGGTCGAGCACGTCGGCCAGAGCATTGATGGTGGCCGTGACTCCGGTGCCTCGCGCCAGGGCGATCTCGCCGAGGCAGAAGTCCTGGACGCCGGGTGTGCCGTCACCGCCGGGGTGGACCAGCACGTCGCCCAGCCGACGGGCGACCGCGCCGTCCGGCCCCTCGGTCGGGTCGGATGAGTGGACCGCGGCCCACTGCGACAGGACCTCGAGGTCGCGCACCTCGCCCAGCCGACGCTCCCGCACCACGCGGCTCGCCTCGGCCAGCAGGCCCGGCTTGTCGAGGGCGGTGAGGGTGTCGGTCATGTGTTCGATTGTAGTCGATGTCACTGACATTCGCCATGGTCAAAGACTTGTTGGGGATGGAGTCTCGGTGATCGAAACAGAGGTGTCTGGGGCTCGGAGCCGGCCCCCCACCACCGCATCCACCAGCAGGCAGCCACCGCCGATCACGGTAAAGGCTCCCGAGATCGCCTCCCACCACGGGCGGGCGTCGTAGGACCCGATGGCATAGGAGAAGGCGGCGACCAGCGGGGTGGCCAGGACCAGGGAGAGCGGCCGCGGCTATCGCCCACCCCCTGGCCTCGACCGCCCACCTCACGAGCAGGAACGGCGGGATGAGCGCCCACCCGTACACCGCCAGGTCGGACGCGGGAAGGGTGACGACACTGCCGGTGAGCCCGGACCGGATCATGGCAATACCTAGGGCGGCCATGGCGGCGACCGTGATCACAAGTGCCACCGCGGAGAAGTGACCCGGTCTGCGCCCGGTGAGGGCCCACGGCAACGGAGGAACGCGAGTGCGAGGACGAGCAGCGACCAGCCGGCGAGCTGCGCCGCGTCGCCGACGGGCTGCCAGGGGGCACTCGGCGGCAGGAAGTCGTAGAGGTGGTCCTGGCGAAGCGTGCAGAGCTTGCCTTCGCTGTCTGCCCACGGGCACGCGCCAGCCCACCGCTGCCACGACGCGGCGTACATCAGTGCGCCGGACGCACCCAGCAGCACGGCCGCAAGGACCTTCAACAACCGCAGCCCCATGACACCCCCGTTCTGGACCTCAGTGTGCAACACCCGTGTGGCACGATCCCGCACGTGCCCGGTTGCGTCTTCTGCCAGATCATCTCCGGCGAGCTCGCCCGGCCACACGGTCCTCGAGACCGACGACCTCGTCGCCTTCCTCGACGCACGACCCGTCTTCAAGGGCCACGTCCTGCTCGCGCCGCGTGAGCACGTCGAGACCCTCCCCGACCTTCCTGCCGAGGCGCGCGACGGGTTCCTGGCCGCCGCCCAGCAGCTGGCGACGGCGGTGAAGGACGGTCTTGGCGCCCAGGGCTCCTTCGTGGCCATCAACAACACCGTGAGCCAGTCGGTGCCGCACTTGCACCTCCACGTCGTGCCGCGCACCAAGGGCGACGGTCTGCGTGGCTTCTTCTGGCCCCGCACGAAGTACGCCGCCGGCGAGGCCGAGGAGTACGCCGACCGGCTGCGCGCCGTTCTGTGAGGAGAAGGTCGTCAGCCGCGGGGAGCGCGGACGGCCTCCCCCTCGGCATAGGCCGAGACGTCGAGCGCGGCGCGGAAGGTCCAGGGCTCGTCCCGTCGGCGCAAGCGGGTTGCCGGTGGCCTTCGCCGCCAGCACGAACGCCGCGACGCCGACGCCGACTCCCGCGACCACGTCGACGAAGAAGTGCCAGCCGAGGTAGATCGTCGCCACCATGGTGAGCGCGAGGAAGGTCCAGGCCGCGACCCGGATGAGGACGGGCAGCCTCATCTGCTCCACCATCAGGCAGATGGTGACCATCACGGCCACGTGCAGGGAGGCGAAGGCGGCGATGGTCTGGACGGTGCCGGTGTCCCAGGGCCCGGCGAGCACCTCGATGCGGTCCGACAGCAGCATCTCGTTGACCGCCGTGTTCGGCGTGCGCGGCAGGGAGGAGAACCACTCGGGCGAGGAGTAGACGGGACCGACGGACGGCACGGCGTAGTAGATGATCGCGCCGAGGCACCAGTCCATCGAGATCGCCGTGACGTACCACGCGCCCGCGGTCGAGCGGCGGGTCCACACCAGCGCGATCGCCAGGCTGGCCGGCACCAGACCGATCCAGACGAGGTAGACCCCTGCCATCACCCAGTTGGCCCAGGCGGTGCCGAGCACGTCGTGGAGGACGACGGCCGGGTCGTTCCCCCACCAGAGCCACCGGTCGAGGCGGGCGAGCTCGGGATCGGCCAGCCGGTCGGTCACGAACGGGACGTAGCTCTTGAGGTTGCGGAACGCGACGTAGGCGACGTACCAGGTGACCAGCCCGCTCAGCGTGAACATGATCTGGTCGCGGTTCCACCGCTCCACGAGCACCGCGCGGAGGGCGGCACCCGCGGCGACGCCCCCGCGATGCACGAGCATCAGCCACCGCGCCGAGCACGTCCAGCGCGACCGCCGAGGCGACGATCACCGGCAGCCGGAACCAGGTGGGCAGGGACGCCCCGTCGGGATCGCGCAGCGGGCAGGTGGAAGTTCCACGCGACCAGCGAGCGCCATCGCGGCCATCGCGGCGGCCACGACGGCGGCGGCCCTGAACTCCCCCCGACGCATTCGGACAGACCCTACGCCGAGAGCCTGTGGTAGCCTCGGTGCCCCCTCCATCTAGACCTCCAGGAGTCCTCATGGGTCGTTTCGACCGCCGTGTCGCAGTCATCACCGGAGCCGCGCGCGGCATCGGCCTCGGCATCGCACAGCGCTTCGCCGCCGAGGGCGCATCGGTCGCGCTGCTCGACCTCGACGAGGGGGCGGCCCAGGACGCGGCGGGTCGTATCGACCTGGTCGACGGCGCGCGGGCGGTGGGGATCGGCTGCGACGTCACCGACGCTGCTGCCGCGGAGACCGCCGTGCAGCGCGTGGTGGACGAGCTCGGCGGCATCCACATCCTCGTCAACAATGCCGGCATCACCCGCGACAACCTGCTGTTCAAGATGACCGAGGACGACTGGGACCTGGTCATGGACGTGCACCTGAAGGGCCCGTTCAACATGACGAAGGCCGCGCAGTCGCGCTTCGTGGAGCAGCGCTACGGCAAGATCATCAACCTCTCCAGCGTCTCGGCGCTGGGCAACCGCGGCCAGGCCAACTACTCCGCCGCCAAGATGGGGATCCAGGGCTTCACCCGGACCCTCGGCATCGAGCTGGGCCCGTTCGGCATCAACGCCAACGCGATCGCCCCCGGCTTCATCGCCACCGATATGACTGACGCCACCGCCCGCCGCCTCAAGCTCGAGCCCGAGGAGTTCCGGCGGCTGAATGCCGAGGACACCCCCGTGCGCCGGGTCGGCCAGCCCGAGGACATCGCCGCTGCCGCTGCCTTCCTCTGCAGCGACGAAGCGTCCTTCATCACGGGCCAGACGCTCTACGTCGACGGGGGTCGCAAGCTCGGCTGAGCGTGGATCGGGCGCGCCACCGCGTCCGGGACGAGACGGAGATCACGGCCCCGACCCGCGGCGTGCCGGTCGGGGCCGGATCGCAGTTTGGGCATCCGTGGCGGTCCGTGCCTACCGTGGTGGACGGTCGTGATGACCTCAGGACGGCTCGGGCCTGCCCTGCAGGGACCGACCCTTGTCAGTGATCCACCCATCCCGGTCAACGCCGAGTCCTGCCCGGCCGGGATGTCCCCCGAGACACATTTCGAGGGCAGGAGTGGGGGACCCACAGGTTCCACTGCCGATGTGCGCATCGGCTCGGGGTGAAGCCACCACACGGTGGCGGGGCACCTTCCAGCCCTAACCCGACAGCTCACCTCACAGGCGTGGGAAAGGACCGATCCATGCCTGCCATCCTGCCTGCCTTCGTCAGCGCGGCCCGACATCTCGTGCTCGCCCTGGCCGGGCTCGGCCTCGTCGCCACCACGATGAGCGCCCTGCCCGCCAGGGCCGCCACCGGCGACCGGTCGGCCGACGAGATCACCACCTCGTCGCGGCCCGCGGCCGCCGCTCGCGTCAACAACCGGGTCCTGTCGGCCAAGGCCACCGCCATGCGCCAGCGCGGTGACGCCTACGCCTACGGCGCAGCCGGACCCGGCGCGTTCGACTGCTCCGGCCTGATCTACTTCGCCTACCGCCAGGCCGGCTTCCCGGTCCCGCGTACGTCCGGTGCACAGGCCGGCTTCACCCGCCGCATCGCCAAGTCGAACATGCGCGCCGGCGACCTGATGTTCTTCTACGGCAGCGGCGGGGTCTACCACGCGGCCGTCTTCCTCGGCTGGTCACACGGCCACGCCACGATGGTGCACTCGCCCGGCTCCGGCCAGCGCGTGCGCGTCGCAGTACCGTGGACGTCGCGCTGGTTCGGCGGCACGCTCCGTCGCTGATTACCCTATGGCGCGCCTTCCCGGTTCGGGGAGGGCGCGCCCTCACACTCGTGGGGTCTGCCCCCGCTCGATCGGAGTTCCCGTTGCGTCACCCCCTTCGTCCCGTGTCGTCCCGAGTGGCCCTCGCCGGCCTTCTCGCGACCGCGCTCCTGCTCGCCGGGTGTGGCGGGGACTCCGACGAGCCTCCGAAGGCTGAGGCAGCCCCCGACGAGCCCACCACTTCGGAGACCACCGAAGCGCCTCCCGAGCCGACGTACTGGCCGCTGACCGGCCTCGAGCGCACGGGCAACGCCCCCAAGCACCCCGTCATCGTCACCAAGGTGGACAACACCTCCTCCAGCGCCCCGCAGGTCGGGCTCGGGCAGGCCGACCTGGTCGTCGAGGAGCTCGTCGAGGGCGGGATGACCCGCCTGGCGGCGTTCTACTACTCCCAGGTGCCGGGCAACATCGGGCCGGTGCGCTCGATGCGTGCCAGCGACATCGGCATCGTGCCCGAGGATGCGACCGTGGTGACCAGCGGTGCCGCGCAGGTCACGCTCAACCGGGTCAAGGCGGCCGGCATCCCGTGGATCACCGAGGGCGCCGCCGGCGTCTACCGCGAGACCAGCCGCTCGGCCCCCTACAACCTCTTCGCGCGCCTCGGCGAGATCTCCAAGCGCCTGAAGGCCGACGAGGAGCCTCCGCCCTACCTCCCGTTCGGCACCGAGGCCGACCTGCCCAAGGGCGGCAAGGCCCGGACGCTGACCGCGAGCTTCGGCGGCCACGCCACGTCGTGGCAGTTCCAGGACGGGCGCTACGTCAACACCAACTCCTACGCCGCCCAGGGCGACCAGTTCCCCGCCGACTCGGTGCTGGTGCTGCGCGTGCCGATCGGCGACGCGGGCTACAAGGACCCGGCCGGCTACCCCGTGCCGGAGACGAAGTTCGACGGCAAGGGCCAGGCACTGCTGTTCCACGGCGGCCGGGTCATCCGCGGCACCTGGACCAAGGACGGGCTGACCGGCGCGATCGAGCTCGAGACCAAGGACGGCGAGCTGCACGTGCCGGCCGGGCACGTCTGGATCGAGCTCGTCCCCGAGACGACCGGCGGCATCACCTTCGCCAAGTAGGCGGCTCCGCACCCTGCTCGACGAGCGACTGCAGGCCGGCCAGGATGAAGCCGATCGCGGACTCCACGCGCGCCGCGGCGGCAGCAGCCGTGGTCGCTGGTCGCGACCGCGCCCCCGGCGGCCGACAGTGCGCCGAAGAAGATCCGCGCGAAGGTGTCGAGCATCTCCTCCTCGACCTTCCAGCTGCCGGCTGTGAGCACCGATCGGACGATCTCGAGCACGATGGCGTACGTCGATCGCTCCTCCTGCTCGCGGAACCGCTCGTGGCCGAGCACCGAGGGGCCGTCGACGATCACCACGCGGCGGTAGCCCGGCTCCTGCACCGCGTCGAGGAACGCGCGCAGGCCGGCCTGGGCCCGGTCCCACGGGTCCTGGTGCGCCTCCGCGGCTCGGGCGATGGCCTCCGACGCCTGCGCCTCCACGCGCTCGAAGACCGCTTCGAAGACCGCCTGCTTGCCGCTGAAGTGGTGGTAGAGCGCGCCCTTGGTGACGTCCGCACCGGCGACGATCGCGTCCAGGGACGTTGCGGCATAGCCGTGCTCGGTGAACTGCACCTCGGCGACGTCGATCAACGCCCGCCTGGTCGAGTCGGAGTAGCGCTTTCGCCGCGTCAGGGTCACTGGAGCAGCGTAATGACCTCCGAAAGCCTGCCATGATGGCCCGTATGCAGGTGTCCTCGGGGATGCTGCTCGTGGCGACCACCGCACTGCAGGATCCCCACTTTGCCGACACCGTCGTGCTGCTGCTCGACGTCAGCGACGAGGGTGCGCTGGGCGTCGTGCTCAACCGACCCTCGCAGATCCTGGTGGCCGATGTGCTCGAACCCTGGCGCGACGTGGTCGACGAACCGGAGGTGCTGTTCCGCGGTGGCCCCGTCGGCGTCGACGGTGCGATTGCGGTCGGCTGCCTGCGCGCGATCGACGACCCCCCGGTCGGCTGGCGTCCGGTCGCCGGGCTGCTGGGCATGATCGACCTGGACACCCCGACCGAGCTGGTCGACGGCTCCCTGTCCGGGCTGCGGGTCTTCGCCGGCTATTCCGGTTGGGGCGCACAACAGCTCGAGGGCGAGATCGAGGAGGGGAGCTGGTACGTCGTCTCCGGGGAGGCCGGCGACGCGTTCCGCGGCGACACCGAGAGCCTGTGGCGCGACGTGATGCGCCGCCAGCCGGGCATGCTCGCCTGGCACGTGAACCGGCCCGTCGATCCTGACCTCAACTGAACCTGCGGCTAGGCTGGGCCATCATGAGCACCCTCGGTTTCTCCCCCGGCAGTCAGACGATCGAAGACCGTCAGACGGTGCCCACGGACGAGGGCGACCACGAGCGGTTCTCCCACTTCGTCCCCAAGGACAAGCTCACCGAGGCGATGGTGATGGGTACGCCCGTCATTGCCCTGTGCGGGAAGGTCTGGGTGCCCAGCCGGGCCCCCGAGAAGTTCCCCGTCTGCCCGGAGTGCAAGGAGATCTGGGAGTCGATGAAGTCCGGTGACAAGCCCGGCGGCGACGACGGTCCGGGCTCCGGCGAGTGACCGGGCGGCCCGAGCTGCCGCTGCCGCCCGCGTGGCCCGACCGGGCCGCCTGGGGCACGGCGCCGTCCCTGCGTGCATGGCAGCAGGCGGCGATGGACTCCTACCAGGCGCGCCAGCCCCGTGACTTCCTGGCCGTCGCGACGCCCGGGGCGGGCAAGACGACCTTCGCCCTGACCGTGGCCGCCGACCTGCTGAGCCGTCGCATCGTCGACCGGATCACCGTCGTCGCGCCCACCGAGCACCTCAAGACCCAGTGGGCCGAGGCCGCCGCCCGGGCCGGCATCCCGATCGACCCGACCTATTCGGCCGGCAAGGGCAAGACCTCCGAGGACTTCGTCGGGATCGCCGTGACCTACGCCGGTGTCGCGGTCAACCCGCTCGCGATGCGCATCCGCACGGAGCGCTTCAAGACGCTGGTGATCCTCGACGAGATCCACCACGCCGGCGACGCGATGGCATGGGGCGAGGGCGTACGCGAGTCCTTCGACCCCGCCACCCGGCGGCTCGCGCTCACCGGTACGCCGTTCCGCTCCGACATCAACCCGATCCCGTTCATCACCTATGCCCCCGGCGACGACGGCATCCCGCGCTCGGCCGCCGACTTCACCTACGGCTACGCCCACGCCCTCGCCGACCACGTCGTCCGCCCGGTGCTGTTCATGGCCTACTCAGGGGAGATGCAGTGGCGCACCCGGGCCGGCGACGAGGTCGTGGCCCGGCTCGGCGAACCGCTCACCAAGGACATGCACGCCCACGCGCTGCGTACGGCACTCGACCCGCAGGGGTCGTGGATCCCCGCCGTGCTGGAGGCCGCGGACACGCGGCTGTCGGAGGTGCGCCGACACGTCCCCGACGCGGGAGGCATGGTCATCGCCAGCGACCAGGACTCCGCGCGCGCCTACGCCGCACTGCTGAAGAAGATCAGCGGCGAGACGCCCACCGTCGTGCTCTCGGACGAGAAGGGCGCCTCGAAGAAGATCGCGACCTTCACGGAGTCCGACAAGCGCTGGCTGGTGGCGGTCCGGATGGTCTCCGAGGGCGTCGACGTGCCGCGGCTGGCGGTCGGGGTGTGGGCGACCACCACCTCCACACCGTTGTTCTTCGCCCAGGCGGTCGGCCGTTTCGTACGCGCTCGCTCCCGTGGCGAGACGGCCTCGGTGTTCCTGCCCTCCGTGCCGCACCTGCTGGAGTTCGCCTCCGACATGGAGGCCCAGCGCGACCACGTGCTCGGCCGGCGGGTGCAGGACGAGGACGACATCTTCGCCGCCGAGAACGACCTGCTGGCGCAGGCCAACGCGGAGGAGTCGGCCTCCGACGACCTGGAGATGTCGTGGGAGGCGCTCGGCTCGACGGCCAACTTCGACCACGTCCTCTACGAGGGAGCCCAGTTCGGCCACTCCGGCGAGGTCGTGTCCGGCTCGGAGGAGGAGATGGACTTCCTCGGTATCCCGGGGCTGCTCGACCCCGACCAGGTGCGCGAGCTGCTGCACTCGCGGCAGAGCGAGCGCGCCCGCATCCAGAAGGCCGAGCGTCCGGGCGAGTCGGTGCAGGAGCTCACCACGCACCAGCAGCTGGGCGTGCTGCGCCGCGAGCTCAACGGTCTGGTGGCCGCCTGGCACCACCGCACCGGCCAGGCGCACGGCATCACCCACTCCGCCCTCCGCAAGGAGTGCGGCGGTCCGCCTGCTGCGGTGGCCACGGCCGACCAGCTGCACCAACGCATCGACCGCATCCGCGAGTGGGCGATGCGTCAGTCGTCCTGACGCCGCCCGCCACTAGGCTCGCGTCATGCCCGCGGAGACCTCGCAGACCCTCGATCGCGGGCTCCGCGTGCTCCGGGTGCTGGCTGACTCACCGGAAGGGCTGACCGTCACGGAGCTCTCCGGTCGGCTCGAGGTCAACCGCACGATCGTCTACCGCCTGATCAGCACGCTCGAGCAGCACGGACTGGTCCGTCGTGACGCGCGCAGCCGGCTCTTCGTCGGGCTCGGCGTGCTCCACCTCGCCAGCGCGGTGCAGCCCCTGCTGCGCGACCTGGCGATGCCTGTGCTGCGCTCGCTGGCCGAGTCGGTCGGGTCGACGGCCCACCTGACGGTGGCCGACGGCGACGAGGCGCTCGCCCTGGCGGTGGTCGAGCCGACCTGGACCGACTTCCACGTCGCCTACCGGATCGGGGCGCGTCACCCCCTGTCGCAGGGGGCGGCAGGCAAGGCGATCGGGCTGGTGGACGCGGAGGAGCCGTCGTACGCCGTGACGAGCGGCGAGCTGCAGTCCGGCGCGCACGGACTGGCCGCGCCGGTGCGGGGAGTGGAGGGGCTGCGCGCGAGCGTCGGCATCGTCACCCTCGCCGACTCCATCGACGAGGCCGAGGTGGCGCCGCAGGTCATCGCAGCTGCGACGGCCGTGGCGGAGCGGCTGCGCTGACGAGCGGCAGCACCCGGTGGGGGATCTGCGTCGCCAGCGCGATCACTGTGGTCGAGCGGTCGATGCCGGGGTCGCTGAGCACCTGGTCGATCACGCGCTGCAGGTCGGCGTTGGACCGCGCGACCACCCGCGCCCACATGTCGCCGGCGCCGGTGATCGTGTAGGCCTCCAGCACCTCGGGGATCGCGGCGAGGTGCGTGGCGACCGCGTCGTGTCCGGAGCCCTGGCGGATCTCGAGGGTCAGGAACGCCATCACGGGGAAGCCGATCGCCTCGGGGGAGACGTCCGGTCCCCAGCCGGTGATGACCCCGGACGAGGAGAGCTTGTCGAGCCGCGCCTGCACGGTGCCGCGCGCGATGCCCAGCCGGCGACTGGCCTCGAGGACCCCGATCCGTGGCTCGGTGGCGAACAGGTCGATCAGTCTGCCGTCAATCGCGTCCATCCAGACCCCTCATGCTGTGCAAACTGCCCAATGCTTCGTCGTACTGTTGCACACCTTGCCTGTTCCTCGACACAGTTGCCCCATGACTGAATCGACGCTGACCGTCCTGACCCACGAAGAGGAGCAGGCGGGCCTGACCCTGGAGCAGCTCCAGCAGCTCGTCGGACTCGTGGAGTACGACGCCTCCACCGACCCGTTCCCGGTGACGGCGATGGACTCGATCTGCTTCGTGGTCGGCAACGCCACCCAGACCGCGAACTTCTACCAGCTCGCCTTCGGCATGGAGCTCGAGGCCTACCGCGGCCCGGAGACCGGCATGCGCGACGCCAAGGTCTTCGTGCTCCGCTCCGGCTCGGCCCGCTTCGTCTTCGCCGGTGCGGTCACCCCGGACAGCCCGCTCCTCGAGCACCACCGCAAGCACGGCGACGGCGTCGTCGACCTGGCCCTCGAGGTGCCCGACGTCGACAAGTGCATCGACCACGCCCGCTCGGTCGGCGCGACCATCCTCGACGAGCCCTACGACATCTCCGACGAGCACGGCACCGTGCGCATGGCCGCGATCGCGACCTACGGCGAGACCCGCCACACGCTGGTCGACCGCTCGCGCTACGACGGTCCCTACCTGCCCGGCTTCGTCGCGCGCTCGTCGAGCGTCGTACGCCGCGAGGGCCACCCGAAGCGACTCTTCCAGGCCGTCGACCACTGCGTCGGCAACGTCGAGCTGGGCCGGATGGACGAGTGGGTCGAGTTCTACAACTTGGTCCTCGGCTTCACGAACATGGCGGAGTTCATCGGTGACGACATCGCCACCGACTACTCCGCGCTGATGTCCAAGGTCGTCGCGTCCGGCAACCACCGCGTGAAGTTCCCGCTCAACGAGCCGGCGATCGCGAAGAAGAAGTCGCAGATCGACGAGTACCTCGAGTTCTACGACGGTGCCGGCTGCCAGCACATCGCGCTCGCCACCAACGACATCCTGCGCTCGGTCGACATCCTGCGCGACAACGGCATCGAGTTCCTCGACACCCCCGACTCCTACTACGACGACCCCGAGCTGCGTGCCCGGATCGGCGAGGTGCGGGTCCCGATCGAGGAGCTCAAGAAGCGCAAGATCCTGGTCGACCGCGACGAGGACGGCTACCTCCTCCAGATCTTCACCAAGCCGATGGGCGACCGGCCGACGGTGTTCTACGAGTTCATCGAGCGGCACGGGTCGCTCGGCTTCGGCAAGGGCAACTTCAAGGCCCTCTTCGAGGCGATCGAGCGCGAGCAGGACGCCCGCGGCAACCTCTGAGGTCTGGCAGGCTGGTCGCATGATGATCCGCCCGGCCGAGCTGGCCGCGATCAAGGCCGGCACCATCGACCTGGCGTTCCGTCGCTGGGCCAGGCCGCGGGTCGTCGTCGGCACCCAGATGCGCACCGCGGTGGGCCTGGTCGAGGTGACGTCCGTCGACCAGGTCGCCGTGGCCAGCCTGCGGGCCGAGGACGCGCGCCGCGCAGGTGCTCTGTCGCTCGCTGCGCTGAAGCAGGCGCTGGCGGCGCGCTCCGGCGACCCGGCGTGGCGGATCGGAGTGACGTACGCCGGGCCCGACCCCCGCGTCGCCCTGCGCGAGACGGTCCCGACCGCCGAGGAGATCGCCCGGATCCTCGAGCGGCTCGACCGGCTCGACGCGGCGGCGTCGTACGGCCCGTGGACGAGGGCCACCCTCGACCTGATCGACGCCCACCCGACCGTCCGGGCCCCCGACCTGGCCGCGCAGGTGGGGCGCGAGACCGCGGACTTCAAGAAGGACGTGCGCAAGCTCAAGGAGCTCGGCCTCACCGAGTCGCTGGCCATCGGCTACCTCCTGTCACCGCGCGGGGAGGCGGTCGTCGATGCCGGGCTGCCGGAGCCACGTGTGCGGGCACCCCGGGAGAGCGGCACGCCGCTGCCGCGCACCATCGGGGCGCCCGCGACCAGGGCCCTGCGTGAGCTCGGGGTCACCACGCTCGAGCAGGTCGCCGGCTACAGCGCCGCCGAGCTCGGCGCGATCCACGGGGTGGGGCCGGTCGCGATCGACCGGCTGCGCGAGGCGCTCAGTGGGCCAGCAGGCCCACGCCGAGACCGCCCATGAGCACGGCGATGGCCGAGTCGAGGACGCGCCAGGCGCCGGGACGGGCGAAGAGCCCACGCAGCAACCGGGCACCGAAGCCCAGCCCGAAGAACCACAGCACGCTCGCGGTGAGCGAGCCGAGCAGGAACCACCAGCGGTCCGGGCCGAAGCTGTTGGCGACGGTGCCGAGCATGAGGATGGCGTCGAGGTAGAAGTGCGGGTTGAGCCAGGTCAGGGCCAGCGTCAGCATCACGGCCCGACCGGTCGTGAGGGCGGTGCCCTCGCCGGCCTCCAGGCTGGAGGGCCGCCACGCGCGCATCGCGGCGTGGACGCCGAAGGCGATGAGGTAGAGCCCACCGAGGATCTGCGCGACCGGCAGCACTCCCGGCCACCGCTCCAGGACGACGCCGAGGCCGGCGACTCCCAGCGAGATCGCCACCACGTCGGAGACCAGGCAGGTCAGCACGATGGGCAGGACCTTCTCGCCGCGGATCCCCTGTCGGAGGAGGAAGGCGTTCTGCGCGCCGACCGCGACGATGAGGGCCAGGCCGGTGACGAGACCGGTGAGGATGACGTGGAACATGTGGTCAACGGTAGGCACCTGCGGGCCATCAATCCAGCGAAGTATTTTGATGAATCATTAGGATGTCTAACTATGAAAGACATCACTCAGCTGGACCCTGTGGCCCTGCGCACACTGGTCGTCGCGACCCGCCTCGGCACCTTCGAGGCAGCGGCGCGCGAGCTCCATGTGACCCCCTCCGCGGTCAGCCAGCGCATCAAGGCGCTGGAGACCCGGATCGGCCGGGTGCTGCTGCACCGGGTCAAGCCGCTCGAGCCCACGGAGGCGGGGCTGGTGCTGGTGCGGCTGGCCACCCAGACCGAGCTCCTCGAGCGGGAGGCGGTCGCCGAGCTGGTCGAGGGAGCCGACGAGGCCGCGACCTCCTACAGCTCGCTCCCGATAGCCGTGAACGCCGACACCCTCTACGGGTGGTTCGTCGACGCACTCGCCGAGGTGCAGACGCGCCACCGCGTCGTGTTCGAGGTCGTCCGCGAGGACCACACGCGTACGGCGGAGCGCCTGCGTCGCGGGGAGGTGATGGCCGCCATCACCGCTGAGCCGAGACCTGTTCCCGGGTGCCGTGTGGTGCGGCTGGGGCGGTTGCGCTACACCGCGGTGGCGACGCGCGAGTTCCACGCCGTCCACTTCGCCACCGGCGTCGGGTCGAGCACGCTCGCGGAGGCGCCCCTCGTCGCCTTCGACCGCAGCGACTCCCTCCAGCACGACTTCGCACGGCGCGTGACGCGACGCCATCTCGCGCCGCCGACGACCTACCTGCCGTCGGTGCGCGAGTTCGGCCGGGCCATCCGGGTGGGCATGGGGTGGGGACTGCTCCCGGAGTCGGACGTCGCCGGCGAGCTGGCACGCGGCGACCTGGTCGAGCTCGTGCCGGGCAAGCGCGTCGACGTACCCCTCTTCTGGCAGCACTGGACCCTCGGATCGGCCGTCGTGGCCGACCTGACCACCGCCGTGGTGGGTGCGGCGCGCGGGTGGCTCGGCTCCGCCGCCAGCGCCTGATCGGTCAGATCCTGCGTTTCAAGGACAGCACCGGGGGCCGGCCCTACCCTGACTTCGGGGGCATCACCGCACGAAGAGTGGAATGGGGACACCGTGGGACGACACAACGCTGCCTTGGCCGCGGCAGTCTCCGCTGCCCTGGCGCTGGGCCTCACCGCCTGCGGTGGCTCTGGCTCGGCCGCTCCTGCAGACGCCGAGAAGGCCGTGTCGGCGACCGACCAGCTCGCCGGTCTCGTCACGCAGGTCGAGGACATGGGCATCGTCGAGTGGAGCGGTCAGCTGCTGACCAAGTCCCCCGACCACGGCGGCAAGCAGATCTTCGAGCTGAGCGGCCGCTACAGCGGCTCGACCGGCTACAGCGAGGTCACCATGGACTCGCGCATCGGTGGCGTCCACCAGATGGTCGACTACCTCGTGGTTGCCGGCCGCACCTACTTCAACAGCGAGGCCTGGGGCCCGACCGCGGCCGACTGCTGGGCCGACATCACCGACGACCCGGCCCGCACCTGGGCACTCCCGACCAATCTCGACCCCACCTGGCCGGTGACCGACGCCAAGGCTGTGGGCCTCGAGGGCGAGGCAGTCCAGGTCACCATTCCGGCACAGGTCGTGCTGATGGGCATGCCGCGTGGGCTGTTCCCGACCGTCCCCGCCGAGCTCAAGGGCGTCGTGGCGGACGGGGTGGTCATCCCGCACGGCCCCCTGCTGGAGGTCGGTGTGGACGTCGTTGGCATGTGGGCCGACGTGCCCCCCGCGGAGCTCGCCGACATCGACACCAAGCGGGCCGGCTGGTGGACCATGACGATGGAGGAGTCGCAGAACGGCGCCTCGGTGCAACCGCCGAAGCACGTCTTCGACCCGGCCGTCACGCCGCCGAGCCAGTGCATGAAGGCCTGACGACCCTCTCTAGAGCACCTTGGACAGGAACAGCTGCGTCCGCTCGTGCTGGGGGTTGGCCAGCACCTCGCGCGGGTCGCCCTCCTCGACGATGATGCCGTCGTCCATGAAGACCAGGTTGTCGCCCACCTCGCGGGCGAAGCCCATCTCGTGGGTGACCACCATCATCGTCATGCCCTCGGCGGCCAGGTCCTTCATCACGGCCAGCACGTCGCCGACGAGCTCGGGGTCCAGGGCCGAGGTCGGCTCGTCGAAGAGCATCATGTCGGGATTCATCGCGAGCGCTCGCGCGATGGCCACTCGCTGCGACTGGCCACCGGAGAGGTGGGCGGGGTAGGCCGACTCCTTCTCCGACAGCCCGACCTTGGCCAGGGTGGCCCGCGCGACCTCGACGGACTCGTCCTTGGACCTCCCCTTGACCTTCTGCTGGGCGATGGTCAGGTTGCGCAGCACGGTCATGTGCGGGAACAGGTTGAACTGCTGGAAGACCATCCCGATCTGCGACCGCAGCTTGTCGACGTCGGCATCGGGGTGGGTGATCTCCTCGCCCTCGACGAAGATCTTGCCGCTGGTCGGGGTCTCGAGCATGTTGACGCAGCGCAGCAGCGTGGACTTGCCCGAGCCGCTGGGCCCGATGACGCAGACGACCTGGCCGTTGCCGACGTGGAAGTCGATGCCCTTGAGCACCTCGTTGTCGCCGAAGGACTTGTGGAGGTCCTGGATGTCGATGGCAGCGTTGCCGCGATCCGTGGCGGGGGTGGTCATCAGCGGGCCCTCTCCGAGCGGCTCTCCATGCGGCGTACGACGATCGACAGCGGGACGGTGATCAGCAGGTAGCACAGGGCGATCACGATGATCGGGGTCAGGTTGGAGGCGGAGTTCATGCCCTCGCGGCCGAACTTGGTGAGCTCGTAGTCCGCGAGCGACAGGCCGAGGATGTAGACCAGCGACGAGTCCTTGGTGAGCAGGATGAGCTCGTTGGTCAGCGGCGGCAGGATGATCCGGAACGCCTGGGGAACGACCACGCTGAGCATCGCGCGTCCGTGCGACATGCCGAGCGAGCGCGCGGCCTCCATCTGCCCCTTGGGCACGGCCTGGATGCCGGCCCGGATGGTCTCGGCCATGTAGGCGCCGCCGACCAGCCCCAGGGCCAGTGTGACGACGCCGAGGTTCCCGAACGGGATCTCGTAGTTGGGGAACGCCAGGTTGACGCCCACGCTGAGCGCGATGAAGACGACCAGGGCGGGGAGGCCGCGGAAGAGCTCGATGATCCCCGTCGCGATCCAGCGGTAGGGCCCCACGCTCGAGAGGCGCATCAGCGCCAGCACGAGACCGAGTGCCAGGCCGAAGGTGAACCCGCACGCGGTGTAGATGATCGTGTTCTTCAGCGCGACCGTGATCACCCGGGGGAACTGCTCCTTGACCAGCTCCCAGTTCCAGAACGCCCGCTTGATCTGCTCCCAGTCGGCGACGAGGGCGATGGTGAGCACCACGACCACCAGCACGGTGTACTGCACGTAGCGCCACCGGGCAGCACGCTGGCGGGGACTCGCCATGGACTCACATCACCTTCGTCGTGGGGTCAGGGAGGGGTCACTCGGCGGGCGCGGTGCCGAACCACTCCTCGTAGACCGCGTCGTACTCGTCGCTCGCGATCGCGTCGTTGATGGCGGTCAGCAGCTCGTCGTTGCCGTCCTTCTTCACCGAGAAGCCGTACTCCTCACCGGTCTGGAACTCCGTGACCACCTCGACCTCGGGGTTCTCGCTGACGAAGTAGTTGAGCAGGCCGTTGTCGTTGACGCCGGCGTCGACCTTGCCGGTCAGGACCGCCTGCTGCATCAGGGAGGAGTCCTCGAAGGAGATGATCTCGGTGTCCTCGGGAGCGTTCTCGCGGACGTAGTCGGAGCCGGTCGTGCCGTCCTGCACCGCGATCTTCTTGCCCGCGAGGTCCTCGAGCGACGTGATGCCCGCGCCGGTCTTCGTCATGAGGGCCTGGGTGGCCTTGAAGTAGGGGTCGGTGAAGTCCATGACGGCCTCGCGCTCGGCGTTGATCGTCATCGCGCCGGCGCCCACGTCGCACTGCTCCGTGTTGAGGGCCTCGCCCGTGGTGATCGTCTCCCAGGCGACGTCGAGGACCTCGGTGTCGAGGTCGTCGGCGTTGGCGGCGATCTCCAGCACTGCCGGGTCGAAGCCGACGACCTCGCCGCCCTCGGTGAACTCGAAGGGCTCGTAGGGGAGGTGGGTGCAGATGGTCAGCGTGCCGTCCTTGACGAGCTCGATCCCCGACTCGGTGGTCGTGGAGGTGTCGTCCTTGGCGCACCCTGCGGCGGTGAGGGCGAGGGCGGCGGCGGTGAGGGCGGTGGCAAGTCTCCGGGTCTTCATACGTGCCACCGTAGACCCATCCGCTGGAACAATGCGGTCATGCCCAC
This sequence comes from uncultured Actinomycetota bacterium, assembly GCA_963712875.1. Taxonomy (GTDB): domain Bacteria; phylum Actinomycetota; class Actinomycetes; order Propionibacteriales; family Nocardioidaceae; genus Nocardioides. The sequence goes on along the minus strand of CAVQJS010000007.1, from coordinate 226,992 downwards.
CTATGTCGCCTTCCTGCGAGCCATCAACCTCGGATCGACGCGCAAGTTCCCCAAGGACGCCATCAGGGCGGCGACCGAGGCGGCGGGCGGCTCCGGCGTCGAGACCTACATCAACACCGGGAACGTGCGGCTGACCCACTCGGCGCGGTCCGTCGGCGCGGTGCAGAAGGCCCTGGAGAAGGCGTACGCCGCCGAGGCCGGCTTCGACGTGCCCGACGATCGTCTTCACCGCGGCCGAGGTGGCGGCAGCTGTCGGCCCGGGCGGCGGAGCTGCACGCCGAGCACCAGCCCTCCGGCCAGCACTACATCACCCTCTATGCCAGCGCGCCGTCGGCCGAGGCGGCGCAGGCCGTCGCACGACCTGGCCTACGACGGCGAGACCTGCGTCGTCGACGGCCGGGCCGCCCACTGCGCTGCTCGACGGTGGCGTCCACACGTCCAGGCTGCTCGGCTCCAAGGAGTTCAAGGGGCTGGGGCAGGGGACCGCACCGCACCCACAAGGTGCTGCGCACCGTCACCGAGAAGTGGTGCTGATCAGGCCAGCTCGATCCCCGCGACGGTCATCGCGGTGATGCGCGGCGGCCGTCGTGTCCGGTGCGACCCCCGCGCACAGGGCCGTCAGCACCCGCGTCTCGAAGCCCTCGCCGGCGCTGTCGAGGGCGGTGGCGCGCACGCAGTGGTCGGTGGCGATCCCGCAGACGTCGACCTCGGTGACCCCGCGACCGCGCAGCCACTCCGCGAGGCCCTCGCCCGACGCCGTACGGCCCTCGAAGCCGGAGTAGGCCGCGGCGTGCTCGCCCTTGAGGAACACCGCGTCGAAGGGCTGCGGGTCGAGGTTGGGGTGGAACCCCTCGCCCTCGGTGCCGACCTTGCAGTGGACCGGCCAGGAGTCGACGAAGTCCGGCTTCGCGGCCCAGTGGGCGCCCGGGTCCACGTGGTGGTCCTTGGTCGCCACCACCACGTCGTACGCCGGCGCGTGGGCGTCGCGCGCCGACCAGTGGTGCAGCAGCCGGCCGATGTCGGCGGCCACCTCGGCACCACCGGCGACGGGCAGCGACCCGCCCTCGCAGAAGTCGTTCTGCACGTCCACCACGATCAGGGCGCGGGTCATGTGGTCAGGCTAGTCCCCGCGCTCACTCCTGCAGGTGCACCGTGGGGATCACCGGTTCACCCGACGACATCATCGAGACGGCCCGGGGGAGCTCTGCGCGAGATGCGAGGTGGCGGGCGCGGGCCTCGTCGAGGCTCGACCGGCCGATGACCTTGCCGTCCCTCACGAGCGGGACGAGCAGGACGCGGTCGTTCCCGTCGTCCAGGGGCGGGGCGCCGATGCCGACGACTTCTGCCTGGGCGACGCCGGACGGCGAACGGCGGCGCAGGGCGTACTTCCGCCCGCCGACCGAGACCTTGTCCCGCGACCTCTTGGCCACCGACACCATCTCGCCGGAGTCGTCCGCGCGGGCGACGAGCTTGTAGACGAAGCCGCAGGTGGGGTGGCCCGAACCAGTCACGAGCTGGGTCCCGACGCCGTAGCCGTCCACCGGCGCGGCCGCGAGCGCAGCGATGGCGTGCTCGTCGAGGTCGCTGGTCACGATGATGCGGGTGCCGGTCGCACCCAGCCCGTCGAGCTGGTCGCGCACCTCGCGGGCGACCTCGCCGAGGTCACCGGAGTCGAGCCGCACGGCTCCGAGCTCCGGCCCGGCGACCTCGACCGCGAGCCGGACCGCCTCGGTGACGTCGTAGGTGTCGACGAGGAGGGTCGTGCCGGCGCCCAGCGTGTCCACCTGGGCGCGGAAGGCGTCGGCCTCGGTGTCGTGCAGCAGGGTGAAGGAGTGCGCGGCCGTGCCCGCGGTCGGTACGCCGTAGCGCTGGCCGGCTGCCAGGTTGGAGGTGGTCGCGAAGCCGGCGACGTACGCCGCGCGCGCCGCCGCGACGGCGGCCTGCTCGTGGGTGCGCCGCGAGCCCATCTCGATGCAGGGACGCGTGCCCGCGGCCAGCGTCATCCGGCTCGCGGCCGAGGCGATGGCCGAGTCGTGGTTGTAGATCGACAGCATCAGGGTCTCCAGCAGCACCGCCTCGGCGAAGGTGCCCTCGACGACCAGGAGGGGCGAGTAGGGGAAGTAGGCCTCCCCCTCGGCGTACCCCCAGACGTCGCCGGAGAAGCGGAAGGTCGAGAGCCAGTGCAGCAGGTCGTCGTCGACCACATCCTCGAGAGTGGCGAGGGCAGCGTCGTCGAAGACGAAGCCCTCGATAGCGTCCAGGGCGCGGCCCACCCCGGCGACCACGCCGTAGCGGCGGCCCTCGGGAAGTCGTCGCGGGAAGAGCTCGAAGACCGAGCGCCGGTCCGCGGTGCCCGAGTGGCGAGCGGCGTGCACCATGGTGAGTTCGTAGTGGTCGGTCAGGAGCGCCGGTGAGCTCGTCACGACAGTCACTGTGCCACGATGTGAGGGTGTCAGCAGCGAGCCCCGTCGAGGTCGAGCCGACCCTGACCCCCGACGAGATCACGTTCCTCGCCAAGCCGTGGGTGACGTTGGTCTGGGACGACCCCGTCAACCTGATGTCGTACGTCGCCTACGTCTTCCAGAAGTACTTCGGCTACGACAAGGCGAAGTCCGAGAAGCTCATGCTCGAGGTGCACACCGAGGGCCGGACGGTGGTCTCCACCGGAACCCGCGAGGAGATGGAGCGCGACGTCCAGGCCATGCACGAGTACGGCCTGTGGGCCACGATGGAAAAGGCTTCGTGAGGATGACCGGCTTCGAGAAGCACCGGAAGTCCGGTCGGATCATCGCCACCTTCACCGGTTTCGAGGCCGACCTGTTGCGGTCGTTGACCTCGCAGATGGTCGAGCTGCTCCGCAACGAGCGCGCCGAGCCGCCGTCCGCGACGAGCGACGCGTTCGAGGCGCTGATGTCCGAGTTCTCCGGAGCGACCACCATCCCTGAGGATCCGGTGCTGGCCCGCCTCTTCCCGACCGCCTACCCCGACGACGAGGACGCCGCCGCGGACTTCCGGCGCTTCACCGAGAGCGGCCTGCGCGACGGCAAGGCGGCCGCCTCCGGGCTGGTGATCGACACGCTCGAGGACGCCGGCCTCCCGCCCGAGCTGACCGAGGAGGGGCTGATGATCGACGTCGAGCTCACCGAGGCCGACGCCGAGGCGTGGATGCGGGCGTTCACCGACGTCCGGCTGGCGCTGGCGACGCGGCTCGAGGTCGAGGCCAACGACGAGGACTACTGGCACTCCCTGCCCGACGACGACCCTCGCGCGCAGGCCCACGACATCTACGAGTGGGTCGGGTGGCTCCAGGAGTCGATCATCGAGGCCCTCACAGCGTGACCACCCCACGACGTTCTTCTCCCCCGCTTCGCTCCTCCGGACAACGTCGCGGGGACCCCGGTTGAGCCCGATCCCCGACTTCGTCGTCGAGATCCGCACCATGATCGGCGACCACCCGCTCTGGCTGCCCGCCGTCACCGCGGTGATCACCCGCGCCGACGGACACGTGCTCCTGGTCAGGCGGTCGGACAACGGCGCCTGGACGCCGGTCACCGGCATCGTCGACCCGGGCGAGGAGCCCGCCGTCGCCGCTGCCCGCGAGGCGCTGGAGGAGACCGGTGTCCGCGTGCGGGTGGACCGCCTCGCGGCCACGGGAGCGCACCCCGAGATCATGCACGAGAACGGCGACCGCGCGGCCTACCTCGACCTGACCTTCGCCTGCACCTGGCTGGACGGCGAGGCCAGGGTCGCGGACGAGGAGTCGACCGAGGTGCGCTGGTGGCCGCTCGACGCGCTGCCAGCGATGTCCGAGCTGATGCTGACCCGCATCGGAGCCGCCCTCAGCGACGAGCGCGAGGCCCGCTTCGTCGCACCTCCCGGCCAGCCCGAGCCGGTGGAGGTGCTGGCCCCCGACCACCCGGTGCTGGGGGTGGACGCGTGCTCCGGCGGGTGGGTGGGCGTCGTGCTCGACCGCGACCTCCGGGCCAGCGTCTTCGTGGCACCGACGATCGTGGAGCTGGCGGCACTGGTGCGGGAGACGCACGACGTGGTGGTCGTCGCGATCGACATCCCGATCGGCCTACCGGACAACAGCGGTCGCGTGGCGGACGCCGAGGCCCGTCGGGTGCTGGTCGGCAAGTCGTCCTCGGTCTTCTCCACCCCCGTCCGCGCCGCGCTCGAGGCCGACACCTACGCCGAGGGGCGGGCGGCCAACCTCGCTGCCACCGGCGGTCGCACCAGCGTCAGCGCCCAGGCGTACGCCCTGCGCGAGAAGGTGCTGCAGGTCGACGCGTGGGTCCGCTCGCGACCCGGCGTCGCCGTGATCGAGGTGCACCCCGAGGTGAGCTTCGCGCGGATGGCAGGAGCGCCCGTCCTGGCGCGCAAGAAGGACGCCGACGGGGTGGCGGCCCGGCGTACGGCGCTGGTGGGCCACGGGATCACGCCACCGCACTGGTTCCGGGGGGCGGGCTTCGGGGAGGACGACCTGCTGGACGCATGTGCGGCCGCGTGGTCGGCGGTCCGGCACTCGCTCGGCGAGAGCGAGTCGTTCCCCGCCACGCCGGAGGTCTTCTCCGACGGCATCCAGGCCGCGATCTGGGCCTGAGCGGTGCGCTCAGCCGGAGTGCGTGGTGACGCCGTAGCGCTCCCGTGAGGCGAGAGCCCACCGGGCTGCGGGCACCGACACGAACGCGATGGCCAGCATCAGGCCGGCCAGGATCAGCCAGCCCGTCTCGCCCATCTCGACGCACAGCAGGGTCACGACCGGCGGGCCGACCACCGCGACGATGCTGAACCCCAGGCCCGCGAACCCCTGGTACTGCCCCTGGCGCTCGTGCGGTGCGAGACCCATCTGCAGGCCCCACTGGCCGCCCGAGCCGATCATCTCGCCCACGACGTGGACCAGCGAGCCGACGACCAGCACGACCACGGCGAACGTCACGTCGCCGCGGTCGGCGAGCGACACGATCGCGAAGCCGGCCGCGATCCAGACCGCGCCGCGCACCAGCGCGCGGGCGCCCGCCTCGACCGAGTCGGCACGTCGGGAGAGCCGGACCTGGAAGACCGCGACGCAGGCCGTGTTGATGATGAGCAGGATCGCGACCATGACAGGAGGGGCCGAGGTGCGCTCGGAGATGTAGAGCGCCAGCCCGAGCTCCATCACGAAGAAGTGCAGCGAGAACAGGCCCGTGATGGCCACGATGACGACGTAGGGCCAGTCCCGGAGCACCGCGAGCCGGGGCTCTCCCTCGACGCGGCGGTAGGGCGGCAGGTCCGGCAGGCGCCGGCTGTTCCACGCGGCGAAGCCGGTGAAGACGGCGTTGAGCACGAAGACCGAGACGTAGGCCCACTTCTCGTCGATGACGAGCGCCGCGCCGCCGAACACCGAGCCGAGGCCGATCGCGGTGTTGGTCACCGCGCGCAGGTAGGCCTTGAAGAGCACGCCGCGCCCGCCGGTGGCGAGCTGGGCGACGACGCCCTGCTGCACCGCGCCGGCCGAGCGCTCGAAGAGGGCCAGCAGGCCGAGCAGCAACGCCAGCTGCCACGGCGTACGGGCAAGCACGGGAAGGGCGCTGGTGAGGGCCGCGCCGGTCATGCAGAGCGTCAGGACCCGGCGCGGTCCCCGGGTGTCGCCGAGGTGCCCGGCCGGGACCTGGACGACGATCCCCACGATGGCGGCCACCGAGAAGGCCAGGGCGACCTCCGCCGCGGAGAAGCCGACCTGGCGGGTGAAGTAGAGAGCGCTGGTGGTCATCACCGCACCGGCGCCGAACCGGTTGGCGAACGACCCGAGGGCGAGGACCCGGAGGTCGCGCTCGAGGGGGATGCCCCGCCGGGTCAACGGCGGCGGGACCTCGCGCAACGACATGGGGGACCTCTCGGCGAAACTCTCTCGACGTCAAGACTATGCGCTGAGACGCGTCGCGGTCACATCGATCGGCTGCCTACCCTTGACCGGTGCTGACCATCGACCAGGAGACCTACGACGCCATCGTGGCGCACGCCCGTCGCGACCATCCCGACGAGGCGTGCGGTGTCGTGGCCGGGCCCGAGGGCAGCGACCGTCCCGAGCGGTTCATCGAGATGGTCAATGCCGCGGGCAGCCCGACGTTCTACGAGTTCGACTCCAGCGAGCTGCTCGCGCTCTACAAGGACATGGACTCGCGCGAGGAGGAACCAGTGGTGATCTACCACTCCCACACCGCGACGGAGGCCTATCCCAGCCGGACCGACATCGGCCTGGCGAGCGAGCCCAACGCCCACTACGTGCTGGTCAGCACACGAGAGCACGGGAATAACGAGGGCCCGGTCGAGTTCAGGTCCTACAGAATCATCGACGGAGTCGTGACCGAAGAGGACGTCACGATCACGCCTACGGAAGAGAGCTCCAGCTGATGGCCATCGAGGTCCGAATCCCCACCATCCTGCGCACCTACACCGACGGCGCCAAGGCGGTCGACGCGTCCGGGACCACGCTGACGGCGCTCATCGACGACCTCGAGGGCAACCACCCCGGGATCAAGGGCCGCCTGATCGACGACGGCGAGCTGCGCCGCTTCGTCAACGTCTACATCAACGACGAGGACGTGCGCTTCATCGGTGGGCTCGAGGCCGAGCTCAGCGACGGCGACCAGGTCGTCGTGCTGCCCGCAGTCGCTGGGGGCTGATCACTCCCATGGCCCGCTTCGACAGCCTGCTGGAGTCGGTCGGCGGCACGCCGCTGATCGGGCTGCCGCGACTGTCTCCCAGCCCCGACGTCCGCATCTGGGCCAAGATGGAGGACCGCAACCCGACCGGGTCCATCAAGGACCGGCCGGCGCTGCGGATGATCGAGCAGGCCGAGAAGGACGGGACGCTGCGTCCCGGCGCCACGATCCTCGAGCCGACGAGCGGCAACACCGGCATCTCGCTCGCGATGGCGGCCAAGCTCAAGGGCTACCGCATCGTCTGCGTGATGCCGGAGAACACCTCCGAGGAGCGGAGGCTGCTGCTCCGCATGTGGGGCGCGGAGATCGTCTCCTCGCCCGCCGCGGGCGGCTCCAACGAGGCCGTCCGGGTGGCGAAGAGGATCGCCGGCGAGCACCCCGACTGGGTCATGCTCTACCAGTACGGCAACGACGCCAACGCCCTCGCGCACGAGGAGACGACCGGCCCCGAGCTGCTCGCCGACCTCCCCGAGATCACCCATTTCGTCGCCGGCCTCGGCACCACCGGCACCCTGATGGGCGTCTCGCGCTTCTTCCGCGCGGCCAAGCCCGACGTGAAGATCGTCGCCGCCGAGCCGCGCTACGGCGAGCTCGTCTACGGCCTGCGCAACCTCGACGAGGGCTTCGTCCCCGAGCTCTACGACGCGTCGCTGATCGACTCGCGCTTCTCGGTCGGCCCGCGCGATGCCGTACGACGCGTCCGCGAGCTGCTGGAGCTCGAGGGCATCTTCGCCGGGATCTCCACCGGTGCGATCCTGCACGCCGCGCTGGGCCAGGCCGCCAAGGCGGTCAAGGCGGGTGAGCGCGCCGACATCGCGTTCGTCGTGTGCGACGGCGGCTGGAAGTATCTCTCCACCGGTGCCTACGAGGGCACCGTCGACGAGGCGGAAGATCGTCTCGACGGACAGCTGTGGGCCTGAGCTGATCCTCAACGCTCCCAGGGGAGCGGCCACGGATTGAACGAGCAGCCACCCGTGCCCTTGGACTGCTGCATCATCACCGGGGCCGGGCCCGACCCCGGGCAGCCCGCGTGCCCGCGGCCGAGCCAGTGGCCGGTCTCGTGGTTGACCACCAGGTGGCGGTAGTCGCGCAGGCTCCGTCGCGCGCGGTTCCATGCAGGTGAGGCGTGCTTCCATCGGTCCTGGTTGATGATCACGTAGCGACCCACCCGGCACGACCACATCGTCGAGCAGGTCGGGGAGAACGACGGCACGAGCCGCGCCTCGGAGAGCACGAGCGTGAAGTGGCCGCCGCGCGGCACCCGGCGGAACTGGACTCCTCCCGCCCTCCAGCCGCGTGCGTCGTCGTACGTCTCCTGGGCCAGCCGCACGAAGTCCCGGCCGCTGGCGGTGATCCGACCCCTGGTCGTGACGGAGTAGGTCACGCGACGGCGTACAGGAGTGGCGTAGTCGACCCGGCCGGTCGGCGCCGAGTCGGCGGTGGTCCAGGCGTGCCCCGCGGCCCGGACCTGCACGCGGACGCTGACCCTCGTGCCGACGTCGAGGGCGGTGAGGCGGTAGCGCCGTTCCTTCGCCCCGCGGATGGGCTCGCCGTCGCGCAGCCACCGGTAGCGCGTCTCCTCCCGCTCCGGTGTCCATCGTCCGGGAAGGCCTTCAGCGCCCGACCCTGGCGCGCCGTGCCCTCCACCGCCGGCGGCTGGGTGGACACCAGCTCGGGAAGCGTCGGGTCCGCAGCGGCCGCGCCGGCGGGATGAGCAGTCGTCAGGAGGATGGCGAGCGCGGTCGCGAGTCCTGTCGCCAGGCGGCTCACGGACTCAGTCGCCCTGGTCCGCTACCTCGCCGTCGGTGCCGACCGCGACATCGAGGTCCTGCGCGGCGTTGTGCTCGCTCCCGGGAACGGCGGGGAGGTCGAGCAGGTCGAGCGCCAGGTTGGCGACGTCTCCGTTGCGGACCGGCTGTAGCGGATCGGCGTAGGAGGTGCGCCGGTTGCCGGGCTTTGCGTAGTCGGGGTTGAGGTCGTAGAGATCCGTACCGGGTGTGACCCCGGGCCCGCTCACCATGAACGGGACGCGGTAGTTCGCGAGGCGCGTGGCGTCGGAGTGGTCGGTGCCCATGCCGCCGTGGTCGCTGGTCAGGATGACGGCGGTCGTGCGCGCGAGATCCGGGTCCGACGTCACCGCGGCGACCAACACCCCGATGAGGTCATCCGCTCGTTCGACTGCCTTCAGATAGGCCCGCGACATGAAGCCCCGGTCGTGGCCCACCGAGTCGGGCAGGGAGAGGTGCACGAGGCGAAAGGCGCGCGTGTGGTCGCGGAGGTCACGCCTGACCGCCCGCGTCAGCAGCGCGTTGTCGAGCTGGATCCGGGTCAGGTCGATGCTCTCGGGCCAGGTGCGGTTCCACAGTGAGAACTTGGTCTTGCTCGCGAAGAGCGCGGTCGACCCTCCCGCACTGTGCACCGAGGTCCAGACCGACTGCGTCGGTCGTCCGGCGGCCGCCTGGACGGTGGCGGGGCGGCGTCGGTCGTCGTTCCAGGTCACCCCGTGACCTCCGGTGGCGGCGTCGATGCGCCGTCCGGTGACCATGCCGGTGTGGTTGGGGAGGGTGATGGTCATCTCCCGCTCGGTGCGTGCGTTGAGCGTGGAGGCCCCAGCTTCCATCAGCGCGTGCAGGTGGGGGGTTCCGTACGGTCCCAGCCTTTCGAGGGCCGCGGGATTGAGGCCGTCTATCGAGATGGCGAGCACCGACTCCACGGCATCGTCGGCGGACCGGCGCGGTTGGAGGTCGGGCGCGACCTGTGCCGGCGCGGACGCACCGGAGAGCACGACGACGGCAGGGGCCAGCAGGGCGACGAGCGAGGAACGGATGCGCACGGCGCGACGATATCCCGCCGCGGGCGCGAGATGTGACCGGGTCGACGCGGCACGCCGCGTGCCTTTCCCACGTCCCCGCCCTAGCCTTGCCGGGTGCCGCCCGTGACTGCTGACGCCCCGATCGGGATCTTCGACTCCGGTTTCGGCGGGTTGACGGTGGCGCGGTCGGTCATCGACCAGCTTCCCCACGAGTCGGTCCTCTACCTCGGCGACACGGCTCGCCAGCCCTACGGCCAGAAGCCGATCGGCGAGGTCCGCGAGTACGCCCTCGAGTGCCTCGACCACCTCTACGGCGAGGGCGTCAAGGCACTGGTCATCGCCTGCAACTCCGCGAGCGCGGCCATGCTGCGCGACGCCCGTGAGCGCTACGACGTACCTGTCGTCGAGGTCATCCTGCCGGCCACCCGCCGTGCCGTCGCCGCCACGCGCAACCACCACGTCGGCGTGATCTGCACCCGGGCGACGGCCGACTCGATGGCCTACGACGACGCCTTCGCCGCCGCGCCCCACCTCGACCTGCACATCGCGGCGTGCCCGAAGTTCGTGGACTTCGTCGAGCAGGGCGTCACCGGCGGCGAGGAGCTGCTCGCCGCTGCGCACGACTACCTCGACCCGCTGGTCGAGGCGGGAGTGGACACCCTGATCCTCGGCTGCACCCACTACCCCCTGCTCACCGGCGTCATCTCCTACGTCATGGGTGACGCGGTGACCCTGGTGAGCTCGGCGGAGGAGTGTGCCAAGGACGTCTACAAGCTGCTCACCACCTCGGGGCTGATGCGCGACGGCGGCGAACCGGCCTACACGTTCGCCACCACCGGCAGCCCCGACGAGTTCGCCACCACCGGGCGCCGTTTCCTCGGCTCGGAGCTCCTCGGTGCGACGCAGTTCGCCGGTGGACTGCGATGAGACTGACGGTCGTCGGCTGCTCGGGGTCCTATCCCGGACCGGAGTCGGCCGCGAGCTGCTACCTCCTGGAGGCCGAGCACGACGGCCGCACCTGGCGGATCCTGCTCGACCTCGGCAACGGCTCGCTCGGCCAGCTGCACCGCTACGTCGACCCGCTGACCGTCGACGCGGTGTTCCTGAGCCACCTGCACGCCGACCACTGCCTCGACCTCTGCGGCTACTACGTCATGCGGAAGTACCACCCCACCGGCCCGCAGCCGCGGATCCCGGTCTGGGGCCCACCCGGCACTGCCGAGCGGATGGCGCACGCCTACGGCCTCCCGACCGACCCGGGGATGACGGAGCAGTTCGCCTTCCACGACTACACCAGCGAGGTGTTCGGCGCACCGGTGGACCTCGGACCGTTCCGGGTCGCCGCGCACGCTGTCGTGCACCCGGTCCATGCCTTTGCCCTCGAGGTCATCTGCGCGGAGCGCAGGTTGGTCTACTCCGGCGACACCGGGCCGTGCGCGGCCCTCGACCAGGCCGCGTCGGGTGCCGACCTGTTCCTCGCCGAGGCGTCCTTCCAGACGCGCGACCACAACCCGCCCGACCTGCACCTGACGGGCGCCGACTGCGGACGTACGGCGACCGCGGCCGGCGTCGGACGACTCGTGCTGACGCACATCCCCCCGTGGCACGACGCCGCGGTCGCCGAGGCCGAGGCACGCGGCGAGTGGTCGGGCCGGCTGGACGTGGCACGCGCAGGCGAGACGTACGAGGTCTGAGGCGTTCAGACCAGGCCGGCGTCGTGGACGACCATGGCGACCTGCACGCGGTTGGTGGACTGCAGCTTGGTGAGCAGTCGCGAGACGTGCGACTTGACCGTGGGGATCGACAGGTGGAGCTCGCGCGCCACCTCGGAGTTGCTCAGGCCACGCCCCACGCACACCGCGACCTCGCGCTCCCGGTCGGTGAGGACGTCGAGGCGGTTCGTGGCCGTGGTGGCGCGCTCGACCGACGGGTCCTGGCGCAGCCGCGAGACGAGGCTGCGGATCGCGGAAGGGGAGAGCATGGCGTCCCCGGCAGCGACGCTTCGGACGGCGTCGACGATCTCGCCGGGAGGGGTGTCCTTGAGGAGGAACCCGTCGGCTCCGGCGGCGACCGCCCGTACGACGTGGTCGTCGGCGTCGAACGTGGTGAGCACGACCACGGCGGGGGGCGAGTCCTTCTGGTGGAGGATCCGGGTGGCCTCCAGGCCGTCCATCACCGGCATCCGGATGTCGACCAGCACGACGTCGGGGACCAGCTCGTCGACCAGAGCCAGGCCGGCGCGACCGTCGGCGGCCTCCCCGACCACCTCGATGTCGGACTGCCCGCCCAGCATCAGCGAGAGCGCCGAGCGCACGAGCGGGTCGTCGTCGACGATGAGGACACGGATCACGCCGCCCACGGTATCCATGCTTCGAGGACGAACGAGCGACCCGCCTGGCTGTGGACGAGGCGACCGCCACGGAGCTCGGTGCGCTCGCGCAGGCCGATCAGCCCGAGTCCCGAGCCGGGCGTGCCGGAGGCCGTGAAGCCGATCGGGTTGGAGAGGACCACCGTGATCCCCGACTCGACGTCGCCGCTCGAGATGATCGTCAGAGGAGCACCGGGTGCGTGCTTGCGGGCGTTGGTGATGCCCTCCTGGATGATGCGGTAGAGCGTGCGGCCGGTGGCCTGGGGCACCGGCAGCGTCGGGCTCAGCGAGTCGAGGTGGGTGACGTCGTGGCCGACGTGGCGGGCCTGCTCGACCAGCGCCTCGATGTCGGCGTAGGTCGGTTGGGGGTGCGCGGTGTCGGTGCCGGCATCGTCCTCGCGCAGCACGCCGAGCACGTCGCGGAGCTCGTGGAGGGCGTCGTTGGCCTGGCCCTGGATCGCGGTGAGGCCCTCGCGCAGACGGCTCGCGTCGAGGTCCGTGCGAAAGGCCATGGCACCCGCCTGCATGGAGACCTGGGTGATCCGGTGGGCGAGCACGTCGTGCATCTCGCGGGCGATCTGGGCGCGTTCGGTGGAGCGTGCCTTCAGGATCCGCAGCTCCTGCTCGTTCTCGGCCCGTTCGGCGCGGGTCCGCAGCGTCCACAGCAGCTCGCGACGGGATCCGAGGTACATCCCCCAGCCCATCATCCCGACGTTGACAGCGAGGTTGATCAGGGTGGTGACGGTGAGGCTGTCGATCGTGAACGGGGCCACGGTCGTGGTGTAGAACTGCGCAGCCGCGAAGTTGGCGAGGCCGACGACGACGACCTGCCACGGCCGCCGCAGCGTCGCCACGGAGACCGCAGCCAGCGTTGCCGGCCCCGCCGCGATGCCGGAGAGGGCGCTCATCGCCGCGATCAGCAGTGCGATCGGCACCGGGGCCCGGCGCCGGAAGAAGACCAGGACGTAGGCGAGGAGGCCCAGCAGCAGCTCGGTCGCGAAGAGCAGCTGGTGATCCCGTGCCTCGGAGACGGCGACGCCTTGCCAGACCGCCACAGAGATCGCCAGGCACACGGCGTAGCGCCAGGCATGGGACACCCACGACAGCTCGGGACGCGTCGGCGTCAGGTCGGGGCGGGTGTCCACGGCGGAAGATTAACGGGACGACTCCTACTTTGGTCTGATCGCGAAACCTCCCTCCGACGGATGCCAATGTCCCGCGAGCTGCGGAATCCTTGGTGCTCGGGTCCGGTCTCTCACGGGGGTGACCGGGCCCGACAACGTCACCGGCAGCCTCTAGGGTCGAGCACATGACTTCCGCTCCCCTGACAGTCGGCCGCGCCGACGGCCGCGCCGACGACGAGCTCCGCCCGATCACCATCACCCGCAACTGGCTCGACCACGCCGCGGGCTCGGTGCTGATCGAGTTCGGCGGCACCAAGGTGCTGTGCGCAGCGTCGGCCTCGGAGGGCGTGCCGCGCTGGCGCAAGGGCTCCGGCCTGGGCTGGGTCACCGCTGAGTACGCCATGCTCCCCGCCGCGACCAACACCCGCTCGGACCGCGAGTCGGTCAAGGGCCGCATCGGCGGTCGCACCCACGAGATCTCCCGCCTGATCGGCCGCTCGCTGCGCGCCGTGATCGACTACGAGGCGCTCGGCGAGAACACGATCGTGCTCGACTGCGACGTCCTCCAGGCCGACGGCGGCACCCGCACGGCCGCGATCACCGGGGCGTACGTCGCCCTGGCCGACGCGGTGGCGCACCTCAGGTCCTCCGGCGCGCTGACCGGTGAGCCGCTGACCGGCTCGGTCGCAGCCGTCAGCGTCGGCATCATCGACGGTGTCCCGCGCCTCGACCTGCCCTACGTCGAGGACGTCCGCGCCGAGACCGACATGAATGTCGTGATGACCGGTGACGGCAAGTTCGTCGAGGTCCAGGGCACCGCCGAGGGCGCGGCCTTCGACCGCGCCGAGCTGGACGCGCTGCTCGCCCTGGCGGAGAAGGGCTGCGCCGACCTGACCCTGCTCCAGCACGAGGCCCTCGCCCGGTGAGGGTCTTCCTCGCCTCGGCCAACGCCAAGAAGATCCTCGAGATGCAGCGGATCCTGGCCGATCACGTGCCCGACATCGAGGTCCTCGGCATCGGTGACGTCGAGGGCTATGTCGAGCCGGTCGAGGACCAACCGACCTTCGAGGGCAACGCGCTGCTCAAGGCGCGCGCCGGGGTCGCGGCGACGGGTCTGCCGTCCATCGCCGACGACAGCGGATTGTGTGTCGACGCGCTGAACGGCATGCCGGGGGTGCTCTCGGCCAGGTGGGCGGGGCCTCCCAAGAGTGACGAGCGCAACAACGAGCTGCTGCTCGCCCAGCTCAGCGACGTACCCGACGAACGCCGTGGTGCCCACTTCGCGTGCGCGGTCGCGTGGGCCGTGCCCGACGGTCGCGAGCGCGTCGTCGAGGGGCGGATGTCCGGTCGGATCATCCGCGAGCTGCGGGGGAGCGGGGGCTTCGGCTACGACGTCCTCTTCGTCGCCGACGAGCACGCCGACGCCGGCCTCACCTCGGCCGAGCTGCAGCCGGGCGAGAAGGACCGCATCTCGCACCGCGGCCGGGCACTACGCGAGCTGGCGCCGTACGTCGCTGCGGACCTGTCAGCGGCCTGACACCGGCTCCTGGGCCGACACCTGGCGCGAGACCCACATCCCCCACAGGGCCGCGAAGACGAACATGATCAGCGAGTAGACCGCGGCGGGCACCGAGATCTCGACCTCGTCGAGCACCTCCACCGCGACGAAGATCGCCAGGGTCGCGTTGTGGACGCCGACCTCCATGGAGGAGGCGATGGCCTGCGGGCCGGTGACGCCGAAGGCCTTCGGCACGTAGTAGCCGATCACCAGGCTGATGGCGCAGAACAGCGCGGCGATCAGGCCGACGTCGCCGATGTAGTCGGCCACGTTCTCGCGCTGGTCGAGCAGGATGCCGAGCACCAGGATGGCCAGGATGATGGCCGAACCGATCCGCACCGGCTTGTCCATCCGGCGGGCGAAGTCGGGTGCCTGGGCGTTGACGATCATGCCGAGGCCGACCGGCAGCAGGATCAGTGCGAAGACCTTGACGATCTCGGCGAGCGGCATCGTCACGTCGTCCTGGCGGTCGAAGTAGGCGATCGCGAAGCCGGTGATCAGCGGGAGGGTCACGACCGCGATGACCGTGTTGATGGCGGTGAGGGTGATGTTGAGCGCGACGTCGCCCTTGAACAGGTGGCTGAAGAGGTTGGCCGTCGTGCCGCCGGGCGAGGCCGCCAGCAGCATCATGCCGATGCCGAGCAGTGCGGGCAGGTCGAAGAGCACGACCAGGCCGAAGCAGATCAGCGGCAACAGCACGATCTGGCAGGCCAGGGCCACGCCCACGGCCTTGGGAGCGCGTCCGACCCGCTTGAAGTCGGCGACGGTCAGGTCGAGACCGAGGCCGAACATGATGATCGCGAGGGCGAGCGGCAGTCCGACGGTCGTCAGCGCAGAGTCCATGCGCGGACTCTAGGGGTGACGCGGGTCACGCGGGGAGGAGTCGCGCAACCCGGGTGCCGAAGGCGGGATTCGAACCCGCACGCCCTGGGGCACGGCGTCCTAAGCGCCGCGTGTCTGCCGTTCCACCACTTCGGCTCAGCGATGGAGTCTAGAAGAGCAGCGTCGCGTCCGGGCCGGAGGTCGCGTACTTACCCCTCCTCCGCCCGATGTAGTCCAGTGACCAACGGTTGCCGGAACGGCCAGTGGACAGCCGCTTGCCACTGGACTACCCGAACGCGCCAGCACAGCCCTGGCACACGTCTGTGCGCAGGTGCCTCAGTCCAGCCCGAGGTCGCGCCGCAGCTTGGCGACGTGGCCAGTGGCCTTCACGTTGTACTGCGCGAGCTCGATCCTGCCGTCCGCGTCGATCACGAAGGTCGAGCGGATCACGCCCTCGACCTCCTTGCCGTAGAGCAACTTGTTGCCGTACGCGCCGTACGACTTGTGCACCTCGAGCGACTCGTCCGAGAGCAGGGTGAGAGTGAGCTGATCACGCTCACGGAACTTCGCCAGCTTGGCCGGCTTGTCCTTGGAGACCCCGAGGACCTCGAAGCCGGCGCCCCTGAGGGACTCGAGCGAGTCGCTGAAGTCGCACGCCTGCTTGGTGCAGCCGGGTGTCATCGCCGCGGGATAGAAGTAGAGGATCACGCGTCGGCCACGCAGGTCCGACAGTGTCACCTGCTCGTCGGTGTCGCTGGTGAGCGTGAAGTCGGGGGCGGCGTCGCCGGGGGAGAGACGGTCGGTCATCTCGGACTCCTGTCCTGGGCCGGTGTGGTTGTTGCAACATGATTGCAATAAGATCGGGAGCGGCGCCGGCCCGGTATCGGGGGTTCCGGGTCGGCGCCTCCATCCAACCAGCACAGGAGCGGATCGATGCACGTGCCCGACGGCTTCCTCGACGCTCCGACGTCGGTGGCCACCGCCGTCGTCGCGGCGGCAGGGATCGCGTACGCGTTGCGCGGCGCCCGACGCGAGCTCGACGACCGCACCGCCCCCATGGCGGGCCTGGTGGCGACGTTCGTCTTCGCCGGCCAGATGATGAACTTCCCGGTCGGGGCCGGCACCAGCGGCCACCTCCTCGGCGGTGCGCTGGCGGCGGTGCTGGTCGGCCCGTGGTCTGCCGTGCTGTGCATCAGCGTCGTGATCCTCGTGCAGGGACTGCTGATCGCCGACGGCGGCATCACCGCCCTGGGCACCAACATCACGCTGATGGCGCTCGTCGGCGTGGGCGTCGGCTGGGCAGTCTTCTGCCTGCTCCGCCGTGTCCTGCCGAACCGCGCGTCCGTGATCGCCCCCGCGGCCGCCGTCGCGGCCCTGGTCACCGTGCCCGTCGTGGCCGCCGTCTTCGCCGGCCTCTTCGCGATCGGCGGGACCGCCCCGGTCGACGACGCGAAGGTGCTGGTGGCCATGGTCGGCTGGCACGTCTTCATCGGGATCGGCGAGGCCGTCATCACCGGCCTCGTGGTCGCGAGCGTGATGGCCACCCGGCCGGACCTGGTCTACGGCGCGCGTCCCGTCATGGCCGCTCGTCAGCTCGAGATCCGGGAGGTGCCGGCCCGATGAAGCAGCGCACCTTCCTCGTCGTGGGCCTGCTCGTGTGCCTGCTGATCGCGGGCGTCGGCAGCTACTACGCCAGCAGCCACCCCGACGGCCTGGAGTTCGTCGCGGAGAGCACCGGCTTCAGTGACTCCGCCGAGGACTCGGCCGTCTCGGACAGCCCGATCGCCGGCTACCAGGTCGAGGGCGTCGACGACGCCCGCCTCAGCGGTGGTCTCGCCGGCCTCCTCGGCGTCGGCATCATGGTGTTGCTGTCCACCGGCCTGTTCTGGCTCGTACGACGCCGCGGCAGCCACGACGAGCCCGCCGACAGCAGGAGCTGATGGGCGCCGGACACGGCCACCGGCTGTTCTTCCACGGGCACAGCCCCGTCCACCGCGCGCCCGCGCACCTCAAGCTGCTCGCCCTCGTCGGCTTCATGCTGGTGGTCGTCGCGATCCCGCGGTCGTGGCACGCGGCGTACGTCGTCGCGGCGCTGCTGCTGCTCACCGTCGTCGCCGTGTCGCGGGTCCCGGTGACCTACCTGGCGCCCCGCATGCTCGTCGAGGTGCCGTTCGCGATCTTCGCCGTGCTCGTCCCCTTCATCGCCACCGGCCCGCGCACCGAGGTGCTCGGCGTGAGCGTCTCCGAGCCCGGTCTCCAGGCCAGCATCGCCCTGCTGGTCACGGGCACGCTGGGCGTGCTCGCCTCGCTCACCCTCGCCGCCACGACCGAGCCGCAGGACCTCCTGCGCGGTCTCCAGCGGCTGCGGATGCCCGACCTGATCGTGCAGATCATGGGCTTCATGATCCGCTACCTCGACGTCGTCACCGACGAGCTCGGCCGCATGATGACGGCGCTGCGTTCACGCGGCTGCGACCCGCGGTCCCCACGGCACTGGCCCACGCTCGCCCGGTCGCTGGGCGCCCTCTTCATCCGGTCCTACGAGCGTGGCGAGCGCGTGCACCTCGCCATGCTGTCGCGCGGGTACGACGGGAAGCTGCCATGAGCACCCCGGTCCTCGACGTCCAGGGCCTGGCGTTCGCCTACCCCGACGGCCACCAGGCGCTCTTCGGCGTCGACCTCCACGTCCACGAGGGCGAGCGGGTCGCGCTGCTCGGCCCCAACGGCGCCGGCAAGACCACCCTGGTGCTGCACCTCAACGGCATCCTCACGGCCGGAGCGGGCTCGGTGAGGGTCAGCGGGCTGCCCGTGGCCAAGGATCACCTCAAGGAGATCCGGCGCCGGGTCGGCATCGTCTTCCAGGACCCCGACGACCAGCTCTTCCTCGGCACCGTCCGCCAGGACGTCGCCTTCGGGCCGGCCAACCTCGGGCTCAGGGGGGCGGCGCTCGACCGCCGGGTGATGGAGGCGCTGGAGCAGGTCGGCATGGCCGACTTCGTCGACCGGCCCCCGCACCACCTCTCCTACGGTCAGCGCCGGCGGGTCGCCGTGGCGACGGTGCTGGCGATGGAGCCGGAGATCCTGGTTCTCGACGAGCCGTCCTCCAACCTCGACCCGGCCTCGCGGCGCGAGCTCGCCGACATCCTGCGCAGCCTCGACGTCACGGTGCTCATGGTCACCCACGACCTGCCCTACGCCCTCGAGCTCTGCCCGCGAAGCGTGGTGCTGAGCGAGGGGGTCGTCGTGGCCGACCGGTCGACCTTCGACGTGCTGACCGACGAGGCGCTGATGGGCGCGCACCGGCTGGAGCTGCCGTGGGGCTTCGACCCGCGCCGCATTGATAGCCTGCCCCGGTGACCCAGGACATGAGCGCGCTCGAGCGCGAGATCGAGCAGACGCGCCAGCGGCTGGCCTCGACCATCGACCAGCTCGCCTACCGCGCCCACCCCAAGACGATCGTGGGGCGCAGGGTGGAGAAGGCGAAGTCCCACTTCGTCGACCTCGACACTGGCGAGCCCCGCACCGACAACATCCTCAAGGCGGCCGGAGCGGTCGTCGGGCTCATCGTCCTGGTCGTCGTCGCACGCCGCGTCACGCGCTGATCCGGGCCGGGCCTCCGACATGAAGCAGCGGGCCCAGATCGTCATGTCCGACGCCGAGGTGGACGCGTTCCTGTCCTCCCGGCGCAGCTCGACCGTCGGCACGCTCGGGCCCAGCGGGCAGATCCACCTCGTCGGCATGTGGTTCGCGTGGTTCGACGGCCACCTGTGGTTCGAGACCAAGCCGAAGTCGCAGAAGGTCGTCAACCTCCGTCGCGACCCGCGGATGTCGTTCCTGGTCGAGGCGGGGCAGACGTACGACGTCCTGCGCGGGGTCGCGATCGAGGGGGAGGGTGTCGTCATCGACGACGCCGAGCTCCTCGAGCGGGTCTGCCTCGACATGTTCGAGCGCTACCACGGGCCCTACACGCCCGACCTGAGGCCGTTCCTCGACCTGATGATGCACAACCGCGTCGTGATCCGCCTCGACATCACCCGCACCCGGTCGTGGGACCACCGCAAGCTCGGCCTGCCCGCCATGGAGCTCGGCGGGACCACGGCGGCGTTGGTGGGTGAGCCGTGACGAGCGGCCCGCTAGCGTCATCCCTGTGAGCCGACACTTCCTCGTCCGACGCACCATCGCCCGTGTCGCCCTGCGCGCAGTCCGCTGGAAGGCGGTCGGCACCGTTCCGGAGCGTGGCGTGCTCGTCGGAGCCCCGCACACGTCCAACTGGGACTGGGTGCTGACGATCCTGCTGGCGTGGACCTACGGCATCAACATCCGGCTGCTGGTCAAGAAGGAGCTCTTCAAGGGCCCGCTCGGCTGGGTGCTGCGCTCGACCGGTGCTGTGGAGCTGGACCGCAAGAACCCGGCCGCCACCATCAAGGAGCTGATCGCCGAGGCCGAGGGGGGCGACCCCTGGCTGCTGGGCCTCGCGGCCGAGGGCACGCGGCATCGCGGCGAGTACTGGAAGTCCGGCTTCTACCGCATTGCGCAGCAGACCGGGCTCTCGATCACCCTCGCCTACATCGACGCTCCGGCGCGGACCGTCGGCTGGGGTCCGACCTTCCACCCGACCGGGGACGTGAAGGCCGACATGGACCTGGTCCGTGAGTTCTACGCCGACAAGACCGGCATCCGGCCCGAGGGCTTCACCCCGCCGCTGCTGCGCGAAGAGCTCGCTGACATGCGAAGAGCCGGCCCGCGAGGACCGGCTCTTCGGCAACGTGTACGCCATGAGGGACTTGAACCCCCAACCCGCTGATTAAGAGTCAGCTGCTCTACCAATTGAGCTAATGGCGCGCGTGGTGAAGCGAGTGGAACTTTATCAGCGCGCGACGCCCACCAAAAATCGAGGGGTCACCCCAGCTCGGCCAGCACCGCCTGGGCGGCGTTGTGCCCGCCCAGCCCCGAGACGGCACCGCCGCGCCGGGCCCCGGACCCGCAGAGCAGGACCGAGTCGTGGTCGGTCTGGACGCCCCACTGCTGGGCAGGAGTGTCGAGGCGGGCGCGGTTGGTGGCCCACGGCCACTCGAGGTCGCCGTGGAAGATGTGGCCGCCGGGCATCGCGAGGTCGTTCTCGACGTCCTGCGGGATCTTGGCCTCGATGCACGGGTTGCCGTCGGCGTCGCGTGCCAGGCAGGACTCGATCGGCTCGGCCAGCACGGCGTCGAGCGACGCCAGCGCGTTGCGCACGGCGGTGTCCTTGGCCGACGGGTCGGCATCGAACAGGCCGGCCGGGGTGTGCAGCCCGAAGTAGGTCAGCGTGTGCGCCGAACCGGCGCGCTCACCGAGGATCGAGGGATCGGTGAGGCTGTGGCAGTAGACCTCGCCCGGCATCGGGTCTGGCACGGACCCGCCGGCAGCAGCGGCGTACGCCCGCTCGAGCTGGCTGTAGTCCTCGGCCAGGTGGAGCGTGCCGGCGAAGGCGACGGCCGGGTCGGCGCCCGACTTGAGCGCCGGCAGCCGGTCGAGCAGGAAGTTGATCTTGAGCTGCGACCCCTCGGGCTTGGTCTCGGCGTCCTCGCCCTCGCCGAGCAGGATCCGCAGCACCCACGGTGCGACGCCGGACAGCACCCGGCGGCCGCTGACCGTACGCGTCTGCGCGCCGTCGTGCCACGTCACCTCGGCGCCGTCCGGGCCGGGGGTGATCGCGCTGACCCCGGCGCCCGTGACGATCTCCGCCCCGGCCTCGACAGCCGCCCTGGCCAGTGCCGTCGTGACGGACCCCATGCCGCCGATCGGCACCCGCCACTCGCCGGTGCCGTTGCCGATCAGGTGGTAGAGGAAGCAGCGGTTCTGGATCAGCGACGGGTCGTCCATCGAGGCGAAGGTGCCGATGAGGGCGTCGGTGGCGACGACGCCGCGCACGGTGTCGTCGGTGAAGCGCGACTGGATGGTGCGACCCAGCGGCTCGGCGATGACGTCGGCCCAGAGGCGCTCGTCGACGAGGGCGCGGATGTCGCGCTCCAGGGGGAGGGGCTTCATCAGCGTCGGGGCGACGGCCTCCGCCAGGCCGTCGACCTCGTCGTAGAACGCCAGCCACGCGGCGTACTCGTCATCGGACCCGGTGAGGTCGCGGAAGGAGGCCCGCGTCGCCTCGCCCTCGGGGCGCTCGACGAGGAGGCCGCCCTCGCGGCCGTCACGGACCCAGGGGGTGTACGACGCCGTGGTGCGCGAGGCGAGCCGGATGTCGAGGCCGAGGTCGGCCATCAGCTCCTCGGGCATCAGGCTGACGAGGTAGGAGTAGCGCGAGAGGCGGGCCGGCTGGCCGGCGAAGGGCTCGACGGAGACGGCGGCGCCACCGGTGTGGTCGAGGCGCTCGAGCACGAGGACGGAGAGCCCGGCGCGCGCCAGGTAGGCCGCGCTCACCAGTCCGTTGTGCCCGCCGCCGACCACGACGACGTCATAGCTGCTCCTTCGCGATTCCATCCGGACAACCTAGTCCCCGGATGATGGTCGGATGCTGCACCGCCATCCCGTCCTGAGCCTGCTGACCCTCCTCTACCTGGGCTTCGTCGGGACTGGTCACGCTGACGCCCGCGTCGGACCAACCCGACTACTCCGACCTGGCGTCGCGCATCCTGGCGCGACTGGAGCGCTACCCCGACCTCGAGCCACTGACCAGCCGGCTGAGCGTCGAACGGATCGAGTTCCTGGCCAACATCGGGCTGTTCGTCCCGTTGGGCGTCTTCCTGCTGCTGCTCGTCGGAACGCGCCTGTGGCTGGTGGCCCTGGTGGCGGGCGTCGTGCTCACGTCGATGATCGAGAACATCCAGCGGTCCATCCCGGGACGGGTGTCCGACCCGCGCGACGTCGCGGCCAACTCCATCGGCATGGTCATCGGCATCGTGCTGGCACTGGTGCTGACCCTTCCCGACACGTTGCGGCGGCGACGGCAGTCGTAGTGTCAGCCCGATGAGGGAGACCAAGAGGGAGACGTTGCGAGAGCGTGTCGACGGACGCCTCAGCGACCCGATCTGGTGGAACGACGTCCTCCAGCTCGCCAAGACGGTGCTCGCCGCGGTCGTCGCCTGGGTGATCGCGGCGAGCGTGCTGGACCTGCCCCAGCCGTTCCTGGCGCCGTGGGCCGCGCTGCTGGTGGTGCACGCCACCGTCTACCGGACCTTCTCCAAGGGGATGCAGCAGGTGGCTGCCACCGTGGTGGCGGTGCTCCTGGCCACCGTCGTGGGGGAGCCGCTCGGTCTGTCCACCTGGGCCATCACCGTGCTGCTGGTGGTCGCCCTGGTGCTCGGCGCAGTGCCGTGGCTGGGCGCCGAGGCCACCACCATCGCGACGACCGGCCTCGTGGTGCTCACCACGGGCTTCGAGAGCGATGCCCTGCTCGTCTCGCGGCTCCTCGACACCGGGATCGGGGTGGCGGTCGGGCTGCTCGTCAACGTGCTCGTCTGGCCGCCGCTGCGTCGTCGTACGGCCGCCAAGGCCATGGATCGCATCGACGACAACATCGGCGAGCTGCTGGTCGACATCGCGGCGGGTCTGGTCGACGGCTGCCGGACGAGGACGTCACCGAGTGGATCGACCGCACCCGTGACCTCGACGAGGACCTGGACCAGGCGTGGGCATTGCTCCGCCAGGCGGAGGAGAGCGCGCGGATGAACCCCCGTCGATCGGCCCGCGAGATGAGGGATCCCCAGCACTGGCACGGGCTGCTGCGGCGGATGGAGCAGGCCATCGCCGAGACACGCAGCCTCGGGCGGACGCTCGGCGGCCAGCACGCCCACCGGGAGACCTGGGGCAGTGCCTTCGCCGATCCCTGGATCGGGATGCTCGGCGACGCCGGGCGCGGGGCCCGCGACGCGGACCCGGTTGCGCTGCTCGCCGTGCGGAGGCGCCTGGAGGACTTCACCGAGGAGCTGAGGTCGACCGAGCGCTCCGCCGAGTGGCCGATCTACGGCGCGCTCATCATCAACCTGCGCAACATCCTCGACGCGATGGGCGAGGTGGCGAAGGCGAACCCGATCGGCGGGGCGCCGCTGCCCCTGCGGATCCCTTGACCTTGACCCTGGGGCAGGGCCGATGGTCGGGTCGCCGACGACACCGGGTCGCGGCACGAGAGGAACGACGATGCTGACGATCGGTGAGTTCGCCCAGGAGACCGGGCTGACGGCCAAGGCCCTGCGCCTCTACGACGACCTCGGACTCGTGGTGCCCGCGGAGGTGGACGCCCGCACCGGCTACCGCCGCTACGCCCCCGACCAGGTCGCCGCTGCCAGGCTCGTCGCCCGGCTGCGGACCGCCGGAGTCCCGCTGCGCAGGATCGCGGTCATCACCGGCGCCGAGTCGAACGAGGCGGCCGCCGCCGAGCTGACTGTCGTACTGGCGCCAGGTCGAGGCCGACACCGCGTCGGCCGGTCAGGTCGTCGCCTCTCTCGTCGCGCAGATGAGAGGACACCGAACACCCATGGACACCACCAGCACGGACACGACCGACCATCCCGGCCCGCTCCGCCCACCGCGCCGGGCAGGGCAACCGCTCGACACAGGAGGACGAGGTCTACGTCGGACAGCGACGCCTGTTCGCCGTCGCCGACGGGGTCGGTCACGACCACGGCGCCGCTGCGACGGCGCTCGACACCCTCGCGTCCCTCGACCACGGGTCGCCGGGACCGGATGCCCTGGCCGCCCTGGACGCAGCCGTGGGTCGCGCTGCCGATGCGGTGGCCGGACGGTCCGTCGAGACCCGCGGCACGGGAGGCACCACCCTCACCGCGCTGCTCCTCGTCGGTGACCGCGCACTCGTCGCCCACGTCGGCGACTCGCGGGCGTACGCGGTCCGCGACGGGAGCCTGCAGCGGCTGACGCGCGACCACACCGTGGTCCAGTCGCTGGTCGACGAGGGACGGCTCACCGAGGACGAGGCGCGCGACGACCCGGACCGCGCCCGGCTCAACCGTGCCCTCGGACACGGGTCGCCCTCGGCGCCGGACCTGTCGGTGCGAGCGGTCACGACCGGGGATCGCTTCGTGCTGACCACCGACGGTGTCCACGGCGTCCTCGAGCCGCGGCAGCTGGCCGAGCTGTTGCTCATGCCCGGATCTCCGGACGAGGTGGCCGCGGCCGTGGAGGCGGCGGTCCTGTCGGCCGGTGCTCCCGACAACTACGGCGTCGTCGTGGTGGACGTGTGAGACAGCGTCGAGCCCCTGACCTGCATCTCTGCAGGTCAGGGGCTCGATCACGTTGGGGTGAGTAACGGGACTTGAACCCGCGACATCCGCCACCACAAGGCGGCGCTCTACCAGCTGAGCTATACCCACCATGTTCACTTCTCCGTCCTCGCGCAGAGCGCTAGGACGACGTGAAGTGTAGGGCAATCAGCCCACAGATTCCGCATCGGGTCCGAGACCGGTCAACCCGCCGGCATGACGCGCCGAGATCTCCTTGGCGGTCGTGGTGTCGGGACCGGGGTGCGGCACGAAGACGGCCTCGCGGTAGTAGCGCAGCTCCTCGATGCTCTCCTGGATGTCGGCGAGCGCGCGGTGGTTGCCGCGCTTGGTGGGGGCGGCGAAGTAGGCGCGGGGGAACCAGCGGCGCGACAGCTCCTTGATGGAGGACACGTCGACGATCCGGTAGTGGAGGAACGACTCGAGCTCGGCCATGTCGCGGGCGAGGAACGAGGCGGTCGGTGGCCACGGTGTTGCCGGCCAGTGGAGGGCGGCTGCCGTCGGGGCAGTGCTCCTTGATGTAGGCCAGCACCTGCTGCTCGGCGTCGGCCAGCGTCGTACCGCTCTCGAGCTCGGTGAGCAGGCCGGAGTGCTCGTGCATCGTGCGGACGAAGTCGATCATCTGCTCCAGCGCCTCGTCGGAGGGCTTGATGATGACGTCGATGCCCTCACCGAGGACGTTGAGGTCGAAGTCGGTGACGAGGGCCGCCACCTCGATCAGCGCATCCGCGCCGATGTCGAGGCCGGTCATCTCGCAGTCGATCCACACCAGTCTGTCGCTCACGAGCGGTCACCCTACCCATCTACGCGCGGACGCTCTCAGCCTCGACTCAGTCTCATCTCCTAGGGTCGGTGTCGTGAAGGACTGGATCGGCCTCGTGGCGCGCCTGGTCACGGGCGGCGTGTGGCTCGTGGCCGGTGGCCTGAAGCTGCTCCACCCGGCCGAGAGCGTGCGTGCCGTGCGGGCGTACGACCTCCTGCCGGAGGCGATCGTGCCGGCGGTCGGTCACCTGCTCCCGGTCGTCGAGGTCGTCATCGGGCTGTGCCTGATCCTCGGGGTGCTGACGCGCAGCGCCGCGGTGGTCTCGGCGCTGCTCTTTGTCGCCTTCATCATCGGCATCTCCTCGGCCTGGGCGCGCGGGCTGTCGATCGACTGCGGCTGCTTCGGTGGCGGCGGGGTGATCCCCGACGCGGCCGAGAAGTACCCCGGAGAGATCGCCCGCGACATCGGCCTGCTCGCCCTCAGCCTCT
This sequence comes from uncultured Actinomycetota bacterium, assembly GCA_963712875.1. Classification (GTDB taxonomy): domain Bacteria; phylum Actinomycetota; class Actinomycetes; order Propionibacteriales; family Nocardioidaceae; genus Nocardioides. Next base: position 201,129 of record CAVQJS010000007.1, on the reverse strand, counting down.
GGCTGGTGGTGCGTCCGCGGTCCCGGCTCGCCCTGGACACCGTCCTCTTCTCACCCACCCCTGACCACGACCCCACCACCGACGACGACGACGAAGGAAGCCTCGATGGCGCAGAAGAAGACCTCGCACAGGACCGCTGAGGAGAAGGCCGCCACCCAGGCCAAGCGGGAGGCCAGGCGGGCGCGGACGGAGCGGGCGAAGATCGCCGCCGAGGAGCGCCGCAAGGCCGAGAAGCGCAAGCAGCAGCTCACCCGCGCCGGGCTGATCGCCGGTGTGCTCGTGCTGCTCGTCGGCGGCTACTTCTTCGTGTCGAGCCTGGGCTCCGACAAGCCGGACACGGCCCCCGCCGGCGCCAGCGACGACTACGGCCTGGTCCTCGGCGAGGACGATGCCCCGAAGTCCGTCGTGATCTACGAGGACTTCCTCTGCCCCTTCTGCGGCCAGCTCGAGAAGACCGTCGGCGACCAGCTCGACGCAGCGGTCGAGGCGGGGGAGGTCCAGGTCGAGTACCGCCCGCTGGGCTTCCTCGAGCGGATCAGCGACTACTCGCCCGAGTCGGCCAACGCCTTCGCCGTCGTGCTGGACACGTCGGGTCCGGAGGTCGCCAAGGAGTTCCACGACCTCCTCTACGCCGACCAGCCGTCGGAGTCCGGACCCTTCCCCGACGACGACGACCTGGTGGCCCTGGCCGTCGAGGCCGGAGCGGAGGAGGCCGACGTACGTCCCGGCATCGAGGACATGGCCTTCCAGGGCTGGGTGGACGCAGCCAACGAGGCGGCGTCGAAGGCCGACGTGAACTCGCACCCCATCGGTCTTCGTCGACGGCGAGCTGGTGCAGGGCGAGGGCCTGACGGTCGACGACATCGCCGCTGCCATCGTCGGCACCTCCGACTGAGAGACTGCGCGGCGTGAGCCTCGCTGACTTCATCGCCGGTCTGCCGAAGGCCGAGCTCCACGTGCACCACGTGGGCTCGGCCTCCCCACGCATCGTCTCCGAGCTGGCCGTGCGCCATCCGGCGGCGGGCGTGCCCTCGGATCCCGACGACCTGCGGCGCTTCTTCGAGTTCCGCGACTTCGCGCACTTCATCGAGGTCTACCTCGCGGTCGTCGACCTGGTCCGGACGCCCGACGACGTCCGGCTGCTGACCTATGAGGTGGCGCGCGAGATGGCCCACGGGCAGAACCTGCGCTACGCCGAGCTCACCTGCACGCCCTACACCTCGGTCGCCCGCGGCATCGCGATCGAGGCCTACACCGAGGCCATCGAGGACGCCCGCATCGCCGCCGAGCGTGACTTCGGGCTGGTGATGCGCTGGATCTACGACATCCCCGGCGAGAGCGGACTGGCGGCGGCCGACGCCACGCTGTCGTACGCCCTCGACCACCGCACCGACGCGCTGGTCGGCTTCGGGCTCGGCGGCCCGGAGATCGGGGTGCCGCGCGCGCAGTTCCAGCCGCACTTCGACGCCGCCCGCGCCGCCGGCCTGCACTCGGTGCCGCACGCCGGCGAGACCACCGGGCCGGGCACGATCTGGGAGTCGCTGCACCTGCTCGGCGCCGAGCGGATCGGGCACGGCGTCTCGGCCGCCGAGGACCCCGAGCTGCTCGCCCACCTGGCGGGGGAGGGCATCGTGCTGGAGGTCTGCCCGACGTCCAACATCGCCACGCGTGCGGTGGCCCGGATCGAGGACCACCCGCTGCGCACCTTCGTCGAGGCGGGCGTCACGGTCACGATCAACTCCGACGACCCGCCGATGTTCGCCACGACCCTCAACCACGACTACGAGGTCGCGGCCGGCCTGCTCGACCTCGACGAGTCGGGCGTCGCCGACCTGGCGCGCGCCGCCGTACGCGCCTCGTGGGCGCCGGCGGACGTCAAGGCGCGCATCGAGGGCGAGATCGACGCCTACGCCGGCTCGTCCAGCTGAGCCATCAGGTCGTCGTCGAGGGCAAGGTCGCCCGCGGCGAGTGCCGACTCGAGCTGGTCGACGGAGCTCACCCCGATGATCGGCGAGATGCCCCTCGCGCACCAGCCAGGCGAGCACGACGACGCTGGGGGCGACCCCGAGCCGTCCGGCCACGCCCGCGAGGGTCGCCAGCCGGGCCGTCGTGCCGGGGTGGAAGTAGGCGTCGGGGAACGGGCGGTCCTCCCGGTCGAAGGCGCCCTGGATGAGCGGGCTGTAGGCCCAGACCTCGACCTCGGGGTGCTGCTCGACGTAGTCGCGCGTCTCCTCGGTGACCCAGCCGAAGCGGTGGTCCTTGCCCTCGACGGCCGCACCGGGCCGGGGTTCGACGTAGGACGTCGAGAGCTGGAGCGCGGTGACGGGCTCGAGCCCCCGGGCCGTGGCGTGCGCGCGGGCGCGCTCGACCACCCACGTCGGGTGGTTGGACAGCCCGAGTCGCGCGGCACGCCCGTCGGTGACCAGCGCACCCATCGCCTCGGCGGTCTCCTCGATGGGAGTCGCCAGGTCGCGCGCGTGGGCCCAGAAGAGGTCGACCCGCTCGACCCCGAGCCGGGCCAGGCTCGCCTCGGCCCCGCGGCGTACGACCTCTGCCGACAAGCCCTCGGCGTGCCCGCTGTCGTCGGGCTCCACGCCCACCTTGGTGGCGATCTCCACCCGCTCCCGCACGCCGGGGTTGGCGCGCAGCCAGTCGCCGAGCACGCCCTCGCTCTGGCCGCCGTGACCTGACTCGTCGGCCCAGAAGGCGTAGCAGTTGGCGGTGTCGATCCACCGCCCGCCGGCTTCGACGAACCGGTCGAGCAGGGCGAAAGAGGTGTCGCGGTCGGTGCGGGTGCCGAAGTACATCGTGCCGAGGACGAGGTCGCTGATCACGACCGGGACGTTACCGCGGGACCAGGAAAGTATTCGGCCCCGCAACCTCATACGGGGCGGGGCCTGCGCACATCCTGACCCGCAGGGAGCCGGGGAGCCGGGAGACACGCCGGACTCGGAGCCCTCCGGTGCCGGGACCTTTGGCCCTGCCCGCGCCGGGGCCCGGCCCACAGAATCATCGGAATGACGAACGACACGGCCCCCGGGCCACATCCGGCGAGCACACCCACGTCCACGGCGGCGGGATCCGGGTCGCCGGTCCTGATGCTGGCCCTCGCCACGCTCGGGTTCGCCGTGAACTTCTGGGCGTGGGCGCTGATCAGCCCGCTCGGCCCGATGTTCCGCGACTCCGGGGCGCTCGGCGACCTGAGCGAGTCCGACGTCGCGCTGCTGGTGGCGGTGCCGGTGCTGGTCGGCTCGCTCGGCCGGATCGTGGTCGGGGCGCTGACCGACCGCTACGGCGGTCGGGTGATGTTCCCGCTGATCTCCGCGGCCACCATCGTGCCGGTCCTGTTCATCGCGTTCGTCGCGCTCGACTCCTACACCCTGCTCCTCGTCGGCGGCTTCTTCCTCGGCATCGCCGGCACCGCCTTCGCGGTCGGGCGTCCCGTTCGTCAACGCGTGGTTCCCGCCCGGAGCGACGCGGCCTGGCGATCGGCATCTTCGGCGCCGGCATGGGCGGCACCGCGATCAGCGCCCTCACCACGGTCAAGCTCTACACCAACGTGGGTGAGAAGGCGCCGTTCCTCATCACCGCGGCCGTCCTGGCCGTCTACGCGGTCGCTCGCCTGGCTCCTGCTGCGCGACGCCCCGGGCCGGGTGGTGCCGACCACCAGCCTCGCGAGCCGGCTCAACGCCAACGCCCGGCTGCCCATCACCTGGCAGGCGTGCATCCTCTACGCCGTCGCCTTCGGCGGCTACGTCGCGTTCTCGGTCTACCTGCCCGCCTACCTCAAGACCGCCCACGGCCTGACGCCCGCCGACGCCGCCAACCGGATGGCCGGCTTCGTCGTGGTCGCCGTGCGTGATGCGGCCGGTCGGCGGCTGGCTGTCCGACCGGTTCGGCCCGATCCCGGTGCTGGCGACGGCGTACGCCGTGGTGGCCGTGGGCGCGGCCATCTCGGCCGGCACCCCGCCGCTGGACGGGCATCGGCACCGTGGCGTTCCTGGCGATGGCGGCCGCGCTCGGTGCCGGGCAGCGGCGCGACCTTCGCCCTGATCGCCAGGGTCACCGACCCGAGCCGGGTCGGCGGCGTGACCGGTCTGGTCGGCGCTGCCGGCGGCCTCGGCGGCTTCGTGCCGCCGCTGATCATGGGCTACGTCTACGGCCGCACCGACTCCTACGCGATCGGGCTCTGGATGCTCTCGATCACCGCGGCCCTCACCCTCGTGCTCACCCTGACCGTCGTCCGCCGCACCGCACAGCGACAGGAAGCCCATTGAGCAAGAACATCGGCATGGACGATCGGCCTGAGCGAGGCGCTCGTGCGCAGCCGGCGGTTCTTCACCAGGGGCACGGTCTCCGACGACCTGCGCACCCTGACCAAGGCGGGCGGCCGCGACGCCGACGCCTTCTACCGGGACCGGTGGAGCCACGACAAGGTCGTCCGCTCCACCCACGGCGTGAACTGCACCGGGTCGTGCTCGTGGAAGGTCTACGTCAAGGACGGGATCATCACCTGGGAGACCCAGCAGACCGACTACCCGTCGGTCGGCCCGGACACGCCCGGAGTACGAGCCCCGCGGCTGCCCCCGCGGCGCCGCGTTCTCCTGGTACACCTACTCGCCCACCCGGGTCCGCTACCCCTACGTCCGCGGCGTGCTGCTGCAGATGTACCGCGAGGCGAAGTCGCAGCACGACGGCGACCCGGTCAAGGCCTGGGCGCACATCGTCGACAACCCGCAGCGCGCCAAGGCCTACAAGTCCGCGCGCGGCAAGGGCGGCCTGGTCCGGGCCACGCTGGGACGAGGCCACCGAGATGGTCGCCGCGGCCTACGTCCACACGATCCAGAAGTGGGGCCCCGACCGGGTCGCCGGCTTCTCGCCGATCCCGGCGATGTCGATGGTCTCGCACGCCTCCGGCGCCCGGTTCACCTCGCTGGTCGGCGGCTCGATGCTGTCCTTCTACGACTGGTACGCCGACCTGCCCGTCGCCTCGCCGCAGGTGTTCGGCGACCAGACCGACGTCCCGGAGTCCGGCGACTGGTGGGACGCCGGCTACCTGATCATGTGGGGCTCCAACGTCCCGGTGACCCGCACGCCGGACGCGCACTGGATGACCGAGGCCCGCTACCGCGGCCAGAAGGTCGTCGTGGTCGCGCCCGACTACGCCGACAACGTGAAGTTCGCCGACGAGTGGCTGGCGATCGCGCCCGGCACCGACGGCGCGCTGGCGATGTCGATGGGCCACGTCATCCTCAAGGAGTTCTTCGTCGACCGGCAGACGCCGTACTTCACCGACTACACGAAGAAGTACACCGACCTGCCCTACCTCGTCGCCCTCGACGAGGCGGCCCGGACGGCCCGGGACCTACCGCGCCGGCAAGTTCCTCACCGCCGCCGACCTGCCCGAGCACGCCGACGAGGAGAACGCCCACTTCAAGACCGTGCTCCTCGACGCCGCGACCGACGAGCCGGTGGTGCCGAACGGCTCGCTCGGTCACCGGTTCGGCGACGCCGGCGTCGGGCAAGTGGAACCTCGACCTCGGCGACGTCGACCCGCGGCTGACCCTGCTCGAGCACCGGCGCCGAGACCGTCTCCGTCGAGCTGCCGCGCTTCGACGACGTCGACGGGACGCCGGGCTCGCTGCCCCGCGACGTGCCGGTGCGCCGGATCGGCGACCGCCTGGTCACCACCGTCTTCGACCTGATGCTCGCGCAGTACGGCGTGGGCCGTGACGGGCTCGGCGGCGACTACGCCACGTCGTACGACGACGCGACCGCGCCGTACACCCCGGCCTGGCAGGAGGCCATCACCGGCGTGCCCGCGCTCGGCCGCCGCCCGGATCGCCCGCGAGTTCGCGCAGAACGCCGAGGACTCCAAGGGCCGCTCGATGATCCTGATGGGCGCCGGCACCAACCACTGGTTCCACTCCGACACGATCTACCGCGGCTTCCTCGGGCTGACCACGCTCACCGGCTGCCAGGGCGTCAACGGCGGCGGCTGGGCGCACTACGTCGGCCAGGAGAAGTGCCGCCCGGTGACCGGCTGGGCGCAGCTCGCGTTCGGGCTGGACTGGAAGCGCCCGCCGCGGCAGATGATCCACACCGCCTACTGGTACCTCCACACCGACCAGTTCCGCTACGACACCTTCGGCGCCGACACGGTCTCGGCCAAGACCGGCAGCGGCAAGCTGGCCGGGATGAGCACGGCCGACGTGATCGCCAAGAGCGCGCGGATGGGCTGGATGCCGTCGTACCCGACGTTCGACCGCAACCCGCTCGACCTCGCCGACGAGGCGGCGCGCGGCCGGGCAAGCCGGTGGCCGAGCACGTCGTCGACCAGCTGAAGTCCGGCGACCTGCGGTTCGCCGCCGAGGACCCGGACTCCCCGGAGAACTTCCCGCGGGTGCTGGCGATCTGGCGGGCCAACCTGCTCGGCTCCTCGGGCAAGGGCAACGAGTACTTCCTCAAGCACCTGCTCGGCACCGACAGCTCGCTGCGCGCCGGCGAGGCGTCCGAGGGCCAGCGGCCGCAGGAGGTCGAGTGGCACGACGACGCGCCCGAGGGGAAGCTCGACCTGCTGCTCACCCTCGACTTCCGGCAGACCAGCACCACGATCTTCTCCGACGTCGTGCTGCCCGCGGCCACGTGGTACGAGAAGCACGACCTCAACACCACCGACATGCACCCGTTCATCCACTCGTTCAACCCGGCGATCGCGCCGCCGTGGCAGACCCGCACCGACTGGGACGCCTGGCAGACGATCGCGACCAAGTTCAGCGAGCTCGCCGCCGGCCGGCTCGACACCCGCAAGGACGTCGTCGCCGTCCCGCTGCTGCACGACACCCCCGACGCGATGGCCAACCCGCACGGCGTGGTCCGCGACTGGAAGCACGGCGAGTGCGAGCCGGTGCCCGGGCGTGACGATGCCGAAGATCGTCGAGGTCGAGCGCGACTTCACCGCCGTCGGCGCGCAGATGCAGGCGCTCGGGCCGCTGCTGGAGAAGCTCGGCACGACCACCAAGGGCGTCACCTACGACGTCACGACGTCGGTCGACTACCTGCTGCACAAGAACGGCGCGGTCCGGGGCGGCGCGGCCGACGGGCGGCCGTCGCTGGTGCGCGACGTGCACGCCTGCGAGGCGATCCTGGCGCTGTCCGGCACCACCAACGGCCACCTGGCCACCCAGGGCTTCAAGACCCTGGAGAAGCGCACCGGCACCCTGCTGCACGACCTCGCGGCCGAGCACGAGGGCAAGCAGATCACCTTCGCCGACACGGTCGGCCGCGCCGGTGCCGGTGATCACCTCGCCGGAGTGGTCCGGGTCGGAGACCGGCGGGCGGCGCTACTCGCCGTTCACGATCAACGTCGAGCGGCTCAAGCCGTGGCACACGCTGACCGGGCGCCAGCACTTCTACCTCGACCACGACTGGATGACCGAGCTCGGTGAGGGGCTGCCGGTCTACCGGCCACCGCTCAACATGGGCGCGCTCTTCAGCGAGCCCGACATCGGGTCGATGGGCGAGCTGGGGGTGACGGTCCGCTACCTCACCCCGCACAACAAGTGGTCGATCCACTCGGAGTACCAGGACAACCTGTTCATGCTCTCGCTCTCGCGCGGCGGCCAGACGATCTGGATGAGCGACCAGGACGCCGCCAAGGTCGGCGTCGAGGACAACGACTGGATCGAGGCGGTCAACCGCAACGGCGTCGTCGTGGCCCGCGCGATCGTCTCCCACCGGATGCCCGAGGGGACCGTCTACATGCACCACGCCCAGGACCGGCTGATCGACGTACCGATCGCGGAGACGTCCGGGAAGCGCGGCGGCATCCACAACTCGCTGACCCGGATCCTGGTCAAGCCCAGCCACGTCATCGGCGGCTACGCCCAGCTGTCCTTCGCCTTCAACTACCTCGGCCCCACGGGCAACCAGCGCGACGAGGTCACCGTGATCCGCAAGCGCTCGCAGGAGGTGACGTACTGATGAAGGTCATGGCGCAGATGGCGATGGTGATGAACCTCGACAAGTGCATCGGCTGCCACACCTGCTCGGTCACCTGCAAGCAGGCGTGGACCAACCGCACCGGCACCGAGTACGTCTGGTTCAACAACGTCGAGACCCGGCCCGGCCAGGGCTACCCGCGGCGCTACGAGGACCAGGAGGAGTGGAAGGGCGGCTGGACGCTCAACAAGCGCGGCCGGCTCGACGCTCAAGGCGCGGCGGGCGGCTCCGCAAGCTGCTCACGATCTTCTCCAACCCGAAGATGCCCTCGATCCAGGACTACTACGAGCCCTGGACCTACGACTACGCCACGCTCACCGACGCCCCGGCGCAGGAGCACACGCCCGGTCGCCCGGCCGAAGTCGCTGCTCACCGGCAAGGACATGAAGATCACCTGGTCGTCCAACTGGGACGACAACCTCGGCGGCTCCGCGGCCACCCTGGAGCACGACCCGATGCTGCAAGAAGATCGCCGACAAGGTGAAGTTCGAGTTCGAGCAGACCTTCATGTTCTACCTGCCGCGGATCTGCGAGCACTGCCTCAACCCGTCGTGCGCCGCGTCGTGCCCCAGCGGCGCGATCTACAAGCGCGCCGAGGACGGCATCGTGCTCGTCGACCAGGACCGCTGCCGCGGCTGGCGGATGTGCGTCTCCGGCTGCCCCTACAAGAAGATCTACTTCAACCACCGCACCGGCAAGGCCGAGAAGTGCACGTTCTGCTTCCCGCGGATCGAGGTCGGGCTGCCGACGGTCTGCGCCGAGACCTGCGTCGGCCGGCTGCGCTACATCGGCCTGATGCTCTACGACGCCGACAAGGTGCTCGAGGCCGCGGCCACCGACGGACGAGCACGGCCTCTACGAGGCCCAGCGCGAGGTCTTCCTCGACCCGCACGACCCCGAGGTCCAGCGCGAGGCCGAGCGGGCCGGGATCCCGCGCGACTGGGTGGAGGCCGCCCAGCGCTCGCCGATCTACGCGCTGATCAACCGGTTCAAGGTGGCGCTGCCGCTGCACCCGGAGTACCGCACGATGCCGATGGTCTGGTACATCCCGCCGCTGTCGCCGGTCGTCGACGTGGTCAAGGACACCGGCGACGACGCCGAGGACAGGGGCAACCTGTTCGCCGCCATCGACGCGCTGCGGATCCCGATCGAGTACCTCGCCGAGCTGTTCACCGCCGGCGACGTCGCGCCGGTCGACGCGGTGCTGAAGAAGCTCGCCGCGATGCGCTCCTACATGCGCGACATCAACCTGGGCCGCGAGCCGGACGCCTCGATCCCGGCGGCCGTCGGGATGACCGAGGAGGAGATGTACGACATGTACCGCCTCCTCGCGATCGCGAAGTACGACGAGCGCTACGTCATCCCGCCGGCGCACGCCGAGCAGGCGCACTCGCTGGAGGAGCTGGCCACCGAGTGCTCGGTCTCCGAGTACGGCGGCGGGCAGCACGGAGACTCTTCGGCGAGGGGTCGGGCGTGCCGACGCCGATCGCGGTCGAGAACTTCCAGATGCTCCAGGACCGGCAGACCGCCGACACGCTGGCCGCGCCGGCCGACAAGGCGTCGCGGGTGAACCTGCTCAACTGGGACGGCAAGGGCAGCCCCGAGCGGGCTGTTCCCGCCGCCGGTCGGACGACGAGGAGGACCCCGTGAGCCGCACCGCGACCGCGCCGGCGCGCCGCCGCGCTGACCGGCGCCCAGCTCACGGTGGCCTGGCAGGCGGCCTCGCTGCTGCTCGGCTACCCCGACGAGGAGCTGCTCGGCCGGCTCGAGCTGATCCGGGAGGCCGCCGACCGAGCTGCCCGAGCGGGTCGGCGGAGCCGCTGCGGGCGTGCGTCGCCCGCCTGCAGGAGACGCCGCTGACCGAGCTCGAGGCCGACTACGTCGAGACCTTCGACAACCGGCGCCGGCACAACCTGTTCCTGACCTACTTCGCCCACGGCGACACCCGCAAGCGCGGGATGGCGCTGCTCCGGTTCAAGCAGACCTACCTCGCGTCCGGCTTCGAGCTGACCGACGCCGAGCTGCCCGACCACCTGTGCGTCGTGCTGGAGTACGCCGCCACCGTCGACCGCGAGCGAGGGCCGCCAGCTGATCCTCGACCACCGCGCCGGGCTCGAGCTGCTCCGGATCTCGCTCGCCGAGGCCGGCTCGCGCTGGGCCGGTGCCGTCGAGGCGGTCACCGCCACGCTGCCGCCGCTGCGGGGCGACGAGTGGGAGGCCGTGCGCCGGCTCGCCGCCGAGGGACCGCCCGAGGAGGAGGTCGGCCTCACGCCGTACGCGACCCCCGCCTTCGACCCGGGCCCGGCGCGACCGGACGGCCCCACGCCGCTGCCGATGCCGTCGTTCCCACGCCGTCCGCTCGAGGAGCCCGCTGATGGACATCTTCCTCTGGGTGATCGTCCCCTACCTCTGCCTGACGACCTTCGTCGTCGGCCACTTCTGGCGCTACCGCTACGACAAGTTCGGCTGGACCACCCGCTCCTCCCAGCTCTACGAGGACCGGCTGCTGCGCATCGGCAGCCCGCTGTTCCACTTCGGGATGCTCGGCGTCGTCGGCGGTCACGTCATCGGCCTGCTGGTCCCGCAGTCGTGGACCGACGCGGTCGGGCATCAGCGACGAGACCTACCACGTCGTCGCGGTCGGCGGGCGGCCTGCTCGCCGGCGTCGATGGCCGTGGTCGGGCATGGTCATCCTGATCTACCGGCGCCGCACCGTCGGGCCGGTCTTCTCGGCGACCACGGTCATGGACAAGGTGATGTACGCCTTCCTGGCCGTCGTCGATCGTGCTCGGGATGTGGAACACCATCGCGGGCTCGATCCTGACCATCGGCGGTGAGTACAACTACCGCGAGGGCGTCTCGGTCTGGTACCGCTCGTTCCTCGCCTTCCAGCCCGACGCCGACGCTGATGGCGGAGGCGCCGCTCGGCTTCCAGCTGCACGCGCTGGTCGCGTTCGGGCTCTTCGCCCTGTGGCCGTTCACCCGGCTCGTGCACGTGTTCAGCGCCCCGCTCGGCTACCTGACCCGGCCCTACATCGTCTACCGCAGCCGCGACGACGACCAGCTCGGCAGCCACCGACCCCGCCGGGGCTGGGACCGGGTCGGCTGAGCGGCCACCCACGCACGAGGAGAGACCGCCATGCAGCACGAGTCACTGACCACCTGGTCCGCGCACCACCTGGAGAAGGCCCGGGACGGCGCACCAGCGGGCGCAGCGCCCACACCATCCACGGCGGTCACGAGCACGTCCTGCGCCAGACCCTGATCGCGCTGCGCAGCGGGCTCCAGCCTGGACGAGCACGAGAGCCCGGGGGAGGCGACCGCTGCAGGTCCTCCACGGCCGCGTCACGCTCGTCGCCGGCGACCAGAGCTGGAACGGGTCGACCGGCGACCTGCTGACCATCCCGGACGCCCGGCACGCCCTCCAGGCGATCGAGGACTCCGCGGTGCTGCTGACGGTGGCCGTGCGCCTCTGACGCAGAGCCGACAATTTCGGGCGAGCGCCCCCGGCAGGATTCGAACCTGCGACCTAGAGATTAGAAGGCTCTTGCTCTATCCAGCTGAGCTACGGGGGCCGGCGGCAGCAGTATTCCAGCCCGGCTCCCGGTCGGCCGCCTCGCGCCACGCTGCACGTCCGCGGAGTGCGTCGTACGCCGGCTGGTCGAGGTTGCCCTCGCGCTTGGTGACGAGAGTCAGGGACCAGCGCCTGACTTCGTGCACTACACCCACGGCGTCGAAACCCTCAATCGGTGGGATTGCCTCCGCCGACGCGCGGTCGTTCACTGGAAGAGCCGAATTTCACTCGAGGTCGTCCAGAGTGCTGGCCCGCGTCCTCGCAAACCCCGAGGAGGAGCGATGAGATCCAAGAGCATTCTGTCGATGATGTCTGCGATGGCGATCGTGCTTGCGCTGGGCAACGTGTCCGGGCCGGCCAACGGCCAGGCGCGAAAGCCCGCGCCCGTCACCGCGGCCACCACCGGGGCAGCCAGCGGGGACGCCGTGCTCGCGTGGAACACGATCGCCGTGGACACGCTGATCGGGCTCCCGGGGAATGCAGGTGGAGCCCCGCCTGCCTCCCAGATCCACGTGGCCATGGTGCAGGGCGCCGTCTACGACGCAGTGAACGCGACCGAGCCCAAGCACCACCGGCCGTACCTGCTGGATCGTCGCTTCTCCGCGCGTGCCTCCAAGGACGCGGCGGTCGCTGCCGCGGCGTACGGAGTCCTGCGGCACCTCGTGTCCACCGTTCCGAACGTCCTGCCGGCGAACCGGGCGGCGCTGCTGGACACGCTCGGTACGCAGTACCGGACCGCACTGGATGCGGTCCCCGACGGTCCGTTCAAGAGCCAGGGAGTCGCGGCCGGGGAGGCTGCCGCCGCGGCGATGATCGCGGCTCGCGCGGATGACGGCCGCTTCGGCCCGTCGCAATGGGTGCCGAACACCGCTGTGGGGCACTGGTGGCCGCAGCTGACTGCGACTGGCGCGCAGATCCTCGATCCCACGCCGTGGGTCGGCGCGGTCGATCCGTTCGTGATGACGTCCTCCTCCCAGTTCCGTACGACGGGACCGGTCGAGCTGACCAGCGACACCTGGGCGAAGGATTTCAACGAGGTCAAGTCACTCGGGGCAGCGGACAGCGCGGTGCGGACCCCCACCCAGACCTACATTGCCCGGTGGTGGCAGAGCACGCCGGTCAGGAGCTGGAACGAGGTCGCGCGCGAGCTCGCGGATCGCAACGACCTCGACGCCGCCGACGCTGCTCGTCTCTTCGCGATGACGAACCTGAGCGGTGCGGACGCGGCCATCAACTGCTGGAACGACAAGTACTACTGGGACTTCTGGCGGCCCTGGAACGCCATTCCGCGGGCGGGCGAGGACAACAACCCGGCCACGGTGGCGCAGAGCGGGCTGGACGCCCTTGATCGCCGCGCCGTACCCCGACCACCCGTCGGGCCACCTGTGCCTGGACGCCTCGCACACGCGGATCCTCCAGAAGTTCTTCGGCGACACCATCCCGGGGGGATTCCAGATCACGAGCATCTCCACGCTGCTCGCGCCCGTCCCCGCTGACCCGCGGCTACGCACCTTCAGCAGCTTCTCGCAGGTCATCGCCGAGGTCGTCGAGGCCCGTATCTGGGCCGGCCTGCACTACCGGACGGCCGACGAGCAGGCCAAGACCCTGGGGTGGAACGTCGCCGACTACGCGGCAGCGAACTACCTCCAGCCCGTCGGTCGCGGGGGAACGGCACACCGCCCCAAGCACCGCTGATTCCGTGGTTCGCGGCTCGGACGGCGTCGTGCGGGTCCGTCCGGGACAAGAGCGTGGACAAGGGCTCACGCGTCCGCGGCGGCTGAGCGCGCTCAGCGCGACAGCAGCACGATCATCTCGTAGTGCGTCGTGTGCGGGAACATGTCGAGCACCCGCGCCTCGACCGGCCGCAGCGACGGCATCAGCGCGAGGTCGCGCGCGAGCGACTCGGCGTTGCACGACGAGTAGACGAGGTGCTCCACGCCCGACTGCTCGAGCCAGCCCGCGAGCTCCGGGCCGATCCCGCGGCGAGGCGGGTTGACCACCACGAGGTCGGGCACCACGCCCGCCGAGACGGCGTACGACGTCGCATCCGCCGCGACGAATCGTGCGTCGACTCCCAGCGCGCCGGCCGTGGCTTGAGCGGCCGCGATCGCGTCGGCCGACATCTCCACGCCGAGCACCTCGCGGCCCGGCCCGGCCAGGTGCAGCGCGAAGCCACCGACACCGCAGTAGAGGTCCCAGATCCGGCGCACGTCGAGGTCGGCGACCCACGACCGGGCCTGGTCGTAGAGCGCCTCGGCGACGAACGTGTTGGTCTGGAAGAACGACTTCGGGCCCAGCCGCAGCGTCACCCCCGTCGCCAGCCGCATCGGCAGCGTCGACTCGTCGGTCAGCACGATCTCGCGCTCACCCTCGAGGACGGCCTTGTGATCGGGCTGGACGTTGATCGTCACCACGCGCAGCGTCGGTGAGCGCCTGCAGCAGTGCGGGCAGTCGTGACCGGACCCTGGCCTCCAGCGCCGTCGACCTCATCACCAGCCGCAGCATCAGCTCGCCGTCGGGCGACTCGGTCAGCAGGACGTGCTTGAGCTCGCCGCTGCGCGTCCCCACGTCGTACGGCGACAGGCCGGCGCTGCTGATCCAGTCGGCGATGCCACTCAGGGCCGCCGTGAGGCCGCGGGAGTGCAGGCCGCAGTCACGCAGGTCGATGCCGGCGAGGTCCCGGTCGAGGATCCCGAGCGTGGGAGCGTCGGCCGTGCCGCCGACTGCCATCTTGGCCTTGTTGCGGAAGCCCGACTCCGCTCCGGCGACAGTGGGCAGCCAGACGGGCGCAGCCACCAGGGATCGCGCGTGCGCCTCCTTGTCGGAGAGCTGTCGCGGTCGCGGGACCTCGAGGAGGCTGCAGGAACGGCAGCGGAAGGCGTCGTAGTGGTGGCAGTCCAAGGTCAGCGGGCCGAGCGCATCCGGCCCATCCACTCCTCCACGTCGGCGGAGGTGCGGGGGAGGGCGGCCGAGAGGTTGGCGTGGCCGTCGGCGGTCACGAGGATGTCGTCCTCGATGCGGATGCCGATGCCGCGCAGCTCCTCGGGGACGAGCAGGTCGTCCTCCTGGAAGTAGAGGCCGGGCTCGACCGTCAGGACCATGCCCTCGGCGAGGTCGCCCTTGGGATAGATGTCGACCGAGGTGCGACCGCAGTCGTGGACGTCCATGCCGAGCATGTGCGAGGTGCCGTGGAGGGTCCAGCGGGAGTAGAGCTTGGACTCCGGGTCGAGCGCCTCCTCGGCCGAGACGGGCAGCAGGCCCATGTCCGACAGGCCGTGCGCGAGGACCTCCATCGCGGCGTGGTGGGCGGCGAGGAACGGGACGCCGGGACGTACGGCCTCGATGCCCTTCTGCTGGGCGGTGAAGACCAGGTCGTAGAGGTCGCGCTGCAGCGGGGTGAAGCTGCCGTCGACCGGCAGGGTCCGGGTCACGTCGGCGGTGTAGAGGTTGTTGCCCTCGACGCCCATGTCGAGCAGGACCAGCTTGCCGGGCTCGATCGAGCCGGTGTTGTCGATCCAGTGCAGCGTCGTGGCGTGCGAGCCGCCGGCGCAGATCGAGTCGTAGCCGATGTCGTTGCCCATCGCGCGCGCGCGGCGGAAGAAGGTGCCCTCGATCCAGCGCTCGCCGAACTCCAGCACCCGGTCCCACTCGCGCACCGAGTCCTCGAAGCCCAGCGTGGTGATGTCGCAGGCCTCCTGGAGCTCGCCGACCTCCCACTCGTCCTTGATGAGGCGCAGCTCGTCGGCCACCCGACCCAGGTCCTCGTCGGTGGTGATGTCGCGTGTCTTGCGGTCGTCGTCGAAGGACGGCAGGTCCTTGACGTGGCGCACCTCGATGCCGAGCGAGTCGGAGATCTCCTGGGCCGACGGACGACGCCCGGCCCAGAGCTCGCCGTACTGCCGGTCACGGAAGAACTCGTCGGTGTCGCGCTCGGAGCGCGGACGGGCGTAGAGCACGGACTCGCCGTCCTCGATCACCAGCACGGCGTCGGACGTCTGGTTGCCGGAGAAGTAGGTGTGCGCGGTGTCCGGGCGGAACCGGTAGTCGGTGTCGTTGGCGCGGACCTTGTAGGTGCCTGCCGGGAGCACCAGGCGCTCGCCCGGGAAGGCGTCGGCCAGCTTCGCGCGACGCGCGGCCGCCGGCTCGGCCACCGGGTGGCGCGGCATGTCGAGCTCGCGCTCGCCCCAGCCCGTACGCATGAAGGCGGCGTAGGCGGCCGGCACGGCCGGATCGTGCGACTCGGTCTTCGGCTCGGCGGGGGTCTCGGCGGGGTTCTCAGCAGTCGGCTCGCTCACGCGGGTCACTGTACGCGGGCCAGCGCTGCGGAAGCCGGACCGAGGGGACTGCTCGGTTAGGCTGCCAGATCATGTCCAGACCGCGCCGCGACAGTGTTGCCTTCACTGTCGTCGTGGGGGTGCTGGTCCTCCTCGGAGGGCTCGTCGATGGCCGTGGTCATCGGCCTGTCGGGCGCGCCCGGATCCGTGGCGCTGGCGGCGCTGCTGGCCGCCGTACCCGGTCGGTCCGCTGGTCGGCTGCTTCATGTGGCTGGACCGCTACGAGCCCGAGCCGCGGTCGCTGCTGATCGCGGGTCTGCTGTGGGGTGCCTTCGTTGCGACGGCCGGCGCCCTGGTCTTCCAGGCCCTGGGCATGGTCGGCGGCGCCAGCGAGACCGACAGCCTGGCGGTGGTCGCCCCGGTCACCGAGGAGGTGACGAAGGGCGCGTTCCTCGTCCTGTTGCTGTGGTGGCGCCGGCACGAGCTCGACGGCGTCCTCGACGGCATCGTCTACGCCGGCATGGTCGGCATCGGGTTCGCCTTCACCGAGAACCTGCTCTACCTCGCCGCGTCCTTCGACGGGACCGACGTCGGCCCCGGCACCGCGGTGGCGCTGAGCGGGACCTTCGTCATGCGTTGCCTGCTCAGTCCCTTCGCGCACCCCTTCTTCACGGCCTTCATCGGCATCGGCGTCGGCCTCGCCATCGCCTCGCGCCGGACCTGGGTGCGGCTCGTTGCGCCCGTCGCCGGGCTGGCGATGGCGATCGCCCTCCACGCCGTGTGGAACTACTCCACGCTCTCCGGCACCTCGGGCTTCTTCCTGGTCTACGGCGTGATGATGTTCCCGGCCTTCCTGGGCGTCGTCGCTTTCGCCGTCTATCGCCACCGCTCCGAGCACGGCCTGCTCGCAGAGGCCCTCCAGGACGCCGCCGACCGGGGCCTGATCCCCGCCTCCGACATCCCGTGGCTGGTCGACCTGCCCGCTCGTCGACACTCGCGCCTGTGGGCGAAGCGGATCGGGCGGACCCAGGCAGAGCGCGCGATGCGTGACTACCAGGCCGCCGCGATCGAGCTCGGCTACCTGCACCACCGCTACCTGCGCGGCACCGCTCCGACCGACTTCAGCCGTCGCGGCCAGGAGCACGTCGAGGCCCTGCGCACCATCCGCCCCTACATCTCCTTCCCCGGACAGGTCGTGCCCACCCGATGAGCGACGAAGCGACAACCGAAACCGCCCGCCGCGTGCCAGACGCCACCACGGCGATGGTCACTGCACTCGTACGCCTGCGCGGAGCGTTGCAGGAGGCCCGACTGCCCCTCGAGCTGCCCGGTGCCGCCGAGCAGCGTGCGGCGCAGACCGAGATGGTCGACCAGCTCGAGGACTACGTCATCCCGCGGCTGATGACCCTCGACGCGCCCCTGCTCGCGGTCGTCGGCGGATCCACCGGTGCGGGCAAGTCGACGCTGGTCAACTCCCTGGTCGG
Source organism: uncultured Actinomycetota bacterium (assembly GCA_963712875.1). Taxonomy (GTDB): domain Bacteria; phylum Actinomycetota; class Actinomycetes; order Propionibacteriales; family Nocardioidaceae; genus Nocardioides. The sequence goes on along the minus strand of CAVQJS010000007.1, from coordinate 183,796 downwards.
CAGTCGCGTCACCACGCCCGGTGTCCTTCGCCCGACGACCCGGTCGCCCGTCCTCGTGCACCACCCCGACGACGCGCACTGGTTCGGACAGGACCGCCTGCTGCCCGAGCTCGAGCGGGTCGAACGATCGACCAACGACCCCGAGGCGCTCCAGCTGGTGCCGTCCGAGGCGATGACCCCGGGCCTGGCGATCCTCGACGCACCCGACATCGACTCGGTCGAGGAGCGCAACCGCGTCCTCGCCGCACAGCTTCTCGCCGCCGCGGACCTCTGGCTCTTCGTGACCTCGGCCGCGCGCTACGCCGACCAGGTCCCGTGGGACTTCCTGCGCAAGGCCGCCGACCGGTCCGCCGCCGTGGCGATCGTGCTCGACCGGACCCCGCCTGACGCTGTCGACACCATCACCACCCACCTCGCCCGGATGCTGGCCAGCCGTGGCCTCAAGGACTCTCCGCTGTTCACGGTGGAGGAGGGCCCGGTCAACGAGGAGGGGCTGCTCCAGGCCGAGGCGGTCGCCGAGATCCACGGGTGGCTGCAGGCGCTCGCCGAGGACCAGGAGGCCCGCTCGGCCGTGGTCCAGCAGACCCTGGATGGTGCCGTCCGGACCCTGACCCGGCGCACCCACTCGGTCGCCGACGCGGCCACCGAGCAGACCGACGCCGTCCGCCGCCTGCGCGAGGACGCCAACGAGGCCTACGACCGCGCCGTGGCGGCCGTGGACGAGGCGTCCGCCGACGGCACCCTGCTGCGGGGCGAGGTGCTGGCCCGCTGGCAGGAGTTCGTCGGCACGGGCGAGCTCCTCCGGTCGCTCGAGACGCGTGTGGGGTGGATCCGCGACCGGGTCGTCGGCGCCATCAAGGGCAAGCCGCAGCAGGCCGAGCGCGTCACGGTGGCCGTCGAGTCCGGCCTCGAGACGCTCGTGCTCGAGCATGCCGAGGCCGCGGCCGAACGGGCCGAGGCCTCGTGGCGCGGCACGGTCGCGGGCCAGATGCTGCTCCAGGACGCGGGGGAGGACCTCGGTCGCGCGTCGCGCGACTTCCGTCGCAAGGCCGAGCGCGCCGTCCGTGACTGGCAGTCCGACGTGCTCGACATGGTGCGCAGCGAGGGTGCCGAGAAGCGCTCGACCGCGCGCTTCCTGGCCTTCGGCGTGAACGGGCTCTCGGTCGCGTTGATGGTGGTGGTCTTCGCGCACACCGCGGGGGTCACCGGGGCCGAGGCCGGCATTGCCGGCGGGTCGGCGATCCTGGGCCAGAAGCTGCTGGAGGCGGTGTTCGGTGACCAGGCCGTGCGCTCCCTGGCCGAGCGTGCGCGACACCAGCTCGAGGTCGCGGTCGCCGAGCTGTTCGACACCGAGCGGCGCCGCTACATCGACCTGCTCGACAGCCTCGAGGTCTCGCCGGAGGTGCCCGACAGGTTGCGCGCGGCCTCGCGTCGCGTGGACGACCTGCGCTATGCCACAGCACACACCCCCCACGGTGCGGACACGCAGGAGAACTCCCCCTAGGGTTGGCCCGAACGACATCCACCCACACCCTTGAGGGAGCCATGACGTCCTTGCTCGAAGGGGCCAAGAAGTTGGTCACCCGGAGCTCTGACATCGGCGCCCGCGTCGAAGGACTCGACCGCGCGGCCAGGGCCTCGCGGGGCCGGGTGGACGACACCATCGTCGACGAGGCCGTCCGCACCGCGGAACGCGCGACGGGCCGGCTCAAGCTGTCCGCGGACCACACCGTGGTCGCCCTGGCCGGCGCCACCGGGTCGGGCAAGTCGTCGACCTTCAACGCCCTCACCGAGCTCGAGCTCTCCGCGGTCGGCGTACGTCGTCCCACCACCTCGTGGGCCACCGCCTGCGTCTGGGGCAAGGAGGGCGCCGAGGAGCTGCTGGAGTGGCTCGGCATCCCTGCCCGCCACCAGGTCACCCGCGACTCGATGCTGTCACAGGGCGACGAGGACGCCGCGATGCGCGGGGTGGTCCTCCTCGACCTCCCCGACCACGACTCCACCGAGGTCTCCCACCACCTCGAGGTCGAGCGCCTGGTCCAGCTCGCCGACATGCTGGTGTGGGTGCTCGACCCCCAGAAGTACGCCGATGCCGCGATCCACGACCGCTTCCTCAAGCCGCTGGCCGGCCACAGCGACGTCATGCTCGTCGTGCTCAACCACATCGACACCGTCCCGGAGGACCGCCGCGAGCCGATGGTGGCCGACGTACGCCGCCTGCTCGAGGCCGACGGTCTCACCGGCGTCCCCGTGCTGCCGCTCAGCGCCCGACAGGGCTGGGGCGTCGACGAGCTCCGGGCGCTGATCATCAAGCGGGTGGCGGAGAAGAAGGCGACCCGCGCGCGCCTCGAGGCCGACGTCAGGACCGCGGCCCAGCGCCTGCAGGACGCCGTCGGCACCGGCAAGACCCCGACGCTCTCCAAGGAGCGGGTCGCCGCCCTCGACGACGCGTTCGCCGACGCGGCCGGGGTCCCGACCGTCGTGAGGGCCGTGGCCGACTCGACGCGCCTGCGTGCCAACCGGGCGACGGGGTGGCCGATCACGGCGTGGTTCTCCCGGCTCAAGCCCGATCCGCTCAAGCGGCTGCACCTCGACCTGGGTGCGTCCGGCAAGGAGCTCACCGGCTCGGCGCGGACCTCCGTGCCGAAGGCGAGCGGTGTCCAGCAGGCGCGCGTGGACTCCGAGGTGCGGGCGCTGGCCGACCAGGTGGGCGAGGGCATGGCGCCGTCGTGGGCCCACGCGGTCCGCAGCGCCTCGGTCTCGCGACTGCCCGACCTCCACGACCGGCTCGACAAGGCCGTCGCCGGCACCGACCTGGGCGCCGACCGGATCCCCGTCTGGGCCGGACTGGTGCGGGTCCTGCAGTACGTCCTGATCATCTGCGCGCTCGTCGGCGCCGGGTGGCTCGCCCTGCTGGCCTTCGGCTCCTACGCCCGACTGCCCGAGCCGCCGACTCCGGAGGTGGCGGGCTTCGCGGTCCCCACCCTGCTGCTGCTCGGCGGTGTGCTGGTCGGCGTGCTGCTGGCACTCGTGTGCCGCTGGCTGGTCTCGTTCACCGCGAGGTCGCGGGCTCGTCGCGCCGACAAGCGCCTGCGCGACGCGATCTCCGAGGTCTCCGCCGAGGTGGTCGTGGCCCCGATCCAGGCCGAGCTGGCGTCGTACGCCGAGGTGCGCGAGGCGCTGGCGCTCGCGCTGCGCTGATCGCCGGGCACGGCTGAATCGCGCGCCACGTCCCGTCCACAGATGGCGGCGAGGGCCGCTTCTCCACAAGGCCGGGGCGAACCGAGACGGGTTGTCGGTCGCGGCGCGCAGCCTTGGGCCAGCGCGGTGGAAGCTCCGCCGCCGGAGACGGAGGCAGATCATGAACGACACCCAGATCACCCTGACCGGGTGGCTCGGCACCGACGTCACGCTGCGGCAGGTGGGCGAGGCCCAGCACGTCGCGTCGTTCCGGGTGGCGAGCACGCCCAGTCGGTTCAAGGACGGCGAGTGGGTGAAGGGCACCACGTCGTGGCACACCGTGAAGGCATGGAACCGGCTGGCGCTGCACGTCGCGGCCTCGCTCCGACTCCGGTGACCCGGTGCTCGTCCACGGTCGCCTGGTCGCCGACGTGTGGGAGCGCGAGGGCCGCACCACGACGTCCTACGAAGTGATCGCACACGCGGTCGGCCACGACCTCAGCCACGGCACCGCGGCCTTCACCCGCCCGGAGCCGAGCGGCCAGCCCGAGCAGGACGAGACCGTCGCAGCTGACGTGACCGAGCCCCGGGCCGCCTAGCGGTCGCGCAGGCGCGATTGTCGGCGCGACCTTGGTTCACCGTAGGCTCGCCCGCATGGCTGAGTACGTCTTCACACTGCGCAATGTGCGCAAGGCCCACGGCGACAAGGTCGTCCTCGACAACGTCACCCTCTCGTTCCTCCACGGCGCCAAGATCGGCGTCGTCGGACCCAACGGCACCGGCAAGTCCTCGATGCTCAAGATCATGGCGGGGCTCGACCACGCCAACAACGGTGACGCGATCATCGATCCCGATGCCACGGTCGGCATGCTCCAGCAGGAGCCGCCGCTGAGCGAGGGCAAGACGGTGCTGGAGAACGTCGAGGAGGCCGTCGGCGAGATCAAGGCCAAGATGAAGCGCCTCGAAGAGGCCTACATGGAGATGGGCGAGCCCGGCGCGGACCAGGACGCCCTCATGGCCGAGACCGGCGACCTGCAGACCGAGCTCGACGACGCCAACGCCTGGGACCTCGACAGCCGGCTCGACCAGGCCATGGACGCGCTGCGCTGCCCGCCGCCGGACGTCCTGGTGGACAACCTCTCCGGTGGTGAGCGCCGCCGCGTCGCGCTGTGCAAGCTGCTGTTGCAGCAGCCCAGCCTGCTGCTGCTCGACGAGCCCACCAACCACCTCGACGCCGAGTCGGTGCAGTGGCTCGAGGGCCACCTCGCCAGCTATCCCGGCGCCGTCCTCGCCGTGACCCACGACCGCTACTTCCTCGACAACGTCGCCGAGTGGATCCTCGAGCTCGACCGCGGCAAGGCGCACCCCTACGAGGGCAACTACACGACCTACCTCGAGACCAAGCAGAGCCGGCTCAAGATCGAGGGCCAGAAGGACGCCAAGCGCGCCAAGGTGCTCGAGCGCGAGCTCGAGTGGGTGCGTTCCAACGCCAAGGCCCGCCAGACCAAGAGCAAGTCGCGACTCGCGCGCTACGAGGAGATGGCGGCCGAGGCCGACCGGATGCGCAAGATCGACACCTCCGAGATCAACATCCCGGCCGGTCCGCGACTCGGCGACATCGTGCTCGAGGCCGACGACCTCGGCAAGGGCTTCGAGGGTCGCACCCTCATGCATGACGTGTCCTTCAAGCTGCCCCGCGCCGGCATCGTCGGCATCATCGGTCCCAACGGTGTCGGCAAGACCACGCTCTTCCGGATGATCACCGGCGAGGAGCAGCCCGACGAGGGCGAGCTCAAGGTCGGCCAGACGGTCAAGATCTCCTACGTCGACCAGAGCCGCGGCGGCATCGACCCCAACAAGAACGTGTGGGAGGTCGTCTCCGACGGCCTCGACTTCATCAAGGTCGCCAACTTCGAGATGAACAGCCGCGCCTACGTCGCGTCGTTCGGCTTCAAGGGCCCCGACCAGCAGAAGAAGGCCGGCGTGCTCTCCGGTGGTGAGCGCAACCGCCTCAACCTGGCGCTGACGCTGAAGATGGGCGGCAACATGCTGCTCCTCGACGAGCCCACCAACGACCTCGACGTGGAGACCCTGTCCTCACTCGAGGACGCGCTGCTCGACTTCCCCGGCTGTGCTGTCGTGACCTCTCACGACCGGTGGTTCCTCGACCGCGTGGCCACCCACATCCTCGCCTGGGAGGGCGACGAGGAGGACCCGGCCAACTGGTTCTGGTTCGAGGGCAACTACGCCTCCTACGAGGAGAACAAGATCGAGCGCCTCGGCATCGAGGCGGCCCGCCCGCACCGGGTGACCCACCGCCGCCTGACCCGCGACTGAGCCTGACCGCCGCGTGAGCGTCAGCCCCGGATCTCACTCTCCGGGTGGCGCGTGACGAGGTGGTCCGCGATCCGGTCGAAGACCCGGCCGACGGCAAGGAAGTCCTTGCCGTCGACCAGGTCGACGACGTTGCGACGCACGCTCTCGACGTGGCACGGCGCCGCGCTGACCAGCAGCTCGTAGCCCTTGTCGGTCATCGTCGCGACCACGCCGCGCCCGTCCTCGGGCGTCGTGCCTCGGGTGATGTAGCCGACTGCCTCCATCCGCGCCACCGTGTGGGTGACCCGGGAGCGGGAGTGCGCCATCGCATCGGCCAGCTGCGCCATCCGCATCGCGCGGCCGGGCCGCTCGGAGAGCCGCACCAGCACCTCGTACTCGGTCAGCGACATGCCGTACTCACGGCGCAGGTCGTCGTCGAGACGCTCCATGAGCAGGGTCATGCCCATCATCAGGGCTCGCCACGCGTGCTGCTGCTCGTCGTCGAGCCAGCGCACGTCCGTCGGAGTGGTCATCAGCCGACCCGCTCCAGGATCATCGCCATGCCCTGACCGCCGCCGACGCACATCGTGATGAGCCCCGTCGACTTGTCGTGCCAGTCGAGGCTGTTGAGCATCGTGTTCTGCAGGCGCGCCCCGGTCATGCCGAACGGGTGGCCGACCGCGATCGCGCCGCCGTTGACGTTGAGCCGGTCCAGGTCGATGCCGAGGTCCTGGTAGGACGGCACGACCTGGGCGGCGAACGCCTCGTTGATCTCGACCAGGTCGATGTCACCGATGCTCATCCCGGCGTACCTCAGCGCGTTCCTCGTCGCCTCGACCGGCCCGAGGCCCATGATCTCGGGGGACAGGCCGGAGACGCCGGTGGACACGATCCGGGCCAGCGGCGTGAGGCCGAGCTCGGCCGCCTTGGTGTCCGACATGACCACGACCGCTGCAGCGCCGTCGTTGAGCGCGCAGCAGTTGCCGGCCGTGACCACACCGTCGGGACGGAAGACCGGGTCGAGCCCGGCGATGGCGTCGTACGTCACTCCCGCGCGCGGTCCGTCGTCGGTGGTGACGACCGTGCCGTCCGCGGCGCGTGACGGCGGTGATCTCGCGGGCCCAGAAGCCGTCGTTGATCGCCTTCTCCGCGAGGTTCTGCGAGCGGACGGCGAACTCGTCGAGCTCCTTGCGGTCCAGGCCACGCATCCGGGCGACGTTCTCCGCGGTCTGGCCCATCGCGATGTAGATGTCGGGGAGCTGGCCGTCCTCGCGGGGGTCGTGCCAGTCCTGGCCACCCTGTGGCGTAGTCGTCGGTGCGGGCGCCGGCGTCCTCGAAGAGCGGGTTGCGGGTGCCCGGGATGTGGTCGGAGGTGCCCTTGGCGAAGCGGGACACGGTCTCGACGCCGGCGGACACGAAGATGTCGCCCTCGCCGGCCTTGATGGCGTGGAAGGCCATGCGCGTGGTCTGCACCGATGAGGAGCAGTAGCGGGTGATCGGTCGCCCCCGGGACCTCGAGGCCCAGCAGCGTGGTGACGACCCGCGCCATGTTGTTGCCGGACTCGCCGCCGGGGAGCCCGCAGCCGAGGAGCAGGTCCTCGATCGCGGTGGGGTCGAGGTCGGGGATCTTGTCGAGTGCAGCCTGCACGACGAGGGCCGTCAGGTCGTCGGGCCGGAAGTCCTTCAGTGAGCCCTTGTTGGCTCGGCCGATGGGGGAGCGCGCTGCGGAAACGATCACTGCCTCGGGCATGGAAAACTCCGGATCTCGAGAGGTGCACAGACGTGGTGCAGCCTAGTCGGCGGCCGGCTCGAGACCCGGCGCGACCGCCGGCCCGCCGTGAGTCCATTCCGACGTATGACGGACGCCTCCACTTCGCCGGCTGACCACTCTGCGACGATCAGGGGGTGCGCCACGTCTACCGGTGCCCGCTGCGGTGGGCCGACCTCGACCTGCTGGGCCACGTCAACAACGTGACCTACGTCGACTACCTGCAGGAGGCCAGGGTCGACCTCTTCCGCACCCACGCGCCCGACAGCCGAGCCGACGACCTGGCCGAGGGTGTCGTCGTGGTCCGCCACGAGGTCACCTACGTCTCGTCGCTCACCTTCAGCGCCGAGTTCGTCTCCGTCGAGTGCTGGGTCACCGAGATCCGCGCCGCGAGCTTCACCATGGCCTACGAGGTCTTCGACGAGGACGAGGCCGGCGAGCGGACGGTCTACCTCCGGGCCCGCACCGTCCTGACGCCGTACGTCTTCGGGACCGAGCGGCCCCGACGGCTGCGCGAGGACGAGCGGTCCGCGCTCGGGCGGGCTGCTGGAGCCGGACGAGCCGGTACGACCCCGGCCGCCCGTCGACGTCGTCGAGGTGCCCGGCGGGGCGTACCCGATCCACGTGCGCTTCTCCGACGTGGACGTCTACGGCCACGTCAACAACGTGAAGTACTTCGAGTACTTCCAGGAGGCCCGGATCCGGCTGATGGTCGCGCAGGGCCGCGAGCTCGGCGACGGCTTCCACCTCGTGGTCGCCCAGACCGACGTCGACTACAAGCGCCCGATCCTGTTCCGCGCCGAGCCCTACGACTGCCGGACCTGGGTGGCGCAGGTCGGCCGCACATCGGCGGTCTTCGAGTCGGTCGTGCTGGACGGCGACCAGGTGCTCGCCCGGGCCCGCGTGGTCGGTGTCTGCATCGACAGCGCGACCGGACGACCCGCGCCCGTGCCGGAGGCCTACCGGGCAGCCGTGGCCGGCTGAGCGCTCACTCGAGCGTGTTGACCATGAACTGGGCGGCGTGGGTGACGTAGTCCCAGAACCGCGCGTCCTGCTCGGGCGTCAGGTCGGCCTCGTCGAGGCCCGCGCGGAAGTGCACCAGCCAGTGCTGGGCGGCCGCCGGCGTGACCTGGAAGGGCGCGTGCCGCATCCGCAGGCGCGGGTGGCCGCGCTGGTCGCCGTACGTGGTCGGTCCGCCCCAGTACTGGATGAGGAACAGCGCGAACCGCTCCTCGGCGGGACCGAGGTCCTCCTCGGGGTACATCGGACGCAGCACGTCGTCCCCGGCCACTCCTTCGTAGAAGCGGTGCACGATGGTGCGGATCGTCTCCGCGCCGCCGATCTCGTCGTAGAAGGTGGTCACGGAGCCATCCTCCCTCGCGTCGGTCATTCCGCCTGCGTCGGGCCGTCGGCGGCCGGCTGCTCATGCTCACCGGATTGCTGCGGCCGGGGGCCCTCACCCCCGCGCATCCACACGACCTGTTGCGGGAACGGCATCTCGATGCCCTCGTGGTCGAAGCGGGCCTTGATCCGGGCACGCATCTCCCGCGCGATGGCCCACTGCTCCAGCGGCGCGGTCTTCAGGGCCAGGCGTACGACGACCCCGTCGACGCCGAGCTCCTGGACGCCCCACACGGAAGGCTCCTCGATGACGCGACCGGTGAACTCGTCGTCCGCCCAGAGGTCGTGGGCGACGTCGGCGAGCACGCGCTGGACGCGCGCGAGGTCCTCGCCGTAGGCGACGCGGATGTCCAGCACGGTGCGCGCCCAGTTCTGGCTCATGTTGCCCACCCGCAGGATCTCGCCGTTGCGGACGTACCAGACCGTCCCGTTGACGTCGCGCAGCCGGGTGACGCGCAGGCTGACCGCCTCCACGGTGCCGGCTGCCTCACCGAGGTCGACCTCGTCACCGACGCCGTACTGGTCCTCGAAGATCATGAAGATGCCCGACAGGAAGTCCTTGACCAGCGTCTGGGAACCGAAGCCGAGCGCCACGCCGAGGATGCCCGCGCCCGCGATCAGCGGCGCGATGTCGTAGCCGAGCTCGGAGATGAACATCAGCGCCACGACGGTGAAGACGACCCCGCTGACGATGCTCTTGAGCAGCGAGCCCATGGCCTGCGCGCGCTGCACGCGGCGGGTGTAGCCGGGGTCCTCGTTCAGGTTCAGCGCCGCTCCGACCTTGCCGCCGGCGACGGCCCGGCTGATCCGGTCGGGGAGCATGCCGGACGCCGCCTGGCGGACGATCCGGTCGATGACCCGGTGCAGCACCCAGCGCACGATCAGGCCGATCAGGATCAGCCCGATCAGCGCCGCAGGCTTGCCCACCACCCAGTCCGCTGCGTTGGCGAGCTGGGTGTTGCCGGTCTGCTCATAGGTCCAGTTGCAGATCCCTTCGGTCTCCTCGCAGGGGTCGGTCAGCGAGAGTTCTGGCACAGCGACGAGGGGGTGGGACATGCGGGCCAGTATGGGCGATACCCTGTGTTGCGTGACCATGCACGCCAGGCCCACCGCCCCAGCCCGCTGCGCCGTCGTCCTGCTCTCTGCGCCGGTGTTGGCACTGCTCGCCACGCCGGCTCACGCCGACGTGCCAGAGGGATGGAGCGAGCCGGAGACGGTCGACACCCTGCAGGCCCTGCTGCTGTTCGTGGGCGGGCCGATCCTGCTCTTCGCGCTCATCGCCCTCGCGGTCTACCTCCCCGCGATGATCCGCGGCGAGCGCCTGCTGCCCGACCACGGCGCCGGCGAGGCGCAGTGGCTGGGCGGTCCGAGGTCCGGCACCCACGAGCTGGCCTCGCCCGAGCTCGACGAGTCGCGGACGGGTGGAGCCAGTGGCAGCTGGTGACCCGCTGAGCGCGGCCGACCGGCTGGTCCTCGACAAGGCGATCCGGCAGGCCGAGCAGCAGTGCCGCTTCGAGTTCTCCGTCTTCGTCGGACCGACCGAGGGCGACGACACCCGTGCCTTCGCGACGCGGCTCCACCACCGCCTGGTGGCGCCCGACCGCAGCGTGCTCGTGTGCGTCGACCCGGCTCGCCGGGTGACCGAGGTCGTCACCGGCCACGACGTACGCCGCCACCTCACCGACGCCGAGGTCGAGCTCGCCGTCCTCACGATGCAGACCGACTTCCGCGACGGAAACCTCACGTCCGGGCTGGCGCGGGGCATCGCCCTGCTCGCGGACCATGCGCGGGCGCAGAACACTCTCCACGCCCGCGCCTGACGTCGGCGCCCGCCTCGGTCAGCCGGCGTCGCAGGCCTGCGCGTCCAGGGCGCGCGCGACCTCAGCCCGCGCCTCGCCGACGTAGCGGACCGCGCCCGTCGGTGCCGAGTTGTCGGCGAGCCACTCGTCGAGTCGCGCCATCGTCGCCGGCGAGGCAAGCGTCTTGGGGAAGCCGTACTCCAGCACGACCGAGGCCTTGTGGAAGCCCAGGGTGTCCATCGCCGTCACGGCAGCCTCGAGGTACTTGTCGAGGTAGGACGCGAGGAGCTCCTCCTGGCCGAAGCGGAAGATCGAGAGCGTCATCTCGCGAGCGGTCTCGTTGGGCGTGGCCGGGTCCATCATCGCGGTCCAGCCGGCCTCCTTGGCCTCGGCCCTCGGTTGTGCGACGCGGGCCGCGGCCGCCTTCTCCTTGCCCGAGATGGTGTTGTCCACGTCCAGCTCGGCGTCGATCTCGGCGTCGCTGAAGCGTCCCACCCTGGCAAGCGCGGTGATGAGCTCCCAGCGCAGGTCCTGGTCCACGGCCAGGCCCTCGACGGCGAAGGAGCCGTCGAGCAGACCGACGAGATCGTCCACGGCGGCGTCGCTGCGGGCGGCGCCGGCGTAGGACCGGGCGAAGGTGAGCTGGCGGTCGCTGCCGGACTCGGCAGCCAGGAGCAGCTCGCGCAGCCCCGACTCCCACCGGGCGCGCAGCTCGGGGCGGTGCGCGGGGTCGGAGTAGAAGTTGACCGCCAGTGCCGTGGAGGCCGGGATCTTGGTCACGCCCCAGGCGTCGGTCTCCTCGCCGATGTTGGCCAGGACGAGGTCGACCCAGTCGCGGGCGCGCATCTCGCCGTCCCGGGTCATGTCCCACGCCGAGCCCCACACGAGCGCACGGGCCAGCGAGTCGTCGAGGCGTGACAGGCCGGAGATCGCGGTGGCACGCGAGCGGTCGTCGAGGCGGATCTTGGCGTAGGCGTGGTCCTCGTCGTTGAGCAGGAGGAGAGCCGGCTGCCGCATGCCCACGAGCTCGGGTACGTCGGTGCTGGCTCCCTCGACGTCGACCTCGAGGTAGTCACGACGGACCAGGTGCCCGTCCACGTCGTCGTACAGGCCGATGCCGAGGCGGTGACGACGCAGCGTCGGCCAGTCCGGGTGGGCCGACTGCGCGACGGAGAACGAGGAGTAGCTGCCGTCGGCATCGAGCTCGAACGCGGGTGCCAGGGTGTTGACGCCGGCGGTCTGCAGCCACTCCTGGGCCCATCCGTGGAGCTCACGTCCCGACGACTTCTCCAGGGCGGCGAGGAGGTCCTTGAACTCCGGGTTCCCGAACTCCCACTCCTTGAAGTAGGCGCGCAGGCCATCGAGGAAGGGCTCCATGCCCACCCAGGCGACGAGCTGCTTGAGCACCGAGGCGCCCTTGGCATAGGTGATCATGTCGAAGTTGACCTCGACCGCGTGCAGATCGACGTTGTCGGCCGCGATCGGATGGGTCGAGGGCAGCTGGTCGGCCCGGTAGCCGGTCTGCTTGCGTGCGTTGGCGAAGCCGGTCCAGGCATCGGTGAAGTCGGTGGCGTTGGCCTCGCACCAGTAGCACGCCCACTCCGCGAACGACTCGTTGAGCCACAGGTCGTCCCACCAGCGCATGGTGACGAGGTTGCCGAACCACATGTGCGCCATCTCGTGGGTGATGACGGACGTGCGGAACTCGAAGAAGGAGCGAGCCTGGCGGCTGCGCGGGAGGTACTCGTCGCGCAGCGTCACGCAGCCGGCGTTCTCCATGGCGCCCATGTTGTATTCGGGGACGTAGAGCTGGTCGTACTTCCCGAAGGGGTAGGGGTAGTCGAACTGCTCCTCGAAGAACTCGAAGCTCTGCTTGGTCAGCTTCACCAGCTCCGCGGTGTCCATGTGCTCCTTGAGCGACTGGCGGCAGTAGTGGCCGAGCGGGATGGTGCCGAACTTGCCCTCGTAGGTGTCGAACTCGCCGTGGTACTCGCCGGCCACGACCGCGGTGATGTAGGTCGACATGCGCTTGGTGGCGGCGAAGTTCCACACCGACGCGCTGTCGCTCACCTCGCGGGGCTCGGGGGTCTCGGAGTTGGACACGACGACCCAGTGGGACGGGGCGGTGACGTTGAACGTGTAGACCGACTTGAGGTCGGGCTGCTCGAAGGTGGTGAACACCCGCCGGGCGTCGGGCACCTCGAACTGGCTGTAGAGGTAGACGCGGTCGTCGGCCGGGTCCACGAAGCGGTGCAGCCCCTCGCCGGTGTGGGAGTACTCGCAGTCGGCGGCGACGACGAGCGTGTTGGTCGCCTCCAGGTCGTCGAGCTCGATCCGGTTGTCGACGTAGGCCGTGGCCGGGTCGAGGCGGCGGCCGTTGAGCGTGATCTCACGCACCGTCGGCGCGACCAGGTCGGCGAAGGTCGACGCGCCGGGTGCGCGGCAGGTGAACTCGAGCGTGGTGACGGACCCGAAGGTGCCCTGGTCGGGCTGCGGGCCGGTCGTCAGGTCCAGGTCGATGGTGTACGACGTGATGTCCAGGAGGGCGGCGCGGGTGGCGGCCTCGTCCCGGGTCAGGTTGGTTCCAGGCATGGGGCAGATCATGTCAGCCACGCGGGAATATCGCCCGCCGGGCCGGTCTTGAGGTCGACATGGCCTCTGCTGACTTCTGGTTCGACCCGCTCTGCCCCTTCGCGTGGATCTCGTCCCGCTGGATCAAGGAGGTGGAGGACGTCCGCGACATCGACGTGCAGTGGCACGTGATGTCGCTGGCCTACCTCAACAAGGACAAGGACATCCCCGACGACTACCGCGAGATGCTGGCCGGCACGGAGAAGCCCGTCCGCGTGGCGATCAAGATCGCCGAGGACTACGACAACGCGAAGCTCGGCGACTGGTACACCGCGATCGGCACCCGCCGCCACAACAACGGCGAGGCGCTCGACCGCGAGACGGTCGCCGCGTCCCTTGCGGACGTGGGCCTCCCCGCCGACCTGATCGAGGCGTGGGACGACGAGTCGCTCGACGATGCCGTGGCCAAGAGCCACCACGAGGGCATGGACGCCGTCGGTGACGACGTGGGCACCCCGACCATCCACATCAACGGCTCGGCCTTCTTCGGCCCGGTGCTCTCGAAGATCCCGCGTGGCGAGGAGGCCGGCGAGCTCTGGGACGGCGCTGTCGCGGTCGCGAAGTTCCCCTACTTCTACGAGCTCAAGCGCAGCCGCACCGGAGACCTCGACTTCACCTGAGCCGAGGGTCGTACCGCCGCGGAAAGCACCTCGCGGCCCTCACTAGGCTTGCCCCATGACTCGTGTCCTGTCAGCCGTCGCCTGGCCGTATGCCAACGGCCCGCGCCACATCGGCCATGTCGCCGGTTTCGGCGTGCCCTCCGACGTGTTCAGCCGCTACATGCGGATGGCCGGCCATGACGTCCTGATGGTGTCGGGCACCGACGAGCACGGCACGCCGATCCTGGTCACTGCCGACCAGCAGGGGGTGAGCGCCAAGGACCTGGCGGACAAGAACAACCAGGTCATCGTCAACGACCTGGCCGACCTCGGCCTGTCCTACGACCTCTTCACCCGCACCACGACCGGCAACCACTACGGCGTCGTGCAGGAGATGTTCCGCGTCTGCCTGGCCAACGGCTACATGGTCGAGCAGACCACGCTGGCCGCGATCAGCCCGTCGACCGGACGCACGCTGCCCGACCGCTACATCGAGGGCACCTGCCCGATCTGCTCGTACGCCGACGCGCGTGGCGACCAGTGCGACAACTGCGGCAACCAGCTCGACGCGACCGAGCTGATCAACCCGCGCTCGAAGATCAACGGCGAGACCCCGAAGTTCGTCGACACCCAGCACTACCTCCTCGACCTGCCCGCGCTCGCCGACGCCCTCAAGGTGTGGCTCGACGAGCGCGAGGCCGAGGGGCACTGGCGTCCCAACGTCATCAAGTTCTCCCAGAACATCCTCAAGGAGATCCGTCCGCGTGCGATGACGCGCGACATCGACTGGGGCATCCCGGTGCCGGGCTGGGAGGACCAGCCCACCAAGCGCCTCTACGTCTGGTTCGACGCGGTCATCGGCTACCTCTCCGCCTCCATCGAGTGGGCTCGCCGCTCGGGTGACCCCGAGGCATGGCGGGCCTGGTGGAACGACCCGGAGGCCCTGTCCTACTACTTCATGGGCAAGGACAACATCGTCTTCCACTCCCAGATCTGGCCGGCCGAGCTGCTCGCCTACAACGGTCAGGGATCGCGCGGCGGGGAGCCGGGGTCGTACGGCATGCTCAACCTGCCCACCGAGGTGGTGTCCTCGGAGTACCTCACGATGGGCGACCAGCAGTTCTCCACCTCGCGCGGCCACGTCCTCTACGTCGGTGACTTCCTCGCCCGCTACGGCCCCGACCCGCTGCGCTACTTCATCTGCGCGGCCGGCCCGGAGACGTCCGACGCGGCCTTCACGTGGGCCGACTTCGTCACCCGCAACAACTCCGAGCTGGTCGCCGGCTGGGGAAACCTGGTCAACCGCACCGCGACGATGATCGCCAAGAGCTTCGGCGAGATCCCGGCGCGCGGCGTCCTCGAGCCGGTCGACGAAGCCGTCCTCGCTGCGGTCCGCGACGGCTTCGACACGGTCGGCGACCTGCTCGGGCGCCACCGGCTCCGCGCGGCGACGGCGGAGGCCATGCGGATCGTGGGCGAGGTCAACAAGTACGTCACCGTCACCGAGCCCTACAAGATGAAGGACGAGTCGCAGCGTGAGCGCCTCGCGACGGTGCTCCACGTGGCCGCGCAGTGCGTCAGCGACTGCAACACCCTGCTCTCGCCGTTCCTGCCGCATGCCGCCAACAAGGTGCACCTCGTGCTGGGCGGCGAGGGCGAGTTCATGCCGATGCCGCGGATCGAGCAGGTCGACGAGCTCGACCCCGACAACGGCGCCGGCCTGCTGGCCTACCCCGTCATCACCGGCGACTACGCCGCGACTCCCGCCTGGGAGTCGCGGCCGGTCACCGTCGGCGCGAAGGTGGAGAAGCCCACCCCGGTCTTCACCAAGCTCGACCCCGTCGATCATCGACGAAGAGCTCGCCCGCGTCGGTGGCTGAGGTCGAGCTGGTCTCGCTCGGCATGCGCCTCCTCCCGCCCACGCTCATGGCGCGCTAAGGTCCGGGGTCATGCGCATCGCAGTCCTGGGCACCGGATCGGTCGGCCAGACGATGTCCGCCAGGCTCGCCGAGCTCGGCCACGACGTACGCCTCGGCACCCGCGACCCGGCCGACACCCGCGCCCGGGAGGGTTGGGTCGAGATCGGGTCGGTGGAGCTGACGACCTTCTCCGATGCGACTGACGGCGCCGAGATCGTCGTGCACGCCGGCAATGGCCTCGCTGCCCTCGATCTCCTCGAGGCGGCGGGGGACCTCTCGGGCAAGGTCCTCGTCGACATCTCCAACCCCCTGGACTTCTCCGCGGGCTTCCCGCCCACCCTGGCGGTGAAGGACACCGACTCGCTGGGGGAGCAGATACAGCGTGCTTTTCCCGACACCCGAGTGGTCAAGACCCTGAACACCCTCACCGCGGGCCTGATGGTGCACCCGGAGACCCTGCCGGAAGCGACGAGCGTCTTCGTCAGCGGTGACGACGCCGGGGCCAAGGCGGTCGTCACCGCGCTGCTCACCGAGCTGGGCCACCGCGACGTCATCGACCTGGGCGGCATCGAGACCGCGCGCGGCCCCGAGATGTGGCTGCCGCTCTGGCTGCGGCTGATGGGGTCTCTCGGCACCGCTGACTTCAACCTTCGCATCGTGCGGTGATGTATCCCGAGGTGCGCGCTGCGGTCGAGGCGGACACGTCACCCGACCTGAGCAGCCCAGGCTTCGACCTCGTTGCCCACCGCGAGGAGGTCCGCCGGTTCAACCTCCGCCAGTCGCGCGAGGACGTCGAGGGCGTCGAGGACCTCGAGGCGGACGGAGTCGCGTGCCGACTCTTCACACCGGAAGGCGCCCTGCCCGGGGTGATCGTCCACGCGCACGGCGGCGGCTTCGTGCTCAACGACATCGACGTCCACGACGCCGTCTGCCGCCGACTCGCCAACCGGGCCAGGCGTGCGGTGCTGAGCGTGGACTATCGCCGACCACCCGAGGACCCCTTCCCCGCCGCGCCCGACGACCTGGACACCGTCGTCCGCTGGCTGGCCGCGGGCCACGGTCCGGCCGGGCCCTACGCCGCTCACGGCGACTCCGCCGGCGCCAATCTCGCCGTGGTGGCCGCGCTCCGCAACCCGGGCTTCTTCGCCGTCCTCGCGCTCATCTATCCCTTCCTCGACCCGCGAGCCGGCTTCCCGTCGTGGGCAGAGGGGCCCGCGTCGGGTTTCGACCCGCGGGAGGCGGACTGGTACTGGCGGCAGTACGCCCGCAGCGAGGCCGACTACGACGACCCCGACCTGGCGCCGTTGCTCTCCGATCGGCTGCACACCCTGCCGCCGACCTTCATCGCGAGCGCGGAGCACGATCCCCTCCGTGACGAGGGGGAGGAGCTGGCCCGGCTCATCGCCGAGACGGGTGTGGAGACCGTTGCCGTGCGGTGCCTGGGACAGACCCACGGCTTCTGGCGCCACCCGCAGTTCGCGGCGTCGGAGCCGCTGATCCGTCAGGTGGCCGGCTACATCGACCTGCACCTGGGCTGCTGACCGGAGACCAGGGTGAAGTCGCTGGCCGGGTGGAGCTCGACCACCCGCTTCGGCCCACTCAGGAGTAGTTCTCCCGGCTGTAGGTGTGCGCCATCTCGACGGCACCCGACGTGGTCGTCAACGAGGGGAGGAAGGACTCCCGGTCCAGCCCCCACAGCTTCACGTCCGTGAGCGCGGTGACCGATGCGGTTCGCGGCACGTCGCGCAGCAACGCGATCTCTCCGAACCAGTCGCCCGCGCCGAGGTTCCTGATCGGAGTTCCGTCGATGTCGACGCGCACACGCCCGGAGGCGATCACGTAGAAGCGCGTGCCGAGGTCGCCCTGGCGCACGATGGTGTCCCCGGCCGACACCTCCTCCCCGACCGCGTCGCGCGCCAGTCGCTCCACGATCCGGGCGGGGAGAACGGCCAGGATCGGCACCTGCATCAGCAGGGCGAGGACGTCGACCGGGACCGCGCTGCCCGCGTCCAGACGGCGCAGGGCGCGATAGGACCCCAGGGCGGTCAGTGGCAGGAGGCAGCCGGCCACCAGGAACGCGATGTCTGTGCCGACCGTGTCGACGAGCGCCGGGGCCGCCAGCGTCCCGAGGATGAGCCCGACCATCATCACCGCCTCCTGGAGCCCGAAGGTGGCAGTCAACAGGTGATCGGGCAGCAGGCGTTGGGTGAACGTGCGGGAGGCCACGTCGTAGAAGAGCTTGCCGGCGCCGGTGACCGCCACGAACAGCAGGGCGACCGCGGGCACCTCCGCCTGACCGGCGAGCGCGAAGGCGACGCCGGCGCAGACGGCGGCGACCACCAACGGCCCGGCCAGCCGAGGACGTCCCACGAGGACGAGCGTGAGCGCCGCACCGATGATGCCGCCGACTCCGATGGCGGAGTTGAGGATTCCCGGGCCCGAATCCGACATCCCCAGGACGTCGAGCGCGAGCACCACCAGAAGGATGTCCATCATCCCCACGAGGGCGTTCGCGGCCGCGACGAGCACCAGCATCAGCCGTGCAGCCGGGTTCCGCAGCACGGTACGGAGCGCGCGGGGCTGCTGACCCGTCGCAGCACGTCGGACGACCACGCCGGGCTGTGAGGCGATTGCCAGTCGCGCCGTCAGCAGCGCTGCCACCACCGAGCAGCCGCTCATCACCATGAGCACGCCTCCGGCGCTCCAGACGGCCAGGACCAGCCCGCTGGCCAAGGGGCCGAGGAACGCGGCAACAGCCTCCAGCGACCCAGAGGCGGCGTTCCCCACCGTCAGGTCACCGGTGGTTCGCGAGATCTCGGGCAGGAGCGCGTGATGGGTGGGACGGGTCAGGGTCACCGTGACGGACGCGGCGGCTGCCGTCAGACCCACCACGACGACGGGGGCGTCGGCCAGCAGGGCGAGGCCCACGGCCAGGTAGCCGATCGGCCTGGGCGGCGTAACCCAGCGCCAGCGCCCGCCTGCCCAGGTGGTGTCCGAGGAGCGACGCAGCAGGGGCAGCGAGCACGGCACCCGGAACGAGCTGGACCAGCGCGATCGCACTCGCGCCACGCACGCCGTCGACGCCGTGGCCCCAGACGAGAAGGGCGATCCAGCTCGCCCACTCGGTCACGTTGAAGAGAAGGTAGGCAACCAGGACCCGCCGCAGATCGGGGTTGCGCAGCGCCTGCCGGGCGACGGACCCCCGTGCCTCGAACGCTCCCCGGCCGATCACGGCCGCCAGGCGTCTGCGCAGGTGAGGTCATGGAACGCAGCACGCGAGCGCGTGCGCACGGCGAGGCAAGGATGGCGCATCGGCAGCTCCTGGAAGAAGCCCGAGATGGACTGCACTGTAGCGAATCCGACTCCGGACCAGCCGGCTGTCAGGACACCGACAGAATGCCGTCGGTGGGCTCTGCCAGACTTTCCCCATGCGCGTTCACCTGGGCTCCGACCACGCCGGCCTCGAGCTGAAGGACCATCTCCTCACCTGGCTCATCGACCACGGCTACGAGGTCGTCGACCACGGACCGTTCGTCTACGACGCGCTCGACGACTACCCGTGCTTCTGCCTGCGGGCGGCCGAGGGCGTCGCGGCTGATCTGGCCGAGGGCGACGCGAGCTTCGGCGTCGTGATCGGCGGCTCTGGCAACGGCGAGCAGATGGCGGCCAACAAGGTCGAGGGCGTCCGGTGCGCCCTGGTCTGGTCCGAGGAGACGGCCGTCCTGGCGCGCGAGCACAACGACGCCAACGTGGTCTCCGTCGGCGGCCGGATGCACTCGGTGGAGGACATGACCCGCTTCGTCGAGGTCTTCCTCGCCACGCCGTTCTCCGGCGACGAGCGCCACGTGCGTCGCATCGGCCAGCTGTCGGTCTACGACGCGACCCAGGAGCTCCCACCGCTGCCGGACTCCGCCCTGCGCGGGCCGGACGGCAGCGCATCAGCGGATGCCTGAGGGGCACACCCTCCGACGACTGGCCGACGACCTCACCGCCGCCTTCGCCGGACGCACGGTGCGCGTCTCCAGTCCGCAGGGCCGTTTCGCCGCCGATGCCGCCGTGCTCGACCCAAGCACCCTCCTGGGCGCCGACTCGGCGGGCAAGCACCTGTTCGTCGAGTTCGAGGGCGAGCGGTTCGTGCACGTCCACCTCGGCCTGATCGGTGCCTTCGACGTGCACGCCTCGGTCGCGCACGTGGAGCCCCCGCGTGGCGCCGTACGCCTTCGCCTGGAGGCGAGCGACCGGCTCGGCACGGCCTACGCCGACCTGCGCGGCGCCATCCTGTGCGAGCTGGTCACCTCCGCCCGGCGAGATGAGGTCCTGGGCAAGCTGGGACCGGACCCGCTGCGCGCCGACGCCGACCCCGATCGGGCCTGGCGCCGGATCTCGCGCAGCCCGCGCGCGATCGGTGATCTGCTGATGGACCAAGGCGTCCTGGCGGGCGTGGGCAACGTCTATCGGGCCGAGGTGCTCTTCCGGCATCGCATCCACCCGTTGCGGCCCGGCCGCACGTTGCGCGTGGGCCAGTGGCGGGCCATGTGGGACGACCTCGTCGACCTGATGGGCCAGGGAGTGGTGTCCGGAAGGATCGACACAGTCCGCCCCCAGCACACCCCCGAGGCGATGGGGCGGGCACCGCGCGCCGACGACCACGGCGGCGAGGTCTACGTCTACCGACGCACCGCGATGCCGTGCCTCGTGTGCGGTGCGACCGTGCGCACCGGCGAGCTCGTGGGACGCAACATCTTCTGGTGTCCGCAATGCCAGCCAAAGTTCCGCTCCCGGGCCGTACAGTCTCCCCAGCAGGATCCCTGACAAGAGCGCGAGGACCACGGACATGAGCTCTCCCCGTGCGCGTCGGCTCAGGACCTCCCGCCTCGGCGGGGGGCTGGCGTCGGGCATCAACCGACTGGTGCCGCGCGCAGCGCACACCCTCGCCCTGCTGGTCATCGCCACGCTGGCGATCGGCGTCGCGTTGTGGTTGTTCCCAGTCCTCCCGCTGGTCAGCATGATGGTTCCCCTCGTCGTCTCCAGCCTGATGCTGGGGCCGCGTCAGCTGCCGTGGTTCGTCGTCTTCCTGCTGGCCGTGCTGGCGGTCACCGTGCCCCTGCAGCCGGACGTGAGCGATCGCATCGTCATCAGCGTCGTGATCATCTTCGGCCTGGGGCTCTTCGTGATGCTCTCCTCGTTCCGGCGCTCGAGGCTCGGGGTGGCGGGCATCCAGGGCGAATCGATGTTCGTCGACCTGCGCGACCGGATCCTGCGCCAGGGCGGCATCCCGATGCTTCCCGACAACTGGTACGCCGCAGCCGAGCTCCGGTCCGCCGGCGGGACGCCCTTCGCCGGCGACTTCGTCGTCGCCTCGCTCGCGGGCGACCGGCTCGAGGTGGCCGTCGTCGACGTGTCCGGCAAGGGACAGGCCGCGGGCACCCGGGCCCTCCTGCTGTCCGGTGCGATCGGGGGCCTGCTGAGCGCGCTCCCGCCGAGCGAGTTCCTGCCGGCGGCCAACACCTACCTGTTGCGCCAGGACTGGGAGGAGGGTTTCGCGACCGCGATCCACCTGTCCCTGGACCTCCCGACCGGCCGCTACGACATCCGGAGTGCCGGGCACCCGCCCGCCGCCGTACGCCACGCCGGCTCGGGCCGCTGGGAGGTGGTCGAGTCCGAGGGGCCGGTCCTCGGGCTCATCCCCGACGTCACCTACGAGGCACAGTCCGGCCAGATGCGGCCCGGCGATGCACTGCTGCTCTACACCGACGGCATGGTCGAGACCCGCAACCGCGACATCGGCCTCGGGATCGACAAGATGCTGGGCCAGGCCGAGCACCTGTTGCGCGGGGAGTTCGAGGGGGGAGCCGAGCGGCTCGTCAACGCCCTCGGGTCGCGCAACGACGACCGCGCCCTGCTCCTGGTGCACCGACGCTGAACGGATGTGACACCATATCTTCCGCACCGGCGGTGGAGACGTCGCCGGATCGCGCGCGGATGTAGCTCAATGGTAGAGCTCCAGTCTTCCAAACTGATTACGCGGGTTCGATTCCCGTCATCCGCTCCAAGCAGGTCACGGATCCCTCCCCGGAGGCGATCAGGGGCCGACTTGGCGGGGCGTAGCGTAGTGGCTAGCGCGCCTGCTTTGGGAGCAGGAGACCGCAGGTTCGAGTCCTGTCGCCCCGACTCGGGTCACCGAGTCCGACTGCAGCAGCGCCCTCGGGCGTGATTCGGCCTGTGCCCCCGCCGTCGATAGACTGACGAGGTTTGCGGCTGCCGCTGTCGGCGCCGCCGGACCGACCTTGGACCACGACCCACTGCATCAGGAGACATTTGTGAAGAGCGCCGTCGAGAACTTGAGCCCGACCCGGGCCAAGCTGACTGTCGAGGTGCCCTTCGAGGAGCTCAAGCCGAGCCTCGACGCGGCCTACCAGAAGATCGCGAAGCAGATCAACGTCCCCGGCTTCCGCCGCGGCAAGGTCCCGCCCGCCGTCATCGACCGCCAGGTCGGTCGCGGCCCGGTCCTCGACGAGGCCATCAACGACGTCCTGCCGCAGTCCTACGCGGCGGCGCTGCAGGAGCACGACCTCGAGCCGCTGGCCCAGCCGGAGATCGAGGTGACGAAGTTCGAGGACAACGAGACCCTCGAGTTCACCGCCGAGGTCGACGTCAAGCCCGTCTTCGACCTCCCGGCCTACGACGGCCTCACCGCCACGGTCGAGGACATCGAGCTCGCCGACGCCGACGTCGACGAGCAGGTCGAGGCGCTCCGCGAGCGCTTCGGCACCCTGTCCACCGTCGAGCGCGCCGCCGCCGAAGGTGACTTCGTGACCATCGACCTCGTGGCTGCCAAGGCCGGCGAGACGGTCGAGGGCGGCGAGGTCACCGGCATGTCCTACAAGGTCGGCCGCGGCGGCATGATCGACGGCCTCGACGAGGCCCTGGTCGGTCTCAGCGCCGGCGACGACACGACCTTCGACTCCGAGCTCGTCGGTGGCGACCTGGTCGGCGAGCCGGTCCAGGTCACCGTCACGGTCACCGCCGTGCAGGAGCAGCAGCTCCCCGAGTACGACGACGAGTTCGCGCAGCTCGCCTCCGAGTTCGACACCGCCGAGGAGCTCACCGCCGACGTGCGCGAGCGCCTGGGCCGGGGCAAGCGTCTCGAGCAGGCCGCCGCCGCGCGCGACGCCGTCCTCGAGGCACTGCTCGAGAAGGTCGAGATCCCGCTGCCCGACACCATGGTCACCGACGAGCTCAACGCCCGCCGCCAGAACGTCGAGCAGCAGCTCGCCATGGCCGGCATCTCCATGGAGAAGTACCTCGAGGACGAGGGCCAGACCCAGGAGGAGTTCGAGGCCGACCTCGAGCGCCGGGTCCGCGACGCCGTCGCCGCGCAGTTCATCCTCGACAAGGTCGCCAAGGCCGAGGAGTTCGGCATCGAGCAGGCCGAGCTCTCCGAGCACCTCGTCCGGCGCGCCCAGCAGTCCGGCCAGGACCCGCAGGAGTTCGCCAACCACATGTTCGAGCACAACCACATCCCCGACCTGGTGCAGGAGATCCTGCGCGGCAAGGCGCTCGCGACGATCGTGGAGTCCGCGACCGTCACCGACGCCTCTGGCAACGTGGTCGAGCTGAAGAACCTGCGCCCCGACGGCACCATCGGCGAGCCTGCCCCTGAGGCTGCCGTGTCGGAGGACTCCGACGAGGAGCAGGCCCAGGCCTGAGCCTCGCCCTCTCGATGCCGAGCCGGCGTCCGGCACCTCCATGGTGCTGGGCGCCGGCTCGCTGCACGTGACCGGGCGGCTCGCCCGAGATTCCGCCCCCACTAATCTGCTCTGGGCGAACAGGGTGGGTTATCGCGTGGAAGTGTCCGACCTTCCGGCTAGTGTCGCAAGCGTGAACCAGAACTCCAGCCCAGCCCTTTCGCCGGAGATGAACGGCGCCGGTGGGATGAACGGTCTCGACGACCACATCTACCAGCGACTCCTCCGCGAGCGCATCGTCTTCCTCGGCTCCGAGGTCCGCGACCAGAACGCCAACGCGATCTGCGCGCAGCTCCTGCTGCTGTCCGCGGAGGACCCCGAGGCCGACATCTTCCTGCACATCAACAGCCCCGGCGGCTCGGTCGACGCCGGCATGGCGATCTACGACACGATGAACTACATCCCCAACGACGTGGCCACCGTCGGCATGGGGCTGGCCGCCTCGATGGGCCAGTTCCTGCTCTGCGCCGGCACCAAGGGCAAGCGCTACGCCCTGCCCCACGCGCGGATCATGATGCACCAGCCCTCCTCGGGCATGGGTGGGTCCGCCTCCGACATCAAGATCCAGGCCCAGCAGTCGCTCCACATCAAGAAGGTGCTGCTCGACCTCATCGCCGAGCACACCGGCCAGACGGTCGAGCAGGTCGTCGCCGACGCCGACCGTGACCGCTGGTTCACCGCCGACCAGGCGGTGGAGTACGGCCTCGTCGACAAGGTCGTCACCAACGCCCGCGAGGCCGCCGACGAAGGCCGCCCCGCGCGGCAGAAGGACTGACCCCGATGAACTACTACATTCCCCAGTGGGAAGAGCGCACGTCCTACGGCTTCCGCCGGATCGACCCCTACGCCAAGCTCTTCGAGGAGCGCATCATCTACCTCGGCACCCCGATCAGTGACGACGTCGCCAACGCGGTGATCGCCCAGCTGATGTGCCTGGAGACGATGAACCCCGACACACGACATCTCCATCTACATCAACAGCCCCGGTGGCTCGTTCACCGCGCTGACCGCGATCTACGACACGATGCGCTTCATCAAGCCCGACGTGCAGACCGTGTGCCTGGGCCAGGCGGCCTCGGCGGCAGCGATCCTGCTGGGCGCCGGTGCGAAGGGCAAGCGGATGGCGCTGCCCAACAGCCGGATCCTGATCCACCAGCCCTACACCGAGGGCACGTTCGGCCAGACCTCCGACATCGAGATCCAGGCCAACGAGATCCTGCGCATGCGCGAGCTGCTCGAGCGCATGATCGCCGACTCCAGCGGCAAGGACATCGACCAGGTCAGCAGGGACATCGAGCGCGACAAGATCCTGACCGCCGAGCAGGCCGTCGAGTACGGCCTGATCGACGCCGTGATCGAGTCCCGCAAGGGCACTCCCGCGCTCGTCTGAGCGCAGCAAATGATGGCCCGCGACATCTCGTGTCCGACCCCCGCCGGGGGTCGGCACGGGGTACCGTCGTGGGGCTTGGAGAGCCGGGCCCCCGCCCGGCGAGACTGGAGGACATGACTCGTGGCACGTATCGGTGACGGCGGCGACCTGCTGAAGTGCAACTTCTGTGGCAAGAGCCAAAAGCAGGTCAAGAAGCTCATCGCGGGACCCAACGTCTACATCTGCGACGAGTGCATCGAGCTGTGCAACGAGATCATCGAGGAGGAGCTCGCCGAGGGCGCCGAGGTCAGCCTCGACGAGCTGCCCAAGCCGCGCGAGATCTTCGAGTTCCTCAACTCCTACGTCATCGGCCAGGAGCAGGCCAAGAAGTCCCTCGCCGTGGCGGTCTACAACCACTACAAGCGCATCCAGTCCGGGCTCCAGCCGGTCAGCGGCAAGGTCAAGGACGACGTCGTCGAGGTCGCCAAGTCCAACATCCTGGTCGTCGGCCCGACCGGCTGCGGCAAGACCTACCTCGCCCAGACCCTGGCCCGCATGCTCAACGTGCCCTTCGCCATCGCCGACGCGACGGCCCTGACCGAGGCCGGCTACGTCGGCGAGGACGTGGAGAACATCCTCCTCAAGCTCATCCAGGCCGCCGACTACGACGTCAAGAAGGCCGAGACGGGCATCATCTACATCGACGAGATCGACAAGGTCGCCCGCAAGTCGGAGAACCCCTCGATCACCCGCGACGTCTCCGGCGAGGGTGTCCAGCAGGCGCTCCTGAAGATGCTGGAGGGCACGACCGCCTCGGTGCCGCCGCAGGGTGGTCGCAAGCACCCCCACCAGGAGTTCATCCAGATCGACACCACCAACATCCTGTTCATCGTGGGTGGCGCCTTCGCCGGCCTCGAGCAGATCATCGAGCAGCGCGTCGGCAAGAAGTCGCTCGGCTTCACCGCCGAGGTGCGCGGCGCCGCCGAGCGCGACGCCGACGACCTGCTGGCCCAGGTGCGTCCCGAGGACCTCACCAAGTTCGGCCTGATCCCCGAGTTCATCGGCCGCCTGCCCCTCATCGCCAGCGTGACCAAGCTCGACCGTCCCGCGCTCGTGCAGATCCTCACCGAGCCGCGCAACGCGCTGGTCAAGCAGTACCAGAAGCTCTTCGACCTCGACGGTGTCGAGCTCGAGTTCACCGACGAGGCCATCGACTCGATCGCCGACGCGGCCCTCGAGCGGGGCACGGGTGCCCGAGGCCTGCGCGCGATCATCGAGGAGGTCCTCCTCCACGTCATGTACGACGTCCCGTCCCGCGGCGACGTCGCCAAGGTCATCGTGACGCGCGAGACCGTCGAGGACGACGTGGCTCCGACGCTCATCCTCCGCGAGTCCGAGGCGAAGAAGAAGAAGTCCGCTTGATTTCCGGCGTCATGGCCCGGGGTACGCTCCGTCTCGTTGACATGTGGGATGGGGTTCCAGTGGGTTCAGAGTTGAAACGGCCGGTGTGGGCCTTCGCGGTCGTCAGCGTGCTGTGTGCCGTCCTGATGATCGTCTCGACGGGCCGCGTCGACGCGGTGCTCGGCGTGTTCGACGCGCCCAGGCCGATCTCCGCGCCGGCGCCAGACCGCCCTCCCGACCCCCGAGGCTGCCGCTGCGCTCCCGGACGACCGTCGTCGTCGCCGTGCCCGACGAGCTGACCGCCCATCCGGTGGGGTCGTCCTCGACGAGCGGCGACGCGCAGCTCGGACACGAAGTCCGACGAGAGCGCACTGACCCAGCCCGCGCCGGCTGCGAGCCCCGAGAAGCCGCAGGCCGCGGCGAAGTCGGACCGCTCCGCGGAGAAGGCGTCGCCGAAGGCCGCAAGGCGCCAAGAAGGCCGAGAAGGACGCGGCCAAGGCAGCCAAGAAGGCCGAGCAAGGCCGCCGCGAAGGCAGCGCAAGAAGGCCGAGAAGGACGCCGCCAAGGCAGCCAAGAAGGCCGAGAAGGACGCCGCCAAGGCAGCCAAGAAGGCCGAGAAGGACGCCGCCAAGGCAGCCAAGAAGGCCGAGAAGGACGCGGCCAAGGCAGCCAAGAAGGCCGAGAAGGACGCGGCCAAGGCAGCCAAGAAGGCCGAGAAGGACGCCGCCAAGGCAGCCAAGAAGGCCGAGAAGGACGCGGCCAAGGCAGCCAAGAAGGCCTGATCACCCCCGAGCCCTCAGGCCCGGCGGCTCACGTCACTCCTCGGTCGGCGCCAGCTCGGCGGTGACGCGCAGCTCGGTGGCAGCCTCGTCGACGGTGAACACCAGGTCGCCGACGATCGTGCCGACGGCCCGCAGGTCGTCCTGCGCCTGCTGTGCCCCCTCGACGAGCGTGGGCGGGCCGGTGATCTCGACGCGTGACAACGGCGCGCGCATCTTGGCCTTGGCCTGCGACTTGGCGCCGCGGATGCCGGTCAGTGCCGCCGCGACGGCGTCGAGGACCAGCGGGTTGGCGGCCGCGGCCGCACCCAGCTCGCTCGCCACCGGCCAGGACGCGCGGTGGATCGAGCCGTCCTGCCACCACGACCAGACCTCCTCGGTGGCGTAGGGGAGGAACGGCGCGAGCAGCCGCAGCTGGACGTGCAGCGCGATGGCCAGCGTCGCCTTGGCCGACTCGGTGCCGGAGCCGCCGTCGGCGTCGTAGGCCCGCTCCTTGACCAGCTCGAGGTAGTCGTCGCAGAACTCCCAGAAGAACTTCTCGGTGACCTCGAGCGCGGTGGCGTAGTCGTAGGCGTCGAAGGCGTCGGTGGCCTTGCGGACCACGACCTCGAGACCGCCCAGGAGGGCGCAGTCGACCGGGGCGCTGACCGCGCTGGGGACCAGCGTGGTGGCGCCGACGTTGCCGAGCACGAACTTGGAGGCGTTGAGGATCTTCATCGCCAGCCGCCGGCCGACCTTCATCTGGGTCTCGTCGAAGGGCGAGTCCTGACCGGAGCGGGCGATGGCCGCGCGCCAGCGGACGGCGTCGGCGCCGTACTTGTCGAGGATCTCGGTCGGGACGACCACGTTGCCCTTGGACTTCGACATCTTCTTGCGGTCGGGGTCGACGATGAAGCCGGAGATCATCGCGTGCGTCCACGGGGCGGTGTGGTTCTCGAAGTGGGCGCGCACGACGCGCGAGAAGAGCCAGGTGCGGATGATGTCGTGGGCATGGGTGCACAGGTCCATCGGGAAGACCCGCCCGAAGAGGTCCTCGTCGTCGAGCCAGCCGCCGGCGATGTGGGGCGTGAGCGACGAGGTCGCCCACGTGTCCATCACGTCGGGGTCGCCGATGAAGCCGCCCGGCTTCCCGCGCTGGTCGTCGTCGTAGCCGCGCGGCGCCTGGGTCGAGGGGTCGACCGGCAGCTCGGCCTCGCTCGGCATGAGCGGGTGGGCGTAGTCGGGCTCGCCCTCGTCGTCGAGGGGGTACCAGACCGGGAAGGGGATGCCGAAGAAGCGCTGGCGCGAGATCAGCCAGTCGCCGTTGAGGCCGCCGACCCAGTTGTCGTAGCGGTGCTTCATGTGGGCGGGCAGCCAGTCGATCTCGGCCGCGCGGTCCAGCATGTCGCTGCGGATGCCTGCGTCACGACCGCCGTTGGTGATGTACCACTGGCGGGTGGAGACGATCTCGAGCGGCTTGTCGCCCTTCTCGTAGAAGTTGGCCATCCGCTGGGTGGACGTCGGCTCCCCGTCGAGGTCCCCCGAGTCGCGCAGCATGCCGACGACGGCCTCGCGGGCGCTGAAGGTCGTCTTGCCGGCCAGCTCGGCGTACGCCGTGGCTGCCGCCTCGGCCTCGAGCCAGGCGGGACGTCGCGCAGCATCCGTCCGTCGCGGCCGATCAGCGTGCGGACCGGCAGGTCGAGCTCGCGCCACCACATGACGTCGGTGAGGTCGCCGAAGGTGCAGCACATGGCGATGCCGGCGCCCTTGTCGGGCTCGGCGGCCGGGTGGGCGAAGACCGGGATCTCGACGCCGAAGACCGGCGACGTCACGGTGGTGCCGAAGAGCTCGGCGTAGCGCTCGTCGTCGGGGTGCGCGATGAGGGCCACGACGCTCGGGATCAGCTCGGGGCGGGTGGTCTCGATGTGGACGGGCTCGCCATCAGGGCGGTGGAAGGCGACGCGGTGGTAGGCGCCCGGGTAGTCGCGCGCCTCCAGCTCGGCCTGCGCGACGGCGGTCTGGAAGGTGACGTCCCACAGCGTCGGGGCTTCCTGGAGGTAGGCCTCGCCGCGCGCGAAGTTGCGCAGGAACGCGGTCTGGCTGACCTTCTGGGCCTTCGGGCCGATGGTCGTGTAGGTCTCGTTCCAGTCGACCGAGAGGCCCAGACGACGCCACAGCGCCTCGAAGACCTGCTCGTCCTCCTCCACGAGCTGCTCGCACAGCTCGACGAAGTTGGGACGGCTGATCGGGACCTGCTTCTTGGGGTCAGGCTTCTCAGGCGGCGTGAAGTCGGCGTCGTAGGGCAGGCTCGGGTCGCAGCGCACGCCGAAGTAGTTCTGGACGCGGCGCTCGGTCGGCAGACCGTTGTCGTCCCAGCCCATCGGGTAGAACACGCTCTTGCCCTGCATCCGCTGGTAGCGCGCGATGAGGTCGGTGTGGGTGTAGGAGAAGACGTGACCGACGTGCAGCGAACCGCTCACGGTCGGCGGCGGAGTGTCGATGGAGTAGACGTCCGCACGCTCGCGGGTGCGGTCGAAGCGGTAGGTGTCCTCGGACTTCCACGAGGCGGCCCACTTGTCCTCCAGGCCCTCGAGCGCCGGGCGGTCCGGTACGACGACGGCACGCGGGTCGGTGCTGGTCGTCTCCGTGGCCTCAGGCGTGGGGGTCTCAGTCATGCAGGGCAGTCTATGGACGCCGCTCTGGCGTGCGAAAACGAGTTACCCGCTGGGGTGGCCGCTCGCTAGCGTGCAGCCATGGAGCTGGAGTTCTTCGACGCACCGCAGCCCTTCCTCGACGTGGCTGCGCCGCTGCTCGCGGCCGACCCGGTGCTGGGCAGCGTGATCGCCAGCGTCACCGAGCGGACCGCCCGGGAGCTGGCCGACGGTCGGGACTCGTGGGCCGAGGTCGACGCCCCGTTCGCTCGATGGTGGGTGGTCGTCCGCGACGACTCCGGCGACGGTGGTCAGCGCCGCGATGCGCACCGCGCCTTTCCGGCCCCACCCGACCTTCTCCGTGCCGATGGACGACGAGGCCGCCACCGCTCTGGCCGCTGCCCTCCACGCGCGCGGCGAGCTCCTCGGTGGTGCCAACGGGGCGCTGCCCGGCGCCGAGGTACTGGCGCCGCGCGACGGCGCGAGCTGACCGGGCGGAGAGCTGGTCGCCGACAAGGCGACGCGCCTCTGGGAGGCCACCTCGGTCACGGTCCCGCCGGCCCCCGAGGGGCGGCTGCGGCAGGCGACCGAGGACGACGCCGAGCTCGTGCTGGCCTGGTTCGACCGCCTTCCACGACGAGGCCGACGAGCAGGCCGGGCGCGAGCCCGACCCGACCTCGGGCGAGCACAACACCCTCGACAGCGTGCTGGTCCGGATCCGCGAGGGCGTCGAGTGGCTGTGGGAGCTGCCCGACGGCGAGATCACCCACCTGACCGGCGCCGGCCTGCCGTCGTACGGCGTGAGCAGGATCGGTCCGGTCTACACGCCCAAGGAGCACCGCGGTCGCGGCATCGCGTCGTACGTCGTGGGCGAGCTGACCCGTCGCGGGCTCGAGGCGGGCCACCGGATGTGCCTGTTCACCGACCAGGCAACCCCACGTCCAACAAGATCTACGCCGGACTGGGCTATCGGCCGGTGGTCGACATGGCCGAACACCTCGTCGTGGTGTGACCTGCGGCCGGGCCTAGACTCGGCAGGCGATGACTGAGTCCTCCCCGAACGCCCGACCTGCCGAGACCTACGCCGAGGTCGAGGACGCCCTGCTGTCCCGCTGGCCGGAGTCCAGGCTCGAGCCGAGCCTGGACCGGATCCGGGCCTTCACCGAGCTCCTCGGCGACCCCCAGCGCTCCTTCCGCGTCGTGCACCTGACCGGCACCAACGGCAAGACGAGCACCAGCCGGATGATCGAGACGCTGCTGCGCGCGCTGGACCTGCGCACCGGACGCTTCACCTCACCGCACCTGGAGCGGATGAGCGAGCGGATCGTCGTCGACGGCGAGCCCCTCGACGACGAGGCCTTCGTCCGCGCCTTCAACGAGATCGCGCCCTACACACACCTGGTCGACACCGAGCAGGACCACCCGCTCAGCTTCTTCGAGACCATCGTCGGCATGGCCTACTCGGCCTTCGCCGACGCTCCGGTCGACGTGGCCGTCGTCGAGGTCGGCATGGGCGGCGGATGGGACGCGACCAACGTCGCCGACGCCGACGTGGCCGTGGTGCTGCCCGTGGCGGTCGACCACGCGAAGTACCTCGGGGACGACGCCGCG
The DNA here is from genome assembly GCA_963712875.1 of uncultured Actinomycetota bacterium. Taxonomy (GTDB): domain Bacteria; phylum Actinomycetota; class Actinomycetes; order Propionibacteriales; family Nocardioidaceae; genus Nocardioides. Next base: position 152,645 of record CAVQJS010000007.1, on the reverse strand, counting down.
ACCATCGCGGCGGAGAAGGCCGGGATCATCAAGGCCGGCTCCATCGCGATCCTGGCCGAGCAGACGCCAGAGGTCGCCGCCGTGCTGCTGGAGCGTGCAGCCGAGGTCGGCGCCACCGTGGCGCGCGAGGGCATGGAGTTCGGCGTCCTCGCCCGGACACCCGCGGTCGGCGGCCAGATGATCTCGCTGAAGGGCCTGCGTGGCGACGTACGACGACGTGTTCCTGCCGCTCTACGGCGCCCACCAGGCGCAGAACGCCGCCGTCGCCCTCGCCGCGGTCGAGGCGTTCGCCGGCACCGACACCCTCGACGAGGACCTGGTGCGCGCCGCCTTCGCCGAGGTGACCTCGCCCGGACGGCTCGAGATCATCCGGCGCAGCCCCACGATCGTGCTCGACGCGGCGCACAACCCGCACGGCGCCGAGGCCGTGGGCGCGGCGCTGGAGGACTCGTTCTCGTTCAGCCCGCTGGTCGGCGTGATGGGGGTGATGGAGGACAAGGACCACGAGGGCCTGCTCAACGCCTTCGAGCCGCACCTCGCCCATGTCGTCTGCACCCAGAACTCCACGCCCCGCTCCATGTCGGCCGCCGCGCTGGGCCGGGCTGCCGCCGAGATCTTCGGCGAGGACCGCGTCAGCGTCGTCCCCGACCTGGCAGAGGCGATCGATCGCGCCGCGACGCTCGCCGAGGCGGGGGAGGCCATCGACGTCTCGATCGGCGCGGGCGCCGTCCTGATCACCGGCTCCGTCGTCACCGTGGGCGAGGCCCGCACGATGCTGAAGGGCCGCCGGTGAGCGAGGACGTCCAGGACGCCGCGGGACCGCCCGCCAACACCGAGCGGTCGCCGCGCCGCGGCATGTGCGCCGCGGTGCTCAGCCTCGAGGCGATCGCGCTGGGGCTCACGACTCCGGTGCTCATCACGATCGCCGGCGTCGACACCGGCACGGCGCTCGCGGTCGGCCTCGGCCTCGCCGTCGTGTGCCTGCTGCTCGCCGGCATGCTCCGCGCCGAGTGGGCCTACCTCGCGGGCTACGTCGTCCAGGCAGCGGCCATCGGCCTCGGGTTCGTGATCCCGGTGATGTTCGGGCTGGGCCTCGTCTTCGCCGCGCTGTGGGCGGGCGCCGACCTGCTCGGACGCAAGATCGAGCGCGAGCGGGCCGAGGCCTGGGCGGCCTGGCGGTCGGAGCACGGCTGAGGCTGGCTAGGCTGCCCGCATGACCGACGTCCAGCGTTCCCTCGTCCTCGTCAAGCCCGACGGCGTACGCCGTGGCCTCGTCGGCGAGGTCGTGCGCCGCATCGAGGCCAAGGGCTACACGCTCGCCGCCCTCGAGCTGCGCGCCGCCACCCCCGAGCTGCTCGCCGACCACTACGCCGAGCACGAGGGCAAGCCGTTCTACGGCCCGCTCGTCGAGTTCATGCTCTCCGGGCCGGTCGCCGCCCTCGTGATCGAGGGGGAGCGCTGCATCGAGGGCTTCCGCTCGCTGGCGGGAGCCACCGACCCGACGGTGGCCGCTCCGGGCACCATCCGCGGTGACCTGGGCCGCGACTGGGGCCTGGCTGTCCAGCAGAACCTCGTGCACGGGTCCGACTCCCCGGAGTCCGCCGCCCGCGAGATCGGGATCTGGTTCGCCGACCTGACCTGAGCCGGGCCTGACCTGAGCAGGGCCTGGCTGAGCCGGGCTGCGTGGGCCGGGTGAGGCGCATGTGACGCGCGTGTCCTCCCGGGAACTGGCGTTCGGGATACCTACGCTGAACGAGGGCCCGCTGTCGCACGGGCGTGGGGGCCCTTTCCGTCACTCACGACCCGACCTGCAAGGGCATCAGCGGCATGGCACTGAACAGAAACACGGGGGGCTTCATCGGCCGAGACATGGCCGTCGACCTCGGCACCGCCAACACGCTGGTCTATGTCCGCGGCAAGGGCGTGGTGCTCGACGAGCCGTCCGTCGTGGCGATGAACACCACGACCGGCGAGGTCCTCGCGGTGGGTCACGAGGCGAAGCGGATGATCGGCCGCACACCCGACAACATCGCTGCGATCCGGCCCCTGAAGGACGGCGTCATCGCCGACTTCGAGGCGACCGAGCAGATGCTGCGCTACTTCATCCAGCAGGTGCACCGCCGCCGCTACTTCGCCAAGCCGCGGATGGTCATCTGCGTGCCGAGCGGCATCACGGCGGTGGAGCAGCGCGCGGTCAAGGAGGCCGGCTACCAGGCCGGCGCCCGCAAGGTCTACATCGTCGAGGAGCCGATGGCCGCCGCGATCGGTGCCGGGCTGCCCGTGCACGAGGCGACCGGCAACATGGTCGTCGACGTCGGCGGCGGCACCACCGAGGTCGCGGTGATCAGCCTCGGCGGCATCGTCACCAGCATCTCGGTGCGCACCGCCGGCGACGACCTCGACCAGGCGATCATCGCGTGGATGAAGAAGGAGTACTCCCTGATGCTGGGGGAGCGCACCGCCGAGGAGGTCAAGATGACCCTCGGGTCGGCCTTCCCGCTCCCCACCGAGCCGGACGCCGAGATCCGCGGTCGCGACATGGTCTCCGGCCTTCCGCGCACGGTCGTCGTCTCCAGCTCCGAGCTGCGCCAGGCCCTCGAGGAGCCGCTCCACAGCATCATCGACGCCGTCCGCACCACCCTCGACCAGACCCCGCCCGAGCTGGCCGGCGACATCATGGACCGCGGCATCGTGCTCACCGGTGGCGGCGCGATGCTCCGCGGGCTCGACGAGCGGCTGCGGCACGAGACCGGGATGCCGGTGCACGTCGCGGAGGATCCGCTGTCCTCGGTGGCCTACGGCGCCGGCAAGTGCGTCGAGGAGTTCGAAGCCCTCCAGCAGGTCCTCGTCTCGGACCGCCGGCGGTTCTAGTGGGGGCCTTCGGGGGACACGACGGCCGTGAGCGCCGCTGGCGCGGGCTCGACCGGCTAGAGGCGCGCAACCGCCCGCCGCGATCGCTGCTCGTCGCACTCGTGCTCGCGAGCATCACTCTGATCACCCTCGACGTCTCCGGCGGGGACAGCTCGCCGCTGGACCCCGTCCGCGGCGCCGTCGGCGAGGCGTTCGGGCCGGCCGAGGCAGTCGCCGCCGGCGCCGTACGTCCCTTCACCTCGGTGCCTGCCTGGTTCCGCAGCAAGGGCGACCTGGCCGAGGAGCTCCGCGAGCTCGAGGCCAGCAACGCCGAGCTGCGCGGCCAGGTCGAGCTCGCCGGCTTCGACCGCAACCGCCTCGAGCAGTACGACGGCCTCACCAGCGCCGCGACCGACCTGGGCCACGCCCTCGTCCCGTCGCGCGTGGTGGCGGTCGGATCTCGCCAGTCGCAGAGCTTCACGATCACCATCGACGCCGGGTCCGCTGCGGGCGTGGGTCCCGACATGACGGTCGTCAACAACGACGGCCTCGTCGGTCGGGTGCTGCGGGTCACGAGCAGCACCGCCACCGTGCTGCTCATCATCGATCCGGACTCGACCGTCGGCGGTCGCGTCGGGTCGAGCATGGAGATCGGCTTCGTCAACGGCAGCGGCACGCTCGACCAGGACGCCGGCCTCGACCTGCGGCTCGTCGACGACGCCTCGGTCCCTGCCCGCGACGACACCGTCGTCACCTGGGGCAGCACCAGCGGCCCCTACGCCCCGGGCGTGCCGATCGGCACGATCACCGAGGTCTACAGCAGCCTGCGCGAGGCCTCGCAGCGCGCCGTGGTCAAGCCGTTCGTCGACTTCTCCTCCCTCGACGTGGTGGGCGTGATGGTGCCCTCGGGCTCCGCCAGCGACCGGGCCGTCATCGAGGCCGACGGGAGCCTGCGATGAGTCGGCTGAGATGGGTGGTTGGCGCTCGCCGCAGTCGTCGTCGCCCTGGTCGCTGCAGGTCTCGCTCTTCCCGCACCTCGCGTGGCAGGGGATCGTCCCCAACCTGTGCCTGCTCGTCGTCGTCGCCGCCGCGCTGACGGTGGAGGCCCCCTTCGCCCTGCTGCTCGGCTTCACCGCCGGGCGTCCTGCTCGACCTCGCCCCGCCTGCCGACCACGTCGCCGGCCGCTGGGCGCTCGCCCTCACCGTCGTCGCGTTCCTCGCCGCGCGGCTGCGCCAGGACGTCAAGCCCACCGCCCTCGCCGTCGTCGCCACGGTGGCCGCAGCGTCCTTCGTCGCGACCTCGCTCTTCGCGCTCACCGGCATCCTGCTCGCCGACCCCGCGATGTCGGTGTCGGGGCTGCTGCAGGTCGTGCTCGTCGCCGTCGTGTGGGACGTGCTGCTCACGCCGTTCGTGCTGCCGCCACTGATGAAGCTCTTCGCCCGGCTCAGTCCCGCAGTGGGCCGTCGAGTGAGGGCCACGCAGCAGCGGCCGGCTTGCGCCTCGTCGTGGTGCAGGCCCTGGTCTTCTCGCTGTTCGCCACGCTCTTCGTCCGGCTCTACTACCTCCAGGTCGTCGGCGGCGAGTCCTACCAGGCGCAGGCCGCCAACCAGTCGGTCCGCGACATCGTCGTCCAGCCGCAGCGCGGGCTGATCGTCGACGACCAGGGTCGCCCGCTGGTCACCAACCGCACGTCGTGGGTCGTCTCCGTCGACCGCACCCTGCTCGGCAAGCTCGCCGAGAGGCAACGCACCGAGCTGCTGCGGCGGGTGGCCGTCGCGGTCGAGGTCGCGCCGCAGGAGGTCCAGGACCGGCTCGTCACGTGCGGTGACCCGGGCAGCATCCGCGACGTCTGCTGGAACGGCTCGCCCTACCAGCCCGTCCCGGTCGCCACCGACGTCTCCAAGGACGTCGCGCTGCGCGTGCTCGAGCAGCCCGAGGACTACCCCGGCGTGCTCGCCGAGCAGCAGAACGTCCGCTCCTACCCCGCGCCCCTACGGCATCAACCTCGCGCACGTCCTGGGATACCTCAGTCCGATCACCGAGGACGAGTACGACCTCGCCTCCGAGAAGGACGACCGTTCCCTCAACGGTGCCTCGGTCGTCGGTCGCGCCGGTGTGGAGAAGCAGTACGACGAGTGGCTGCGCGGACTGCCGGGCTACCGCCGGGTCGCGGTCGACTCGATGGGTCGGGTGCTGGGAGACGACTCGATCGTCGAGAGCACGCCCGGCGACACGCTGGTCACCTCGATCGACGCCAAGGTGCAGGGCGTCGTCGAGGCCGAGCTCGCGCGCTCGATCCGCACCCAGCGCGGACTCCTCGACACGGTCACCGGCCGCAACTACGTCGCCGATGCGGGCGCCGCCGTCGTCCTCGAGGCCCGCACCGGTCGCGTGGTCGCCATGGCCAGCCAGCCGACGTACGACCCGGGCGTCTGGGTCGGCGGCATCACCTCGAAGGAGCTGGACCACCTCTACTCCGAGAAGGCCGGCACCCCGCTGCTCTCCCGCGCCACCCAGGGGCAGTTCGCGCCCGGCTCCACGTGGAAGCCCTTCATGACCGCCGGTGCCCTGAAGAACGGCTACAGCCTGGACACCACCCTGCCGTGCTCCTCGGGCTTCCAGGTCGGCAACCGGGTCTTCAAGAACTACGAGTCCGGCGCCTACGGCAACATCGGTTTCGCGCAGGCGCTCGCCGTCTCCTGCAACACCTTCTTCTACCGCGTCGGCTACAGCTTCTGGCAGCGTTTCGGCTCCGACGTCGACGACGTCGATGCCCGCGACCCGCTGGTCGAGGAGGCCAAGGACTTCGGCTTCGGGCAGCGCACCGGCATCGACCTGCCCGGGCGAGGCCCCCGGCCGGATCGCCGACCGGCCCTGGAAGCGCGCCTACTACGAGTCGATGAAGGACTTCTACTGCGACCTCGCCGACAAGCCGCAGACCAAGGACACCAGCGACTTCGTCTACAAGTTCGCCCGGGAGTTCTGCATCGAGGGCTACGCCTACCGCGCCGGTGACGCCGTCAACTTCGCGATCGGCCAGGGCGACACGATCGTCACGCCGCTGCAGCTGGCCCGTGCCTACGCCGCGCTCAGCAACGGCGGCACCCTCTACGCCCCCACCGTGGCCAAGGCGATCGTGAGCCCCGAGGGGAAGGTGCTGCGCCGCATCGCCCCCCGCAGGACGGCCCAGGTCGACGTGCCGCAGCGCTACATCCGCTTCATCGACCAGGCCCTGCAGGGCGTCGCGCTGCCCGGCGGCACGATGAACTGGAAGCTGCTCGACTTCCCGCTGGACAAGGTCAAGATCCGGGCCAAGACCGGCTCCGCCGAGGTCTACGGCAAGCAGTCGACGGGCTGGGTGGCGTCCTACACCGAGGACTACGTCGTGGTGATGATGATCAGCCAGGGCGGCACCGGGTCCGGCTCCACCGGAGACGCGATCCGCAAGATCTGGGAGACGCTCTACGGCGTGGAGGGGCTCGACGTGCGCCCCGACAAGGCCGCGATCCCGGGCACCGTCCAGACCCGGTCGCTGCCGGTCTTCATGGACGACGGCTCGATCATGCCGCCGGTGGTGGCGGAATGAGCCGCGGACCGGCCCCCGGCAGCGGCAGCCTCCGGGCCCCCGGCCTGGACTGGCTGCTCATGATCGCGACGCTGCTCCTGGTCGTGCTCGGCACGCTGCTGGTGTGGTCGGCGACCTCGACGCGCGCCGACCTCACCGGCGGGGACGCCAACGCCTACCTGCGCAAGCAGCTGGTCAACGTGGCGATCGGCGTGGTGCTGATGGTCGCCGTGATGGCCGTCGACCACCGGTGGGTGCGGATCCTGGCCCCGGTGGCCTACCTCGGAAGCATCGTCGGGCTCGTCCTCGTCCTCGTCGCCGGGAGCACGATCAACGGCTCGCGCTCGTGGCTCCAGGTGGGCGGCATGTCCATCCAGCCCTCGGAGTTCGCCAAGCTCGCCGTCGTCATCGGCATGGCCCTCGTCGTCGCCGAACGCACCGAACGACGGTGGGGACGCTCCGTCGGCAGCCTGGAGGTGGTGGCGATGCTCGCCATCGCCGGCGTTCCGGCCGTGCTCATCCTGCTCCAGCCCGACCTCGGCACCATGCTGGTGCTCACCGCGACCGTCTTCGGCGTCCTCGCCGTCGCCGGCGCGGGTCGATGGTGGCTGGTCGGACTCACCCTGGGCGGTGTCGCCGGTGCGGTCGTGGCAGTGACCCTCGGCGTGCTCAAGCCCTATCAGGTCGACCGCTTCCTGGCGTTCACCGATCCCGGGCTCGACCCGCGCGGGGCCGGCTACAACACCGAGCAGGCGCGCATCGCGGTCGGCAACGGCGGCCTGTTCGGGCAGGGCCTCTTCGACGGCTCGCAGACCCGCTCGGGCTTCGTGCCCGAGCAGCACACCGACTTCATCTTCACCGTCGCGGGCGAGGAGCTCGGCCTCGTGGGCGCCGGCGTCCTCATCCTGCTCATGGCGGTCGTCATCTGGCGTGCCCTGGCCATCTCGGCGGCGTCCGGCGACATGTTCGGTCGTGTGGCCGCAGCGGGCATCGCGTGCTGGTGGGGCTTCCAGGCGTTCCAGAACATCGGGATGTGCCTGGGCATCATGCCCGTCACCGGCGTCCCGCTCCCGTTCGTCTCCTACGGCGGCAGCTCGCTGTTCGCCGGGATGCTGGCGCTCGGCCTCCTGCAGAACATCCACCTGAGGTCGGCCGCGGCGATCGCCGACCAGGCTGCTCACCGTCCCGCGCTCGCTGGTCAGCCGCTGAGGTGACGGGTTCAGGCCCGAGGGTGCCCCGCGACGTAACCTTTCCTGCATGTCCGTCGCCTCCGTCTTCCCCCGGCTCGAAGCCAAGCTCCCGTCGGTGCAGAAGCCGATCCAGTACGTCGGTGGCGAGCTCAACTCGGTCGTCAAGGACTGGGACTGCGCGCCCGACGGTACGACGGTCCGCTGGGCGCTGATGTACCCCGACGCCTACGAGGTCGGCCTGCCCAACCAGGGCGTCCAGATCCTCTACGAGGTGCTCAACGAGCGCGACTGGATCATCGCCGAGCGCACCTACTCGGTGTGGCCCGACATGGAGCAGGTGATGCGCACCGGTGACGAGCTGGGGCAGATCCCGCAGTTCACCGTCGACAGCCACCGCCCGGTCGGCGCCTTCGACCTCTTCGGCCTGAGCTTCTCCACCGAGCTCGGCTACACCAACATGCTCAACGCCCTCGACCTCGCCGGGATCCCCCTGCACGCGGTCGACCGCGGCGACGACGACCCGGTGGTGCATCGCCGGCGGCCACGCGGCCTTCAACCCCGAGCCGGTCGCCGACTTCATCGACGCCGCCGTGCTCGGCGACGGCGAGGAGGTCGTGCTGGCCATCTCCGAGGTCACGCGCGAGTGGAAGGCCGAGGGGTGCCCGGGCGGTCGCGACGAGCTGCTGCGCCGCCTCGCGGTCAGCGGCGGCGTCTACGTCCCGAAGTTCTACGACGTGGCCTACGCCGCCGACGGCTCCATCGAGGCCGTCGTGCCCAACCGTCCCGGCATCCCGTTCCGGATCAGCAAGCACACCCTGATGGACCTCGACCAGTGGCCCTACCCGGCCAACCCGCTGGTGCCGCTGGCCGAGACCGTCCACGAGCGCTTCTCCGTCGAGATCTTCCGCGGCTGCACGCGCGGCTGCCGCTTCTGCCAGGCCGGCATGATCACCCGTCCGGTGCGCGAGCGCTCGATCAAGACCATCGGCGACATGGTGGAGAACGGCATCCGCAAGACGGGCTTCGAGGAGGTCGGCCTGCTCTCGCTCTCGAGCGCCGACCACACCGAGATCGGCGAGGTCGCCAAGGACCTGGCCGACCGCTACGAGGGCTCCAACGTCTCGCTCTCCCTGCCGAGCACGCGCGTGGACGCCTTCAACATCACCCTCGCCAACGAGTTCTCCCGCAACGGACGCCGATCGGGCCTCACGTTCGCCCCCGAGGGCGGCTCGGAGCGGATGCGCAAGGTCATCAACAAGATGGTGACCGAGGAGGACCTCATCCGCACCGTCGCGGCGGCCTACTCCCACGGCTGGCGCCAGGTGAAGCTCTACTTCATGGTCGGCCTGCCGACCGAGACCGACGAGGACGTGCTGCAGGTCGCCGAGCTCGCCAAGCGGGTCATCGCCAAGGGCCGCGAGGTCACCGGCCAGAACGACATCCGGTGCACCGTCTCCATCGGCGGCTTCGTGCCCAAGCCGCACACGCCGTTCCAGTGGGCCGCGCAGCTCGACCACGAGACGACCGACGAGCGCCTGAAGAAGCTGCGCGACACCGTCCGCGCCGACAAGCGCTACGGCCGGGCCATCGGCTTCCGCTACCACGACGGCAAGCCCGGCATCGTCGAGGGACTGCTGTCGCGCGGCGACCGCCGGGTCGGTGCCGTCATCGAGCAGGTGTGGCGCGACGGCGGCCGCTTCGACGGCTGGAGCGAGCACTTCTCCTACGACCGCTGGATGACCGCCGCCGAGCAGGCGCTCGCCGGCACCGGCGTCGACGTCGACTGGTACACCACCCGCGAGCGCGACTACGACGAGGTGCTGCCCTGGGACCACCTCGACTCGGGCCTCGACAAGGACTGGCTGTGGAGCGACTGGGAGGACGCGCTCGCCGTGGCCGACGGCGCGGACGTCGAGGTCGAGGACTGCCGCTGGACGCCGTGCTACGACTGCGGCGTGTGCCCGGAGATGGGCACCGAGATCCAGATCGGCCCCACCGGCCAGCGGCTGCTGCCGCTCAGCGTCGTCTGAGGCTCGTGCCTCCGCCCGACGCTCGCTCGCAGCGAGGGCCCGTTGGGATAGCCTGACCGCGCGCACCGCCAACAGGAGCCGAGGAGACAGGGTGACCCACGACGCGGACGATGCCGGCGACTGAGACCGGCTATCGGCGAGCCGAGCTCGCCGAGGCCGGCACGCGCTGCTGGTGAGCCGCGACCACGTAGTGGGCATCGAGGCCGAGATCGGCCGGCTCAACCGTGACCTGCACCCTCGCGACCGCGAGCTGCGGACAGGCCAGGCGCACGCATCGCAGGGCCTCGACCGAGCGCGCGACGAGCTGCAGGCAGCGGCTGCAGACGCTCCAGCGACCAGCTCGAGCGCAGCCCGCGCGCGGGTCGCCGCGTCGAGCGAGCGCCGCGGCGCCGAGCTCGCCGGCCCGCACTCGTTCGCACGATCGCCCGTCGTGCGCGTCGCACCGCTCGGCGGCCGCCCGTGACCCGTGCCGGGGCCGGGGTCGGCAAGCGCGCCGCTCTTCTCGATCGTCACGCCCGTCTACGACCCCCCGCTCGACGTCCTCCCCGAGACGCATCGCCTCGGTCGCTGGCCCAGGACTTCGACGACTGGGAGCTGGATCCTGGTCGACGACCTCTCCCCGAACGCGGCGGTGCCCGACCGGTCCTGCGCGAGCATCGCCGCCGCGTGACCCGCGCATCCGGGTCATCGAGCGCGACACCAACGGCCACATCGTCGCGGCGTCCAACGACGGCGATCGCCGCGGCGCGCGGCGAGTTCCTCGTGCTGCTCGACCACGACGACCTGCTCGCCCCGGACGCGCTGTCGCGCGATGCGCCGAGGCCATCGCCGCGCACGACGACGTCGACTACCTCTACTCCGACGAGGACAAGGTCGACGACGGACGGGCAGCTTCTACGACGCCGTTCCGCAAGCCCGACTGGTCGCCGGAGCGGCTGCGCGGCCAGATGTACACCAGCCACCTCTCGGTGATGCGCACGTCCGCTGGTGCGCGAGGTCGGCGGCTTCCGCGAGGGCTACGACGGCTCGCAGGACCACGACCTCGTGCTGCGGGTCACCGAGCGGGCCCGCCGGGTCGTGCACATCCCCGAGGTGCTCTACCACTGGCGCGCGGTCCCCGGCTCCGCCGCGGCCGACATCGACGCCAAGCCGTACGCCGCCGATCGCGGGCCGCAGCGCCGTGCAGGACCACCTCGACCGGCTCGGGCGTCCGCGCGGTCGACGCCGGCGCGAGCCCGGCCGCTACGTCATCGAGCGCGACGCTCGACCCGGCGGTCCGCGTGTCAGCGTGATCATCCCGACGCGCGGGCACGAGCGGCGCTGGTCTGGGGCGAGCGCCGGGCGCTCGTCGTCGAGGCGGTGCGCTCGCTGCTCGCCCGCACCGACCACGACAACCTCGAGATCGTGCGTCGTCCACGACGCGTCGACGCCGCCGACGGTGCTCGACGAGCTGCGCGAGCTCGCCGGCGACCGGCTGGTCCTGGTGCCGTACGACGAGCCGTTCAACTTCAGCGAGAAGATGAACCTCGGCGTCCTGCACGCCACCGGGGACCGCTTCGTGCTCCTCAACGACGACGTCGAGGTCGATCTCCGACCGGTGGCTCGAGAACCTGGTCGGCCCCGCTGGACGAGCCCGGCGTCGGCCTGACGGGCGCCAAGCTCTACTTCAGCGACGACACCGATCCAGCACGCCGGCCACTGCTACGACAAGGCCGGCAGTACCACCACCCCTTCCTCGGCGACCCGCGAGACGTCCCGGGCCCGTTCGGCGAGCTGATCGATCAACCGCGAGGTCAGCGGGCGTGACCGCCGCGTGCGCGGCGATGCGCCGCGAGGTCTTCTTCGACGTCGGCGGGCTTCACCGAGCTGCTGCCGCTCAACTTCAACGACGTCGACCTCTGCTACAAGATCGCGCAAGGAGGGCTGCCGCATCGTCGTGGGTCGCCAACTCGCGAGCTCTACCACTTCGAGTCGCAGACCCGCGACGGGCACCGTCGAGTCGTGGGAGCGGAACTTCGTCGTCCGTCGTTGGGGCATCCCCGACGGCGACCTCTTCACGCCTGCGTCGACGGCCGTCGCCGATGATCGACCCGCACCGCATGATCGACGCCCAGCTCGCGGCACGGCGCCCGTGGCCCGCAAGAAGAAGGCCAACCGATGGGCAGCCAGGGCAGCCACGAAGTACGACCAGCCGGCGGCCAGAACGCCCAGTGACGCTGCAAGCCTTCCCGACTCCGCGCAGCCGTCTCCGGTCAGACGGTCGGCTGGGTCGCGGCTTGTGGCGGAGCGCCGGGCGCTCGATCAGGCGCCACGAGGCGATGGCGAGCACCCACACGACGGGGGTGGCGACGACCAGGATGATCGCCCACGGGCTCGGGTCCGTCGCCGGCCACCTGGACGATCGTCTGCTGCACGGGGAACGCCCAGATGTAGACGCCGTACGACGCGTCGCCGAAGCGGATGAGCGACCGCGCCCACCGGCCGGCAGGGCGTAGGCGAACCAGTACGCACAGGTAGACCGCCGCGAGCGTCCACGTGACCACCCGCACCGACGTCGGGGCCGAGCCCGGTCGACCACGCACAGCGGCAGCAGGACCAGCGGCGACCGGCCAGCTCGAGCACGACCCGGTCGCGCCAGGAGTACGCCGCGGCGCCGAGCGCGAACGCGGCGATGACGTACGTCGCCCCGATCGCCTCCGACGTGTTACGGCACCCAGACCGCGGCCCAGGCGAGGCCCAGCACCGCCGACGGCGGTGACCAGCCACGCGCCGCGCCAGCAGGCCGGTGACGCCGAGCAGGAACAGCACGAAGTAGGCGAAGACCTCGACCGGCAGGCTCCACAGCGGTCCGTTGACGGCGCCGGGGTAGAGCCGTGGTCCTCGAACACCCCGGGCAGCTCGGCGCCGAAGGGGAAGAGGAGCGTGATCCGGACCGGGTAGATCCAGGTCTCCCAGCGAGGAGAAGTACGTCGCGCGCCGACACGCGTGGTCACCAGGGGGCCGAGCACGAACGCGGTGACGCACCGCCGACCGTGGCGAGGGCCGGCAGCAGGCGAAGCGCGCGCTTGGTCCAGAAGTCGCGCGGCGACGGGTCGTACTCCCAGCTGCGGCGGATCAGCAGCCCGCTGACACGCGAAGAAGACAGCACGCCGACGTTGCCCAGCGTCGTGCCGAACTGGTGCAGGGGCTCCTCGCGGCCGACCAGCGCGAACGAGTGCGACACCAGCACCGACCAAGCGGCGAAGAGCCGCAGCACGTCGAAGTTGTTCTCACGACTGCCGAGCCGGTCCGCAGAGCACGGTGCCGCGGCGCCGGGCGCTCCGACTCCCGCGCACGCGTCGGGCGAGGAGGTCATCCGACGACGTCGCGCAGCAGTGCGCACGGAGTCGGTGGTGAGGTCGTGGACCGGCAGGTGGGCGATCTCGTCGAGCCGTGCGTGCGCCGGACAGGTAGCGTCAGGTTGCCCTGCTCGTCGCGCGACTCGCGGAAGCGCGACTCGACGTAGCCCTGCGCCGCGCGTCAGCGCCGGCAGCGTGCCGAGGCGGTCGGCCTGCGCACGAAGTAGGCGTTGTTGCCGTTGCTGTTGCAGCCGACGAAGGCGTAGCCCTTGCGCTCGCCGAGGTCGCACAGTGCCGCGAGCGAGGCGCCGAAGTAGAGGTTGCGAGTGGTGGGCCTGCGTGCGGTGGAAGCGCCGGGTCGTACGGCACCGTGACCGCGCGCTCGGCCCGAAGACGCTGTTGTACTCGACGACCACGATCACCGGCTGGACGGCGTCGATGCGCCTCCCAGACCCAGTAGTCGTTGCCGTCGATGTCGATGCTCAGCAGGCCGATCTCGCCGGAGAAGCCGGCGCCGGCGAACAGGTCGTTGATGTTGTCGCGGGTGATGAACGCCGCGACGGCCGTGAGGTCGTGGCGCCAGTAGACTCGGCTCGCTGCGGACGTGCCGCACGTGCTCGCGGAGCTGCCGTCGATCACCAGGCCGCGCCAGTTGTCGTTGACCAGCAGGAAGCGGGTGTTGGACTCGTTGTAGTTCTCGACGCCGAACTCGATGAAGTGCGCGGGGTGCGTCGACGCTGGTGGACCAGGTACTGGATGATCCCGTCGTCGCCGAACTGCGAGAACACCTTGAACTCGACATCACGCATCGAGGAAGGGCTGAACGGCAGCTGACGCGACATCATCGTCCCGAGCAGGACCCGGTTGAGCTCGAGCTCCCGGGTCAGTGAGCCCGGTGTCTGCTTGCGTGCCTGCTGGAGCAGGTGGGCCACGCGTGGCGAGCCCGCCACCAGTCGCTCCCGCAACATGTCCTACCCCTTCGATCCGTCTCTGAACGGCTCGGACGATACAGGTTGCGAGACGTCGGCCGCGCCGGTGCCTCGTGGATGCCGGTGCGTCCTAGCATGGGCGATCGTGTCCCGACGATCGCACCTGACGAGCTCGCCGACCGCCCTTGTCCTCGGCGCGTCGCTGGTCAGCGGTCTCTCCGGCTACGTCGCGATCATCCTTGCCGCGCGCACCCTGAGCCCCGCCGACAACGCCGAGTTCCTGGTTTTCTGGGGCGTCGGTCTTCGCCGTCTACGGCGTCCTCATCGGTGTCACGACCGAGACCGCCCGCGCGGTGACCGCGTCCCGCGCCATGGGCCCGACGACACGCGTCATGCCAGTGACGGTCGGCTTCGGCCTGGTCATCGTCGGTGCGCTGGGACTGACCGGCCCGACCTGGGCGCCATCGGTGCTGGGCACGCACTGGCCCGCGCTGCTGGGTGCCACAATTCTGGGCACCGGGCTCTTCGCGTTCCACGTGGCGATCGCCGGGGTGGCGTCGGGGCGGGGTGCCTGGTCGGGCTACAGCCTCTTCGTCGCGGGTGAGACGGCGACCCGCCTCGTGCTGTTCGTCGTCGTGGTCGTCGTCGGTGCCGAGGTGATCGGGTTCGCCTTCGCCAGCGCCGCGGCCTCCGGCTTCTGGCTGCTGGCCACGCTTTGCTCGCGGCGCTACCGGGACCTGTGGACCGAGCGCGTCGACGGTCGACACGTCAGGCCTGGTCCGACGGCTCGTGGCCTCGTGCACGGCGTCGGGAGTCTCCGCCCTGCTGCTGGTCGGCTTCCCGGTCCTGCTCCGCGCGACCACCCCCGACGACGTGTTCGCGGCAGCCGCGCCGATGGTGCTGGCCGTCTCGCTGTGCCGCGCGCCCGCTCCTGGTGCCGCTGGGCGTCTACCAGAACGTCGTGGTCACCCGGGTGATGCCGCAGGGCTGTCGCGCGCGCATGCGGCCCGGTCCTGCTCAGCGCTCGGCGGCGCGACGCTCGTCGGATGCCGTCGGTCGCCTGGCTCGTCGGCCCGTGGGCTGCTGCGCCTGGTCAACCCCGACTACCACGTCACCGGACCCGTCTTCGCGGCGCTGCTGGTCCTGGCAGCCGGGCTGGTCGCCTGCTCACCCTGACCGGAGCGGCTGACGCTCGCCCTCGACCACCACCCGTCTACCTCGTCGGGCTGGGTCGTGGCCACGGCTGGTCGCGGTCGCGGCGCTGCTCGTGCGCCGGCGACCTGACGCCCGGGTCGTGTCGTCCCTGCTGGTCGGGCCCGTGGTCGGCATCGCCGTGCACCTGCGTGGGGGCTGCGCCGCACCGCGTCGGCCTCGCGCCTCTGCACGCGTCCCCCTGACCGCCGTCCGACCACAGGAGGCCCGATGCCCGCGTCCCCGCGTCCTGGTCGACCTGCTGTCCTACACCGGCACCAAGGGCGGCATGGAGACCTACACCCGCGAGCTCTACCGCCTCTTCGGCGAGATGGACACCGGCCTCGAGTTCGTCGGGCTGGCCAGCAAGGAGGGGGCGCGCCTCGACCTGTCGTGGTTCCCGGGCGAGGTGATCCGGTCGCGGATCAGCGGCGAGAACCGCTTCGTGTGGGCGGCCGGCGAGCTCGTCGCCACCAGCTGGGTCGCCAGCCGTCGCCGCGCCGACCTGCTCCACTCGCCGGCGACGCTCGGGCCGATGAGGACCCGATGCCGGCCGTGCTGACCATCCACGACACGCTCTACTGGACGCATCCCGAGCTGATGTCGACGCCGCTCTACACCGGCCCGGTGAAGTGGATGGAGACGCGGGCCGCCCGCAACGCGGCGCACGTGATCACCGACAGCGAGGCGTCGGCGGTCGACATCCGCAAGTACCTGCGCGTGCCGCCCGACCGCCTCCACGTCGTCCCGCTCGCGGCCGACCCCCGTGCCGGCCGGGTCGCCGAGACCGCCGCGCACCGAGAACCTCGTGCTCTGGCCAGCGGCCAGCGCCGGCCGCACAAGAACTGGGAGGGCCTGATCGAGGCGCTCGCCCTGCGTCGAGCCGGCGTACCGTCCGCGCCTGGTCATCACCGGTGGCCGCGGCGACGACCCGCTCGCGCCGGTCGTCGACCGAGCTCGGCCTCGGCGAGCACGTCGAGCTGCGCGGCTGGGTCGCCGACGACGAGCTGGCCGCCCTCTACCGCGGGCGACGCGCGATGGTGCTTCCGTCGTTCGTCGAGGGTTTCGGCCTCCCGGTGCTCGAGGCGCTGCCAGGCCGGCGTGCCCGTGCTCTGCTCCGACATCGCCGGTGCTCCGCGAGATCGCCGGCGACGCCGCGGTCTGGTTCGACCCGCACGACCTGGAGTCGATCGCCGAAGCGGTGCGCACGGCCGCGACCGACCCGAGCGGCTGGCCGGCCTGGCGTCGGCCGGGCTCGAGCGGGCCCGGCTGTTCTCCTGGCAGCGCGTCGCCGACGAGACGCTCGCGGTCTTCCGGACCGCGCTGCACGCCGAGGCGTCGCTGACGCAGCCGGGCGAGCCGTCAGTCGCCGCCGAGACGCGTGGCCGACGACGGTGCGGACCGCGGCGCGCTTGCGGGTGCCGCAGCGCGGCCGGCAGCAGGCTCAGGCCGTGCAGGCGCGAGGTCCAGCGCAGCCGGGCGGCCCGCGCGCGCCCGGTTCCAGCCGAGGGCGTCCATCTGGCGGCGGCGAGCGCGTAGTAGCGCCGCTCGTCGCGCAGGCGCGCCCGGTCAGCAGGCTGGTCGCCGAGGCGCTCTGGGTGTGGCGGCGGTACTCGAAGACGACGGCAGGGTCGAGCGACCAGCGTCGCGCCGCCACGTCAGGTCGATCACGCAGAGCGAGGTCCTGGATGATCGGCAGGTCGTCGCGGAAGGGGGGCCGCGACCCGGTCGGTGCGGAAGACGAGCGACGGCCAGTAGAGCCAGTCCCCGTGGAGCAGGCTGGTGGCCAGCGGCTCGCCGCCGAAGACGGTCGTCGTCGGGTGCCCGACCGCGGATCGCGCGCTTGACCCGGTCGGCGAGCGTGTCGGTCGGGGCGTCGTGCTCGTCGATGACCCGGACGCCGGGCTGGATGATCGCCGCGTTGGGGAACTCGCTCGTGGGCGGCCTTGACCGTCTCGACGAAGTCGGGGAGCAGCAGGTCGTCGCAGCCGAGGAACATCATCAGGTCACCCGACGCGAGGTCGCGGCAGCGTTCGTAGTTGGCGGTGATGCCGAGGTTCTGCTCGTTGCGGAGGTAGCGGATGCGGGGGTCGGTCTCCGCCGCGAAGTGCTCGGCGACCGCGGGGTCGGGGTAGCAGTCGTCGACGACGGTGATCGTCCAGTCGGGGTCGGTCTGCGCCTTCACGCTGTCGACCGTGGCGTAGAGCAGGCCCGGGTCGCCCCAGAACGGGATGAAGACCTCGAGCGGGCTCTGGCTCCGCGAGGTCACTCGAGCGACTCGTCGAGCGGCTCGGGCGCCTTCGCCTGCACGGACCCACGGTCGTCGAGCCGACTGCCCTGGTCGATCTCGAGGCGCAGCAGCGCGATCTCCTCCGCCAGGGTGCGCGTCCGCTCCTCCAGCCGACCGAGCTCGGAGCTGTGCTGCAGGGTCAGGATCATGATCACCATCGAGGCGACGAAGAACAGCAGGTTGGTCGGCACCTCGAGGCCGAGCGCCTCCGAGGCGTTGACCAGCAGGCTCGGGAACGCCGCGACCGTGATGATCCCCAGCGCCACCAACGCCCAGATGAGGGCGTACTTCTCGCGCAGCCGGTGTCGCCTCATCATCTCGAAGAGGGTCAGCAGGATGATGATCGACCCCGCGAGGCCCAGGATCGTGATCCCGCTCATCGGTGCCCCTCCGTCAGCTCGACGAGGGTGCCCTCGCTGGCTGCCTCCTCGAGCTGGGAGGGCCAGTCGCGCACGAGCGCCAGCAGCAGCGCCACGACGGCCCGGAAGAGGTAGATGGTCGCCTTGTAGGGCGAGTGGGAGGCGCGGCCGGCGGTCCGGGCCGCATGGTCACCGGCTCCTGGGTGATGGTGCAGCCGACCCGGGCGGCGATGACGAGCGACTCGACGGTGTCCCCGAGGTACTCAGCGGGGTAGTGGGTGGCGAAGAGCGCGATGGCCCGCCGGTTCGACACCCGGAAGCCCGACGTCACGTCGGTCAGCCGGGTGTGGGCGAGGCGGGAGAGGACCCCGGCCAGGAGCTTCATCGCCCAGCGGCGGGGGCCGCGGACCTTGTAGGGGTCGTCGGGGGTCGCGAAGCGGGCGCCGATGACCACGTCGGCGCTGTCGAGCCGGGCGAGGAGGCGCGGGAGGTAGCGCGGGTCGTGCTGGCCGTCGGCGTCGATCTGCACCGCGACGTCGTAGCCGTGGCGCAGGGCGTAGCGGTAGCCCGTGCGCATGGCGCCGCCGACGCCCAGGTTGAAGGGCAGCGGACACACGGTCGCACCGGCCGCGGTGGCGCGCGAGGCGGTGTGGTCGGACGACCCGTCGTCGACCACGAGCAGGTCGACGTCGGGCACGCAGGCGAGGATCTCCTCGATCGTGCCGGCGATGGCGTCCTGCTCGTTCCACGCGGGAACGATGATGAGCACGCGGCGCGTGGCAGGACCCCCGGACATGGCCCGCAGCGTAACAGCGGACGGCCCTGGAGCCGCCGTCGGCGACCCGCCCGTGAGGTCAGGTCAGCCCGGTCAATCGGATCAGGCTGACCGCCAGCGCCACGAGCGCGACCACGCCGACCGCGACCGCGGCGCGGCGTCCGCGTATGACGGCGGCGGTGCTCACTGCCATGGCGGCCACGAGGCCCGAGCCGTAGCGCGCGGGGAGCTGGAAGTAGGAGTCGGACGTGACGTAGTTGACGACCACGAGGCCGAGACCGCCGAGCACTGCCACGAGGAGCGTGGCGGTCGCGAGCGGGAGGTGGGGCTTCGGTGCGGCCCGGAACAGGCCGGAGGCGATGATCCCGGCGCCCACGACAAGCGACGGGAGCACGGTCGTGAAGTTCATCTGCACCGGGTCGCCCACGAGCGACCAGGGCGACGACAGCGGGGTCACGAGGGTCATCCCGCTCTCCAGCAGCCCGTGCCACGGGAACGTCGGCACCAGGAACCGTGTGGCGAGGTCGGGCAGCGCCTCGGGGTCCATCTGCGGACGCGTGGCCTGTACGACCATCCAAGCGAGCGCGGACCCGAGCGCCGCCACGGAGGCGCCGACGGCCAGCGCGACGTCCCTGGTCGCGAACCGGTTGAGCGGCCGAGGGGTCTCGCCGGCGCGTCGCGACGCGATGAGGAGGGTCAGCGCGGCCGCTCCCACCGGGAGGATGAAGGTCATCTTGATCGCGTGACGAGCATGGCGCAGGCGACGAAGCAGGCGGCCGCCGCAGCGGTGCGACGGCGCTCCCACCCGGTGAGCGAGGCCAGCACCACCGCTCCCGCGAGCAGGCCCATCGAGTCGGGGGAAATGGTGGAGGTCGGGAAGAGCAGCGCCGGCGAGGCGGCGAGCAGCGCCATGACGGCCGCGGCCGACGACCGTCCGTACGCCGCGCCGTACGGCGACGAGGTAAGTGATGGCGATGCCCAGGCCGAGCCACAGGCCGCCGACCATCCGACCGGGCGTCACCAGGCTGTCGAGCCCGGCCACCGCCTTGAGCGGCACCGCCACGAGTCTTGGTGAGGGTGTAGTAGACGGGCGAGTTCATCGACCCGGTGCTGTAGCCGCGCTCCTGGTAGGTCGCCGGGTCGTAGATGTCCTTGGTTGTGCACGTCGCGCACGCCCTCGCCGACGAAGTCGAGGCCGCGGCACGCCTGCTCGCGCATGGCGTCCTGGCCGACCTTGTCGGCGTACGCCGGCGGCGAGGGCGCGCGGTAGAGGTAGTCGATGTGCTGCAGCTCGTCGACTGGGCTCACCTTGGTGTAGCCGTCGATGTGGAGCGCTACGGACCCGGCCAGCGCCAGCAGGAGCGCGGCCACGCACAGGTCGACCAGGCGTCGATCGATGGTCGCTGCTGCCGGCGGTCTTCCCCTGCTCGACCGGCCGGGATCTGATCGGGCGCGACGCTACCGGCACCGCCAGTTCGCGAAGCGGGCCCTCGTGTCCTAGCCTTGGCGTCGTGCCCAAGCAACAGCCCGAGCAGCAGGCCCCACCCGTCCAGCGGCTGCGCGTCCGCTACGCCAAGCGCGGACGGCTGCGGTTCACCAGCCACCGCGACTTCAGCCGGGCGTTCGAGCGGGCCGTCTTCCGCGCCCGGATCCCGATGGCGTACTCGTCCGGCTTCAACCCGCATCCGCGCATCTCGTACGCCGGTGCTGCGCCGACCGGGCTCGGCGAGCGAGGCGGAGTACCTCGAGCTCGCCCTGGCCCAGGTCGTCGTCGCCTGCGGACGTGCACGCGCAGCTCGACGAGGCACTCCCGCCCGGCCTCGACGTTCTCGAGGTGGTGGAGTCGCCCGGCGGGTCCCTGTCGGACCTGCTCGAGGTCAGTCGGTGGCGCATCGATGTCGCGACCGATCGCGCTGTCGTCGTCGATGCGGTGAGCCGGTTCCTGGCCGCCGACGAGGTGCTCGTGGAGCGCATGACCAAGAAGGGCATGCGTGAGTTCGACGCACGCGGTGCCGTCGTGTCGCTCGACGTCGTCGAGGGGGAGTCCGGCACGTCGCTCGACCTCGTGCTGCGCCACGGCACTCCGGCCGTACGCCCTGACGACGTGCTGCGGGCGCTGGCGTCGGTGGCCGGTCTCGACGCAGGGGAGGCACCGCTGATGACCCGGGTCGCGCAGGGCCCGCTCCTGGCCGACGGTCAGGTCGGCGACCCGCTGGCACCTCGCGCATAGGGCAGCCCGTCGCCCGATGTGCGATACTCGCCGCGTTCGACGGCCCCGGGTCGCAGCCCGGAAGCCGACGAGCCGACGACGTTCTCGCCGGCCACACCCTGATCGCTGGGGCTGGGTCGGCACCCCTGGTGGTGGACGTCACCGGACCGCGACGCGGCCACTCGAGTCAGTGACAGGGACTCGATCAGGCCCGGCGACCGCGGAAGGTGACTCCCGGCACCCGGTGACGCTCACGCGGAGGGTGTCGGCGCCACAGAAGCTTTGCGTCCCCCGGTCCGCGGACTGTCGGGAGCGCCATACCGGCACCGGACCAGGTGCCCGAGGAGCACCACATGCTCGATGAAGACCAGACAGACGCCAGCGACACCACCTCGCAGGGCGCGGTCCCCGAGGGAGTCGGCACCGCCGACACCCCGCCCGTCGTGACCCGGACGACGCGCAAGGCCCCGGCCAAGAAGGCCGCTGCCAAGAAGGCTCCGGCCAAGAAGGCCGCCGCGAAGAAGGCCCCGGCCAAGAAGGCCGCCGCGAAGGCTGAGGCGGCTCCCGACGCTGAGCCGATCACCGAGACCGCCTCCGACGCCGAGCAGAAGCCCGTCGTCAAGAAGACGACGCGCAAGGCCTCGACCCGGAAGGCTCCGGCCAAGAAGGCCGCCGCCGCGCCGGTCGTCGACGAGGAACCCGCTGCCGAGGCAGCCCGCCGCCGAGCCCGCCGCCGAGAACGCCCCCGGTGTCGCCGTCCTCTTCCAGGCACCCGTCGCGACCACCACGACCACGCGTCGTACGCGCAAGAAGCCGGCCGCGGCCCCCTCTGCGCCCGCCGCCGACGAGGCCGAAACCGCTCCCGCGTCACCCGCGGACGAGGTCGCTTCGGCCGAGGACACGCCTGCCGAGGACAGGCCTGCCGCGCGCAAGTCCGGCTCACGCACCCGGAAGTCGAGCGCCAAGAAGGCGGTCGCGGCTCCTGCGGACGCCGAGCCCGACGCCGAGCCCGAGGCCACCGACGGTTCCGCCGACACCACCGACGCGTCCGACGAGGACACCCGCGAGGGCTCGACGGACGACCAGACCGAGTCGACCGACGGTGAGGGCGGCGCGCGTCGTCGTCGTCGTCGCGGTGGCCGCCGCCGCCGCAAGTCCGGCGACGGGGCCGGGGGCGACGAGTCGTCCGCCGGCGACACCACCGACTCGACCGACGAGTCGAGTGACTCCGACGACTCCTCGGGCGCCGAGCAGGCCTCCGAGGACCAGGGCGACGACTCCGGTGACGGCGGCGGCGAGGGCACCTCGCGACGACGCCGACGACGCCGTCGCGCCGGCGACGAGGGCGGTCCGGACTCCGACGACGAGCCCAACACCGTCACCCGGGTCCGGCGGACCCGCTCGGCCGAGGACCAGATCACCGCGGTCGCCGGCTCCACCCGCCTGGAGGCCAAGAAGCAGCGTCGCCGTGAGGGCCGCGAGGCCGGACGCCGCCGGGCGCCGATCGTCAGCGAGGCCGAGTTCCTGGCCCGTCGTGAGTCCGTCGAGCGGGTCATGGTCATCCGCCAGCGCAAGGAGCTCACCCAGATCGCCGTGCTCGAGGACAAGGTCCTCGTCGAGCACTACGTCGCCCGCGAGTCGCAGACCTCGCTGATCGGCAACGTCTACCTCGGACGCGTGCAGAACGTGCTGCCCTCGATGGAGGCCGCCTTCATCGACATCGGCAAGGGTCGCAACGCGGTCCTCTACGCCGGTGAGGTCAACTGGTCGGCGCTGGGCCACAAGGACGGCCAGGCCCGCAAGATCGAGTCGGTGCTCTCCAGCGGCCAGATGATCCTGGTCCAGGTCACCAAGGACCCGATCGGCCACAAGGGTGCCCGCCTGACCAGCCAGGTCAGCCTCGCCGGCCGCTTCCTCGTCTACGTGCCCGACGGCACCACCTCCGGGATCTCGCGCAAGCTGCCCGACACCGAGCGCAACCGCCTCAAGACCCTCCTCAAGGAGATCGTCCCCGACACTGCCGGCGTCATCGTGCGCACGGCGGCCGAGGGCGCCAGCGAGGAGGAGCTGACCCGCGACGTCGAGCGGCTCAAGTCGCGATGGGAGGACATCGAGAAGAAGTCCTCCAACACGGGCTCCGGTCCCCAGCTCCTCTACGGCGAGCCCGACCTGACCCTCAAGGTCGTCCGTGACCTGTTCACCGAGGACTTCGTCAAGCTCGTCATCGAGGGTGACGACGCCTGGGGAACCGTCCGGGGCTACGTCGAGGCGGTCGCCCCCGACCTCACCGACCGGGTGGAGAAGTTCGAGCGACCCGACAGCGGTCGTGACGTCTTCGCGACCTACCGGATCGACGAGCAGATCCACAAGGGCCTGGACCGCAAGGTGTGGCTGCCCTCGGGTGGCTCCCTGGTCATCGACCGCACCGAGGCGATGACCGTCGTCGACGTCAACACGGGCAAGTTCACCGGCTCCGGGGGCAACCTCGAGGAGACCGTCACCAAGAACAACCTCGAGGCGGCCGAGGAGATCGTGCGCCAGCTGCGGCTCCGCGACATCGGCGGCATCATCGTCGTCGACTTCATCGACATGGTCCTGGAGTCCAACCGCGACCTCGTGGTGCGCCGCCTGGTCGAGTGCCTGGGCCGCGACCGCACCCGTCACCAGGTCGCCGAGGTCACCTCGCTGGGCCTGGTGCAGATGACCCGCAAGCGCATCGGCACCGGCCTGCTCGAGTCCTTCAGCGAGAACTGCGAGCACTGCCAGGGCCGTGGCGTGGTCATCAAGGAGGAGCCGATCGAGGCCGGCAAGTCCGAGGACGGCGATGGTCGCCGCAGTGGCGGCGGCAACCGCCGCCGTGGTCGCCGCTCCGGCGACGGCGACGACACCGTCGAGTCCAGGGAGCAGAGCGCCCCGGCGCCCTCGCCCAAGGACGTGGCTGCGATGGCACGTCAGGACCGGGCGAACGCTGCCGCCGCCGAGGAGGCCGAGAACGCTGCAGAACGCTGCCGACGAGGTGGCCGACAGCGCCGATGACGCCCCTGCAACGCCCGAGACGGAGTCACCCAAAGGGGACGATCTCGCGGTGGCGCCTGAGGTGGTCGAGCCGGAGACGGACCCGACCGTCGAGGCCGTAGCCGAGCCCGAGCCCGAGTCCCGCCCGAACCGGTGCAGGCGCCGGCGGAGCCGAGCAAGCCGCAGGTGGTGACGCGTACGCGTCGTCGCTCGGCCAGCCGCCCGGCCGGCCCGCCGCCGGTCCCGCAGGTGGGCGTGGCCGGCACCGCGCCCGAGACCGGCGTCGTCGAGCCGGGCGACCGTCAGCGTCGAGCCCGGAACGGCCGATGCACCGCCGCCGACGCCCCGATGGTGGAGCACGTGCCGGTCAAGAAGAGGTCGCGCAAGCGCTGATCGCCCTCGTTTTGCCGGGGCGCGCTTCGATCCCGTACTCTTGGTCGTCGGTGTTCAACACGCCGATCCCTGCGCGCCCGCCCCGCGGCGTACTGTCCCGAATCTGGTGGCGGTGTCGTGCGCAGACCGAAGTTTTTTCCTGTAGTCCTGTATCGAGGAGAGTGAGTCGCCGTGTACGCGATCGTGCGCAGTGGCAGCAAGCAGCAGAAGGTCGCCGTGGGCGACGTCATCGAGATCGACGCGATGGCTGCCGAGGGTGACACCCTCACCCTGCCCGTAGTGATGGTCGTCGACGGCGAGAAGGTCACCGCGACCGGCCTGGACAAGGCCAGCGTGACCGTCGAGGTCACCGGCCGGACCAAGGGTCCGAAGATCATCATCCAGAAGTACAAGAACAAGACCGGCTACAAGAAGCGCCAGGGTCACCGCCAGAAGTACACCCAGGTCAAGGTCACCGACATCTCCCTCTGAGCGCTCGCTCGAGGTCGACACGTCTCGTCAGAAGGACTGAACAATGGCTCACAAGAAGGGTGCCGCGAGCACCAAGAACGGTCGCGACTCCAACGCCCAGCGCCTCGGCGTGAAGCGCTTCGGTGGTCAGGTCGTCCTCGCCGGCGAGATCATCGTCCGCCAGCGTGGTACGCACTTCCACCCGGGCACGGGTGTGGGTCGCGGTGGCGACGACACCCTGTTCGCCCTGGAGGCCGGCGCCGTCGAGTTCGGCACGCGTCGTGGCCGCAAGGTCGTCAACATCGTCCCCGGCGAGTGACCGACCAGCTCCACTGAACCTCTCAACCGAAGGGCGCCCCGGAATCGGGGCGCCCTTCGCCATTTCACACAGCGGCATTTCATCTCCGCATCACTTCCGCAAAGGTTGTCCCCATGGCCCTCCCCACGTTCGTCGACCACGTGACGTTGCACGTCGCTGCGGGGCGCGGTGGCCACGGAGTGGCCTCGGTGCACCGCGAGAAGTTCAAGCCGCTCGGCGGCCCTGACGGCGGCAACGGCGGCCCCGGCGGATCGGTGATCCTCGAGGTCGACGCCAACGTCACGACGCTGGTGGACTATCACCACAGCCCGAGTCGCAAGGCCGAGAACGGCGGCCACGGCGCGGGTTCCCACCGCAACGGCGCCCACGGCAAGGACCTCGTCCTGACCGTGCCCAGCGGCACCCTCGTCAAGGACGGCGAGGGCAACGTGCTGGCCGACCTCGTCGGAGCCGGTACGACGATGGTGATCGCCAGCGGCGGTCGCGGCGGTCTCGGCAACGCCGCGCTGGCCTCCTCCAAGCGCAAGGCGCCCGGCTTCGCACTGCTCGGCGAGCCCGGCGACGAGCTCGACGTACGCCTCGAGCTCAAGGTCGTGGCCGACATCGGCCTCGTGGGCTTCCCGAGCGCCGGCAAGTCGTCCGTCATCGCCGCGATCTCGCGGGCGCGGCCCAAGATCGCCGACTACCCGTTCACCACCCTGGTCCCCAACCTGGGCGTGGTCACCGCCGGTGACACGACGTTCACCGTCGCCGACGTGCCCGGCCTGATCGAGGGTGCGGCCGAGGGTCGCGGGCTGGGTCACGACTTCCTGCGCCACATCGAGCGGTGCGCCGCGCTGGTCCACGTCATCGACACCGCGTCGATCGAGCCCGGTCGCAACCCGGCCGACGACCTCGACATCATCGAGGGCGAGCTCCAGCGCTACGGCGGTCTCGAGGACCGTCCGCGCCTGATCGCCCTCAACAAGATCGACGTCCCCGACGGCCAGGACATCGCCGACATGGTGACCGAGGACCTGCGTGCCCGTGGCCTGAACGTCTTCCAGGTCAGTGCGGCGTCCGGTGCCGGCCTGCGCGAGCTCACCTTCGCCATGGCCGAGATCGTCCTCGCTGCTCGTGCCGAGACCCCCGAGGTCGAGGCCACCCGCATCGTCCTGCGTCCGCCGACGGTCAAGGGTGGCGCCGACTTCGAGATCACCGAGACGCCCGAGGGCTGGCGCGTGCGGGGCGAGAAGCCGGAGCGCTGGGTGCGCCAGACCGACTTCAGCAACGAGGAGGCCGTGGGCTTCCTCGCCGACCGGCTCAACCGGCTCGGTGTCGAGGACCGGCTGGTCAAGCTCGGTGCCGAGGAGGGTGACGCCGTCATCATCGGCCACGAGGACAACGCCGTCGTCTTCGACTTCAAGCCCAGCATCGAGGCAGGCGCCGAGATGCTCGGACGCCGTGGCGAGGACGAGCGGCTGCGCGAGGAGCGCCCGTCGTCGACCCGTCGTCGCGACATCGACGAGGGGATGGAGACCAAGGAGGAGCACGAGGCCCGCGCCGACGTGGCCGGCCGCATCGACCGGAGCCGGAAGCCGGCTGCGAAGACGGTGACCAGCTCCGGGATCGGCCCGATGGCCTACGAGATCGGCTCCAAGGACGACCCCGACTGGGACGGCGAGGACGAGTGAGCGACCGCGCCGAGCTGGTCTCGGGTGCCCGTCGCATCGTCGTCAAGGTCGGTTCGTCGTCGCTGACCACCGAGGCCGGGGGCATCGACCCGGCTCTCGTACGCCGCCTCGTCGACGTCCTGGCTGCCTCGCGCGCTGCCGGTAGCGAGGTCGTCCTCGTCTCCTCCGGTGCGATCGCGGCCGGTCTCGCCCCGCTCGGCCTCGCCAGGCGGCCGCGCGGCCTCGCCGCCCAGCAGGCCGCCGCGTCGGTGGGGCAGGGACTTCTGGTCCATCGCTACCAGGAGGAGTTCGCCCGGCACGGCCTGGTGACCGGGCAGGTCCTGCTGACCGTCGACGACGTGACCCGGCGTGCGCACTACCGCAACGCCCACCAGACCTTCGCCAAGCTCCTCGAGCTCGGTGTCCTCCCGATCGTCAACGAGAACGACACCGTCGCCACCTCGGAGATCCGCTTCGGCGACAACGACCGGCTGGCCGCGCTGGTGGCGCACCTGGTCCACGCCGACCTGCTCGTGCTGCTCTCCGACGTCGACGGGCTCTACGACGGCCCGCCCTCCAGGGGCGGCTCCAGGCTCGTCACCCGGGTGCGCTCGGAGGAGGACCTCGCGGCGGTGACGATCGGGTCCACGGGTGCTGCCGGGGTCGGCACCGGAGGCATGACGACCAAGGTCGAGGCGGCCCGGATCGCGACCGGCGCCGGCATCCACGTCGTGCTCACGTCTGCGGAGCAGGCCGGTGACGCCCTGTCCGGCGCCGATGTCGGCACCCTCTTCGAGGCCACCGGCCGGCGCCGCCCCACCCGCCAGCTGTGGCTCGCCCACGCGACAGCTGGGCTCGGGACGCTGACGCTGGATGCCGGTGCCGTACGCGCCGTGGTGGAGCGCCGAGCCTCCCTGCTGGCCGCCGGGATCACCGGTGTCACCGGGGCCTTCGTGGCCGGAGACGCCGTCGACGTGGCGGGTCCCGACGGCGGCGTGATCGCGCGCGGGCTGGTCAACTTCGACGCCGATGAGCTGCCCGACCTGCTCGGGCGCTCGACGAGCGAGCTGAAGGTGGCGCTCGGCGCGGCCTACGAGCGCGAGGTCATCCACCGTGACGACCTGGTGCTGCTGAGCTGACTCGTGGTCAGCCTGCCACGCAGCGGACGCGCGCTAGCCTCGGCGCATGACCGGCGCACGGGAGCCGCTGCCCAGGACGGCGGAGGAGATCGCGGAGGACGAGGAGTTCTTCCGGTGGTACGGCCCGTGGGCGCCGCTCGACCCTGAGGGGCTCGCGGAGTTCATGGCCGGCTTCGGCCGGCCGTGGTGGATCGTCGGTGGCTGGTCGATCGAGGCCTTCACCGGACTGGCCCGCGAGCACGAGGACGTGGACCTCTCGATCCTGGCGTGCGACTTGGCGGCCTTCCGCGAACACGTCGGCGACCGCTGGAACCTCTGGAGCAACCACGGCGGCACGCTACGGCCGTTCAACGACCGCCACCCCGAGGTGCTCGACGTCAGCAGCCAGGTATGGATCCGTCGGAGTGCGAGCGATCCCTGGATCATCGACCTCCCGATCACCCCGGACCGGGACGGCCAATGGACCAGCAAGCGCGACCCGGAGCACGTCGCCCCGCTCGAGGACGTCACCTGGGTCCACCACGGGGGAGTGCGCTACCTGCGGCCCGAGATCACACTGCTCTACAAGGCGGCCCTGCACCGCCCCAAGGACGACCGGGACCTGACGGTGGCATGGCGGCTCCTCGGACCCGCGGAGCGGCAATGGCTGCGGGAGGCCGTGGACCGTCTCTACCCGGGGCACCCCTGGCTGGGCGGGACGATGGCGGGGTGACTCGGCACGCCCCGTAGGCTTGGCAGGTCATGACCGACCGGATCGTCTACCTCGACCACGCTGCGACCACGCCCATGCTGCCGGTCGCGGTCGAGGCGATGACCCGCCAGCTCAGCGGGGTCGGCAACGCCAGCTCGCTGCACGCCTCCGGTCGGGCCGCGCGCCGGGTGGTGGAGGAGTGTCGCGAGACCATCGCCCGCGTCATCGGTGCCCGTCCCGGCGACGTCGTGTTCACGTCCGGCGGGACCGAGTCGGACAACCTGGCGCTCAAGGGGATCTACTGGGCGCGCCGGGCGGCCGACCCGCGCCGCGTCCGGATCCTGTCGACGGCCATCGAGCACCACGCCGTCCTCGATCCGCTGCACTGGCTGGAGGAGTCCGACGGCGCCGAGGTCGAGCTGCTGCCGGTCGACTCCCAGGGCTTCCTTCGCCTCGAGTCCCTGAGGGACTCGATCGAGCGGGACCCCGGATCGGTGGCCCTGGTCTCGGTCATGTGGGCCAACAACGAGGTCGGCACGCTGCAGCCGATCGACGAGGTCGTGGCCATCGCCGCCGAGCACCAGATCCCCGTCCACACCGACGCCGTGCAGGCCCTGGGGGCGGTCCCGGTCGACTTCGCCGCCTCGGGCGTGGACGCGATGACCTTCACCGGCCACAAGGTCGGCGGCCCCTACGGCGTCGGCGCCCTCGTCGTACGCCGTGACCTGGAGGTCAGCGCGCTCGTTCACGGCGGCGGCCAGGAGCGTGACATCCGCAGCGGCACCCTCGACGTGCCCGCAGTCGCCGGCCTCGCCGCCGCCGTCGAATACTCCGTGAAGGCCCAGCACGAGCACGCGACGCGGGTCGCGGGCCTGCGCGACGACCTCGTACGCCGGGTGGTCGAGGTCGTTCCCGAGGCCCACCTGCACGGTGCGCCGATGGGTCCGCACCGGCTCCCCGGCAACGCCCACATCGGCTTCCCCGGCTGCGAGGGCGACTCGCTGCTCATGCTGCTCGACGCCCGCGGCATCGAGTGCTCCACCGGCTCGGCGTGCTCGGCCGGCGTGGCCCAGCCCTCCCACGTGCTGCTCGCGATGGGCTGCGACGACGACCAGGCCCGTCACTCGCTCCGCTTCTCGCTCGGCCACACCAGCACCCCGGCCGACGTCGACGCGCTCGTCGAGGCGATCGGGCCGGTCGTCGAGCGCGCACGGGCCGCCAAGGGGCTCTGATGGCCAAGGTCGTCGCCGCCATGTCCGGCGGGGTGGACTCCGCCGTCGCCGCGGCGCGTGCGGTCGAGGCCGGCCACGACGTGACCGGCGTGCACCTCGCCCTGAGCCGCAACCCGGCGTCGTACCGCTCCGGCGCCCGCGGCTGTTGCACGATCGAGGACAGCAACGACGCCCGGCGTGCCGCCGACGTGATCGGGATCCCGTTCTACGTCTGGGACCTGTCCGATCGCTTCCACGAGGACGTGGTCGAGGACTTCATGGACGAGTACGCCGCCGGCCGCACGCCCAACCCGTGCCTGCGGTGCAACGAGAAGATCAAGTTCGCCGCGGTCCTCGACCGGGCGCTGGCCCTGGGCTTCGATGCGGTGGCCACCGGTCACTACGCCCAGCTCCGCACCGGCGGCGACGGACTCATCGAGATGCACCGCGCCGTCGACCACGGCAAGGACCAGTCCTACGTCCTGGGCGTCCTCACCCAGCGGCAGCTGGCCCACTCGCTGTTCCCGCTGGGTGACACGAGCAAGCCCGACGTACGACGGGAGGCCGAGCGCCGCGGCCTGCTGGTGGCCGACAAGCCGGACTCCCACGACATCTGCTTCGTCGCCGACGGCGACAACGCGGGCTGGTTGCGCGAGAAGCTCGGCGACCGGGCCCCCAACCACGGCGGAGCAGATCGTCGACGAGACGACCGGTGACGTCGTCGGCGCCCACACCGGCACCTACGGCTTCACCATCGGGCAGCGCCGCGGGCTCCGGCTCGGCACCCCCGCTGCCGACGGCAAGCCGCGGTTCGTCCTCGACATCGAGCCGGTGAGCGGCACGGTCACGGTCGGTCCCCGCGACCGGCTGGCGATCGACCACATCTCCGGCATCCGCCCGAGGTGGTGCGGAACGGTTCCGAGCGCCGTCGACGGCACGGTGCAGCTGCGCGCGCACGGCGCCGAGCACCGCGCCAGGGTGCGGGTGCTCGACGAGCGGGTGGACATCGAGCTCCTCGACCCCGCCGAGGGGATCGCGCCCGGGCAGGCAGCAGTCATCTACGACGGCTCGCGCGTCGTCGGGTCCGCCACGATCGAGTCCACGCGGCGAGTCGGCGCGTGAGCGACCTGCTCGTGCGGGCCGGTGAGATGCTCGGCGCCAGGCACCCGACGTACGTCGTGGCCCGGGTCGGCCCCAGCGGTGCGGAGACGGCCGCGCGGGGCACCGACGTGCACGGCGACGTCGAGCTCGGGTCGGTGTCCAAGGGCATCACCGGACTGCTGTGGCGTGACTCCCTCGCCCGCGGGGAGGTCGCGGCCGACGCCAGGCTGCGCGACCACCTCGGGATCACCGGTCCGGTGGGCGAGCTGAGCCTGTCCTCCCTCGCGACGCACACGTCGGGGTTGCCGCGGCTGGCGGGCGGCTCGGACCTGCTGAGGCGTTCGTGGGAGCTGTGGCGGCAGGGCCGCAACCCCTACCGCGAGAACCTCCCGGAGCTGCTCGCGCTGCTCGGCGACGTGAAGCTGCGCCGTGCCGGCAAGCCCTCCTACTCCAACCTCGGCTTCCAGCTCCTCGGTCACGCGGTCGCCGCGGCCGCCACCACGTCGTACGCCGACCTGCTCCGCACGCGCATCGCGGACCCGCTCGGCCTGCGGGACACCTACGTACCCACGCTCGGTCGACCAGGTGCGACCAACCGCCGTGGCGCCGCTGAACCGCCGCGGCGCCGAGGTCGAGCCGTGGGCCAACGAGGCCATCGCGCCCGCTGGTGGCGTGCGGTCCTCGGCCGCAGACCTGGCGGTGCTGTTGCGCGCCGTGCTCGACGGCACCGTCGCGGGCGCCGACGCCCTCGACCCGGTCGCGCCCTTCAGCGGTCGGCTGCGGATCGGTGCCGGTTGGTTGACCGGCTCGATCGCCGGCCACGTGGTCACCTGGCACAACGGGGGCACCGGTGGCTTCCGCTCCTTCGTCGGGATCGACCGAGACCGCCGCACCGGCATCGCAGTCGTGAGTGCGTCGACGCGGTCTGTCGACGGTGCTGCGTCCACGTTGCTGTTCGAGGCGGAGGCCGCATGACCCGGGCGACCGGCATCGGGTCGTTCCCCGGGTCGGAGGGGGGCGACTACGTCGAGGCGGTCCGCGTCGTGCTGGGCGAGCTGCCCGACCTGCCCCACGTTCCCGAGGTCCCGGGGCGCGGAGTGCACGCGGGGATGACCGGTCGTGGCCTGGCCGTGGTGGCCGGGCTCGCCGCCGACCTGCAGCCCGCGGGCTGGCGGCTCACCGACGCCAGCGGCGCCGACCACCGCCGGGCCCGGTCACTCCTGGCGCAGGACCTGGACACGGTCGAGGAGCAGGCGCAGGGCATCACCGGCACGTTCAAGACGCAGGTCGTCGGCCCCTGGACGCTGGCCGCGACCGTGGAGAAGCCGCGTGGCGACAAGCTGCTCAGCGACCACGGGGCACGCCGCGAGCTCGCGCAGGCCCTGGCCGAGGGCGTGAGTGTCCACCTCGCCGACCTCAGGCGCCGCCTGCGGGGCGTGGAGCGATGGATCGTGCAGATCGACGAGCCGGCCCTCGCCTCGGTGATCGGCGGCAAGGTCCCCACCGCGAGCGGCTTCGGTCGGCACCGCCGGGTCGACCTGCCCGAGGCGTCCACGCACCTGGAGTGGGTCATCACGGCGATCGTCGAGGCCGGGGGAGAGGCCTGGGTCCACTCGTGTGCGCCCGAGACCCCGTGGTCGCTGGTCGCGGGCGCTGGTGCGTCCGGTCTGTCGGCCGACCTGTCGATGCTGGGTGCGGCCGACCTCGACGTGTTCGCCGAGGCGCTGGAGGGTGGCCGTACGGCGGCGCTGGGCGTCGTGGCGTCCACGGATCCCGCCGGCGAGCCGTCGGATGCGCGGATCACCGAGCGGGTTCAGCGCTGGCTCGACATGCTGGGGCTGGACCCCGAGGTCGTCCGCGAGCACCTCGTGATCACGCCGACGTGCGGACTCGCCGGTGCCGGTCGCGACTGGGCGCGTCAGGCGCTCAGCCTGTCGCGGACGGTCGCTGCGAACCTCTGACGTCGTCTGCGGCCAGCATGCTCGAGCGCGGAGGTGATGGCCACGTCGTGCCAGCGCGCCGATCCGGTCAGCATGTAGTGGCCCAGGGCTCCCATGTCGTGCAGCTCCGCGCTGTCGGCGACGGCGCGGGCGCGGTCGACGTAACGGCTGGTCTCCGTGAAGGACGTGATCCGGTCCCGACGGCCGTGGGCGGCGACCAGGCTCCTGCCGGCGAGGGTCGAGACGGGGTCCTCGACCGACCACCACGGAGCCAGACCGACCACGCCGCGCACCGAGGGGTCGTCAGCCACGTGGACCGCCACGCGTGCTCCCATCGAGTGGCCGAGCAGGACCACGGGGACGTCGCCATGGGAGGCGCGGATCTCGTCGAGTGCCCACCGGGCGTCGGCCACCCGGTCGGCACCGCCGTTCCAGCCGCGCTCGCGGTAGCGGACCAGCCACACGCCGACCCCGGCCTCGTGCGCCCGTCGCGAGATCTCGCGCTGGAGCCACAGGGCCCGACGCCACGACGCGCTGCGCCCGTCGATGGACTGGTGCGAGCGCGGCTTGCCGCCGTGCAGGACGAGGATCATCGCGCGCGGGCGCCCGGGGGCGTCGTACTTGGTGAGGAGCGGATCGGTCACGACTCTCCTTCGGAGCGGGCGGGGGATCGGATGGGACAGCAGGGAGGACCTCCGTCTCCGGAGATCCTCCCTCGCTGGTGATGTGCCTGACCCGGTGTGTGCGGTCAGTGGGCGACGACGCCCTCAGGGCCGTCGGTCGCCAGCTCCTCGTGCTTGACGTCGAGGAAGATCCAGATCACCGCGGAGGCCGCCAGCATCAGGATCGAGCCGACGAGGAAGGCGTTCGTCGACCCCTCCGTGAAGATCTGCTGCGCCGCGATCTGCTGGAACGCCTCCATCTGCTCGGGGGAGGGCTGCGGGCCGCCCGCTGCTGCTGCCGCGAACTCCTTGCTGCGGTCGGTGAAGGTCTGGGTGGCGACCGTCGCCAGGACTGCGAGACCGAGAGCGCCGCCGACCTGCTGCGCGGTGTTGAGCACACCCGACCCGATGCCGGACTCCTCCGGGCGGAGGTGGTGGACGGCCGTGAGCGTGACGGGCACGAACGTGAGGCCCATGCCGAAGGCCATCATGATGATGAACGGCAAGATGTCGGTGAGGTAGCTGCCCGTGACGTCGGACGGCGGGAATGACGTGTCGTAGGGGAGCGTCGAGAAGCCGAACAGGGCGCCGGCAGCGATCAGGGTGCCCACGCCGGCGACGAGGCGTGGGTTCATCCGGTTGACCAGGTTCGAGGCCAGCCCGGCACCGACGACGATGCCGACCGTGAACGGCAGGAAGGCGACGCCGGCCTTGAGGGGGCTGAAGCCCATGACGTTCTGGACGTACTGGCTGAGGAAGTAGAACATCGCGAACATCGCCGCCGGGGCGAGGAACATCGCCACGAAGCTCGCGGCGCGGGTCCGGTTGGTGAAGATCCGGAACGGCAGGAGCGGGTGCTCGACGCGGCTCTCGATGAGGCCGAAGACGAGCAGCAGCACCACGCCGGCCACGAGGCTGGCGACCGTGATGGCGTCGCCCCATCCCTCGGTTCCGGCCCGCGACAGGCCGTAGACGACGCCGAGCAGACCCAGGGTGCCGGTGACGGCGCCCGGCAGGTCGAGCTCGCCGGGGTGGGACTCCGACTCGTTGAGGAAGCGCGGGGCGAGGAATGCCGCGGCGAGACCGATGGGCACGTTGATCAGGAAGGTGAGGCGCCAGCCGTCGATCACGATGCCGAAGATCTCAGGTGAGGTGCCGGTGAGCCACCCGCCGAGGATCAGGCCGACGGCAGCGCCGGCGCCCGACATGGCGGCGTACACCGCGAACGCGCGGTTGCGGGCCGGGCCTGCGGGGAACGTCGTGGTGATCAGGGCGAGCGCAGCGGGGGAGGCCAGCGCGGCGCCGAGCCCTTGCAGGCCACGAGAGGCGAGGAGCAGCGGCTCGTTGGTCGCAAATCCACCCAGGAGGGAGGCCACCGCGAAGATGACGAGGCCGATCATGAAGACCCTGCGACGGCCGTAGAGGTCACCGAGCCGTCCACCGAGGAGCAGCAGGCTGCCGAACGCCAGGGCGTAGCCGGTGACGATCCAGGGCAGGTTGGCGTTGCTGATGTGCAGGTCGGTCTGGATGTAGGGGAGCGCGATGTTCGCGATGGAGGCGTCGAGGACGACCATGAGCTGGGCGATGGAGATCAGGACCAGGGCCCAGGTGAGGTTGAGCTCGCGCTGAGGCCTGGACACCGCCTCGGGCGGCGGAGTGGCGCTGGTGGTGTCGGACATGAGATTCCTTCGTGAGTGGTGATGAAAGTTCAGCAGAGGGGTCAGACAGTGGGAGTGGCCACGGGGCCGTGCTGTGCCGCCGGGAGGATGACCTCGTCGAGCACGCGCCCCACGAGCTCAGGGGTGACGGGGTCGCCGAGCAGGAACGCCCGGTGCAGGACGATCCCGGCCAGGGCCGGGGCGAGGATGGACAGATCGGTCTCGGGATGCACCTCGCCGCGTTCGCGGGCCCGCTCGTAGACGGCGCGGGAGACGGCGATCTTCGGACCGATGAAGTCGCGCCGGTAGACCTCGGCGAACTCGGGGTCGCGTCCCATCGCGGTGACGACCGCGGTCAGCACGCCCTGGGCCACCGGGTCGCTGAGGCCACCGGTTCCGCAGTACGCCGCCAGCAGGTCTCCGCGCAGGGAACCGGTGTCCGGGACGGTCGCGGTGTCGCTGTGGTGGCACATGACAGCGGCCACGACGAGCTCCGGCTTGCTCTTCCAGCGTCGGTAGAGCGTGGCCTTCGACGCCTTGGCGCGGGCGGCGACGGCGTCCATGGTGAGCAGGTCGTAGCCCACCTCGGCGAGCACCTGCAGGGTCGCCACGAGGATCTCGGTCTCGCGCTCGCCCTCCACGCGTGGACGGGCGATGCTGGTCTCGACGGGGGTCACGGGACTCCGATCTGCTGGTCGTGGGGATGGCGGCGTGATGAAACGGAACAGTTCCGTTTCGCTCAACACGACTGTAGGCAGGGTTATTCCGATGGAACAACCGCGTTTCATCCGGTCTGGACCGGAGCGCGACGTGGCCGGTGGTCCGCTGTCGGTCGAGTTCGGCAGACTGTGCCCATGAGCACGCCGGACGAGCCCGAGGTCGCCACCGCTCCGCCCGAGGCGCGGGAGCGCCACGCTGAGCTCAGCGAGCAGGTCGAGGACGCACGCTGGCGCTACTACGTGCTCGACGACCCGACCCTCGACGACGCCGACTTCGACGCCCGCCTGCGCGAGCTCGAGGCGCTCGAGGACGACTTCCCCGAGCTGCGCACCCCGGACTCGCCGACCCAGAAGGTCGGCGGCGCGGTCTCCACCGACTTCACCCCCGTGGAGCACCTCCGACGGATGGAGTCCCTCGACAACGCGTTCTCCCGCGAGGAGCTCGCTGCGTGGCACGCCCGGATCGGCCGGGACGGGGTCGGGGCACCCGCCCTGCTGTGCGAGCTCAAGGTCGACGGACTGGCGATCAACCTCCTCTACGAGGACGGCCGCCTGGTCCGGGCGCTGACCCGCGGCGACGGCCGCACCGGCGAGGACGTCACGCCCAACGTCAAGACGATCGCCTCGGTGCCCCACCGACTCACGGGCACCGACGAGCACCCGGTGCCGGCTCTGGTCGAGGTGCGCGGCGAGGTCTTCTTGCCGAGCGAGGCGTTCGAGCGGCTCAACGCCTCGATGGTGGAGGCCGGCAAGCCGATGTTCGCCAACCCCCGCAACGCCGCTGCCGGGTCGCTGCGCCAGAAGGACCCGCGCATCACCGCCACCCGCGACCTCGGGATGGTGTGCCACGGCATCGGCGCGCGCGAGGGCTTCGAGCCGACCGCGCAGAGTGCGGCGTACGACGCCCTGCAGGCGTGGGGGCTGCCCGTCTCCGAGCAGGTCCGGGTGGTGCCCACCCTCGAAGAGGTGCAGGAGTTCATCGACCACGTCGGCGAGCACCGCCACACGATCGTCGGCTACGAGATCGACGGGGTGGTCGTGAAGGTCGACGACGTCTCGCTCCAGCGGCGGCTGGGCTCGACGAGTCGCGCCCCGCGGTGGGCCATCGCGTTCAAGTACCCTCCCGAGGAGGTCAACACCGTCCTGCTCGCCATCGAGGTCAACACCGGTCGCACCGGTCGGGTGACCCCGTTCGGGGTGATGGAGCCGACCAAGGTGGCCGGGTCGACCGTCGAGCGGGCCACGCTCCACAACGCCCACGAGGTCACGCGCAAGGACGTCCGCCCGGGCGACACCGTCGTGCTGCGCAAGGCCGGCGACGTCATCCCCGAGATCGTCGGGCCGGTGCTCGCCCTGCGCCCCGAGGGTCTCGAGCCGTGGCAGATGCCCACCACGTGCCCGTCGTGCGACACCCCCCTGGTGCAGCAGAAGGAGGGTGACAAGGACCTCCGCTGCCCCAACCACCGCAGG
Organism: uncultured Actinomycetota bacterium; assembly: GCA_963712875.1. Classification (GTDB taxonomy): domain Bacteria; phylum Actinomycetota; class Actinomycetes; order Propionibacteriales; family Nocardioidaceae; genus Nocardioides. The sequence goes on along the minus strand of CAVQJS010000007.1, from coordinate 115,498 downwards.
TGCCCGGCGCAGCTGCTCGACCGGGTCTTCCACGTCGCCGGTCGCGGCGCCTTCGACATCGAGGGGCTCGGGTCCGAGGCGGCGCACGCGCTGCTCACTGCCGGGGTGATGACCGACGAGGGCGACATCTTCGACCTCACGAGCGACAAGCTGCTCACGACCGAGCTGTTCACCCGCGCCGCGAAGAAGGCCGAGGGGGAGGGACGCGTCATCTCCGCGAACGGCGAGCGGCTCCTGGCCAACCTCGATCGGGCCAAGGCGGTCCCGCTGTGGCGGGTCGTCGTCGCGCTGTCCATCCGGCACGTCGGTCCCACCGCGGCGCGGGCCCTCGCGACCCGCTTCGGCTCGATGCAGGCCATCGTCGACGCCTCCGAGCAGGAGCTCGCCGATGCGGAGGGTGTCGGGCCCACCATCGCCGCGTCCGTGCGCGAGTGGCTCGACGGTGACCAGGCCGACTGGCACCTCGAGATCATCCGCAAGTGGCGCGACGCGGACGTCACCATGGCCGACGAACGCGACGACTCCGTGCCCCGCACGTTGGAGGGGCTCACGATCGTCGCGACCGGTTCGTTGGAGCACTACACCCGCGACTCGGTGAAGGAGGCGATCATCAGTCGCGGTGGCAAGGCGTCCGGGTCGGTGTCGAAGAAGACCGACTACGTCGTGGTCGGCGAGAACGCCGGTTCGAAGGCCGAGAAGGCCGAGCAGCTCGGCGTCCCGGTGCTCGACGAGGAGCAGTTCACCGCGCTGCTCGAGGGCGGACCCTCGGCGCTGCCTCCGAGCTGACGCGATCGGGGCGCAGCGCGTCCCCTTCCGCCGGTCTGCGCGGCGCCGATGGTCTGCTCGCTGCCCGTCACCGGGAGCGGATCGGTCGTACCGCACCCCACCAGGAGGGGGCTGAGAACCGCCCCTGCCACTGCCAGACCTGTCCTCATCGTGACCACCTCGACCCGGGGCGTCGGACCGTCCGGCACCGTGTGATCGACGATTCGCCAGGGGCCTGTCCCGCCACATGGGGCGGCGATCCCGACGGGTCGGGACATCCGGGACGCAGACCCGACCGGGGGGCGGAGGGGAGCGAGGCGTGGACCTAGGATTGCGCCATGCCCGAGATCTCCCGCGAGGAAGTGGCGCACCTGGCCGCCCTCGCCCGCATCGACCTCGACGACGCCGAGCTCGATCACCTCGCCCCCCAGCTGAGCGTGATCCTCGAGTCAGTCGCCTCCATCAACGGTGTCGCAGGTGACGACGTGCCGCCCACGTCCCACGCGCTGCCGTTGACCAACGTCTTTCGCGAAGACGTCGTCACGCCCGGGCTGACCGCCGAGCAGGCGCTGTCGGGTGCCCCCGCGGTCGACCAGCAGCGCTTCTCGGTGCCGCGGATCCTGGGCGACGAGCAGTGAGCGCCATCGACTTCCGCAGCACCGCCGCCGAGTGTGCGCAGGCGCTGGCCGACGGCACCACCACGAGCGTCGAGCTGACCCAGCTCCACCTCGACCGGATCGCGGCCGTGGACGGTGACGTGCACGCCTTCCTCCACGTCGACCACGAGGGCGCGCTCGCCCAGGCGGCGGCGTCCGACGCCCGCCGCGCGGCCGGTCAGACGCTGAGCCCGCTGGACGGCGTACCGATCGCCGTCAAGGACGTCCTCACCACCGAGGGCCTGCCCACGACGTGCGGCTCGAAGATCCTCGAGGGCTGGATCCCTCCCTACGACTCGACGGTCGTCGCGAAGCTCCGCGCCGCGGGCCTGCCGATCCTGGGCAAGACCAACATGGACGAGTTCGCGATGGGCTCCTCCACCGAGCACTCGGCCTACGGACCCACCCACAACCCGTGGGACCTCGACCGGATCCCCGGTGGCTCGGGCGGCGGCTCGGCCGCGGCCGTGGCGGCCTTCGAGGCGCCGCTCGCCATCGGCACCGACACCGGTGGCTCGATCCGCCAGCCCGGCGCGGTCACCGGCACGGTCGGGGTGAAGCCGACGTACGGCGGTGTCTCCCGCTACGGCCTGGTGGCCCTGGCCAACAGCCTCGACCAGGCCGGTCCCGTCACCCGCACCGTCCTGGACGCCGCGCTGCTCCACGACGTCATCGGCGGTCACGACCCGCGTGACAGCACCTCGATCGAGCAGGAGTGGCCCTCCTTCACCGACGCCGCGCGCGAGGGCGCGTCCGGCGACCTGACGGGCGTCAGGGTCGGTGTCATCAAGGAACTGGCGGCCGGAGATGAGCAGAGCGGCTGGCAGTCCGGCGTCATGGCCCGGTTCCAGGAGTCGCTCGACCTGATGGTCAAGGCGGGCGCCGAGGTCGTCGAGGTGTCCTGCCCGTCCTTCGTCCACGCGATGGCGGCCTACTACCTGATCCTGCCCGCCGAGGCGTCGAGCAACCTCGCGAAGTTCGACGCGATGCGCTACGGCCTGCGGGTCGTGCCCGAGGGCGACCCGAGCGCGGAGGACGTCATGCGCGCGACCCGTGACGCCGGCTTCGGCGACGAGGTCAAGCGCCGCATCATCCTCGGCACCTACGCCCTGTCCAGCGGCTACTACGACGCCTACTACGGCCAGGCCCAGAAGGTGCGCACGCTGATCAGCCGCGACTTCGAGGCGGCCTTCGCGCAGGTCGACGTGCTCGTGTCGCCGACCGCTCCGACCACGGCCTTCAAGCTGGGGGAGAAGCTCGACGACCCGATCGCGATGTACCTCAACGACCTCGCGACGATCCCCGCCAACCTCGCCGGCGTCCCCGGCATCTCGGTGCCGAGCGGCCTGGCCGAGGAGGACGGTCTCCCGACCGGCTTCCAGGTCCTCGCCCCGGCGCTCGCCGACGACCGGCTCTACCGGGTCGGCGCCGCGCTGGAGAGCCTGCTGCTGCAGGAGTGGGGCGCGCCCCTGCTCGACCGGGCCCCGGCCCTCGAAGGAGCCACCCGATGAGTGACGCACTGCTGACCTTCGAGGAGTCGCTCGAGAAGTTCGACCCGGCGATGGGCCTCGAGGTCCACGTCGAGCTCAACACCCACTCGAAGATGTTCTGCGGCTGTCCGACGGAGTTCGGCGCCGAGCCCAACACGCAGGTCTGCCCGACGTGCCTGGGCCTGCCCGGTGCGATGCCGGTGGTCAACCGGATCGCCGTCGAGTCGGCCATGCGGATCGGGCTCGCGCTCAACTGCGAGATCGCCGAGTGGTGCCGCTTCGCCCGGAAGAACTACTTCTACCCGGACATGCCGAAGAACTTCCAGACCTCGCAGTACGACGAGCCGATCGCGTTCGACGGCTGGATGGACGTGACCGTGCCGACCGACGACGGTGACGTCGAGGTCGTGCGCGTCGAGATCGAGCGTGCCCACATGGAGGAGGACACCGGCAAGTCGCTGCACGTCGGCGGCGCCACCGGCCGCATCCACGGCGCCGACTACTCCCTGGTCGACTACAACCGGGCCGGCATCCCGCTGATCGAGATCGTGACGCGACCGATCATGGGCACGCGCGCCGACGCACCTGCCGTCGCCAAGGCGTACGTCGCCCAGCTGCGCGAGCTGATCGTCGCGCTGGGAGTCTCGGACGCCCGCATGGACCAGGGCTCGATCCGCGCCGACGTGAACCTCTCGCTGGCACCCGTCGGGACCGGCTCGCTCGGCACCCGCACCGAGACCAAGAACGTCAACTCGCTGCGCTCGGTCGAGCGGGCCGTGCGCTACGAGATGCAGCGCCACGCGGCGATCCTCGACGGCGGCGGCTCGATCCTCCAGGAGACGCGGCACTGGCACGAGGACACCGGTGTCACGACCAGTGGTCGCGAGAAGTCCGACGCCGACGACTACCGCTACTTCCCCGAGCCCGACCTGGTGCCGGTCGCACCGAGCCGCGAGTGGGTCGACGAGCTGCGCGGCACCCTGCCGGAGAACCCGACCGCCCGACGGGCCCGGCTCCAGGCCGAGTGGGAGTTCAGCGACCTCGACATGCGCGACACGATCGGTGCCGGCGCGCTGGGGCTGGTCGAGGAGACCATCGCCGCCGGCGCCACGCCGCAGACCGCCCGCAAGTGGTGGCTCGGCGAGCTCGCCCGGCGCGGCAACGAGGACGGCGTGGAGCTCGTCGACCTGCCGATCACGCCCGCCGACGTGGCCCGCATCCAGGCGCTGGTCGACGACGGGACGGTCAACGACAAGCTGGCGCGCCAGGTCTTCGAGGGCGTGCTGGCCGGTGAGGGCACCCCCGACGAGGTCGTCGCCTCGCGCGGGCTGGCCGTGGTCTCCGACGACGGCGCCCTGGGTGCCGCCGTCGACAACGCCATCGCGGCCAACCCGGAGATCGCCGACAAGATCCGCGACGGCAAGGTCGCTGCCGCGGGGGCGCTCATCGGAGCCGTCATGCAGGAGATGCGCGGCAAGGCCGACGCCGGTCGCGTGCGCGAGCTGATCCTGGAGAAGCTCGCCTGACCCCAACGCTCCCTCCCGGGTGCCCGGTGCGCGGTCTAGACAACTTGTTAGGCTCGTGGCGAGTCACATTGGTCACATCACCAACCAACGCTCGCACCACACGGGGGACGGCCTGGCCGTCAATGATGTCGCGCCTTCCCCTCGCGAGCCGGAAGGAAGTCATGCACCATCTCATTCGACCCATCCGATCGGCAGCGGTCGCCCTGTCGACTGCCGCACTCGGGGTCGGCGTACTCGCCGCGCCCCCGGCCTCGGCAGATCCGTCGCCAGCCCTGCTGTCGGCCAAGTCCACGTCAGACACCGACAGCACGCCCTCCAAGATCGCAGCCGAGTGGCTCGCCGGAGAGCTCACCAACGGCCTGATGCTCGCCAAGACCGGCCCGGACTTCGGCCTCACCATCGACACCGGCATGGCGCTCTCCACCGTCGCCGGGCAGGGCGCGACCGTCACGGCCATCAACAACGCCCTGGAGCCGCGAATCGGCGAGTACGTCGGTGACGGGACCAAGGAGTCCTACGCCGGTCCGCTCGCCAAGGCGGCGGCGTTCGCGCGCATGGCCAAGAAGAACCCGACCAGCTACGGCGGGATCAACCTGATCACCCGCCTCGAGGAGCGCACGGCCAACGTCCCGGCGGACCCTGCCGCGCAGCCGCAGGCCGCGGCCGTCGCCGGCCGGGTCTCCGACAAGTCCGAGTACGGCGACTACGCCAACGTGGTCGGCCAGTCGTACGCCGTTCTGGCGCTGTCCCTGGCCAACTCCGCCGAGGCGGACGCGGCCCGCGACTTCCTGCTCAAGCAGCAGTGCGCGTCCGGATACTTCCGGCTCAACCTCGACAAGGCCGACGTGCCGAACCAGTCGTGCACCGAGGGTGTCGCCGGCAGCGAGGCCGACCCTGACGTCACGTCGCTCGCGGTGATCAACCTGGTCGAGTCCGGCGACAAGAGCCAGGCGGTCAAGGACGCCCTGGCCAAGGCCGGCGCCTGGCTGGCCGACCGCCAGCGCGGCAGCGGCGCGATCCGCGGCGGTGCCGGCACGGAGCAGATCAACACCAACTCCACGTCCGTCGCCGGCTACGCCATGGGGCTGCTGAAGAATCGCGACGCGGCCCTCAAGGCCGCGTTGTGGGTGCGCAAGAACCAGCCGGTCGACAAGTACAAGTGCCGCACCGCCCTGACCAAGGACACCGGCGCCGTGGCCTACCGCAAGGAGAAGGCCACCGCGGTCAAGACGACCGGCATCCCTGCTGACGCTCGCGACGAGTGGCGCCGCGCCACCTCCCAGGCGATCCTGGGCCTCCAGTTCGCCCCGGCGAGCAAGGACAAGCTGAAGATCGTGTCCGTGCGTCGTGAGGCTCGCGCTGGTGACCGCGTGCAGTTCAAGGTCTTCGGTCTGGCGCCGAGCGAGAGCGCCTGCCTGCAGGTCAAGGGAGACTTCGTGCGAGTCAAGGGCAAGAAGTCCGGCGACAAGATCGTGCGCAAGCTCCAGCTGCCCGCTGGCAACCAGCGACGGGTCGCGCTCGTCAAGACCTCGGACGACGAGGCGCGTACGTCGCTCCTGGTCCGCAACTGAGCACCCGCACCTGATCTGATCGCATCACAGCACCACCACCTCGGCCCGGCGTCCACGACGCCGGGCCGAGGTGCGTCCGGTCCCGATCGGGGGCTAGGCTGCGCACGCCGCACCCGTCCGGGTCGGCACCACCACGCACGAGCTGGGGAAAGCCGGTCCGATTCCGGCGCTGACCCGCAACCGTAGGCACGGGAGAGATCCCGTGCGAGCCGGAACACCTGCCTCGACGCGTCATGATCACCATCGCTGTCGAGGAATGCAGCGGGGCGAACCGGTGAATTCCGTTTCCCTCGCTGTCGCAGCGAGGGAAGGAACCATGAAGTCCTCATCGCCCGGGCTGCCGCAGAGCCGTCGTGCTCGCCGTCGCCACTGCGTGGTCCACCACCCTCGCTCGCCGCGGCCAGACCGGCGCCGCGTACCCCCGCGGCGACCGCGCCGTATCGGCCGGCGTACCTGGCGTCAGCCCAGCTCACCGACGGCGTCGTCGTCGGCGACACTACGGCGCCGACGTCGGCCTCACGCATCGACGCCGGGCTGGCTCTGGCGAGGTCGGCCGGACCGCCGATGCCGGCTGGTCGCGACAGCATCGCGCTCCGCATCGTCACGCGGACGAGGACCGTACGGCTACGTGCGGCGGACGCGTACGACTACAACCCTCCGGCTACGCCTACGTCGACGCGGGCGTACTACGCCAACGGCACGGCCAAGGCTGCCGCCTTCGCCAGCGCCTCGGCGGCGCCAACCCCGCGTACGGCGGCGTCGACCTGATCGCCCGAGCTCGAGGACCTCACGGACGACGCCTCCGGATCGCCGGATCGCATCGACGTCACGCTTCGTGTCGGCGACTACGCCAACGTCGATCGGCCAGTCCTTCGCCGTCGAGGCATTGACCGTCGCCGGTTCGGCCCGGCTGCCCACGGCCACGGACTTGCTGCTCGACGCAGCAGTGCCCCTCTGGCTTCTTCCGCTCTGACTACCATCGACCCTGTCAGCGCCCAGCAGTCGTGCGTCAGGTGCGACCGACGCGCCGAACACCTGACGCCACCGCGCTCGTCGTCATCACAGCTGTTGCGAGTCCGGCGCGCTCTCCTCCGAGGTCGCTCGGCCGGTCCCGGCGGCCTCCACTGGCTCGAGTCCGCCAGCAGCGGCCGACGGGTCGTTCGAGGCGCGAGCCTGGACCCCGGAGAGCAACGCCAACAGCACCGGTCTCGCCGCCTGGGCGCTGGGCGCAGGCCGGCCGGCAGCCGCCCGGCCGGGCGGCCGAGTCTGGTCGCGGGGGCTTCAGGTCGCCGACGCCGGCAGCCGTGCGCCGACCAGGCCGGCCGACGAGGCGGCATCGCCCACAACGCAGGCGACTCTCACCGAGGCCCGGCCGTCGGTGGCATCGCTCAGTGCGGCAGCGCGTGGCCTACGCGTTCGCGAGCGTCCCAGGCGGCTGCCGGCTCTCGAACTGGGCACCGGTCGAGCCGGCAAGCCCCTGGCCGTGTCGCCGCCGGCCACCGCCGCCGAGAAGAGCACCGTGACCGTGACCGTGAGCGGTCTGGCCGTCGGGCGAGCCCGGCTGCGTCGCCCTCGGCTCAGACGCGCGCTCGGTCACCGGGACCGGTCACCGCCGTCGCCGTCGGCCTTCGAGCTGCCGTCCGGGCCGCGACGCACACGTCTCCGCCTCACCACGCTCGGCGGCCGAGACCGCCACGACCACGGCCACGGTCCCGGTCACGGCCCCGTGCTCCCGCCGACGACCCCCAGGTCCGGCCGGTCGTCGGGGTGCTCCGCGCCGCGTGGTCGAGAGGTGACGGGCAGGCGTTCGACGTCGCGGCTGACCTGCGAGGGCACCGTGACCGTGTGCCGGCGAAGCTCAAGGTCCGCGACGTCACGCAAGGTCGAGCTCCGGCCAACGGCACGACGCGCCACCTCTCGATGGCCAAGTCGGCGGTACTCGGTGCAGCCGCCGGCGGACCGCACGCGGATGCTCGTGCTCAAGCTGACCCAGGCCCGGCCGCAGCTCGTGCTGGGCGCCACAGCGCATCAGGGTCGTGGCTGTCCAGACGGCCCGGGCGCGGTACGTCGGTCACCGACAGCCTTCTGGATGCAGGCTGCGGGGTGACCTGCGCTGACATCCGGCTCAGGACGCGACCCTGCGCTCGTGACATCGTTGGCCGCGTGGCCTGGTCGGGCGGGGGATGGTGCTGGCCTCGCTCCGGCGTCGGTCGACCCCTGCCGCGGATGCCGCCACGTGCACGACCTCGGGCGGGGTCAGCGTCGTCGTCGACTACCGCGAGATCGGTGGCAGCACCGTCACCGCATGTGCCCCGGACGGTGGCGGCAAGAGCGCCGCCGCGATCTTCGCCTCGGTCGGTGTCGACATCACCTACGCCACCCGGCAGCCCGGCTTCGTGTGCCGGGTCAACGGTGCGCCTGCCAGTGACCCGTGCGTGAACGCTTCCCCGTCCAACGCCTACTGGGGGCTCTGGTGGGCAGACGGCTCGAGGCCGTCGTGGACCTACTCGTCCTACGGCGTCGGCTCGCTGACCGTGGCCGCCGGGGGGTCGGTGGGTTGGTCCTGGCAGCAGGACCGCGCGGCCGGCGCCGGCGTGCCGCCGGCCGTGGCTCCGCCGGTGAGTCGCTCCTCGACGCCGACGTCCTCACCCAGCCCGACGTCCTCACCCAGCCCGACGTCCTCGCCGACCGCGAGCCCGACGGAGGGGAGCGGTGGCGCGGCCCAACCGTCTGCCACGCCCGGCTCGAGCCCCACCCAGGGCGGGTCGGGTGGCTCCTCGGGCGGGTCCGGGAGCAACGGTGGCGGCAGCTCGCCGACAGCGAACCCCACCTCGGGATCCGCGTCGCCGCCGTCGTCGCCCAGTGCCTCGGGCTCGGCCAGCTCCTCGCCAGAGGCCGCGCTTGGCTCTGAGTCTCCCAGCGACTCAAGCGCCAGCAAGGACGGCAGCAAGGGTCCGCTCGAGTCTGAGTCTCCCAGCGACTCAAGCCCCACTGACGAGGGCAGCGAGGGTGCGCTCGGCTCTGAGTCTCCCAGCGACTCAAGCCCAACTGCCTCGTCTCCGAGCACCCAGGCCGACGCTGCCGAGCCTCAGCGCATCCCGGCCTGGATGACCTGGGCTGTCGTCGGCCTGCTCGCGATCGCGATCGTGGTCAGTGCCGTCGTGGCGCGTCGTAGACGGGGGGTCTGACGCGCTGTGACCGGATCGGCACTGCCGTGGGGGGCGCTGCCGCGTGACCTGCACCCCGTCGCCTGGTGGTCCTGGGCGATCGGGCTGGCCACCGCAGCGTCCCTGACCACCAACCCGTTCCTGCTGCTCATGCTCATGGGCTCGGCGACGATAGTGGTCATGGCACGTCGATCCGGTCACCCCTACGGACGTTCGTTCCGGCTGTACGCCATGCTCGCCGCGCTGACGGTGGTGCTCCGGATCGTGTTCCGGATCATCTTCGGCGGTCAGGAGATCGGCAACGTCGTGCTCGACCTGCCGGAGATCCCCCTGCCCGACTGGGCCGCCGGCGTCCGGCTGCTCGGCCCCGTCACGACCGAGGCACTCCTGGCGGGCCTCTACGACGGCCTGAGGCTCGCCACGATCATCCTGTGTGTCGGCGCCGCCAACTCCCTGGCCAATCCCAAGCGACTGCTCGCGTCGGTCCCGCCGGCGTTGTACGAGATCGGCAGCGCGCTGGTCGTCTCGGTGACGATCCTCCCGCAGCTCGCCGACAGTGCGCGGCGGGTCCGTGCCGCACAGGCGCTCCGGGGCGGTGCGACGACCGGGGTCGGTCGGCTGCGTCGGTTCCTCGTCCCGGTCCTCGAGGACGCCCTCGAGCGCTCGCTCGCGCTGGCGGCCGGCATGGACACCCGTGGCTACGGCCGATCCGGGGGAGCGACGACCCGCGAGCGGTGGGTGACCGGTTCCCTGCTCATGCTTGCCCTGACCGGAATCTGCGTGGGCACCTACGCCTGGCTGGACCCCACCGCACCGCGCGTCCTCGCGCTGCCGATGCTCGGGGCCGGGGTGGTCGTCGCGTTCCTCGGCCTCACCAGCGCCGGACGTCGGGTGCAACGGACCCGCTACCGGCCCGACGTCTGGCGCGCAGCCGAGTTCCTGACGATCGCCGTCGGTGTCCTCGTCGCCGTGCTCGGCTGGTGGGTCGGCCGCACCCAGGTCATGGTCGCCTACCCAGGGGTCGACGTCATGCCGTACCTCTCCCCGCTCGCCCTGGCGGTGGGACTGCTGGGCGCGACCCCCGCCGTCGCGACCCCGATCCCGGCCAGCGCCCTCACCCGCAGCGACCTGCGGCCGGGGGTGGCCTGAGTGATCGAGCTGCGGGGCATCAACTTCCGCTACGACGAGCACGCGGTCCTGCGCGACGTCGACCTCACCCTGGACGAGGGAGAGCTGGTGCTCGTCTCCGGGCGCACCGGGGTCGGGAAGTCCACCCTGCTCGGCGTGGTGACGGGTCTGGTGCCCAGGTTCACCGGCGGGGTGCTCACCGGTGACGTCCTCCTCGACGGGGCCAGCATCGTCGAGCAGCCGCCCCGCGAACGTGCGCACCTGGTCGGCTACGTCAGTCAGGACCCGCTGGCGGGATTCGTCGCCGACACCGTCGAGGAGGAGCTCGCCTACGGCATGGAGCAGCTCGGCACCCCCGTCGAGACCATGCGCCGCCGCGTCGAGGAGACGCTCGACCTGCTCGGCATCGCGGACCTGCGCTCGCGCGACCTGCGGACGCTCTCCGGCGGCCAGCAGCAACGGGTCGCGATCGGGTCCGTGCTCACCATGCACCCCCGGGTGCTCGTCCTCGACGAGCCGACCTCGGCCCTCGACCCGACCGCCGCCGAGGACGTCCTGGCGGCCATCACCCGCCTCGTCCACGACCTCGGCCTCACCGTGCTGCTCGCGGAGCACCGCCTCGAACGGGTGGTCCCGTTCGCCGACCGGATCTGCCTGGTGACCGGCGACGGCAGCATCCGGGTGGACCGACCCGAGCGGATCCTGGCCGACTCACCGGTCGCGCCACCGCTGGTCGAGCTCGCTCGTCTGGCCGGGTGGGAACCGCTGCCACTGACGGTGCGTGACGCCCGCCGGCACGCCCGCTCGCTGCCCGAGCTCACACCGCCCCCGGCTGCGCCGGTCTCCGATGCCCTACCGCTGCTGGTCGGCCGGGGGATCACCGTCGTGCACGGCCAGCACGTCGCCGTACGCGCGGTGGACCTGACACTCTCGACCGGCCGCGTCACGGTGCTGATGGGCCGCAACGGGTCCGGCAAGTCCAGCCTGATCTGGGCGCTCCAGGGATCGGGCAGGCGTCGCTCCGGATCGCTCGACGTCGCCGGCAACGACCCCGCCGACCTGACGCCCGCCGAACGGCGTGCACGCGTGGGCCTGGTCCCGCAGACGGCCGCCGACCTGCTCTACCTCGAGACCGTCTCGGAGGAGTGCGCCGCCTCGGACGCCGGCTCCGGCGCGGCGACCGGAGCCTGCCGTGCGCTGCTCGACCGGCTCGCACCGGGAATCGACGAGACCATGCACCCGCGCGACCTCTCCGAGGGCCAGCGCCTCGCCCTCGCGCTGTCGATCGTGCTGACCGCGCGGCCGCCCGTGGTGCTCCTCGACGAGCCGACACGCGGTCTGGACTACGCAGGCAAGGCGGAGCTGGCCCGCATCGTCGCCGACCTCGCCGCCGACGGGCACGCGGTGCTCCTGGCGACTCACGACGTCGAGTTCGCGGCCCACGTCGCTGACGAGGTGGTCGTACTGGCCGAGGGGGAGATCGTCTCCAGCGGATCGCCGCGTCGCGTCCTGGCCGAGTCCCCGTCCTTTGCGCCGCAGGTCACCAAGGTGCTCGGTGCGCCATGGCTCACCGTCGACGAGGTCGCGGCCGCACTCGAGGTGTCGCCGTGATCGCCGCGCGCAGCAACGTCGCGCTCCCGATCGGTCCGCGCACCGCGGCCGTCCTCGCGCTGGCCTCGCTGGCCGGGCTGATGATGCTCAGCTGGCCGCTGCTGCTCCAGGCCCAGCCCGGCCAGCGCGTGGAGCCGCCGTTCCTGTTCATGGCGCTGCTCCCGCTCGTGATGGTGGTCGTGCTGGCCGAGATGGGTGAGGGGGGCATGGACTCCCGCGTGCTTGCCGTCCTGGGGGTGCTCTCTGCCATCAACGCGGTGATGCGCGGACTGGGCGCGGGAACGGCCGGCATCGAGATGGTCTTCTTCCTGCTGATCCTGGGCGGGCGCGTGTTCGGCGCCGGTTTCGGCTTCGCCCTGGGGTGCACGTCGCTCTTCGCCTCCGCGCTGCTCACCGCCGGGGTCGGCCCATGGCTGCCGTTCCAGATGATCTGCGCGGCCTGGGTCGGGATGGGGGCAGGCCTCCTGCCGCGAAAGGTCGCTGGTCGCGCTGAGATCGCGATGCTGGTGGCGTACGCCGTCGTGGCGTCGTACGCCTACGGGCTGCTGATGAACCTCAGCTACTGGCCGTTCACGCTCGGCATCGTCGTCCCGGGCAACGAGGGGTCGCTGGCCTACGTCGCCGGAGCCCCGGTCCTCGAGAACCTGCACCGCTTCCTCGTCTACACGCTGCTCACCTCGACCGGGGGCTGGGACACCGGCCGGGCGATCACCACCGGCGTCGCCATCGTCGTGCTCGGTCCCGCGATCCTCACCACGCTGCGACGGGCCGCGCGCAAGGCCGTGATCGAGCCGGGCTGAGTCCCGCCTCAGGGCTGGATGACGATGATGCGGTCGTCGTCGGGAGCCGGGTCGCCACGCCCGTCCTGGTTGGACGTGGTGAGCCACAGCGTGCCGTCCGGTGCCGCGGCGACGGTGCGGAGCCGGCCGTACTCCCCGGTGAAGAACTCCGTCGGGTCGGTGGCCCGGCCGGCCTCGGAGACGTCGATGCGCCACAGCCGCTGGCCGCGCAGGCCGGCCATCCAGAGGTGGCCGTCGGCCCAGGTCAGGCCGCTGGGCGAGGCGTTCTCGACCGGCCAGACGAGCTGGGGGTCCACGAACTCCCCACCGCCGCCGGTGCCCTCGACCTCGGGCCAGCCGTAGTTGCCGCCCTTCTCGATGAGGTTGAGCTCGTCCCAGGTGGAGTCGCCGAACTCCGAGGCCCACAGCCGTCCCTGGTCGTCCCAGGCCAGGCCCTGCACGTTGCGGTGGCCCAGCGACCAGACGGGGGACCCCGCGTCCGGGTTGCCGGGAGCCGGGTCGCCGTCGGGTGTGAGGCGGAGGATCTTGCCGCCGAGGCTGTCGGGGTCCTGGGCCCGCTCGGGGTCGCCGACCTCGCCCGTCGCGACGTAGAGGTAACCGTCCGGGCCGAAGGCGATCCGTCCGCCGTCGTGGATGAAGCCCTGGGGGATGCCGTCGAAGACCACCTCGGGAGCGCCCAGTGTCATGCCGTCGACCTCGGCGCGCAGCACCCGGTTGTCGGAGCCGGTGGTGAGGTAGAAGAAGAGCGAGCTGTCGGTCTCGAAGTCCGGCGACACGGCGACCCCGAGGAGTCCGGCCTCGCCCTCGGGCACTGCCTCCGGCAGGACGCCGAGCTGGCTCAGCGTGCCGTCGGGCGTGACGTGAAGGACACGTCCCGACATGCGCTCGGTGACGATCGCGGCCCCGTCGGGCAGGAAGTCCACGCCCCACGGGACCTCGAGGAGATCGACCAGCGCGCCGACGGCCTCGGGGCCCCCGCCGTTGGCCCGCGGCGTACCGGACGAGCTGGACTCGCTGGGCGTCGGCTGGCTGGGCGGGTCGGTGGGCTGCGTCGTACGCGGCATCGGCGGCTCCTGCTCGTTCGTGCAGCCGGTGGCGGCGGTCAGGCCGAGCAGGGCCAGCGAGGTCAGGACGAGTCGCGAGCGCATGCAGCGATTGTGCCGGGTCGTCGGTGGCGAACACTCAGTCCGGCGCGGGCTCGACCTGCTCAGGTGCCGCTCCCGAGCGGGTCGCGCCCACGGACGCGGCCACCACGCAGGCGATCGCCAGCCACTGGAGGGAGGACAGGTGCTCGTCGAGGACGACGATCGCCGCCAGCGCCGCGGCAGCGGGTTCGAGGCTCATCAGGATGCCGAAGACGGCCGGTCGCAGGGACCGCAGTGCCACCAGCTCGGCGCTGTAGGGGATGACCGAGCTGAGGAGCCCGACCAGTGCGCCGATCAGCAGGACCCGCGGCTCGAACAGCGACGAGCCGCCGGTGACCAGCGCCGGGAGCGTCATGGCCGCCGCGGCGATGAGGCTCGCCACAGCCAGTCCGTCGAATCCCGGCCACCGTCGTCCGGTGCCGGCGCTCAGCAGGATGTACGCCGCCCACGCCGCGCCGGCGAGCAGGGCGTACGCGACGCCGAGCGGGTCGAGGTCGGCCGGTTCGAAGCCGAGCAGCACCACGCCCGCCGCGGCCAGCAGCACCCAGAGCACGTCGCGGGCCCGGCGGGAGCCGAGCACCGCGAGGGTGAGCGGGCCGATGAACTCGATCGTGACGGCGATGCCGAGGGGGATGCGGGCGAAGGACTGGTAGATGGCCCAGTTCATGGTGCCCAGGCTGAGACCGAAGCCGATGACGACCAGCCAGTCCTGGCGGCTGCGGCCGCGGAAGGCGGGGCGGGCCAGCGCCATGAGCACGACGGTGCTGGTGGCGAGGCGCAGCCACACCATGGCGGTGGGGGAGATCTCGCCGAAGAGACCCTTGGCGACGGCGGCGCCGACCTGCACCGAGAGGATCCCGATGACGACGAGCCACACGGGGCCGAGTCGCGAGGTCACTGCGTCAATCTAGGGCGTCTCCTCCGCGAGCTCTCGCATGGCCCGGCGCGCGTGACGGGTCTCCGCGTCGAAGTAGTCGAGCCCCCAGTCGGCGACGAGTGCGGGGTAGCGGAAGGCCTCGCCGGGTGAGTCGGCGCCGCGCAGCCTCTCGCGGACGCCGGCCAGCTCGGTGCGGGCGGCGGCGAGCTCGTCGACGTACTCCGCGAGCATGCGCGTCACGGCCGCCGGGTCGCTGGCGTTGGACATCAGCAGGCGCAGGAGCACCGTGTGCTTGAGGACGGGGAAGCCGGCGGGAGTCTCCTTCAGCCAGGTGCCGAGGGTCTCCTGGCCGGTGTCGGTGATGGCGTACGTCGTCACGTCCCGGCCGGCGTCGGGGCGCGACGACGCTCGCACGAGCTCGAGCTCGGTGAGGCGGCGCAGCTCGGAGTAGATCTGGCTCATGGCCGGGGCGACCCAGTAGAAGCGGAGGGTGAACTCGGCTCGCTGCTTGATCTCGTAGCCCGTGAGCTCGTCGCCGAAGGTGAGCAGGCCGAGGATGGCGTAGCTCGTCACGGGAAGGTCTTGACTCATGGTGGCGCCAGAGTAGTGTTCCAAATCGGAATAGTCACGGTGAAGGAGCTCCGATGAAGACGCTGCTGATGGTCGGCACCCGGAAGGGCCTGTGGCTCGGGACCTCGGACGAGGCCCGAAGCGCGTGGTCGTGGACCGGACCGCACTTCCCGATGGAGGAGGTCTACTCCGTCATGGTCGACCAGCGCGGCGACCAGCCACGCCTGCTGGCCGGGGCATCGTCGAGCTGGCTGGGACCGCAGGTCTGGCGTTCCGACGACCTGGGCTCGACCTGGGACGAGACGCCGAACGGCGCCGCCCGCTTTCCGGAGGACACCGGTGCGACCCTGGCCCGCGTGTGGCAGCTGCAGCCCGGGCTGTCGTCGGACGGTGGCGACGGGGTGGTCTGGGCCGGGACCGAGCCCGGGGCCATCTTCCGCTCGACCGACCGCGGCGAGACCTTCTCGCTGGTCCGCGGTCTCTGGGACCACCCGCATCGTGAGGAGTGGAACGCGGGCTTCGGAGGCCAGGCGTTCCACACGATCCTGCCCCACCCCTCCGACCCCGACCGTGTGCTGGCGGCGCTCTCGACCGGCGGGGTCTACGTCACCGCCGACGGAGGCGACTCCTGGGCTCCCTCCAACACGGGGGTGAAGGCCGAGTTCTTCCCGGGCGAGCGCAACTACCCGGAGTTCGGCCAGTGCGTCCACAAGGTCGCGCGCGACGCCGAGGACCCCGAGCGGCTCTACCTGCAGAACCACGGCGGCGTCTACCGCTCCGACGACGGTGGCGCGTCCTGGCAGGACATCGCCCCGGGCCTCCCGACCGACTTCGGCTTCGCGATGGTCGCGCACCCGCGCCGAGGTGGCACGGCGTACAACTTCCCGATCGACGGTGCCGAGGGGCGTTGGCCGGTCGACGGCAAGGCCCGCGTCTATCGCACGACCGACGCCGGCTCCTCGTGGGAGGCCCTGGGCGAGGGGAGCCTGCCGGACGGTTACTACGCCGCGGTGATGCGCGACGCGATGTGCGTCGACGACCACGACGACGTCGGCCTCTACTTCGGCGGCCGCAACGGTGGGGTGTGGTGCTCCCCGGACGAGGGTCGGACCTGGCAGGAGATCCACAAGGACCTGCCCGACGTCCTCGTCGTCCGTGCCGCCCGGATCGGCTGAGGTCCGGGCTCCCGACATGGCCGACTTCTCCATGTCCCGCAACACCCGGATCGAGGCCGAACCCGCGCAGGTCCACGCCCTGCTCGACGACTTCCGGGAGTGGCAGAAGTGGTCACCCTGGGAGGGCCTGGACGACAACCTCCACCGGGAGTACTCCGGCCCTGACCACGGTGTCGGCTCGACCTACCACTGGTCCGGCAACAAGAAGGCCGGTGAAGGCGAGATGGCCATCACCGAGTCCACTCCGCGCTCGGTCGTCGTCGACCTGGCGTTCCTCAAGCCCTTCAAGGCGAGCAACGTCACCCGCTTCGACCTGACGCCGTCCGGCAGCGGCACGGACGTCAACTGGACGATGACCGGCCAGCGCAGCGCCGTGATGGGGGTCATGGGCCAGCTGTTCTTCGACAAGAGGATCGGCAAGGACTTCGACAGGGGCCTGGCTGCGCTGAAGCGAGAGGCCGAGCGGGGCTGATCGCGACGCCCTGCCAACTCCTCGGGCTGTCGCCCGCGGCCCGTCGTACCTCCGTTCACGTCCTCCTGCTTGCCTGACTCCAGCGACTCAGCTTGCGCTGCTCTGCAGCCTCGTGAGTCTCTGAGGGACTCACGGGCAAGTGTCGAGGCACCGGGAGGTGTGAACGGAGGGGTGTGGACAAGACCTCGCGGTTGTCGGTGGGCGTCGCTGTGATGGACGGACGAGTCCAGACGACACACACAGGGGGCAGACATGGCGAGGAGCTTCAACCGGGACGTCGATGACGACCGCATCGACGAGACGTGGACCGAGGACGAGATCGGGTGGTACCTCATGGGTCCCTTCGACGGGAAGATCCCCGGCCTGGTGCGACGTGTACGCCGGATCCTCGACGTCTCGCAGCGGGGGCTGGCGGCCCTTCTCGAGGTCTCGCAGTCGGTCGTCGCCCGGTGGGAGACGGGCCGGGTGAGTCCTCGCGCCTCTGTGCTGCACGACCTGCTGAGGATGGCGGGGCTCACGGCGGAGATCCATGACGAGGACGGGGTCGAGGTGACGCCGATGCGCGACGACGGGGGACGTGACCAGGCCGGACGGCGATTCCCGGCCCACGTCGACCTGACGGTGCATGGCTGGTGGGTGCCGCGTCGGGTTCAGTCGACGATGGCCGACTACCTCCTCTGGACCCATCGGTCGCGGGCACGCAGGACTCCGCAGGTCCGGTTCCGCACCTGCCCGGTCCTGCGAAGGATCGAGCGAATGCTCCACGGAACGCCCGAGGACCACCCCGGTCTGCGCCAGCTCGTTGCGGAGGCGGTGCATCTCGACGAGGTGAGGGCGGACCGCCGTGACCGTGCGCGAGGCGGGCGCCCGGCGCCGCCGGTCATGGGTGGTGGCCTTCCTCGGTCAGCGTGAGCGGACGGGACAGGGGACCGGGAGACTGAGACACCGCGCGTGCTGGCGCAGCCCGCGGCTAGCCTGACGTCATGACCCACGCCGCCGATGAGCCCGACCTGAAGCCCCGTTCCCGCGACGTCACGGACGGACTCGAGAAGGCTGCTGCGCGCGGGATGTTGCGTGCGGTGGGCATGGGTGACGACGACTGGGCCAAGCCCCAGATCGGTGTCGCGTCCAGCTGGAACGAGATCACGCCCTGCAACCTCTCGCTCGACCGCCTCGCCAAGGCGGTCAAGAACGGCGTGCACGCCGGTGGCGGCTATCCGCTGGAGTTCGGGACGATCTCGGTCTCCGACGGCATCTCGATGGGCCACGAGGGCATGCACTTCTCGCTGGTCAGCCGCGAGGTCATCGCGGACTCGGTGGAGACGGTGATGATGGCGGAGCGGCTCGACGGCTCGGTGCTGCTCGCAGGCTGCGACAAGTCGCTCCCGGGGATGCTGATGGCGGCGGCGCGACTCGACCTGGCCAGTGTCTTCCTCTACGCCGGCTCGACCATGCCCGGTCAGGTCGACGGCAACGACGTCACGATCATCGACGCCTTCGAGGCCGTGGGCGCCTGCCTGGCCGGCAAGATCACCCGCGAGGAGGTCGACCGCGTCGAGCGTGCGATCTGTCCCGGCGAGGGCGCGTGCGGAGGCATGTACACCGCCAACACGATGGCCAGTGTCGCCGAGGCGATCGGCATGAGCCTGCCCGGAAGTGCCGCGCCCCCGGCCGTGGACCGACGTCGAGACGGCTTCGCGCACCGCTCGGGCGAGGCCGTCGTCGGCATGCTGCGCCAGGGCATCACCGCCCGCCAGATCATGACCAAGCCTGCCTTCGAGAACGCCATCGCCGTCGTCATGGCGCTGGGCGGATCGACCAACGCCGTCCTCCACCTGCTCGCCATCGCCCGCGAGGCCGAGGTCGACCTGACCCTCGACGACTTCACCCGCATCGGCAGCAAGGTCCCGCACATCGGCGACCTCAAGCCCTTCGGCCGGTTCGTGATGACCGACGTGGACCGCATCGGCGGCATCCCCGTCGTCATGAAGGCGCTGCTCGACGCGGGCTTCATGCACGGCGACACGCTCACCGTCACCGGCAGGACGATGGCCGAGAACCTCGAGGCCCTCAGCCCGAGCCATCTCGACGGTGAGGTGCTCCGCACCCTCGACAAGCCCATCCACGCCACCGGCGGCATCACCATCCTCAAGGGCTCGCTCGCGCCCGAGGGAGCCGTCGTCAAGAGCGCCGGGTTCGACGACACGACGTTCACCGGCACCGCACGCGTCTTCGACGGCGAGCGCAAGGCGCTCGACGCGCTCGCCGAGGGCGCCATCGTGGCCGGCGACGTCGTCGTCATCCGCTACGAGGGACCCAAGGGTGGCCCCGGCATGCGCGAGATGCTCGCCATCACCGGAGCGATCAAGGGCGCCGGCCTCGGCAAGGACGTCCTGCTGATCACCGACGGCCGCTTCTCCGGCGGCACGACCGGGCTCTGCGTGGGCCACATCGCCCCCGAGGCCGTCGACGGCGGCCCGATCGCGTTCATCCGCGACGGCGACCCGATCACGCTGGACGTCGCCGGTGCCACCCTCGACGTGCAGATGGACGACCTGGAGGCGCGCAAGGCAGGGCTGGGAGCCCAACCCGCCGAAGTACACCAAGGGTGTCCTCGGCAAGTACGCCAAGCTGGTCCAGTCTGCGGCCCACGGCGCGATCTGCGGCTGATCGGCACCGTCTGCGAGAGTTGGCCGGGTGAGCACCTCAGCAGAGCTGGACGCGGCCGATCCGCTGGCGTCCTACCGCGACCGGTTCGTCGGAGCAGCCTCCGACCTCGTCTACTTCGACGGCAACTCGCTGGGTCGTCCCGTGGCGGCCGCCGCCGAACGCCTCAGCGACTTCGTCCACCAGGAGTGGGGTGGTCGACTGATCCGGGGCTGGGACGAGCGCTGGATGGACCTGCCCACCACCCTCGGCGACGACCTGGCCCGGATCGCGCTCGGTGCCGCGCCCGGCCAGACCACGATCGGCGACTCGACCACCGTCTGGCTCTACAAGCTGATCCGCGCGGCCGTGGACGCCGTCGTACGCCGTGACCCCGCCCGCACCGAGATCGTCATCGACAGCGACAACTTCCCGACCGATCGCTACGTCGCCGAAGGCATCGCGGCCGAGCGTGGCCTCACGCTGCGCTGGATCGAGGTCGACACCGCGACCGGAGTGACCGCCGACCAGCTCACGGAGGCCGTCTCGGAGCGCACCTCGCTCGTCATCCTCTCCCACGTGGCGTACAGGTCCGCCTGGCTCGCGGACGCCCCCGAGCTCACCCGCATCGCCCACGACGCGGGAGCGCTCGTGCTGTGGGACGTGTGCCACTCGGCCGGCTCCGTGCCGATCGCGCTGGACGAGTGGGACGCCGACCTGGCCGTGGGCTGCACCTACAAGTACCTCAACGGAGGCCCGGGCTCGCCCGCCTTCGGCTACGTCAACGCCCGACTCCTCGACGAGCTCACCCAACCCATCCAGGGCTGGATGGGGCACGCCGACCCGTTCCTCATGGGGCCGGGCTACGCCCCCGCGAAGGGGATCCGCCGGTTCATCTCCGGCACGCCGCCGATCCTGGGCATGGTGGCGATGCAGTCCATGCTCGAGCTCGTGGACGCCGCCGGCATGGAGTCGATCCGGGCGAAGTCCGTCGCGCTCACGTCGTACGCCATCGAGCTGGCCGACGCGACGCTCCCCGAGGTCACCGTGACCTCTCCCCGGGACCCGGCCCTGCGCGGCGGCCACATCACGCTGCACCACGACCGGATGCGCGAGGTCACCGCCCGTCTGTGGTCGCGCGACGTCATCCCCGACTACCGCGACCCCGGCGGCCTGCGGATCGGGCTCTCACCGCTCTCGACCTCGTTCGCCGAGGTCGAGGCCGGGATGGCCGCGGTGGGCGAGGAGCTGCGGCGGTGATCCGCTACCCCGCACCACTCCTCACCGGCGACCGGATCGGCGTCACCTCACCCTCCAGCGGGGTGGAGGGTGCCGGCGCGCGGCGCATGGAGTTCTGCGTCGACTGGCTGCGCCAGCGCGGGTACGACGTCGTGGTCGGGGACTGCATGGACGGCACGGGTCACGTCTCGGCCCCGAAGGCGGCCCGCGCCGCCGAGCTCACCGGCATGCTGACCGACCCGGACATCCGCGCGGTCGTCCCACCCTGGGGCGGCGAGACGGCGATCGACATCCTCGACCTGCTCGACTGGGACGCGATCGCTGCGGCGGAGCCGACCTGGCTGGTCGGCTGGTCCGACATGTCGACGGTGATGCTGCCGCTCACCCTGCGCACCGGCCTGGCGACGCTGCACGGCGACAACCTGGCCGACACCCCCTACGTCGTGCCCGACGGCCTCGCCCACTGGCTCGACATCGCCGGAGCGACCGGGCCCGTCACCCAGCGCGACTCAGGACTGGTCGCGGACTGGGTGCGCTTCGAGGACGACCACACCGCGACCGAGTGGAAGCACGTCGGCCCGGGGGCGTGGAGCCTGCACGGAGCGGATCGGCTGCACGCGACGGGGCGGCTGATCGGCGGCTGCCTCGACACGGTGAGCGCCCTCGCCGGGACGCCGTACGGCGACGTGCCGCGCTTCGCGGCCGACCACTGTCCCGAGGGCACGCTGGTCTACCTCGAGGCCTGCGAGGACGACGCGTACTCGGTCTGCCGCCAGCTCCACGGCCTGCGCTACGCCGGCTGGTTCGACGCCGCCGCCGCGATCCTCATCGGCCGGACCCGTGCCCCCGACTCCGCCACCCTGACCCAGCGCGAGGCCGTGCTCGACGCCCTCGGCGACCTCGACCTGCCGATCGTGTTCGACCTGGAGTTCGGCCACGTGCCGCCCCGGCTGCCCTTCGTCAACGGAGCGCTCGCCACGATCGAGGTCGACCCCGACGTCCGCCGCATCACCCAGGAGCTGCGATGACCGCCCACACCAACGAGCACGGCCAGCGCATCGGTCGCGAGCTCGACTGGGCACCGCGCCCGGAGGCAGTCGCGACGGTCCTGGACGGGCAGGGCGTACGCCTCGAGCCGCTCGGCAGCGAACACGTCGACGGGCTCTTCGCCGGCTTGTGCCGTGACGACGACGACGCCCTGTGGACCTACCTCTTCTGGGAGCGGCCGCAGACCCGTGAGGAGATGGCGGCCCTCGTCGAGGTGCTCAGGGCCGACCCCGGCGCCGTCCCCCTCGCCATCGTCGCGCGCGAGACGGGTGAGGCCGTCGGCTTCTGCTCGCTGCTGCGGATCGACCCGACGATGGGCTCGATCGAGGTCGGCGGCATCGCCTTCGGCCGCCAGCTCCAGCGCAGCCGTGCGGCCACCGAGTCGATGTACCTCCTGATGCGCCACGTGTTCGACGACCTCGGCTACCGCCGCTACGAGTGGAAGTGCGACAGCCTCAACGGCCCGTCGCGCCGGGCTGCGATCCGGCTCGGCTTCATCTGGGAGGGCAGGTGGCGCAACGCGGTGGTCTACAAGGGCCGCAACCGCGACACCGACTGGTTCTCCATCACCGACCTCGAGTGGCCGCGCGTGAAGAAGGCGATGGAGGACTGGCTCGACGACCGCAACTTCGACGCCGCGGGTCGCCAGCGCGTACGCCTCGCCGCCCGACCGGCCGAGCAGGCCACCAGCAGGAGCAGTGACATGGACCAGCGCGTCAGCTTCATCACCCTCGCCGTGACCGACCTCGAGGCCTCCCGTCGCTTCTACGTCGACGGCCTGGGCTGGGAGCCGGAGATCGACATGCCGGGCGAGGTGCTCATGTTCCGCGTCGCCGAGAAGGTCGTGCTGAGCCTCTGGGACGAACGCGGCTTCACCGCCGAGATCGGCGAGGCTCCGGCCCGCGGCGGCATCGCGCCCCTCACGCTCTCCCACAACGTCGCGACCACCGAAGGCGTCGACGTCGTCCTCGGCCACGCCCGCGCGGCCGGTGCCCGGGAGGTCGGGGAGGCGACCGAGCGTGAGTGGGGCGGCTACTCCGGCTACTTCGCCGACCCGGACGGCTTTCGCTGGGAAGTGGCCTACAACCCCGGCGAGATCGGGCAGTCTGTGCTCCCGTGAGCGACCCAGCGAGCGACCCAGTGAGCGACACGACCGGCGTCCCGGGCTGGGACGACTACTTCCTCGGCATCGCCGCCGCCGTCTCGGCCCGCGCCAAGTGCACCCGCCGCCGGGTCGGCGCGGTCCTGACGATCGACCACCGCATCATCGCCACCGGCTACAACGGGGCGGCTCCCGGGGAGTCGGACTGCCTGCAGGGTGCCTGCCCGCGCGGAAAGCTGGGGTACGACGACGTACCCGGGCTCGGCGACTATGACCGACCGGGCACCCCGGGCTTCTGCATCGCCATCCACGCCGAGGTCAACGCGCTGCTCTTCGCGTCCCGCGACACGTTGGGTTCGACGGCCTTCATCACCGATCCGCCGTGCCCGGGTTGCCGCAAGGCGCTCGCCGCGGCCGGCGTCGTGCGCGCGGTCTGGCCCGGGGGTGAGCACGACCGGGTCGGCCTCACGACCTGGGGTCCCGCCTGACCTCGTGGTCCTGGACGGCGGCCTTCTTCTCCTCGGCCCTGCGCCGACGCTTCACCTCGCCGCGGGCGATGAAGAACGCGATCACGATCGGGACGAGGAGCTTGCGCGCGGTGTCGACCCATCCGGGAAGGTCCGGGAGGTCGGGCCGGGGTATCGAGGGCAAGTTGATGTCGGGCCAGGGAATCGACGGCAGGTCCGGCCGCGGGATCGACGGCACGTCGTAGTCCGGCCACGGGATGTCCAGGTCGGGCCAGGGGATGAGCGTCAGGAGCCACACGAGGAGGATCGGCACGGCGACCCCGGCGGCGGCGACGGCCGTCTGCCGGACGGTGTGGAGATGGGGGTGTCGACCGATCCACTCGGCGCGCAGCGCGGCCTTCGACCCCGGTTCCGGCTCGAAGTCGGCACCCCCGAGCCCGGTGTGCGCCTCGGCGCCCGAGTCGTGCAGCGTGACACGACGTGCCGGGCCCCGCAGCGGGAACTTCAGGCGGACGGCCCCGGCGACTGCCTCGTCCTCCTCGGCCGTCGTGGAGGGAGCCAGGACGATCGTCTCGTCGGTCGTCTTCTTCGTGGCCAGCTCCGTGCCGTCGCGCAGCCAGGAGACCGTACGGGTCATGGTGCCCTGCGCGATCATGACGGCGTGCTCGTGCCCTTGATGGGTCAGGTGCCATCTCTGCTGCTCTTCGGCCATGCTGCAATACTAGAGTGGCTACTCCAAGAAAGGCGAGTCGATCGTGTCCCGAACCGTCAATCCCGAGCGACACCGCGCACGTCGCCTGCAGATCATCGACGCCGCGCTCACCTGCTTCGCCGGCAACGGCTTCTTCGGCACGTCCACCGCCGAGCTCTGCCGCGTCGCGGGGATCGGGTCCGGCACCCTCTTCCACTACTTCCCGACCAAGCAGAGCATCCTGCTGGCGATCCTCGACCTCGGCACGACCGAGACGGCCGAGTGGTTCGCCGGCCGTGACCCCGGGTCCGACCCCCGCGAGGTGATCGACGACTACGTCCAGCACGCCGCCGAGCAGTACGCCGATCCGCGCATCGGCGGCTTCGTCCGCGCGGTGGGTGCGGTGATGGGGGAGCCCGAGGTCGAGAGGGCGCTGGCCCGCGACGCGCAGGTGCTGCGGGAGAGCCTGCTGCCGTGGGTAGCGGCGGCGCAGGCCGCGGAGCAGGTGCGGACCGACGTCGGCTCCGGCTCCCTCACCGACTGGATCCTGCTCGTGCTGGACGGCTATCTCGGCCGGCTGGCGACCGACGACGACTTCAGCGCTCAGACCCAGAACGCCGTGCTCACCGACACCCTCGGTCGGCTGATGGCCCCGTGACCATCACGACCGCCTGACCCAGATCAGCTCGTCGGACTCCCACTTGTCCAGTCCGACCGCGGCCAGCCGGGCGACGGCCTCACTGGTCGGTCCCGTGGCCAGGGTGGGGTGCTCCTCCCCGTAGTCCTGCCCGACGCCGTTGTTGTGGTCGTCGACCCGCGAGTCGCGCGCGCTGGGGGTGCCCTGCTCCTGTGCCCGGGCGATCGAGACCGCGACGGACCGGCCGAACCGCGCGGTCAGCATCGCCTGCCAGATGAAGTGGCGCAGCGCATTGGTGCGCCCCGGTACGCCTCGCCCCTGCGCCGCGGCCGTGCGCGCGGCGGCAGCGGAGATGCTCAGCACGTCGAGGGCGCCGGACGGCCCGAGGTCCGCCTTGATCGCCGCCGCGAACAGCCGAGGCGCGCCCGTCGCGGCGTGGACGGACTTGTCCAGGAGGTGGCCGAATCCCATGGACCTCACGATGCCAGACGCGGTAGCGGGTTGTCGGTGGCCCGTGGCAGGGTCGGAGCCATGGCTGACGACCCGAAGAAGAAGCTGACCGCCGACGAGGTCCGCGAGGCCCCCGGGCTCGACGACTGGCGCCACCTCCTGACCGGGATCCGCGCCCGGTTCCGGACCGGCGACTTCGCGACCGGTCTCGCCCTCGTCGACCGCATCGGAGCGGCCGCGGAGGAGGCCAACCACCACCCCGACATCTCGCTGACCTATCCCGAGGTGATCGTGACCCTGGCGAGCCACGACGTCGGCGGGATCACGAGCCGCGACCTCGACCTCGCACGGCAGATCAGCAGCTTCGCCGCCGACCTGGGCGCCGCGGCCGACACCTCGGGCCTCACCCAGCTCGAGCCCGGGCTCGACACCTCCGCGCCCGAGCGACTCGGCGCCTTCTACGCCGCACTGCTCGGCGGCGACGTGGCGAACGGCGAGCCCGTCGACCCGAGCGGCCAGGTGCCCGGGCTGTGGTTCCAGGGCCCGGGGGATGAGGGCGAGGTCTCCCCGCTCCCCGAGCAGGACCCCGAGCAGCGCTGGCACTTCGACGTCTGGGTGCCGCACGACGAGGGGGAGCGCCGCCTCCAGGCCGTGCTCGACGCCGGCGGCACGCTCGTGAGCGACGCCGAGGCGCCGTCGTTCTGGGTGGTCGCGGACGCCGACGGCAACCGGTCCTGCATCTGCACCCGGCTCAACCGCTGAGGCCCGGGCACGCGCCATGTGCCACCATCCGAGACTGGCGTATCAAATGTTGGGACGACTGGCAGACTGGCTTGACGCCGAAAGGCCCGACGGCGACGGTTGTCGCATGCGCACTGAAAACCTTCTTGTACGCACGCGACGCGTGAGCTGAGGTCCCAGACCCCACGCACACGCGTCACCCCTCGTCGCCCACCGGGCCGAGGGGCTTTTTTATGGGCTCACCACGCACGACTCCCAGAAGGGGAAGCAATGACCGAGCAGGGCGGACAGGTCACCGGGACAGTCTCAGGGGCGCAGAGCCTGATCACGTCGCTGGAGTCAGCCGGGGTCACCGACATCTTCGGCATCCCGGGCGGCGCCATCCTGCCGGCCTACGACCCGCTCATGGACTCGACGCGGATCCGCCACATCCTCGTGCGCCACGAGCAGGGTGCCGGCCACGCGGCCCAGGGGTACGCCGCCGCGACCGGTCGGGTCGGCGTCTGCATGGCCACCTCCGGCCCCGGCGCCACCAACCTCGTCACCTCCCTCGCCGACGCCCACATGGACTCGGTGCCGATGGTGGCAGTCACCGGCCAGGTCGGCGCCGCGATGATCGGCACCGACGCCTTCCAGGAGGCCGACATCCGCGGCATCACGATGCCGATCACCAAGCACAACTTCCTCGTCACCGACCCGCGCGACATCCCGCGCACGATCGCCGAGGCCTTCCACATCGCCTCGACCGGACGCCCCGGTCCCGTGCTGGTCGACGTGGCCAAGTCGGCGCTCCAGGCGCAGACCACCTTCACCTGGCCGACCGAGCTCCAGCTGCCCGGCTACCGCCCGGTGACCACGCCGCACTCCAAGCAGATCCGGGAGGCCGTGCGCCTGATGAAGGAGTCCCGGCGCCCGGTGCTCTACGTCGGCGGGGGAGTGATCCGGGCCGGCGCGTCGGGCGAGCTGGCGCAGCTCGCGGCCCTGACCGGCATCCCGGTCGTCACCACGCTGATGGCCCGCGGCGCCTTCCCCGACAGCCACCCCCAGCACCTCGGCATGCCGGGGATGCACGGCACCGTTGCGGCGGTGGCGGGCCTGCAGAAGAGCGACCTGATCATCAGCCTCGGTGCACGCTTCGACGACCGGGTCACCGGCAACCTCGACTCCTTCGCCCCCAACGCCCGCATCATCCACGCCGACATCGACCCGGCCGAGATCGGCAAGAACCGCCAGGCGGACGTCCCGATCGTCGGTGACTGCAAGGAGGTCATCAACGCACTCGTCGCGCTCCTGCAGGCCGAGGGCGCCGAGGCCGACTACGAGGCGTGGGTGGCGTTCCTCTCGGGCGTGAAGCAGCAGTACCCGCTCGGCTACGACACCCCGGCCACCGGCCTCGCCCCGCAGTACGTCATCGAGCGGCTCGGCGCCATCTCCGGTCCCGACACGATCTTCACCTCGGGTGTCGGCCAGCACCAGATGTGGGCCGCGCAGTTCATCGGTTACGAGAAGCCCAACACCTGGCTCAACTCCGGCGGGCTCGGCACCATGGGGTACGCCGTCCCGGCGGCGATGGGCGCCAAGGTCGGCATGCCCGACAGCGTCGTGTGGGCGGTCGACGGCGACGGCTGCTTCCAGATGACCAACCAGGAGCTCGCCACCTGCGCGATCAACGACATCCCGATCAAGGTCGCGATCATCAACAACGAGTCGCTCGGCATGGTGCGCCAGTGGCAGACGCTGTTCTACAACGAGCGCTACTCCAACACCGACCTCCACTCCAAGCGCATCCCCGACTTCGTCAAGCTCGCCGAGGCCTACGGCTGCGTCGGCCTGGCCTGCGAGTCGCCCGACGACGTGGACGCCACGATCGAGAAGGCGATGTCGATCGACGACCAGCCGGTCGTGGTCGACTTCCGCGTGCACCGCGATGCGATGGTGTGGCCGATGGTCGCCGCCGGCACCAGCAACGACGAGATCAAGTACGCGCGCGACCTGGCGCCCCAGTTCGACGAGGACAGCATCTGATGAGCAAGCACACCCTGAGCGTCCTGGTCGAGAACAAGCCGGGCGTCCTGGCCCGCATCGCGGGGCTCTTCTCGCGGCGCGGCTTCAACATCGACAGCCTCGCGGTGGGTCCCGACCGAGCACCCCGAGGTCTCCCGGATGACCATCGTCGTCAGCGTCGAGGACTCCCCGCTCGAGCAGGTCACCAAGCAGCTCAACAAGCTCGTCGAGGTCATCAAGATCGTCGAGCTCGACGGCCAGGCCTCGGTCAACCGCGAGCTGCTGCTCGTCAAGGTGCGGGCCGATGTCGCCTCACGCGGCGCCGTGCTCGACGCCGTCCAGCTCTTCCGGGCCAAGGTCGTCGACGTCTCGCCCGACGCCGTCACCGTGCAGGCCGTCGGCAACGCCGACAAGCTGGCCGACCTGCTGCGCGTGCTCGAGCCCTTCGGCATCCGTGAGCTCGTGCAGTCGGGCATGGTCGCCATCGGACGCGGCTCGCGCTCGATCAGCGAGCGCACCCTGCGACCGGTCCCGGTGCCTGCACCGCCCGCCACCTGACCCAACAAACCGCCACGAGGCAGTACCAACCAGAAGGAGAGCCCCCAGTGGCTGAGATGTTCTACGACGACGATGCCGACCTGAGCCTGATCCAGGGCAAGAACGTCGCCGTGATCGGCTACGGCAGCCAGGGCCACGCCCACGCGCTGTCCCTGCGCGACTCCGGCGTCGACGTCCGGATCGGCCTGCAGCCCGGCTCCAAGAGCCGCGAGAAGGCCGAGGCCGAGGGCCTGCGCGTCCTCACCCCGCGCGAGGCGGCGGAGGAGTCCGACCTGATCGTGATCCTCGCCCCCGACCAGCACCAGCGCAAGCTCTACGCCGAGGAGATCGAGCCCGCGCTCACCCCCGGCGACACCCTGGTCTTCGGCCACGGCTTCAACATCCGCTTCGGCTACATCACCCCGCCCGAGGGCGTCGACGTCTTCATGGTCGCGCCCAAGGGCCCGGGCCACCTCGTGCGTCGTGAGTACGTCGACGGGCGCGGCGTGCCGGTGCTGGTGGCCGTGGAGAAGGACGAGTCCGGCACCACCTGGGACCTCGCGCTCTCCTACGCCAAGGCCATCGGCGGCCTGCGCGCCGGCGGCATCAAGACCACGTTCACCGAGGAGACCGAGACCGACCTGTTCGGCGAGCAGGCCGTGCTCTGCGGTGGCGCCTCCCAGCTGGTGATGTATGGCTTCGAGGTGCTGACCGAGGCCGGCTACCAGCCCGAGGTCGCCTACTTCGAGTGCCTCCACGAGCTGAAGCTCATCGTCGACCTGATGTACGAGGGCGGCATCGCCAAGCAGCGCTGGTCGGTCTCCGACACGGCCGAGTTCGGCGACTACGTCTCCGGGCCGCGGGTGATCACCCCCGATGTGAAGAAGAACATGGAGGACGTGCTCGCCGACATCAAGAACGGCGCGTTCGCCGAGCGCTTCATCACCGACATGGACAACGGCTCGCCGGAGTTCACCGCGTTCCGCAAGACCGGTGAGTCGCACCCCATCGAGCAGACCGGCCGCGAGCTGCGCAAGCTGATGGCCTGGGTCAAGTCGCACGACAGCGACTACGTCGAGGGCACCTCCGCCCGCTGATCGGTCGCCGGCGTTACGTCGCGCCTCCCTCAGGCGGGGAACCCGCCGGCCCGCCCGAGCAGGGCGGGGGCCTGGGGGAGGCCTAGCCGGTCGCTGATCCAGGCCCCCGTGGCGGCCACGGACTCCCGGTCGACCCCGGTGGCGAAGCCCGAGCGGTCCAGGAGGTAGGTCAAGTCCTCGGTGGCGATGTTGCCGGTCGCGCCCGGGGCGAAGGGGCACCCACCGATGCCGCCGGCCGACGCGTCGAGCACGCTCACTCCCGCCTCGATGGCCGCCAGGGCGTTGGCGTAGCCGGTGTTGCGCGTGTTGTGGAAGTGCGCCCGGATCGGGACCGTGGCATCGAGCTGGCGTAGACCGCCGACCAGCTCACGCACCTGGGCGGGCACGCCGACCCCGATCGTGTCCGCGATCGCGACCTCGTCGGGCCCGGCCTCGAGGCAGGCGCGTGCGACGTCGAGGACCCGGCGCCGCGGCGACCTCACCGTCGAACGGGCACCCGAACGCCGCCGCGATCATCACCGTCGTGGGCAGTCCCGCGGCGCGCGCGTCGGCGGCGATCTGCCGCCAGGCGGCGACCTGCCCCGCGGTGTCGATCCCCTGGTTGCGCAGCGCGAGTCCGTCGGAGGCCACCACCACGACCGTCACCTCGTCGCAGCCCGCGGCGATCGCCCGGTCCAGCCCGCGCCGGTTGAGGACCAGCCCGATCGATCGCAGGCGCGGGTCGTCGCGGACCGCGTCGAGGAGCTCCTCGGCGTCGGCCATCTGGGGCACCCGGTCGGGGCGGGCGAAGGCGGTCACCTCGATGCGGCGCAGGCCGGCATCGAGACAGCGTCGTACGAGCGTGGCCTTGTCCTCGGTCGAGATCAGCCGCGTCTCGTTCTGCAGGCCGTCGCGGGGGGAGACCTCGACGATCTCGATGTCCGGCATGTGAGGTCCTCTCGCAGAATGCATATCTGATATACGATTATGCCATGACGACTGCACTACCTGAGGCCACGGGACCGCTCGCCGGACTCCGGGTGCTCGAAGCGGGTCAGCTGCTCGCCGGCCCGTTCGCCGGCCAGCTGATGGGTGACATGGGCGCCGACGTGATCAAGGTCGAGCCGCCCGGCGTCGGAGACCCGATGCGGCAGTGGGGCCGGGAGAAGGCCGGGGGCAGCTCCCTGTGGTGGCCGGTCGTGGCCCGCAACAAGCGCTCGGTGACCCTCGACCTGCGACAGGCCGACGGCCAGGAGCTCTTCGCCCGACTGGTCGAGGGGTGCGACATCGTCGTCGAGAACTTCCGGCCGGGCACGCTCGAGCGCTGGGGGCTGGGCTATGACCGACTGCGCGAGATCAATCCCGGGCTGATCCTGGTCCGCGTCAGCGGCTACGGCCAGACCGGCCCCTACTCCTCGCGGGCCGGCTACGGCTCGATCGGG
The DNA here is from genome assembly GCA_963712875.1 of uncultured Actinomycetota bacterium. Classification (GTDB taxonomy): domain Bacteria; phylum Actinomycetota; class Actinomycetes; order Propionibacteriales; family Nocardioidaceae; genus Nocardioides. The sequence goes on along the minus strand of CAVQJS010000007.1, from coordinate 84,466 downwards.
GAGGCGATGGGAGGACTGCGCTACGTCGTCGGGGACCCCGACCGGCAGCCCTCACGCACCGGCATCTCGATCGGCGACTCACTGGCCGCGATGCATGCCGCGGTCGGCGCGCTCGCAGCCCTCCGCCATCGTGACCGCACGGGGGAGGGGCAGGTCGTCGACAGCGCCATCTACGAGGCGGTGCTGGCGATGATGGAGAGCACGGTGACCGAGTGGGACGTGCAGCGCTACCAGCGCGAGCGCACCGGTGCCGTGCTCCCGAACGTCGCACCCAGCAACGTCTACCCGACCTCGGACGGCGAGCTGATCCTCGTCGCCGCCAACCAGGACTCCGTCTTCGCCCGCCTCGCCGCGCTCATGGACGAGCCCGAGCTGGCCGAGCCTGGCAGCCGATACGCCGACCACGTCGGCCGCGGCGAACGCCAGCAGGAGCTCGACGACCACATCGGCATCTGGACGGCCAAGCACGACGCCGACGAGCTGCTCGCGATGCTGCACGAGGGTGGCGTCCCCGCCGGACGGATCTACAAGGCAGCCGACATGCTGGCCGACCCGCACTTCGAGGCCAGGGAGGCCATCGTCCGGGTGCCGGACCCCACGTTCGGTTCGCTGGCGATGCAGAACGTCGTCCCCAAGCTGTCTGCCACGCCCGGTGCCGTTCGCTGGACCGGCCCCGCGCTCGGTGCCCACAACGACGAGGTCTACGGCGAGCTCCTCGGTCTCTCCGACGCCGAGCGCGCGGACCTCGCGGACCGCGGCGTCATCTGATGGACCTCGCCGGCGACTACGCCTCGGCCGGATTCCTCGGCCGACTCGGCTTCGGCGCCCGCCCCGCGGTCGTCGTGGTCGACGTGGTGCGGGCCTACCTCGAGCCGGGCTCGCCGCTCGCCGACGACGCGGGTCGCTTCGAGAGTGCGCGGGCCAGTGCGGCCCGGGTGGTCGGGGCAGCGCGTGCCGCCGGACATCCGGTCGTGTTCACCTGCGTGCGGCTGATGGCCGGCCGCGCCGACGCCGGGCTCTTCGGGCAGAAGGTGCCCGGCCTCGCCGTCTTCGAGGAGGGCTCGCCGCTGGCCGACTTCGCCCACGATCCGGCGCCGGCCGTGGGGGAGGTCGTGGTCGCCAAGCAGTACGCCTCGGCGTTCTTCGGCACCAGCCTCGCCTCCACCCTCAACGCCTGGGACGTCGACACCGTGGTGGTCGTCGGCTTCTCCACCAGCGGGTGCGTCCGGGCCACGGCGCTCGACGCCCTCCAGCACGGCTTCCGACCGATCGTCGTCGCCGAGGCGTGCGGCGACCGTGCCGACGGCCCGCACGAGCAGAGCCTCTTCGACCTCGACGCCAAGTACGCAGACGTGCTCGGCGAGCGCGAAGTCCTCGACCACCTCACCACCCACCCCGGAGGAGCAAACCCATGACCGCGACCGACCCCAGCCCGACCGCCTCGGTGGCCCAGGCCATCGACCTCGACGGCGCCGACCTCGTGTGGCACAGCCACGCGATCTCCGGCTCCGACCAGGCCGCCGAGCTGGTGCTGCTGCACCACGACCCCGAGCGGGAGACGCGCACCGTGATGGTGCGTTTCCCACCGGCCTGGCGGCGGGATGCCGTGGGCCACCAGCCCGCCGGCGAGGAGATGGTGCTGCTGTCGGGTGCGCTGACGATCAGCGGGAACACCGCGGAAGCGGGGTCCTACCTGCTCGTCGAGCCGCGTGCGACCCGCTCGGCGTCCTCGGCCGCCGACGGGACGCGGGCGCTGGTGTGGTTCTCCGGACCCGGTGGGGGCTGGGCCTCGGGTCCGGCCGACGATGCGGGCTCGATCAGGGTCACCCCGGTCGACGTCACCCTCGACCGGCCGGCCAGCGAGTCCATGCCCGGGTCGGTCAGCGTGCACGACGACCTGCCGGAGCGGACCTTCCCCACCGACGTCGACGTGCTCTGGACATCCCCCCGTCGCTGGGCGCACGTCCCCGCCGGCGGGCTGGTTCCGGCCCTCCCCGGCCCGGCCGTCGTACGCCACTGGGCCTAGGAACGGCTCAGCTGCGCAGCGCCCGGGCGGCGTCCTCGTCGTAGTGCCGGGTCGTGCGGTGCAGCACGACGAGGGTGAGGAACAGCGGGGGAAGCAGTGCCAGCAGGGCGAGGGGGAGCGAGCCGACGGCGTCGGAGACGACGCCGACCAGCAGCGGGCCGGCCGCACCGCCGAGGGTCATGAGGAACTGCAGCAACGCGAAGCCGAGACCCCGGCGGCTGGCCGGTACGACGTCGGCCGAGGCCGCCGTGAGGTTCGGGATGGCGCCGGCGAAGCCCACGCACGCCAGCGCGACCAGGGTGAGTCGGACGGGCAGGCCGGGCAGCAGCACCGCACCCGTGAGGGAGACGGCGCCGAGGAGCAGGAACCAGAGCGCGGTGCGCAGCCGCCACGCGGACTTCACGCCGTGGCCGCGGTCGCCGATCCGGCTGCCCAGGATGATGCCGATCACGATGCCGGTGCCGCCGACGCCACCGGCCAGACCGGCCGCGGCGTCGTAGCCGAGGTCCTCGGTGCGCTGCAGCAACGTCGGCAGCCAGTAGAACAGGCCGCCGAGACCGAGGTAGAGCAGCGAGAGGCTGGCGATCACGCCGCGCAGTGCCCGGATGTCGAGCAGCTCGCGCGCCTCGCGCACCATCGAGTGGCGGTCCGCGAGCGTGGGCGCGGCGTGGGCGTCTCCCGTGGTGCTTCCGCGCATCTGGTCGATCCGGTCGCCGAGGCCGCGCAGCGGCTCCCGGACGGTGAGGACCAGGATCGCCACCAGCGCGCCGGGGACCGCGACGATGAAGAACACCGAGCGCCAGCCGACGGCCTCGGCGAGTGCCCCGCCGACTGCGACGCCGACGGGGAGGCCCATGTAGTAGCCCGCCCGCTCCAGGCCGTAGGCCTTGCCCCGGGCCTGGCCCGGGTAGTAGTCGGCGAGCAGGCTGGAGGCCGGCGGGTTGTAGAGCTGGCCCGCGGCGCCGAGGAGGATCCGGGTGATGAAGAAGAGTGCGAACGTCGTGGCCAGACCGCTGAGCACGGAACAGACGGCCCACACGACCACGACCAGGGCGATGATCGTCGTACGCCGTCCGGTGTCGGCCAGCCGCCCCGCCGGGAGCAGCAGGACGACGCCCGCGACCGCCGCCGCGGTGGGGATCGCCCCGGCCATCGTGTCGCCGAACCCGAAGTGGTCCTGGATGGCGGGTAGCGCGCCGGCCACCAGGTTGAACTCGACCCGGTCGATGAAGGCCACCAGGGCCACCACCACGGCGGGCCACCAGCCGAACGGCGCGCTTCGGCCGAGGTCGACGGTGGTCGGCGGCCGGCCCGGGAACGCCTCGATCTGCACGAGCTGGGGCGACTTCGTGGATTCGGCGCCCTGGACCTCCGACATCGGCGATGCTCCTATCGTTCACGGGAGAGGTGTGTCAGAGTAATCCAGATATCGTAAAAGATATAGGAGATCTGAGTTGACCACAGTGCGCGTCGCCGCCGTCCAGTTCTGCGTCACCGAGGACGTGGGTGCCAATCTCGCCACCTGCCTGCGGATGATCGACCGGGCCGTCGACCGCGGCGCCCGGATCGTCGTGCTGCCGGAGTTCTGCAACCACGTGTCCTGGTACGACGACCGCGCCCACGCGCGCCGGATGGCCGTGACCCTGGACGGGCCGTTCGTGGCGGCCCTGGCGGCCAAGGCGGCCGAGCACCGGATCCACCTGATGGCCAACTGCACCCTCGCGCGCGAGGACGGGCGCACCACGGGCACCAACCTGCTGTTCGGAACCCGGGGGGAGCTCCTCTCGACCAGCGACAAGCAGGTGCTGATGGGCAGCGAGCGCGACCACCTCGACCCGGCCATCGAGTCGTCACCGGTGGTGGACACCGAGCACGGCCGGCTCGGGATGTACTCGTGCATGGATGGGGTCATCAACGAGACCCCGCGGATGCTCGCGGTCGGTGGCGCCCAGGTCCTGCTCAACAGCCTCAACTCGTTCGCCCTCGACGAGGCCTCCCTGCACGTGCCGGTCCGGGCCGTGGAGAACCGGGTGTGGGTGGTCGCCGCCAACAAGGTCGGACCGCTGGTGCCCGAGCGGAGCATCGAGATCGTGGCCGAGAAGGTCGGCGTCCCGGTCGACCTGCTGCACGGCGCTGGCGAGAGCCAGATCGTTGCTCCCGACGGCACCGTCCTCGCCATCGCCCCGCGCCTCGGCGAGGCCGTGGTGGTCGCGGACATCGAGGTGGAGGTCGCCGACGACAAGCGACGCCCCGACGGGACCGACGTCATGTCCGCCCGCCGGCCCGCGCTCTACGCCCCGATCGTCGACCGCCCGGTGGGTCGCCGGGCGCCGGACGGCGCCGCGGAGATGCGTGCGGCCGTGATCTGCCCCCATCCCGACGACGACGTCAGCGAGCTGCTGGGCGAGGCGCTCGGCACCGGTGCGGACCTGGTCGTCCTGCCCGAGCTGTGCGGGCCCTCGACCGACGACATCGTCAGCGCGATCGCGGCGGGCGCGCACCCGGACGCCCTCGTGGTCGTCACGGTCGCCGAGGGCGGGACCCATGTCGGGCTGGTGGTCGGCGCCGACGGCGTCGTGATGCGCCAGCCGCAGCTGCACACGAGTGCTCGCCACGCGCCCTGGGCCACCGCGACCGGCGAGGAGATCCTGGTGCTCGACGCCTCATGGGGCCGTCTCGCCGTCATCGTGGGTGACGACGCCCTCTATCCCGAGACGTTCCGGCTCGCGGCGCTGCGCGACGCCGACGTGGTCGCCGTACCCTTCAGCGTCGCGGCCGGCTCCGACCTCGACCCGCTGCTCCTCGAGCGTGCAGCGGAGAACCGGCTCAACGTCGCCGTCGCCAGCAGGGCGACCTCCGACGGCGCGGGCGGACTCATCCCGCTCTCCGCCGACTTCACCCTGTGGACCGAGTGGTCCCGGCCGTTCGCGGGGGTGATCAGCCGCCCCGAGCCGCTCCCTGCCACCGAGCCCGTCACCGTGGGAACCCTCCGGCCGGCCTGTGCGGCCAACCGGTTCGTCACGCGCGGCACGGATCTGGTCGACGGCCGCCCGTGGGCACTCGCCGGCGTCCTGTCGCGCTGAGGAGACGGGTCAGCCCGCGTCCTCCACGGGACGACGCCGCAGGGCGACGCGCAGCTCCTCGGCGCTCGCGTCGAGGTGCGCCACCCAGGCGTCGCGGAACTGCTCGGACTTCCCGGCGCGGGCCAGCTCCAGGAGGTGGCGGTGCTCGTCGATGCGACCCTCCTGGGTCTCGGGAGCCCGGTCGAGCTCGGCCATGAGCAGGTGCAGGTAGCGATCGGCCGCGTGCCAGAGCAGCTCGAGGACCCGGCGGTCCATCGCCCCCATGACGTCCGCGAGCAGGCTGGCGTGGAAGGCGTGGTGGGCGGCAGCAAGGGCGGCCGGCTCCCGCTCGATGCCGACGTAGTCGTCGAGCGCGCGCTCGGCGTCCGTGAGGCGCTCGGGGGTCATCGACTCAACCGCCTCGACCGCGAGATCGCCCTCGATGGTGCGCCGCAGCCGGTAGATGTCGTCGAGGTCCTCCAGGCTCAGCGAGGCGACCAGGGCCGACCGTCCGGGGCGCAGGCTGACGATGCCCTCGCTCTCGAGCCTCCGCAGTGCCTCGCGGACCGGGATGTGGCTGACGTCGAACTGCTCGCACAGCTCCACGATCGACACCGCGGAACCCGGTTTGATGTCGCCGACCAGGACGGCGCGCCGCAGCTCGTCGGTGACCCGGTCGACCAGGGAGAGGTGCGCGATCGGTCGAACAGTGGACTCGGGTCGTGCGCGTCGCGTCATGGATGGACCCCTCTGACCAGGTGAACGCCGATCCCGAGATCGAGACGGCGGCGGGATCATAGATCCTCGCAGGTTCGATGTTCCCACGATCCCGTAAGGATTTTCTGTCCCACACCGCCCCATTGTGATGTAGATATTGTATATTCTCTTATCTGAAGGAGGTAGCCGTGGTTGAACCTGCGATGTTCCGTGACGTGCTGGCCCAGTGGCCGAGCGGCGTCACGGTCGTGACGACGATCGTCGACGGTTCCTGGCACGGCATGACCGCGAGCTCGTTCTCCAGCGTGAGCCTGAACCCGCCGCTGGTCTCCATCTGCCTGGACCGCTCGCTCTACACCCACGGGCTGATCCGCGAGAGCGGCGTCTTCGGCGTCAGCGTGCTGGCCAAGGACCAGACCGACGTGGCCCGGCGGTTCGCCGGGATGGTCGGCGGCGTCACCGACCGGTTCCTCGGCGAGACCTGGTCCGTGGCCGGGACCGGGACCCCCTTGCTCGACTCCGCGCTCGGGTGGGTCGACTGCCGGGTGGTGCACGAGCACCCCGGCGGCGACCACACCATCTTCGTGGGCGAGGTGGTGGCGGCGCACACCGCCCGCCGTACGGCACCGCTGCTCTTCCACTCCCGGGGCTGGGGCCAGTTCGCGGACGTCCTCCCCGACGTCGCCACGCTGTCCGACGGCGGCCTGGTGTCCACCCTTGTCGGACGGGGCGAGGCCGACCCGTGGGTCGCGAGGACGGCGAAGCGGGTCCGCGAGTCCGGGGTCCGGGTCCGGGTCCTGGACCTGACCGGAGACGCCGCACGCGATGCCGGTCGGCGCTCGCGTCGCCTCGGCGACGGCCACAACAGCTCGGCGCTGGTCGGCTCCGCCCTCGGGGCGAGCGAGGCGCTGGACCGGGGCGTCCACACCGTCGAGGTGTACGCGGACGCCGCGGACGCCGTCTCGGTGGAGCGCGCCGTCGCGACCCTCAGCGCCGACCCGGCTCGAGGGGCAGTGATCCTCCCGGACGCCTTCCCCCGGGCGCGGCTGGAGACGGTGCTCGCGGCTGTCGAGGCCTTTGCCGCCCTGGGTGTCAGCGAGATCTGCCTCCAGGACACGTTGGGAACGGCAACACCGCTGGAGGTGCGAGCCACCCTCCAGGAGGCCGCCGGGCTGGCCCGTCCGGTGCCGCTCCGCGTGGGCCTGCACGATGCCGACCGGCTCGGCCTGGTCAAGGCCCTCACCGCCCTCAAGAGCGGCGTCCACCACTTCGACACCACCCTCGGCGGGGTCGACGGTGCGGTTGCCACCGAGGACCTGGTTCGTCTGCTCGGCGCCGTCGACGTCGAGACCCCCGTCGACGCGCCGTCGCTCACGCGAATCGCCCGCCGGCTGCGTCAACGACTCGACGACCTACCCGACCTGCCCCGGCAGGCACCCGATCGCGACCCGGCGCCTCCGGGCAGCACGCCGAGCCCCACGCGGCTCGCCGACACCGTAGGAGCCGCAGGATGACGGCACGACTCACCGCCGAGTACCTCCTTCCCGACCTGACCGCCGCCGAGCGCGAGCGCGCCGAGCGCGTGGAGTCGGTGCTGGGGACCCTGCGTGACGCGGCCACGGACGCCGACGCGTGCGGGGAGTTCCCTCCCGGGCACGCCAAGACGCTGGCGGAGGCGGGCCTGCTGGGACTCGTGGTCCCGGTGGAGTACGGCGGCCTGGGCGGCGGCCTGCGCGACCTCGCCGCGGCGACGTACGCGCTCGGCACCGCCTGCGGATCGACCGCGCTCGCCTTCTTCTTCCACTGCTCGGCGTCCTCACGGGGCCTGCTGCCGCTCGCTGCCATCGAGGCGGGGTTGTACGAGGACGACGAGGTGGAGGTGGTCCGGGCGTTCGCCGAGAAGGTGCTCTTCTCGATGGGTCGCGACAAGCTCCTCCTGGCCAACTTCGCGAGCGAGGCCGTGAAGGCCAGCACCGCCAACGTGCTGATCAACACCACCGCACGCCGGACCGAGGGTGGCTGGCTGCTCAACGGCGAGAAGTCCTTCGGCTGCCTCTCCGGCACCGCCGACCACTACCTCGTGACCGTGCGGCGCGAGGACGTCGAGGGCATCGACGGCCTGAGCCTGGCGCTGGTGGCCCGCGACTCCGAGGGCATCCGTCCGCGGGCCCGGTGGAACGGCCTGGGCATGCGTGCCTCGGACAACCACGGACTGGTGATGGAGGACTGCTTCGTCGCCGACGACGACGCCCTGACCGTGCCGGGTGCCTTCACCCGGGCCACCCAGATGTCGCGTGGCTCCTGGGTCGGCAACCAGGTCGCGATCGCCGCGATCTATGCCGGCATCGCCCGCGGTGCCTGGGAGTACGCGTTCGGCCGGACGATGGCGGCCACGTTCGCCGACACCGGCAAGCCGATCGCGTCCAGCCCGATGCACCAGGTGCTCGTCGGCGACGGCGAGGAGGCGCTCGCCGAGGCGCACCTGTGGCTGCGCCGGCAGATCGACCTGGAGGCCAGCGACCCGCCGATCCTCCCCAAGCCGGCGGTCGTGGCCAGCTGGAAGCTCGCCAAGGGAGCGATCTGCGAGCGCTCGTTCTCGGTCGCCATCGACGCCCTGAAGATGTGCGGGACGTCAGGGGCCCTGATGGACAACGTGATCGGGCGCGCCGTCCGGGACACCTCCATGGGCCTGGTCCAGGCCTTCCCGGCCGAACGCGGCAGGCTGGACCTGGCCCGGATGATGGTCGAGCAGGAATCATGGGCCGGACTGACCACCAGTGACACGTTCGCGAGCAACGGCTCGGCCCGTGCCAGAGTCGGCGGCGCACGCCGGGAGGAAGGGTGACGACCACGTCCCGAGACGAGCGAACCAGCGGCCTGGCCCTGCCCGAGGTCGGCCAGCTCGTCGACGGCGAGTGGCAGGTCCCGAGCGATCGGCTCGACCTGGTCCTGGAGGACCCGTTCCGGGGCGAGCGGCTCGGCGCCGCCGTCGCCAGCGACGACCGGTCGGTCGAACGGGCTGCCCGCGCCGCGCACGAGGCGCACGAGTCCGGCGCCTGGGCCGACCAGCCGCCGGCGAGGCGCGCGGAGGTCCTCGACGCGGTTGCCGACGCGCTCGAGGCGGACCTGCCCCGGCTCGCGGCGCTCGAGGCGTTCGCCACCGGCGTGCCGGTGCGCCAGACATCGATCGTCGGTGTCATCGTGCCGGGCGCCTTCCGGCTGGCGGCGGAGATGCTGCGCTCCGGCGTCCTCCTGACCACCCACGACGGACCCTCCGGCCACCCGGTCGAGGTGCACCGCCTGCCGCTCGGCCCGGCCCTGTGCCTGGTGCCGTGGAACGCCCCGGCCCCGATGGCGGCCCACAAGATCGCCAGCTCGTTGGCGGCAGGAGCGGCCACGATCCTCAAGCCCAGCGAGTTCGCGCCGTACGCCACCACCGAGCTGTCCCGCACCGTCGGATCCGTGCTCGCCGACGCCGGCCTGCCCGGCGGCGTCTTCCAGCTCGTGCAGGGCGGGCCCGGCGTGGGCGGCAGCCTGGTGAACGACCCGCGGATCCGGGCGGTCTCGTTCACCGGCGGCCTGGCGGGCGGCCGGGCGATCGCCGCGGCCTGCGCCGCGAACTTCACCGCCCTCCAGCTCGAGCTCGGCGGCAACAACCCGCTCGTCGTGCTGCCCGACGCCGACCCCGAGGCCGCGGCCCGGTCCGCGGTCGACCTGCTGACCACCCTCAACGGCCAGTGGTGCCGGGCGCTCGGCCGCCTGGTCCTGCCCGCCGCCCGGGCCGCCGGAGATCCTCGACCTCGCGCTGGCGCGGATGGCCGAGCTGCAGGCCGGCGACCCGTTGGCCGAGGAGACCGACCTCGGACCGGTCGTCCACTCGACGCACCTGGCCCGGCTCCGCGCCGGCATCGCCGAGCGCACCGCGGCCGGCGGCCGCGCGCACGCCAGCACCGACGCTCCCGGACGGGCCCGGCCACTTCCTCGCCCCCACGCTGCTCACCGGCGTGCCGGTCGAGCAGTCGGTGCACGAGGTCTTCGGGCCGGTCGCCACGGTGCACACCTACGCCACCGAGGACGAGGCGCTGGCGCTGGCCAACGGCACGCCGTACGGGCTCGAGGGCTATGTGGTGGGTGAGGACACCGAGCGCGCGCTCGCCTTCGCTCGTCGGGTGCGCGCTGGAGAGGTCAAGGTCAACGGCTCCTCCATCATGAGCCTGCACCTGATGTCCCCCCGTCCCGCCTGGGGCCTCTCCGGGCTCGGCGAGGAAGGCACGGTCGAGACCATCCGCGCGTTCACCGGCGCGCGGGTCGTCGGGGTCGAGGGCGGCAACGCCCTCCACGCCCGATGAGCACGCCTCCCGAGCGGCTCCGGTCGCTGCTGGCCGGCCCGGACCTGGTGCACCTCCCGGGCGTGTACGACGCCGTCACCGCCCGGCTCGCAGCCCGGGCCGGCGCCGGCGCGGTCTGCCTCTCCGGCGCAGTGGCCTCCGCGGTCGCGCTGGGCGTGCCCGACCTCGGGTTCGTGCACGGCTCCGACATCGCGGCCCGAGCCGCCCAGGTGACCGGGGTGCTCGACGGGTTGCCGGTGCTCGCCGACGCGGACACCGGCTACGGCAACGCCCTGCAGGCGCGGCGGACCGCCCAGACCTACGCAGCCGCCGGCCTCGCCGGGCTGCACCTCGAGGACCAGGTCGCCCCCAAGCGCTGCGGCCACCTGGCCGGCAAGGCTGTCGTCCCCGTTGCGGAGGCGGCCGGGCGGGTCCGGGCCGCGGTCGAGGCCGGCACCGGCCTGGTCATCGTCGCCCGCACCGATGCGCTCTCGGTCGAGGGGATCACCTCCGTCGTGGAGCGCTGCCTCGCGTTCGCCGCCGCCGGCGCCGACGCACTCTTCGTGGAAGGTGGAGACGCCGACGCGATCGCCCGCGTGGGCGAGGCGGTCCTTGCCTCCCATGGGCGGGCGCTGCCGTTCGTGCACAACCGTTCGGAGGCCGGCGGTCCGGTCGAGCAGGGACCCGGCGACGACGAGCTGCGTGCGCTGGGCGTCCGCCTGGTCATCCACCCGGTCTCCGGCCTGCTCGCCGCCGCCCGCGCCGCGGCAGCGTCGTACGACGCGATCGTGGCCTCGGGCCATGCAGGGGGGACCCCGCGGATGGGCTGGGCCGAGCTCACCGACCTGCTCGACCTGCCCGGCCAGCTCCGGCTGGAGGCGCGGTACGCCGACCCGGTGGGCGCCCGATGAGCGCGCGTGTGCTGGTCGTCGGTGCCGGACCGGTCGGGCTCACCGCGGCGCTGAGCCTGGCCCGTCGGGGGATCGAGGTCACCGTGCTCGAGTCGGGCGACGGACTGGCCGCCGAGTCGCGGGCCTCGACCTACCATCCCCCGAGCCTGGAGATGCTCGCCGACCTCGGCGTGCTCGACGCGCTGCTCGAGCGCGGCATCGTGTCCACCGGCTTCCAGTACCGCGACCGCCGCGGTGGCCCGATCGCCGAGCTCGACCTCGGCGTCCTGGCCGCGGACACGCCGTACCCGTTCCGGGTCCAGTGCGAGCAGAGCAAGCTCACCCCGATCCTGCTCGAGCACCTGCTCGCGTGCGAGTCGGCGACCGTTCACTTCGGTCAGCAGGTCGTCGAGGTCGTCGGCGACGACGAGGGTGCCGTCGTCCGGACGGGTGCCGGGCAGGAATGGCCCGCCGACTGGGTCATCGGAGCCGATGGCGCCAGCTCCGTCGTACGCCGGTCGATCGGCGCGGAGTTCGAGGGCATCACCTACCCCGAGCGCTTCCTGGTGGTCTCGACCACCGAGGACCTCGCCGTGGCGCTGCCCGGGATCGCCGCTGTCAACTACGTCTTCGATCCCGACGAGTGGCTGGTGCTGCTGCGGACCCCCGAGCACTGGCGGATCCTGCTTCCCGACCGACCCCGACACCGCCGACGAGGAGGAGACCGCGCCCGCCCGGGTCCAGGCCCGGCTGCGCGGCGTGGCCGACCTCGGCCGCGAGTGGGGCCTGCTGCACGCCTCGCTCTACCGCGTGCACCAGCGGGTCGCCGACCGGTTCCGCTCCGGTCGCACCCTGCTGATCGGGGACGCCGCCCACGTCAACAACCCGCTCGGCGGGATGGGCATGAACAGCGGCCTGCACGACGCCGTCCTCGTCGCCGCTGCGCTGGGCGACGTCCTGGCAGGCACCGCCGGGACGGACGAGCTCGACGACGTGCTGGACCGCCGACGCGAGGTCGCGCTGTCCTACGTCCGTGCGGTCACCCACGACAACTGGAAGCAGCTCCGCGAGACCGACGCCGAGGCCCGCGCCGCCCACCACGCCTCGTTGCGCACGCTGGCCGCAGATCCGGTGGCCGCGCGCGACCATCTCCTGCGCACCTCGATGATCGACTCGCTGCGTGAGCGACGACCAGCACCCGACCGGGTCGGATGAGGATGGCGTGGTGAGGCTGGCCCGGGAGAACCCGGCCCGCACCGACGAGTGCGTCGGGGAGGTGGAGGTCGCCGACGCGGCCGCGGTCGACGCCGTCGTACGCCGCGCGCGTGCGGCCCAGCGATCGTGGGCCGGCGTCCCGGTCGCCGAGCGGGCTGACGTCCTGCGTGAGGCGGCCGACCGGCTGGTGCCCGAGCAGGACGCCATCGCGGAGCTGATGGCGCGGGAGACCGGCAAGGTGCTGCCCGACTGCCGGGGCGAAGTGGCCTTCGCGATCTCCGTGCTCCGCTGGGCCGCGGACACTGCCGAGCGGCTGCTCGTCGACTCCGAGGTCGACGACGACCGCGGTCGACTCCTGCTGCGGCACCGCCCGTACGGCGTGGTCGCCGCGGTCACCCCCTGGAACGCGCCGGTCGTGCTCGCGGTGCTCAAGGTCGGTCCCGCGCTGGCCGCCGGCAACACCGTGGTCGTGAAGCCCTCACCCCTGGCGCCGTTCGCCGTGGCTCGCTTCCTCGGCGTGCTCGCCGAGCGTCTCCCGGCCGGCGCCCTCCAGGTGGTCCAGGGTGACGCGGCCACCTCGACGGCGCTGGTCGGGCACCCCGGTGTGGACCGGGTCGCCTTCACCGGGGGAGAGGCGGCGGGGCGGGCGATCGGCGAGCTCGCCGGTCGGTCGCTGACCCCCTCACTGCTCGAGCTCGGTGGCAACGACCCGGCGATCCTGCTCGCCGACGCTGCACTCGACGACGCCGCGATGGACCGCCTGGTGATGGCCGCCTTCGCCACCAGCGGCCAGGTCTGCATGGCGGTGAAGCGGCTCTACGTGCACACGTCGCGCTATGACGAGGTGGTCGATGCCTTCCGCGCCGCCGCCGACAGGGTGCTGCGCTGGGGCGATCCGCTGCACGCGGGAGTCAGCATGGGACCCGTGGTGTCGGCAGCCTCGGCCTGCCGGGTGCGGGACCTGCTCGACCGCGCCGTGGCACACGGGGCCGAGGCCCACCGGATCGGGCGCCGCGACGACGCCACCGACCCCGACCGGGGGCACTACCTGCCGCCGAGCCTGGTGCTCGGGGCAGGAGACAGCGACCCGCTGGTGGCCGAGGAGCAGTTCGGGCCGGTGCTGCCGCTGCTCCGCTTCGACACCGAGGAGGAGGCGGTGGTCCGCGCCAACTCCGGCGAGCTCGGCCTCGGCGCCTCCGTGTGGTCGGCCGACGAGGACCATGCCTTCGACCTGGCCCGGCGCCTCGACGCCGGGTTCACCTTCGTCAACACCCACAACCGCACCGGGCTGTCGTTGCGCGCTCCGTTCGGCGGGGTCAAGCGCTCCGGCTGGGGCCGGGAGTACGGCGACGAGGGAGTGCTCGAGCACGTGCAGACCTGTGTCGTGCACGCCCCCGGGGCGTTCCGGCCCGGCGGCGCCGGCCTCGGCGCAGCGGCGTACCCGACCGGCTGACGCAGCTGGCGCGGCTGATCTAGCGTGGTGCGGGTCACAATTGGGTCACTACCCCGACGCTCCACGATTGTTTGTGGAGAAATGTGCGGGGGACCCTTCTCGGAAACCTAGATCATATATACTCTTAGTTCTGCCCGACCCCCATCCGAGGAGCCACCGTGAGCCAGAGCCTGAAGTTCGTCCAGGAGCACCTCGACGAGGCGGCGCCGACCGACGTGTCCGAGGTCTTCGGTGCGTGGCAGGAGCTGGTCGAGCGGCTGCGGGCGAAGGTGGCGGCCCGGTTCGAGCTCGAGCGCGATCCGTCGACCGAGGTGCTCGAGGACTTCGGCTCCGACGACGGGCCCCGCGGCCGGGTGCGGGCCTACAGCGGCCCCGAGGTCGACTGGATGGTGCACTCCTGGCATGGGCAACGCCGCGCCAGCTTCGCCAACCTGCACCTGACCGTCTGGCTCGGCCCCCAGGTCAAGGTGCCCGCACCTCGGCATGGCGCTGCTGGTGCTGGCCCGCAGGGCTGGTTCTACCTCGACTCGGTGCCGCGGTCCTACATGGTCGACGACGCCGAGTACTACGACCGCTACTACGAGCCGGTCAACGAGCGAGTGGGAGCAGGTGCGCCGAGCCGACCCCGAGTTCGAGTACTTCGTCAGCCGCGCCGCCTTCATCCGGGCCAGCCTCTCGCCGACCGCCTACTGCTACTCGTCTCCGGCCGACCGAGCGCAACCTCGACCTGGTGACCGAGACTCGCCGAGCGAGCACCTCGACCGCTGGCTGCGCTGGGTCGACGAGGCCGAGCCGGTGCCGGCCGACGAGCGGGCCGCGCTGGCCGCGACCGACGAGCGGATCCGGCGCAACATCGCCGAGCGCGACCCGGCCAACGTGATGGGCGTGCGCTTCTTCGGCCCCGAGACCACCCAGCGCCTGGTGCGTGCCCTCTGGGGCGGCGACCGGGTGCTGCCCGGCCCGCTGGACCGATGACGCAGCCGTCCTGGTCCGCGCCCTGCGGTGCGCGGTGCGCGATGCCCGGGCGCCGATGCGCCGTACGACACCGTGCACCTCACGCGTGCGCTACCCGGCGCCGTCGCGCCGCGTGACGACGTCGAGCGGATGAGCGGTCGGCTGGCCGCCGACCCGCGCGGCGCGCCGTACCCGGTGGTGGTGCTGGTGCCCGGTGTCAACGTGGCCGCGGAGTCCTACCGGTGGCTGGCGGTGCGGCTCGTCGAGGCCGGCTTCGTCGTCGTCGGCTACGACTGGGTCGGCGAGCTGTTCCCGGGTGAGTCACGGGCTCACCCCGGCGTCGACCTCGCGGCGGCGGACCCGACCACTACGGCGAGCGGCCGACCACCCATGCCCTTCGTCCGGTCCTCGAGGCCGTCGGCCGGATCGCACGAAGCCGGGCCACTCGCGGGCCTGGTCGACCTCGACCGGTCGCGCCTCGTCGGCCACTCCGCCGGCGGCACCGTCGCGCTCCAGTCGGCCGCTCCGGTCTGGTTCCCGGAGGTGCGGGCGGTCGTGACGTACGGCGCCCACACGATGGCCTCGCAGATGCTGGGCTACCCGCCCAGCACCCTGCTGCCGGCCCCGGTGCAGGCGCCGGTGCTGCTGGTGGCCGGCACCGACGACGGCGTGGTCGCCGCCAGCGCGATCCGCTACGGCGAGCAGGCCGGCGCCGTCGGCCACGACCCCGTCGAGCGCACGTGGGACGAGGCGACTGCCGGCCACCACCGAGGCGTGGCTGCGTGCGCCTGGCCGGAGCCGGCCACATGCTGGCCGCCGCACCCCGACGACCCGATCGACGGCCCGCGGCTTCCTCGAGACCGCCGACCGAGGCCGACCAGGACCGGCTGCGGGACACCTTCGCCGACCTGGTCGACGACGTTCCTGCACGCCCACCTGTGCGGCGACACCGCCGCCAAGGCCCGGCTCGAGCACTGCGCCGAGCACCCCGAACCCGAGATCGCCGACGATCCGGCGACGCTAGGAGGAACCCGCGATGTTCAAGAACTTCTGGTACGCGGTCGAGTTCAGCGCCGACCTGGTGGTCGGCAAGCCCGAGAAGGTCAAGGTGCTCGGCCAGCAGCTGGTGATCTACCGCAAGCCCAGCGACGGCTCGGTCGTCGCCATGTCGGACCTGTGCGTGCACCGTGGCGCGGCGCTGTCCGGCGGCACGGTCAAGGGCGACTGCATCGTCTGCCCGTACCACGGCTGGGAGTACGAGCCCGACGGCGCGGTGCAGAAGATCCCGGCGCACCCCGAGCAAGGGCATCCCGCGCAAGGCCCGCATCGACGCCTACCCGGTCAGTCGAGAAGTACATGTTCGATCTGGGTGTTCATGGGCGACCTGCCCGAGGAGGAGCGCCCGCCGATCCCGGACTGGTCGGCCGTCGACGACACCGAGACCTTCCGCGCCGTCACCGGCGAGTTCCTGTGGAAGTCCAACTACGAGCGGATCCTGGAGAACGGCGTCGACATCGCGCACACGCCGTTCGTGCACGCCGGCGCCTTCGGCAACCCCGAGCAAGCCCGAGGTCCCGGAGTTCGAGGTCGAGACCTCGCGAGTGGCACTGCAAGGCGTCGGTCGAAGCTCAACCCGCCGCGAGCCGACGGGCATCTGGGGCAAGATCAACCCGCAACAAGGGCGACCTCGCTGAACCGGCCGCCGGTGCCGGTGTCGACGACCTGGTGGCTGCCCAACATGATCCTGCTCGAGGTCGGCCTGCCGATGGGCGAGCTGAAGATCTTCGACATCAACATCCCGATCGACGAGAAGACCACCCTCGTCAAGTTCGTCGCGCTGCGCACGTTCTTCAAGGGCAAGTGGGCCGACAAGAACGCCAGCGCGCCGGATCTTCAAGGTCCTCTACGCAGGACGAGGCCGTCGTCGACACCGTGCGCCCCGAGCTGCTGCCGTTCGACCTGTCCGACGAGCTGCACGTCAAGAGCGACTACAACGCGGTCGCTCTACCGCCGCCGCCGCCAGGAGCTGATCGAGACGGGCTGGTCGGTCGAGGGCAACACGATCGTCGGCGAGGGCCCGGCCCGCGTGGAGGCGCGGGTCATCCCGTCGCCGACCCGCCGGAGGTGCCCGAGCTCGCGAGTGCCTGGAACTTCAAGGAGGTCCGCAGCCGGCAGCTGCTGGAGTCCGAGGCCGCGCGGCGGTCGCCGACGTCGACGCCGACGACCCAGGCCGACGCCGGACGTCGAGGACGACGCCGGAGTCCATGCCGACCACGGAGGTCACGGATCAGCCGAGCCTTCCCGGGCGGCCTCTGCATCCGCACCCTCGACGCGATCGTCGAGCGCGCCGGGCTGGCCGAGGTCGCCGGCGCCGACGGTGGCCCGTTCCGCACCCTCACCTCGCCGATGTCACCCGAGCCGGTCGGCACGGTGCGGATCTTCGCGGGCGACAGCGTGGCCAAGGTCGTCTACGTCGGGCTCGCGGTGCCGCAGATCGGCCTCGACAGCCACATGGTGTTCGCGTTCACCGCCGGCCGACGTGCCGGTCCCGCACTTCACCCTCGACTCGGTCCAGGGGCAGGGGTCGCTACGCCTTCCACCTCGACCTGATCCCGCGGGCCGACCTCGCGCACCCACCTGGCCTACCTGGACTGGGCGCTACACCCGCTGACCGACGCTCTTCGAGGAGGTCGCCGCGCCGCGACGGGCCTCGTCGAAGGCGGCGATCGGACCGCGGCAGTACGCGATGATGTCGCCCTGGATGCTGGTCCACCGGGCCGACGAGGACGCCTTCGGCGGCATCGGCGACGCGGTCGAGGCCTACCTCGACCACTGGTTCGGCCTGGTCGAGGGCGGGTGCCGGCGAGGTCGACAGCCGACGCTGGCCGACACCGACCTCGCCGCACCGCGACGGCCGCAACCGGGCCAACATCTTCAGCCCCGACGTCGACAAGGTGTGGGCCCAGGTCGAGCGGCTGCTCGGCGACGAGGCGATGGAGGACGTCCGGGCGCAGCTGCTCGACAACTCGATCGCCGAGCGAGGCCGCGCATGACCGCCGTCAGTCCGACGGCACCGTCGCCGACCAGCGAGTGGCAGCAGCGGATCGAGGGGGAGTGGCACGGACGCCCGGGCCTCTTCGACGCCGACCGGCAACCATGTGCGGCTTCGAGCGGGTGGACCGCGCGAGCGTGGTCGAGGACGGGGTCGCCCGCTACTGGATGAACACCTCCCTCGAGGCGAGCGGCCCGCTGCGCAACCGGTTCGAGCTCGGTGCCCAGTTCGACTTCGGGATCGTCGACTCCGACGAGAACCGGGTCTACTGCGGACCGGACTTCTACGGCACCGGCCAGCCCTACGGGCTCTTCGTCGACGCCCACTACTACTCCCCGGGCTGGCAGGTCGACCTGCGCACCTGGAACCAGGTGCTCCCCGACGGCGAGACCCAGGTCTACTCCTCGGTGCTGCACGACGGCTGGGCGGTGTGCGCGGTGTTCAACGGCATCTACCAGCGCACCTTCGACCACGAGACCAACCCGGAGACCGCAGGCGTTCGTCGACGACTGGATCGCGCTGGAGACCCGGCGGGGCCCGACGCCCCAGGTTCTGCCGACCAAGGAGCGCGGCGCCTGGCGCGGCTCGCTGTTCGTCAACGCCGCTGACCAGAGCGCCCTCGGCGAGGTCGAGGTCGTCATCGAGCACGAGCCGCTCTCGCTGCGCCGGGCCCGACAGCGGGTGACCTGGGCGGGAGCGCTCGAGCGCTCCTACACCTTCGAGCGGGTCCGCGACGGTGCCCGGACGCAGTACGAGGGCCCGGAGGTCTTCGGCAACGCGACGTCGTACGGCCGGGCGCTCTTCACCAGCCAGCACCTGGTCGGCGCGGACGCGCGCGGCGTCGAGAAGATCAAGGGCCGCGAGGTGCTGATCGACTCCGGAACCCGCGACCTCGCCGTGGTGTGGCAGCTCTTCCGCGGCGACACCACGACCCACTTCGTGCACGGCCTGCTCACCTGGCACGGCGCATGAGCGCGCCCGGCGGTCGCGTCGTCGTCGTCACCGGCGGCACGCGCGGCATCGGTCACGGGCTGGCGCGCGAGCTGCTCGCGCGGGACTGCCGGGTGGTGATCTGCGGTCGCTCCGCCACGAGCGTGGACGCGGCCCTCGGCGTGCTGTCCGAGGCTGCGCCCGGTCGTGTCACCGGGGTGCCTGCCGACGTCACCGACCGGGCCTCCGTGCAGGCGCTGTGGGACCACGCGGTGGCGACCTTCGGCCGGGTCGATGTCTGGATCAACAACGCCGGGCTCTCCTCGCCGCGGTTGCCGCTTGCCGGACGTGCCTGCCGACGCCGATCGACGCGGTGGTCGCGACCAACGTGGTGGGCGCGATGAACGGCTGCGCGGTGGCCCTCGCCGGCCTTGCGGCACAGCCCGACGGCGGTTGGGTCTGGAACATGGAGGGCTTCGGCTCCGGTGGCCAGAAGCAGCCCGGGATGGCGGTGTACGGCGCCAGCAAGCGCGCGGTGACCTACCTGACCGAGTCGTTGGTCAAGGAGGCCAAGGGCGGATCGGTCAAGGTCGGCTTCCTGTCGCCCGGAATCGTGGCCACCGACCTGCTGGTCGACGACTACGACGGCCAGCCGGAGGCCTTCGAGAAGGCGCGCAAGATCTTCAACATCCTCGGCGACCGGGTGGAGACCGTGACGCCGTGGCTGGCCGAGCGGGTGCTGGCTGCGGACAGGAACGGCGCCCGGGTCGCCTGGCTCACCACGCCCGAAGGCGATGGGCCGCTTCATGACCGCGGGCTTCCGCAAGCGCGACATCTTCGCCGAGCCGGCGGGCGACACGGTCGTGGCCGGGGTGGTCTGATGGCGATCGATCCGTGCACCGAGTACGGCCTGGTGCTGGCCGTAGAGGACTTCGTCCCCGTGCTGCTGGCCGGAGCCGGAACCGTCGTGCTCGCGCTGGCCGCTGGTCGGTCGGTGCCGCAGGTGCGGCTGCCCGCGCTCGTCGCCGGCGGCCTGGTGACGCTCGGCGGGCTGACCAAGGCGGTGTGGAAGCTGCTGGTCGCGGCCGAGCCGTGCCGCAACATCGAGCTGCTGGAGCAGCTGCTCTTCCCGTGCCTGGCCTTCGGTTTCGCCGGGATCGCGTGGGCGCTGGCCAGCGTCCGCCGGGAACGGCCTGCCCCATGGCTGCCCTTCCTCGTGGTGCCGGTGCTCGCTGCCGCAGCCGCGCTGGTCGTCGGCGGCACCTGGCCGCTGCTGATCGCCGCCGCCATCGGCGCGGTGACCGTGGGCGTGCTCGGCATCCTGCTGGCCCTACGCCGGCGTGACCGGTGGGGGGTGGTGCTGTTCGGTGTCTACATCGTCGGCACCCTCGTGCTGCCGCCGCTGGCCGGGCGGCCCGACCAGTCCCAGGAGCTGCAGTGGATCGAGCAGCTCACCAACTCCGTGGTCCAGCTCTGCTTCCTCCTCGGCGCGATCGGCCTGTTCCGCGCGACCGCCCCGTCCACCGCCCACCCTGACCAGAGACCCGCAGGAGTGTCCCGATGACCGACCGCCTCGGCTGGCGCCGCAAGTTCGGCGTGATCGCCCCCTGCACCAACACGATCGTGCAACCGGAGTTCGCGATGATGTCGGTCCCCGGCGTCACCTCGCACTTCTCACGGATCCACATCCGCGACCAGAACATGGACTCCGACGACGGCATGGAGCGGTTGCTCGAGCAGATCCGCGGGGAGATCGGCGGCGCCTGCGAGCGGGTGCTCACCTGCGAGCCCGACTACATGGTCATGGGAATGAGCGCCGAGACGTTCTGGGACGGCGTGGAGGGCAACCGGGCGTTCAAGAAGCAGATCACCGACATCACCGGCCTCGACGTCGCGACCGGCGCCGAGGCCTGCGAGCGGGCGCTGCACCTCTTCGGTGCGCGCAAGATCGGCGTGGTCACGCCCTACCAGCCGATCGGTGACGAGAACGTCGTGAAGTTCTTCGGCGAGCTCGGCTTCGAGGTGGCCTCCATCAAGGGGCTGAAGTGCCCGACCGCGGTCTCCATCGCCCACGTGAGCGAGGCGGAGCTGCGTGACGCCATCTTCGAGGTCAACGAGTCGGACGTGGACGCGATCGTCCAGTGCGGCACCAACCTGTGCATGACGACGCTCGCCGACGAGGCCGAGCGCTGGCTGGACAAGCCCGTGATCGCGATCAACGCCGCCACCTGGTGGATGGCGCTGCGCGACAACGGCATCGAGGACCGGGTGCCCGGCTTCGGCACGTTGCTGCGCGAGCACTGAGCCCGGGCTCGAGGAGGACACGTGTCGCGCGTCCCCCCGAGGCGTCAGCCGACGACGATCTCGTCGAAGGGCAGCAGCGGCTCGACGGCCGGGAACACCCACGTCAGGAGCACGAAGGCCACCCCCAGCGCCAGGGCCACGGCCTCGACCACCTTGAGCCAGGTGGGGCCTGGCAGCAGGCGCCAGAGTGAGGCGTACACGAGTCCTCCTCTGCTCTCAGGCGATCGAGGCGGGCGGGCCCGCGTCGGCAGTGCGACGCGTGACGAGCTGGGTGCCGACGATCAGCCTCTCGGTGCTTCCCCACCGAGGATGGCACGTCACGAGGGTCATGGTGCGCTGCCGGGCCTTCAAGCCCGGGTGTCCCGCCACGGGCGCGAGCACCTCCAGGGAGGTCGGGGTCATGATGCGCGACCAGGTGACCTCGTAGACCAGCCACTCGGTGCCGGTCTCGACGACGACCTGGTCGCCCTCGGCGAGGGTGTCGAGGTCGGCGAAGGGCTCTCCGTGGGTGGCGCGGTGGCCGGCGATCGCGAAGTTGCCGACCCGGCCGGGCATGGCGGTCTCGGAGAAGTGCCCGGGGCCGTCGCGCAGGTCGTCCTCGTCGGTGCCCTCCAGCACGACCCACTCCCAGTCGGCGCCGAGCCGGGGGATGTGCAGCACGGCGAGCCCGTCGCCGGGATCGGGCCGTCGTGGTTCGTCGGTCGCCGCGGCGGAGGCCGCCGAAGTCGTGTCGGTGGAGGCCCGGAAGTCGGCGAGCAGGTCGTCCTGGGCCGCGGCGGTGCGGTGGTTGCTCCAGACCAGCAGGTAGAAGGCGAAGAGCAGCAGGACCAGTCCCAGGGTCAGGACCAGTTCGGCCACCAGGCGGGAAGCGGCACGGATTGTGTTCCTCATCACCACATCCATGCGGGATAATATATCATCGCCATTCCGCGCGGTCTGGTGATCCGGAGGTCGTCCAGGTGGGTCCCCGTCTCAAGCTCATGGCAGCAGGCCTGCTGGCGACCCTTCCCGCGCTCACCGGACTGGGCGCCGGAGCAGTCCACGCGATCGCGATCGAAGGCCCCGCGGGCGGTTGCTGGCTCTACGAACCGGACCGCGCCGACGACGACATCACCGCCGGGCCGGTGCGGGACCTGAGCGACCCGGAGACCGGGCAGCCCTGGAGCGCCGGAACCGAGCCCACGGTGCTGACCCTCGAGACCGCGGGCGCCACCGCGCTCGGTGGCGAGCGCGAGGTGAGCCTGCGCATCGACAACGGGCCGGCCCTGGGCGCCGACGCGGGAGCCGGACCGTTCTCGGGCGTCGCCCACGCCGTCCTGGCGATCTACCCGACCGCGCAGGCGACCGACCCGGAGCTGGAGCCCCAACGCGTCGTGCTCGAGCAGGCGTTCGTGCTCGGCGTCGACGCGCCCCTGAGCGGGGTCGAGCTCCTCGGCACCGTCGAGCTCGTGAACGAGGGCCGCACGACGGTGCGCCTGGACGGTCTCTACCTCGACGTCCCCGTGGCGGCCGCCACTCCCGCCGGCGTGCGCCTGGCCTGCAACGGGCAGACCGAGCACCAGGCCACCGGCACGGTTTCACCCGACACCGGTCCCGAGACCGAGCCCGGCGTCAACCCCGCCTCGAGTCCGGTGCCCACCGAGGCCTCGGTCGACTTCGCCGCGCACGCCGCCAGCGCCGTCGTCGTCGACGACGTGACCGGCCAGCAGGTGACCTCGGCCGCCCGCGCCGGTGACGTCGTGCACGTGAGCGCGAGCGGGCTGGACTCGGGGGCAGCGGCCGAGGCGGTCGTGTGCACCTCGCGGTGCGCTGCACCGGTCGAGCTCGTCGCGGACGCAGACGGCATCGGCACGAGCGCGGTGACCCTGCCCGCCGACCTGCCTGCGGGCGCCGGGATCGTCCGGGTGACGACCGGAGGCGCCGAGCTCGCCCCGGGAGTGCCGATGAGCATCCTCGGCGACCCCTCCATCGAGGTCGTCGAGAACAGGGGCGACAACGGCCAGCTGTGGGCGACGGTGACGGGTGCGTCGTGGGACCCCTCCGCGACGCTCCTCGTCGAGGGTGCGGCCGCCGGGGACGCCCGCAGCGCCGGAGACCCGGTCGGCCGCGACGCTTCCCGGGAGCTCACGGTCGACGCCGCGGGCGCCTTCACCACGTCCCTCGAGCTCACCGACCCGGCCACGGCGCAGGTCCGGGTCACCCAGACGCGCGAAGGCGGTCTCCCGTCCTTGGTGAGCATCCGGGCGCTGAGCCAGCGCCCCATCGTCACACCCACGCCCACACCCACGCCCACACCCACGCCCACGCCCACGCCGACGCCCGCCGAGCCGGAGACGCCCGCCGAGCCGGAGACGTCCGCCGAGCAGGAGACCCCGGGGGCGGATCCCACCAGCAGCCCGGTGACCAGCCCGGTGACCACCCGCCCGGTGGTGCCGCCGGCCGTGGCCGCCCCGCTGCTGCCCGTGCCGCAGGAGCGCGAGGTTGAGGTCGTCGACGGCCAGGAGGAGCCGGTCGTCGAGGCGGAGGTGTCGGGTGCGGCCGAGCTCGAGGTCTCCGACGCCCGTCTCCAGGGCGACGCGACCCTCGGTGAGATGTTCGGCGGCGTCGTGCGACGCGAGGTCGTCTTCATGGTCGAGAACGTGGGTGACGCGGCCGTCATCGACCCTCCCGTGTTCGTCGGGGTCGGCAGGTCCCCGGACACCGAGCCGGTGCTCGTGGCCACGCGGCTGGGTGAGATCGAGCCCGGCGACAGGGTCGGCGTCTCGGTCGACCTGGAGCTTCCCATCGCCTCCATCGGCACCTACTACGTCACGGGTCAGGTCGCGGACGCCACGGTGCCCGCGTTCGCCCTGCCGCTGGAGACCTATCCCTGGGGCCTGATCGCGCTCAACGTGCTGGCCCTCGGACTGCTGGTGTGGGCGCTGCGCCGACGGCGGGCGCAGCACCGGCCGCCCGCCCAGCCGGACGGGGCAGACGCGGGCGCCTCCGTGATCGACCTCGCGGCGGTGGACCGCTGGATCCGCGGGGCGCTGCCCGCGGCGAGTCGTCAGGAGCCGGGCGGGGGCGAGTCGGTGGTGGACCTGGCTGCCGCCGAGAAGTGGTGGTCCGGCCGAGTGTCGTAGTGCAGGTGAGTGAAATCATATATCCTAGTCGCAATCGGCATTCTGAGGAGCTCCAGGTGGCACCACACAGCGGCGAGCGACGTCCCCCCGCATGGCAGGACCGCTCGGTCCTGCTCAGGTCCAGTGCCCTGGCGGCCGGACTCGCGCTCGCGCTGGTCGGCTGCGGTGCGGTGATGCCCGGCGCCAAGGTCGACGTGCAGGCCGTGGCCTCGCAGGACGGCCCCGGTGTCAGCGACGAGTCCGTCAAGGTCGTGTTCATCGCCGTCGACCTCGATGCCGTGCAGAAGCTGACCGGCTTCGAGACCGCGTCGGTCGGGGACCAGGAGGCCCAGATCCAGGCCCTCGAGGACTGGGTCAACGACAACGGCGGCCTGGGGGGCCGCGACATGGAGGCCGTCTACCGGCTCTACGACGCCGCCAAGGACACGCCCGCCGCGGAGGAGCAGCTCTGCAACCAGATCACCCAGGACGACAAGGCGTTCGCCGTCGTCCTGACCGGGCAGTACCAGCCCAACGCGCGTCCCTGCTACGCCCAGCGCCAGACGCTGATGCTCGATGCGGCCCTGATGCCTCACGACGAGCAGTACTACGAAGAGCTGCACCCCTACCTGTGGACGGCCAGCTACCCCGAGTACGGCGCGTTCGCCACCGGCATGGTCGACGCGCTGGACGAGCAGGGGTTCTTCGAGGGAGCCGACCGGATCGGCGTGATCGCCTCCGACAGCGAGGTCAACCGGCGCGTGGGTGACAACCTCGTCGTACCCGCCCTGGAGAAGCTCGGCGTCGAGGCGGACCTGGCCTGGATCGACAGCACCGACACCACGACGATCTTCACCGGGCTGACCCAGGCGGCCACGACCTACCAGGGCAAGGGCGTCGACCGCGTGATGTTCCTGGGTGGGGCACGGATGGCGCCGCTGTTCGCATCAGTGTCGGGAACCACGGGCTTCACGGCCCGGATGGCGGTGTCGAGCTTCGACAACCCGACCTACTTCGTGAACAACCCGACCAAGATCCCCGAGGGCGTCACCGACGGCATGGTCGGCCTGGGCTTCCACCCCCCGGTGGAGGTCAAGGACGACGTCCTGCCCTTTCCCGGCGACCAGGAGAAGGTCTGCACCGACATCTACGCAGACGGCGGCGTGGAGTTCGCCAGCCGCGAGAGCGCCCGGGTCGCACTGCCCTACTGCGACGCCACCCGGCTGCTCAAGCTCGGGGCCGACCAGCTCGACGGCAGCCTCAACGCGACCAGCTGGGCGGAGGCGATCGGGTCCGCCGGCGCGGAGTTCACCACCGCGTCCGGGTTCGGGGGAGCGCTCGGCGGGGACAGCCACGCCGCCGCCGGCGGCTACTTCCTGATGCGGTTCGACGACGGCTGCGGCTGCTACGTCTACGAGGGCGAGGAGCGCAGCTTCGATGCCGAGTAGCGCACCGGCCCTGGCGGTCGAAGAGATCTGCGCGTCCTACGGCCCCCTCCAGGTGCTCTTCGACACCAGCCTGTGGGTCGGCCACGGCGAGATGGTCGCGCTGATGGGTCCCAACGGCGTGGGCAAGTCCACCTTGCTCAAGGTCATCGGCGGACTGCTGCGTCCCGACGCGGGCACCGTACGGATCAACGGCGTCGACATGACGACGGCGAGCTCGCGCAAGCGGGTCGAGGCGGGGCTGTGCCAGATCGTCGGACAGTCCTCGTTCCGGACGATGACGGTCGTGGAGAACCTGCGCATGCACGGCTACGCGGCCAAGGACAAGAAGTGGGTGCACGAGGCCACCGAGGCGGCGCTCGCGATCTTTCCTCGGCTCGACGCCAGGCGCAACCAGCCCGCATCGACCCTCTCGGGCGGCGAGCGCCAGATGCTCGCGCTGGCCAAGACGATCGTGGGCGACCCGAGGATCCTCGTCGTCGACGAGTTCTCGCTCGGCCTCGCGCCGGTCGTGGTGGGCGGCCTGATGGAGCTGGTGCGCCGGCTCAACGAGCGCGGGACCTCGGTTCTCCTCGTCGAGCAGTCGGTCAACGTGGCCCTCTCCCTGGTGCACCGCGCCTACGTGATGGAAAAGGGCATGGTCATCGCGGAGGAGCGGGCCTCGGTCCTGGCCGCGGACCCAGACCGGATCCAGGCCCTCATGCTCGGCGGACACGCGGAGGCCGCCCGATGATGGGCTTCGACTTCGGCATCGAACGGCTCATCATCGGCCTGTTCACCGGACTGACCTACGGACTGCTCGCGATCGGTCTCGTGCTGGTCTACAAGTCGAGCCGCTTCGTCAACTTCGCCCACGGCGCCGTCGGCGCCTTCGGTGCATCCGTGCTTGCCATGCTGGTCTCCGACCTGGGAGCTCCGTACTGGCTCGCCTTCGTGCTGGCGGTCGTGGTCGCCGGCGGCATTGCGGGACTGCTCGAGGTCGTCGTGGTCCGTCGCCTGGCCGGACGCCCCGCCATGATCGGCATGATCGCCACCCTGGGCATCGCCCAGCTGATCCTGGTCATGGCGCTGCTGGTGAGCAGCGAGGGTGTCAGCGGTTTCACCTACCCCGAGCCCCCCAACATCCCCAGCTTCCAGGTCGCCACCCTGACGGTGGGGCCGCCCTACATCGCCATGCTCATCCTCGGTCCGCTGCTGCTGGCGGGCTTGTGGTGGTTCCAGCACCACCACAAGCTCGGACTCGGCATCCGCGCCGCCGCGGACGACCCGGACGCGGCCCAGCTGGAGGGCATCCCGGCCAGGCGGATGGCCACCCTGGCGTGGGTCATCGCGGGCGCTATCGCGGCCTTCTCCGCGATCCTGGTCACCCCGACCGCGGGTCAGTCCCTGGAGTCGTTGGGCCCGGAGCTGCTGCTCAAGGGCCTGGCCGGGGCGGTCATCGCCCGGATGTCGTCGATCCCCATCGCCGTCGCGGCGTCCCTGGGCATCGGCGTGATCGAGCAGGTCCTGCTCTCCAACCCCGAGACCACCGGCGCGGTCAACGTCGTCATCTGCGTCATCATCATCGTCGCGCTGCTGCGGCAGCCCGCCCTGGGCCGCGCCGACGAGGACCGCGGGACCTGGGTCCGGGTGGTCGAGCGCGAGCTCCCGACCGCCTACCGCACGCTGTGGGGCGTGCGGTGGCTGCCCCGGATCGGCGCCGCCGTCGTGATCGTCGTCGCGGTGTCGCTGGCCTACACGGTGTCCAACGAGACGGCCTCGGCCCTGACCGCGGTGGCCGGTTACGCCCTGGTCGGTCTCAGCGTCGGGCTGCTCTCGGGGCTGGCCGGCCAGCTGTCCCTGGGCCAGTTCGCCTACGCCGGCATCGCCGCGGCGGCCTCGGTGCACGTCGTCGCCAGCACCGGCAACTTCGTGCTCGGCGTGCTCTCCGGCGTGCTGTCCGGCGCCGTCATCTCCATCCTGGTCGGCATCCCGGCCATGCGGCTACGGGGCCTGGCCCTGGCGGTCGCGACGCTGGCCTTCGCGCTGGCCTCGACCAGCTGGCTGCTTCGCCTCGACGTCTTCCTGGGCGACGGCGTCGCCCCGGCCACGCCGACCGTGTTCGGCTACCCACTCTCCTTCGCGGTCGACTACTACCTGATGGCGCTGCTGCTTCTCGCGCTGGGCTGGTGGTTCTCCAACAACATCCGGCACAGCGGGTTCGGGCGGATCATGCAGGCGCTGCGCGACAACGAGGACGCCGGCCGCGCGTTCACGGTGCCGGCGCGGATGCGCAAGCTCCAGCTCTACGCCGTCTCCGGGGCCCTGGCCGGCCTCGGAGGTGTCGTCATCGGGCACAGCCAGAGCCAGCTCACGATCAACTCCTTCCCGACCATGGCCAGCATCGACGTGGTGGCGCTCACCATCATCGGTGGTCTGACCGTGACGTCGGGGCCGGTGATCGGCGCCCTGGTCATCATCGGCATCCCCGCCCTGGTCGGCCTCACGGTGCCCGGCCAGGCAGCCCTGGCCATCGGGTGGTTGCTCGTCGTGGTGCTGCTGCCGGGCGGGATCGGGGGCGTCCTGACGAGGATCCGCGACGCCGTCTACGACATGATGGCGCGCCGCGCCGGCATCGACCCGCTCCACGCGCGCCTGGGTCCTGGAGCCCCGGCCGTCTCCCCGCTGCGACGCACCGAGAGCCTCGAGGCCCTGCGCCGCCCGGGTGGCGCGGAGCCCGTCGAGGCAGGCTCGGCGGCCCCGATCCTGACCGTGCAGGGCATCTCCAAGCGCTTCGGCGGCGTGGTCGCCGCGGACGGGGTGGAGATCTCGGCCGGCCGTGGTGAGATCCTCGGCATCATCGGACCCAACGGTGCCGGCAAGACGACGCTGTTCGAGATGGTGGCCGGCTTCACCGCGCCCGACCGCGGTCACATCCACTTCGACGGCCTCGACGTCACCTCGGCGACGCCGGAGAACCGCGCGGCCGGAGGTCTGGTCCGCTCGTTCCAGGACGCCGCGCTGTTCGGGACGCTGACCGTGCGCGAGACCCTGATGGTCGCCCAGGAGCGGGTGGCGCCGACCCGACTGTGGTGGTCACTGATCGGCGCGAGGTCGGCGGAGCGGGCCAAGGCCGAGGCCGCCGACGAGCTCATGGAGCGGATGGGACTCACGCCCTACGCCGAGCGCTCGATCGCCGAGCTCTCGACCGGCACCCGGCGGGTCGTGGAGATCGCGGGGCTGCTCGCCCTCGAGCCGCGGGTCCTGCTGCTGGACGAGCCCTCCGCGGGCATCGCGGCCAGCGAGAGCCATGCGCTCGGTGAGCTGCTCCTGCGGATCCGGGACGAGCTCGGCACGACGATGGTCGTGATCGAGCACGACCTGCCCCTCCTCTCGCGCATCTGCGACCGGATGGTGGCCATGGACCTGGGACGCGTCATCGCCACCGGCACCCCGGACGAGGTCCGCGGCCACCCGGCGGTCGTCCGCTCCTACCTGGGCGTCGAGCAGGCCGCGATCGAGCGCTCGGGCGTCCACCTGGTCACGGTCCCGCCCGAGGGCGACCCGCACAGCCTGTCGCCCGCCACGACCTGATCCACGAGCACGGCCCCCGTCAACCACACCCGCCCCACCCGCACATCCGCTGAGGAGAAGTTGAGATGAAGACACCGACCATGCTGGGCAAGGTGCTCGCGGCGGTCGCGGCCCTCTGCCTGGTCGCGATCGTCAACGCGCCCCCGAGCTTCGCCGCGCCGAGCCTCAACGTCAGCCAGCTCACCGGCCTCCAGGACGGGCAGACCGTCACCATCTCGGGTGGAGGCTACGAGCCCCACCTGAGCAACATCGCGGTGGGCCAGTGCGTCGCGGGTTACACGGGCCCGGCGGACTGCAACACCGCGACCGGGGCGACCTTCCGCAACGCGGACGCCAGCGGGTCGATCGGGTCGTTCACCATCGTGGTGAAGGAGAAGTTCGGATCGGTGGACTGCACCGTCGACCAGTGCGTCATCGCTGCGGCGCCGCTGCCGACGACCTCCGACGCCGACACCATCGCCGCCAACCAGGTGGTCCACCAGATGAGCTTCGGGGCGGCGCCCGAGGAGGCGGCGCCCGAGGAGCCGGCAATCACGCCCGAGGACACGACCACGACCACGGCCAGTGGCGAGGAGCTGCCGCAGACCGGTCCCGGTGACGAGCTGCCGGCGATCGCGCTGGGCGGCACCACGATGGTGCTGCTCGCGGGTGCGGTGCTCCTGGTGACGCGTCGAGGCGGATCGGTGCGAGCCCGATGAGCCGGCGACGTACGAGGCGCCTGCTCGCCGCGGTCGCGGCGGGCGTGACGGCGGGTCTGGCCCTGGTGCCCCTGGCCACGAGCCCCGTCGCGGCGGCACCGGCCGGGACGATCACGATGGGTTGCCAGACCTCGACCTTCCCGGGATTCGACTGGGCCGCCACGGTCGACGCGGTGGCCACGACGGACGGCACCGAGACCGGACTGACGCTGCAGCTCTCGAACATGCCCGGCATCGCCCCGGTCCCGATCAACAACCTCGACATGGCCGGGTCGGTCGTGGCCACCGTGAACGGGACGGACGTCACGCTGACCGGCACCGCCAAGGTCACCGCGGCGGCCAACAGCCCGGTCCCGGTGCCTCCCGTCACCGGAAGGTTCACGGGGACCGCGACCTCGCTGGACGTCACGATCAAGAGCGTCGCCTACACCGTCGCCGGGCTGACCACGAAGTGCCCCGTCTCGGGAGTCGGCGCCTGGCCGCTCTCGCCGGTCGTGGTGACGCAGGGCGTCGTGCCCACGCCCACGCCGACGCCGACCCCGTCTTCCACCCCGACCGCGTCGCCCACCGCCACCCCGACCGCCACCCCGACCGACAAGCCGACGGACAAGCCCACCGACGAGCCCGGCGACAAGGGCGGGTCCAAGGGGAAGCCGGCCCAGGGCAAGGCCACCTTCGCCTGCACCCTGGCGCCCCTCAGCAGCGACTTCGAGTACGCCACCGCCGTCACGGTCACCGGGAAGCGCGCCGAGGAGGGCGACAAGACCGTCAACCTGGCCGTCACGATGGACCCCCTTCCGGGCATCGCGCCGGTGCCGATCGTCGACGGCGGCATGAACGTGAGCACCGACCTCACAGTCGGGGGCGAGAAGGTCACCGTCGAGGGGCACAGCACGGTCAACGCCGCTCCCAAGGAGACGGTGCCGATGCCGACGCAGACGGGCACGGTCAGTTCCGACGAGGATGAGATGGACGTGGGGGTCACCGCCTTCGCCTTCGCCTTCGACGAGATGGCCGGCCTGACGATCACCGCCGACTGCACCGTCGCCGGCGGCGGCTCGCTCAGCAGGATGGGCGTCGGCGTGGGTGCCGTGGACACCTCCGATGAGAGCGGGAGCGGCGGCTCTGGCGGCACCACCACCACGAGCGCCGCCGGCGCGTCGAGCACCGCCACGCTGCCCAAGACCGGCGGCGCCGACGCCCTGCCCGTGGTGGGCCTGTGGGCACTGGCGCTGATGATGCTCGGCTCCGCCGCCCTGCTGCTGGTGCAGCGAAGGACCCGCCCGGAGCAGTGATCAGTCGGCGGTCAGGGCCGCGTCGAACGACCGGCTCGGCGTGAAGCCGCTCGACACGAGGCGCTGCACCGACACCGGACGGGTCGGTGCAGCGATCTCGTCGCGGTAGTCCAGCGCAGGCTTGCCGATCTCGGCGGAGAGCCGGTCGAAGAGCGTGGCGTTGGTGGGCGGCACCTCGACGTGCGTCAGGTTGAAGAGCCCGGTGAGTCGGTGGTCGAGCACGTGGACGACGGCGTCGGCGGCATCGTCGACGTGCAGCCGGTAGAGCAGGGCCTCTCCGGAGAAAGGCACTGATCCACCCAGGTACTGGTGGGCCATCGCGATCTTGTCCCGCAGCGGCGGGTCCCCGGGACCGTAGATGTCGCCGCAGCGCAGTACCGCGGCGCGCTCGGACCGGGAGAGGTAGGTCCGTTCCATGGCCAGGAAGTTGCTCGGGCTCGGATCGGCGGAGTCGGTGGTGGGGGAGTCCTCGTCCACCACGTCGAGGTGGTTGGCGGCGCTGCCGTAGACCGACAGCGAGGAGAGCGCGACGAGGTGGGCGGTGCCCGGCGCGGAGACCACGTTCTCGGCGGTCTCGACGAGGATCTCGCGGTAGCTCGCGCGTCCCTCCGGGGTCATCGACGCCTGGGCGGACGGCCCCGCGGTGACGACCACCGCGTCCGCCCCGGCGACCGCGGCGTGCACGGAGTCGCGATCGCTCCCGCGCAGCACCACGGCGTTTCCGAAGCGGGCGGCGAGGTCGGGGACCTTCGCCTCGGTGGTCGTCGTCACCGTGACCTCATGGCCCCGGCCCACGAGGCGCTCGGCGGTCGCCGATCCGACGAAGCCCGCACCGACGACCAGGATCCTCATCGGGACTGCTCCATCTGCTCCAAGCCGGCACGCACGGCGACCAGCTCCTCGACTCGCTCGGCGCCGAGGAACTTCTTCGACAGCTCGTTCATCGGGTCCAGGGTGTAGCCGTACGTGCGCACCTGGTGGTCGCGCTCCCGGAGCGCGGCACGCTCCGCGACCGGGACGGACTGCGCCTCGCGGACCCAGCCGAGCCAGGTGTCGACCCGCTGGCGCACCGACGCTCGGAGCACCTCGACGACGTCGTCGCCGTCCTCGTTTGCCATGTAGGAGTTCGCGATCGGCGAGTTGAACGCCCGCATGTAGGTGCCGTGACTGACCGACCAGGTGAACCTTTCGTCACTGCGCAGTGCGAGCCACGTCTCGTTCTCGGGGGCGTAGTACCGCTCGAGGTAGGCGAGGTCGGTCATGATGTCGCGCCGGGGCACCAGGTCGCTGAAGTGGAAGATGTTGGGAACTGTCCCGAAGACGATCACCAGGTGCGGCACGTCGATGTGCGGCCCCAGCCAGACCTGGAGGTTCATGTCCAGGATCGACGCCTTGCGGTTGCCGATCCAGGAGTGGACCAGCCACTCGACACCCTCGTCCGCGTCCCCGACGTAGGGGTGGAGCGAGCCCTCGTAGCCGCCGTCCTCGGTGGCCCAGTAGTCGAGCCCGGTGCCGGACGGGTGCGGCTCGACCTCGAGCTCGGCGGTTATCTTGGCCTTCGCCTCGCTGAGGATCTCCCAGAACGCGGCCCAGAGCTCGGAGCGGTCGACGTCGGGGTTCTCTGCGAGGAACTCGTGGATGGTCTTGGTCTGCGTCCTATTGCTCACATCTCGGAGTGTATAGATATATGATCTATTCTGACAGGAGGTTGCGATGATTGTCGTCGTGAGCCAGGCCCGAACCAAGCCCGGCGAGCAGCATGCGAGTGCCTATATCGAGCTCAACCAGGAGTTCGGCCGGTTCTTCCGCGACCACCCCGGCTTCCGCGGTCGCCGGCTCGTGCGCGGTATCGAGGACCCCCAGCACTTCACGCACCTGCGCTGGTTCGACTCGATCGAGTCCTACGAGGAGTGCACCCGCGCCGCGGGCTATGTCCAGCACACCGAGCTGATGTACGAGCACCTCGAGCCCTACGACTCCTATCCGCGCGAGTACCTCGAGGTCGTGCTCGACGAGCCCGATCCCGGACACGCTGATCCGCAGCAGGGGCCATGACCTTCGTCCTGGTGCACGGCGCCTTTCGGGGCGGGTGGGCCTGGCGCGAGGTGCGAGCACGCCTGGTCATGGCCGGGCACGATGTCCACGCCCCGAGCCTGGTCGGCGCCGGCGAGCTCAGCTCACGCGTCGGCGACGTCACGGGCCTGGGGGTCTGGACGGACCAGGTGGTCGACCTGATCGAGCTGGAGGACCTGCGAGACGTCGTCCTGGTCGGTCACAGCCAGGGCGGCCTGGTCACCACGTCGGTCGCCAACCGCATCCCGGAGCGGATCGCCACCCTCGTCCACCTCGATGCCGCGGTCCCCGCGCCGGGGGAGCGCGCGATCGACCTCGGCCCCTCCATGCCGGAGCCGCCGCCGCGTGATGCCGTCGTACCGCCGCGCCCGGTCGAGCCGGGAGGGGAGTACGACGACGCGCTCGCCGCCTGGGTCAACGCGCGGCTCTGCCCCAGCCCGGTCGGCCCAGCACTGGACCCGGTCCCGGCCGTTCCCGACCGTGTCGACGAGGTCTTCGCGTTCTGCGCCGGCACCCCGGCCGGCTATCCCTCGACCTACACGCGCGCGAGGATCCAGGCCGCTGGTCGTGACTTCACCGAGCTCGACGCCGGGCACGACGCGCCCCTGACTGCGCCGGCGCTCGTGGCCGACCTGCTCCTCTCCCACATCACCCCGCTCCCCCCATCCATGGAAGGTTCCCGATGACGAGCCCGAACGACCCCGCCACCCGCACCAAGCCCGGTTGGGGCGGCCGATTCTTCGAGGACTTCGAGATCGGCGACATCTACCAGCACCCGTTGGGCCGCACCGTCACCGAGCACGACAACATCTCGTTCTCACTGATGACGATGAACACCAACCAGATGCACTTCAACAGCGAGTACGCCGCGAAGTCGGAGTTCGGCAGGCCGCTGGTCGTCTCCACCTTGACCGTGGCGATCGCCGTGGGGCAGTCCGTCACCGACCTCACGCAGAACGCGTTCGCCAACCTCGGCTGGGACGACATCAAGATGACCCACCCGGTCTTCGCCGGCGACACCCTCTTCAGCGAGTCGGTGGTGCTCGAGAAGCGTGAGTCGGCCAAGCGCCCCCACGCCGGGATCGTCACCGTCAAGACCCGCACCCTCAACCAGCAAGGCGACGAGGTCTGCTCGTTCAAGCGGATGTTCTACGTCTACAAGCGCGGTGCCGAGCAGCTCGAGGGCGGCTTCCCCGAGGGCAAGCGCTCGCTGCTGACCGGAACAGACCTGGCCGAGGACTGAGGGGAAGTCGATGCGGATCACGTTCGCCCCGTGGGGTGAGACTCTCGCCGAGCTGGCCGACGCGGCCGCGCGTGCGGAGAGAGCGGGCGCCGAGGTGGTGTGGGTGCCGGAGCTGCACCGCAGCGCCAGCGTCAGCGCAGCCGCCCTGATCACGGCCACGTCGAGCGCCAGGGTGGGCACCGCGATCCAGCTGGCCTTCGCGCGGAGTCCGATGGTGACCGCCCTCGAGGCCCTCGACCTCGACGAGCTGTCGCGTGGGCGCTTCGTGCTCGGGCTGGGCACCGGCGTGCAGCGACTCAACGAGGACTGGCACAACGCGCGCTGGGGCAAGCCGGTCACCCACCTGCGCGAGACCGTCCGCAACATCCGTCACTTCGTCGCCCACGCCACCACGGGCGAGGAGATGGCGCTCGAGGGCGAGTTCGAGCCGATGCACATCCGCGGCTACGAGCGGCCCTACCCGGTGCAGCGCACCGAGATCCCCGTCTACCTGGCCGCGATGGGCCCCGCGATGACCCGGCTCGCAGGTCGCATCGCTGACGGCTGGATCAGCCACGAGCTCTGCTCGCCGTCCTACCTCTCGGAGCGGATCCTGCCCGAGATCGACGCCGGCGTCGCGGCGGTCGAGGGGCGCACCCGCGCCGACCTCGACCTGGTCGTGTCCGCCTGCTGCTCCGTCGACCCAGACCCCGAGGCAGCGTTGGAGCGGGTCCGCGGCCACGTCGGCTTCTACGCCAGCGTCCGCACCTACGCCGACTTCTTCGGCTTCCACGGACTGGGCGAGGCGCAGCAGCAGGTGATCGAGGCCTTCCGCGCCGGCAAGGGCGCCGAGCACCTCGCCGGCACGGTGACCCCCGAGATGGTCGATGCGGTCACCCTCAACGGCGACCGCGACCGGGTCATCGAGCAGATCGCCGCCTACGACGGCCTGGCCGACTCGATCAAGCTCTCCGCACCCACCCATGGTCTCTCCGCGCCGCAGGTGCGCGCGGGCCAGGACGAGGTCATCGACCTCATCGCCACGATCACCGGAGGTCGGCAGTGACCACGCCCCGCAAGCCGCTCGAGGACATCCGCATCATCTCGCTCGAGCAGTACGGCGCCGGGCCGTTCGGCAGCGTGCACCTGGCCGACCTCGGAGCGGAGGTGATCAAGATCGAGGACCCGACCGTCGGCGGGGACGTGGGGCGCTACGTCCCGCCCTACTTCGAGGACGAGGACTCGCTGTTCTTCGAGACCTTCAACCGCAACAAGCAGTCGATCTCGATCGACATCAAGACCCCCGAGGGCCGCGCGGTCTTCGAGGACCTCGTCCGCAACGCCGACGCGGTCTACTCCAACCTGCGCGGCGACGTGCCGGAGAAGCTCGGCATCACCTACGAGCGGCTCAAGCACCTCAACCCCGCGATCGTGTGCTGCTCGCTGACCGGGTTCGGGATGACCGGCCCGCGGATGAAGGAGCCGGGCTACGACTACGTCCTCCAAGGGCTGGCCGGCTGGATGGAGCTGACCGGTGAGCCCGACGGCCCACCCACCAAGTCCGGCCTGTCGCTGGTCGACTTCTCCGGCGGCTACGTCGCCGCGCTGTCGCTGATGGCAGGCCTGCACGCGGCCAAGCGCGACGGTGTCGGGATGGACTGCGACGTGTCGCTGTACGACACCGCGATGGCGATGCTGACCTACCCCGCCACCTGGCACCTGAACGCGGGCTACACCCCCGAGCGCACCCGTCACTCCGCACACCCGTCGCTGGTCCCGTTCCAGGCGTTCGAGGCCTCCGACGGCTGGTTCGTGGTCGGCTGCGCGAAGGAGAAGTTCTGGGTCCGCCTGGCGCAGGTCATCGATCACCCGGAGTGGGCGCAAGAGGACTCGAAGTACGCCACGTTCTCCCTGCGCCGAGAGCACCAGGCGGAGCTGACCGCGGAGCTCGAGGCGATCTTCGCGACCCGGACGGTGGACCACTGGCTCAGTCAGTTCTATCCGGCCCAGGTCCCGTGCGGGCCGATCAACGACGTGGAGGCGGCGCTGAAGGACGAGCACCTGGTCGCACGCAACATGCTCGTCACCACCGACCACCCGCGTTACGGCACGGTCACCCAGCTGGCCTCGCCGGTGCGCGTGGGAGCCGACGTGCCCGACTACGTGCGCGCGCCCCAGCGCAACGAGCACGCCCACCGGATCCTCACCGAGGTGGCAGGCTACGACGAGGCCAGGATCGCCGAGCTCAGCGCCGCGGGGGCCTTCGGCGTACCTGAGGACGACGCCTGATGATCGCGACCCGGTTGGCGGAATGGGCGGTCGGAGACCTGACGGTCCCCGACGCGGTCCTGCGCGCCGCCGTACGCCACCTCACCGACGGCCTCGGCGCCGCGGTCGCGGGAGCGCGTGCCGGCTCCGCCTCGCCCGCCGTCACCGTCGCCACCGGTCTGGGCGGCGGCCCCGAGGCCACGATCCTGGGCACCACGACACGCGTCAGCGCGCCAGCGGCGGCGCTGGCCAACGGCACCCTCGTGCACGCGCTCGACTTCGACGACACCCACGCCGGCGGGCTGGTGCACGCCACGGCCGTCGTGCTCCCCGCGGCCTTCGCTGTCGGTGAGCAGGTGGGGGCCGCCGGGTGGCAGATCCTGGAGGCGGCGGTGGTCGGCTACGAGGTCGCCTGTCGGGTGGCGGCTGCCGCGCCCCACGCGTTCCACGCCGGGGGCCTGCACGCCACGATGGTCGCGGGGGTCTTCTCCTCCGCAGCGGTGACCTCGCGGCTGCTGGGACTGGACGCGGCGACCACCACCCACGCGCTGGGGATCGCCGGCTCCCAGGCCGGAGGACTGCTCGCCTTCCTGGCCACCGGCGCCAGCACCAAGCAGCTGCACCCCGGCTTCGCCTCCCAGTCGGGGATCCTGGCCGCCCGGCTCGCCGCCGCCGGCGCGACCGGTCCCGAGACCGTCTTCGACGGCCCGCACGGCGTGTACGACGCACTGGCGCCGGCCGCCGTGGCGCAGGGTCGGGTCGACACCTCGGTGCTGCTGCGCGACCTCGGCGGCGATCGTGCCGAGCACTGGGAGACCACCCGGATCGGGATCAAGCCCTGGCCCACCTGCCAGCTGGCGCACGCGACGATGGCTGCGGCCCTTGGTGCCCTGGTCGCCGCCGGCGGCACCGCGGGCGACGTGGTCGCCGTCCATGCGCGGGTCCATCCCGACTCCGTCGCGGTGGTCTGCCCCGAGGGCCGTGACCTGGCCCGTCCGGCGTCGGGGTATGCCGCGAAGTTCTCGCTCCCCTGGAGCGTCGCGGCACTGCTGGTGGACGGCGCGGTGGGGATCGACACCTATGACACGGCCGGCCTGTCCCGCCCGGACGTGGTCGAGCTCGCGGCGCGCGTCACCTGGGAGGCGTCCGACGACACCGTCGTGGCGGCCGACGCCCCGGGAGACGTCACGTTGACGCTCGCGGACGGCCGCGAGGTCTCCGGACACGTCGACCGCAGCCCGGGAGGCGGCTCGAACCCGCTCGACGACGAGCAGCTGCAGGCCAAGCTGGCCGGCAACGTCGGCGAGTTCGCGCCCGACCTCGCGGCCGCGGTCTCGGCGCTGCCCGACGCCGCAGACCTGAGCACGATCCACACCCTGGCCGCGCAGGCGGCCTTGACCCCTCGCACGGAGGCGATCCGATGACCCTGTCCGCCATCAGGCCCGCGGACTTCCCGTGGTTCCCCTACGAGGGGTTCACGTTCTGCCTCGGGCTCCACGAGGGGGAGCGCGCCTGGACCTCGGGCCACACCTCGGCCCGCCACGACGAGGCGATCGGCAAGATGACCGTCCACGGCTCCATGGAGGAGCAGGCGCGCATCGCCTACGCCAAGTGCCTGGCCATCCTGGAGGCCGCCGGCTTCGGCCCCGAGGACGTCACGCGGGTCTCGGAGAACATCACCGTCGTCGGCCTGCAGGCG
Organism: uncultured Actinomycetota bacterium; assembly: GCA_963712875.1. Taxonomy (GTDB): domain Bacteria; phylum Actinomycetota; class Actinomycetes; order Propionibacteriales; family Nocardioidaceae; genus Nocardioides. The sequence continues at coordinate 46,161 of CAVQJS010000007.1, read as the reverse complement.
TACGACGACGCGGCCGGGGTCCGCCGCGAGCTGCTGGGCGACCGGCCGACGGTGCGCACCGTGATCGTGGAGCGGCTGGTCCGCCGCGCCGCCTGGATCGAGGTGGAGCTGCATGCCGTCAACGGCGGCGGCACCCAGCTGCGTGCCGCCTCCGAGGCGCGTGAGGCCGGCACCTGGCAGGCCTCGTCGATCACCGAGGGCGCCGACGGCGTGGTCTACCTCCCCACCGTCACGCCCGTCGACGAGCACGGCGACGCCGTCTTCGAGGGCGACTTCGTCTCCCAGTACCGCTACGTGCTGGAGAAGGCCGGAGCCATGCTGGAGGCGGTCGGGCTGTCCTTGGGCCATGCGGTCACCACCTACGACTACTCCACCCCCGACACTCGCAGCGTCTACCGCGGCACCCACAAGGTCCGCAAGGAGCTGTTGGGCCACAACGACTCGGGTGTCTACCCGGGTGCCGGCGGCATCCTGATGAGCCGCCTGCACGCCCCGGGCGCCCTCGTCGCTATGGACGTGACCGCCTCCCGGCACCCGCTCGAGCTGGTCAATCCCGGCTGGAGCCGCTATGACACCCTGACCTATGCGCCCGGCATCAGGGCCGGCCGGATGCTCTTCATGTCGGGCTTCGCGGCGCTCGACATGGAGTCGCAGAAGGCACTGCACGAGGGTGACCTCGGCGCCCAGGCCGACGTCACCTATGGCGCGATCCTGCACCTGCTCGAGCACGCGGGCCTCGGACCCGAGCACCTGCTGGAGACGACTGAATACTGCGTCGAGTCCTACGTCGGCGACTACCGGGCGGTGGCCGAGGTGCGTGAGCGGTTGCTCGGTCCGCCCTGGCCTGCCTCCACCGGTGCGCTGTGCCACAGTCTCCTGCGCCCCGAGTTCGGCCTCGAGGTCTTCCCGACCGCGCTCTACCCGGAGGGGGACCAGTGAGCGAGAACTCGCTGCTCACCGGGGAGGTGCTGGCGCTCAAGGGGCGCACCGTCACCTACACGGCCCCCGAGCAGGCCGGAGCGGCCTCGGGTCGCTACTTCGGCCTGGCCGTCGGCGACGACAACCCTCTCTACTCCGACCCCGCCTACGCCCAGGAGCAGGGGCTCGCCGGTGTGACCTGGCCGCCGACCCTGGTCTGCGAGACCAACCAGTACGCCGGCCTCCCGGTCGGCGCCGACGGCTACGCCGGCCACACCTGGGGCCTCGACCTCCCCGGAACCCGCCAGGTCCGCGGCGGCAACTCCTACGTGTTCCACCGCCGGATCCGCCCTGAGGACGTCATCGTCGCGACGTGGTCGATCGACGACGTCGTCGGCAAGGTCACCGGGTCGGGCAACGAGATGGTGATCATCACCTCCACCGCCCGCTACGGAACCGTCTCGGGGGACCCGCTGGCGGAGAACACCGAGACCCTGATCTTCGTCGGCCTGGAGAAGCGCTCATGACCGACCACTCCACCATCGCCGTCGGCGACGAGGTTCCCGCCCTCGAGCGCACCATCACCCTGGTCGACATGGTCGCCTATGCCGGTGCCACCTGGGACTGGTACCGCTCCCACTACGACCCCGCCTTCGTCGAGGCCGCCAGGCTGCCGGCTCCGATCGTGGACGGGCAGGTCTTCGGCGCGCTGCTCGTCGAGCAGCTCCAGGACTGGCTGGGGCCTCGCTCGTTCGTCCGCGAGCTCTCCTTCACCTTCAAGAACCTCGTCTTCGCCGGCGAGACCGTGCGCTGCGAGGGGTCCGTCACCGAGGTCGGCGACCACCAGCTCGAGGCCGACCTGCGAGTGGTCGTCGTCGCCGAGGACGGGTCGGTCGACCGGCCGGCGACGGGCGCCGCGCGCGCTGTCGTACTGCTCGGGCAGGCGGACGGGCCGGGTGCCTCATGACCGGCGTCGCGATAGTCGGGGCCGCCGAGTGCGACCTCGGGGTGACCGGGAAGTCGATCCTGACCCTGCAGTCGCAGGCGGTCACGCGGGCTCTGTCCGACGCGGGGCTGACCCTCGCGGACGTCGACGGCATCGCCACCAACGGGATCTCGCGATTCTCCGCAACGCACCTGGCCGACTACCTCGGCATCGTCGCGACCTGGACGGACTCGACCTTCGCCGGCGGGAGCGCGTTCGAGATGTACCTCGCCCGCGCCACCCAGGCGATCGCCGCCGGCCAGGCCGAGGTCGTGGTGATCTCCTACGCCAGCAACCAACGCTCCGCGAAGTCGCGCAAGATGGGCGGAGTCCACGAGCCCTGGGTGCCGGAGGCGCAGTTCGAGGAGCCCTACGACGCGCTCTTCCCGCTGTCCTACTACGCGATGGCGGCCCAGGCCTACCTCCACCGCTACGGCGGCACGCGTGAGCAGCTGGCGGAGATCGCGATCGCCGCACGGGAGTGGGCGCTGCTCAACCCGAAGGCCTTCCGTCACGGGAAGGGGTCGCTCAGCGTGTCCGACGTCGTGGACTCGGCGATGATCTCCACGCCGCTGACGGCGGGAGACTGCTGCCTGGTCACCGACGGCGGGGGAGCCGTGGTGGTCACCTCGCTCGCGCGCGCCCGTGACCTGGCCAAGTCTCCCGTGGAGGTCCTCGGCTACGGCGAGCGGACCACCAACACCTCGTTCACCGCTGTTGCGGACCTGGCCGTGCCGGGGGCCCGGGGGGCCGCCCTGGACGCCTACGCCCGAGCAGGGGTCGGACCCACCGACGTCGACGTCGCGCAGGTCTACGACTCCTTCACGATCACCGCGGCGCTGAGTGTGGAGGCGCTGGGGTTCTGCGCCCCGGGCGAGGCTCTGGACTTCATCGCCGACGGCCGGATCCGGCCCGGAGGGGCGCTGCCGCTCAACACCAGCGGGGGCGGCCTGTCCTACTGCCATCCCGGGCAGTACGGCGTGCTGCTGCTGGTCGAGGCCGTCCGCCAGCTCCGTGGTGAGTGCGGGGACCGCCAGGTGCCGGGCGCCAGCATCGCCGTCGCCCACGGCACCGGGGGCATCCTCTCCACCCACGCCACCGTCGTCCTGGGGGTGGACCGGTGAGCGCCGGCGCGACCGGCTGGACCCCCGGCGAGGTGCCGCCGGCCGACGAGGTGAGCGCTCCCTACTGGGAGGCCACCGCCGAGCACCGCCTCACAGTCCAGTCCTGCCGGACCTGCGGGCACCTCCAGCACCCGCCCCGGGCCCTGTGCACCGGCTGCGGGTCCATGGACCACCTGGCGCAGGTCGACGTCGGCGGCGGAGCCACCGTCGACACCTTCACCGTCGTCCACCGCGCGCCGCGCCCGGACCTCGCGACTCCCTACACGGTGGCCCGCGTACGTCTCGACGAGGGGCCGGTGCTGCTGACCCGTCTCGAGGCGACCCCGGCGCCGTCCGGGACCGGCCCTGACCACGACTGGTCGATCGGTGACCGGGTCGTCGTCGCCTTCCACGACCTGCCCGACGGCCGGGCCCTGCCCTACTTCCTGCCCGCACCGACCGAGGAGTCCTGATGGATTTCAGCCTTGACGAGGACCAGCGCGAGTTCAAGGCGCTGCTGCGCCAGTTCGTCGACCGCGAGATCGTGCCCGTCGCACGCGAGTGGGAGCAGGCCGGTCGCTACCCGACCGAGATCGTCGACGGGATGAAGGACATGGGCCTGTTCGGGATCACGGTGCCGGAGGAGTACGGCGGCCTCGACCTCGACCCGGTCTCCTTCGCCCTGGTCTTCGAGGAGATCGCCCGCGGCTGGATGGGCATCGCCGGCATCCTGGGCAGCCACTCGCTGGCGTGCCGGCTGATCGCGATGCACGGCACCGAGGAGCAGAAGCAGGCCTACCTGCCAGACCTGGCCACCGGGAGGCGACGCACCGGCATCGGGCTGACCGAGCCCGACGCCGGCACCGACCTCCAGGGCATCCGCACCACCGCTCGGCTCGAGGGCACCGGCGACGACGCGCACTATGTCGTCAACGGCGCGAAGATGTGGATCACCAACGCCCGGCACGCCGACCCGCTGCCCGTGCTGGTCAAGACCGACCCGTCCGCGACGCCGGCCCACCGGGGCATGAGCGTCCTGCTGATCGAGGCCGACACCCCCGGCTACGAGGTCACCAAGGACATCGGCAAGCTCGGCTACAAGGGCACCGAGTCCTGCGAGATCGTGCTCGACGACGTGCGCGTCCCCGTCTCCCAGCTCGTCGGCGGCGTCGAGGGCCGCGGCCTGCAGCAGGTCCTCTCCGCCCTGGAGTGGGGCCGGGTCAACATCGCCGCCCGCTCGGTGGGGATCGCCCAGCGCGCCCACGACGAGGCGCTGTCCTACGCCAAGCAGCGCAAGGCCTTCGGGCAGCCCATCGCCGAGTTCCAGGCCATCCAGCTCAAGCTCGGCGAGCTCGGCACCCAGGTCCAGGCCGCGCGGCTGATGGCCTACTGGGCCGCCGACGCCGTACGCGCCGGACGCGCCGACGGCGCCACCGGCATGGCCAAGATCTTCTGCTCCGAGGTCGCCCTCCAGGCCGCCATCGACTCCATGAAGGTCCACGGCGGCTACGGCTACTCCACCGAGTTCGAGGTCGAGCGGCTCTACCGCGACTCCATCCTGATGAGCATCGGCGAGGGCACCAACGACATCCTGCGCACCGTCGTCGCGAAGTCGCTGCTCAAGGGGGAGACGACCGTTGGCTGACGACTCCCACGGTCCGACCTGCCCGATGCGCTCGCCCGCTCGGCGCTCTACGTGCCGGGCGATGCGCCCGACAAGCTGCGTCGAGGCCCTGGACCGGGGCGCCGACGAGCTGATCGTCGACCTCGAGGACGCCGTCGCGCCCGCCGACAAGGCGATGGCCCGCGGACGTGGTGGCGACCTGGCTGGACGGGCTGCCTGCAACCGACGTACGGATCTGGGTGCGCATCAACGCCGGCGCAGAGCGTGAGGCCGACGTCCGCGCGGTGGCCGGGCTCGGGCCCTGACCGGCCTGGTCGCGGCCAAGACCGAGACCGTCCGCGAGCTCGACGAGCTCGACGCCCTGCTCACCTCCCTGGGGTCCTCGGCCGGGGTCGTGCCCCTCCTGGAGAGCGCCGCCGCGGTCCTGTCCGCGAAGGAGATCGCGGGTGCCCCGCGCGTACGACGCCTCCAGGTGGGCGAGGCCGACCTGCGCGCGGACGTGGGCATCGAGACCGGTCCCGACGAGCGCGAGCTGCTCTACGCGCGCAGCCACGTGGTCCTCGCCTCCCGCGCCGCCGGCATCGCACCGCCGATCGCGCCGGTGTCGACCCAGTTCCGCGACCTGGAGGCGTTCGGCGAGTCGACCCGCGCCATGGCCCGCCTCGGGTTCGTCGGCCGCGCCTGCATCCACCCTGCCCAGGTCGCCGTCGCCAACCAGGTCTTCACGCCCTCCCCGGAGGCGGTCGAGCGCGCCCGGCGGCTGCTGGCCGAGTTCGGCGGCGCGGGTCGGGCAGTGGGCGTCGGTGCCGATGGCCGGATGGTGGACGAGGCCGTGCTGCGCCAGGCCCGCACCGTGCTGGCTCGCGTGCGCTGAGACCCACTTCGGACTCGGAAGCCATGACCTCTCGGGCGCCTTGCGGCGGTTCGTGTTGGCGACTCACCCAGTTGCCGCAAACCCTTCTCGGAATGCTGGCGATCATATATCCTCTCGTTGAGACCCAGGCCACACCGCAGGTGGTGGGCCACCGAGGAGGAAACATGCTGTTCCGGTCCACACGACGAGTCGCCGCAGGCGCAGCTGTCGCGCTCGCCGCGGGCGCTCTGAGCGTTCCCGCGCTTCATGGCGCCGGCGCACGCCGCGCCGACGTCCGTCCTGGTCCCCCAGGCCATGGGCTGCGCCTACCAGGCGTTCAACATCGAGTACCTGGCCGCCGCGGACGTGACAGGTCGACGGGACCGCGGTGACGGTCAGCGGCCAGCCGCATGCAGCCCACTGGTATCCCGGCCGCCGTTCAAGGTCCACAGCATCACCGCCGACCTGGAGCGTCGTCCTCGACGGCGAGACGGTCTCGGTGACGGGCAACCGGCGTTCTCGCCGCTCCTCACCAACAACCCCTCGATCCCGATGCCAGCGGCTCTCATCGGTACTCGCACCGGGACGGGTGACGCGAGCGAGGCGTCGCTCGGCACGCTGCACCGTGACGCTCGGGCTGGAGACCGGCTTCGGCCCTGCCCGGCACCATCTCGAACGGCAGTGTTCAACTGCGCTCCGAAGGAGATGCCGGCCGACACCGCGCTCTTCGCCTGCACGACCTTCGGCAGCACCGTTCGCCTACCCGACCAAGGTCGGCGTCACTGCCGCGCCAGTCCGGCGGCAACGTCGGTGTGACGGCGACCCTCGACGCACATGCCGGGCATCGTGCCCGCTTCCGCTGAGCGACGTGCCCGTCACCGGCTCGCTCACCGCCACGGTCAACGGCGCGGCTGCGTGAGCTCACCGGCTCGCACACGCTCGCCTCGATCCCGACGTACGACCCCATTCCCGTCCCCGCTCAGCAGTGGCTCCGTCGCCTCGTCCGCGTCCTCGGTCGCGCTCCGGATCGCAGTCGGCGCACTTCACTGCCGCCGCGATGGGCACGAACGTGGAGATCCCGTGCGTGCTGAAGGCCCCGTTCACCGCGGGCACCGCTGCTGTGACCCCCGAGCCCCCTGTGGTGACCCCGCCCGTGGTGACCCCGCCCGTGGTGACCCCGCCCGTGTGCCCCGTCGTCACCCCGCCGGTCGTGAAGGTCGCCTCCAAGACCAAGGTCAGCGTCAAGTACGCCAATAAGGTCGCGACCATCAAGGTCAAGATCACCGGCGGCAAGGCCCCGGCGACCGGCAAGGTCAGCATCCTGGTCAAGAAGGGCAAGAAGACCGTCAAGAAGATCAGCGCCACGGTGAAGAACGGCGTCGCCACGGCCAAGGTCAAGAAGCTCAAGAAGGGCAAGCACACGGTCACCGCCAAGTACGCCGGCGACTCCGCACTGCTCGCCTCCCAGGGGAAGGTCTGCTTCACGGTCAAGTGACCTCGAGGCTCGATCCCCGCCGCGTGAGCGGCACCTGATCACACCGGCCCCCGACGGACAACCGTCGGGGGCCGGTGGCATGGTGGCCGCAAACGCTTGACTCGTCGGGGGGTACAGGGCCGGGTGGCAGCCGGTACGCCGCGTCCTGCTAGAGCCCGTAGCGGGCGAGCTTGTCGTTCTTCCTCGCGTAGCCGGGCGTCATGAACCGGCGGGCCAAGCGGCCGGTGGTGAGCCAGACGATCTCCTCGCCGTTCTTGGTGCTGGCCAGCATCCGGTCGGCGAGCTCGGGCGCGACGTCCTCGACGTGGTCGGCGATCACGTTGATGACGCGCCGCTGGCTGGCTCACCCGCTCGGGTGCGGACGAGGCCTCGCGCAGCCAGCCCTCGGTGATGAGGATCCCGGGCCGGACCTGGCCGACTCGGACACCGGTGCCGTCGACCTCCCCCGCAAGGGCGCGGGTGAAGTGGTCGAGGCCGCGCTTGGTGGCGCCGTACACGCCCATCTTGGGGCGGATCTTGCCGTCGCTGCCTCCGCCGAGCACGTTGAAGACCTGGCCGCCGCCCTGGGCGGCCATACCCCGCACCGCCACTTGGGAGGCGAAGATCGTGCCGAGCACGTTCGTGGAGACCATCTGCTGCACGGCCTCGGGAGTCGTGTCGACGATGTCGCTGGTGGTGTGGGCGTAGCCGGCGTTGTTGACCCACACGTCGACCCGGCCCAGCTCTGCGGCGCGCGTCCCAGAGCCCCTGCACCGCGGCGGGGTCCGACACGTCGACCGCTCGCCCAGCACGCGCCCCGATCCGCGGGACCTCGCTGAGCCTGCGCACGGCGGTGTCGACAGTCGCCTGGGAGCGCACCGGTGACCACCACGTCGTGGTCACGGGTGCGGAACTCCCGGGCCAGGGCGAATCCGATGCCTTGGGTGCTGCCGGTGACGACGACGTTCAGCGGGCTGTTGCTCATGGTGCTCCTCGGTGCTCGAGAGGTGGGATGACGACGGTCTCGCCGACGTTGCGGCCGGACAGCAGTCGACGGAACGCCTCGCGCTCGGCCCGTACGACGTCTCGGGTCAGCTCGTGGGACGGGACAGGAAGCGACCGTGCGACTCCTCGGTCACGACGCCGTCGGTCATGATCTGCTGCCCGCGCAGGAAGGTGTCGGTCGACCCGGGCGGTCAGCGCGAAGCCCTCGAACGGCGTGTACTCCTGCGCCGACTGCGACTCCGCGGCCCGCACGGTCCAGGTCGCAGGACGTGTCGACCAGCGCGAGGTCGGCGTCGTGTCCGACCGCGATCGCGCCCTTGGTCGCGCCGAGCCCGTAGCGCGCGGCCGGGTTCGGTCGAGGTGAGCGCGGCGATCCGGCCGTACGACAGCCCGCGGCGCGTGCCCTCGGTAACCATGCCGGCCAGGAGGTACTCCGCACCGCCGAAGCCGGACTTCGCCAGGAACACGTCGTCGCGGTCCTCGCCGAACTTCATCTCGTCCTTGCAGCACGCGTGGTCGGAGACGACCCAGTCGATGGTGCCGTCGAGCACGTAGCCCCACAGCGCCTCGACGTCCTCGCGGGGGCGCAGCGGCGGGTTGACCTTGCCGCCGATCCCGTGCGCGGTGTCGCAGTCGGCGAGCAGGTGGCCGACGGTGACCTCGCGACGGAAGTCGATGTGCGGGAACGCCCGGCCCATCAGCACGGCCGCCTCGACGGCCTTGCGGGAGGTGAGGTGCAGCAGGTTGATGGTGGGCAGGCCGGTCTCGTGGGCGAGGTAGGACGCGATGGTCACCGCGAGTCCCTCGGAGTGCGGTGGCCGGGACGCGTTGTAGGCCGGCAGCCCGGTCAGGGTGCCGTCCTCCTCGACCAGCCGCGTGTAGGCCGTCATGATCTCGGCCGTCTCGCAGTGCAGCGACAGCGTGATGGTGTCAGCGATCTCGGGGAACTTCTCGCGGGCGGCCTGGATCCCGCGCATCACGAACTCGAAGTGCGCGTAGTCATAGCTCTCGCCCTCGGGCGTCATCAGGAACGAGCTCTGGTCGGCGCTGCGCCCGTGCAGCCCGTGGCTGCCGTAGAACATGAAGACCTTGAACGACGTGACGCCGTGCTCGCCGACGAGCGTGGGGATCTCCTCGATGTGGCTCCGGCTCATCGGCGCGAGGTGGTAGGCGTAGTCGATGACCGCGCGGCCCTCGGTGAGGTCGAGCACCTCGGGGAAGAACTCGGCGTAGTCGCCGCCCTTGTTCAGGTAGTACTGACCGGTCCGCATGTAGGACAGCGCGGTCGTGACGCCGCCCTGCGCCGAGGCACGGCTCTCGCTGAGCGCGTCCTCGGACAGCGGGTTGTAGATCCCCCAGTGCTGGTGGGCGTCGACGACACCCGGGAACGCCGTGCCGTCCGCCGCCGTCGACGACCCGCTCGGCGAGGTCGTGGGAGAGTCCGGCCTCGATCCGGGCGAAGCGACCGTCCTTGATGCCGAGGTCGACGGCCTGGGGCTCGTCCGAGCCGGGCAGGACTGCCGAGACGTTGGTGATGATCAGGTCCAGCTCGCTCATGGGGTCTCCTCGGTGGGATCGGTCAGGGTCGAGGGGCGCGAGTACGCCGGTCAGGTCGCGGGCGGCGGGAAGGTCGTGCACGGCCCGGCGCACGGCGTCGGCTGCGTCAGGATGGAGCCGGCCGGCGACGTTGTCGGCGAACTTGGTGGCCAGCTCGTCGTCGGTCAGCGGGCGGCCCGGCCCGCCACGGTTGACCAGCACCTCCTCGACCAGCTCCTCACCGGTTGCGGTCCGCAGGGTGACCACGGCCGGGAACTGGTGGGGGTAGATCGCGTCGCACCGTGGGTCGGCCACCACGTCGACCCGCGCCATCAGCGACCGGCGCAGCGGGTCGCGCGCGAGGTCGTCGGTGAAGTCGTCGAGGCCCAGGCCGAGGCCCGAGCCGCCGAGCAGGCCGGCGACCACGGCGTACGGCCCGCTGAACTGGGCCTGGTAGCCCGTCTCCGGCGCACGCTTGACCTCGATCGGCTGACCGATGGTGCGGATCACCGCGCTCGCGACGCCGACCGAGATCGAGGAGACCTGCTCGGGCCGGACTCCCGGGCCCGGAACGCGAGGCCGGCGTCGATCGCGGCGTGGGTGAAGTGGTTGGCGGGGTAGGGCTTGAAGAAGATGCCGGGCACCGACCACGCCTCGCCCAGGCCGTCGGTGACCGCGGCGGAGGAGAACTGCCCGTGCAGCCAGGCCTCGAAGAACCCGAACCGGCCCTCCAGCACGCTCGGCGGTCCGGTGAAGCCGCGGCCGACCAGCTGGGCCGCGGTGACACCCGCCTGGGCGGCCAGGCCGCAGTGCAGCCGCTTCACGGTGCCGCCGGTGCGGTTGGCCTCGATGATCCCCGACGCCATCGACGCGGTCAGGCCGAGCGCGTCGAGCACCCCCTTCTCGTCCGCGCCGGACAGGAGCGCGGCCGCGACCGCGCTGCCCATCGCGCCGGTGATCGACGTGGCGTGCTGGCCGTGCTCGAAGTAGACGGAGTTGCCGAGCTCCTCGTCGTAGCCCGCCATGCCGAGGCGCACGGCGACCTCGAGGCCGACCGCGATCGCCCTGATCGTCAGCTCGCCGCCGGCGCCGGCCTGCTCGGCGGCAGCGAGGGCGGCGGGCACCACGCTCGCGCTGGGGTGGAGCACCGACGGCAGGTGGGTGTCGTCGTAGTCGAGGGAGTGGGCCAGCACGCCGTTGACCAGTGCCGCCTGCGCGGCGGTGACCCGGTCCGGCATCCCGATGGCGGTGGCCTGGGGGTGCCCGCCCTGGTCGAGGACGTGGCCGACGATCGCGGCGCTGGTCGGCAGCCGGTGCGCGGCCACGCAGAGCCCGAGCACGTCGAGGACCCGCTGGCCGACGCTGCGCGACACTTCGTCCGGTACGCCGTCCTTCGCGGCCCGGACGGCGAACGATGCGACCTGCTCGCCAAGGGTCCGGACGGCGGTGGGGTGGGTCATCCGCCGACCACCGCAAGCGGTCGGACCGGTGACCCGGTGGCTCCGAAGAGGGGCAGCGGGCGAGAGCACGAAGCAGAACTCGTGGATCCCGTCGCGCGCCAGCTCGTCGAGCACCATCGTCTCGATGATGTAGATGCCGTGCTCGACCAGCAGCACCCGGTGCGCCGGGAGCAGTCCGTGCCCGGCGCCGGGAGCGAGGCGTTCGAAGGCGATCGTGTCGGCACCGACGGCGTGCACGCCGTGCCCGGCGAGCCAGGTCGCTCCTGCCTCACCCACGCCGGGCACGCCGGAGGCCTGCCCCTTGAACTGCTCGGGATCGGTGTCGAAGTGTCGTCCCCACCCGCTGCGGACCAGCACGACGTCGCCGGCTCCGATGACGATGCCCTGCCGCGCGACCGTGGCCTCGAGGTCGTCGATGCGGATCTCGTAGCCCGGGTCGAGGCGACTCGAGCCCGAGCGTGCCGGGCACGTCCAGCAGCACCCCGCGACGCACCATCGGCTGGATCGTGTGCGCCCCCAGCTCGGCGTAGCGGCCGCCCTTCAGGGCCGCCGCAGCGTCCAGGCCACCGTGTAGAAGACCGTCCTGCGAGACGTGGGCGAGCGCGTCGACGTGGGTGCCGACGTGGGTACCCATCGAGATCATGTCGTTGGCCGCCGAGCCGCCGTCCGCACGGACCATGTCCCCGTGCCGACGGGGAAGTGAGTGCCAGTAGGCCGGGTGGTTGGGTGACTGCGGCATCCCCACGGTGAGCGTGCGCCCGAGGTCGACGACCCGGAGGCCGGCGCCGACCGCGGCGAGCAGCTGGGCAGTGGCGGGGTTCATCGGATGACCTCCTGGTGGCGGAGCTGGTCGATCTCGTCGGCGGGCACGCCGAGCTCACCGAGGACGGCGTCGGTGTCGGCCCCGAGGGTGCGACCGGTGAAGCGGACCCGGCCGGGTGTCCTCGACATCCGCCACATCACGTTGTGCTGCAGCACTGGCCCGAGCTCGTCGTCGGGAACCTCGGTGAGCATCGCGGTCTCGCGGACGTGCGGGTCCTCGACGAGGTCGCGGGCGCTGTAGATGGGGGCGATCGCGGCGCCGGCCGCGGTGAAGGCCTCGACCACCTCGGAGCGGGTGCGGACCGCGATCCAGCCCCCGACGTACTCGTCGAGCAGGTCTGCGTGCTCGGCGCGGGTGTGCCCCGAGGCGAACCACGGCTCGGTGATCACCTCCGGATGGCCGACCAGGCGCAGCACTCGCTCGGCGATCGCCTGGGCGCTGGTCGAGACGGCGACCCAGTGCCCGTCACACGTCTCGTAGGCGTTGCGCGGTGCGTTGTTGGTCGATCGGTTGCCGTGCCGGCTGCCGATCGTGCCGAGCTGCTGGTAGGCCGTCGGGCCGGGACCGACCGCGGCCATGATCGGCTCGAGGAGGCTGAGGTCGAGCACCTGGCCGAGGCCGCCGTTGCGCTCGCGGGCGAGCAGCGCCATCGAGATCGCGGAGGAGGCAGCGATGCCGCAGATGGAGTCGGCGAGCCCGAACGCGGGCAGCGTCGGCGGTCCGTCTGCCTGGCCGGTGAGGTGCGCGAAGCCGCTCATCGCCTCGGCGAGCGTCCCGAAGCCCGCGCGGGCGGCGTACGGACCCGTCTGGCCGAAGCCGGTGATTCGCGCGAGCACCAGCCCCGGGTTGACCTCGTGCAGCCGCTCGGGTCCGATTCCCCAGCGCTCGAGCGTTCCGGGGCGGAAGTTCTCGACCACGACGTCGGCGGTGGCGACCAGCCGGAGGAAGAGCGCGGCGCCCTGGGGGGTGGACAGGCTCAGCCCGACGGTCCGCTTGTTGCGGGAGATCTCCTTCCACCACAGAGGCGTGCCCGCCTTGGACGGGCCGTGGCCACGCATTCCGTCACCGGCCGTCGGGTGCTCGATCTTGACCACCTCGGCGCCGAAGTCACCGAGGATCTGGCAGGCCAGCGGGCCGGCGAGGATCGTCGACGCGTCGACCACGCGCATCCCGGCGAGCGGACCGTCCTGGGTGGGGGCCATCAGAACGCCGTCGAGCCGGGCTTGACGACCCCGAGCGCGGCAGCCAGCAGCACGAGCGACCAGATCGCGTAGACCCACGGCTCGCACCGGCGGATCGAGCCCAGGATGTCCCGCTCCACCTCCGGTGTGGAGCCGGAGGTGACCAGTCGACCGAAGGCCGGCCCGAACGGCAGCAGCTGCCGTCGGATCATCACGCCACAGAAGATGCAGAGTGCGTACGCCGCGACCTTGGCGCCCAGCCACCGCGGGTTGGTGTCCACCCCGAACGGGTCGGTCGCGACCATGGTGTAGACCGCGACGGCGAGCAGTCCGGCGCTCAGGGCGTAGCGGACCAGCAGGTCCGCGCGCTGCGAGAGCCGGGCGAGGGGGGTGTCGCCGCCGCGGTAGTCGATGAGCGAGACGGTCAGCCAGGCCAGGCCGGCCACCCACACCAGCGCGAGCAGCCAGCCGTGCACGAAGAAGTCGTCGCCGAGCGGACCCCAGGCCATCAGGGTGATCCCGCTGGGCAGGAAGAGCACCAGCGAGACCCGCGGCGCGATGTCCACACCGTGCATGATCTTCGTCGAGACCGCGCGGGCCTCCGGCCCGAGGTCGGACTTGAGGATGTAGCGGCTGGCGTAGTAGACCCCCACGTCGCCCCCCAGCCAGTAGGCGAAGAGGACGATGTGGAGAAGTACGGCGAAGCTGTGGCCGTTGAACCCGTGAGCGGCCTCCATCACATCCCGTCGCCGTCCCACCGGCCGCGCGAGCGGCTCCGGACCGGCATGCTCGACAGGATGGGGGCCGGGATCGGGTCACCCTTCTGCCACTTCCGGCCGGCACCCCAGTTGTGGGCGTCCTCGTCCTTGCGCTCGTCGGGGTGCTCGGTGTCGGCGCCGCTCCAGCCCCAGTCGACGTCGGCGGCCTCGTGCGAGTGCCCGTGGTCGTCCCCGTCGTGCGAGTGCCCGTGGTCGTGGTCGTGTCCGCCGTGCCCGCCCTGCAGGTTGAACGCGTCGAGGGCCTTGGCGATCGCGACGTCGGCCTTGTTGAAGCCGGAGCCGTGGTGCTCGACCGGGGCGTCGTGCTGACCCTGGTCCACCTGGAACTGCCAGGACGCGGTCATCTGCCGCATGTCCTCGTCGGTGCGCCACGGCTGCGCCATGTCGTGCGTGGAGTGCGCCCAGCGGACCGCCGGGTGTGGGGCCTCGTCGAGGCCGTTCGGACCGTAGTTGACGCCCTCGCCGCCCCAGCGCACCCACTCGTTCTGGGTGTACCAGTTGGCGAGCTCGCCGTCGGAGCGCAGCAGCCAGGTGGCGCCGCCCTCCATGGTGGTGAAGTGGCCGTGCTTGACCCGGGCCGGTCGGAAGAAGTAGGTGCCGAGGTCGAGGGTGCCGAAGTTGTACTCCATGTGGCCCTGGGTCGTGTACGCCTCCTCGTAGCAGGGGTGGTGGGCCAGCCGGTGGTCCGACCAGCCCTCCTGCGCGTGCACGAGGCGGGTGTAGAAGCCGCTGACCGGGTCGACGTGGAGGTACTTGATGAACAGGCCGGGCATCGGACCGGGGTTGGGGACGGCGTCCCACTTCATCGCGTCGGAGTCGATCACGATGACGTCCTCGCGTGCGTCGGCCCAGCGGGTCGCACCGGCCAGCGAGTCGACGGGGTCGAAGCCGGCGTCGCCGTACTCGCGGTAGTGGAGGATCTTGGTGCCCTCGGCGACCTTGAGGTAGTCCATCGGCACGCCCTGGGGGGCGTAGACGTAGCCACCCTTGCCGATCCTCTGGCCGCCGTAGTCGATCTCGCCCTCGACGACGTAGTACTCGGTGTTGGCGTGGTGGATGCCGGGACCGCGGCCCCAGTCGGTGTGGAAGTCGATGCGCAGCGAGGACGAGCCGTCCTCCTCGTCGACCGACAGCCGGCGCTCGCTCGCGCGGCCCTCGCCACCCGGCAGCTCGGCGCCGTGCCAGACGTAGTCGTCTTCCTGGATCAGCTCCACGTGCGGGCGCACCGGACCTCCTGGGGTTGAAGAGCAGGCTGCGCCGTCGTTCACGGCGCAGATATATGATATTAGATACGGACCGACGACTGGTCAAGCACTTCACGCAGTGACGTCTTGAGCACCTTGCCGGCGGCATTGCGCGGCAGGCTGGTGGCAATCTCCCAGCGGCGCGGGATCTTGTAGCCCGCGAGCGAGGCCCGGCAGTGACCCTCGAGCGACGCCGCCTCCGCGGTGGCGCCCGGCCGGAGCACGACGTACGCAACGACGGTCTCGCCCCACGTGGGGTCGGCGGCGCCGATCACGGCCGCCTCGACCACCGCCGGGTGCCCGGCCAGGACCTCCTCGATCTCGCGCGGGTAGACGTTGACGCCGCCGGAGATGATCAGGTCCTTCTTGCGGTCCACGATCGAGACGTAGCCCTCGTCGTCGAGAGTGACGATGTCCCCGCACGTGAGGAAGCCGTCCTCGGTGGTGCAGGCGGCGGTGGCCTCCGGGTCGTCGTGGTAGCCGTTCATCAGGTACGGCGAGCGGCTGAACAGCTCGCCCGGCTCACCCGGACCGACCGGCTCACCGGCCTCGTCCACCACCCGGATCTCGGTGAGGTACCACGGGTGCCCGACGGACCCGGGCTTGCGACGCTGGTCTGCCGGTCGCAGATTGGTGACGATGCCGCCCTCGGTCGATCCGTAGAGCTCGTGCACCCCGCAGGCCGGGAACTGCTCCATCACCCACTCCTTGAGGGCCCAGGGGAGCGCGGCGGCGTTGAAGTAGAGCGTGTCCAGGCTGGAGAGGTCGCGGCGGTCGACGGCCGCGTTCCCGAGTGCCCGGATCATCTGCGCGTGGGTCGGCACGAGGAACGCGGACTGCACCCGGTCCCGCTCGACCAGGGCCAGCATCTCCTCGGGGTCCCAGGCGCGCAGCATGGTGACCGTGCCGCCGGTGAAGACCGGCGCGAAGCCGAACGCGAAGCCGGCGCCGTGATACATCGGCGCGATCGCGGCCGAGACCCGACCGGTGCCCAGGCCCCACTCCAGCGCGCTCATGTAGAACGTGAGGGCCCGACTCCGGTGGGAGATCACCACGCCCTTGGGGCGGCCGGTGGTGCCCGAGGTGTAGGCGATGCAGAACGGGTCCTGCTCGCCGACGACCACGCGGGGATCGGTCGGGGACGACGCCTCCAGCGCCGTCTCGTAGGCAGGGCCGAGCTCGGACCCTCCGATGCCCGTCCCGCCGATGCTCAGGGTCGGCAGCGCCATCTCGACCACCAGGTCGCCGACCACGCCGGCGAGCGCGTCGTCGAGCACCAGTGCCCGGGCGCCGGAGTGCTCGAGGACGAAGCGGGCCTCGCTCGGGGTCAGCCGGGGATTGAGCGGCACCATCACCAGGCCGGCCTTGGCGATGCCTGCGGCCACCTCGGGGTACTCCAGCCGGTTGCCGAGCAGCACGGCGACCCGGTCCCCGGTGGCCAGTCCGGTGCCGAGCAGCCACTGGGCGAGCCGGCTGGCCCGTTCGTCGAGCGCGGCAAAGGTCAGCGTCCGGTCACCGTCGATCACGGCGACGGCGCGCGGTGTGGCGCGCGCGAACTCGCGTACGCCCCCCGCGATGGACATCGGGGCGCCCCCGGGCAGTGTCGGCACAGTGGCCTCCTCACGTCAGTTCGTAGCAGGATATATGATCTGTGACGAGAATGGAGAGTGATCCCGGGCCAGGGGTCGTGCTCCGGGGGAGACCCGGGGGAGCAGGATGACCGCGTGAGCCAGCGCCGTACGGATGTCGACGTCGTCCGCTTCCTGGCCCTGGCATCGATGTACGTCGCCCACGTGGCGCCGGTCCCCGGTCCTGCGCACGTCCTGGAGCTCAGCGAGTACCTCACGATGCCCCTGTTCGCCCTCCTCGTGGGCGTCGGGGCGCAGCTCGGGGTCTGGGCCGCTGGCCCGGCCACGCGCCGGTGGTGGTGGTCGATGGCGGTGCGGGCCACTGTCCTGGTCGGTCTCGGTCTCGTGCTGGACCTGGCCGGAGCCCAGGTGGTGATCGTGCTCGTGCACCTCGGAGTGCTGGTCCTCGTCGCCGGGCCGCTCGCGCGCCTGCCCCTGGCTGCGGTGGTGGTCGTCGGGGTGGCAGCGTTCGTCGCCGGTCAGACCACCGAGATCGCCCGCTTCGACTGGGCCGACGGCCCCTACCGGTTGCTTCCCATGGTGGTCTACGCCGCGGTCGGCATCCTCCTGGCGCGCTGGTGGTTGCGCGGGGCGCTGGCACGATCCGTGGTGCTTCCGCTGGCCGTCGGATGCGGTCTGCTGGTCCTCGCAGCGGCGATGCTTGCCGCGGAGCAGCTGGGCCGCCTCGACCTCGTGCCCTACTCGGGCACCGCGCAGGAGACCGTCCTCGACACCCTGCTGGCGGCGGGGGTCCTCGGTGTCGGCCTGGCGGCTGCCCGCGTCCTGTCGCAGATCGCGGCCGGCCGGAGGATCGTCGCGCTGCTGGCCGCAGCCGGCGCGATGACGCTGACCCTCTACACGCTCCAGATCCTGTGGCTGGCGTACGACGTCCGGGTCCTGCACCCGGGGCAGCCCGACGACTCGTGGCTGAACCTCGCGGTCCTGCTCGGCGGATCCCTGGTGATGGCGTGGGCGTGGCCGGCGGCGATCCGCCGGTACCCGTGGCGCACGGGCCCGCTGGAGGGTCTGGTCGGTGTTGTGATCCGGGGCCGGTGACACGGACCGGGGCCACGCCCGACGGCTTCGGATGCCGAGCCGCGGCGTGTCGCGGACGGCGTACGGCGTGTCGCCGGTCGCTCGCCCACCGCCTGGCCCCCCAGTCCGACCGACCACCCGCAGAGGTGCCGGTGCTGGCCCCCGACGCACACGTGCGCGACGATTGAGTCATGAGCGACACAGCGACCACGGGGTCGGGCCTGGAGCAGACCCGCCGCCTCGGCGTCGAGACGACCGGCATCGAGATCATCGACGAGGCGGACCGGACGGCGCGGCCGGCCGACCTCTTCTGGCCGTGGTTCGCGGCCAACGTGTCGGTCTTCGGCATCAGCTACGGCTCGTTCGTGCTCGGCTTCGGCATCTCCTTCTGGCAGGCGGCGATCGTCACGGTCGTCGGCATCGTGGTCTCGTTCGCGCTCTGCGGTGTCATCGCGATCGCGGGCAAGCGAGGCTCGGCGCCGACAATGGTGCTGAGCCGGGCGGCGTTCGGTGTCAACGGGCAGAAGCTGCCCGGCGTCGTCTCGTGGCTGGTCTCGATCGGCTGGGAGACCTTCCTCGCGATCCTCGCCGTGCTCGCGACCGCCACGATCTTCGACCAGCTCGGCTGGTCGGGAGGCACCACCACCAAGGTCGTCGCCACCGTCGTCGTGGCGCTGATGATCGTCTCCGCCAGCGTCGCGGGCTATCACATCATCATGCGGATGCAGTCGGTCCTGACCTGGATCACCGGCATCGCGACGATCGTCTACGTCGCCCTCACCCTCGACGAGATCGACTGGTCGGCCGTGAGCGACCTGCCCAGCGGCAGCACCCAGCAGATGGTGGGCGCACTGGTCCTGGTGATGACAGGCTTCGGCCTCGGCTGGATCAACATCGCCGCCGACTGGTCGCGCTACCAGCACCGCGACGCCAGGGGAGCTGCCATCGTCGGCTGGAACACCCTCGGCGGCGCCCTCGCCCCGGTGCTGCTGGTCATCTTCGGCCTGCTGCTCGCGGGCTCGTCCGAGGAGCTGTCCGCCGGCATCGTCACGGACCCGATCGGCACCCTCGGCACGCTGCTCCCGACCTGGTTCCTCGTGCCCTTCCTGCTCGCCGCGATCCTGGCGCTGGTCAGCGGCGCGGTGCTGGGCATCTACTCCAGCGGCCTGACCCTGCTCAGCCTCGGCGTGAGGATCCCGCGCCCCGCTGCCGCGCTGGTCGACGGCATCATCCTGACCCTCGGCACGATCTACGTCGTCTTCTTCGCGACCAGCTTCATCGAGCCCTTCCAGAGCTTCCTGATCACGCTCGGCGTCCCGCTGGCCGCGTGGGCCGGGATCATGATCGCCGACATCGCCCTGCGCAAGCGCGACTACGACGACGAGGCCCTCTTCGACGCCTCGGGGCGCTACGGATCCTTCGACTGGGTCTCCATCGGCACCATGGTCGTGGCGTCGGTGCTCGGCTGGGGGCTGGTCGTCAACAACTTCGCCACCTCCGCCTCCTGGAACAACTGGCAGGGCTACCTCCTCGAACCGCTCGGCCTCGGCACCTAGGTGGAGGCCGACGGCTACTGGGAGGGCAACTGGCCCTACGCCAACCTCGGCGTGCTGCTCGCCCTGGTGCTCGGCTTCGCCGTGACGTACGCCGCTCGCCGCCGCACCGTGCGTCGCCAGGAGTCGGGAACAGCCTGAGGCCGCACGGCGTTGCGCACGTCGTGAAGATCGAGATCTGGTCCGACGTCGTCTGTCCCTGGTGCTACATCGGCAAGCGCCGCATGGAGAAGGCCATCGACGCCTTCGAGCACGCCGACGAGGTGGAGGTGCACTGGCGCTCCTTCCAGCTCGACCCCGGCGCGCCCACCGAGCCGACCGAGGGCACCGGCGCGATGCTGGCCCGCAAGTACGGCCAGTCGCCCGAGGGCGCGAAGCAGATGCAGGACCGCGTCGAGGCGGTCGCTGCCGAGGACGGGCTGATCTACCGGCTCTCCGAGACCCTGCACCTCAACACCGTCGACGCGCACCGGCTCATCCACCTCGGCCACGTGCAGGGTGGCAACGACCTGCAGGGCCGGGTCAAGGAGGCGCTGCTGAAGGCCTACTTCACCGACGCCCGCAACGTCGCCGACCACGCCGTGCTCCGCGAGGTCGGCGTGGCCGCCGGGCTCGATGCCGCTCGCGTCGACGAGGTGCTGGCCGGCAGCGAGTACGCCGCCGAGGTGCACGCCGACATGGAGCAGGCCCAGGCCTACGGCGCGACTGGCGTGCCGTTCTTCGTCGTGGACCAGAAGTACGGCGTCTCCGGCGCGCAGCCGGTCGAGGCGTTCACGCAGGTGCTGGAGCGCGCCTGGGCCGACTCCCACCCGGCCATCGAGATGGTGGGTGGCGGCGAGGAGTGCGGCCCCGACGGCTGCGCCGATCTGACGTCGGCTACTGCGACTTCTCGCCCAGCGCAGCCTTCGCGGCCGTCGTCAGCACGCGCACGGCCCGCGTCTCGGGCTTCTTGGCCATACGATCCAGGCCAGCATCTGCTTCCGCGACGACGGCGAGAAGGACTCCCAGTGCTCGCGTGAGCCCGGGTGGACGTCGAACGCCGCGTCGAGGTCGTCCGGCACGACCAGGTCCTCGACCGGGTCCATCAGGGTCCACATGCCCGACGCCTTCGCCGTGGCGACGGCAGCAGCGCCGGCCGGCTCCATCAGCCCGGCCTCCTCGAGGCGAGCGACCCGGCCCTTGTTGATCCGCGTCCACACGCTGCCCGGACGCCGTGGGGCGAACCACATCATCGAGCGTGTCTCGTCCACCGGCTTCTGGGTGGAGTCGACCCAGCCGTAGCGCAGCGCCTCGAGGACGCTCTCCTCGTAGGAGACGAGCTTGTCCGCGTCCTTGCGGCCTGTCACGAGCCAGACCCCGCGGACCGAGTCGTGGTGGTCGGCCAGCCACTGCGACCACTCGTCGACCGACGCGGGCTCGACCCGCTCCGCCTCGTCCATCACACCCATGCGTCCATCGTAGGGAGGCGGGACCTGATGGTCCGCGAGCGCGGGTAGAGTGTGCGGCGCACAGCGTCGTGCGGTTCTGACCCCCTTCGATCACCATCGAGGAAATCCGCTGTGAGCAAGCCCGTCGTACTCATCGCCGAAGAGCTGAGCCCCGCCACCGTCGAGGCGCTCGGTCCCGACTTCGAGATCCGCCACTGCAACGGCGCCGACCGCGCCGAGCTGCTGCCGGCCATCGCCGACGTCGACGCGATCCTGGTCCGCTCCGCCACCAAGGTCGACGCCGAGGCGCTCGCCGCCGCGACGAGGCTCAAGGTCGTCGCCCGCGCCGGCGTCGGCCTCGACAACGTCGACGTCAAGGCGGCCACCCAGGCCGGCGTGATGGTCGTCAACGCGCCGACCTCCAACATCGTCAGCGCCGCCGAGCTCGCCGTCGCGCTGATGCTCGCCGCCGCCCGCCACGTCTCGCCCGGCCCACGCCGCGCTGAAGAACGGCGAGTGGAAGCGCTCGAAGTACACCGGCATCGAGCTCTACGAGAAGACCGTCGGCATCGTCGGCCTCGGCCGGATCGGCGTGCTCGTCGCCCAGCGGCTCTCGGCGCCTTCGGCATGAAGGTCATCGCCTACGACCCCTACGTCCAGGCCGGCCGGGCCGCACAGATGGGCGTCCGCCTCGTCGACCTCGACACCCTGCTGGCCGAGGCCGACTTCATGACGCGTGCACCTGCCCAAGACCCCCGAGACCGTCGGCCTGATCGGCGCCGAGCAGCTCGCCAAGGCCAAGTCGAGCCTGGTGCTCGTCAACGCCGCGCGCGGCGGCATCGTCGACGAGGACGCGCTCTACGACGCCCTCAAGACCGGCCGGATCGCCGCGCGCCGGCCTCGACGTCTTCGCCAAGGAGCCGTGCACCGACAGCCCGCTCTTCGAGCTCGAGAACGTCGTCGCCACCCCGCACCTCGGCGCCTCCACCGACGAGGCCCAGGAGAAGGCCGGCATCGCCGTCGCCCGCTCGGTGCGCCTCGCGCTCGCGCGGCGAGCTCGTGCCCGACGCGGTCAACGTCCAGGGCGGCGTGATCGCCGAGGACGTCCGCCCCGGCATCCCGCTCACCGAGAAGCTCGGCCGGGTCTTCACCGCGCTGGCCGGCGAGGTCGCCCAGCAGATCGACGTCGAGGTCCGCGGCGAGATCACCGAGTTCGACGTGAAGGTGCTCGAGCTGGCCGCCCTCAAGGGCGTCTTCGCCGACGTCGTCGAGGAGCAGGTGTCCTACGTGAACGCGCCCGCTGCTGGCGGCCGAGCGCGGCACCGACGTACGCCTGGTCACCGACGCCGGAGAGCCCCGACCACCGCAACCTGATCACCATCCGCGGCACGCTCGCCGACGGCGTCGCAGGTCTCGGTCAGCGGCACGCTGGTCGGCCTCGGCGCAGAAGGAGCGGCTGGTCGAGGTCAACGGCTTCGACGTCGACATCGAGCCGACCGACCACCTGGCGTTCCTCACGCTACGAGGACCGGCCGGGCATGGTCGGCATCGTCGGCCGGATCCTCGGCGAGGCGGCGGTCAACATCGCCGGCATGCAGGTCTCCCGCGACGACAAGGGCGGCGCCGCGCTGGTCGCGCTCTCGGTCGACTCCGCCATCCCGGCCGACACCCTCGACGAGATCGAGGCGGCCATCGACGGCCGTCTCGGTGCGCGCGGTCAACCTGTCCTGACGGCGCCACAGGGTCACGGTTCGGTACCGAGCGGGTCAATTCCGGCCGGCTACGGGGGTCACGTCGATAACGATGACGGCTCGACCGACGGCAGGATCCGCGCTCGGACCGGCGCACGGATGCCGACGGTCGGCTGGACGCTCACGGGATGTCTCCGGGCGCACGGTCTCGGCCTGACCCGGCTCGACGCTGCCTGGAGACAAGGAACCCATGTGAGACCACATCCACGCCGTCGACCCAGGCCGCGGTCCTCGCTGCGTCCGCCGGCCTCGTGGCCGGCGGACTGCTCGCAGCTCGACCCACGCACCGCCGACCCCGGCGAGGCCGCGCCCCGAGGTGGCCAAGCGTCGGCCGACCGGCCGACAGGGCCGGCCACGAGCCCAAGCACCCGCTCAAGATCAAGGAGAAGCGCGACGCCCAGAAGGCAGGCCGCCCTGCAGCGCAAGCTCGAGGGCAAGAGCCCGTTCCCGAAGGGCGCGGCAAGGGCCAAGCAGGTGCCGCTCGAGCTCGAGGGCACCGACCGGGTCTTCGTGGTCCTCGCCGAGTTCGGCGACCAGCGCTACCCGGCGGACCGCGACGAGCGCCTCGTCGGCCCGCCCACCGACGCGCCTGCCGTACCCGCTCCGACGCAAGCCGCAGCACCTACGACGGCCCGCTGCACAACCAGATCCCCGAGCCCGACCGCTCGCATGGACAACTCCACCCTCTGGCAGGCCGACTACAACCGGGCGCACTACGAGGACATGTACTTCAACCGGATGAAGGAGTACTACGAGCACCAGTCCTCGGGTCGCTACTCCATCGACGGCGACGTCACCGAGTGGGTGAAGGTCCCCTTCAACCAGGCGCGCTACGGCCGCGACTTCTGCGGCAGCCCGATCGTCTGCCTCACCACCTGCGCCTCGACCAAGGCGCTCCTGCGCGACGCGCATGGCCATCTGGGTCGAGGACCAGCTCGACGAGGGCATGACGATGGCCGAGATCCAGGCCTACCTGAAGACGTTCGACATCGAGGACCGCTACGACATCGACGGCGACGGCAACTTCGACGAGCCGGACGGCTTCATCGACCACTTCCAGATCGTCCACGCGGGCGGCGACGAGGCGGCCGGCGACCCGACCTACGGCACCGACGCCATCTGGAGCCACCGCTGGTACGCCAACCTCCAGGCCGGCGGCCCCGGCGGCCTGCCCGGCGTCAAGATCGGCTCCAACGGCGGCGCGTACGGCTCGGTCGGCGACGGCCAACCCGGTGCCCAACAACCCGACCGGCGTCTGGGTCGGCGACTACACCATCCAGCCGGAGAACGGTGGCCTCGGCGTCTTCGCCCACGAGTACGGCCACGACCTCGGCCTGCCGGACCTCTACGACACCTCCGGCAACACCGGTGGCGCCGAGAACAACACCGGCTTCTGGACCCTGATGTCCTCCGGCGCCAACATCGGCGACGGTGGCCCGACGGCATCGGCGACGCGCCCGACCGACCTGGGCGTCGTGGGAGCTGCTCCAGCTCGGCTGGCTCGACGCAGCAGGGCGACAAGGGCCCGTTCTACGACGTCGTCGTACGCCGGGCGAGACGTCGAGCACGTCGCCTGTCCGACAACGTCGCCGGCCACGACCAACGGCGTCCAGGCGCTGTTCACGGTGCTGCCGGACAACGAGGTCGCAGCTCGACCTCGGCGACCCGCGTCAGGGCGAGCTAGATGTTCTGGTCCGACCAGGGCGACAACCTCGAGACACACGATGACCAAGACCGGTGTCAGCCGGCACCGACCTGACCGCGAAGGTCAACTACGAGATCGAGGCGGAGTGGGACTACGCCTATCCTCGAGGCCTCGACCGACGGCGGCACGACGTGGGCGCCCGTCGACACCAACCTGTCCGACCACGACGGTCACGCCGGTCACGACCAGAGCGGCATCAACACCGAGCGGCGCCGGCATCACCGGCTCGACCGACGGCGCGTGGGTCGACCTGACGGCGACCCTGCCGGCCGGCACCAACGCCGTGCGGTTCCGCTACCGGACCGACGGCGCGGTCGTGGAGTGCGGGGTTCTGGTCGACGACATCGCGATCGACGGCGCCGTCGATCGGCACCGCCGAGACCGAGACCGAGGGCTGGACGCTTCGACGGCTTCACGCGCACCACGGGCGCCGAGGTCGAGACAGTTCTTCAACGCCTACATCGTCGAGAACCGTCAGTACGACGGCTACGACACGTCGCTGAGGACGGCGTACAACTTCGGGTACGCTCGGCACGACCCGCCCGGACTGGGTGGAGACACTACCCGCTACCAGAACGGTGCTGCTGATCTGCGTACTGGAACGACGAGTTCACGCAGGGCGACAACAACGTCGGCGACCACCCGGGCGAGGGCCTGCTCCTGCCGGTCGACGCCCACCCGCACGTTCACGCACTGGCCCGACGGCACGCTGATGCGTCCGCGCATCCTGTCGTACGACTCGACCTTCGGGCTACGAGACGACCGACAGGAGGTGCACGCTGCACAACGGTGGCGTGCGCCCGCAGGCACCGTGCCGTCGCAGGCGGCCGTGCCCGTCGTTCGACGACACGCCGCACGTGGTGGTTCAACGCCGACGAGCACGGCGCGACCGGCGCCCACCCGGGCCGCTACCAGCCGGGCTGGTACAGCGTCGACGTGCCCAAGACCGGCACCACCATCCGGGTGCGCAAGACTGGCCAGCGCAACGGCACCGTCGACACGTCGTGACGCGGCCGACTGGCGCACCCAGCACGCTCCCGAGGGCCGCGTCCGCGCAGGCGAGCCGAGTGCACCCGGCCGGCGACGCATGACGCCGCCGGCCGACGCGCTGGCGTCCGACGGACACGACTGCGTCCCAGGCGCCCGCGAGGCGGCGTACGGCCTCGGTCGAGGTCCTCGGGCGACGCGGTCCAGGGGATGCGCACGAAGCGGTCGAGCCCGCCCTCGACGGCGAAGACCGGTCCCGGCGCGACGACCACGCCGCGCCGCTCGGCCTCGACCGTCGTCGCGGTGCCGAGCGACTCGGGCAGCTCGCACCACAGCGCGAGCCCGCCGTCCGGCACCCGGAACCGCCACTCGCGGCAGGTGTTCTCGGACGGCCGCGACGAGGACGTCGCGCTGCTGGCAGCAGTCGGGCACGGTGCGCGGGCAGCACCTCGTCGGCGCGGTCCATCAGCTCGGCCAGCGCCAGCTGCTCGAAGACGGGCGCTCCGAGGTCGAGGCTCATCCGCGCCTCGAGCAGCCGGTCCATCATCGGCGACGGGGCGCGCAGCCAGCCCAGGCGCAGCCCGCCCCAGTAGCTCTTGCTGGCGCTGCCGATCGTGACGGTGGACTCGCAGTGCGCCGCGAAGGGCAGCGGCATGCTCTCCGCGAGCCCTGGCGCCAGGGCCAGGTCGCGGTGGGCCTCGTCGCACACGGCGATCGTGCGGGCGCGTCGCACGTGCGAGGCCAGCTCGGCTCCGCTGCTCGTCGGTCATCAGCAGCCCGGTCGGGTTCTGGAAGTCGGCGATGAGGTAGACCAGCCGCGGCGCGACCTGGCGCAGGGTGGCGCCGTGGGCGGCGATGTCCCAGCCGCCGGGATCGACGTCGGCCGGCACCAGGCGGGCGCCGCGCGTGGCGCAGCGCCTGGGTGGCGTTGGGATAGGTCGGGTTCTCCACCACGAGCCGGTCACCGGGCCCGGTGCAGCGCCTGCGCCACGATCGCGCTCGCGCGCGAGGGCGCCGGGGGTGACCATGATCTGCTCGGGCGAGGTCGGCAGCCCGCGGGCGTCGTACGTCGCCGCGATCCGCGCCTGCAGCGCCGGCACGCCCGAGCGGGAAGTAGCCCGGTCCGGAGAGGTAGGCCGGCAGCGCCTCGGCCGCTGCCGCGTAGGCCTCGGCGGTCCCGGGCGGGGCCGAGCCGGCGGCGCAGTTGAGGTCGATGGCGTTCTCGTCGGCAGCTCCGGGCATCAGGGCGCGGTCGTGGGACTGGCGGCGGCCGCCGGGCACCCGGGTGAAGGTCCCGGCACCGCGGCGCGCCTCGGCGTACCCGGTCTCGCGGAGCAGGTCGTAGGCGCGCGTCACGGTGGCGCGCGAGACGTCGAGACCGGCGGTGAGCTCGCGCTCGCTGGGCAGGCGGACGTCGAGCCCGATGCGGCCGTCGCCGATGAGCACCCGCAGGCTCTCGGCCAGACCGACGTAGGCGGGGGAGCGGTGGAAGCCGCCGCACCAGGGTGGCTACGCGCTGGGCACTGATGGTCCGGCTCATGCTGGCCACGATCCCACGATTGGCCATGTTCAACAAGGCCAATCGCGTCCACACTGGAGGCATGAGCTCCACCGTCCACGCGTCGCACGCCCCTCGCCCAGCTCGGCCCGATCGCGCAGCTGCGCGCCGGCCGGCTCGCCCGCCGCCTGCCGCAGCTCTTCGTCGGGCTGTTCCTCTACGGCGTCTCGCTGGCGATGATGGTGCGCGGCGCGCTCGGCCTGGCGCCGTGGGACGTGCTCCACTCCGGCTTCGTCCGGCACGTGCCGATGACCCTGGGCCAGGCGGTCATCCTCTTCAGCTTCGTCGTCCTGGTGCTGTGGATCCCGCTGCGCGAGATGCCCGGCCTCGGCACCATCAGCAACGCCGTCGTCGTCGGGCTCTCCGCCGACGCGACCCTCGCCGTCCTCGCCGAGCCGGACGCGCTCTGGGCGCGCATCGCCCTGATGGTCGGCGGCGTCGCTGCTGTGCGGACTGGCCAGCGCGCTCTACATCGGCGCCCAGCTGGGTCGCGGTCCGCGGGACGGGCTGATGACCGGGCTCTCCCGCCGCACCGGGCTGTCGCTGCGGCTGGTCCGCACGGCCCTCGAGGTGGCGGTGGTCGTCATCGGCCTGCTGCTCGGCGGCGTGCTCGGGCTCGGCACGGTCGTCTACGCGCTCGCGATCGGCCCGCTGACGCAGCTGATGCTGCCGTGGTTCACCGTCGACCTGGAGTGATCCGGGCGACGCCCTCGCGACGCGGGTCGGCGACCGCGTCGAGTCCACCGTCAGCACGGGTGAGCGCGGCACCGACGCCGCCGTAGTACATGGACAGCTCCTCCTCGCGGCGCACCTCCTCGTCCGGGAGACCGGCCCGGTGGACGTGCACCCGCGGGTGCGCGATCGCTGCCGTCAGGTCGAGTCCGCCGCCGACGAAGCCGGCCAGCGCCGAGACGACAGCGGTGGTGATCCGATCGGCGCCAGGCGACCCGATGGCCAGCGTCGAGCCGTCGTCGTGGCGGCCGACCGTGGGCGCCATGTTGGACAGCAGCCGTGAGCCGGGCGCGACGCGACGACCGGGCGGGTTGAGCTCCTGCTCGCCGAGGCAGTTGTTGAGCCAGATGCCGGTGCCGGCCGCGATCATGCCGGCGCCGTAGCCCGACGACACCGTGATCGAGCACGCGGCCCCATCGGCGTCGGTGACCGACACGTGCGCGGTCGAGCCCGACTCCAGCACGGCGCGGTGGTCGGCGTCGACCCGGTCCAGCCAGGCGCGTGAGGCCGCGTCCAGGTCGTCCGCGGTCGTCCAGGACCTCACGGCGATGGCCCAGGACCGCCCGCTGCACGCGCACCAGGTGCTCGACGTCGGAGGCGTCCCACCCGCCGTGCGGACGACCGTCGAGCAGGCGGAGCATCGAGGCGACGACCACGCCGCCGACCGACGGAGGGGGAGTGGTGGCCAGGCGCCACTCACCGACGCGGGTGATCAGCGGCACCCGGACGACAGGCGCGTACGCCGCCAGGTCGGCCGCACCGAGCAGCCCACCGCGGGACTGGACGTCGGCGGCGACGAGGTGGGCCAGGTCGCCCTCGTGGAGCGCGCGCGGGCCGTCGGCGGCGATGACCTCGAGGGTGGCCGCGAGGTCGGCGACGACCACGTGCTCGTCGGTCAGCCGGTCGTCCTCGTGCAGGGCGCGGTGGCTCTCGGGGTCCCACCCGAAGACGCTGTCGTGGACGTGGTCGAGGTAGTAGAGCGACGCCGAGCCCAGCCGGAACCCGCCGCGCGCCACGTCGATGGCCGGTGCCACCAGTTCACGCCACGGCAGGTGTCCGTCGCGCGCGTGGGCCTCGCCGAACGCCGCGAGCGAGCCGTGGGTGGCGACGGAGCCTGGCCCGATGGTGATCGAGACCCCGCCGCCGTAGGCGGTCGACACGTCCCAGGTCCGCGGAGGGGGAGCGTCGTCGGGGCGATCCCGGCCGGGCATGTCGACCCATCCGTCGACGGCGTACGCCGGGCCGGCCGACGGCTGGACGGTGACGAAGCCGCCGGAGCTCAGCGAGACGAGCCCGACCTCGTTGACCATCGCCACCAGCGCCGCCGCGATCGCGGCGTCGACGGCAGAGCCACCGGCGCGTGCGACACCTTCGGCGGCGTCGGCGGCCGCGGGGTTCGGTGCAGCGACGGCGAGCGCGGTCATGCCGGGCTCAGCGTCGGGTCGCGATGACCGCGGAGGCGTCGCCGGCCACCATCACCTCGACCGCGGTGAACCGCTCGTCGGTGAGCCACTGCTCACGCAGGGTGTCCACCCGGCCGTAGGTGATCGGCGGCCACGACTCGCACGGCGCGAAGTCATCGAGCACGACGATGCCGCCCGGTTCGACCAGGTCGATGACGGCCTCGACGCCGACCTCCGACGGCGTGCCGGAGTCGAGGAAGAGCAGGGAGAAGGGCCCGCGGTCGCGCAGCACGCTCCAGTCGGCGGCCAGCACCTCGACCTTCTCGTCGTCGACGAAGATCTGCGCCGCAGCGCCGGCCAGGGTCTTGTCGAGCTCGGCGGTCAGGATGTGCGCGCCGTTGCGTACGCCGCTGCGCAGCCACGCAGTTCCCGACGCCGCAGCCGGTGCCGAACTCCGCCATCGTGCCGCCCGCGTGTCGCGGCGAGGGTGGCGAGGAGGCGACCGGTCTCGTTGCGGCAGAAGGAGACGTAGCCGGCCTGACGACAGACCTCGAAGGCACGCGAGACGATGTCGGGGAGTTCGGGAGGGGCAGACATGAGGTCGCCGAGTCTGTCACCACCACGCCCCGGGTCTCAGGGGCCGGTCCGGCATCTCACGATCTGACACATTCGGAAAACCCGCTGACGGCGGCGCGCGGGCGTCGTACAGTCTGATCACCATGCGGAACGTCTACGTACTTATCGTTCGCCGCGGCGGGGCCTGAGAGAAGGGCCACCTCGTCGCGGTGTTCGGCGTTGACGAGGTCAGTCCGCCCAGGCCCTTCGAGTTCAGAGCTTCGTCTCTGTTCGAAGCCACCGCCTCCGCGGCGGGTCCCGCATCCATGTCACGCGCGATCCGCAGGCACGCAGGTCGGTAGCCGGGCCACCCGGGCGATCCCCGCACCTCCCGCATCCCTCACCCGCCGTGGTGTCGGTGTCTTCGAGCACATCTCGAACCCGTTGACCCGTCACGACACAGGAGTGAGACCGATGTACGACATGTATCCCGACTGGGGCCCCGCAGCGCACGACCCCGAGAACCCCAGCAGCCTCGAGAACGTCAGCGCAGCCCTGCAGACCTCGCTTGACCTGCGAGACAACGGCGGTCAGCGCCCCGACGACAACTAGATTCGCCCGCATGCCCGACACCCAGCAACCCGCGTCCACCCCCACGGCGGCAGGCCAGACCCTCGCCGTCATCCCCGGCGACGGAATCGGCCCCGAGGTCACCGCGGAGGCACTCAAGATCCTCGAGGCCGCCTCCCCGGTGAAGTTCTCCTCGACCCGCTACGACCTGGGTGCCGAGCGCTACCTCGCGACCGGCGAGGTGCTGCCCGACTCGGTGCTCGCCGAGATCCGCGGGCACGACGCGATCCTCCTGGGAGCGGTCGGTGGCAAGCCCAACGACCCCAACCTGCCGCCCGGCATCCTCGAGCGCGGCCTGCTGCTGCGACTGCGGTTCGAGCTCGACCACTACGTCAACCTGCGTCCGTCGCGACTCTTCCCCGGCACGGCCTCACCCCTGGCCGACCCCGGTGACATCGACTTCGTCGTCGTGCGCGAGGGCACCGAGGGCCCCTACACCGGCAACGGCGGCGCGCTGCGCGTCGGCACCCCGGCAGAGGTCGCGACCGAGGTCTCCGTCAACACCGCGTACGGCGTGGAGCGGGTGCTGCGCGACGCGTTCGCCCGGGCCCGGAAGCGACCGCGCAAGAAGCTGACCCTGGTCCACAAGACCAACGTCCTCGTCCACGCCGGCTCCGTCTGGTGGCGGCTCTTCGAGGAGGTCGGCGCCGAGTTCCCCGACGTCACCGCGACTACATGCACATCGACGCGGCGATGATCTTCATGACCACCGACCCCGCGCGCTTCGACGTGATCGTCACCGACAACCTCTTCGGCGACATCATCACCGACCTCGCCGCTGCCATCACCGGCGGCATCGGCCTGGCCGCGTCCGGCAACATCAACCCGGACCGCACCGCCCCGTCGATGTTCGAGCCGGTCCACGGCTCGGCGCCCGACATCGCCGGACAGCAGAAGGCCGATCCGACCGCCGCCATCCTGTCCGCCGCGCTGCTGCTCGACCACCTCGGGCACGCCGTCGCCGCCGCCCGCATCGAGCACGCCGTGCTCGCCGACCTGGCCGACCGCACGACGGGCACCACCCGTCGTACGTCCGAGGTGGGCGACGCGATCGCGGCGCGGCTGGCCTAGGGTCCGGCTTCTTCCAGGCAGGTCGCGGAGTCCGGTGCCGCTCGCCCGCGAACGCCTCACAGCCGGGGCGCCCGCACTCCTCTAGGGGCGAGATCGCCGGGACACGCGGATGACCGCACTCGCGTCAGGTGCTCGCCCGACCGGAGCATCCGGTCCTCGCTCAGCTGGAGCAATGAATTGGTGTGCGATCACGAGACACACTGCATGTTCCCACTCCACTCCACGTTGTCGGCGTGCGTGAGCCTGGGGTAGAGTTCGCCATAGGCCCGAATGAAACTTCGGAATCCAGATCCGCTTCACCCGCAGGCAGGGCGCGGGTGGCGGTGGGGTGGCAGGAGGGCCAGTCGCGAGGGTGAGTAATAGTCCCGTCGGGGCCTCCAGGAGCGACGACCACAGGTAGTCACGCAGGTGCGTGATTCTGAGTAGTCGTCGAGAGGAGGCCGTCCGTTGACTCATCCGATCGTGGTGTGTGCCGCCGACATCCGGGCCTCGCTGAAGGGGGTCGCGTCGGTGAACCCGACGTTCATGACGACCGACGACAAGGCGACCGCGTTGGGCGAGCTGGTGCGCGCCGAGGCCCAGCTGGTGGAGCTGCGGTTGCGGGTCCTGGCCGATGCCGGCGACCTGGCGGTGGCGACGGCGGCGAAGGATGCGGCCGGGTGGTTGGCGAAGGAGACCCGGACCCGGTTCGCCGACGCCCGTGCCGACCTGGTGCTGGCGACGGCGTTGGACCGGGAGCACCCGGTGCTGGCGGCGGCGATGCGTGAAGGGGACGCGACCCTGGCGCAGGCGCAGGTGATCCGCCGCGCCATCGCCGCACTGCCCGTCGAGCGTGGACGCCGACACCGTGGCGCATGCGGAGGCGCACCTCGTCGCCCAGGCGGCGGTGTTCGGGCCGAAGGAGCTCGCCCGGCTCGGGCGGCGGATCCTCGACGTGGTCGCACCCGAGATCGCCGAGGAGGCCGAGGCACGCCGGTTGGCCGAGCTCGAGGCCAACGCCGCGACAGCTGACCCGGTTCACGATGCGGCGTCTCGGGCGACGGCACCACCCGCATCTCCGGACGGTTGCCGGACGCGGCTGCCACACGGTTCGCGACCTACCTCGAGGCCGTACGCCAACCCCCGCAAGGACGACGGCCGACGGTGCGGACGACGCCGCCGCTGGGGATCCGTTCACCCGGCTGCCCTACCCGCGCCGGATCGGGCGAGGCGCTGGTCCGGTTCCTGGAGTCCATCGACATCACCCGGCTCCCGATCCACGGCGGTGATGCCACGACGGTGGTCATCACGATCCCGCCTCGACTCGCTGCGCGACGAGCTCGGCACCGCGGACCTGATCGGCGCCGGGCTGGTCCCCGGCGATGAGCTCACCGGCGACACCCATCACCGCAGCCCAGGCCCGACGCCTCGCCTGCACCGCGAAGATCCTTCCCGCCGTCCTCGGCGGCGACAGCATCCCGCTCGACCTCGGCCGCGCCCGGCGACTCTTCAGCCCCGGACAACGCAAGGCACTCCTGCTCCGCGACACGACCTGCCGGGCCGAGGGCTGCGACGTTCCCGGCACCTGGGCCGAGGCCCACCACCTCGACCCCTGGTCAACCGGAGGCAGGACCGACCTCGCCAACGCGCTGCTGCTCTGCAGCCATCATCACCACCGCGCCCACGACACCGGCTTCCACACCGACCGACTGCCCAACGGCGACCTCCGCTTCCACCGACGGAGATAGGCCGGTGTCGGGGACGGTCAAGCCGCCCGCCGTCCAGTAGCCCCCGAATGACGAGGATTGTTCCTGCCCAGCGCCCAGTGACGGCGCCGAGCACCGGTGACAGCATGGAGGAATGCTCTCGAGCAGCAGTTCGCCGATGGTCGGGCGCGCGGACCAGCTAGCCGCCCTGCGACGGCTCGCGCTGGACGCGGCTGATGGACGTCCGGGGCTCGCCGTCATCGAGGGCGAGGCCGGGATCGGCAAGAGCCGACTGGTCGCCGAGCTGGTCGCCGAGCTGGCTGCTGGAGGAGCGTTGGTCCTCCGAGGCAACTGCTCTCCCGTCGCTGGACGCGACATCGCGTTCGGGCCCTTCGTGGACGCGCTCCGCGACCTGCTCAGGGGCGTCGGAGCGGATGCACTGTCCGACTCGGCCGGTGCCGGCCGTGCGACGCTCGCCCGGCTACTGCCTGAGCTCGGGTCCGCCGGTGGCGATCCGATGTTCGAACCCGCTGGGCGGCGCTGCCGACGGTTACACCGCGGTCGCCGAGGTCGTTCGCCGCATCGCCGCTACTCGCCCCGTCCTCGTCGTGATCGAGGACGTCCACTGGGCCGACCAGTCCAGCCTCGACCTGCTGACCTATCTCGCGCGGACGCTGCGCGACGAACGGCTGGCCATGCTCCTCACCGTACGTACGCCGGACCCGGCGTACGACGACGTGCGCGCCTGCGTCGCCGACCTCGCCCGTCTCCCGCTCGCCGTGAGCGTCACGCTGAGGCGCCTCGACGAAGGCGAAGCGGCCGACCAGGTGCGCAACCTCGACGGCGGGTCATCGCTCGACGATCGTCGTGTCGCTCGGATAGTCGAGCTGTCGGAGGGAGTGCCGCTCCTGGTGGAGGAGCTGGTCAACGCCCCCACGCTCGAGGCCGACGAGGTGGCCGAACGGCTGCTCGGGCACCGTGTGGCGTCCCTTCCCGCGGCCGGGCGCGCGGTGGTCGAGGCGGCGGCCCTGGCCGTGGCTGCCCCCAGCGTCACCGACCTGGCGACCGTGGCCCTGACCGGCGACGAGGCGGCGTTCGACGAGGGGTTTGCGATCGCCGTCTCCTCCGGCGTGCTCGTCAGACACCGGCAGACCGTGGACTTCCACCACGCGCTCTTCCGGGAGGCGGTGCTGGCCCGCCTGGCCCCCCACACCGCCCGTCGGCTGCATGCGGCGTGGGCCGAGCTGGTGGAGCAGCAGACGCCGAGCCTCGCCCAGGCGATCACGCTGGCCCACCACCGGACGGAGTCGGGCGACGCCGCCCGTGCGCTGATGGCCTGTCTGGCGGCGGAGGAGATGGGCGACCCGCTCGGCGCCTTCCCGGAGATGTACCGCATGTTGCTCAAGGCCATCGAGCTGTGGCCCCAGGTTCCCGATGCGGAGTCGCGCACCTGCGTGGACCTGGCCGGCCTGCTGGCGGATGCCGCCGAGGCTGCGATCATCGGGGCGGCACCGATCGAGGAGGCCAGGGACTTGCTCCGGCGGGCGCGGGCCGAGCTGGCCGCCGATAGTTCGCCCGCGAGGGGAGCGTGGCTGGACCTGGTGGGGCACTGGGGATCCATACGTCACGACGACGACGAGCCCGCGCTCACCGATACCGAGCTCCTTGCCGTGGTCGACACCATTCCGCGTGAGCCATCGCGATTTCGCTGGTGGGCGTGCCAGGACGCCGCTGACGTGCTGCTCAACGCCGGGAGGATTGCAAGAGGCCGAGACCTATGTCCGCGAGTTGTTCGAGTTGGCCGCGGGCGTCGATGGCGCGATGGCGAACGCGATGCGCTACCAGTCGCGACTGGAGCGCGACCGTGGTCACCTTGCCGAGGCCGTGGAGATCGCCCGCGACGCCGTGCGTCGTGCGGACCGATCAGGCATCTTCCTGTATCGGTCTCGATGCCTGGCCACCTACTGGGAACGGCTGTACGGCGTCGGAGACCTTTCCGGTGCCGCGAAGGTTGCGGAGCAGACCGTGATCGTCCTGGGTGGGGACCGGCCGGGTCCGGTTCCCAGTGAATGGGCCAGCAACGCCTGCAACTTCTCCGAGCTGCTGCTCGACCTGGGCCGTTGGCAGGACGCCCATCGCCAGGCGGCTGCCGTGCTCGACGCCGAGAACGTCCCCGAGCAGACGCACATCTGGGCCCGGCGCGTCCAGATGTTGCTGTGTGCCCGTCAGGGGACCGTCTTCACCAAGGGCCTCCGCCCGGCCGATGACGGGCGGCTGTCTGGCAAGGGGAGTGCCTACTTCATGTTCGACGAGCTGGTCGAGGCCGAGTTGCGTCGGGCCGCGGGCGACCTGGCAGGGAGCCAGGTCTGCGATCCTCCCCGCTCTCGAGCTGGAGCCGCCGATCAGGAACATCCCCATGGCGATGCGTGTGCTGGCGATGGCCGCGGACATCGAGGCGGACAGCGCCAGCGAGGCAGGGTCGCCAGCTTCCGAGGAAGGGGACTGGGTCGCGGAGCGCATCTGGCAGCTCCTGGATGCCCTGCCCTCCGGCAGCTTGCTGGACGAGGCGTTCGCGGCGACCGCACGGGCTCACCTGGCTCGGCGCGCCGGTGAGGACAACCCTGAGGTGTGGACCGGCGTGGTGGAGCGGTGGCGCTGGGCTGCGATGCCCTACGAGCTGGGTTGGGCGCTGCTCCGGCTCGGGGAGTGTGCAGCCCTGGCTGGGAAGTCGGATCTGGCCAGGGATGCGTTCGACGAGACCGTCCGCATTGCCACCGACCTGGGAGCCGTACCCCTGGTCGACGCTGCCGAAGCGACCGCCCGCCGGGTTCGCGTCCGGCTCTCGACCGTCCAGCGGGGCTCGCCGGCAACCTTCGGACTGACGACTCGAGAGCTGGAGGTCCTCCGGCTCCTCGCCGACGGCGCCACCAACGGCGACATCGCCCAGCAGCTGTCCATGTCCCCCAAGACCGCGAGCGTGCATGTGTCCCACGTGATCGCCAAGCTCGGCGTCGCCAACCGCACCCAAGCTGCCGCGCAGGCGCACAGGAGCGGGCTCGTGGTGAGCCCGGGGACTGGCGACGCAGGTGCATGACACCCGGCCAGTCCCGGCTGGCTAGTCCGATGGGTGATCGAGGTTCACGTCGACACCTTGGTCCGCGAAGACCGCCGGAACCACCGGCAGCACACCACCCAGAGTCGTCCGGTTCGCGATGACGTCCTGGGTCGGGCACCCCGGCTGTGATCTTGCTGCCGTCGGCTCGCGTGCCGCCGGTCTGGGGCCGCCGACCGGACCTGCTGCCCAGTCGAGGGCCGTGGCAGTCCAGGGAGAGCCTCAACGTCTCTCCCATGGACACCACGTGGTCCTCGCCGTGCACAGTGACCTTCAGTGCGTCGACGTCCCGGAAGCGGGGTAAGTCGTCGCGCGCGGGGCTGATCCGACCGCTGACGTCGAGCCGCCCGACGGTCAGCTCGAGCTGGTCGACGGTGATCTCGACTGCGATGTCGAGACCACGCCAGGCGAGGTTGAACCGCAGTGCGCTCCAGCCGTCGGGGAGCCTGGGATCGAAAGACAGCGCTCCTCCGTGGTCGCGCATCCCCCCGAACCCATGGACGAGCACCTGCCACACTCCGCCCGCTGAGGCGACGTGGAGACCGTCGGTGGCGTTCTCGTGGACGTCGAGAAGGTCGACGTACAGCGCTTCACGGAAGTAGTCGAGCGCCTCGAGGTTGTACCCCACTTCTGCAGCGACGATCGACTGGGCGATCGCCGACAGCGAGGAGTCCCGCGTGGTGATCGGGTCGTAGTACTCGAAGTTGGCTCGCTTCTGCTGGAGGCTGAACCGATCGCCCTGCAAGAACATGGCAAGAACCACGTCGGCCTGCTTCAGCACCTGGAAGCGATAGATCACCAACGGGTGGTAGTTCAGCAGGAGGGGGAAGAGCTCCTCAGGGGTGCGGGAGAGGTCCCAGACCTCGCGGTCGAGGAAGAAGTCGTCCTGCGGGTGGATGCCGAGAGCCGCGTCGAACGGGATCGCCATCTCCTCAGCGCACCGACGCCACTCCTCGATCTCGCTGTCGGCGACACCGAGGCGGGAGACCGCGCGCGCCCAGGCGTCCGGGTAGTGCTTGCGCACGTGCTCTGTCGCGCGGACCGCCGCCTCGAGGTTGAACCTCGCCATCACGTTGGTGAACATGTTGTTGTTCACGACGGTGGTGTACTCGTCGGGGCCGGTGACCCCGTGGATGTGGAACGACTGCTCCCCATCGGTACGCCAGAAGCCGAGGTCCGCCCACATGCGGGCCGTCTCGACCAGGAGGTCGACACCGTCACGCACCAGGAACCCCTCGTCGCCCGAGACGAGGGCGTACTTCACCAGGGCGTAGGCGATGTCGGCATTGATGTGCACTTGGGCAGTGCCGGCCGCGTAGTACGCGGACGCCTCCTCGCCGTTGATCGTCCGCCACGGGAAGAGCGCGCCGCTCTGGGCCATCTCGCGTGCTCGCTCCCGTGCTTCTGGAAGCAGGTGGGTGCGGAAGTGAAGCACGTTGCGGGCGACCTCCGGCATGACGTAGCTCAGGAACGGGATGACGTAGATCTCGGTGTCCCAGAAGTAGTGGCCCTCGTACCCGGAGCCGGTCACGCCCTTCGCGGACACGCCCTGCTGGTCGGAGCGCGCGGAAGCCTGAGCCAGGTTGAAGATGTTGAATCGGATTGCCTGCTGGGTGGCCTCGTCACCCTCGACCCTGACGTCGGCCCGTCGCCAGAACCGGTCGTACCACGCCTGCTGCTCGGACTGGTAGTGCTCCACCCCGTGGCCTCGGCTGCGGTCGAGCGTCCGGTCGCACCGATCGGACAGCTCGCGCACCGGCACTCCGCGTGAGGAGTGGTAGGAGACGAACTTCTCCAGCCGTACCGTGCTGCCCTCGGTTGCCTCCGCCCGGAGCACCAACTTGGCGAGATCATCGTCGTGCCTCAGCAGCGTCTCGAACTGCTGATCGGTCTCGATGCGGTGGTCGGCCGCCACCGCGAGCGTCATCCCCGACCTGGCGCAGCGGTAGCCCAGGCCGAGCCGCTCCTCTGCGGCGTAGGACATCTCCGGCAGCAGCACCCGCTCCTCGAAGAGGGACGCGCGGCGCGGGTCGACTCCCTCCCCCATCGCCGCCGACGGCACGTAGTACTCGTCGCGGCCGTCCTGGCGGTTGAGCAGCTGTGAGGAGATGACGATCGGCGCCTCTCCCGACAGCATGGTCACCTCGACCGTGAGCACGGCGAGATGGCGCTGCGTCATCGAGACCATCCGGGTGGAACGGACCCGCACGCGCTTGCCCGACGGCGTACGCCAGAGGAGGTCGCGGCGCAGCACCCCGTCACGGAAGTCGAGGCTGCGCTCGTAGTGCTCCAGGTCGGCCGTGCTCAGAAGCAGCGGTTCATCGTCGACGTAGAGCTTCATGACCTTGGCGTCGGGGGCGTTGACGATGGTCTGACCAGTCCGGGCGAAGCCGAAGGCGCTCTCCGCATGCCGGATGGGCCACGTCTCGTGGAAGCCGTTGAGATAGGTGCCGTGAGCGTGCGAGTCGCGGCCCTCCTCGGGGTTGCCGCGCATCCCCAGATACCCGTTGGCGACGCTGAAGAGTGTCTCGGTGACGCCGAGGTGATCGCTGCGCTGGTCCACCTCCACCAGCCGCCACGGATCGAGCCGGAACCGCCCGCGGTCGATGGGATCGGTGCCGGGGATGGCCTCCCTCACGGCAGTCCTCCCGGGATCAGGTCCGCGAGATCGACGACCGTGACCCCCGCACCTGCTTCCCGCAACGCATCCGCCGGCCCCGCGGTCGACCCCCACGACGAGTCCGAATCCGCCGGCGACACCGGCGCGCACTCCGGAGACGGCATCCTCCACCACGACGGCATCTTGTGCAGGGACGCCCAGGGCCACAGCCGCGTGCAGGAAGGTGTCTGGCTCCGGCTTGCCCCGCAGACTTGCTGTCCGCGCGACCACCCCGTCCACGACGATGACGAACCGATCGGAGAGACCCGCAGCCTCGAGCACCGCCACGGCGTTCGCGGACGAGGAAACGACGGCGAGCGGGATGCCCAGCTCCCTCAGATGGTCGAGGAGAGCGACCGACCCGGGGTAGGGCGCCACCCCGTCGCGGTCGAGCACCTCCTGGAAGGCAGCGTTCTTGCGGTCGCCCAGGCTCCGAACCATTTCCTCGGAGAGCCGGATCCCGCGGGAGGTCAGGAAGTCCCGGACGCCGTCGTAGCGAGGCTTGCCATCGACATGGGCGAAGTAGTCCGCATCGGTGTAGGGCGAGGTGTCGGCCGCGGTTGACCCAGCCGCACTGCTCTCTCCCGCGCGGTGCTCGGCGAGGAACGTGTTGAACATCTCGGACCATGCACGCATGTGCACCTCGGCCGTCGGTGTCAGGACCCCATCGAGGTCGAAGAGGACAGCCCGGAAGCGCGACCAGTCAACGACATCCTCCGCGCTCACCTTGGCAGGCTAGGGGAATGGTCGCCCCTTCGGCTATGGCCCCTTCGGCTATGGGTCGCAGCATGCCGCGTGAAACGCGGGAGTAGCCCTCCTCGCCACCCGTTAGCCTGACCCCATGCAGATCAGCACCACCCCCACGACGACCCCCGTTGACGACTCCCGCCTCGCGGAGATCCTGGCCAACCCGGGTTTCGGCACCTACTTCACCGATCACATGCTCACGATCGAGTGGACCCCCGACAACGGCTGGCACAACGCCCGCATCACGCCGTACGGCCCGCTCAGCCTCGACCCGGCGACGGCGGTGCTGCACTACGCCCAGGAGACCTTCGAGGGGATGAAGGCCTACCGCCACGACGACGAATCGGTGTGGACCTTCCGGCCCGACCAGAACGCCGCGCGGATGGTGCGCTCGAGCCAGCGGCTGGCATTCCCCGAGCTGCCCGTCGAGACGTTCGTCGAGCTCGTCGACGCGCTGGTCACCGTGGACCAACGGTGGGTGCCCGACAGCGAGGGGGAGAAGTCGCTCTACCTGCGGCCCTTCATGTTCGCCTCGGAGGTGTTCCTCGGCGTGCGCCCGGCCCAGCACGTGACGTTCATGGTCATCGCCTCCCCGGCCGGGGCCTACTTCAAGGGCGGGGTGAAGCCGGTCAACCTGTGGCTCTCGGAGACCTTCACCCGCGCCGGCCGCGGGGGCATGGGTGCGGCCAAGACCGGCGGCAACTACGCCTCCTCGCTGGCCGCCCAGCGCGAGGCGATCGAGAAGGGCTGCGACCAGGTCGTCTTCCTCGACGACCAGGAGTTCCGCTACATCGAGGAGCTCGGCGGGATGAACCTCTTCTTCGTCCACGCCGACGGCCACATCGTCACGCCCGAGACCGGCACCATCCTCGAGGGCATCACCCGCGCCTCGATCATCGAGCTGGCCGGCAAGCGCGGCCACGCGGTGGAGGAGCGCAAGTTCTCCATCGACGAGTGGCGCTCGGACGTGGAGAGCGGCGAGATCACCGAGATCTTCGCCTGCGGCACCGCCGCGGTCGTGACGCCGGTGGGGGAGCTGCGCTCCCCGTCGGGCATCGTGCCGGCGCCGAGAAGCACCGAGCTGACGATGCAGCTGCGTGAGGCTCTCGTCGGGATGCAGTTCGGTCGTGCCGAGGACACCTTCGGCTGGCTGCATCGCGTCTGCTGACTCCCTCGGCCGATCGGGTTGCGGGACACCGCGCGACCCGCGAGCGCCGTGGGGATCGGCCCGATGACCGAGTGCCGCCCGTATCCTCGTGACGTGACGACCGCATCGCGCCCCGAGGCGCCGCCGCCGGGGCTGACCGTGGGCGGCTATGCGCTGCGGGCGCGCCTGGGCGAGGGCGGGATGGGCGTGGTCCACCTCGGGCAGAAGCCGGGGGAGCGGCCCGTCGCGATCAAGGTGCTGCGTCCGCACATCGTCGGTGACGACGAGGCCCGCCAGCGCCTGGCGCGCGAGGTCAGCTCGCTGAGCCTCATCCGCAGCCGCCGCGTGGCCGAGATCGTCGACTCCGACCCATGGGGCGACATCCCCTTCGTCGCCACCCGCTACGTCCCCGGTCTCTCGCTGGACGGCCACGTCAACGAGGAGGGCCCGCTCACCGGCGACGACCTCCTGTGGTTTGCCGACT
The DNA here is from genome assembly GCA_963712875.1 of uncultured Actinomycetota bacterium. Lineage (GTDB taxonomy): Bacteria > Actinomycetota > Actinomycetes > Propionibacteriales > Nocardioidaceae > Nocardioides. Next base: position 5,307 of record CAVQJS010000007.1, on the reverse strand, counting down.
GCCTGGCCGAGGCGCTCGAGGCCGTGCACGCGGTCGGTGTCCTCCACCGAGACATCAAGCCCTCCAACGTGATCATGGAGGGTCGCACCCCGATCCTCATCGACTTCGGCCTCGCCCGCGTCGCCGACGATCCACGCCTGACGATGACCGGCTGGCTGCTCGGCACGCCGGGCTACCTCGCGCCCGAGATCCTGCAGGGCGAGGACGCCACCGCCGCCTCCGACGTGCACGCCTGGGCGGCGACCGTGGCATACGCCGGCCTCGGCCGTCCGCCCTTCGGCCGCGGCCCGTCGATGGCGATCATGGACCGCGTCCGCCGGGGCGAGCACGACCTGGCCGGCCTGGATGCAGACATCCGGCCGCTGATCGAGGAGGCGCTGGCCCCCAACGCCGCCGACCGACCCTCGCTGCCCGAGGTGCGCGAGTGGCTGGAGGACCTGGGCGGTGGCATGCCGAGCCCGTCCCGTACGTCCACGCGTCCGGCTCCACCGGACACGACGCAGATCCCGCTGACCGCGCCCTACAACCACTGGTCGGCCGGCTGGGAGGACGAGCCGGTGACCACGCCGCTCGAGGCGCGCACGCACGTGCTGCCCGACGGCACCACCTCGATCGTCCCACCGGAGCACGTCGGCGAGTACGACCCCGCCCGTCCGCACGTCCGTGCTGGCGAACGGCTGCGACGGGCCACACTGGTGCTGGCAGGTGGGGCGGTCGTGATCGCCGCCGTGGCGTATGCGCCGTACATCACCCTGCTCGTCTGCACCATCGCCGCCTGGCTGCTGCGCAGCGGATCGATGGCCGCGTCGTCGGCAGGTCGTCGTCGCCAGCTGCGCGGGGTGAAGTGGTACGACGCCCCGCAGCTGCTGCTCGCTGCTCCGTGGCACCTCGTGAAGTCGATTCCCGGGACGCTCCTGCTCCTCGTGTGGAGCCTCGGCATCGCGACTGCCTTCGCGCTGATCTGCTTCGCGGCCGCGCTCTCGGTCACCACGTCGCTGACGGTGATCGGCGTCGGGTTCGCCCTCGCCATGTGGTGGGGCCCGGGCGGCGAGCGCGTGCGGTCGTCCCTGCACCGCGTGGTCGATCCGGCTGGCTCGGCGCGGGGGCCGTGGCTCCTGGCGACGCTGCTGGTGTGTGCTGGTGCTGCCGGGCTCGGGGCGGCCACTGCGGAGACCGGCACCAGCTGGGCGCCGGATGATGCAGCACCGTTCGCCGACGTACGGCTTCCCAGCTGGTTGTGACTCGTCCGGTCGTCAACCCGGCGAAGTGCCCCTCCGCCTCGACGGCGGCGTGACGAATGGCTATCCCGCCGAGCCTCTCTGGCTTACAGTGCCCGAGTGAGCCCGGGCTCGTACAACGCCGTTCCGACCCTAGGCTCGCTCGAGCCTGGGACGCACGAGTGCGCCTTCCACCACAACCAGAACGTCACGAACGAGGAGCAGGCCGAAGCGGTGCTGCACAACTTCAGCAGCGTCGCCGACGGGTTCCGCGCGGCGGCCGAGCAGCTCGCGCCATGACCATGCCCGCCACCCACACCGGCACGTTCTACGACGGCGCCCGGCAGTACGCCACCGAGGTCGGCGGCTTCCTCCGCGAGGGGCTCGAGCGCGGGCACCGCGGCCTGGTCATGGCACCGGCCCATCGCGTCGAGCAGGTGCGAGCTGCGCTCGGCACGGACGCGGACGAGATCACCTTCGTCGAGGACTCGATCGCCTACGCACCGCAGTGGAACGTCTACCGCGTCCTGCTCGACTTCGCGGCCGAGGCGCCCGACGTCCGGTCCTGCGTGGTCGCGGAGCAGATCCTGACCGGCAGGACGCCCGCCGAGCTGGTCGACTACCGCCGTCTTGAGGCGGCGATCAACGTCGTCTTCGCCGAGGCCGACGTCGACCTGCTGTGTCCCTACGACGCAGGTTCGCTCCCGTCGCACCTCCTCGAGATCGGGATGCACACCCACGGCGTGGTCCGCGCGGACGGCGGCCTGTCTCCCAACGAGCGGTTCGACGACCCGTTCGACATGCTGGCCGGGCTGGCCACGGTCGTGGCGCCGCCGGCCGACGCCACGACCATGGTCTGCTCGTCGCGGGCCGACGTCGCCGGCGCACGCCGGATGGTTCACGCCCGCGGGGCCGAGGCCGGGATCGATCCCGGCCTGGTCGACGACATGGCGCTGGCGGTCACCGAGGTGCTGACCAACGCGCTGATCCACGGCGAGCCGCCCGCGCTCCTTCACGTCTACGAGGCGGGGGCCACCTGGGTCTGTCACGTGACTGACAGTGGACGCGGACTCGTCGACCCGCTCGCGGGCTGCTCCCGCCCAGCGAGCCGTCGGACCACGGCTACGGGCTGTGGCTGGCGCGACAGCTCTGCGCGGCCGTCGACGTCGGCACCAACCGGACCGGCACCCACGTACGGCTGCACGCGTGCACGCCCGCCCGCGTCGGCTGAAGGGGACCGGTCACACGCGGACGCGACGACTGTGGTCGTTCACCCGACAGCACCGTCCAGTCCGCGTTCGATCGCATCGATCACCCGCGACCGTAGCCGCGCGACCGGGATCACCTCGTCCACCGAGCCCACGCGGACGGCCCGGTGGATGTCGTGGACGCGGTCGAACTCGGCGGCGACCTCGCTGATCTTCTCCGGACGCACCGCTGCCCTCAGGTCGGCCAGCTCAACGACCAGACGGCTTCGACCAGGTCCCGTGGCGTCGGCGATCCTGCCCTCGAGGCCTCGGACCCGGGGGTCGGCGGACGTGCGCTTCTCGACCTCGCCGGCGAACACCACGGCCGCCGCCGGGGCGCCACCGATGACGGAGGCGTAGGACCCCTCCAGGGCGAGCACGGTCATGTTCGGGTTCAGGGCCTTGGAGAACACGACAAACGCACCGCCGTGGTAGCGCGAGATGACGCAGAAGACGATCGGACCGTCGAAGTTGACGATGGCCCGACCGATCTCCGCGCCGTACTCCAGCTGGAGGTTGCGCATCGAGTCCGGCGAACCGTCGAAGCCCGACAGATTGGCCAGCACGACGAGCGGACGATTGCCGCTGGCCGCGTTGATCGCCCGGGCCGCCTTCTTGGAGGAACGCGGGAACAGGGTGCCGGCGGTGTAGATGTCCGGCCCGTCCGTGGGCGGGAAGCCTCGTCGGGGAACCGGCCGTGACTCGATCCCGAGCAGGCACACGGGATAGCCGCCGAGGTGGGCGTCCTGGACCACGGCGGTGTCTGCGTCGGCCATCCCGGCCCAGCGCTCCAGCGTCGGGTGGTCCTGGTCGGCCAGGGCCCGCATCACGGTGCGGATGTCGAAGGCCTTCTTGCGGTCCGGGTTGGAGGTCGCGGAGAAGATCTCGCCGACGGTGGTGAAGTCGCTGTCCGCGACCTCGTGCGGGAAGCCCGAGACGTCTCGGTCGCTGGGGTCAGTGGTCACTGCCCGGCGCGGGCGCGACTCACCCGGCACGACGTAGGTGTGGTCGTAGTGAGCCATCAGTACGCCGAAGGCGCCGGCCAGGTCGGGCGCCCAGTACTGCGCCTGACCGTTCGGTCCCATCACCCGGTCGTAGCCACCGATGCCGAAGTTGTCCTCCGCGGACACTCCGCCGGAGAAGTCGAGCGACTGCTTCCCCGTGAGCACCATCGCGCTGTCCGGTGTCATGACCAGGATTCCCCTGGTGTGCATGAGCATCGTGGCTTCGGCGTTCCAGTACGGCTGCGCCCCCACGTTGATGCCCGCGACCACGACGTTGATCTCGCCGCCGGCCTGGGTGAACTCGATGATCCGCTTGAGCCCGGCCGCGACCCAGTCCATGTTCTCGGTGCCGGAGTCCATCGAGATCCGGGCGCCCGCCGAGAGGGCGTACCACTCCACGGGCACCTGCATCCGCTCCGCGAGGTCGATTGCGGCGATGATCCGCGAGCACTCCGGCTCCGAGACCGCCCCCAGGGCCCTCGTCGGGTCGCCGCACAGCACCACCCGGGTGACTCCCTCGGGGTGGAGATCGGTCGGCGTGGTCACGACGGCGACCAGGATCCCGGCCGTGTTCTGCCCTGGTGGCCGGTCGACGGGCACCAGGGCACCCGTGTCGTCGAGGTCGTGCTCGACGAAACCGCCCTGCGGTCCGGTGAGCACTCCCACGAGCTCGTAGGGGTAGACCAGGCCCCGGCGACGGGCTCTGACCACCTTGCTGGCGTACTCGTCGAGCGGCTTGAGCCGCTCGGACGGTGGAGCCTCGACGGACGCCGTGACCCCGGCGCCGGGGCTGGCGTGGAACCGGATCGCGATGGCTGCGGGGCTGCCGTCGGGACCGATCACCCGGCCCTGCGCGAGCACCTCCTCGATGCCGGCGCCGTCGGTGAGCGGAGTGATCTTGCTCTGCAGGGTCGTCAGCTGCTCGACATCGGCGTCGACGATCGGCCAGACCTGCACCCACACGTGGTTGGTGTCGAGCTTGCTCCCGGCCGCGCCGCGCGACGCGCGGACGCGGCGGATCGCCTCCAGGCAGTTCTCCACCGCCCGCTCCGCGTGGGGCAGACCGGTGACCCTGCCGTCCTCGTCACGAACGACGGCGAGCTGACGGACCTGGGCCAACGCGACGAGCCGCCGGTCGGCGGGGTTGTCGCGTGCGACGCACTCATAGAGGAGCACGTCCTCGGGCGCCTCGATGCGGGTGACGTGGAAGTCGCGTAGCCGCCAGAGGTCGAGGCGGCGGCCGACCATCGGGTGCACGCCGCGGACGAGGTCGTCCTCGACGATCCCGTGGGCGGCGACGGGGCGGTAGGTGAAGTAGGTGACCGGCGTGCCCTCGCCGGGACAGACCGCCACCGCGATCCGGCGTACGTCGTGGGTGAAGGGCAGGGCTCCGACGACCCGGGCCAGCTCCTCGCTGGCCTGCTCCGGCGCGTCGGGGGCACCCGGCCAGTGCACGTACAGGTCGACCACCACCTCGTGGTCGCTGGGTCGGGCGGCGAGCTCCTCGGCGACGGCAGCCACCATCGAGCTCCCCGGACTGCTCGAGCTCGGCGAAGGTGCCGACGGTGGAGACCACCCGGGTGGGGCGGTCGTCGAGGACGTAGTCCGCCACCGCGAACGTGCGATCCGCCCGGACGAAGGACCGCAGGCCGTTCAGGTCGTGCTCGCGGTAGTGCCGGCGAACGAGCACCTCGAGCATCGGCTCCTGCTCCGGGACGCCGCCCTCGAGCCGCTCCGCGAGGAACCGCACGATCTGCTCGGGGATCGGCGGCCAGCGCCTCCAGCCGAGCGGTGCGGTCCGGGGCGCCGGGATCAGCAGCAAGGAGCCGCCACCTCGTC
>CAVQJS010000006.1:0-230436 GCA_963712875.1 uncultured Actinomycetota bacterium | reverse complement strand
AAGGCGCCGGCCAGGTCGGGCGCCCAGTACTGCGCCTGACCGTTCGGTCCCATCACCCGGTCGTAGCCACCGATGCCGAAGTTGTCCTCCGCGGACACTCCGCCGGAGAAGTCGAGCGACTGCTTCCCCGTGAGCACCATCGCGCTGTCCGGTGTCATGACCAGGATTCCCCTGGTGTGCATGAGCATCGTGGCTTCGGCGTTCCAGTACGGCTGCGCCCCCACGTTGATGCCCGCGACCACGACGTTGATCTCGCCGCCGGCCTGGGTGAACTCGATGATCCGCTTGAGCCCGGCCGCGACCCAGTCCATGTTCTCGGTGCCGGAGTCCATCGAGATCCGGGCGCCCGCCGAGAGGGCGTACCACTCCACGGGCACCTGCATCCGCTCCGCGAGGTCGATCGCGGCGATGATCCGCGAGCACTCCGGCTCCGAGACCGCCCCCAGGGCCCTCGTCGGGTCGCCGCACAGCACCACCCGGGTGACTCCCTCGGGGTGGAGATCGGTCGGCGTGGTCACGACGGCGACCAGGATCCCGGCCGTGTTCTGCCCTGGTGGCCGGTCGACGGGCACCAGGGCACCCGTGTCGTCGAGGTCGTGCTCGACGAAACCGCCCTGCGGTCCGGTGAGCACTCCCACGAGCTCGTAGGGGTAGACCAGGCCCCGGCGACGGGCTCTGACCACCTTGCTGGCGTACTCGTCGAGCGGCTTGAGCCGCTCGGACGGTGGAGCCTCGACGGACGCCGTGACCCCGGCGCCGGGGCTGGCGTGGAACCGGATCGCGATGGCTGCGGGGCTGCCGTCGGGACCGATCACCCGGCCCTGCGCGAGCACCTCCTCGATGCCGGCGCCGTCGGTGAGCGGAGTGATCTTGCTCTGCAGGGTCGTCAGCTGCTCGACATCGGCGTCGACGATCGGCCAGACCTGCACCCACACGTGGTTGGTGTCGAGCTTGCTCCCGGCCGCGCCGCGGGACGCGCGGACGCGGCGGATGGCCTCCAGGCAGTTCTCCACCGCCCGCTCCGCGTGGGGCAGCCCGGTGACCCTGCCGTCCTCGTCACGGACGACGGCGAGCTGACGGACCTGGGCCAGCGCGACGAGCCGCCGGTCGGCGGGGTTGTCGCGTGCGACGCACTCATAGAGGAGCACGTCCTCGGGCGCCTCGATGCGGGTGACGTCGAAGTCGCGCAGCCGCCAGAGGTCGAGGCGGCGGCCGACCATCGGGTGCACGCCGCGGACGAGGTCGTCCTCGACGATCCCGTGGGCGGCGACGGGGCGGTAGGTGAAGTAGGTGACCGGCTTGCCCTCGCCGGGACAGACCGCCACCGCGATCCGGCGTACGTCGTGGGTGAAGGGCAGGGCGCCGACGACCCGGGCCAGCTCCTCGCTGGCCTGCTCCGGCGCGTCGGGGGCGTCCGGCCAGTGCACGTACAGGTCGACCACCACCTCGTGGTCGCTGGGTCGGGCGGCGAGCTCGTCGGCGACGGCAGCCACCATCGAGCTCCCCGGACTGCCGAGCTCGGCGAAGGTGCCGACGGTGGAGACCACCCGGGTGGGGCGGTCGTCGAGGACGTAGTCCGCCACCGCGAACGTGCGATCCGCCCGCACGAAGGACCGCAGGCCGTTCAGGTCGTGCTCGCGGTAGTGCCGGCGCAACAGCACCTCGAGCATCGGCTCCTGCTCCGGGACGCCGCCCTCGAGCCGCTCCGCGAGGAACCGCACGATCTGCTCGGGGATCGCGGCCAGCGCCTCCAGCCGAGCGGTGCGGTCCGGGGCGTCGGGCTCAGCCGCGAGGAGCCGCCACCTCGTCCCGGACGCCCGCCAGCACGCTCGAACGCTCCTCGTCGACGAGCGGCTGGTCGAACCAGCGGAAGCGGGTGCTGCGGGCCAGGTCGCCCACCGCCGGGAAACGGAGCTGAGTGGACCTGACGAGCCGCTCGAGGAGGTCACGCGCCGGGCCGGCCAGCTCCTCGGCCGGAGGCGGCTCGACGATCCAGCGCTGGAGCAGCTCGATCGCCAGGCGGACCTCGGGTGCGGAGCGCTGCTGCGCCAGGAAGATGCGGAACACCGCCTCCTCCAGCTGCGGGGTCCGGTCCACGTCGGTCACGCCGTAGTGGGCGAGCACCCTCGCCAGGCGGTCGCGGAACTGTTCCGGGAGTCCGCCTCGGTCCACGTCCAGGCTCTGCAGGAACGCGTGGAAGTGCTCCTTCGAGCTGTGCACGCGCAGCTCGGTGTGCAGGTCCTCCCCGGCGGGGCGGTTGCGGCTGAGCTCGGCGAGGTCGGCGAACAGGCCGAGGAGCCTGATCTCGTCGGCGACCACGTCGTCACCTGCCGCCACGAGCTCGTCGCGGGCAGCGAGGTAGTCGGCGACCACGTCGCCGTCCTCGCTCGGGTCGACGTCGTAGCCCATCACCATCGCCGCCACGTCGTCCCGGCTCCGCGCAGCACGTTCCTGCGCGGAGGCGGCCGGCACGGACGGCGGCAGGTCGAGGACCGGCCCGGCCTCGTCGGGAGCAGCGACCTCCTCGGTGGCGTCCTCCTCGACGGGCTCGAGACGCACCAGCGGGGCACCGGTCTCGACCTGGCTCCCGGTCAGCACCAGGAGCTCGCGGACCCGGGCCGTGAACGGCGCACGCAGCACCGTCTCCATCTTCATGCTCTCGAGGACCAGGACCGGAGCCCCGGCCGCGACGCAGGTCGCCGACCGCGACCGGAGAGGCGACGACCAGCGCGGGTGCCGGTGAGCGGAGCACGCCGCCCTCGTCGCGGCTGACCCGGTGGGCCACGCCGTTGACCTCGATCATGTGGACGGGACCATGGGTGGCGGTGACCACGCGGTAGCGCTGGTCGCCGACGGTCATCCGGGTGTGGAACTCGTCGAGCCGCTCGACGTCGGCGACCACGACGTGCTCGCCACCGCCCGCTGCGACGCCGACCCGGAACCGGTGCGGGCCGATCTGGAGCACCGTGACCTTGTATCCAGCACCTCGGAGCTTGAAGTCGACCGCCCGGCCGACCTTGTGCTGCACCATCGGCCGGCCACCGTGGGCACTCTCGAGCAGCCGGGTGATCTCGACCTGCTCCTCGTCCTCGTAGGCCTCGATGCCCGCCGCGACGACGGCGATCCCGCGAGTGCTCGTGCACGACGAGGCGCCCTTCTCCCCGAGCCCGGTCGATCCATGCGGTGTCGGCCCAGCCGGCCTCCCCGTCGATCACCTCGGACTGGTCGAGGAGATCGAGGATGAAGCTCTTGTTGGTGGCGCCGCCCTCGATCACCACCGTGGTCTCCGCCATCGCCCGACGTAGCCGGGCCAGCGCCTCGTCACGCGTGCGGCCGTAGGCGATGATCTTGGCGATCATGGAGTCGAAGTCGGCGGGGATGGTGTCGCCCTCGCCGACGCCGGTGTCCACGCGGATGCCTGGCCCGGAGGGCAGATCGAGCAGCGCAATCCGGCCGGGCGACGGGGCGAAGTCGCGGTCCGGGTCCTCGGCGTTCAGCCGCGCCTCGACGGCGTGCCCACGCTCGACCGGCTTCGGTCCCTCGAGCCGGCCCCCGGCCGCCACGTGCAGCTGCGCCTTGACCAGGTCCAGGTCCGTCGTCGCCTCGGTGATCGGGTGCTCGACCTGCAGGCGGGTGTTGACCTCGAGGAAGGCGAACGACCGCTCTCCCGGGTGGTAGAGGAACTCGACAGTTCCGGCGCCGACGTACCCCACCGCGATGGCCAGGCGCTCCGCGGACGCCTTGAGCTCGTCGGTCTGGCTCTGGTCGAGAAGCGGCGACGCCGACTCCTCGATCACCTTCTGGTTGCGCCGCTGCACGGTGCAGTCGCGGACGCCGACCGCCCACGCCGTGCCGTGACCGTCGCAGATCAGCTGGACCTCGACGTGCCGAGCCCCTGTCACCAGGCGCTCGAGGAAGACCACGCCGCTGCCGAACGCCCGCTCGGCCTCGTCGCGGGTGCGCTGGTAGGCGTCCTCGAGCTCGACGGCTGAGTCGACCTTGCGGATGCCCCTGCCACCCCCACCGGCCGTGGCCTTGAGCATGAGCGGGTAGCCGATGCGTTCGGCAGCGGCCAGCGCACTCTCCAACGTGTCGACGCCGCCTCGGCTCCACGGCGCGACCGGCACACCGACCTCCTCCGCCAGGAGCTTGGAGCCGATCTTGTCGCCCAGCCGGCGCATCGCATCGGCGCTCGGACCGATGAAGGTCACGCCGAGGCGCTCGCAGAGGTCAGCGAACGCGGGGTCCTCCGCGACGAATCCCCAGCCCACCCAGACGGCGTCTGCCGCGCACTCGACCAGCACCCGCTCGAGGACGGCGAGGTCGATGTAGGGCCGCGCCGAAGCAGGACCCAGCGAGTAGGCCTCGTCGGCCTCCCGCGCGAACATCGCCGTCCGTTCCTCGTCCGTGAAGAGCGCGATCGTCTGGATCGGGGCCACACCACCGTGCGCGTTCAGGTCGCGGACGGCGTGGATCAGCCTCATCGCCGCCTCGCCGCGATTCACGATCGCCACTCGAGTGAACATCCTGGGGCCTCCGGACTCGACGACCCGCTCTCGAATTCCTCGTCGCGAGACTGTCACGACCCTGAGGCTACTGCGGCACGGACGTGGTCGCCTCCATGCCCCATCGGATGGGCTGTCCGGACCCGCTGTCTAGACACGGATGGGACATCCCACCTCTGAGGGGGTGCGGACCCTACTCTGCTGCCATGGCTGACATCCTTCTGGGCCTCCTCGCGATCATCGCCGGAGGCTCCATGCTCGTCGCAGGTCAGTTCGTGCTGCGGCTCGTCATCCCCATCTGGGGCTTCTTCGCCGGGTTCGCCTTCGGCGCCGGACTCGTCGCAGGCTTCGCCGATGAGCGCTTCCTCGGGACTGTGCTCGGCTGGGTGCTGGGACTGGTGTTCGCCGTGATCTTCGCGGTCCTCGCCTACCTCTACTACTACGTCGCCATCGTCCTGGCGATGGGCGCGGCCGGCTTCGCGATCGGCTCGGGCATCATCCTCGCCCTCGGGATCTCCTGGAACTGGGTCGCGGTCCTGGCGGGGCTGGCTGTCGGTCTGCTGTTCGGCCTGGTGTCTGCCTTCACGAACGTGCCGATGTTGGTGCTCATCCTCATCGGCTCCGTTGCCGGTGCTGTCGCAGTGACCGGCGGCCTCATGCTGATGTTTGGCTCGCTGGACTCCGCCGACTTCAGCCGGGGAGACTTCACCGACACCGTGTCGAACACGTTCGTCTGGTCCCTGATCCTGTTGGTGCTTGCCATCGGTGGCGTCGCCATCCAGCTCATGCAGCGGGCCGTCATGCGCCAGACCATCCGGGAGACGTGGTACGTCGAGAGCCTCTGACACCGCACTGACCTCATCTGCTCGTCACCGGTTCACGGGAAAAGTGCGCGGATTCGTCCTGGTCGGCGGATCGGCACCGAAGGCTGGTCCGCACACCCGTGCCGAGTGCTGACCTCCTGACGTTCCGTCAGCGGGGGAGGGACTCCGCCCGGCGCGGCAACCAGTGAGGAGGGGGCGAGTGACCATCACCATCACCCACCCCGGGGCGCGACTTCTCGTGCCCGCCCTGGACACCCTGGCGGATGTCGTAGCCGGCGACTGGACGAGTGCCGCCCGCCTGTGTGCCGCCCGGCTCCAGGATCCCAGTGCCTGCGCGCGTGACCTTGACGTCGCCGCCGTTCGCGCCGGCGTGACACGCAGCCCGCGCCAGCCGTACCGGTACCGGGTGCACCACCGGATGCTGGTCGTCGACGAGTGCCCCGCGCTCCTGTCCGCCGCTCTCGATCTACAGATCAAGTTGTGGATGGGACAGTGGGACGCCCTGGAGCAGGTCACCCCTGCGAGCAGGACGACCGATGCATGGCTGGCGACCTCACGAGCTGCTCGAGGCCCGGATCCGCCACCAGCGTCACGACACCTGGTCCGGTCGCCCGTACGCGTGCCAGAGCCTGTTCCTCGCGCCGCCGACAGCACGGCTGGCGCACCACGTACTGACGAAGCTCGACGGCGGCACCTTGCACCATCGATACGAATTGCCGGCCGGACCCGCAGCAGTACACGTCGGGTGACGGGGCGGAACGGATCGCTCCCCGGCACGGCTAGGCCTGCTTCGCAGCAACCCGCTCGAACTCGTCGGCGTAGTAGGTCAGCCAGGAGTACCTCGCGCCTCCCGGTGCCGGTCCGTGGCCGTGCGGCCGGCCGGTTGGACATGGGGGTGCGGCCACGGATCGAAGTCGGGGATGGGGCCCAGGCCGTCCCAGCGCGCGAGGACCTCGCCCGCCCGGCGTACGTCGTTCCACAGCGGCGCGCACGCGGCGTCGAGGCCGTGGGCAACAGCCAGGCCGGGGAGCAGCACCCCACCGCTCTCGAGCTCCCGCCTGCGTTGCACGCAGGCGGCCCACGCCGCGGCGACGTCGCTCGACCCGCGAACCACCTCGCGGCACACGTCCGGTCGCGAGACGGAGACGGCCAACCGCGCCTGGGCCTGCTGGATGAGCTCATGCCCGTCCCACTCCGGCGCCTCCCAGTAGGGGTCGTTCGCCTTGGTGTTCACGACCTTGTCGACGGCGGCGAGGACCTCCCGGCCGAACTCGGTGACAGGCGGCGCCAGGCGTTCCGCATCTCGCGCGTGCACCGCGGCGGCCAGCTGTCGGCGTACGACGAAGGTGGCGGCCCCCATCCCGAGGAGGACGACCGTCAACGGGATCCCGACACTCGCGAGCCAGGAAGGCTCCGCCAGCTCGCACCCGACGCCGGCCCAGTAGGAGCCGCGCTCGCACGTTGTCGTGACCACGCAGCGAACTCTAGGCTCAGGGTCTTCTGTTGCGCCTCCCCGCTGGGTTACCTTCCCTCTCTCATCTGTGTAAGGGGATCGCATGACTCTCAGTGGCAGCCTCGCCGCCCGTCGGCTCGGCGTGGCGGTATCGGCACTCACGCTTGGCATCGGCATGGCGACACCTGTGTACTCCGCACCCGCCAAGGACAAGACCGACTGCATCGAATACGGAGAGGTAGCGGAGGCGCCGGCGGGCTTCATCCCGCGTGACGACCTCCACACCGTGCACAAGGACCCGCTGGCGCGCGCGCTCAAGTCCGTCACCTCCGCCAAGGGCAGGGGTGGCAAGGCCGGCGCCGCCGCAGCCGAGGAGTTCGCCGGGGCGACGATCCCGGTCCGCTTCAACGTCGTCTACAAGGACAACGGTCAGGGCGGGGGCAACCTGTCCGACGCTCGTATCAACGAGCAGATCCAGGTCCTCAACGACGCCTACAGAGACACCGGCTTCACGTTCGTCCTGGCCGAGATCAACCGCAAGGCCCAGCCCGAGTGGTTCAACCTGGTCTCCGCCAACGGCGCGACTGCCGCGCTTCTACCGCGGCAGCGGCAAGGAGGTGAAGATGAAGCAGTTCTTCTACGAGGACAGCACCTCCGAGACGTTGAACATCTACACCGCCTCCCTCGCCCAGTCGCTGCTGGGATGGGCCTACTTCCCCTCCTTCTTCGACCCGGAAGCCAGTGAAGGCAACCCGTTGCCCTCCTACCTGGACGGCGTCGTGCTCGACTTCCGCAGCCTTCCCGCGGTCGACGGTGACACCGGGGACACAGCCCGTTACCCCGAGTACGGCGAGGGCGACACCGCGACCCACGAGGTCGGTCACTGGCTCCAGCTCTACCACACGTTCCAGGGCGGCTGCACCGAGCCGGGTGACTACGGTCGACGACACCGCTGCCGAGGCCTCGCCGGCCTTCGAGTGTCCGACCGGCCGCGACACGTGCACGAGTCCCGACGTCGACCCGGGTGTGGACCCGATCCACAACTTCATGGACTACACCTACGACGAGTGCATGTACGAGTTCACGCCGGGCCAGGCCACCCGCATGCAGAGGCGTGGACGAACTACCGCGACATCTCCTGACAGCAGCGCGGGGGCGGGTCAGTCGACGAGGTACTGGTCCGCCCACGCGCTGATGATCCGTGCCGCCCGCTTGGCCTGACCGGGGGCGGTGAGCAGGTGGTCGGACCCCTCCAGCGAGACGAAGTTGCGTGGGTGCCGCGCCGCCTTGAAGATCTCGCTCGCGTTGGCGATGCCGACGGTGTTGTCGGTGGGGGAGTGCATGACGAGCAGCGGCCGCTTCAGCGTGCGGATGGCGTCGTGCAGGTGCGCACGGCGTACGTCCTCGGCGAACTCCCGCTTCATCGTCAGCGTCTTGTTGCCGAACGTGGCCAGCGCCTCGCCCTCGGCCAGGACGCGCTCGACGATGGCGTCGTAGTGGTGCTCCACGTGCGAGGGGTCGTAGGGCGCGCCGACGGTGGCGATCGCGCGAGCCTGGGGCACGTCCTTGGCTGCCGCGATCACGGCGGCTCCACCGAAGGAGTGGCCCACCAGGATCTGTACTGAGCGGCCCGAATCCTCCAGGAAGCGCGCGGCCTGGGCGGTGTCGGCGACCTTGTGGGAGAAGGAGCCGTCGCCCCAGTCGCCCTCGGAGTCGCCGAGGCCGAGGTTGTCGAAGCGGAGCATGCCGATGCCCTCGGCGGCCAGCTGCTTGCAGATCCGCGACGCGGCCGGGCAGTCCTTGCCGAGGGTGAAGCCGTGGGAGAAGACGCCCCAGCCGCGGCACTCGCCCTCCGGCAGGTCGAGCAGCCCGGCGAGGGTCTCGCCGGAGACGCTGGGGAAGGTCACTCGCTCGGCCATGGCGACATCGTGCCGCATCGGCAGCGCGAACTGTGCGGGAAGTGTGCGGGGTCTGGCGGTGGGCGGTCCGCACCGCAGGAACGGTGCACTGGGTCCGGGAGGACCTAGAGGGGGTCCCAGGAGAAGGGAACACCAGATGAGCACCACCACCGTGCGACGCGTCGGCGTCGTCGCCGGCGCCGCAGCGGCCGCGATCGCCATGACCGCGACCAGCGCCAGCGCGCACCACTGCTTCGTGCCGATGTACACCCTGACGGGGCCGACGTCCTCCAACTGGTTCGTCGTCTCGGCCGAGATGGGTGCCGGGTTCGAGGGCTACGAGACGGAGTGTGCCGGCGCACGGGACGCCGGCTACGACGCACTCCGGGCCGAGGGACTGCCCGTCGCCCTCAAGATCTTCGAGAAGATGACCATCGGAGACCCGAAGGGCGTCGACCGGATCCCGACGCCCAACGGCGCCGACGGCAAGGGCCTGGAGTACTTCGGTGCGGGCTCGACGCTTCCCGAGGAGATGGTGGCGACGTACGTCGCTGGAGCGGACGCGTACGCCTGCTGACTCGCGTACGTGCGCTCCGAGCGCCGCCGCGGGGGTGCGGCGCTCGGAGCGCGTTGTCGTCAGGGGTGGAGTGACGCGCAGCCGATGCACGTGCGCGCGGCAGGCAGGGCCTCGAGCCTTGCTGGGCCGATCGGCAGGCCACATCGCTCGCAGGCGCCGTACGTCCCTGCCTCGACACGGGCCACGGCCGCGTCGATCTCCGCGAGGTGGTGGCGGACCTGCCCGATGAGCGCGCCGATCTGGGACCGCTCGAAGGCGATCGTGGTGCCCTCGGGGTCGTGCTCGTCGTCGGCGTTGGTGTCGAGCGAGGCCGCGACCACGGAGTCGAAGTCGCCGGTCAGGCTGGCCAGCCGGGCGAGCGTCTGCTCGCGTTCGGCTGCGAGTCGGGAGCGGGCGTTGGACATCGGACCATCATGGAGTGTCGGTGGCGGCTGGTTGAATGTCGCGATGGCGCTGGTCACCTGGCAGGACCTCTGTGTGGATGCACTCGACGTCGGTGCGCAGGCGCGCTTCTGGGCTGCGGTCAGTGGACTCGAGGTCGCGGAGGCGGAACCGCCGGCCCGACTCGCCGGTCGGACGCCACGCCACACCCTGTGGGTGAACCCGGTCGACCGGCCCCACCGCACCAAGAACCGGACCCACCTCGACGTGGACTGCGGCTCGGTCGACGAGCTGGTCGCTCTCGGCGCGCGGGTGCTGGCGCCGTCCTCGGAGACCGGGTTCGGTTGGACCCTCATGGCCGACCCGGAGGACAACGAGTTCTGCGCGTTCGTGCGGTCTGCCGATCGGTTGCCGGACTACCGCATCCACGGCATCGGCATCGACTGCGCGGATCCCGAGATGCTGGCTCGCTGGTGGGGTGACCTCTTCGGCGCAGCACCCGAGCACGACACGACGTACGACGTCTGGACGCTGACCGGCGTCGCCGTCGACCAGCGGATGACGCTCGACTTCGCGCAGGTCCCCGAGCCGCGCACCGAGCCCAACCGCCTGCACTGGGACGTCGTCGGCCAGGTCGACGAGCTGATCGCCGCGCGGCGCCACGCACCTGTGGGACCAGCCGCGTTGGACGGTGCTGGCGGACCCTGAGGGGAACGAGTTCTGCGTCTTCGCGGGGGCGTGAGGACTTATCCACATTAGTCGAAAAGAGTTTCGATTAATAGTGATGAGCGGTAGAATCTGTGGTACAGAAGCTCGCCCCAGATTCCGAGGAGGTTGTCGTGACACATCCGATCCTGACCGCCGCGGCGACCATGGGTGAGGTGCTCAAGACCGTCGCCGACACGAATCCGACCTTCATGACGACCTCCGACAAGGCCGACGCGCTGCGCGAGCTGGTCAGGGTCGAGTCGCGACTCGTCGAGCTCCGACTTCGCATGCTGGCCGACGCGGACGACGTCGCCGCCCTGACCGCCTCCCGTGACGCCGCTGGGATGGCTGGCGAACGAGACGCGCGTCCGCTGGGAGGACGCGCGCAGCGACGTCGTCCTGGCCCGCGGCCTGGATCGTCGGTGGACCGTGCTGGCGACGGCGATGCGAGAAGGCCGCGCCACCCTGGCGCAGGCGCGCGTCATCTCGCGGGCGCTCGACGAGCTGCCCTCGGACGCGTCAGCCGAGGTGGTCGACCGGGCCGAAGCCACGCTGGTGGACTACGCCGAGCGCTTCGAACCCCGCCAGCTCGCGCGCCTCGGTCGCAAGATCCTCGACGTGGTCGCCCCGGAGATCGCCGAGGAAGCCGAGGCGCGCCGGCTGGCGGCTCTCGAGGAGGAGGCGACCCGCCGCACACGCCTGACGATGCGCCGCCTCGGCGACGGCACGACCCGGATCAGCGGTCGTCTCCCCGATGCAGCGGCCACGCGGCTCGCGACCTACCTCGAGGCCTTCACCAGTCCTCGTCAGCTGCGTGACGACGAGGCCGACTCCTCGGCCGCCGACTCGGACCCGTTCACGCGGCTGCCCTATCCGCGGCGACTGGGCGAGGCGTTCATCCAGTTCCTCGAGAGTCTCGACCCGCGGCGCCTGCCGCTCCATGGCGGGGACGCCACGACCGTGGTCGTGACCGTGCCCCTCGCAGCGCTCCGCCGCGAGCTCGGTGCCGCCGACCTGTGGGGCGGCAGTGTGCCGGGGGAGGCGGGCTTCGGGGAGACCATCACTGCCGCCCAGGCGCGACGTCTCGCGTGCTCGGCGAAGATCATCCCGGCCGTGCTGGGCGGCGCCTCCGAGGTCCTCGACATGGGCCGCGCGCGTCGCCTCTTCACTGCGGCCCAGCGTCGCGCGCTTCTCCTTCGGGATCGCACCTGCCGCGCTGACGGCTGTGACATCCCCGGCACCTGGACCGAGGCCCACCACTGGCTGCCGTGGACCTCGGGTGGGGCAACTGATCTCGACAACGCAGTGCTTCTCTGCAGCCATCACCACCATCGCGTGCATGACCCCGCCGTCACCACCGAGCGCATGGCCAATGGCGATGTGAGGTTCGCGCGGCGTAGATAGGCCGACTACGAGGAGAAGGCCAGTCGAAGCTCGCGGCCCAGGAACTCACCCAGCCGCACGGCCTCCACCTCGATCGCACCGTCGGGCCGAGGGGCGTCGGAGAGCCACGTCGACCGTCAGGTCGTCGCCCTTGCGTGCCCACGTGCCGGCCACGACGCCACCGAAGATGACCGGATTGGCCTTGCGCGTCATCAGGTCGCGGAGAGCGGGCGGTGTGACGGTGTCGTCCTTGGTGCCGGGGCCCATCACCCACTGGTCGTGGCCGGGCAGGAGCCGCACCACCTCGGATGCCCGCGCCGCCAGGAGCGAGTCGACGTCCTCGCGCAGGACGTACGCCTCGGTGCCGTCGACGTCGACCGGGACCAGCCGGTCGCCGAGCTCGGCGAGCCACGTCTGCAGTCGCTTGCGGCCGGCGCTGAGACCGTCGCCGAGCCAGTGGTGCAGGTTGTCGACCGGTGCCGGACCGTACGCCGCGAAGTAGGCCGTGATGGCGCGCGGGCCGGCCTCGTCGAGGTCGGGGATGCCGGCCCAGCGCGGGTTGTCGTCCAGCCGCTGCAGCGTCAGCTGCCCGTCCCGCGACCGGGCGAGGCTCACGTCGCCCTGCCACGTCAGCGGCTTGATCAGGGTGCCGGCGCCGTCGTCGAACACCGGCTGCAGGTGGCGATAGGCACGATGCGCGGCCAGGGCGTGGCCGAGCTCGGCCACCGTGAGCGGGCCGTCGGTCAGGGCATCGCGCACCGCAGCCCGGAAGTCGGGCCAGTCCTCGGGCGTGAGGCGGTAGAACTCCACCCAGCTCTTCAGCTCCCACTGCCGACCCGCGCACCGGAGCGACAGGTAGATGCCGCCGTCCTCGGGCGAGAGGTAGTGCACGGCGCCGCGGAACGCGAAGGCCTTGACGACCTCCCCGGCAGCCAGCGCAGCAGCGAGCTCACCCACCCGCGACGACTCGCGTCGAGTGCCGACGGCCAGCTCGGCGAGCGACTCGTCCATGGCGAGCACCGCACCGAGACGGCGTACGACATCTCCTACCGACTCCGAGCCCACCGGCGCGAGGAAGTGTCGGTCCAGACGCCAGGACAGCGCCTGCGCCCACGTGGTCGTCGCCTCGGTCACACGCTGCCATCCACCCAGCCTCGCACTGGTACAGGACGAAAAGCGGTCGGCTTTGACTTCAAGTACTTGAAGTTCCTACGCGTCGTAGACGTGAGCACACGAACGACCGAGCACAGCTACACGATCAAGGAAGCAGCAGCCTTGACCGGCCTGCCGGCGAGCACGCTGCGCTACTACGAGAGCATCGGCGTCATCGCGCCGGTCAGCCGCGGAGCGAGCAGTGGGCACCGTGTCTACGACGACGGCGACCTCGACCAGCTCATGTGGATCGCGTGCCTCGCAGCAACCGGCATGTCGGTCAGCGACATGCGTCAGTACGTCGCCAACGGGCGCCTCGGCGCCGACGCTGCCGCGCGAACAGGTCGAGCTGCTGGCGGCGCAGGAGCGCCGGCTGGCGCTCGAGGTCGAGCACGTCGCCCTGCGGCGTCGCTACGTCCAGATCAAGATCGACTACTGGCACGCCGTCGAGGCCGGTGACACCGAGCGCGCGGACCTGCTGTCCGCCGAGGCGCGCTCGCTGGCCGACGAGCTCAAGCGGGTCAAGGCGCACTAGCGCGCACCCGCCCACCCGGACGAGCGACGTCACACGTCGCCGTCGTCATCACGCACGCCCAAGGAGACCCATGTCCATGCGCATCAACGCCTACGCCGCCCCCGAGGCCGGCGCGCCGCTCGCTCCCACGACCATCGAGCGCCGCGACGTCGGGAGCAACGACGTCCTCATCGAGATCCAGTACGCCGGCATCTGCCACTCCGACATCCACACGGTCAACGGCGACTGGGGTCCCCAGCCGTTCCCGGTCGTGCCGGGCCACGAGATCGTCGGTGTCGTCACCGAGATCGGCGCCGAGGTCACCCGCCACGAGGTCGGCGACCGCGTCGGCGTCGGCTGCATGGTGAACTCGTGCGGCACCTGCACCAACTGTCGCAACGGCGACGAGCAGTACTGCCTCGAGGGCATGGTCGGCGACCTACTGCGGCACCGATCGTGACGGCACCACCACCCAGGGCGGCTACTCCACGCACGTCGTCGTGGACGCCGACTACGTCCTCTCCGTCCCCGATGGGATCGACGGCGCCGAGGCCGCGCCGCTGCTGTGCGCCGGCATCACGACGTACGCCCCGCTCCGCAAGTGGGGCGCGGGTCCCGGGACCAAGGTCGCCGTCGTCGGCCTCGGCGGACTGGGCCACATGGCGGTCAAGCTCGCCCACGCGATGGGTGCCGAGGTCACCGTGCTCTCGCAGTCGCTGAAGAAGCAGGAGGACGGCCTGCGCCTCGGCGCGGACCACTACTTCGCCACGTCCGACCCCGACACCTTCGAGCACCTCGCCGGCTCCTTCGACCTGATCATCAACACGGTCAGCGCGAAGATCGACGTGGACGCCCACCTCGGCCTCCTCGGTGTCGACGGGACGCTGGTCAACGTCGGCGCGCCGGCGGAGCCGCTCAGCCTCAACGTCTTCTCGCTCATCAACTCGCGCCGCTCCTACGCCGGCTCGATGATCGGCGGCATCGCGCTGACCCAGGAGATGCTCGACTTCTGCGCCGAGCACCACATCGGCTCTGAGGTCGAGGTCATCGCCGCCGACCAGGTCAACGAGGCGTACGAGCGGGTGCTGGCGTCCGACGTGCGCTACCGCTTCGTCATCGACACGTCGACGCTCGCCTGACCCACGACGTGCCTCGCGGGCGCCGGTGAACCAGATTCCGAGACACCGGCGCCCGCCACGCGATGTCGTGGCAGCATGACTGTCGTGAACACCAGCACCATCATCATTGCCTAGCGCGACGGGACTCCCGCCGCGCCGACCTCCTGCACCCCAGGAGGTTTTTTCATTTCCATCCCGACAACGACCGACCAGCAACCGACCGAGGGACGACCGATGGACCTGCAGGGCGCATTCCACGTCTACGACACCACCCTGCGCGACGGCGCACAGCAGGAGGGCCTCAACCTCTCGGTCGCCGACAAGCTGGCCATCGCGCGCCAGCTCGACGGCCTCGGCGTCGGCTACATCGAGGGCGGCTGGCCGGGCGCCAACCCCAAGGACACCGAGTTCTTCCGCCGCGCGATCCAGGAGCTCGACCTGCGCCACGCCCGCCTGGCGGCGTTCGGCGCGACCCGGCGAGCCGGGCGTACGAGCAGCCGACGACCCGCTGGTCGCTGCGCTCCGCGACTCCGGCGCGAGCGTCGTCACCCTCGTCGCCAAGTCGCACGACCGCCACGTCGAGCTCGCGCTCAAGACCACGCTGGCGGAGAACCTCGCGATGGTCCGCGACACCGTGTCCCACCTGCGCGACGAGGGCCAGACGGTCTTCCTCGACGCCGAGCACTTCTTCGACGGCTACCGCGACAACCGGGCGTACGCCCTCGAGGTGCTGCGGACCGCGGCCGAGGCGGGCGCCGAGGTCGTCGCGCTCTGCGACACCAACGGCGGCATGCTGCCCGACTGGGTCTCCGACGTCGTCGTCGACGTCATCGAGTCCACCGGTGCCCGGGTCGGCATCCACTGCCACAACGACACCGGCTGCGCGGTGGCCAACACGCTGGCCGCCGTCGACGCCGGCGCGACCCACGTGCAGGGCACGGTCAACGGCTACGGCGAGCGCACCGGCAACGCCGACCTCATCGCCGTCGTCGCCAACCTCGAGCTCAAGCTCGACCGCCAGGTCCTGCCGTCCGGCCTGCTCGAGGACGCGACGCGGATCGCGCACGCGGTCGCCGAGGTCACCAACTTCCCGCCGGCATCGCGCCAGCCGTACGTCGGCACCTCCGCGTTCGCGCACAAGGCCGGTCTGCACGCGAGCGCCGATCAAGGTCGACCCCAACCTCTACCAGCACATGGACCCGGTGGGTGTCGGCAACGACATGAGGCTGCTCGTCTCCGACATGGCCGGCCGCGCCTCGATCGAGCTCAAGGGCAAGGAGCTCGGCTTCGACCTCTCCGGCGACCGCGAGCTGGTCACCCGGGTGACCGACCGGGTCAAGGACATGGAGCAGCGCGGCTACACCTTCGAGGCCGCCGACGCGTCCTTCGAGCTGCTGCTCGTCGAGGAGGTCGAGGGCGCGCGGCCGTCGTACTTCGACGTCGAGTCGTGGCGCGTCATCACCGAGACCCGCACCGACCGGCGAGGCCGTCTCCGAGGCGACGGTCAAGCTGAAGGCCGAGGGCGTGCGCTACGTCGTCACCGGCGAGGGCAACGGTCCGGTCAACGCCCTCGACGCGGCGCTGCGCGAGGCGATCGGGCAGGCCTTCCCGGAGGTCGCGAAGTTCGAGCTGATCGACTACAAGGTGCGCATCCTCGACCAGGGCCACGGCACCGACGCGATCACCCGCGTGCTGATCGAGACGACCGACGGCGAGTCCTCGTGGGTCACCGTCGGGGTCGGCCACAACGTCATCGAGGCGTCGTGGGGCGCGCTCGTCGACGGCCTCACCTTCGGCCTGCGCCGGCAGCAGCGCTGAGACCGGCTGACGCAGGTCAGGCGCCGACCACGCGTCGTACGAGGTCGTCCCAGCCTGCCTCCAGCCGCTCGACCGGGATCCGCTCCCGCTCGACCTGCTGCTCGAGCACGACCAGCTCGAGCGGGGCCAGGATCGCGGTCGCGAGCAGCGGCAGGTCGCCGTCGACACCGAGCTCGCGGAGCAGGTAGCGCACGTGCATGTTGGCGAACGACATCGCCGCCACCGACCGGGCACCCGCCCGGCCGGCCGCCTCGATGAGCGAGGCGTGGGTGAGGTTGGTGCGCAGCCGCGAGTGTCCGAACGCCAGCAGCCGCTCCATCGCCGGCGCACCCGGCCCGAGCGGCGGGGGACCGGAGATCACCGACGCCTGCCACTGGGTCTCCGAGGTGTTGAGCACCGCCGCCATCAGTCCCTCGCGGCTGTCGAAGCGCCGGAAGACGGTGCCCTTGCCGACCCCGGCCTCCGCCGCGACCGTGTCCATGGTCACGCAGCCGACCCCCCGGGTCTCCACCAGGCGCAGGGCCGCTGCGAGGATGGCTTCGCGGTTGCGCGCCGCGTCCGCCCGCTCGGGCGGCGGGGCGTCAGCCAGCGGGAGCTCGATGGGCACGCGGCCAGCGTAGGCCGCGAAGAAGTTCGCGTCATCGGGAATGGAAGCGGACCGTGGTCCGTTTAGATCGGCATGACTACTCCTGAGACCACCCGCGTCGCCGTCCTCGTCGGCAGCCTCCGGGCCGACTCCCTCAACCGTCGCATCGCCGAGCACCTGCGCGACCACGCCCCCGAGGGCGTGACCATCGACATCGTCGAGGGCCTCGACCAGGTCCCGTTCTACAACGAGGAGATCGACGGCGACAACGTGCCCGCGAGCGCTGCCGCCCTGCGCGCAGCCGTCGCGGCCGCCGACCGCGTCCTGGTCGTGACGCCGGAGTACAACGGCACCATGCCCGCCGTCGCTCAACAACGCCATCGACTGGCTCTCGCGCCCCTACGGCCAGGGCGCCATCGTCGGCAAGCCCTTCGCGGCCGTCGGCGCCACCCCCACGCCGTACGGCGGCAAGTGGTCGCACGAGCACGCCCGCCACTCCGCCACGATCGCCGGCGCGCAGGTCGTCGACGGCATCGTCGCCAGCGAGCCCGCCATGGCGGGTGACCTGCTCGCCGACAACGAGCGCCGTCCAGCGGCTCGCGAGCGCCCTCGCCGCCCTCGTCGCGCACCGAGACGCCCGCCGCGGCCTGACCCGGGCGGCCCGGTCGGCGCTACGGTCGTGCTGTGCTGCACGACCTGACCGCGCTCGAGCAAGGCGACGCCGTACGCCGTGGCGAGCTGTCGCCGCTCGAGCTGGTCGAGCACTACGCCGGACGCGCCGACCGGGTGGGCGCGTTCATCACGACCACGCACGACCGGGCGCCGGGCCCATGCGCGACGCCTGACCGAGGCCGGGCCGCCCGACGACGCCGGTCCGCTGTGGGGCGTCCCCACCGGTATCAAGGACCTGCACCCCACCGCCGGGGTGCGCACCACCTTCGGCTCGGCGGCCTACGACGACTTCGTGCCCGACGAGTCCGACGACCTGGTGGTCACCGTCGAGGCGGCGGGCATGCCGAGCCTCGGCAAGACCAACACGCCCGGAGTTCGGCTCGCCCTGCTACACCGAGCCCGACGTCGCGCCGCCCGCCGTCACCCCGTGGGACACCACCCGCAGCGCCGGCGGCTCCTCCGGCGGCGCCGCAGCGGCGGTCGCGGCTGGGCTGCTGCCGGTCGCGCCGGGCTCCGACGGCGGCGGCTCGATCCGCATCCCCGCCTCCTGCTGCGGGCTGGTCGGCCTCAAGCCCTCACGTGGCCGGATCAGTGGCGCCCCGACGCTACGGCGACCCGGTCGGACTGGCGACCCCCGGCACCCTCGCCCGCACCGTCCGCGACGCCGCCGCCCTGCTCGACGTCCTGGCGGGCCGGCGGGTCGGCGACCCGTTCTGGGCGCCAGCTCCGTCCGGGACGTTCCTCGGCGCCTGCGACCGCGAGCCCGGACGGCTGCGCGTCGCCCGGTTCGTCGCGCCCGTCATCGCGGACGTCGAGGTCCACCCGTCCAGCGTGACCGCGTGGGAGGACGCCTCGCGGTTGCTGGTGTCGCTCGGCCACGAGGTCGAGGACGTGCCCGTGCCGCATCCCGCACGCCGCGGTCGCGGACTTCGAGACCTGCTGGGCCGTGCTCACCGCGATGTCCGCGGCCCCGGTCGGTCGGGACGACCGACTGCGCCCGCTGACCCGCTGGCTCGGCGGTCTCGGCCACGCGGTGAGCGGCCCCGAGTTCGGACTGGCCATCGGCCGGCTGCGCCAGCACGCCGCGGCGGCGCTGGCCGCCCTCGCGCCGTACGACGTCGTGCTGACGCCGACCCTCAGCCGCCCGCCGGCGAAGGTCGGCGAGCTGCGCGACGACGACGACCCGGCCCGCGGACTTCGAGAACCAGAAGTCCTTCACGCCGTGGACCAGCGCCTGGAACGTCACCGGCATGCCCGCCGTCTCGCTGCCCGCTGCACTGGACCGACGAGGGACTGCCGGTCGGGGTCATGCTCGCGGCGCGCCCGGCCCAGGAGGAGGTGTTGCTGTCGGTGGCCGCGGCAGGTCGAGGCCGCCCACGCCGACAGCGGTCGTGCGTGGGTGGACAGGCGCCCGCCCGGCTGGTGAGGTGGGCGGATGGGTGAGCTGACGCCATACATCTGTGTCGCGGACGCGCGCCGCGCCATCGAGTGGTACGCCGACGTGCTCGGCGCGGAGGTCGTGCTCGACCCGATCGTCATGGACGACGGCATGATCGGGCACGTCGAGATGGCCGTCGGAGGTGGACGCTGGATGATGTCGGACGAGTTCGAGTCCGCAGGGGTGGCCGCACCGGACGCCTCGCGCGGAGCCGCGGTCACGTTGCACCTGGAGGTGGATGACGTCGATGCCATGTGCGCGCGAGTGACCGCCGCCGGTGTCGCGCTCGACCGCGGGCCGGAGGACAACCCGCCGGTCGGGCGGGTGGCGGTCTTCCGCGACCCCTTCGGGCACCGCTGGTTCGTCAACCAGCCGCTCTGATCAGTCGTCGCCGATCCCGCGCGCGTGCAGCGCGTCGCCGGACTCGTGGGCGCGTGCGACCACGCGGATCACGAAGGGGGAGAGGTACGCCCGCGGGTTGCGCTCGACCCCGCGCGCGCGGGCGGCGTCGCGCGTCTCACGGGCGATCGCGATCGTGTCGGGCAGCGCCCCGATGGTGAGGGCCACCGTGAGCGCCACCCGCTCGGGGTCGACGCCGACGACCCGGAGCGGTCGCGCCCACCGGGCCAGCGCGTCGACCATCTCGTTGACCGTCGTCGTGGCGGTGAGCGCCAGTGCGGCCAGCGCCAGGCTGATCAGGTCGAGGAAGGTCTCCACGGCCTTGGGCGCGCCGTACCACCACCACTGGAAGGCCCCGGCGACCACGGCGATCAGCAGGACCCCTCGCGCAGCCCGCCAGAGCGAGCGCATCGGAACCCGCGCCACCAGGGCGAGGAGCAGCGTGACGGCGAGGAAGACGCGGCGCGGACCGCACGTCGCGGACCAGCACGATCGCCAGGCTCAGGACGGCGAGCCCGAGCACCTTGGCGCCGACCGGCAGGCGGTGGAGAACGGTGTTGCCGGGCTGGTAGAGCCCGGCCATCAGGTCGCTCATCGGTCCACCAGACCGACGTAGTGGGCCACGGCCTCGTCACCGCTGGCGTCCGCCACCACGTGCCCGTCTGCCACCACCAGCACGCGGTCGCAGCGGGCCGCGGCCGCCAGGTCGTGGGTGACGAGGACGAGCTGCTGCTCGAGGGCGAAGAGGGCGTCGGTCACGCGCCGGGTGTTGGCGCGGTCGAGAAGCGTCGTCGGCTCGTCGGCCACGACGATCGTGGGGTGGATCGCGAGCACCCCGGCCAGTGCCAGCAGCTGTCGCTGGCCACCCGACAGCGAGTGGACCGAGTCGTGGGCGTGGTCGGCCAGCCCGTGCTCGGCCAGCACCTCCAGCGCCCGAACGCGACGGGTCTCGGCGTCCTTGGTGCTGCGACGCAGGGAGAGCTCGATGTCCTCGACGCAGGTCGGCATGACCAGCTGCGCCGCGGGGTCGGTGAAGCAGAACCCGACCAGGCGTCGTACGGCGCGCCCTGGCGTGCCACGTCGAGCTCCGTCGACCAGCACCCGACCGGCCGTGGGCCGCACCAGCCCGTTGAGCAAGCGGGCGAGGGTGGACTTCCCCGAGCCGTTGGCGCCGATGACGCCGATGCGGCGCTCGGTCAGTGTCAGCGTGGTGGGAGCGAGGATCTCGCGCTGGCCGCGACCGGGCAGCGAGACGCGGACGCACGCGCCGTCGAGCCGGATCGTGGGCAAGGACGATCAGTCGCGCTGGAGCAGCTGCGGGAAGGCGCGGTGGACCTCGGCCGCGATCATCGCGACGAGCGCGGTCTTGACCACGTCGCCGAGCCAGAACGGCATGTCCCAGGCCAGGGCCTGGGGGAACGAGACGTCGAAGTAGAGCATCATCCCGACGATCCCCATCGGGTGGATGACCAGGATGCTCGCGGTGATCGAGCAGGCGAAGACCACCAGGGCGCGGGTGCGGCGCTCGCGGGCGACGTACGCGACGAGGAATCCGCCGAGGGCTGCCGCGAACGGGAACGACAGCAGGTAGCCACCGCTGGGGCCGGCGAAGACGCCGATGCCGGAGGAGTGCTCCGCGAAGACGGGGAGGCCGACCGCGCCGAGGGCGAGGTAGAGGCTGACGGCCGCGAAGCCGCGCACCGGCCCGAGGACGCAGCCGGTCAGCATGACCGCAAAGGTCTGCAGGGTGATCGGCACGCCGGCGCTGCCGACCGGGATCGCGCCGATGTAGGCGCTCGCGCAGATCAGGGCCGCGAAGGCGGCGACGAGGGCGATGTCGCGGGTCGGCGACCGCGAGCCCGATGTGGACGGCTGCGTCGTGGTGTCGGACGGGGTCGTGGCAGTCATCGGGATCCTCGCGTGGTGGTGACCTGAACGGTGTTCAGGTTAGGGTTCTCGGGTTCACCTCGTCAACGGAGCGCCGACCGCAGGAGGGTGTGTGGCGCATCACCGGGCCGACGTCCTCGCCCATGCGGTCGCCCTGCTCGACGCCCACGGCCTCGCCGCGCTGACGATGCGTCGGCTCGGGGCCGAGCTCGACGTGCAGCCGAGCGCGATCTACCACCACTTCGACAGCAAGCAGGCGTTGCTGGCCGCGGTGGCCGACGAGATCCTGGCGCGGGGAGCACGGCCGCGTGAGGCGACCGACTGGCCGGACCAGCTGCGCGAGGTCTGCGCGGAGCTGCGCGCCGCGATGCTGGCCTGTACGGACGGTGCCGACGTGGTGGCCACGGTCTGGGCCTTCGGCCTCGGCGCGGCCGGACCGGTGGACGAGCTGGAGAAGGTCCTCGCCGACGCCGGTGTGCCGGCCGATCTCGCCGCCGTGGCCAGCCGCACGCTGCTCCACTACGTCTTCGGGCACGCCTTCGAGGAGCAGACCGCGCGCCAGGCCATCGCTCTCGGCGCGGTGGACCGCAGCGTCGAGTCGCTGCCCGACTTCGACCTCGGTCTCGACCTGGTCATCGACGGCCTGCGGGCCCGGCTGTCCTGACGCCGGGAGCCTCAGGCCGAGGTGTCGACCTCCGCGCCCTGGAGCTCGGCGAGCAGCACGGCACCGGCGAGGTCGAGCTTCGTCCGCCGCAGCTTCGCCGCCGTCAGGTCGACTCCGTCCAGGCTCGCGCCGCGCAGGTCGGTGCCCTCCAGGGTGGTCTGGCGCAGGTCGGCCCGGTCCAGGCGCGCCCGGGCCAGGACCGTCATGCTGAGGTCGGACATCGACAGGTCGGCCTCGCGCAGGTCGACGCCGGTGAGGTCGAGCCGGGTCAGGTTGGTGCCGCGGATGGTGACGCCCTGCCACTGCCCGCCGATCACGGTGAGCGGACGCAGCACGCACTCGCTGAAGACGGTCCCGACGAGCTTGCAGCCGTCGAGCGTGGCGTCGAAGAACGTCGTACGCCGGAAGTCGCACGCGACGAACGCCGTCGCGGTGTGGGTCGAGGCGTTGAAGCGCCCGCCGTGGAACGTGCAGTCCTGGAACGTCGCCCCGGCGGTGGAGGCCTCGGAGAGGTCGACGTCCGTGAAGGTGCAGTCGATGAACCGTGCCGCGCCCAGCTCCTCGGCGTACCAGTCGTCGCCGCGGAAGTGGATGCCTTCTGAGGTCTGGCCGTCGACTGTCCGGGGGTCCACCACGTGCCCACGGTATCGGTGTGGTGGCGGATAGGGTCGTCCCCGTGATCGCGTCCCACAGCCACCGCTTCATCTTCCTCAAGACCCGCAAGACTGCTGGCACGAGTGTGGAGATCGCGCTGTCCAAGGTGTGCGGACCCGACGACGTCATCACCGAGATCAGCCCCGAGGACGAGGCGCTGCGACGCGCCGCCGGTGGTCGCGGTCCACAGAACTTCGAGTCGCCGCCGCTGCCGCGCAAGGCCTACAACCACATGGGTGCCAAGGCGACGCGCGAGCTGGTGGGGGAGGAGGCATGGGCCGACTACTTCACCTTCGCGATCGAGCGGAACCCCTGGGACGCGGTCGTCTCGCTCTACTTCTGGAAGTACAAGGACCTCCCCGAGCTTCCCGACTTCGAGGCCTACGTCAACGAGATCTGGATCGAGCAGCTGTCCAACAACCGTCGGCTCTACCGCATCCACGGGAAGATGGCCCTCGACCGGGTGCTGCGCTACGAGCACCTCGACGACGAGCTCGCCGACGTGTGGAAGCAGCTCGACCTGCCCGGTACGCCGAACCTCCCGCGCGCCAAGGGCAACGCCCGCCCGGCCGGGCACTACCGCGAGCTCTACACCGACGCCTCGCGCGAGCGGGTGGCGACGGTGTTCGCCGACACCATCGAGGCCTTCGGCTACGAGTTCTGAGTTCGCTCCCGGCGAGGTGATCTCGCGGCGCGAGGTGCTGCACGGCCACCTGTGGCTCTCGCACCCGGTGACGGTGGTCGCCGACGACGGTGACGTGCTGGCGACGCGGCTCGACCCGGGCTCCCCCTTCACCTTCCCCGACCACCCGTTCGGCCCGCACCCGTGGGGCGCGCACGAGGCCTGGGGGAGTGCGATCGTGCTGCACCTCAGCCGGGCCGGCACGGCGTACGGCATGTGGAAGTTCTTCGACCTCGACGGCACCTTCCGCCACTGGTACGCCAACTTCGAGCCGCCGATCCAGCGCGTGCCCGGCGGCTACGAGACCGACGACCACGGCCTCGACCTGATCATCTGGCCCGACGGACGTCGTGAGTGGAAGGACGTCGAGGACCTGCACCACCAGCAGGCCCAGGGGCGCATCTCCCTCGAGACCGTCGGTGGGGTGCTGCAGGCCGCCGCGTCGCTCGTCGCCCTGCTCGACGAGGACCGGCGCTGGTGGGCCGACTGGGACGACTGGAGTCCCTAGTCCTGGAGCAGGCGCTCGCACTCCGCGATCAGCCTGGCCCGCAGCGGCGCCCCGCGCTCGGCGAAGCTGCGCTGCGCCTCGACGTACGCCGCCTTGCCCTCCGCCGTCTCGATCGCGACCGGCTCGAAGCCGAGGTCGGCGAGGTCGTACGGCGCGGCACGCATGTCGAGCACGCGGATGTCGTGGGCCAGCTCGAAGCAGTCGGCGACCAGGTCGCTGGAGATCATCGGGGTGAGCCGGAAGGCGTGCTTGTAGAGGTCCATCCCGGCGTGGAGGCAGCCCGGCTGCTCGAAGTCGGGGCGGTCGTCGCGACGCGGCCGGAGGGTGTTGAGCGGCGTGCGCAGTCGGCGTGAAGAAGCGGAACGCGTCGAAGTGCGAGCAGCCGATCCGGTGCGACTCGACGACCGCGTCGGTGCCCGCCTGACCGAGTCGCAGCGGCCAGTCGTGCCGGGTCTCGTCGGCCGCGTGCACCATCGCCCACTCGTGGAGCCCGAAGCAGCCGAACTGCGGCGCGCGGCCCGCGGTGGCGTCGAGCAGTCGGTGGACCGACTCCAGCAGCGGGCGCTGGGAGTCGACGTACGCCGGGGTGACGGTGGTGGGCGCCGGCGAGTAGCCCTTGAGGCCGGCGTACTCCGGCGCATCCTCGAGCGCGACGCCGAAGCCCGGGTGCCAGCGGCGCAGCTGGGCCGGGCGCTGGGAGTAGTAGGTGAAGAGGAAGTCGTGGACCGGGTGCTTCACCCGCTCGGCCCGACGTGCGAGGTGCGGCTCGACGAACACGTCGACGCGTGCGGCATGGGCGTCGGCCAGGGGACGCCACTCGGCCACGGTCAGCACCTTCACTGCATCGAGGCTAGTGCCAGACCACCCGGAGGACCCCCTCGACCGCAGCCGCCGAGCGAACGACACTGACGGGATGGACCAGCGACCGCAGTGCCGGCCTCGACCGTGCCCACGCCCTGGCTCTCGAGTGGCTGGCCTCGCTCGCCGACCGCCCGGTGCCGCCGCGCCTGACCACCGAGGGCGTGGCTCAACGCCTCGACCCGGTCCTCCCGGACGGTCCGACCGACGCAGCGACGATCGTCGACGAGCTCGCCACGGCCTGCGACCCCGGCCTGACCGCGATACCGGGCGGGCGGTTCTTCGGCTTCGTCATCGGTGGGACGCATCCCGCCGCCCTCGCTGTCGACTGGCTGGTGAGCGCGTGGGACCAGAACTCCGGACTGCGGTTGCTGACCCCCGCCCACTCGGCCGTCGAGGACCTCACCGAGACGTGGCTGCTGGACCTGCTCGGCCTCCCGCCCGGCAGTGCCGTCGGGTTCGTGACCGGCGGGACGATGGCCAACTTCACCTGCCTGGCCGCCGCCCGGGACGAGGTGCTCCGCCGCCACGGCTGGGACGTGGCGACCCAGGGGCTGGCCGACTCGCCCGGCGTACGCGTCCTCGTCGGCGCCGAGCGGCACGACACCATCGACCTGGCGCTGCGCTACCTCGGCCTCGGCTCGCCCGAGCCGGTCGCGGCCGACGACCAGGGCCGGATCGAGCCCGCCGCCCTCGCCGCCGCCCTCGACGCCGGTGACGGCCGCCCCACCATCGTCTGCCTCCAGGCCGGCAACGTGCACTCCGGTGCCTTCGACCCGTTCGAGGCGTGCGTCGCCGCCGCGCACGACGCGGGTGCCTGGGTCCACGTCGACGGGGCCTTCGGACTCTTCGCGGCCGCCTCGCCGACCCGCCGCCACCTCGTGGCCGGGCAGGACGCAGCCGACTCCTGGGCGACCGACGCGCACAAGACCCTCAACGTCCCCTACGACTGCGGCCTCGCGATCGTCCGTGACCGTGCCGCCCTGCGTGCGGCGATGGGCATGCACGGCGACTACCTCATCCACGACGCGGCAGGAGAGCCGTTCGACAAGGTCCCCGAGATCAGCCGGCGCGGCCGGGCGTTCCCGGTCTGGGCAGTGCTCCGGTCGCTGGGCCGCGACGGCGTCGGTGCGATGGTCGACGGGTTCTGCGACCACGCGCGGACCTTCGCCGACGGCATCGCGGCCATCGACGGAGCCGAGGTGCTCAACGACGTCGTGTTCACCCAGGTCTGCGCGAGCTTCGGCGACGACGACCGCACCCGCGCCGTGGTCGACGCGATGCTGGTCGACGGTACGGCGTGGACGACCGGCTCGCGGTGGCGCGGACGTGCCGTCCTCCGCGTCAGCGTCAGCAACTGGTCGACGACCACCGAAGACGTGGAGGCCAGCCTCGCCGCGCTGCGGCGCGCAGCCGCTCGATAGGCTCGGCCCATGCGCATCTGTCGGTTCAGCACGGGCGAGGAGCCGCAGTTCGGCGTCGTGACGGGCGAGGTCGACGAGTACGGCCAGCCCGCCGAGGACTCGGTGATCGTGGCTCTGGCCGGCGACCCGCTCTACGTCGGCGTCAAGCTGCTCGACCAGCAGCACCAGCTCGCCGACGTCCGCCTCCTCGCCCCGATCATCCCGCGGAGCAAGGTCGTGGGGATCGGCCGCAACTACGCCGCCCACGCGGCCGAGCTGGGCAACGACGTTCCGGACGAGCCGCTGATGTTCCTCAAGCCCAACACGACCGTCGTCGGTCCGGGCGACCCGATCTTCTACCCGCCGCAGACCAGCGACCTGCACTACGAGGGCGAGCTGGCGGTCGTGATCGGGCGCATCTGCCGCGACGTCCCGGTCGAGCAGGCCACCGACGTGATCTTCGGCTACACCATCGCCAACGACGTCACCGCGCGCGACCTGCAGAAGTCCGACGTCCAGTTCACCCGGGCCAAGGGCTTCGACTCCTTCTGCCCGCTCGGCCCGTGGATCGAGACCGACCTCGACCCGCAGGACTTCGTCGACGGTCGCACCGTGCAGACCTACCTCAACGGCGACGTCGTCCAGGACGGCTCGACCGCCGACATGATCTTCGACGTGCCGGCCCTGGTCGCGCACGTCTCCTCGGTGATGACGTTGCTGCCCGGCGACGTCATCCTCACCGGCACCCCCGAGGGTGTCGGCCCCATGCAGGTCGGGGACGAGATCGAGATCTCGATCGCCGGCATCGGTTCCCTGACCAACAAGGTGGCAACGCGATGAGCACCGTCCGCGTCCGTTTCTGTCCCTCGCCCGACCGGCTCGCCGCACGTCGGCCTGGCGCGCACCGCCCTCTTCAACTGGGCCTTCGCACGCCACCACGGCGGCACGTTCGTCTTCCGCATCGAGGACACCGACAAGGAGCGCAACACCCAGGAGTCGTACGACGCGCTCCTCGACCTCGTGGCACTGGCTCGGCCTCGACTGGGACGAGGGCATCGAGGTCGGCGGGCCCTACGGCCCCTACCGCCAGTCGCGAGCGCACGCGAGATCTACGCGCGACGTGCTCGCCCGCCTGCGCGAGTCGTCGTACACCTATGACTGCTTCTGCACCAACGACGAGGTCGACGCACGGCGCAAGGCCAGCGGCTCCAAGGTGAGGGGTACGACGGCTTCTGCCGCGAGCTCGTCCGACGACCAGCGGGCTGCCTTCGAGGCTGAGGGACGCGCGCCGATCGTGCGCTTCCGGATGCCCGACGGCTCGATCACGTGGAACGACCTGGTCCGCGGCGACATCACCTTCGACACCGAGAACGTGCCCGACTTCGCGCTGTCCCGCGCCAACGGCGACCCGCTCTACACGCTGGTCAACCCCGGTCGACGACGCGCTGATGGAGATCACCCACGTCCTGCGCGGCGAGGACCTGCTCTCCAGCACGCCGCGCCAGCTCGCGCTCTTCGACGCGCTCGTCGAGCTCGGCTTCGCCAAGGAGGTCCCGGCCTACGGCCACCTGCCGTACGTCATGGGCCAGGGCAACAAGAAGCTCTCCAAGCGCGACCCCGAGGCGCACGCCTGGGCCTACCGCGAGCAGGGCTTCCTGCCCGAGGGCCTGCTCAACTACCTCGCCCTGCTGGGCTGGTCGATCTCCGGTGACCGCGACATCTTCTCGCTGGCGGAGATGGTCGAGAAGTTCGAGATCTCCGACGTCAACCCCAACCCGGCGCGCTTCGACCTCAAGAAGGCCGAGGCGATCAACGTCGCCCAGATGCGGCTCCTCCCGATCGAGGAGATCACCCACCGCGTGCTGCCGTTCCTCAAGCAGGCCGGCGTCGTCAGCGACCCGGTGTCCGACGCCGACGCCACGTTGCTCGAGCTGGCCATGCCGCTCATCGCCGAGCGGATCAACAAGCTCGTCGAGGCCCCCGACATGCTCGGCTTCCTCTTCGTCGACGAGGCCGCCTTCGAGCGCAACCCCGACGACGTCGCCAAGCTGCTCGACGAGACCGGTCGCAGCGTCGTCCAGGCGGCGTACGACGCCCTCTCCGGGCTGCACGGGTGGTCGACCGCGGCCATCGAGGACGCGCTGCGCGTGGCGCTGATCGAAGGCCTGGAGCTCAAGCCCCGGATGGCCTTCGGTCCGGTGCGCGTCGCGGTCACGGGCAGTCGCGTGAGCCCGCCGCTGTTCGAGTCGATGGAGCTGCTGGGTCGCGAGCGCAGCCTCGCGCGCCTGCAGTCCGCCCTCGCCTGACATGTCCGTCGTGACCGACCCCGGGTTCCGCCCGAAGTACCACGAGCTCCACCGTGTCGGTCGCTCGGGCATCTGGCGGTCGGTCGTCGGCAGCCTGCTGCTCATCGTCCTGGTCTTCGCCGTCGTGCCGCTCATCGCGGGCGGCATCGCTGTCGTCGCGCTCATGGCGAGCGGGAGCTCGGCCGCCGAGGCGGCCCGCGCCCTCGACCTGACCGAGGAGGTCACCCCGACGGCGCTCGCGGTGGTCAACATCGTGCTGGCGTCGGCGATCCCGCTGGCCTGGCTGGTCTCGTGGGTCCTGCACGGACTCAAGCCGCGCTGGCTGGCCTCGATCGCCCCGCGCATCCGCTGGAAGTACCTGTGCGCGTGCCTCGGCCTGTCCGTCGTCGCCCTGATCGCCTCGCTCGTCGTCGCCATGCTGCTGCCCACCGCCGCCGGGGGCGAGCCCGTCGGTGAGCTCAACGAGTTCACCCGACGCACCCGCGACTTCCTGGTCGTGATCCTGCTTCTGACCCCCTTCCAGGCGGCGGGGGAGGAGTACCTCTTCCGCGGCTACCTCACCCAGGCGTTCGGCTCGCTCGTGCGCGCCCGCCAGGCAGCCCAGGTCCTCGCGGTGGTGGGCCCTGCGCTGATCTTCGCGCTGTTCCACGGCTTCTCGCAGGCGCCGCCGGTGTTCTTCGACCGCTTCGCCTTCGGGTTGGTCGCCGGGATCCTCGTCATCCGCACCGGCGGGCTCGAGGCGGGCATCGCCATGCACGTCCTCAACAACTTCATGGCCTACGGGCTCGCGCTCACGTTCGGTGACTTCACCGAGGCGGTCAACGCGACGGGCGCCAGCAGCTGGTGGATGATCTTCTCCACCCTGACCCAGTCGCTGGTCTACCTCGGACTCGCCTTGTGGGTGGCGCGGGCCATGGGTCTGGAGACCACCGGACCGCCCGTCGGGGGCGCGCTGCCACCCCCGTCGCCGGGCCCCGTTTTGGAGGCCTCCCCTCCGCGCGTGTAACCTTCGTCGTCGGTTCTGCAAAGGACTGAGTGGTGGTCAGGACGTTCGCCCAGCGGTCGTGCTGATACCCCCATGGGGTATGGTGTAATTGGCAACACGGCTGGTTCTGGTCCAGTTGTTCTAGGTTCGAGTCCTAGTACCCCAGCGAGTTCCGGTCGACCAGATCGGGATTTGGAGCGAGGTTTCGGCCCCGCTATAGTTTCGACCGCCGCTCATTGGAGCGGCACTGCAGGCCCCCGTCGTCTAGCGGCCTAGGACGTCGCCCTCTCACGGCGGTAACGCCGGTTCAAATCCGGTCGGGGGTACCACACGCAGTCGAAGGGCCCGGTCTCCGACCGGGCCCTTCGACATTTCCCTGGCCGATTGTCAGAAGCCCTTGACGTGACTCACGTCACTGACTTAGTTTGGCGCTCCGTCAAACTAATTGAGTGGCGCGGGTCACACCCGCGCGGCTCCGCCGGCTGATCGAGGGAAACCGATGTCGCAACCACGTGAGGGCTGGCACGCCGCCGGCTCCGGTGGCTCGGACCAGGGAACCGTGCGCCGCGCGAACCTCGCCCTGGTCCTGCGCAGCCTGCGCGACGGCGGAGCGCGGTCGCGGGCGCGGTTGGCGGCCGACCTCGGGCTCAACAAGGGGACCGTGTCGAGCCTCGTCAGCGAGCTGATCGACCGCGGGCTGGTGCGCGAGGGCAGCGCCGAGCGAGGTGCCGTCGGCCGACCGGGCACGATCGTGGAGATCAACGGCACGCGGAGCCTTCGGCATCGGCGCGGAGATCAACGTGCAGCACGTGACGACCCTCGCCGTCGACCTGGCCGGCCAGACCGTCAGCGAGCGTCGTACCACGGTGGACACCCGCGGCTCCGACCCCGACCAGGTCGTCGACCGCCTCGTCAAGCTGCTGCACGGCACCGTCGCCGACCTCGCCGACCTCCACGCCGGGCCGGTGTCCGTCGTCGTCGGCGTCGCCGGTCTGGTCGACCACGACAGCGGCACCGTCTCGATCGCCCCCAACCTCGGGTGGCAGGACGTGCCCCTCGCCAGCCTGGTGCGCACGAAGCTGGGCGACCCCTCCTACCTCGTCGAGGTGGCCAACGAGGCCAACCTCGCCGCTGTCGCCGAGGCCACCCCAGGTGATCCCGATCGTCGCGACATCCTCGTCATCCACGGCGAGGTCGGCATCGGAGGCGGCATCGTCTCCGACGGCCGCCCCCTGCAGGGCCGGCTGGGCTTCGCCGGCGAGTTCGGGCACATGGTCGTGGAGCGTGGCGGTCGCCGGTGCGGCTGCGGGCGGACAGGGTGCTGGGAGACCCTGATCGGGCTGAGCCGACTGATCGACATCGCCTCCGACGAGGGCGACCTCCTGCGCTCACCCGACCTCGACCTGGAGTCGAAGGTCGACGGAGATCAACCGTCGCGCCGCGTCGGGCGACGAGCGGACGCTCGCAGCGCTGCACGAGGTCGGTCGCTGGGTCGGTATCGGTGCTGCCGCCCTGACCAACGCGCTGAACCCCGGGATGATCGTCCTGTCCGGCTACCTCGGAGAGATCGGCGCGTGGATCCATGCCGACGTCGAGGCCGAGCTCGCCTCCGGCGTTCTCGCCCCCGACGCGGGCGGCACGCGCATCGCGCTCTCGGAGCTGGGCTTCTCCGCTGCGGTGCGTGGGCGCGGCCGCGGTCGCGATCAACCACGTCTACGACGACCCGACCCTGGTGCCCCGTGCGACCCAGCCCCTGGAGGCGCTGTCATGACCGACACCTCGACCACTGCTGCGCCGAGAGGGCCAGCCGCTCCTGGAGATGCATGGGATCGTCAAGCGCTTCCCCGGCGTCCTGGCCCTGGGCGGCGTCGAGCTCGACGTGCGTGCCGGCGAGGTGCACTGCCTGCTGGGCCAGAACGGCGCCGGCAAGTCGACCCTGATCAAGGTGCTCTCCGCCAGCTACCAGCCCGACGATGGGGAGATCCGTTGGGAGGGGGAGCCGGTAGCGCTGTCCACCCCGCAGACCGCGATGGACCTCGGCATCTCCACCATCTACCAGGAGCTCGACCTGGTCCCCGACCTCAGCGTCGCCGAGAACATCTTCCTCGGTCACGAGATCAGCCAGGGCGGCATCAGCCAGCGCAGCGAGACCAACCGGCGCACCCGGGAGCTGCTCGCCAGGCTCGGTCACCCCGAGATCCCCGCCACCCGGTCCGTGGGACGCCTGTCGCCCGCTGCGCAGCAGATCGTCAGCATGGCGCGCGCCCTGTCGCACGACACCCGGCTGCTCATCCTCGACGAGCCGTCCGCGGTGCTCGACCAGGGCGAGGTCAACAACCTCTTCCGCGTCATCCGTGACCTCACCGCCGAGGGCGTCGCCGTCGTCTACATCTCCCACCGACTCGAGGAGATCCGCCAGATCGGCGACCGCATCACGGTGCTCAAGGACGGCAGCACCGTCGCGTCGGGGCTGGCGGTGGAGGACACCCCCACCGCCGAGCTCATCAAGCTGATGACCGGACGCTCGATCGAGTACGTCTTCCCGCCCCGTGGCGACGCGGCGCCCACCTCGGGCGAGCCCGTCCTCGAGGTCATCGGCCTCGAGCTGCCGGGCGTCTTCACGGGAGTCGACCTCAGTGTCCACGCCGGGGAGATCGTCGGCCTCGCCGGGCTCGTCGGCGCCGGTCGCTCCGAGATCCTCGAGACCCTGTACGGCGCCCGCCGCCCGTCGGCAGGCACCGTGCGCGTCCTCGGTCGCGAGCTGCGCCGCGGCTCGGTGCCGGCCGCCGTCAACGCGGGCGTCGGCCTCTGCCCGGAGGAGCGCAAGAGCCAGGGCCTGCTGCTCGACCAGGCCATCTACCGCAACATCTCCATCTCGACCCTGGGTCGGTTCTCGCGCCTGGGCTTCCTCGACAGCCGCGAGGAGCGCCGCCGCGCCCGGGAGGTCACCGAGTCCCTCGACGTCCGGCCCGCGGGGGTCGACCGCCTCGTGCGGCTGCTCTCGGGCGGCAACCAGCAGAAGGTCGTCCTGTCGCGCTGGTTGCTGCGCGAGTGCCGGGTGCTGCTGCTCGATGAGCCCACGCGCGGCGTCGACGTCGGCGCCCGCGCCGAGATCTACGCCGTGGTCCGCTCCCTGGCGGACTCCGGTGTCGCAGTCGTCGTCGTGTCGAGCGAGGTCGAAGAGGTGCTCGGGCTCGCGGACCGGGTGCTCGTGGTCCGCGAGGGCCGTGTCGTGCACGAAGGGCCCGCGAGTGAGATCGACGAGTCCCGCGTCCTGGATCTGGTCATGGAAGGAAACGCCGCATGAGCGAGCAGAGCACGAACCCAGGAACCGAGAAGGGGCCCGACCTGGGCGCGGTGGAGAACACCGTGGCCCCGACCAGCGACACCGTCCGGGTCGAGCACGCGGCCGCCGAGACCGAGGCCTCCTCGCGTGGCGCCGAGCTGATGAGCGGCCCGTTCGGCCGCAACCTCGGCCTCGTGGTCGCGCTGCTCGTGATCTGCGTCGTCGGCGTCGCCACCGCCGGCGACCGCTTCGCCAGCGTCAACAACGCCCTGACCATCCTGCGCTTCGCGTCCATCGTCGGGGTGGTCAGCATCGGCATGACCTTCGTGATCATCGGTGGCGGCATCGACCTGTCCGTGGGCGCGATCCTCGCTCTCGCGTCGGTGTGGGCCACCACCTTCGCGACGCAGACCATGGCCGGGGACACCCACTGGTTGTTGATGGTGGTCGTGGCGCTTGCGGTCGGTGGGGCCTGCGGGCTCGTGAACGGAGTGCTGATCGCCTACGGGAAGATCGTTCCCTTCATCATGACGCTCGCGATGCTGGCCTCCGCCCGCGGGCTCGCGGAGATCATCTCCGAGCGACGGACCCAGATCGTGACCGTCGAAGGGTTCAAGGACTTCTTCGCCGCCGACATCCTCGGCATCCCGATCCTGGTGGTCATCTTCGCGCTCGTGGCGGTGGGAGGATGGGTGCTGCTCAACCGCACCACCTTCGGCCGCCGCACCCTGGCCGTCGGCGGCAACCCCGAGGCCGCACGCCTGGCCGGAATCAACGTCAACCGCCACACGATGATGCTCTACGTGCTCATCGGGCTCTGCTGCGGCCTCGCTGCCCTCATGTTCATCGGCCGAACGTCCACTGGCAGCTCGACACACGGCACGCTCATCGAGCTCGACGCGATCGCCGCCGTGGTCATCGGCGGGACGCTGCTCACCGGCGGCCGCGGCACCATCGTCGGCACCGTCATCGGAGTCCTGATCTTCAGCACGCTGAGCAACGTCTTCGTCCTCAACAACCAGGACAGCTCGACCCAGGCGGTCGCCAAGGGCGTGATCATCGTCGTCGCCGTGCTGCTCCAGCAGCGCCTGGCCCGGCGCTCGACGTCGACCTAGCCGTCCGGCCGCACCCCCAGACTCGGAACCTCGCACCACCCGCACGACCAGCAGCACCGCACGACCGCAGCACCGCACCACCAGCCGAAATGCACCATCAACCAGACACAAGGAGCACACCCCATGCGACTGCGCAGCACTCACCAACGGCAGCAGAGCCGCCGCTTCCCCGGCCTCGTGGTCGGCGCGGTCGCCGTCCTGGCACTCAGCGCCTGCACCGGCAGCGCCGAGGACGCGGCCGAGGACGAAGACTCCGGCGACGGAGACACCAGCTCCGTCGCGGCGGAGGGCAGCAACGACGAGGAGGGTGACACCGTCACCATCGGCTTCTCGGCCCCCGCAGCCGACCACGGCTGGATGGCCGCCATCACCAACAACGTGCGCGACCTCGCCGAGGAGTACCCCGACCTCGACCTGCAGATCGCCGAGGGCACCAACGACGTCAACCTGCAGATCAGCCAGGTGGAGACCTTCATCAACGACGGCGTCGACGCCATCGTGCTGCTGCCCTTCGACGGCGCGGCGATGACGCCGGTGGCGATGCAGGCCATGGAGGCCGGCATCCCGGTCATCAACGTCGACCGTGAGTTCGACGACCCCAACGCCGCGCGCATCACCGTGCTCGGCGACAACTACGGCATGGGCGTCTCGGCCGGGGCCTACATCTGCGAGGAGGCCGAGGGCAACGAGGACCTCGTGGTCGCCGAGATCGCCGGCATCGACTCGCTGCCCCTGACCCAGGACCGCAGCCAGGGATTCGAGGACGCGCTGTCCGAGTGTGGCCTCGACGTCGACGCCCGCCAGGCGGCCGAGTTCACCGTCGAGAGCGGCGAGGAGGTCGCGTCCAACCTGCTGCAGGCCGAGCCGAAGATCGACTACCTGTGGAACCACGACGACGACCAGGGTGTCGGTGTCCTGGCCGCCATCGAGAACGCCGGTCGCGACGAGTTCGTGATGATCGGCGGCGCCGGTTCCGCCAACGCCATGCGCGCGATCCAGGAGGACAGCGGGGTGCTCAAGGCGACGGTCATCTACCCGTCGACCCAGGGTGCCGACGGCGTCAAGCTGGCCCGTCTGCTGGTCCAGGGCAAGGGCATGAGCGACCTGGTCGAGGTCGAGGTCCCGCGGATGGTGCAGCTCTACGCACCGGTCGTGACCTCGGAGAACGTCGACCAGTACATCGACTCCGCCTTCGAGTCCTGAGCCACGGCTTGCCGAACAACGACTGAACCACCGGCGGCGGCTCCCCGCCAGGGAGCCGCCGCCACCCCACCGACATCGCGGGTCGGCCCGTGCCGCTTGCCCGCACACACTCCCTCAACCCAGCACGAGGAGGTCCGATGACCACCCAACCGGACGCCGCACACGCCGACCTGTCCGTCGGCATGGTGGGCTACGCCTTCATGGGCGCCGCCCACTCCCAGGCGTGGCGCAGCGCTCCCAGGTTCTTCGACCTGCCGCTGCACCCCCGGATGGCGGCACTCGCGGGTCGCGACGCCACTCGTGTCGCCGATGCCGCGGCTCGACTCGGGTGGGAGTCCACCGAGACGTCCTGGGAGTCCCTGGTCGCACGAGACGACATCGACCTGATCGACGTCTGCACCCCTGGTGACACGCATGCCGAGATCGCCATCGCGGCGCTCGAGGCCGGCAAGCACGTGCTGTGCGAGAAGCCCCTGGCCAACACGGTCGAGGAGGCCGAGGCGATGGTGCGAGCCGCCGAGAGGGCCGCGGCGCAGGGCGTCCGGTCCATGGTCGGATTCACCTACCGGCGCGTGCCGGCGATCGCCCTTGCCCGCCAGCTCGTCGCGGAGGGTCGGCTCGGGACCCTGCACCACGTGCGCGCGCAATACCTGCAGGACTGGATCGTCGACCCACAGGCGCCGATGTCGTGGCGACTCGACAAGAGCAAGGCAGGCTCCGGCGCGCTCGGAGACATCGGCGCGCACATCATCGACCTGGCTGAGTTCATCACCGGCGACAGCATCGGGCGAGTCACCGGCCGGCTGCGCACCTTCGTCGACGAGCGTCCGTTGCC
This sequence comes from uncultured Actinomycetota bacterium, assembly GCA_963712875.1. Lineage (GTDB taxonomy): Bacteria > Actinomycetota > Actinomycetes > Propionibacteriales > Nocardioidaceae > Nocardioides. The sequence continues at coordinate 194,624 of CAVQJS010000006.1, read as the reverse complement.
CAGCGAGCACGCGGGACTCTCGGGCACCGCCGGCTCCGGTACGGGCACGGTCACCGTCGACGATGCCGCAACCTTCCTCGCCGAGTTCCGCGGGGGAGCGATGGGCGTCTTCGAGGCGACCCGGTTCGCGAACGGCCGCAAGAACGCCATCCGGATCGAGATCAACGGATCGGCCGGGAGCCTCGCCTTCGACTTCGAGGACATGAACCTCCTCCACTTCTTCGACGGCACCGAGGACGCCGGGACCGCCGGCTTCCGTCGGATCCTCGTCACCGAGGCGCAGCACCCCTACGTCGGTGCGTGGTGGCCGCCCGGCCACCTCATCGGCTACGAGCACGGCTTCACCCACCAGGTCGTCGACCTGGTCAACGACATCGCCGCCGGCAACGACCCGATCCCGTCCTTCGCAGACGGCCTCCGGGTGCAGCGCGTCCTGGCTGCTGTGGAAACCAGTTCCGACACCGACTCCTGGCAGGAGATCCAGCCATGAACGACTACACCCCGACCCCCGACGACAAGTTCTCCTTCGGTCTCTGGACCGTCGGCTGGCAGGGAGTCGACGTGTTCGGCCCGGCCTCTCGGCCGCTGCTGGACCCGGTCGGTGCGACCTACCAGCTCGCCGAGATCGGCGCGTCCGCGGTGACGTTCCACGACGACGACCTGTTGCCCGACGAGACCGAGCGCGAGGCGACGCTGGAACGCTTCGAGAAGGCACTGGCCGACACCGGGCTCGCCGTCGAGATGGTGACCACCAACCTGTTCAGCCACCCGGTCTTCAAGGAAGGCGGGCTGACCGCCAACAACCTCCAGGTGCGTCGCTACGCGCTGGCCAAGGTGCTGCGCAACGTCGACCTGGCGGCCTCGCTGGGCGCCAAGACGTTCGTCCTCTGGGGCGGGCGGGAGGGCGCCGAGCACGGCGCCAGCAAGGACGTCCAGGCCGCGCTCGACCGCTACGCCGAGTCGCTCAACCTGCTGTGCGCCTACGTCAAGGACCAGGGCTACGACATGCGCTTCGCGCTCGAGCCCAAGCCCAACGAGCCCCGGGGCGACATCCTGCTGCCCACCATCGGGCACGCGCTCGCGCTGATCTCCGAGCTCGACGACCCGGCGATGGTCGGCCTCAACCCCGAGGTGGGTCACGAGGAGATGGCAGGGCTCAACTTCGCCCAGGGCATCAGCCAGGCGCTGTGGCACGACAAGCTCTTCCACGTCGACCTCAACGGCCAGCACGGACCGCGCTTCGACCAGGACCTGCGCTTCGGCGCGGGCAACCTGCGCGGCGCCTTCTGGACCGTCGACGCCCTCCTCGGGGGCGGGACCACCAACGCCTACGACGGCTACATCCACTTCGACTACAAGCCGCCGCGCGCCGAGGCCATCGACGGCGTGTGGGACTCCGCGAAGTCGTGCATGCGCAACTACCTCATCCTCCGCGAGCGGGTGCAGGCCTTCCGGGCCGACCCCGACGTGGCCGCCGCGCTCGCCGCCGCCGAGGTGGAGACCCTGAGGATCCCGACCCTCGCCGAGGGCGAGTCGCTCGCCGACCTGCGGGCGGCGTCGTACGACGTGGAGGGCCTGGCCCAGCGCAGCGTCGGCATGGAGGCCCTCGACCAGCTCGCCATGGAGCACCTGCTCGGCGCCCGCTGACCGCCGGCGGCGACCGCCGCACCAGACCTCATCCACCCACCGCACCGACCGCACGACACATCACAGCACCAGCACGACACGCCGCACACCAGCACCACGCACCACATAGGGCCGAACGCCCGGGGACCCGCCCCGGAACCGATGGAGCGCACATCCATCACCAACGAAGGGATCGTGATGAACAGAATCATCACGCGGCCGCGGAAGCGCTCACGCGCACTCCTCGGCTCAACCATGGCCATGCTGGTGGCGCTGCCCTTGGGCGCAGCGCTCGGCGCGTCGGCCGCAACAGCAAGCACGGCGGAGCCGAGCCCGGCAGCCGCCACGACCACCCCCGAGAAGTCCTCTGAGAAGGCATCCTCGTCCGAGGCGAAGAACACGCTGGGCGAGGCCGTGCCGTGGACCGCGGGTCGCGCCGCGTCTGCCGCCGCCGAGGCGGAGGCAGCCGAGGCGTTCGACGCCCTGGTCTTCTCCGAGACCGCTGCGTTCGAGCACTCCAACATCGACGAGGCCACCACCGCCATCCAGCAGCTCGGTGCCACCAACAACTTCACTGTCACCGCCACGGAGGACAGCAGCGTCTTCAACGACGCCAACCTCGAGCAGTACGAGGTCGTCATCTTCCTCTCCACCACCGGAGACGTGCTCACCCCGACCGAGCAGGCGGCGTTCGAGCGCTACATCCAGGGCGGCGGCGGCTACGCCGGCATCCACGCGGCCTCCGACACCGAGTACGACTGGCCGTGGTACGGCAGCCTGGTCGGTGCCTACTTCAACAACCACCCGGCGGGCACCCCGTCCGCGACCGTCAAGGTCGAGGACCCGGCGCATCCCTCCACCGCGGGCCTGCCGAAGCGCTGGCAGCGTACGGACGAGTGGTACAACTTCCGCACTCCCAACACTCTCACCGCCCGGAACAAGCTGCACATCCTGGCCTCGATGGACGAGACCACCTACGCCCCGGGCACCGGCGCCAATGGGGTGGAGCACCCGATCGCCTGGTGCCAGGACTACGACGGTGGCCGCAGCTGGTACACCGGCATGGGTCACACCGAGGCGTCCTTCACCGACGCTCCCTTCCTGAAGCACATCCTCGGCGGCATCCAGACCGCTGCCGGTGTCGTGCCATCGGACTGCAAGGCGACCCTGCAGCCCAGCTTCGAGAAGGTCGCGCTCGACGAGAACACGACCAACCCGATGGAGCTCGACATCGCCGACGACGGCCGGGTGTTCTACATCGACCGCGCAGGTGCGGTGAAGATCATCCTGCCGAACCGGCAGCGTCGTCACGGCCGGCACGATCCCCGTCTACACCGGCCAGGAGTTCGGTCTGCTGGGCATCGCCCTCGACCCCGACTTCGCCACCAACAACCACGTCTTCCTCTACTACGCACCCAGCGGCACCGCGTCGATCGACCGGATCTCCCGCTTCACGATGAACGGCAACACGCTGGACATGGCCTCGGCGGTGACGATCCTCGACGTCCCCGTGCAGCGCAACGAGTGCTGCCACGCGGGTGGGTCGATGGAGTTCGACCACGACGGCAACCTCTACCTCGCCACCGGTGACAACACCAACCCGTTCGACTCCGGCGGCTTCACCCCCATCGACGAGCGTGAGGGCCGCAGTGCCTGGGACGCCCAGCGCACGTCGGCCAACACCAACGACCTCAACGGCAAGGTGCTGAAGATCAAGCCGCTGGCCGCCGGTGGCTACTCGATCCCCGCGGGCAACCTCTTCGACGAGGCGGCCGACACCAGCAGAAGACCCGTCCCGAGATCTACGCCATGGGATTCCGCAACCCCTTCCGCATCGGGCTCGACGAGCAGAACAACCACCTCCTCGTCGCCGACTACGGCCCGGACGCGGGCTCCACGAGCGCCACCCGTGGGCCCAACGGTCGGGTGGAGTGGAACATCCTCGACCAGCCCGGCAACTACGGCTGGCCCTACTGCGTGGGCGCCAACACGCCGTACAACGACTACAACTTCGCCAGCAGCACCGCCGGCGCGACCTTCAACTGCGCGGCGCCGGTCAACGACTCGCCCAACAACACGGGTCTGACCAACCTGCCGCCCGCGAAGGCTGCGGTCATCTGGCAGAGCAACAACGCGGCCACCACCGGCACCCCGGAGATCGGGGCCAGCGGCGCGCCGATGACCTCGGGCACCTACGACTACGACGCCGACCTGGTCTCGGACCGCAAGTGGCCCGCCTACTTCGACAGCAAGGCGATCTGGGCCGACTGGAACAACAGCCGGCTGTTCACCGTCCAGATGAACGACGGCGGCACGAACTACACCGACATCAACCGGTTCCTGCCCAACCTGGCCATGCAGCGCCCGCACGCGCTGCAGTTCGGCCCGGACGGTGCGCTCTACATGATCGAGTGGGGCAGCGGCTTCAACGGTGACAACGCCGACTCCGGCATCTACCGGATCGACTACGTCGAGGGCGACCGCGCCCCGGTGGCCCGGGTGACGACCAACCGGACCTCGGGTCCCGACGCCGTTGACCGTCAACTTCGACGGCTCCACGTCGTTCGACGCCGACACCGGCGACGCCGTCGGTCTCACCTACGCGTGGGACTTCACCAGCGACGGCACGATCGACGCCACGACGCCGACCGCGTCCTTCACCTACACCACGGCGGGCAACTACACCGCCCGGCTGACGGTGACCGACGCCGGACGGCCGCAGCGGAACGAGCAACATCGACATCGTGGCGGGCAACACCGCCCCGACGGTCGAGCTGACCCTTCCGCTCGACGGTGGCTTCATCGAGTTCGGTGACACCGTGAAGTACGAGGTCACGGTCACCGACCCGGAGGACGGCACCATCGACTGCAGCCGCGTCGTCGTCCAGCCCGGTCTGGGCCACGACCAGCACTCGCACGGCTACGAGCAGTACACCGGTTGCAGCGGCAGCTTCGTGCTGCCGGGTGACGCCGGCCACGTCGGAGCGCCAACATCTTCGGCACCGTCACTGCCACCTACCGTGACTGCGGGTCCGGCGCCGCCGGTCCGCTGACGGGCGTCGACGGCGCCGTGCTGCACACCAAGCACAAGGAGGCCGAGTTCTTCGACCAGACCGGTCGTACGGGCTCCGAGCACCGCCGGCACCGCCGGGCGTCGTCACGCAGACCACCACCGACACCAACGGTGGGCTCAAACGTGACGGGTGTCGAGACCGGTGACTGGTTCCGCTGGGACGTCATGAACCTCACGAACATCACCGGCGTCACCATGCGGGCGGCCTCCACCACGGCGGGTGCCACCTTCGAGGTCCGGCAGGGTTCGCCCACCGGCACCACGATCGGGACGCTCACGGTGCCCAACACCGGCGGCGCCCAGACCTACCAGAACGTGTCGACCACGTTCACGGGGGCCACGACGACCAGCGTTCCGCTGTACTTCGTCGCCACCACCGGTGGGGCCAACGTCAACTGGCTCGAGTTCGCCGGCCGCGGTGTCACCGACAACACGCCGCCGACCGTCGCGATCAGCGCCAGCACCCTCAGCGGGGCCGCGCCGTTGCCCGTGAACTTCACGAGCACGGTCACCGACCCTGACGGTGACACCCCGGTCACCTACGCGTGGAGCTTCGGCGACACCACGACCTCGACCGTGGCCAACCCGAGCAAGACCTACGCCACCCCGGGCAAGTACACCGTCTCGCTGACGGTCACCGACGCCCGCGGTGGCGAAGACCACCAAGACGCTGGAGGTCAACGTCACTGCGGCGGAGGACATCTGCTTCAGCGGTCGCTCCGACGACTTCCTGGGCGACCGCGCTCGACACCGACGCGCTGGAACAAGAGCGTCCGGGTCAACCAGTCGCTCACCGTCGGCGGACGGGTTCCTGACGATCCCGCTCACCCAGACCGACCTCTACCAGACCACGAACACGACGCCCAACGTCGTCCTGCAGGACCTGCCTGCCGGTGCGTTCGAGGTCACGACCAAGGTCACGCTGCCGGCAGTACGCGGCTACCAGCAGGGCGGTCTGATCATCTACGGCGACGACAACAACTACCTGAAGCTCGTCTACTCGGGTCGCTCCACTGCGGCCGCGGGCAGCAAGGCGGCCAACGTCATCCAGTTCGCCAAGGAGGTCAACGCCGTCGCGTCGGAGTCCAACTCCACCGCCCTCGGTGCGACCTTCCCCGACACCGTGTGGCTGCGGATGTCGAGCACCGACGGCAACGTCGTCACGCCCTCCTACAGCACTGACGGGGCCACCTGGCTCCCGATCACCACGTCGAACGGAACGGCCGCACCTCGCGACCTCACCAGCATCACCTCGCCGAAGGTGGGCCTGCTCGCCCTGGGCAGCACTGCCGCGGGTGCCGCGGACAACATCTCCGCCAAGTTCGACTACTTCACCATCACCCCGGACGACACGGCAGTGCCGTGCCTCACGCCCTGCTTCGTCGAGGACTACAACGGAACTGCGTTGAGCTCGGACTGGAGCGTGGTGCGACCCAGCGGAAACCTCGTGGTGTCCGGTGGCTCGGTGAAGATCCCGCTGGAGGCGACTGACCTCTACCAGACCACCAACACCGCGCGGGACCTGGTCCTCACCGACCTCCCCGACGGTCCGTTCGTGGCCACCACCAAGGTCAGTGCTCCGATCAACCGGTCCTACCAGTCGGCGGGCCTGCTCATCTACGGAGACGATGACAACTACCTGAAGCACGTCTTCCAGGGACGCAGCACGGATCCCGAATGTCGCGTCCAACATCATCCAGACCGCGAAGGAGACCGCCGGCACACGCCGTCGAGACCAACACCGCGGGTCTCGGGGCAGACTTCCCGAGCACCGTCTGGCTGCGGCTCACCAGCGAGGACGGCAACGAGGTCCTCGGGAGCTACAGCACCGACGGCGAGACGTGGACGGACATGGCGGCGGGCTACGACCTGACCGGCGTCACCAACCCGCGGATCGGTCTGCTCGCAGCCGCCAACCAGACCGCCGGGGCGGGCATCACCGCCACGTTCGACTGGTTCACGCTGGGCGAGGACGCCACGTGTGAGCCGGGCGGGGGGCCGGCTGACACCGACGGCACCGACGACGACGCTCACCATCCCGGCGGCCACCGGCTAGGCCGGCTGGTACACCACGCGTCCGTCGTTCACCCTGGCGGCCACCGACGGAGCGGGCGGGTCGGGCGTTGCCTCGACCGAGTACCGCATCGCCGGAGGCGCCTGGACGCCCTACACCGCTGCGGTCTCCGTGACCGGTGAAGGCACGCGTCTGATCGAGTACCGCTCGACGGACTCGGCGGGCAACGTCGAGGCGATCAAGTCGCAGACGGTCAAGGTCGACACGGTCTCGCCGACCGCGACGCTCACCATCCCGGAAGCCACCGGCAATGCCGGCTGGTACACCGAGCGGCCGACGTTCACGGTGACGGCCGCCGACGGAGCGGACGGGTCGGGCGTTGCCTCGATCGAGTACCGCATCGACGGCGGAGCCTGGACGCCCTACACCATCGCGGTCCCCGTGACCGGTGAGGGCACGCGTCTGATCGAGTACCGCTCGACGGACTCGGCGGGCAACGTCGAGGCGATCAAGTCGCAGTCGGTCAAGGTCGACACGGTCGAACCGGCCGTGACGGCCAGGGTCGGCGGCGACAGGACCAAGACGGTCACGCCTGACCGCCTCGACGCCACCTCCGGTGTGGCGAGCATCGAGTACCAGCTCGACGACGACACGACGTGGACAGACCTACACCACGGCACTGGCGTTCGACGAGCCCGGCACCTACGTCGTGCGCTACCGCGCCACCGACGTGGCGGGCAACAGGGACAGCGGCCAGCTCGAGGTCGTCGTCTCCGAGCCCGGCGAGCCGGTCGAGACCGCCAAGCCCACCGTCACCGTGACCACGGCACCGGCGGCGGCGAACGGTCGCAACAACTGGTTCACCTCGCCGGTGACCGTCACCCTCACGGGTGCCGGTGGCGAGGGGAAGCTGGCCCTGGAGTACCGCATCGGCAACGGCCCCTGGACGGCGTACACCGCGCCGTTCCAGGTGTCCGCCGACGGCGTCACCCAGGTCCAGGCCCGGGCGACCGACGCAGCCGGCAAGGTCTCGGCCATCGAGACGATCACCATCAAGATGGACGCCACCGCGCCGACGGTGACCGTCAGCGGCATCGCCGACAACGCACAGGCTGGACGTGGCTGCGGTCCGAACCGCACTGGTCACGCTGGCTGACGCGACGTCGGGTGTCGCCGAGCAGGTCATCCGTCTCAACGGCAAGGTGGTGAGCTCCCCGACGCGCATCGACGCCCTGTCGCTGCGCAGCGGGAAGCACCGTCTCGAGGTCACCGTGCCTCGACGAGGCCGGCAACCAGGCCTCGCGGACGGTCACCTTCAAGGTGGTCGCGACCTACGGCGGGGCCAAGAAGCTCGTCAACCGGCTCGACGACGAGAACACGGTCGGCGCCAAGCTCGGCACGCAAGCTCAAGAAGGAGCTGAAGGCCGCGAAGCGCGCCGACAAGAGTGGTGAGGAGCGTCAGGCCCGCAAGGCCCTGAAGCGCTTCACCAGGCTCGCCTCCCGCGTCGATGACGACGAGGCGAAGACGAGCTCTCAAGCACCTGTCCCGCCAGCTGAAGTCGCAGCTCTAGGCGCCAGGTCCGAGAGAGAGGAGAACGTCCGCAGATGGGAGGCCCGGCCGTGTGGCACGCAAGGTGTCACGACCGACCGCTCGCAGGTTCGGCCCTGCGAGCGGGCGGTGGCCGGACCCCCCGTCCGGGCGGGGTGGCGGCGCCGAGAGGCGTCGCCCCCCGCGGCCGGTGCCGGGACAGCGCGCTCCGTCCCGGCACCGGTTCGCAACAGTCTTGCTGCCGCCCATGACCAGCACCACCCTCACTTGCCGAAGCACCACCAACGCAACCTAAGGAGCACGCATGCCACGCCCCATCACCCTGTTCACCGGCCAGTGGGCCGACCTCCCCTTCGAGGAGATGTGCAAGCTCGCCTCGGGCTGGGGCTATGACGGCCTCGAGCTCGCCTGCTGGGGCGACCACTTCGACCCGTGGGCGGCCGTCGAGGACGACTCCTACGTCCCGGCCAAGCTCGAGATGCTGAAGAAGTACGACCTGCAGGTCTTCGCGATCAGCAACCACCTCAAGGGCCAGGCAGTCTGCGACGATCCGATCGACGAGCGGCACCGTGGCATCCTGCCCGACCGGATCTGGGGCGACGGCGACGCCGAAGGCGTCCGCCAGCGTGCCGCCGAGGAGATGAAGATGACGGCCCGCGCCGCCCGCAAGCTCGGGGTGGACGTGGTGGTCGGCTTCACCGGCTCCTCGATCTGGAAGTACGTCGCGATGTTCCCGCCGGCCTCGCAGGACCTCGTCGACGCCGGCTACCAGGACTTCGCCGATCGGTGGAACCCGATCCTCGACGTCTTCGACAGCGAGGGCGTCAGGTTCGCCCACGAGGTGCACCCCTCCGAGATCGCCTACGACTACTGGACCACGGTCGCGGCACTCGAGGCGATCGGTCACCGCGAGGCGTTCGGCCTCAACTGGGACCCGTCGCACTTCGTCTGGCAGGACCTCGACCCGGTCGGGTTCATGTGGGACTTCAGGGACCGGATCTACCACGTCGACTGCAAGGACGCGAAGAAGCAGGTCGGCAACGGGCGCAACGGGCGGCTGGGCTCCCACCTCGCCTGGGCGGACCCGCGCCGGGGCTGGGACTTCGTGTCGACCGGGCACGGTGACGTGCCGTGGGAGGCGTCGTTCCGGATGCTCAACACGATCGGCTACGACGGTCCGATCTCGGTCGAGTGGGAGGACGCGGGCATGGACCGGCTCGTCGGTGCCCCCGAGGCGCTGGAGTTCGTCCGTCGCCTGGCCTTCGACGCACCGTCGGCGTCCTTCGACGCGGCCTTCTCGACCACCTCCTGAGGACCACATGACGAGCAACGAAGCCAGGACCGGCGTGTGGTTCGTGGGTGCCCGCGGTTCGGTGGCCACGACCGCGGTGGTCGGCGCGCTCGGCGTGTCCCACGGGCTCGCGCCGGCCACCGGGCTCGTGACGGAGCTCCCCGAGCTCGCTCCCGACGGGCTGCCTCACCTCGCCGGCCTGGTGTTCGGGGGACACGACGTCAGCTCGCAGTCCCTGCCCAAGAAGGCCGAGGAGCTGGTGGCCGGCGGAGTGATCCCGCGCAGCGGTCGTCAGTGCCGTACGCCCCGAGCTCGACGCCGTCGACGCGGAGGTTCGCCCCGGACACGTCTCGGGTGACGAGACTGCGACCCAGGCGGTGGATCGTCTGGCCGCCGACATCACCGGCTTCCGTGAGCGGCACGGGCTGGCCCGCGTGGTCGTCGTCGACGTCGCGAGCACCCAACCGCCGGTGGACGACCCCGACCGGATGACGGTCGTCGATGACCTGCTGCCGGTCGGAGCCGTCTACGCCCTCGCTGCCTTCCGGGCGGGCGCGCCCTTCGTGTCGTTCACGCCGAGCCCCTGCCTGCGACTGCCGGTGGTGGTCGAGGCGGCTGCGCGCGCCGGCCTGCCGTACGCCGGTTGTGACGGCAAGACGGGGGAGACGCTCGTGAAGTCGGCGCTCGCGCCGATGTTCGTCATGCGGGCACTCGAGCTGCGCTCCTGGACGTCGGTGAACCTCCTCGGCGGCGGGGACGGCGCGACCCTGGCCGACCCGGACGCCGCGCGCAGCAAGACCGTGGCCAAGCGCAGCGGACTCGACGCCATCGTGGGGCACCCCGTGCCGGGTCCGATGCACATCGACCAGGTGGAGGACCTGGGGGAGTGGAAGACCGCATGGGACCACGTGCGGTTCGACGGGTTCCTCGGCGCGCGCATGACCCTGCAGTTCACCTGGCAGGGATGCGACTCGGCCCTGGCGGCTCCGCTGGTGCTCGACCTGGTGCGCCTCGTCTCCGCGGCCCACCAGGCCGGCCGGTCGGGACCGCTGCCGGAGCTGGCCTTCTTCTTCAAGGACCCCATCGGTGCCACCGAGCACCGGCTGTCCGAGCAGTGGCGCGACCTCGTCGCCTGGCGCGAGGGGTTGGGTGCATGACCCGTCTCCCCGCGGCGCGAGACCTGGCCGAGCTGGTGCGGCTGCCTGCTGCGCTGTCCGTCCCGGGTGACGCCTGGTCCGGCGCGGCGTGGGCCGGTGCGTCTCCGACGGGTGACGCGGCCTTATGCCGTTCGGATCGGTGCTCCTCTACTGGGGCGGCATGGCGCTCAACGACTGGGCCGACCGGGAGGTCGATGCCGTCGAGCGTCCCGAACGCGTGATCCCGACGGGGCGGGTGCCGGCCGGCACGGCCCTGGTGGTCGCCGGTGTGCTCGGTGCCGCGGGCATCGCCGCGACGGCCGTCGTGGGTGGCCGCCGGGCCCTGCGGATCAGCGTTCCCCTCGCGGTGCTCATCGCCACCTACGACGTGGTGGCAAAGGACTCTGCGGCCGGGCCGCTCGTCATGGCCTCCACGCGCGGTCTCGACGTGCTGCTGGGCGCGGCCGGGGCTCCCGGCGCGGCTGCTGCACCGGCCGCTGCCGTGGCCGTCCACACCGCCGGGGTCACGCTGCTCAGCCGTGGCGAGGTGCACGGCGCCACGCCGGCGACCGCGGCTGCGGCGCTGGCTGCCACCGGCATCGCGATCGGTGTGCTGGTGGCGGCGACCCTGCAGGACGACGTCCGGTCCAGCCACCGATGCCTCGCTGTCGGGTTCGGCGCCCTGTACGGCGCTGCCGTCGGCGTACCCCAGGCGCGGGCGTTCGCGGCGCCCGACGCGACGCGCGTACGCGCTGCGACCGGCGCCGGTATCGGCGGGCTCACGCTCCTCCAGGCAGCCTGGCTCGCCGCTCGCGGGCGGATCCTGCCCGCGATCGTGGTGGCCACTTCCGGACCCCTGCTGCGCAGGGCCGCCCGAGTGGTGAGCCCGACATGAGCGTGCGGCTCGGCTACGGGCTCAACGGCTTCGCCGGGCACCGGCTCAGTGACGCGTGCAGCGTCCTTGCCTCGCTCGGCTACGAGGGCGTCGGCCTGACCCTGGACCAGCCCCACCTCGACCCGTTCGGCGACCTGCCCAGCCAGGTCGCCCACGCCAGGCGCTGCCTTGCTGCCCACGGTCTCAGCTCGGTCATCGAGACGGGTTCGCGCTACGTGCTCGACCCCTGGCGCAAGCACGAGCCGACCCTGGTCAGCGACGAGGGCCGTGAGCGCCGGGTCGAGCTGCTGTGTCGCGCGGTGCGCATCGCCTTCGAGCTCGGGTCCGAGGCAGTGTCGTGCTGGTCCGGCACTGCTCCCGCGGGTGTGGAGGCGGCTGACCTGTGGCGCCGGGTGATCGACGGCATCGGGCCCGTGCTCGACGACGCCGCCGAGCTCGGTGTCACCGTCTGCGTCGAGCCCGAGCCGGGCATGTTCCTCGCCACCCTGGACGACGTGCTGGCACTGAGGCGGCGGCTCGGCAACCCCGAGCACCTGCGGGTGACCCTCGACCTGGGTCACCTGGTCTGCAACGAGCCCCGCACGCCTGCCGACACCGTGCGACACGCAGGTTCGCTCCTCGGCAACGTGCAGGTCGACGACATGGTCCGCGACGTGCACGAGCACCTCGAGCTGGGCACCGGCGAGCTCGACCTCGACGGTGCGCTCGGCGCGCTCGTCGAGACGGGGTACGCCGGTCTCGCCTGCGTCGAGCTCCCGCGCCACTCCCATGCGGCGCCGGCGTCGCGGCATCGACCATGACTGCGTTGCGGGCCTCGCTGGATCGGGTCGGACGCACCGCCGTCGCACGAGGTGTCCGATGACGATCGTGCGACCGCTCGTCCCCCCGGCGGAGCTGCGGGCCACCCTCTCCGACGACGCCGGACGTGCGCTCGACGAGATGTTGTCAGTCCTGGCGGTCCAGCCCAGCACCCTCGGTCGAGTCTTCCCGGCGGCCGCACGGCGTACGGCACGCGGCGACCTCGGCGTCGGCGGACTCCGGCTCGAGGACGCCGTCCGGGTGGAGCTGGTGGCGACGGCGGCATCGCAGCTCGACCCCGACGCGCTCCTCGACGAGCTGGACCAGCTCTACCGCTACGGCGACGCGGACGAGAAGCGCGCCGTGCTGCTGGCACTCTCCGGGATCGACGACCCCCGCGTCGACGGCTCGGCGCATCCTGCTCGACGCGCTGCGCACCAACGACGTACGCCTCGTGGCGGCCGCGATGGGACCGCACGCGAGCCGGTTGTCGCCCCACGACTGGCGGCACGGCGTGCTCAAGTGCCTCTTCGTCGGCGTCCCCCTGCTCGGGGTGACCGACCTCGCCGTGCGTGCCGACGCGGAGCTGGCGGCGATGGTCCGTCGCTACATCGACGAGCGCGAGGCGGCGGGTCGGCCGGTGCCGGACGACGCAGTCCTTGTGCGCGACCTGACGACCCTGACCACCCGCCCGGAGGGCTGACATGCGCATCTTCGATCCGCACATCCACATGTCGTCGCGCACCACCGACGACTACGAGCGCATGCACGCCGCGGGGGTGCGCGCCCTGGTGGAGCCTGCCTTCTGGCTCGGGCAGCCCCGGACCAACGTCGGGTCGTTCACCGACTACTTCGACGCCCTGGTGGGCTGGGAACGGTTCCGGGCCGCCCAGTTCGGCATCACGCACCACTGCACGATCGCGCTCAACCCCAAGGAGGCCAACGACCCGCGCTGCGCCGGTGTCCTCGACGTCCTGCCGCGCTACCTGGCCAAGGACGGGGTGGTCGCCGTCGGCGAGATCGGCTTCGACTCGATGAGCAGCGCCGAGGAGCAGACCTTCCGGCACCAGCTCGCCCTGGCGGTCGAGTTCGAGCTCCCCGCCATGGTGCACACCCCCCACCGGGACAAGGAGGGGGGCACCCGCCGCACCCTCGAGCTGGTCGAGGAGTCCGGCATCGACCCGGGGATGGTCGTGGTCGACCACCTCAACGAGCTCACGGTCGCCCCGGTGGACGCGGAGGGTTGCTGGATGGGGTTCTCCATCTACCCCGACACCAAGATGGATCCGCACCGCATGGTGCGGATCCTCCAGGAGCGCGGCACCGAGCGGGTGCTGGTCAACTCCGCCGCGGACTGGGGACGCAGCGACCCGCTGCTGACGCGCGCCACCGCGGAGGCGATGCTGGCTGCCGGTTTCACCGACGACGACGTCGACCTGGTGCTGTGGCGCAACCCCGTGGAGTTCTTCGGGCAGAGCGGGCGACTCATGCTGCCCGAGCAGGACGCGGGCGCCTGCCGCCGAGGCCTCCTCGACGTTCGAGGGCAACTCCGTCCTGCGCGGCCAACAGGTCACCTGATGCGACTGCGCCACCGCGACGGCACCGTCGTCCACCTGGGCTACGGCACCAACGTGCTGCCGGCGGAGGACGTCGACGGCCTGGTCGCCCAGGCCACCACGATGGGCGACCGCATCCGCCGGGCACTGGGCGACGTGTCGTCCACGACCCTCACAGGCGGGCGCGTGGGGCTCGGGCTCTGGCTGCCGGCGGGTGCCGCACACCGTCTGGCGGCCGACCCCGACGGGGTCCGGAACGTCCGGAGCCGGCTGGCCGAGCACGGTGTCGAGGTGGTGACCGTCAACGCGTTCCCCTTCGCTGCCTTCCAGGGAGACGTGGTCAAGCACTCCGTCTACCTGCCGACGTGGGCGTCGCGCGAGCGTCTCGACTACACCCTGGCCGCCGCGAAGGTGCTGGCCGGGCTGCTGCCCGACGACGCCGACCACGGCTCCATCTCGTCCCTCCCGCTGGCGTGGCGCAGCCCCTGGTCCCGAGACGACCAGGAGCTCGCCGACACCCATCTGGCCGAGCTCGCCTCGGGCCTGGCCGCGCTGGAGGTCACCACCGGACGTCGCGTGGTGGTCGGCATCGAGCCGGAGCCGGGGTGCGTGATCGAGACCGTCGACGAGGCCGTTGATCGGCTCGCCGCGGTCGACCGCGAGTGGATCGGCGTCTGCCTCGACCTGTGCCACCTCGCCGTCGGGTTCGACGACTGCGAGCGGGCCGTACGCCTGCTCGACGAAGCGGGGCTGCGGGTGGTCAAGGCCCAGCCGGCCTCGGCGCTCGTCGTGGACGACCCCGCGGACGACGAGACGCGTCGCACCCTGGCGTCGTACGCCGAGGACAGGTTCCTCCACCAGGTGCGCCAGGCGCGCCCGCCGGGACACGGGATCGCGGGTCGTGACGACCTCCCCGAAGCCCTGGACGGACCCGACGCGCTCGCCACGGACGCACCCTGGCGGGTCCACTTCCACGTGCCGGTGCACGCGGACCCGCAGCCGCCGCTGCGCACCGGGCGCGAGGAGCTGCGTGCCTCGCTCGCGTCGCTGCTCGGCGGGCCCGTCGCCCGGGTGGACCACCTGGAGGTCGAGACCTACACCTGGTCGGTGCTTCCCGGCGGCGCACCGGCCGACGACGACGCCCTCGCCGCGGGGCTCGCCGCCGAGCTCGCCTGGGTGCACGCCGAGCTCGTCGGACTCGGACTCACCCCACACTGACCCCGCCCGCCACCCTCCGGAGGACCTGATGGACAAGCTGCTCGTCGCTGACGTGGTCGGCCTCACCCCCGACCTGCTCCAGCACATGCCCCGCCTGCGGAGCCTTGCTGCGTCCGGGTCGTCGGCGATCCTCGAGCCGGTCCTGCCGGCCGTCACCTGCAGTGTGCAGTCGACCTTCCTCACCGGCCTGACGCCGGCCGGACACGGCATCGTCGGCAACGGCTGGTACTTCCGCGACCTCGGTGAGATCCATCTGTGGCGCCAGCACAATGCCCTGGTTCAGGGCGAGAAGCTCTGGGAGACGATCCGTCGGCAGCACCCCGGCTACACGGTCGCCAACGTCTGCTGGTGGTACGCCATGGGCGCGTCGACGGACTGGACCGTCACTCCCCGCCCGATCTACTACGCCGACGGCAAGAAGGCTCCCGACTGCTACACGCGACCGCCGCAGCTGCACGACGAGCTGGTCGCCGAGCTCGGCGGCTTCCCGCTGTTCCAGTACTGGGGACCGACAGCCTCCATCCGCTCGACGGAGTGGATCGTCGGCGCTGCCCGGCACCTGATGCCCCGGGCGGACCTCACGCTCGCCTACCTCCCGCACCTCGACTACGACCTCCAGCGGTTCGGACCCGACTCGCCGGAGGCCCGCCAGGCTGCCCGTGACGTCGACGCCGCACTGGCGCCGCTGCTCGACGATGCCGCACGCATGGGCGCCCGGGTCGTCGTGTTGTCGGAGTACGGGATCACCGACGCGGACACGCCCGTCGACATCAACCGGGCGCTCCGCTCGGCCGGCCTGCTGGAGGTGTACACGCAGGACGGCATGGAGTACCTCGACCCCTGGACCTCGCGCGCGTTCGCCGTAGCCGACCACCAGGTCGCCCACGTGTACGTCGCCGACCCGGCAGACCTCGAACGGGTGCGGTCGGTGTGTGGCGGCCTGGACGGGGTGGCCGACGTGCTCGACGCGGCCGGCAAGGCCGAGGTCGGGCTCGGCCACGAGCGCGCGGGCGAGCTCGTCCTCGTTGCCGAACCGACAGCATGGTTCACCTACTACTACTGGGACGACGACGACCGCGCGCCCGACTTCGCCAGGGGCGTCGAGATCCACCGCAAGCCCGGCTACGACCCGGCCGAGCTGTTCTTCGACCCGGAGGACCGCATGGTCAAGGCGAAGGCGGCGCTGACGCTGGCCCGCAAGGCGGCCGGCCTGCGCTACGCCATGAAGGTGGTGCCGCTCGATCCCGCACCGGTGCGGGGCACGCACGGTCGACTCCCTGCCCGCGACGCCGACTCCCCGATGATGCTGTGCGACCTCCCCGGAGTGCTGGGTGAGCGCGTCGCCGCCACCGGCGTCAGGGACCTGCTGCTCGACCTGGTGGGCGTGTCGGTCGGGACCCCGGCCGATGCGCCGGTGCCATGACCGGCGCCGACGACGTGCTCGAACGCGTGCGGGAGCGGCTCCGGACGTCTCCACCGTGCGGAGTCCCCCACGTCGACCGACTGGTCGCCGACGCGTTGCGACCGGGAAAGCTCCTGCGGCCGGACCTCGTGATCCGAAGCGCGGCCGTGGCCAGGGGCGGCCTCGACCCCGATCCGGAAGGCATGCGGCGCGTGGTCGAGGGCGCCCTGTCCATGGAGCTGCTGCACGTCGCCACGCTCGTGCACGACGACATCATCGACGCCTCGAGGGTCCGCCGCGGGCGGCCGTCGGTGGTGGCGAGCGCGGGTGTCGCGACCGCAATCGTCGTCGGCGACCTGCTGCTGGCCCGTGCGGTCGCCGCGGCCGCCGAGTCGTCCTCGGCCGCCGCGGCGGTGTGGGCGCGGGCGCTCGAGTGCATGGCGTCCGGTCAGCTTCGCGAGAGCGGTCTGGCGGAGTCGCCCTCGATCGAGGCGCACGCGGAGTATGCGTCGCTGAAGACGGCTGAGCTGTTCCGGGCCAGCGCCGAGATCGGCGCTCTCGCGGCGGGTGCCGACGCCGAGGTGGTCAAGGCCCTCGGCAGGTTCGGCCTGCACTTCGGCATCGCCTTCCAGCACGTCGACGACCTGCTCGACCTCATCGGCGACTCGCGACGGATGGGCAAGCCGACCGGTGCGGATGCCAGCAACGGTGTCCCGACCGCCGTGTCCCTGCTGTCGGGGCGCAACACGATCGAGGAGGTGGCCGGCCTCGTCACCGCCGAGCTCGACGAAGCTGGCGCAGCCCTGCCTCCCGGTGTCGCTGCCGCGGCGCTGGGCGACTGGGGGGTCCTGGCCCTGCGCCGGGCCGCCCTTGCCGCCGTCGATGCCACGGACCGGGACCTGACCGATCGACTGACCTCGGCATTCAGCCGCCTCGAGAATGCATCCGACCACCCACCCCTGGAGCTCCGGTCATGGCACAACTCTTCCCTCGCGTGAGGGCCACCCGGTTCGTCGCGCACCGCGCCCTGGGTGCGATCACCCTCGCGCTGGTGGCCGCCCTCCTCGGCTGGGCCCCCGCGCCGCCGGCTGCGGCCCACGGCGAGCTGGTCTCGTCCGACCCGTCCGAGGGCGGGCTGATCGAGGCCATGCCGTCGCGCGCCTTCCTCACCTTCTCGGACGCGATCCTCGAGGTCCATGAGGTCACGGTGGTCGGCCCCGAGGGAAGCGTGACCAACGGCGACCCGACGTCGGTGGGCGCTGAAGTGCGTCAGACGCTCGGGGCCGGGCCGGATGGTGCCTACACGATGAACTACCACGTGGTCTCCGCGGACGGCCACGAGATCAGCGGAGAGATCCACTTCGAGGTGGGCGCCCTGTCCGTCGCTGCTGACGGCGTGACTTCCGGATCCGATGCCGCCGCCACGGCTGCGGGTGAGGACAGCTTCTGGGAGGACGGCCTCGACGCTGCGCTGCCCGTCACCCTGGTGCTGCTCGCCGGTGCCACCGCGCTGGTGTTGCTGCGTCGTCAGCGGCTGGGGCGCCGGCCCTAGCTAGGCCGCCCGCGGAGACCCTTGCCGTGTCCGTTTTCCGCTGGTGCGGGATGCTGGCGACGGTCAGACTGGTCGCATGACGCCGACCGGACACCTCGACACCGAGGCGTGCTACCGCGCGGTGCGGAGCCGGGACCGGCGCTTCGACGGCGTGTTCTACACCGCCGTCCGCACCACCGGGATCTACTGCCGACCCTCGTGCCCGGCCCGCACCCCGGCCCCGGCGAACGTCACCTTCCACCCGACTGCCGCCAGTGCGCACGCCGCGGGCTACCGCGCCTGCAAGCGTTGCCTGCCTGACGCGACGCCGGGCAGCCCCGAGTGGGACGTCGCCGCCGATGTCGCCGGTCGCGCGATGCGGCTGATCGCCGACGGCCTGGTCGACCGCGAGGGCGTGGACGGCCTGGCCCGGCGGGTGGGCTACACCTCGCGCCACCTCGGTCGGCTGCTCACCCAGGAGCTCGGAGCGGCACCGTTGGCCCTGGCCCGGGCACGGCGCGCCCACACGGCCCGCGTGCTCATCGAGACGACCGACCTGTCCCTGACCGATGTGGCGTTCGCCGCCGGCTTCGCCAGCGTGCGCCAGTTCAACGAGACGCTGCGCGAGATCTACGCCGCCTCGCCGAGCGAGCTGCGCGGGCGGGGGCGGGCCGGGCACCGCCCGACCGGACGGGGGGCGGTCACCATGCGGCTCGCCGTCCGGACACCCTTCGCCGGGCGCCGGCTCCTCGACTTCCTCGCCCACCACCTCGTGCCGGGCGTCGAGGTCGCCGGACCGGGGTGGTACGCCCGCACCCTCGACCTGCCGCACGGTCCCGGCACCGTGCGACTCGAGCTCGACGACCTCGGGCCCGACGCCGGCACCGGCTTCGTCGCCGCCGAGTTCTGGCTGGAGGACCTGCGGGACACCGCCGCCGCCACCGAGCGCGTACGCCGGCTGCTCGACGCCGACTGCGACCCCCGGGCGGTGGACGAGCACCTCGGCTCCGACCCGGTCCTCGGCGAGCTGGTCCGGACGACTCCCGGGCTGCGGGTCCCGGGCCAGGTGGACGGTGACGAGACCGCCGTCCGGACCGTCATCGGCCAGCAGGTCAGCGTCACCGGCGCCCGCACGGTCGGCGGGCGCATCGTCGCCCAGCACGGGCGACCCGTGGAGTCGCACGTGCCGGGACTGACGCACCTGTTCCCCGACGCCTCCACCCTGGCATCGGTCGATCCGGCGACGCTGCCGATGCCACGGGCGCGCGGCCGGGCCCTGGTCGGTCTCGCGACGGCGCTGGCCCAGGGCGACGTCGTGCTCGACCGCGGACCCGACCGCGACGACGTACGACGGGCGCTGGTGGCCCTGCCCGGCATCGGTCCGTGGACCGCGGACTACGTCGCGATGCGTGCCCTCGGGCACCCCGACGTGTTCCTGCCCACCGACCTCGCCGTACGCCGTGTGCTGGCTGATCTGGGAGGCTCTGCCGACCCGGACCAGTGGCGGCCCTGGCGTTCGTACGCCCTGATGCACCTGTGGAACACGCTGATGCCCGACACCTCTTCCCCTGCCACCACCCCCGCCACCGAGGAGACCTGACATGTGGACCGTGATGCCCTCGCCGATCGGTGACCTACGCATCGTGGAGCGCGACGGCTCGATCGTGGCGATCGAGTTCTCGCCGTTCCGGCCGCCCGCCGACGGACGCCCGCTGGGTGCTCGCAGTGACGACCTCCCGGTGCTGGCCGAGGCGGTGCGCCAGCTGTCGGCGTACTTCGAGCGCGAGCTCACCGACTTCGACCTGCCCCTGGCCCCGGTCGGCACCGACTTCCAGCAGCGGGTGTGGCACCAGCTGGTCGCCATCCCCTACGGCGAGACCGCGTCCTATGGCGAGGTCGCGGGGCGGCTGGGCATGACCAATGCCGCATCCAGGGCCGTCGGTCTCGCCAACGGCCGCAACCCCATCCCGATCGTGGTGCCGTGCCACCGCGTCATCGGCGCCAACGGCACCCTGACCGGCTACGCCGGTGGGCTGGAGCGCAAGCAGCAGCTGCTCGAGCTGGAGCAGGACGCCCTGTTCTGAGCCGCAGTGCCTCTCAACCGGCGTAGCTGGAGATGCCGCCCTCGCCGACGAGGATCGCGCTGTCGAGAAGGCCACCGGGGCTCTCGGCCACGACCAGCTGGAGGCCGCTGTGGCGCGGTCGCCGGCGGCACCCGGCCGCTCAGCGTCGGCGCCGCCGGAGCGCGACCAGCAGTCGTCCTGCCGCTCGAGGATGCCGAGGTCGCGGTCGCGGCCAGAGGTGGTGATTAGCCGGGGACGCGCATCCTCGTCCTCGAAGACCCGAGGTCGTCGACCTTCCAGCCGAAGACGTCGGCGGTGCGCCTCGTCCGGCGAGGACCCTCCGACCGCAGGACGCCGAGATCCACGCGCCGGGCGTGTCGGCGTCGTCGTGAGCCGGTCGCGGCCTGCCAGGGTCGGCCGGCAGGCCGAGCAGGTCCTCGCACGCCGTGGAGCACCAGCTGGTCCGCGTCGACGTGCGCGCTCACCGACCCGTCCGCCGGCGGCGGTGATCCCGGCTGCGGGCGTCGGCGTCGTCGGTGGCGACGTGGGTCTGCCGCGCACCACCGCCGACTCGCCGACGCCTCGGATCGCGCCGGCGGCCGCCATCGCTGGCACCGAGTGCGTCGCGCAGGCGCTTCACGGCGACATCGCCGGCTCGATCGTCCCTGCAGTCCGGGCCGACTTCCGAGGCCGCATCGAGGTCGGGCGACTCGGCGTCGGTCAACGACGTCCGCCCGGGAGGTTGCACTGCCGTCGAGATCGCTCCTGCCTCCATCGATCCCGAGCAGCCGGCAGACGTGCCGCGGGCGTGCGAGGTGGGCGTGCGCGCGGCGAGCCGACCCTGGATCGGAACCGAGTTCGCCTCGATGGGGACGTCGTACTCGCCTCGCAGGACGGCCTCCTGGAGGCCGGCGATCCGGACGTCGTGCCTCCAGCCCGCCGACGTCTTGCTCGAGGACAGGACGGTCACGAGCGCGCCGTACGGCGTCGCGGGTGTCACACCGGCGGCGAGGACTGTTCCTTCGGGCGCTCGTCTCGACAAGGTGATCGTCCCGGAGGGGTCGTTCGCACTGGGAGCGGTGAAGGCCTCGATGTCTCGTGCCTTCAGCACTCGGGCAGCCGTCGAGACCACCGTCGGGAAGCTGACCCGGGTGACTGCTCGGCGACCGGCGCGGACCCGGACCCGGCGCTTGCTGACCTCGGGAAGGGCCGACCACTCCTTGGTCCGCACCTTGGCCGCTGTGACGCGGTAGCGCCCCGGCGCGAGGTCACGCAGGATCGTCGTGCTCGTCAGCACCCGCTTGTAGCGTTGCGGTCCTCGCACCACGACCTTGCGAGCGCCGGGGAGCGTGGCCACCTTGACCTTGAGGACGCCACTGCGGGCGTCGTTGCTCGTCCTGGAATGCCCGGCCGTGCCAGGACCTGAGGCGAGGACGGGGCCCGCCACCAGTGGGGGGACAAGGAGCAAGCCTGCGGCGACGGCCAGCGCGAGGCGGCGGGCGGGCACGGTCTGCTTGCGGGACATGGCGACCTCCGGAGTGCGACGAGTCTGCGGTGGATCCTCCCACCGAGCGCGCCCCACGTCAGCGAAATCCTGCATCGCCCCGGAGGTCATCGTCAGGACTGGTGTTGTCGCCGGGCGTTGGCTACTCGGCCGCAGCGCGGCGCAGCGACTCGGAGAGCCGGTCGGCGGCGGCGAGCACGGCGGGAGCGTGCATCCGGCCGGGCTGGCGCGAGAGTCGCTCGAGCGGACCGGAGACCGAGACGGCGGCGATGACCTTGCCGCCGGGGGAGCGGACCGGGGCGGAGACCGAGGCGACGCCCTGCTCGCGCTCACCCACCGACTGCGACCAGCCGCGACGGCGGATGCCCGACAGCGCGGTCGCGGAGAAGGCGGCGCTCTGCAGGCCGCGGTGCATGCGCTCGGGGTCCTCCCAGGCCAGCAGGATCTGGGCGGCCGAGCCGGCGTTCATGGTGAGCTGCGAACCGACCGGGATGGTGTCGCGCAGGCCGGAGGGGCGCTCGGCGGCAGCGACGCAGACGCGGTGCTCGCCCTGGCGCCGCCACAGCTGGGCGGACTCGCCGGTGATGTCGCGCAGACGCGCCAGCACCGGGCCGGCCGCGGCCAGCAGCCGGTCCTCACCCGCAGCGGCGGAGAGCTCCGCGAGGCGCGGTCCGAGCACGAAGCGTCCCTGCATGTCGCGGGCCACCAGCCGGTGGTGCTCGAGGGCGACCGCGAGGCGGTGGGCGGTGGGTCGGGCCAGTCCGGTGCCGGCGACCAGCCCGGCGAGGGTGGCCGGTCCGGCCTCCAGGGCGGCGAGCACGAGGGCGGCCTTGTCGAGCACTCCGACGCCAGATCCGTTGTCCATATGCCGATATTCGCATCTCAGGGAATGGGATGCAAGCGCTAGCCTCATCTCACTGGCCCCGATATTCGCGAGGGGCCCGCCACGAAGGAGTGATGAGTGATGGGCCGGACCCTGGCCGAGAAGGTGTGGGACGAGCATGTCGTCCGGAGTGCTCCGGGAGAGCCCGACCTTCTCTTCATCGACCTCCATCTCCTCCATGAGGTCACCTCGCCCCAGGCCTTCGACGGCCTGCGCCTGGCGAACCGGACGCTGCGTCGCCCGGACCTGACGCTCGCCACCGAGGACCACAACGTGCCGACGCTCGACTGGGACAAGCCGATCGCCGACCCGGTGAGCCGGACCCAGGTCGAGACCATGCGCAAGAACGCGGCCGACTTCGGCGTGCGCCTGCACCCCCTCGGCGACATCGAGCAGGGCATCGTCCACGTCGTCGGTCCGCAGCTCGGCCTCTCGCAGCCCGGCATGACGATCGTCTGCGGCGACTCGCACACCTCCACCCACGGCGCCTTCGGCGCCATCGCCTTCGGCATCGGCACCTCCGAGGTCGAGCACGTGCTCGCGACCCAGACCCTGACCCAGGCCAAGCCCAAGATGATGGCCGTCACCGTCAACGGCTCGCTGCCGGCCGGCGTCACCGCCAAGGACCTGGCGCTCACCCTGATCGCCCACACCGGCACCGGTGGCGGCCAGGGCTACATCGTGGAGTACCGCGGCCCGGCCATCGAGGAGCTGTCGATGGAGGGCCGGATGACGGTCTGCAACATGTCGATCGAGTGGGGCGCCAAGGCCGGCCTGATCGCCCCCGACCAGACCACCTTCGACTACCTCGAGGGCAAGCCCGAGGCTCCCCAGGGGGCCGACTGGGACGCCGCCGTCGCCCACTGGAAGACGCTGGCCTCCGACCCGGACGCCGTCTTCGACCAGGAGATCGTGCTCGACGCATCGACGATGACGCCCTTCGTCACGTGGGGCACCAACCCCGGCCAGGGCGTGCCGCTGGGTGCGTCGGTGCCCGGGCCGGACGACTTCGATGAGGCGAGCGACAAGGTCGCGACCGAGAAGGCCCTGGAGTACATGGGCCTGACGGCCGGTACGCCGATGCGCGAGATCAAGGTCGACACGGTCTTCGTCGGCTCGTGCACCAACGGTCGCATCGAGGACCTGCGCCTCGCCGCCTCGATCCTCGAGGGCCGCACGGTGGCCGCCGACACCCGCCTGCTCGTCGTACCGGGATCCGTACGCGTGCGCCTCCAGGCCCAGGAGGAAGGCCTCGACCAGGTCTTCATCGCCGCCGGCGCCGAGTGGCGCGGCGCCGGGTGCTCGATGTGCCTGGGCATGAACCCCGACCAGCTCGCTCCGCAGGAGCGCAGCGCGTCGACCTCCAACCGCAACTTCGAGGGCCGGCAGGGCAAGGGCGGTCGTACGCACCTCGTCTCGGTTCCCGTCGCCGCCGCCACCGCCGTGCGCGGCACGCTCTCCAGCCCCGCCGACCTCCCTGCCCTGGACGAGGAGAACTGACATGGACGCCTTCACGACCCACACCGGAGTCGGTGTCCCGCTGCGGCGCAGCAACGTCGACACCGACCAGATCATCCCGGCGGTCTACCTCAAGCGGGTCACCCGCACGGGCTTCGAGGACGGCCTCTTCGCGGCGTGGCGCAACGACCCGTCGTTCGTGCTCAACGACCCGACGTACGCCGCGGGCTCGGTACTCGTCGCCGGTCCCGACTTCGGCACCGGGAGCTCGCGCGAGCACGCGGTCTGGGCCCTGCAGAACTACGGGTTCCGGGTCGTCATCTCCTCCCGCTTCGCCGACATCTTCCGCGGCAACTCCGGCAAGGCCGGGCTGCTCGCCGCACAGGTCGACGAGAAGGTCGTCCAGCGCCTGTGGGACTGGCTCGAGGACAACCCGGGTGGCGAGATCACCGTCGACCTCGAGAGCCGCACCGTCCGGGCCGGCGTGGGCGAGGGTGCCGTCGAGGACTCCTTCGACATCGACGACTACATCCGGTGGCGCCTGCTCGAGGGGCTCGACGACATCAGCATCACGCTGGGCCACGACGCCGACATCACCGCCTTCGAGGCGACCCGCCCCAGCTTCAAGCCGGTCACCCTCTGAGCTCCGGCGAAGAGGTACAACGGCTGCCTGGCCGGTAGATTCGGGCAGTGCCCGACACCCGTCCCCGTCGTACGTTCGCCGTCATCAGCCACCCCGACGCGGGAAAGTCCACCCTGACCGAGGCGCTCGCCCTGCACGCGCGGGTGATCACCGAGGCCGGAGCCGTCCACGGCAAGGGCGACCGGCGTGCCACGGTGTCCGACTGGATGGCGATGGAGAAGGCGCGCGGCATCTCGATCACCTCCGCGGCCCTGCAGTTCGTCTATCGCGACCACGTGATCAACCTGGTCGACACCCCGGGCCACAGCGACTTCTCCGAGGACACCTACCGCGTGCTGTCGGCGGTCGACTCCGCGGTGATGCTGGTGGATGCCGGAAAAGGGCTGGAGCCGCAGACCCTCAAGCTCTTCAAGGTCTGCGCGCTGCGCGGCATCCCGGTGATCACGGTCATCAACAAGTGGGACCGGCCGGGGCTCTCGGCCCTCGAGCTGATGGACCTCATCCAGGAGAAGATCAAGCTCCGTCCCACTCCGTTGACCTGGCCGGTCGGTGAGGCCGGTGACTTCCGCGGTGTCCTCGACCGACGGACGGGCGAGTTCGTGAAGTACACCCGCACTGCCGGCGGTGCGACCCGCGCGCCGGAGCGGCGGATGAGCTCCGACGAGGTCGAGCCGGACGACGCCCACCTGTGGGCCGACGCCGTGGAGGAGCACGAGCTCCTCACCCTCGACGACGCCGACCACGACCAGGAGCGCTTCCTGGCGGGGGAGACCACGCCCGTCATGTTCGCCTCCGCTCTGCAGAACTTCGGTGTGGCGCAGCTGCTGGACCTGTTGCTCGACGTGGCGCCTGACCCGAGCCCGACCGAGGGTGTCGACGGTTCGGTCCGCCAGGTCGACGACGAGTTCAGCGCATTCGTCTTCAAGGTGCAGTCCGGGATGAACAACGCCCACCGCGACCGGCTCGCCTACGCACGCGTGGTGTCCGGCACGTTCGAGCGCGGCATGGTCGTCACCCACGCCACCACCGGGCGGCCCTTCGCGACGAAGTTCGCCCAGGCGGTCTTCGGCCGTGAGACGACCTCGGTCGAGCGGGCCGAGCCCGGCGACATCATCGGCTTCGTCAACGCCCAGGCCCTCCGTGTCGGGGACACGGTCTACGTCGGTGACCCCATCGAGTACCCGCCGGTGCCCAGCTTCGCGCCCGAGCACTTCGTGACCGCCAGCGCGGGTGACATCGGCCGCTACAAGCAGTTCCGCCGTGGCATCGAGCAGCTCGACCAGGAGGGCGTCGTGCAGGTGCTGCGCTCCGACCTGCGCGGCGACCAGAGCCCCGTCCTGGCGGCCGTCGGCCCGATGCAGTTCGAGGTCGTGGAGGACCGGATGACCAACGAGTTCAACTCCCCGATCAGGTTCTCCCGCCTCGACTACCAGGTCGCCCGTCGCACCGATGCGGCTGGTGCTTCGGCACTCGCCGGCATCCGTGGCGTCGAGGTCCTCGAACGCAGTGACGGCACCCGGTTGGCGCTCTTCGTCGACCAGTGGCGCGCCATGGTGACGGCGCGCGACAACCCCGACGTGATGCTCGAAGCCCTCCCCGCTGGCGGCAACTGACCCACGATCGGACGAAAAACCCCGAAATACATGGTGTTTTAGGGCCGATGGTGATTGTGGTCACCCCTCCGTGTGCCTAGCGTGCGACGCAGAGGGTCGAGCACCAGCTCGGCTTCCGGGTTCATTGGAAGGGAAGCTAGTGAACAAGACACAGCTCATCGACGCGCTCGCCGCGCGTTACGAGGGGAACCGCAAGCAGGCCGCGCACGCGCTGGACTCGGTGCTCGACACCATCACCCGCGAGGTCGCCAAGGGCGAGAAGGTCGCCATCACCGGCTTCGGCTCGTTCGAGAAGGCCGTCCGCAACGCCCGCTGGGTCCGCAACCCGCAGACCGGTGAGCGCATGAAGTCGAAGAAGAAGGCGGTGCCGAAGTTCTCCGCGGGCAAGGAGCTCAAGGACATCATCTCCGGCGCGAAGAAGCTGCCGAAGCTGACGGCCGCCACCATGCCCAAGCCGCCAGCCGCCGCGCGCGCGGCCGCTGCCGCCGTCGCCACGACGGCGTCGTCGGCTGCCAAGAAGGCGGCTCCGCGCCAAGAAGGCGGCTCCGGCCAAGAAGGCGGCTCCCGCCAAGAAGGCCGCTGCGAAGAAGGCTCCGGCCAAGAAGGCGGCACCGGCCAAGAAGACCCCGCGAAGAAGACGAGTGCCGCCACCGCCGCCAAGAAGGCGCACCGGCCAAGAAGGCTCCGGCGAAGAAGACCACCGCCGCTGCGAAGGCGCCCGGCCAAGAAGGCAGCACCCGCCAAGAAGGCCGCGGCCAAGAAGGCTCCGGCCAAGAAGGCGACGCCAAGAAGTCCTGACCCACAGCACGGTCAGCGAGGGCGGGTCACCCGAGGGGTGGCCCGCCCTCGTGCTGTCCGGACGCCGGTGGTGCGCCGCGTCCCGTGGCAGCAGCCGTGTGCGGCCCCACACCGGCGACGAGAGCCGCGTTGAGGTCGGCGAGGTCGTCGACGTCGGCGCGGACACTGGGGGCTGGTACGTCGATCTCCAGGGCGCCCGCTGCCACGTGCGCGGCGGCCGAGTCCACGCCGAACCTCGGCTCGAAGGCCGCCGGATCCGCGGCGTAGAGGGTGGTTCCCGTGCCCGCCCGGTCGCGCAGGAACGCGGCGCCGGTGTCCGGCACGCAGTCCAGGACGGCACGCAGCTCCGCCGCCACGAGCCCCGGCAGGTCGGCACACAGCGCGACCGGGACGGCGCCGGGCCAGCGGCGTACGACCTCGGCGGCGGCCTGCACCAAGGTGGCGTTGAGGTCGTCGGTGGCGCCGTCCGGCATCACCTCGCAGCCCGCCGTGCGCAGCCGCGCCGCGAGCCGGAAGTCGTCGGTGACAGCGAGGACGGCGAGCACGCCGTCGGTGCGCAGCGCCGCCTCGACGGTGTCGAGGGCGAAGGCCTCGGCGAGGTCGTGGCGCTGTCCTGCGGGCAGGTCGCCCAGCCTGGACTTGCCGACGGCGGGCGGCTTGACCGGTACGACGACGACAGTGGGCCTGGGGCGCGGTGCGTGGGACATCGCCGACGATCCTCCCACTCCCGCGACGTGCGCCGCAGGTGACGTCCGGGCGGGCGTCGATGCGAGTAGCCTGCTCGGCGTGCGAGTCAGGAAGCTGCAGCAGAAGCGGGGCGTCCCGTTCATCTTCGCTGAGTCGATCCTTCGGCCCACCATGCTGGTTGCGTCCGCGCACACCTGGATCGACGGGGAGAAGATCCCGGCGACAGGCGGGTGCATCGTCGCGATCAACCACATCTCCCACGTCGACCCGCTCCTCTCGGCGCACTTCGTCTACGACCACGGTCGGCTGCCGCGCTACCTCGCGAAGTCCAGCCTCTTCACCAACAAGGCGCTGGGCGGGTTCCTCCACGCCGCCGGCCAGATCCCGGTCGAGCGGTTGAGCCGCAACGCCGTCGGCGCCTTCGCCGCAGCGGTCAGCGCGGTCCGCGCGGGCGAGTGCATCGTGGTCTATCCCGAGGGCACCCTCAGCAGGGATCCCGACCTGTGGCCGATGAAGGGCAAGACCGGTGCCGCGCGGATCGCGCTGGAGACGGGCTGCCCGGTGATCCCGGTCGGGCAGTGGGGTGCGCACGAGATCCTGCCGCCCTACACGAAGAGGCCGCACCTGTGGCCGCGCAAGCACATCACGATGAAGGCCGGTGACCCGGTGGACCTGGCGGACCTCGTGGCGAAGGAGCACACCGGCGAGGTCATCGTGCAGGCCACCGACCGGATCATGGCGGCGATCACCGACCTCGTCGCGGACCTGCGTGGCGAGTCAGCCCCCGGAGCAGCGCTTCGACCCGCGCGAGCGCGGCGTACGTGAGACTGGCAACCCCAACGACGACGCCCGAGGGCCGAGGAGGAAACGCAGCTGATGACCAAGATCGCTGTCTTCAGTGCCGGGTCGTGGGGCACGGCCTTCTCGCTGGTGCTCGCCGACGCCGGCAACGACGTCATGCTGTGGGGCCGACGCGAGGAGGTCGTCGAGGCGATCAACGATCGTCGCGAGAACACCGACTACCTCCCCGGCATCGAGCTGCCGCCCTCGGTGTCTGCGTCGAGCGACCCCGAGCAGGTCGCCGCCGGCGCCGACGTGGTCGTCCTGACCGTCCCGTCGCAGACCCTTCGCCAGAACCTCTCCGACTGGGCGCCGATCCTCCCGACCCACGCCACCCTCGTGTCCTTGATGAAGGGCGTCGAGCTCGGCTCGCTGATGCGGATGAGCGAGGTCATCCAGGAGGTCACCGACGCCTCCGCCGACCGGATCGCCGTCGTGAGCGGGCCCAACCTGGCTCGCGAGATCGCGCGACGCGAACCCGCCGCCTCGGTCGTGGCGTGCGCGGAGGAGGGGACGGCCAAGCGGCTGCAGGCCCTCACCCACGGGCCTGCCTTCCGCCCCTACACCTCCGTCGATGTCCTCGGCTGCGAGATCGGTGGCGCCTACAAGAACGTCGTCGGCCTGGCCGTCGGCATGGCCGTGGGCCTGGGCTTCGGGGACAACACGACCGCGTCCGTCATCACCCGTGGCCTCGCCGAGACCGCTCGCCTGGCGATGGCCCAGGGCGCCAACCCGCTGACCCTGATGGGCCTGGCCGGGCTGGGGGACCTCGTCGCCACCTGCTCCTCGCCGCTGTCGCGCAACCGTACGTTCGGCGAGCGCCTCGGACAGGGCATGACGACCGAGGAGATCTACGCGTCGACCCGCCAGGTGGCCGAGGGCGCCAAGTCCTGCAAGTCGCTCCTCGCGCTGGCGCAGGCCAACGGGGTGGATGCGCCCATCGCCGCGGCCGTCGACGCGGTCGTCGATGGCAAGATGACCGCGCTGGACATGATGAACTCCTTCATCGCGCGCGACACCAAGGCCGAGACGGACTGACTCGAGCTCAGCCGACGCACCCGTCGAGTGCGGTGCGCAGGTCGTCCCACAGGTCCTCGATGTCCTCGATGCCGACCGAGAGCCGGACGAGCGCGTCGGAGATGGTGGGCGCCTCGGCCTTCCACCTGCGCCGCCGCTCGAGGGTCGACTCGACGCCGCCCAGGGACGTCGCGTGCACCCAGAGCCGCGTCTTGCGGCTGAGCAGGTCGGCCGCCACCTCGCCCTGGGCCAGCACGATCGAGATGATGCCGCCGAACCCGGGGTAGAGGACGGTCTCGACCGCGGGGTGGTCCGGGAGGCGTCGTACGAGCTCCTGCGCGTTGGCCTGTGCCCGCTCGACGCGCAGGTGGAGGGTGCGCAGGCCCCGCAGGGTCAGCCACGCCTCGAACGGCCCGGGGATGGCGCCGACCAGGTCGCGACGGCCCTTGAGCACGGCGTAGAGGTCGTCGTCGCGGACGACGATCGCGCCCATCTGCACGTCGGAGTGTCCGGCGAGGTACTTCGTCGCGGAGTGGACGACCAGGTCCACACCATCCTCGAGCGGGCGTTGGAGGAGGGGAGTGGCGAAGGTGTTGTCGACCACGACGTAGGCACCGGCCGCATGCGCGGCCTCGGTGATGGTCGGGATGTCGGCGAGCTCGAGCGCCGGGTTGGTCGGTGACTCCAGCCACACGAGCGCGGCGTCCGCGCACGAGGCGACGACAGCGTCGGTGTCGGTGATGTCGACCAGCTCGACGCGCAGCCTGCCGCGCGACTCGAGGTCGGCGAGCTGCATGATCGTGCCGGTGTAGCCGTGGCGCGGCACGACGACCTTGGACCCCGTGGCGACGAGGTCGAGCACCGTGGCGACTGCGGCCAGTCCGGACGCGAAGGTCAGGCAGCGCCCGCCCTCCAGGGCGCCCAGGGCCTCCTCGAGGGCCGTCCACGTCGGGTTGCCGTAGCGGCCGTACTCGACCTCGCCGCCGGCGACGTAGGTCGCGGCCATCGTGATCGGCGTGTTGAGCGGCGCGTCGGGTGTGCGCTCGGGGCGACCGGCCGTGACGGCGATGGTGCTGAGCTTGTGGGACGGATCTGTTGCCATGGTCGCCAGCGTAGGTGGATAGGGTCGTGCCGATGAACGAGACCACCCCCAGCGAGCCCCTGCGCAAGCCGCGCGTCGCAGTCGTGTTCGGCGGCCGCTCCTCCGAGCACGGCATCTCGTGCGTCACCGCCGGCAGCGTCCTGGCTGCGATCGACCG
This sequence comes from uncultured Actinomycetota bacterium, assembly GCA_963712875.1. GTDB lineage: Bacteria > Actinomycetota > Actinomycetes > Propionibacteriales > Nocardioidaceae > Nocardioides. The sequence continues at coordinate 163,770 of CAVQJS010000006.1, read as the reverse complement.
GGAGGCGTACGACGTGGTGCCCGTCGGCATCGCACCGGACGGCCGGTGGGTGCTCGAGGCCGACGACCCGTCACGGCTGGCCATCCACGGCAACGACCTGCCCACCGTGGACGGCGACCGCTCGCCGGTCGCGCTGATGGGCGCCACCACCGGCACCGACCTGGTCGTGACCGAGGCGGCATCGGTGCCGTCGGTGATCGGCGAGGTCGACGTGGTGTTCCCGCTGCTCCACGGCCCGTGGGGCGAGGACGGCACGCTCCAGGGCCTGCTCGAGATGGCCGGGGTCCGCTACGTCGGTTCCGGCGTCCTGGCCTCGGCGATCGGCATGGACAAGGCCTTCATGAAGATCGTCCTGCAGGCCGCCGGGCTGCCGGTCACCCCCGGCATCGTGGTCACCCGCACCGAGTGGGAGCAGGACCAGGCGGGTGTGCTGGCCCGCATCGAGGACCTCGGCCATCCCCTCCTTCGCCAAGCCCGCCCGCGCCGGATCGAGCATGGGCATCAGCAAGATCCACGCCGCCGACGAGATCGCGGACGCGCTGGAGGTGGCCTTCGGCCACGACCCGAAGGTGCTCGTCGAGCAGTCGATGGAGGGCGCCCGCGAGGTCGAGTGCGGGGTGCTCGGCACCCTCGACGGTCCGGCGGAGACGTCGCGACCCGGCGAGGTCCGCACCGGCGACGACCACGAGTTCTACGACTTCGAGGCCAAGTACCTGGCCGACCAGCACACCGAGATCGACATCCCCGCCGACATCGACGCCGAGACCGAGCAGGCGCTGCGGGCGATGGCGGTGCGCGCCTTCGACGCGCTGTCCTGCGAGGGCCTGGCCCGGGTCGACTTCTTCGTGATGCCGGACGGCTCGCTGGTCATCAACGAGCTCAACACGATGCCCGGCTTCACGCCGACCTCGATGTATCCCCAGCTCTGGGCGGCGACCGGGATGGCCTATCCCGAGCTCGTCGACCGCCTCGTCCAGCTCGCGCTGCGCCGCGACACCGGTCTGCGCTGACCTACAGGCAGGGCCGTCCGGCGGCCAGGTGCTCCTCGAGCACCGGCGCCAGCTCGGCGAGGGCGCGGTCGATGCCGTCCGTGCGGTAGCGCGCGGGCACCTCCACCTCGACGTACGGCGTGTGGCTGAGGGCGATCGCACCGACGTCCTCCCTCATGTCCTCCAGCTCGTCGTCGGGGACCCACCAGCCGACGCCGGCGATCGCGTTGCACTCGTCGGTGGGTTCGTAGTCGTCGGGCTCGGGCACGCCGCAGGTCAGGACGTACGCCGGATCGCCCCACGCGGCGCCGAGGGCGCCGTCCGGGTCCACCGAGCGGCGCTGCTCGCCGGCGAGGGTGTCCGGGAGGTCGTCGACCAGGGCCTTGCAGGTGGCGTGGTCGGCCTCGGAGAGCTCGTGGTCGTCGATCGACACGGTCCCGGAGCTGCAGGCCGACAGCGGCACGAGCAGGAGCAGGCAGAGGGCCGCAGACACGACGACGCCCCGACCGCTCGGGCCGGGGCGTCGTCGTAGGTGCCTGCGTCTCGTCAGATGTGGACGACCGGGCACGTCAGCGTGCGCGTGATGCCGTCGAGGCTCTGGACCTTCGACACGACGAGCTTGCCGAGCTCGTCGACGTTCTTGGCCTCGGCCCGCACGATCACGTCGTAGGGACCGGTGACGTCCTCGGCGAGCGTGACGCCGCTGACCTGGGCGATGGCCTTGGCCACATCGGCGGCCTTGCCGACGTCGGTCTGGATCAGGATGTAGGCCTGGACGACCATCGTGGACTCCTCGGTCTCGTCATTGCGGGTGTGTCCGGGCCAACCTACCGCGCCGCGTGTGCGTGCCGACAGGGGATCGGTCCACCGGGATCCGTTGTCGATCTGGTGGGATGGAGCCATGGTCCAACCCCTCGATGCGACGCTGGCCGACACAGGCGAGTTCGGCCTGATCTCCGAGCTCGTGAAGCTCTTCGGCACCGACGAGCACGTGCTCGTCGGTCCCGGCGACGACGCGGCGGTGCTGCGCATCAAGCACGGTCATGTGGTGGTGTCCACCGACATGGTGGTCGAGGGCCGCCACTTCCGCCGCGACTGGGCGAGCGCCGAGGACGTCGGCCACCGGGCCGCCGCGCAGAACATCTCCGACGTCAACGCGATGGGTGGCACCGCGCGCCACCTCACCATCGGTCTCGCCGCTCCCGCCGACCTGCCCGTGCAGTGGGCGCTCGACTTCGCCCGCGGCTTCGCGGCTGAGTGCGAGAAGGTCGGCGCGCACGTGGTCGGGGGAGACCTCACCCGCTCCGACCAGCTCGTCATCGCGGTGACCGTGCTCGGCGCAGTGCACGCAGTCACCCGTCCTCCGCTCGGGCGCCCGGCCCGGCGACGTGCTCGCCCTGGTCGGACGGCAGGGCTGGGCCGCCGGGGGCCTCGCCGTGCTCGGTCGCGGCTTCCGCTCCCCACGCGTGCTGGTCGAGGCCTACCGTCGACCGGAGCCGCCGTACGCCGAGGGCACCGTGGCCGCCGAGGCCGGGGCCACCTCCCTGATCGACATCTCCGACGGACTTCTCGCCGAGGCCGGCCACCTCGCGGAGGCGAGCGGCGTGGCGATCGACGTACGCCGGGGTGCCTTCGAGATCCCCGAGCCGCTCCAGGCGGTGGGGGCCGCGCTGGGGGCGGACCCGCTGCAGTTCATCCTCGGCGGCGGGGACGACCACGCGCTGCTGGCCACCTTCCCCGACGTCGCGTCGGTGCCCGCGGGCTGGCAGGTCGTCGGCGAGGTGCTCGAGGGCGAGGGCGTCACGGTCGACGGAGCGGCGTACGACGGCCCGACCGGCTGGACCCACTTCTGACGCTCGCCAGACAGCCCCGAAATGGCGACGACCCCGGCCGGAGCCGGGGTCGTCGTGAGTCTGGGTCAGGTCAGCGGGAGACCTTGCCGGCCTTCAGGCAGCCGGTGCAGACGTTCAGGCGCTTGGGCGTGCCGTTGACGGTCGCCCGGACGCGCTGGATGTTGGGGTTGAAGCGACGCTTCGTGATCTTGCGGGACCAGGGACGGTTGTTTCCGAAGCCCGGCTTCTTGGCGCAGATGTCGCAGACGGCAGCCACCGTGCACTCCGATCCGTTCGAGGGTCAATGTCAGGGTCCTGCCACCGATCAAGGCTGGCAGCAGGCAACCGCGCAAGAGTAGCCGAGGACCGCGGGCGAGATGAAATCGCATGGGGAGCGTGACCGGGGGCACTACTCTGTGGCCCGCGACACACTGCCGGCGAACACACCCTGGGAGCACCCGCCTCGATGGAGCACGTCACCCACGGCATCACCCTGCACGGGATTGCCCGCTTCGTCGACATCGCGACCGACGCGCTGTCCATCGGCGCGCGAGGAGATCGACGCCCTCAACGTCTATCCGGTGCCCGACGGGGACACCGGCACCAACATGTTCCTCACCGTCTCCGCGGCTCGGGACGGGTTGCGCGAGGCGATGGCGGCCGACCCCGGGATCGAGCTCGCCGAGGCGATGACCGTGCTGGCGCGCGCCGCCCTGCTGGGTGCACGGGGCAACTCCGGGGTGATCCTCAGCCAGATGCTGCGCGCGTTCGTACGCCAGCTCGCCGCCGCTACGGCCGAGGACCGACGGGCCGACGTGATGGCGACCGCCATGTCCGCGGCGACCGACGCGAGCTACGCCGCCGTGGGGACGCCGGTGGAGGGCACCATCCTCAGCGTCGCGCGCGCCGCGTCCGAGGCGGCGCTGGAGGCGGCCCGGGAGCCGTCGGCACGCGCTCGCACGATCCTGTCGGCCGCCGCCGCTGCCGCCAGGCTCGCGCTGGCGCGGACCCCGGAGCAGCTCCCGGTGCTGGCCCAGGCCGGGGTGGTCGACGCCGGCGGTCGCGGCCTGTGTGTCGTCCTCGATGCCGCCGAGACGACCGCCACCGGGCGACGTCCGTCGCCGTACGCCGCCCCCATCGGCACCCACCTCATCCCGGTCGCCGTGCCGACCGACGACCTGACCGAGGACGGCCCTGCCTACGAGGTGATGTACCTCCTCGACGCCGGCGACGAAGGCGTCACCGAGCTGCGGGCTGTGCTGGCGACCCTCGGCGACAGCCTCGTCGTCGTCGGCGGCGAGGGGCTGTGGAACGTCCACGTGCACGTCGACGACGTCGGTGCCGCGGTCGAGGCGGGGATCACCGCCGGCCGTCCCCACCGGATCCGGGTCACGCACTTCGCCGAGCAGGTCAGCGAGGCCCGGCAGAAGCTGTCGAGCCGGACCGGTCGCTGCGTCGTGGCGGTGGCCGCCGGGCCGGGCCTGGCGGAGCTCTTCGAGTCGGCGGGTGCGGTCGTCGTACGCGGCGGACCGGGTCAGCGGCCCTCCACCGGTCAGCTGCTCGAGGCGATCACCACCTGTGGCGCGGCCGAGGTCGTGCTGCTCCCCAACGACCCCGACACCGTGCGGGCCGCCGAGATCGCCGCCCGCACCGCGGAGGCCGAGCACGACGTGACGGTCGAGGTCATCCCGACCCAGGCCCAGGTCCAGGGCCTGGCCGCGATCTCCGTGCACGAGCCCGGTCGCGCCTTCGACGCCGACGTCCGCGAGATGACCGCGACCGCTCGTCACGCCCGGCACGGCGCGGTCACCGTCGCCGCCCGCCAGGCCATCACGATGGCCGGTCCCTGCGAGCCGGGGGACGCGCTCGGCGTGGTCGCGGGCGACTTCGCCGTCGTCGGCTCCGACCTCGACACGGTGGCCGTCGACGTGCTCGAGCGCCTGCTCGGCGGTGGCGGCGAGCTCGTCACGATCGTCTCCGGGGAGGACGGCGTGGACCTCGCGGCCGGCCTCCTGGCCTACGTCGAGGAGCACCACCCGACCGTCGACGTCGCCCTGCACGAGGGCGGCCAGCCGCGCTACCTGCTGCTCGTCAGCGTCGAGTGAGGTCGGTCAGTCGTGGTCGCCATCACGCCGGACAGCCCGATCGGGGCGGTCTTCGGCGCCAGCCACAAGAAGCGCAAGCTCGCCGAGGAGGGCCTGGGGCTGCGCACGGTCGGTGACCTGCTGCGCCACTTCCCGCGCCGCTACGTCGCCTCGACCGAGCTGTCCGAGGTCGCCGCGCCCGTCGTCGGCGAGCACCTCACGATCATCGGCGAGGTCCGCTCCTGCGAGAGCGCCCCGTTCACCGCCGGCAACCGCCGCCAGTGGCGTACGACGGTCCGCCTGCGCACCGACGGCCCCGACTTCTCCGTCACCCTGTTCAGTCCCTACCAGACCATGGCCCAGCGCCACGAGGACGAGTTCCGGCCGGGCAGCCGGGCGATCTTCACCGGCAAGGCCAAGCAGTTCCGGCAGAGCTGGCAGCTCGAGCAACCCCACGGCTTCGCCCTCGACGGCGCCGAGGCCGCCAGCATGAGCAGGCTGATGCCGGTCTACCCGCTGACCGCCAAGCTCTACTCGTGGGACCTGCAGAAGGTCATCGCGACCACCCTCGACCTGGTCACCGGTGTCCCCGACGTCTTCACGCCCGAGCTCCGCGAACGGTTCGAGCTCCTGACCGTCACCCAGGCCCTGCGCTGGATCCACGGACCCGACGAGTGGAGCCAGCTCGGTGCGGCCCAGAAGCGCTTCCGCTTCGAGGAGGCGCTGGTGCTCCAGCTCGTGCTCGCCCGACGGCGCGCGGCCCACCGGGCGGTGGGTGCGCAGGCCCGGGCGGGACGCGACGACGGGGTGCTGGCGGCGTTCGACGCCCGACTGCCGTTCGAGCTCACCGGCGGCCAGCGCGAGATCGGCGAGCTCGTCGCGACCGAGCTCACCCGCTCCCACCCGATGAACCGGCTGCTCCAGGGTGAGGTCGGCTCCGGCAAGACCCTCGTCGCGCTGCGGGCGATGCTGCAGGTCGTCGACGCCGGCGGCCAGGCGGCCCTGCTGGCACCCACCGAGGTGCTGGCCCAGCAGCACCACCGGTCGATCAGCGCGATGCTCGGCGACCTCGCCCAGGGCGGAATGCTCGGTGGTGCCGCGGAGGCCACCACGGTCGTGCTGCTCACCGGCTCCATGGGCCGGGCGGCCCGGCAGGAGGCCATGCTCCGCATCGTCACCGGCGAGGCCGGCATCGTGATCGGCACCCACGCCCTCCTCGAGGACCGCGTCGAGTTCGCCGACCTCGGCCTCGTCGTCGTCGACGAGCAGCACCGCTTCGGCGTCGAGCAGCGCGCGGCGCTCACCGACAAGGCGGGCACGCCCCCGCACGTCCTGGTGATGACCGCGACGCCCATCCCGCGCACCGTGGCGATGACGGTCTTCGGCGACCTCGAGACGTCGGTCCTCGCGGAGCTGCCGGCCGGGCGTGCCCCGATCCAGACCAACGTGGTGCCGCTGGCCGAGCAGCCGACGTGGATCGACCGCGTGTGGCAGCGGGTGCGCGAGGAGGTGGAGAAGGGCCACCAGGTCTACGTCGTGTGCCCGCGGATCAGCGGTGACACCCACGAGGAGGGTGAGACCGACCAGGTCGACGTCGACGACGAGGGGGCCGAGATCCCGCCGAAGCGGTCGCTGGCCGCGGTCGAGGACGTCCATGCCGAGCTGGTCGCCGGGCCGCTGGCCGGGCTGCGGGTAGCCCAGCTGCACGGCCGGCTGCACCCCGACGACAAGGACCGCACCATGCGCGCGTTCGCCGCGGGGGAGATCGACGTACTCGTCTCCACGACGGTCATCGAGGTCGGCGTCGACGTGCACAACGCCACCACCATGGTCCTGCTCGACGCCGACCGCTTCGGCGTCTCCCAGCTCCACCAGCTCCGCGGCCGGGTCGGTCGGGGTGGGCTGCCCGGCCTGTGCCTGCTGGTGTCCCACGCCGAGCTCGGCTCGCCGGCGCGCGACCGCCTCGACGCCGTGGCCTCGACGACCGACGGGTTCGAGCTCAGCAGGGTCGACCTCGAGCAGCGACGCGAGGGCGACGTCCTCGGCGCGAGCCAGTCGGGTTTCCGCTCCGGTCTCGTCACACTTCGGGTATTGCGGGACGAGAAGACGATTGTCCGTGCCCGCGAGGCCGCCGAGGAGCTACTCTCCGAGGACCCCGGGCTGGCCCGGGCGCCCGACCTGGCCGCCGCCGTGGCCGAGGTCGAGCACTCCGCCGCGTCGGAGTTCATGGAGAAGGGCTGAGCACGGGGACATGACTCGCATCATCGGGGGGACGGCCGGTGGCCGTCGCCTGGACACGCCTCGTGGTCAGACGACCCGGCCCACGAGCGACCGTGTCCGCGAGGCGCTGTTCTCCGCCATCGAGTCGCGGTGCGGCTCGCTCGACGGGCTGCGCTTCCTCGACCTCTATGCCGGCTCGGGCGCCGTAGGGCTCGAGGCGTGGTCGCGGGGCGCCGGCGTGGTGACTCTGGTCGAGCAGGACCGGCGCACGGCTGCGCTGATCTCCCGCAACGCCATCACCCTCGGCTTCACGCGTGCCCACGTGGTGACCGCGTCCGTCGCGACCGCCCTCCACGCACCACCGATGGCCCCCTACGACCTGGTCTTCTCCGACCCGCCCTACCCGATGCCCGACGAGGAGGTCGGGGCCAATCTCGCCGCCCTCGTGGCGCACGACTGGCTGGTGCCGGGCGCGCTCGTCGTCGTCGAGCGACCCGGGCGCCGCAGCGAGGTCGTGTGGCCGGAGGGGATCGTGGGGGAGCGGACGAAGCGCTACGGCGAGACCGCCCTTTGGTACGGTCTCGCCACCTAGCCGGACCCATCGAAGGTCGGACCACCGAAAAGAGGCCACGCGTGCGCCGAGCGGTCTGTCCCGGGTCGTTCGACCCGGTCACCAACGGTCATCTCGACATCGTCGGGCGTGCGGCCAAGCTCTTCGACGAGGTCGTCGTCGCCATCGGCGTCAACGCCTCGAAGAACCGGCTCTTCACCCCCGACGAGCGCATCGCGATGCTCGAGGAGACCACTGCCGACCTCGTCAACGTGCGGGTCGCGGGCTTCAGCGGCCTGATCGTCGAGTTCTGCCGCGAGATCGACGCCGTGGCGATCGTCAAGGGCCTGAGGGGCGCCGGCGACTACGAGTACGAGCTCCCGATGGCCCAGATGAACTCCCACCTCACCGACGTCGAGACGGTGTTCCTGCCCGGCGCCGTCGGCAACGCGTTCGTGTCCTCCAGCCTGATCAAGGAGGTCGCGACGCTCGGCGGCGACGTACGAGGTCTGGTGCCGGAGGCGGTCCACGAGCGGCTCGTACGACGTCTCGGTGAGCGCAACGGCTGATCCGACGGCCACTCGTTTTGCCCCCTCACACGGGGGCGGATACGATTCCCCGGTTGTGTCTGTGTCCAGAAGTGGGAGTTCGTCTTGACCAGCCTGGACCCGAGGGCGCCGCTCGTGCTTGATACTCGCGAGCTCGGCCGCCGCCCGGGGTCCCAGCGTGAGGTCGAGCTCTCCGTTCCGGCGCCGGCAGAACTTGGCATCGAAGTCCTTCGTGTCCCCGAGGGGTCGCCGGTCGAGCTCGACCTGCGCCTCGAGGCGGTCATGGAGGGAGTGCTGCTCACGGGCACGGCCACGGCCGCGCTCGAGGGGGAGTGCGTGAGGTGCCTGGAGCCGATCGAGGACGACATCCTCGCGCGGTTGCAGGAGCTCTACGTCTACCCCGAGCAGCACGACAAGGCAGCGGAGCACCACGACCGCGACCTGGACGACGAGACCAGCCAGCTCGAGGACGACCTGCTCGACCTCGAGCCCCTGCTGCGGGACGCGGTGGTGCTTGCACTGCCGTTCCAGCCGCTGTGCCGAGAGGATTGCCCCGGACTGTGCACCGAGTGTGGTGCGCGACTGGCGGACGATCCCGACCACGCACACGAAGCGCCGATCGACCCGCGCTGGGCAGGGCTCGACCAGCTCACGCACGACCAGGACTGACCAACCCGGCCGGGGGTTCCCGGCCGGAGCAACTCGAAGCAACAGGAGACAACCATGGCTGTTCCGAAGCGGAAGATGTCGCGCAGCAACACGCGTCACCGCCGGTCGCAGTGGAAGGCCGTCGCGCCCTCGCTGGTGACGTGTGCCAACCCCGCCTGCGCCGCCAAGCACCTCCCGCACCGCGCGTGCGGCCAGTGCGGCCAGTACGGCGCCCGCGCCGACCGTCGCCAGGTCCTCTGACCACCGACGAGCTCCGTTCAGCGCTCGGGGACCCCGTCTTGGACCCCGAGCTGCTGGACCGCGCCCTGACGCACCGCTCGTTCGCCTACGAGAACGGGCAGATCCCGACCAACGAGCGCCTGGAGTTCCTCGGCGACTCGGTGCTCGGGATCGTGGTGACCGAGACGCTCTACCTCGCCCACCCGGACTTCTCCGAGGGGCGGCTGGCCAAGCTGCGCGCGGCTGTCGTCAACGCCCGCGCCCTGGCCGACGTGGCCCGCGAGATCGAGCTCGGCCAGCACATCAAGCTCGGCCGCGGCGAGGAGACGACCGGCGGCCGCAACAAGGCCTCGATCCTCTCCGACACCGTCGAGGCGGTCATCGGTGCGATCCACCTCAGCGGCGGCCTGGGTGAGGCCGCCAAGGTCATCCACCGGCTCTTCGACCCGGTGATGGAGGCCGCCGCGTCCATGGGCGCCGGCCTCGACTGGAAGACCTCCCTGCAGGAGCTCTCCGCCGACCTCGGCCTCGGGGTTCCCGAATACCTCATCGAGGACGACGGCCCCGACCACATGAAGACCTTCGTCGCCCGCGTGCGCGTCGGCGACCAGGTCCTCGGCAACGGCGCCGGCCGCTCCAAGAAGGAAGCCGAGCAGGGCGCGGCCGAGACCGCCTACGGCGAGATCCGCGACGCCCGGCCACCGCCACCGAAGCCTGACCCGGCACCCGCACCGTGCCTGAGCTGCCCGAGGTCGAGGTCGTCCGGGCCGGACTCGAACGCCACGTCCTCGGCCTCACGATCGACTCCGTCGACGTGCTCCACCCCCGCCCCGTACGCCGTGACCCGCGCGGGTCCTCCGGTTTCGCCGCCGCGCTCGTCGGTCAGCGGGTCGAGGCGGTCCGCCGCCGCGGGAAGTACTTCTGGCTGGCCCTGGGCAACGGCGACGCGCTGCTCGGCCACCTCGGGATGAGCGGCCAGATGCTCCTCAAGGAGCCGGGTGCCCCCGACGACCGCCACCTGCGGGTCCGCTTCGGGCTGTCGTCCGCGTCGCTGGTCGAGGAAGGGCGAAGCCCTGTCACGAGACCTCTCGAGATGCGCTTCGTCGACCAGCGGATGTTCGGCGGCCTGCTCGTCTCGACCGGTGGGGCCGCACTGCCCACCGAGATCGCCCACATCGCCCGCGACCCGATCGACCCGGAGTTCGACGATGCCGAGTTCGTCCGCCGCACCCGACGGCGTACGTCCGGGATCAAGCGGCTGCTCCTCGACCAGGGCCTGATCTCCGGGGTCGGCAACATCTACGCCGACGAGGCGCTGTGGCGCGCGAGGCTGCACGGAGACCGGCCCGGCGACCGACTCACCGGCCCGGTGCTCCGCGGCCTGCTCGGCCAGGTCCGCGAGGTGATGGGGGAGGCGCTGGCCCAGGGCGGCACGTCCTTCGACGCGCTCTACGTCAACGTCAACGGTGAGTCGGGCTACTTCGACCGCTCCCTGGACGCCTACGGCCAGGAGGGCGAGCCGTGCCGCCGCTGCGGTACGCCGATCCGACGGGTCGCCTTCATGAACCGGTCGTCCTACTTCTGTCCGCGCTGCCAACGGCGTCCGCGGACCCGGTGAACACGACGCATTGACCCGCGGCGGGCGCGGTGGGATTCTTGGAGACGGCCGCTCGCGGCCTTCTCACCTCCTTCGAAAGGCTCTTCATGGCCAAAGCGCTGATCGGTCATGTGACCAGCGATCTGCGCACGACGGCGGCTCTCACCCTGGAGAACCGGCGGCTGCGCACCCGAGTCGAGGACCTCCAGGCCCTCGTCCTGCGGCTCCAGGCGGAGAACGACCAGCTGATGGCTGACCGGGCTGCCGCCGCTCGCGATGCAGAGCTCGGACTCGAGGACCTCCAGCTCGCCTGACCCTGGCCGCCGAATGGGGATGCGACCGGTGTCGCTCCCGCCTAGGCTCCGGTGCTCGTGAGCCCTTCGCGACGGTCGCGGCGACCTCCTCAGGACAGCCGAATCCTCGAGACCGTCCTCCCGACGCGTCTGGGCACCGGCTTCCGTTGGCTCATCGGGTCGTCGTGGGTGACCAACCTCGGCGACGGCCTCCTGCTCGCGGCGGGTCCGCTGCTGGTCGCCTCCCAGACCCGCGACCCGCTCCTGGTCGCCTCCGCCGCCATCGCGCTCCAGCTGCCCTGGCTCGTCGTCGGACTCTTCGCGGGAGCGATCGCCGACCGGCTGGACCGACGCCTGATCATCATGGCCGCCAACGGTGCCCGCGTCGTGGTGCTCGCCCTGCTCTGCACCGTCATCGTCACCGGGCACGTGAACATCGCGGTCGTGCTGGCGGCACTCCTGGCCCTGGGCACCGCCGAGGTGTTCGCGGACGCCACGGGCGGGACGCTGGTGCCGATGCTGGTCGAGAAGCGCGACCTCGGCATCGCCAACGCGCGCATCATGGCCGGGGCGGTCACCGCCAACCAGCTCGTCGGGCCGGCGGTCGGAGCGCTGCTCTTCACGACCGCGACCGCGCTGCCGTTCATGCTCACCACCGTCTTCGTGGCCGTCGGGGTCGTGCTGATCTCGCGGATCGGTACGCCGCCGGGTGCCGTTCGCGCGGACGTCGACAGCCACGTCCGGCAGGACATCGCCGAGGGCGTCCGCTGGCTGCTCGGCAGCCCTCCGGTCCGCACGCTCGCGCTGATCATCGTGGTCTTCAACGTCACCTGGGCGGCACCGTGGTCGGTCCTGGTGCTGTGGTCGCATGGAGCGGGTCGGGATCGGGGAGGCCGGCTTCGGCCTGCTCACCACGGCGTCGGCGCTCGGCGGCCTCGTCGGCACCTTCTCCTTCGGCTGTCCTCGAGAAGCGGGTGCCGCTCGCCACGCTGATGCGCGCGGTGCTCCTGGCCGAGGTGCTCTTCCACCTCGCCATGGCGCTGACCACATCGGCGTGGGCGGCGTACCCGCTCATGTTCTTCTTCGGGGCGTACGCCTTCGTGTGGGGCACCCTGTCCAGCGCCGTGCGGCAGCGGGCCACGCCGACCGAGTTCCAGGGGCGGGTGGGGTCGGTCTACATGATCTGCGTGATGGGCGGCATGCTCGTCGGGTCGTTCCTCGGCGGCCTGATCGCCAGCCAGTGGGGTCTCACCGCGCCCTGGTGGTTCGCCTTCGCCGGCGCCGGAGTCACCCTGGCGCTCGTCTGGCGGCAGCTCGGCCACATCGCGCACGCCGACGAGGCGGCAGTGGCAGAGGCGACTGCCTGATCGGGGAGGAGTGGTTCGATGGGCAGATGGATGCCCTCGCCGAGCTCGTCGAGTCCCTGCCCGCAGGAGTCGTGGCGACCGATCCGGCCACGCTCGAGAGCTATCGCTTCGACTGGTCCCGCGACACCGGTGCCGGCACCGCCGTCGCGGTGGTCCGGGCCGAGTCAGCAGAGCAGGTGCAGACGGCGATGCGCTGGGCCGCGCACCACCGGGTGCCGGTCGTCCCTCGCGGAGCCGGCTCCGGGCTCTCCGGCGGCGCCAGCGCGGTGGACGGCGGCATCGTGCTCAGCCTGGAGCGGATGCGCACGATCGAGATCGACCCCGACTGCCAGGTGGCCGTCGTCGAACCGGGGGCCTTCAACGCCGAGGTCAAGGCGGCCTCCCGTGAGCACGGGCTGTGGTACCCGCCCGACCCGTCGTCGTACGAGATCTGCTCCATCGGCGGCAACGTCGCAACCAACGCCGGTGGCCTGTGCTGCGTGAAGTACGGCGTCACCACCGACTACGTCCTCGGCCTCGACGTGGTGCTCGCGGACGGCACCCTGGTCGCCCTCGGCGGCAAGCGCATCAAGGACGTGGCGGGGCTGTCGCTGCTCAAGCTCTTCGTCGGTTCGGAGGGGACGCTCGGCATCGTCACACGCGCGATCCTGCGGCTGGTCCCGCTGCCCGCTGCCACCCGCGACCCTGGTCGCCTCGTTCGCGACGGTGGGTGCGGCCGCGCGGGCCGTCGTCGCCGTACGCCGCACGCTGCGCCCATCGATGATGGAGCTGATGGACCAGGCGTCGATCAACGCGGTCGAGGACTACTCGCCGCGCGGCCTCGACCGTTCGGCGGGTGCCCTGCTGCTCGTGCAGTCCGACGCGCCCGGGGACGCCCGCGTCGCCGAGATCGCGGCGGTGCAGGCGGCGTGCGAGACGGCGGGTGCGCTCGAGGTCGTCGTGACCGACGACCCGGAGGAGGGGGAGATGTTCGTGGCCGCGCGGCGCGCCGCGTTCCCGGCCGTCGAGGCCCGCGGCGCCCTGCTGCTCGAGGACGTCGGAGTGCCCGTGCCGCTGCTGCCCGACCTGCTGGCAGCCGTGGCCGCGATCGCGACCGCACGCGGCGTGGAGATCCCCGTGGTCGCCCACGCCGGCGACGGCAACACCCACCCGATCATCGTCTACCCGCCCGGCGACGAGGACGCCGAGCGTCGGGCCCGCGCCGCCTTCGACGACATCCTCGCGGCCGCGATCCGGCTCGGCGGGACCATCACCGGAGAGCACGGCGTGGGCCGGACCAAGAAGGCCGCGCTGCCCGACCAGCTGGGCGAGGACGTCATGGCACTGACCCGTCGGGTCAAGGACGCGCTCGACCCGGACGGCATCCTCAACCCGGGTGCGGTGCTGTGAGTCGTCGGACTTCGTTACGGTCGGGGACATGATCCGCGAGCGTCACCTCTTCGGTCCCGGTCCGTCCAACCCCTACCCGGAGGCCACCCGCGCCCTGGCCAGCCCGCTGCTGGGGCACCTCGACCCGGAGTTCCTCCGCGTCATGGACGAGACCTGCGAGATGCTCCGCACCGCCTGGGGCACCTCCAGCGCCCGGACGCTGCCGCTGAGCGCCACCGGCTCGGCGGGCATGGAGGCGGCCTTCGTCAACACCGTGCACCCCGGCGACGTCGTCGTCGTCGCGGTCAACGGACTCTTCGGCCAGCGGATGACCGACGTGGCCGCCCGCTGCGGTGCCGAGGTCGTCGCCGTCGAGCACGAGTGGGGCAAGCCGGTCGACGTCGACCGGGTCCTCGCCGCCCACCCGTCCCCGACGATCATCGCCGCGGTCCACGCCGAGACCTCGACGGGCGTCCGCTCCGACATCGCCGCGCTCGGCGCCGGCCAAGGGTGACGCCCTGCTGCTGGTCGACGCGGTCACCTCGATCGCCGGGATCGAGCTCCGCGCCGACGACTGGGGCGTCGACATCGGCTACGCCGGCACCCAGAAGTGCCTCGGCGTGGCGCCCGGGCTCGCGCCGTTCACCATCAACGACCGTGCCTTCGAGCGACGCGTCGAGAGGCCGCGCTCGTGGTACCTCGACCTCGGGATGCTCGGCGGCTACGTCGGCGAGGCGGGCGGGAAGGCCCAGCGGACCTACCACCACACCGCCCCCACCGCGATGGTCGTCAGTCTCCACGCCGGACTCACCCGCATCCTCGACGAGGGCCTCGAGCACGTCTGGGCCCGCCACCAGGCGGCCGGCGACACCCTCCAGGCCGGACTGGAGGAGATGGGCCTCGAGCTGTTCGCCGCCGAGGGCCACCGGCTGCCCGACCTCACGACAGTCAAGGTCCCCGACGGGTGTCGACTCCGCCGCCGTGCGCCGCGAGCTGCTCGAGCGCTACGACCTCGAGATCGGTGCCGGCGCCGGTCCGTTCGCCGCCAGCGTGTGGCGGATCGGGCTGATGGGCCACAACGCCCGCCCCGACGCCGTGCTGCTGGTGCTCGCGGCCCTGCGCGACGTCCTCGGCCGTGCCTGAGGGCGTGCGGCTGCGCCGATGACGCCGGAGGAGTACGACGCCTACCGCGCCGGTCCGAGGGCGAGTACGCCCAGCAGATCGCCGACTCCGGCCAGCTCGACGTCGAGGCCGCCCGGAAGCGGTCGGCCGTCGAGTTCGCCGAGCTGCTGCCCGACGGGCTGGACAGCCCCGGCATGCACTTCTGGACGGCCCTCGCGGGCGACGAGGACGAGCCGGTCGGCCTCGGCTGGGTCGAGCTCAGGCGGCGTCCGTCAGGTGTGTCGGCATGGATCTACGACATCGAGGTGGAGGCGGGCCGGCGGGGAGAGGGCCTGGGCCGCGCGATCCTGGAGGCGCTCCACGACGCGGCCCGCGGGCTCGGCGCGACGACGATGGCGCTCAACGTGTTCGGCCACAACACCGCGGCCATCCGGCTCTACGACTCCCTCGGCTACGCGGTCACTGCGCAACAGATGAAGCGGGACCTCTGAGGGACGTGCCCGACGTGCTCAGCCGAGGCGGTCGACGGCCAGCTCGCCCAGGGCGACGACTCGGGCCCGGGGCGGGCGGAGGTCGGCGAAGCTGACGTCGAGCACCGAGACGGTGCGGTCGACCCGCGCGACCAGCACCCGGCGCCAGTCGACGCTGCGACCGGAGAACCAGCCGATCAGCATCCCGGCGGACTCGTCGCCGACCCGAGGCGGCATCCACGCCCGGTTCTTGAGCGTGACCGCGCTGCCCTCGCCGTCGTCGGTCCGTACGTTGCCGACGCACCGCTTGCTGAAGTGCCGATAGCGCTGGACGAGGGCTCGCGCCTGCTTCACCGAGTCGAAGCGGACGACGTTCTGGTCGATGAGCGACACCGACCGCCGTCTACCTTCGGGAGAGACGCTGCCCTGGATCCTGCTGTTGCCGCGCACCGTCATCCCCCGGTCATCGCAGCCGCGAGGCGCGAACACGGGGGAGCGCAGCACGATCCGGAAGGGGTCACGCATCTCGGGAAAGACGGCGACGTGGTCGGCGAGCGGGAGCAGCTGCTGCCGCGTGAGCGGACCCGGTGCCGCCTCTGCCGCGACCACGGGAGACGCAGCCGTGAACGCCAGCAGTGCTGCGAGCGCGATGATCATCCTCCGCATCGACCCAGCATGGCGTGGAGGCACGCCCCGGCGCAACGACTCGCACGGCGTGCGGTGTCGTAGGGTGAGCCGCGCTGAGCTTCCCCAGTCTTCAGTGGCCCGTTGTGCAGAGGGCATGGTCCTGACCCGGTGAGGAGCGCGCGTTGTACCTGAAGAGCCTGACGCTGAAGGGCTTCAAGTCCTTCGCGTCGTCCACGACTCTCCAGCTCGAGCCCGGCATCACGTGCATCGTCGGGCCCAACGGCTCCGGCAAGTCCAACGTCGTCGACGCGTTGGCCTGGGTGATGGGCGAGCAGGGCGCCAAGAGCCTGCGCGGCGGCAAGATGGAGGACGTCATCTTCGCCGGCACCTCCGGCCGTCCGCCGCTGGGTCGCGCCGAGGTGCAGCTCACCATCGACAACACCGACGGCGCGCTGCCGATCGACTATGCCGAGGTCACGATCAGCCGCACGATGTTCCGCAACGGCGGCTCCGAGTACGCCATCAACGGCAGCAGCTGCCGCCTCCTCGACGTCCAGGAGCTGCTCAGCGACTCCGGCATCGGCCGCGAGATGCACGTGATCGTCGGGCAGGGCCAGCTCGACTCGATCCTGCACGCGACCCCCGAGGACCGGCGCGGCTTCATCGAGGAGGCCGCGGGCGTCCTCAAGCACCGCAAGCGCAAGGAGAAGGCGCTCCGCAAGCTCGACGCCACCGACGGCAACCTGACCCGCCTGGCCGACCTGCTCTCGGAGATCCGCCGCCAGCTCAAGCCGCTCGGGCGCCAGGCCGAGGTGGCGCGCCAGGCCGCGACCGTGCAGGCCGACGCCCGCGACGCCCGCGCACGGTTGCTGGCCGACGACCTGGTCACCGCACGCACCGCGCTGAGCCAGGAGATGGCCGACGAGACCGTGCTGCTCCAGCGCCGCCAGGAGGTCGAGGCCGAGGTCACCGCCGGGCGTGAGAAGGAGGCCCTGCTCGAGGCCACCCTGCGTGACGACCTGCCGCGACTGGCTGCGGCCCAGGAGACCTGGTTCGCGCTGTCGGGCCTGAAGGAACGGCTGCGCGGCACCGCGTCGCTGGCCGACGAACGCATCCGCAACGCGGCGGGTGCCGCGGAGCCTGACGGCGTCGACTCCGGCCGGAACCCCGACGAGCTCGAGGCCGAGGCCGCGCGGGTTCGCGGCCAGGAGGCCGAGATCGCCCAGCAGGTCGAGCGCCAGCGCGAGGTCCTCGAGGCAGCAGTGGCGACCAAGCGCACGGCCGAGGAGGCTGCCGCCGAGGAGGACCGCCGCATCGCCGGGCTGCAGCGTGCCGCCGCCGACCGGCGCGAGGGCCTTGCCCGGCTGCACGGGCAGGTCAACGCGCTCGCGTCGCGGGCCGAGGCCGCCGACGCAGAGATCCAGCGCCTCACCGACGCCCGCGAGGATGCCGTCCTGCGCGCCGAGCGGGCCCAGCGCGACTTCACCGCACTCGAGACCAAGGTCGCCGGCCTCGACGCCGGCGAGGAAGGACTCGACTCCGAGCACGAGGACGCTGTCGGCACCCTCGACGAGGTCGAGGAGCAGCTCGCCCGGGCACGCGAGGAGGCCCAGCAGGCCGAGCGCGACCGGGCCGGACTGATCGCCCGCCGCGACGCCCTGGAGATCGGCCTCAACCGCAAGGACGGCGCCGGGGCCCTGCTCGCCGCGACCGACCAGGTGGGTGGCCTGCTCGGCTCGGTGGCCGCGCTCCTCGACGTCGAGCACGGCTACGAGGCCGCGGTCGCCGCGGCCCTCGGTTCCGCGGCGGACGCCGTCGTCGTCACCGACTCCCACGCCGCCGTGGGGGCGATCGGCCACCTCAAGGCCGACGACCTCGGCCGCGCCGGGCTGCTGCTGGGTGGGTCTCCCGTCGACGACGTGGACTGGCCGAAACTGCCCGGCACCGCGTCGTACGCCCTCGACGCCGTGCGCGCGCCCGACGACGTCCGCGGCGCGCTGGTGCGCCTGCTGCACAAGGTCGCCGTCGTCGACGACCTCGAGGCCGCGCGTCGACTCGTGGACGACCTGCCGGACGTCACCGCCGTCACGCGCGAGGGAGACCTCCTCGGTGCCCACTTCGCCGCCGGCGGATCGTCGCGCCAGCCCAGCCTGATCGAGGTCCAGGCGGCCGTCGACGAGGCCACCACCTCGCTCGCCGAGGCCACGGCGTCGACCGAGCGGCTCGGCTTCGAGATCTCCCGGCTCGAGGCAGCGCGCCACGACGCCCTCAAGCGCGTCGACGTCGCGCTGGCCAAGCTCCACGAGTCCGATGCCACCCTCGCCGCAGTCGCCGAGGAGCTCGGCCAGTACGGCTCCCAGGCCCGCGCCGCCAAGGGCGAGGCCGAGCGGCTCGAGCGGGCGATGGTCACCGCTCAGCAGGCTCGCGAGCAGGACCAGACGGGTCTGGCCGAGCTGCAGGCGCGGCTCGCCGCCGCCGAGGACGTCTCGGAGGAGGAGCCCGACACCTCCGAGCGCGAGCGGCTCGCCGACGGTGCCCGTCAGGCGCGGCAGGGCGAGATGGATGCCCGGCTCGCGCTCCGTACGGCCGAGGAGCGCGCGCGAGCCCTCCACGGTCGCGCCGACTCGCTGCTGCGCGCCGCCACGGCCGAACGCGAGTCGCGCGCGCGTGCGGCCGAGCGCCGCGAGCGGCTGATCCGCGAGGGCAGGGCCGCCGAGGCGGTCTCTCACGCCGTGCGGATCGTGCTCCACCAGCTGGAGCGCTCGGTCATGCTCGCCGCCGACGAGCGCGCGAGGGTGGAGGAGTCACGTCGGGGGAGCGAGCAGGACCTGATGGCGATCCGCGCCCGGTTGCGCGACCTGGGCCGCGAGCACGACGAGCTGGTCAACTCCGTGCACCGCGACGAGATGGCCCGCACCCAGCAGAAGATGCGCATCGACCAGCTCGAGGAGCGCGCGCTCGAGGAGCTCGGGATGGACCCCGACGGCCTCGTCAGCGACTACGGCCCGACGACCCTGGTGCCGTTCAGCGGCGAGGTCGCCGAGGGCGAGGACGCTCCCGAGCCGGTGCCGTTCGTGCGCGAGGAGCAGCAGAAGCGGCTGCGCTCGGCCGAGCGCTCGCTGTCGATGCTCGGCCGGGTGAACCCGCTCGCGCTCGAGGAGTTCTCCGCCATGGAGGAGCGCCACAAGTTCCTCACCGAGCAGCTCGAGGACCTCAAGCGCACCCGCAAGGACCTCCTCGACATCGTGCGCGAGGTCGACCAGCGCGTGGAGCAGGTCTTCACCGAGGCCTACGAGGACGTCTCCAAGGCCTTCGACTCGACGTTCACGCGGCTCTTCCCCGGCGGCGAGGGGCGTCTCGTGCTCACCGCCCCCGGCGACATGCTCAACACCGGCATCGAGGTCGAGGCGCGACCGGCCGGCAAGAAGGTCAAGCGGCTCTCGCTGCTCTCCGGTGGCGAGCGGTCGCTGGTCGCCGTGTGCTTCCTCGTCGCGCTCTTCAAGGCCCGGCCCTCGCCGTTCTACATCCTCGACGAGGTCGAGGCGGCGCTCGACGACACCAACCTGGGCCGGCTGCTGGAGATCTACGAGGAGCTGCGCGAGAACTCCCAGCTGCTCGTCATCACCCACCAGAAGCGCACCATGGAGGTCGGCGACGCGCTCTACGGCGTCACGATGCGCGGCGACGGTGTCTCGGCTGTGATCAGCCAGCGACTCCGGGACGCGGAGTCCGTAGCACCCCCACGACGTTCTCGTCCCCGCTGCGCTCCTCCGTCCGACACGCCGCGGACCCGACGCGACCCGGGCCGACTACGTCGCCTGGCGCACCGCCACCACGCGCTGGCGCGACGACGACGCCTACGGCCACCTCAACAACGCGACCTACTACGAGCTCTTCGACACCGCGGTCAACGCCCACCTCTACGACGCGACCGGGCTGGACGTGCGGGGACTGCCGCAGATCGGTGTCGTCGCCGAGACGTCGTGCCGCTACTTCCGCGAGATCGGCTTTCCCGAGCCCATCGAGATGGGCCTGGTCGTCGACAAGGTCGGCACCAGCTCGATCATCTATCGCATCGGCCTCTTCCAGGGTTCCTCCGACGAGGCCGCGGCCGAGGGTCGCTTCGTGCACGTCTACGTCGACAACTCGCGCGGCGCCGGCGCGCGGCCGGTGGTGCCGATGCCCGACGCGATCCGCGCGGCCGTCACTCCGCTGCTGCGTCCACGCGCCGAACCGCACGGGTGACGGTCGCCCCGTGCGACGCGCCGTAGGCACGCGCCGGTGCACGGCTGACGCCCGGTCGATGTGCCATGTTGGAGGTCGACCGGTCCGCCGTCGGCCATGACTTCTCGGGACTTTCGGGAGGAAACCCATGCTCGCGATCGTCCTATGATGACCCTCGGTGTGCTCGTCGCCGCCGCTGTCGCCATCTACGTCGCCTTTCCGCACCGCGGCGAGCAGCTGCCCGTCGTGCCGCAGCTCGGCGACGCCATGCGCAAGGGCGTCGACGCCCTCCCGACGCTCGAGGACGCCGAGTCCCGCTCCTGATCGTCCGCCCGCCAGGGCTCGAGGACGGTCTGATTGGATTGCGCCATGGCTGACTGGCTCTACCTGATCATCGGCATCGCCGTCGTCGGCGTGCTCACGCTCGCGGGACTGCTCACCGCCGGCCGCCGCAAGCGATCGGCGCCGCCCGCGGCTGGCACCGACGTCATCGCGCCGCCGCCGGGCGAGACCGCGACCGCGACGGAGGCTCCACCGGAGCCGGCGGTCGAGGTCGACGTCGCCACCGCGCCGGCGCTCGACAAGCCCGAGAGCACCGCGTCCCGGCTCGTCCGCCTGCGCCAGCGCCTGTCGCGCTCGCAGGGTGGCCTCGGCAAGGGGCTGCTCGCCCTGCTCAGTCGCGAGCGCCTCGACGAGGACACGTGGGAGGCGATCGAGGACACCCTCCTGACCGCCGACATCGGCGTCGCGCCCACCCAGGCCCTGGTCGAGAAGCTGCGCACCCGCCTGCGCGTCGAGGGCGGCCAGAGCGCCGACCCGCGCACCGTCCTGCGCGAGGAGCTCATCGAGCTCGTCGGACCCGACATGGACCGCCGCCTGCAGGTGAGCGGTCAGGACGGCAAGCCCGGCGTGGTCCTCGTGGTCGGTGTCAACGGCGCCGGCAAGACCACCACCGTCGGCAAGATCGCCCGGATCCTCGTCGCCGAGGACCTCACCGTCACCCTCGGCGCGGCCGACACGTTCCGTGCCGCCGCCGTCGACCAGCTGGCCACGTGGGGCGAGCGCGTCGGTGTCGAGGTCGTCCGCGGCCCCGAGGGCGGTGACCCGGCCAGCGTCGCGTTCGAGGCGGTCCGCCAGGGCGTCGACCAGGGCATCGACACCGTCCTGGTCGACACCGCCGGTCGCCTGCAGAACAAGGCCGGCCTGATGGACGAGCTCGGCAAGGTCAAGCGTGTCATCGAGAAGCAGGCCCCGGTCACCGAGGTGCTGCTGGTCCTCGATGCCACCACCGGCCAGAACGGTCTCATCCAGGCACGGGTCTTCAGCGAGATCGTCGACGTCACCGGCATCGTGCTGACCAAGCTCGACGGCTCCGCCAAGGGCGGCATCGTCGTCCAGGTGCAGCGCGAGCTCGGCGTACCGGTCAAGCTCGTCGGCCTCGGCGAGGGCCCCGACGACATGGCGCCGTTCGACGCGGCCGCGTTCGTCGACGCCCTGCTGGGCTGAGCGCCCAGGCTCCGACGCCTCAGCCGCGGCGGGCGAGCAGGCGGCGTACGGCGTCGTCGATGAGCGTCTCGGCGCGCTTGTCGAAGCTGTGCTCGGCGACGATGCGCGTGGCGATCTCGCGGCGCGTGGCGTTGTCGGGGAAGGCGTCGTAGGGCGGAGTCACCAGGCGCGCGAGCTCGTGCTCGTTGTCGAAGGGCACGACCAGCCCGTCGAAGGTCTCATCGATGCCGTCGATCCGGTCGCTGAGGATGCGGGCGCCGCAGGCCGCGGCGTCGAAGAGGCGGTTGGAGGCGAAGCTGTCGCGCCGCATGTCGAGGTGGTGGTCGTTCAGGACGATGCCCGCCGAGGCGTAGAGCTCGCCGACCTCCTCGTTGGCCACGCCGCCCGAGGTGATGCGGTCGCGGTCGACGAACTCCGTCCAGTCGTTGCCGTGCAGGGTCAGGTCGGCGCCGATGGCCAGCGCGCTGCGTACGGCGTAGCGGTAGACCCCGCGCGAGTTGCCGACGAACAGCAACCGGGGGCCGGTGTCGGGCTCGGCCCGGTCGGGGTGGAACCAGCGCACGTCGGTGCACTGCAGCAGCGGGTCGATCGGCAGCCCCCACTCGCGGCTCATCCGCGACGCCCAGCTCGTGCTGGCGGCGTAGACGGCGTCGAAGCCGGCGACCTCCTCCGGCGCGATCATGTCGGGGTGGCTGATGATCCACTCCACGTTCAGCAGGCCCGGTCGCGGCGCCACCCGGTCCAGGCCGCGCAGGACGAGCAGGACGTCGTCGAAGTCGCGCGAGTCACGCTCGCGGGCGTCGCGCCGGTCCACGGCCACGTGCTGGCCGCGCCGCTCCATCGCCTCGGCCAGTGACCGGGCGAAGTAGGTGTCACCCCAGCGGTCGCCCCGCGCGGCCGCCGGCGCAGCGATGTCGATCGCCCAGCGCAGCCGGGGCGGCGACTCCATGGATGCCGGCCACGGGTCGCATCACGAGCTCGGGGACGAGGACCGCGCTCGACCCGGGGTCGTCGGGGTCGGCGGTGATCCGGCGATTGCGCTGGGCGAGCACCTCGAAGCCGGCCCGGCCCAGCAGCGCCGCGGCGTCGTCGGGAGGGGTGAGCGTGGTCTGGCGGCGGAGCGAGGTCAGGGCACCGATCAGCTCGTCGGGCCGCGCGTAGGCGGTGCGGGAGGTGATGACGGCGTCGGGGACCATGACCGAGCGCCCGAGGCCGGCGGCGTACGCCCGCAGCCCCAGGTCGGTCTCGGCCAGCACCGAGTGGAACCTGCTGTCGAGTCCCTGCAGGCCGATCGCGGTCGACGTCCGTAGGGCGACCAGCGGTGCGGCCGGGGCGGCGACGACACACTGGCCGATGCGTCGCGCGTCGGAGGCGGGCAGACCCGCGAGGAAGAGCTCGGGGTTCGGGTGGCCCGGGCTGAAGCGGGCACCCGCGCTCAGGACGACCCCGTGGAGGTCGACGACGAGGGGCTGCGCGATGGCGACGTCGGGCCGGGCCACCACTTCCGCAAGCCGCTCGGCGATGGGCTGGCGCGGCGGCATCGCCTCGGGTCGGACCAGGACGACGGTCGCGCCCGCGGCGTGCGTGACCCCGAGGTTGGTGGCTGCCGAGGTGCTGACGCCCGCGGTGATCGAGACGAAGCGGGCCCCGGAGATGACGGCGGCGATGGAGGCGGCCAGCACATGGTGGGCCCGACGCAGCCCGATGCCCACCACGATGATCTCGACTCCCTCACGTGGCATCGCGCTGAGCCACTCGACCGTACGACGCGGCTCGGCGTTCAGCGGCAGCACGAAGCTGACCAGCCGCTCGTCGAGCGTCCGGGAGGCAGCCGCGTCCCAGTCGACCAGCTGGCGCTCGAGGACGACGGAGTCCCAGTCGTCGCCGAAGGAGGGCGGTGTCGGGTCCGGACGGCGCGCGATCGGCACGTCGACCGGTGCGGGTGCGTGGTCGCGGG
Source organism: uncultured Actinomycetota bacterium (assembly GCA_963712875.1). Classification (GTDB taxonomy): domain Bacteria; phylum Actinomycetota; class Actinomycetes; order Propionibacteriales; family Nocardioidaceae; genus Nocardioides. Next base: position 140,128 of record CAVQJS010000006.1, on the reverse strand, counting down.
TGAGTCGCAGCACGAGGTCGCGCTCGACGGCACCACCCAGCGACTCGTCGAACCCGCCGACGTCCTTGATCGCGTCGTGGCGCAACAGGCTCGTGGCCAGGTCCACGCCGCGACCGCTCAGCAGCTCGACGCGGTCGCGGGCCACCGACCCGCTGCCGGCCAGGACGAAGGCGGCTCCGGTCGAGTGCGCCTCGGTGAGGAGCCCGGCGAGCATGCCCGGGCTCCACTCCCGGCCGGGGGGCAGGAAGGCGACGTGCTCGGAGGTGACGTGCTCGAGGGCGACGTTGAGGGCGCGTCCCTCACCGCACCGCGCCTCGGGGACCACGGTGATGCGGTCGTCGAACGCGGCCGAGCCGCGCAGGACGGCGACGGTGTCGTCGGCCGAGCCGCGGTCGACGACGACCAGGTGCCAGTCGCGCACCGTCTGCGCCTGCAGGGACGCCACGCTCCGGCGCACGATCGGTCCGTCGTCCTGGGCGGTCATCACGACCGTGACGGCAGGCGACGTCGCGGCGGCGGGGAGCGTGCCGGTCGGTGGGGCCAGCCGGGGTCGCTCGATCACGACCTCCTCGCGCCAGGCGGTCGCCGCCTCGATCGCGGCCCGCCGGTAGGTCCCCCAGGTCACCTTGCGCGGCAGGATCCGGGTGGGTAGCGGAGTCGTGGGCCCCGAGACCGAGAGCCAGTACGACAGCGCGCCGTAGTCGTGCAGCCGGGCCTCGGGGTAGGACGCGAAGATCACGCGCGGATCCACCAGCGGGTGGGGCGCGAGCCGGTTGCGGCGACGGCGCTCGGAGACGTACCAGACGACGGGGTGCTGGCCCGAGCGCTGCCAGGAGCGCCGGCGACCGACCCACTGCGACTCGAACAGCGGGTGCGGCGACACGTCGCCGGCTCGTACGACGGCGCGCGCGGCCTCGAGCCGCGAGTCGAACGTGACCCCCAGCTGGGCGGCGACGTAGGCGGTGTCGATGAGTCCGGCGTCGACCAGCACCTGCGCAGGATCGTCGAGCTTGACCTGCGAGCGACGATCAGCGCGCATCGGAGTACCTCACCCGCGGGAACAGGGGCTCGAGCGCCAGCGGCGTGGGGTGCAGGCGCTCGTTGTCGCGCAGCGGGTAGTCCTCGGACGTCTCCTCGAGGAACTCGCGCACGCCCGCGAAGCGCTGCGGGAAGCGGCGCTCGCACAGCTCGAGCAGCCGCGCGGCGTCGAGGTTGTAGGGGTCGTAGCGCAGGGTGTCGATCTTGACGTAGGGCAGCCGCGCGTCGTCGAGGACCCGGTCGGCGAGGCTGCGGGCGGGGTTCCACGGCTCGCCGGCACGCTCGCGCCACTCGCGGACCTCGGCGCGCGTGCGCGGGAAGGACGACCGGTGGGCGGCCCACCAGCGCATCCGCTCACGGGCGATCCGGCGGTCCTCGGGGGTCTCGACGAAGTAGGTGTCGGAGCAGAACCCGGCCTCGTAGAGGCGGCGCGACATCCCGACCTCGTAGCGCCGGATGACCTGGCGACGCTTGGAGATGGGCTCCATCTCCTCCCAGAAGGTCGAGAACGCGTGCGAGGCGACCACCCACGGCCGGAAGGCGATGAAGAAGGACTGGATGTGGGGGGCCACGCGCTCGGCAGCGGTGAGGCCCCAGAAGTCGCAGGGCCGGTCGGCCATGCCGTCGAAGACCGGGTCGTAGGAGTCGAGGGCGAAGACGTAGGTGTCGTTGCAGACCACCACCTCGTCGTAGGCCGAGAGGTCGCCGGCCGAGTCGAGCCCGACCTTGTAGCTGAAGAAGTCGTAGCCGTAGTTGGCACGCTCCACCACGACGGCCCGCTCGCTGAGCCACTGGCGGGCGGAGTCCTGCAGGTGGGCGGTCGTGCACACCACGAGCGTGTCGACCGAGGCGGCCAGCGCCTCGACCTGCCCCCGCACGTGCGGTCGCAGCGCCCCGGCGACGTCGTAGTGCGCCATCACGGCCAGTCTGGACACGGCCGAACCCTAACAAGCGGGGTCGGGCACCCCGGTTGTTCACACACACGTAACACGCGGCCGGAATCTGTTTCCTGACCGCAACACAGCGCGGCGCACGAGGAAACGTCGCACCAGCATGGTTTCGGGCAACAGGTCGGCCGCCCGCATGACACCGTCGTCATGAGGCCGGCGGCGGCCACCCCCGTACGTTCCCTGGAGGTTCTGTGGACGGCTACTACGCCTTCATGCTGGTGGCGACTGCCTTTGTCCTGATGATGACCGTGCCCGCCCTGGCACTGTTCTACGGCGGCATGTCGCGATCCAAGTCAGTGCTCAACATGATGATGATGTCGTTCATCGCCGCTGCGATCGTCGGCATCCTCTATGTCGCGGTCGGCTGGTCGATGGGCTTCGGCGGCGACGGCACGTTCTTCGCCAACCCGTTCGAGCTGCTCTGGCTCAAGGACGTCACCACCGACAACTACATCTACGTGATGTTCCAGATGACCTTCGCGATCATCACCGCTGCGCTCATCAGCGGCGCGGTCGCGGACCGTCTCAAGTTCTCGGCGTGGGTGGTGTTCCTGCCGCTGTGGGCCCTCATCGTCTACTTCCCGATGGCCCACATGGTCTTCAGCTGCACCGAGGACTCGCTCATCTGTGGCCGCATCGGCGCGCAGGACTACGCCGGAGGCACCGCGGTCCACATCAACGCCGGTGTCGCGGCCCTCGTGCTCGTGCTCCTGCTCGGCAAGCGCATCGGCTGGCCCAAGGACCAGATGCGTCCGCACAACCTGACGCTGACGATGCTCGGCGCGGGCATGCTGTGGCTGGGCTGGTACGGCTTCAACGTCGGCTCGATCGTCTTCGGCACGACCTTCGACGAGGACCCCGACGCGTTCCTCGCGCAGTTCTACTCCGAGACCGGGCGTACGTTCGCCAACACCACGCTCGCCACCTTCGCCGCGATCCTCGGCTGGCTGCTCATCGAGCGACTGCTGCACGGCAAGGCCACCTCGCTGGGCGCCGCCTCGGGCATCGTCGCGGGCCTGGTCGCCATCACCCCGGCGGCCGGTGCCGTCGACATCGGCGGTGCCGTCGCGATCGGCGCGATCGCCGGTGGGGTCTGCGCGTGGGCGGTCAGCCTGAAGTACAAGCTGGGCTACGACGACTCGCTCGACGTGGTCGGCGTCCACCTGGTCGGTGGCGTCATCGGCACGGTGCTGATCGGCCTCTTCTCCACCTCCGACGGCGCCGGTGGCGTCGACGGACTGTTCTACGGAGGCGGTGCGGGGTCGCTCGGCGACCAGGCCCTCGGTGTCCTGGTCGCGATCGTCTACTCGGGCGTGCTCACCGCGATCATCGCCCTGGCGATCAAGTACACGATCGGGCTCCGGCTCGACGAGGAGGACGAGGTCAACGGGATCGACCTCAGCGCCCACGGCGAGTCCGCCTACGATCTGCACAGCGGCACCAGCGGCGGCGGGAGCGGCATCCTCGCCGCGAACACCTCCATGCACCAGCACCTCGAGCACCGAAGGAGTCAAGGCATGAAGCTCGTGACCGCCGTCATCAAGCCCCACAAGTGGGAGGACGTCAGGGAGGCGCTGGAGACCTTCGGCGTGGCCGGGATGACCGTCTCCGAGGTCAGCGGCTACGGCCGCCAGAAGGGCCACACCGAGGTCTACCGTGGCGCGGAGTACGACATCGCGCTGGTGCCCAAGATCCGCATCGAGATCGTGGTCGACGACGCGGACGCCGAGGACGTGGTCGGCATCGTCGTCAAGACCGCGCAGACCGGACGCATCGGCGACGGGAAGGTCTGGGTCAGCCCCGTCGAGACCGTCGTCCGGGTCCGCACGGGCGAGCAGGACGCCTCCGCGCTCTGATGACGCTGTCCCACCTGGCAGTCTGATCAGGTGACCGCTGCAGAACGACAGACCAGGGCCACCTCGGCCGACGGGCTCTGCCGACAGGCGTACGACGCCTCCGGCGGACCCGCGGCAGGGGTGGCCCTGGTCGCGGTCGGCGGGTACGGGCGCGGCGAGCTCGCGCCCCACTCCGACCTCGACGTCGTGCTCGTCCACGAGGACGGGACCGACCCCGGTGAGCTGGCCACCGCGCTGTGGTACCCGCTGTGGGACTCGCGGTGGCGCCTGGACCACTCCGTGCGCTCGATGAGCCAGATGCTCGAGGCGGCCGCCGACCTGAGGGTCGCCCTCGGGCTGCTCGACGCCCGGCACCTGGCCGGCGACCCGGGCCTCACGATGAGGCTGCGCACGACGATGCTCGCCGACTGGCGCCGCCAGGCCCGCACCCGCCTGCCCGAGCTCCAGGCGCTGACCTCAAGCGCCATGACGTGATGGGCGAGGTCGCCCACGCCTCCGTCCCCGACCTCAAGGAGGCCGAGGGGGGCCTGCGCGACGCCGGTGTGCTCAAGGCGATCGAGGCCAGCTGGCTGGTCGACGCGTCCACGCCGGCCCTCGAGGCCGCCCGGATGACCCTCCTCGACGTCCGCGACGAGCTGCACGCGATCACCGGGCGCGCCAGCGACCGGGTCGCCCCGGAGATGTGGGGCCCGCTCGCCGAACGGCTGGGCCTGGCCGACGCCGAGGCCGCCCAGCGCCACGTCCGCTCCCTGGGGCGCCGCATCTCCCACCTCACCCGCCTCGCGTGGCGTCGTACGGACGCAGTGATGGCCAAGCCCTCCAGCGAGCGGGAGCGACGCACGCCGGCGCTCACGACGGTGGCCCCCGGGATCGCCCTGTCCCGCGGTGAGGTGGTGCTCGACCGGGGCACCAGTCCCGACGAGGACCCCACCCTGCTGCTGCGCGCCGCTGCCGAGGCGGCCAGCCGCGACATCGTCCTCGCGCCGACCACCGCGGCCCGTCTCGTGCGCGAAGGCGCGGACCTCCCAGTGCCGTGGCCGGCTGCGGCACGCGACGCCCTCGTCCGACTGCTCGCCAGCGGGCCGGGCCTGATGCCGGTGTGGGAGACGCTCGACGAGACCGGGGCGCTCGACCGGTTCCTGCCCGAGTGGGAGGAGATCCGGCTGCTGCCGCACGCCTCGGCGATCCACCGCTTCACCGTCGACCGTCACGTGGTGGAGACGTGCGCCGAGGCCGGGTCGCTGATCCGGACCGTGCGACGACCCGACCTGCTGCTCGTCGCCGCCCTGCTCCACGACATCGGCAAGGGCTCGCGGCACGACCACTCGGTCGCCGGCGAGACGGTGGCGCGCAAGATCGTGGCCAGGATGGGCTTCACCGACCTCGACGCCGAGGTCGTCGCCTTGCTCGTGCGCTGGCACCTCCTGCTCGCCACCCTCGCCACCACCCGCGACCCGGACGACCCCGCGACCACGATCCGAGCTGCTGCCCACGTCCCCGACGCGGCCAGCGCTGGAGCTCCTGCGCGCCCTCACCGAGGCCGACGCCCGGGCGACCTCCCCGGCCGCGTGGACGACCTGGCGGGCCTCCCTGGTGGACCGGCTCACCTCGCGCGCCTCCTCCGCCCTCGGCGCCGAGGTGGCCGACCCGTCATCGACCGCGGTGCTGCCGATCCCCGACGTCGTACGCCGTGACCCGGGCGCGGTGTCGGTCGAGATCACGCCGCAGGACATCGGCGCCACCGTCACCGTCGTCGCCGCCGACCGCGTGGGGCTCCTCGCCGATGTCGCCGGCGCGCTCACCGCGCTGCGGGTCCCGGTGCACGCGGCCCGCGCGTGGGGCCAGGTCGACGCGGACGGAGAGTGGGGCGTGAGCTCCTGGGAGGTGGGCGACGCCTACCTCGACCCGGCTGTCGTACGCGACCGGATCAGGCGGGTGGCCGAGGGCACCCAGCGCCTGCCCGACCACCTCGCGCGTACCGACGACGACGAGCTGCCGCCGATCGTCGAGGTGCGACCGGCCGCCTCGCGGCAGTCCCTGGTCCTCGAGATCCGGACGTCGGACCGCCCGGGCGTCATCCACCTGGTCCTGGCCACCCTGGCCGAGCTGGGGCTGACGGTCGCCTCGGCACATGTCTCCACGATGGGCCCGCAGGCCGTCGACGTGTTCTACGTCCAGGAGGTCGGGGGAGTGCGCCCGACCGAGGAGCGCGCCGCCACCGCGGCCCACGCCGTACGCAGTGCCCTGGGTGGGTGACGGTGCGGTGTCGTCGGCGTCGGGGCCTTCGAAGTGCCGGGCGACGGTTACGCTTCAGGGGCGTACCGCCCTTCGATCCTGAGGACTGACTGACCACCGTGTTCGCCACACTCTCCGACCGCCTTGCCGACACCTTCAAGAACCTGCGCGGCAAGGGCCGGCTCTCCGACGCCGACATCGACGCCACCGCCCGCGAGATCCGCATCGCGCTCCTCGAGGCGGACGTCGCGCTGCCCGTGGTCAAGGAGTTCGTCGGTGCGGTGAAGGAGCGGGCGCGGTCCGAGGAGGTCAGCGGCGCGCTCAACCCGGCCCAGCAGATCATCAAGATCGTCCACGATGAGCTCGTCGAGATCCTCGGCGGCGAGACCCGCCGGCTGCGCTACGCCAAGACCGGCCCGACCGTCATCATGCTCGCGGGCCTCCAGGGCGCCGGCAAGACCACGCTCGCGGCCAAGCTCGCCCTCTGGCTCAAGGGCCAGGACAAGACGCCGCTGCTGGTCGCGGCCGACCTCCAGCGCCCCAACGCCGTCCAGCAGCTCCAGGTCAACGGCGAGCGCGTCGGCGTGCCCGTCTTCGCCCCCGAGCCCGGCAACGGCACCGGCAACCCGGTCGACGTCGCGCGCGCCTCGATCGAGGAGGCGAAGCGCAAGCTGTACGACGTCGTCATCATCGACACCGCCGGCCGGCTCGGTGTCGACGAGACGCTGATGCAGCAGGCCGCCGACATCCGCGACGCCGTGCAGCCCGACGAGGTGCTCTTCGTCGTCGACGCGATGATCGGTCAGGACGCCGTCACCACGGCGCAGGCCTTCCTCGACGGCGTCGGCTACGACGGCGTGGTCCTGACCAAGCTCGACGGTGACGCCCGCGGTGGTGCGGCCCTGTCGATCCGCTCGATCACCGGCAAGCCGGTCATGTTCGCCTCCAGCGGCGAGAAGATGACCGACTTCGACCTCTTCCACCCCGACCGGATGGCCTCGCGCATCCTCGACATGGGCGACATGCTCACCCTGATCGAGCAGGCCGAGAAGGCCTTCGACTCCGAGCAGTCCCTGAAGGCCGCCGAGAAGCTCGCCACCAAGGGCGGCTTCACGCTGGAGGACTTCCTCCAGCAGATGATGCAGATCCGCAAGCTCGGCTCGATGACCAAGATCATGGGGATGCTGCCCGGCATGGGTCAGTTCCGCGACCAGCTGGAGAACTTCGACGAGCGCGAGATCGACCGCATCCAGGCGATCATCCAGTCGATGACGCCGGCCGAGCGCGACAACCCGAAGATCATCGACGGCTCTCGCCGGGCCCGCATCGCCAAGGGTTCCGGTCGCCAGGTCTCCGACGTCAACCAGCTCGTCGACCGCTTCTTCGAGGCGCGCAAGATGATGGAGCAGATGGCCCGCGGCGGCGGCGTGCCCGGGATGCCCGGCATGCCGGGGATGCCCGGGATGGGTGCCGTCGGCGGCAAGCGCTCCGGGGCAAGCAGCAGGCCAAGAAGGGCAAGGGCAAGCGCGTCTCCGGCAACCCGGCCAAGGCGGCCCAGCAGAAGGCCGCCGGCAAGGCTGCGGCTGCCGAGAAGGGCGCCAACCCCTTCGGCAACCCCGACGGCGCCGACGTGGACTACGAGAAGGCCGCAGCGGCCCTCGACCTGCCCAAGGACTTCTCCCAGTTCCTGAAGTGACGTCGGGGCTCTCGGCTGGTTGAGTGGGACGACGTCGACATCGAGGAGACCGTCGTGACCGAGCCGTTCGACCACCTGCTGGAGAAGTACGCCCGACTCGTCGTCCGGGTGGGCGTCAACGTCCAGCCGGGCCAGGAAGTCGTGATCAACGCCGTGCCGGAGCAGGCCGACGCTGCGCGCGCCATCGCCGACGAGGCCTACCGGGCCGGCGCATCGCGCGTCAGCATCCAGTACGACGACCCCTACCTCCAGCGCGCCGCGGTCGAGCACGCGCCCGAGGAGCTGCTCGGCACGTCGCAGGAGCACAATCTCGCGCAGGTGCGCGCCTGGAGCGACAGCAAGCCGGCGCTCATCAGCCTCACCGGCAACCCGCACCCGACCCTCATGGAGGGTCTCGACCCGACCCGCCTGGCCAAGTCGACCCCGATCGACCTCATCCAGCTGGTCATGCCGTTGATCAACACCCACAAGGTGGCCTGGACGGTGGTCGGTGCCCCGACCAGGGGTTGGGCCGAGAGCGTCGGCGTGGCCGACGTCGCGCAGCTCTGGGACGCGGTCGCCACCGCGATGCGGCTCGACCAGGCCGACCCCGTCGCCGCCTGGCGCTCGCACGTGGCCAAGCTGAGGGCGCGCGCAACCATCCTCAACGGCCACCACTTCGACCGGATCCGGTACCGCGGGCCCGGCACGGACCTGACCCTGGGGCTCTCGCCCCACTCCCGGTGGGTCGGCGGCTCGCTCGAGAACGACGAGGGCGTGGAGTTCGTGCCCAACATGCCGACTGAGGAGGTCTTCATCTCCCCCGACTGGCGCCGCGCGGAGGGACACGTACGGACCTCGGCCCCCTTCTTCCTCTCCACGATGGGCGCGCTCGTCGAGGACCTGGCGCTGGAGATCAAGGACGGGACCATCACCGCCGCCACGGCCACGCGCGGCGAGGAGGCCGTACAGGCGCAGTTCGAGCTGATCCCACGTTCGCGGCACCTGGGCGAGGTGGCCATCGTCGACGCCGACTCCGCGGTCGCGAGCACCAACCTGGTCTACAAGGACATGCTCTTCGACGAGAACGTCGGGTCGCACGTCGCGTGGGGCATGGGCTACACCATCGGGATGGACGGCTCGCTGGAGCTCACCCCCGAGCAGCGGGTCTCGGAAGGGCTCAACCAGTCCGACACCCACGTCGACATCGTCATCGGCAGCCCGGAGGTGCAGATCGACGGCATCCACGCCGACGGCTCGGTGGTCCCGGTGACCCGGGGCAACGAGTTCGTGCTCCGGGACTGAGGTGCTCCGAGGTGACCTCCGTGCTCGTCGTCGACGGGGCCAACGTCGTCGGCTCCGTGCCCGACGGGTGGTGGAAGGACCGCGCCGGTGCCGCCCGTCGCCTGCACGAGCGGCTGCTCGTGGGGGACACGTCGTACGACCTCATCGTCCTGGTGCTGGAGGGCGGGGCGAAGGGTGGGGTGAAGGCGGGACGCGACGCCCACGTCGTCACCGTGCACGCCACCCGCGACGGCGACTCCGAGATCGAGAGGCAGGTGGCCACCGCCGTCGAGGCCGGTCGCCGGGTCACGGTCGTCACGGCCGACAGGTTCGCTGCAGTCGCGCGTGCAGGGCCTCGGCGCGGGTGCGATGAGCCCCTCGTGGCTGCTCGAACAGCTCTGATCCAGCTGCGGCGCGGCTCGCGCGCCGCAGCGGGACCAGAGCGACTGTGACGGTCAGCCGAGCGGCACCTTGATGACCTCGCCGCCGCCGGCGCACACGGCGCAGGTGGTGACGTAGGCGTCGTGGCCGTTGATCGCGATGCCGTACGGCGCGAACAGGCCACCCGCGACGGTCGTTGCGGGCGCTCCCGGGTTCACCCGGACCAGCGAGCCGATCGGCGGGCCACCGGAGGCCAGCCCGGCGTCGGCGATCTGGACGGCGTACAGGTCGCCGTCGTGCCAGGCCAGGTCGGTGACGTTGGTCAGCCCGGTCGCGTAGATCGTCGGTGCCTGTCCGGGCACCACGCGGTGGATCCGCGAGAAGCCCGGCACGAACGGGAAGCCGGTCAGCTCGCTGACGTAATAGGCACCGTCGGGTCCGACGACGACCCCCGTGGGAACGGCGTCGACGGGGATCTGGAACGGCGGGAACGGCACGGCCGCGAGGCCCGGGGTGTCGAACGTCGCGATCGTCGACACGTGACCGCCCTGCACCCGCAGCAGCGCGTTTCCGCCGGAGTCGGTGAGCACGTGGCCGCCGCCGCTCTGGAGCAGACCGGTCGGGTTGGTGTCCGGCCCCTGCTCGTCGGGGTCGACGGTGGTCTCGAAGGCTCCGATGTCCGCAGCGATCCGCGGGCCGGCGTTGGGGAAGGCGCCGCTGACGAGCGTGCCGAAGTACTTGCCCGCGGGGCCGAGGTCGGCGCGGACGGCCGGGTCGTTGCCCAGCCCCATGGTGACCGTGTACTTGTTCTGCCCGGTCACGACCACGTCGGCCGGTCCGCTGGCGCCACCGCCGTCCTCCCCGGCGAGCGAGGGCAACCCGGAGAGCACCCGCGACTGGTGGCCGTCGCGCACGCGGGTGATCGCTCCGGTGAGTCCGAAGCACGCGGGTCCTTCGGCGCCGTCGACGCAGGGACCGGCACCGCCCCTGCCGGCCTCCGCGACGTAGAGCGTGTCACCGCTGAACGAGAGCTGACGAGGGTTGTCCAGGCCACTCGCGACGGTCGTCCAGGGCGGATCGGCCGCGCCTACGGGAGCGGCGAGGAGCGGGACGGCAAGTGCCAGTCCGCTGGCGATGACGGCGGTTCGTGGGAGCGCACGCATGGGTGAGTCACCTTCCGGCGTTGGGGGAGTGGTGCGGACGGTGTCGCTGACGAGCCGGCGGCCTCGTAGGCACCCAGGTCGTCTGCCACGCTGGCACCGAGGCACCGACTCGTCATCGACCCTTTTGGGGATTGCAGTTGAGACAAGCCCGACCAGCAGGGGTCAGCGTTCCTCGCCGGCGCCTCAGCGCCGCCCCGGGTGATGCCGATCGCCCGGACCTCCGGCAGTGCACGCGACGTCGAGGAGAGGTGCACGGCGTACTGCACGTAGCGACCATCGAGGTCGAGTCGTGACGACTCCGTGGCGAGCACCCAGTCGGACCACGTCCCGTCGGGGTTCGCCCGGTCGCCGGTCCGCACCCGGACGAGCACCCGCGCCCCGGCGGGCTGGTCGGCGTCCAGCACCAGTCGTCGCCAGGTGGCCTTGCGGCCGGAGTCGATCACGCGCGAGGTGTAGGACCCGGATCCTCGGTCCCGCAGCGTGAGTGATCCCAGGCCCCGCTCGTCGATCTCGACCAGGCCGTCGGTGGTGCCGGTCCGGAAGTCCTCGAGCGTGAACATCGCCACGCCCCGTGCCTGCGACCTGAACCTGGTCGTACGCCGTCCTGCGGCGTTCCCGGCGGCATCGCGCGATCCGACCCGCGCCGTGTAGGCACGCTGCGCGGCCAGCTGGGTCACCACGATCTCGTGGCGCCGGACCAGCCGGTCGTCGAGCCTTTCGCCACGCCGGGCGCGGCCGACGCGGCCGTAGCGCACCAGCGACGTGGCCGGCTCGTCGGTGCGCCAGGTCACCCTCGCCGTGCCGTCGGGCATCGGCACCACCCGCAGGTCGCTGATGCGGGGGGCCCGACGGTCGGCACCGGCCGTCGTGAAGGACGCCGGACCGGCAGACGCCGCGGGCCAGGTGGTGAGGGCGCCGCCGGGTCCCCGCGACTCGATCCGGTAGTAGTAGCGGGTCGCCGGCGCGAGTCCTTCGAGCTCGGCGAGGTGCTCGGTGGTGCGGTCGGCGAGCGACACGCGGGTGGAGAGACTCCCGGGCGACGTCCCGAGCCGGACCGTGCTCGTGCTCGGATCCTCGGTGCTCCACGTCGCCGTGGTGCCCTCCGTGGGGGTCGTCGCGACCCTGGCGCCGGAGACCTGGTTGGTTCCGCCGCCGCCGCCGTAGGTCGCCTGGTGCGCGCCCCCGACCGCCGGGAACACGGCGTACTCCTGACCCTTGACCGTCATCGTCGTGAACGGGACCGAGGTTGCTCCACGGTTCACGGCCGTGAGGGTGGCGCCGCCGGGGCCCGTGGTGGGCAGCATGGCCGTCAGCCCGGTCGCACCGACGCCGATGCCGACGGTGAAGGACAGCGTGCCGCTGCTCCACGAGATGCCGCTGAACGACGAGCCGTTGCGGCCATCGGTCCAGGTGAGGAGCTGGCGAGCGGCGATGACCGGCACCCCTCGTGCCTGGGCGGACGCCAGGACCTGGGTGTCCTCGAAGGTGGACGCCGCGTCGGTGTGGAGGTTGGCGGTGAAGGCGCCGTAGTAGCCCTGGGCGCCGAGCGCGCGGTCGAGCAGCGTGTTCGGGGTGAACGGGTAGCTCTGCCCCGACTCGTCGGTCATGTTGGTGTTGGCCTGGAAGACGTCGATCATCGTGCCGTCGGTGTCGGTGAACCGCATGGGCATGCCCGAGCCGTTCATGAAGCCGGGCCGGTCGGCCACCCATGACCCCGGGTAGTAGTAGTAGTTGGTGTCGAGCCGGATCCCCGAGGCCAGCTCCGCCTTGGGCTGCGAGGCCCAGTCGCTCCAGACGATGCAGTGGTGGCGGCTCGTGGTCGGGGACGGCAACGAGCTGTACTTCGCGCGCCAGGCGCCCAGCTGCGTCGTGTAGACGTCCTGCACCGCTTGGTAGGACGGGTAGTTGGCGCAGCCGTTCTCCGGGTGGAGGCCGACCTCGAAGCCCTGGCCGTGGAACGACGCCGCCTGCGTGTTGGTCATCGGGGTGCTCGGGTAGACGTACGACGTGAAGCGCGGGCACTCCCACCTCGCCACCGAGCAACCTCCGGGACTGGCCGCCGCATAGGTGCTGAAACGCCCGGGCGTGCCTCCTGTGCCGTGGTCGTCGCCGGTGGCCACGACGACCGCCTTGTGGGTGCCCGGGAAGTACCAGAACCTCGGCACCGGGAACCGGTCGCGCGCGGTGACGGTCACGAGGTTGGCGAGAAGTCGCTGCTGCTCGTCGGCCTGCGGGATGTGGGCCTTGGACAGGTTGACCCAGTCGGTGGTGGCACCGCCGAAGAAGAGGTCGTTCGACCGGTTGGGCGTGGCCCCGTCCCGGTCCTGACCGGCCCAGGCGACGTTGCCCTGGCGGGTGGCGATGACGGATCGTGCGAGATCGAAGGCGAACGTCGCGACCTGGCCTCCGTTGCTCCCGACACTGCGCAGCGTCACCGCGGGCAGCCCCGTGCTGGTGGTGGCGTTGGAGTAGAGCGTCGCCACCGCAGTGGCGCCGTTGAGCGAGTAGCGGTTGGCGGTGCCGTGGAACTGCATCGTGTCCGTGGTGATCCCGGCGCCGGGCTCCACGGCGGCGTTGACCCCGAGGTAGCCGTCCGTAACGGTGCCCGCCTGGGCAGTGATCCCGGCCAGCCCGTAGAGGCGGCTGTCGGGCCTCATGGCGACGAGGTTGCCGCCGGCGTCGACCCAGCTGGTCAGGGCGGTGACCTGGGCGTCGGTGAGCGCGACGTCGCCCAGCACGACCACGGCGTACGGAGCCAGGGTCGTGGCGGTCAGCGTGGAGACCCGCACGTTGGCGAACTCGTTGAGCCCCTCAGCGCGAAGGATCTCCGAGAGGTAGGACGACGACGGGTTGCCGGTGCTGGTGACCACCGCGATCGGCCCACCCGGCCCGTCCTCGATCCCGGGTGGCGGAGGAGCCGAGGTCTGGAAGCTCCACGACACCGGCGACATGGTGTTGTTCGCCCCGTCCCGTGCCCCGCTGACCTCCACGCTGTACGACGTGGAGTGGCCGAGGTCGATCGACGGGGTCAGGGTGGCCGTGCGGGTTCCGGTGTCGTAGGCCGTCGACGACGGGACCACCTGGCCGCCGGGGCCGCGGAGCACCATCGAGACCGTCGACCCGGTGACCGACTCGCTGAAGGTCGCCTGCGGCCGGACTCCCACCGGGATGCCGGTCGCATCAGGGGTCGGCACGCGGCTGTTGAGCGTGGGCGGGGTGGTGTCGGTGGAGTCCTCCGGGAAGACGACGTCCACCCAGTAGTTCTCGCTGCCGAAGCTCAGGTTGGGGAACGTGCTGGGCGTGGAGGTGTAGCGGTAGAGGCCGTTGCCGCCGTCAGTGCCGTTCTGCAGCGCCGTCAGCGGGCCGCGGGTCGTGGCGGCGGAGCTGAAGTAGCCGCTGTTCACGACGTACCTGCTCGGCGTGAAGTACGAGGCGACGTACGTCGTGTTCGCCGACACGGCGAGCGGGGAGCTGAAGGTCGCCTCCTGCCACCCGCTGGCCGGTGCCTCCGGTGAACGTGACCTGCCCGAGCCGGGTGCCGGTCGAGGTCCACAGGCTGCCGACGTGGGTGCCGGTCGCCTGGCTTGGCCGGTAGTAGCGGATCCCGGTGACGAAGCCGGGGCTGTCGGTCCGGAACTTCACGCCGAGCTCGACGGAGCTGGTGTCGGGGTCGGTGCTCGCCGGGGCCGTGGTGGACGGCCAGATCGTGCACGGGACAGCTCGACGTGGTGGCAGCCGTGGTGAACGTCCAGCTCACCGGGTCCATCTGGTTGCCGGCGGTGTCGCGGGCGCCGCTGACCGACGCCGTGTACGTCGTGCTGGCGGTCGAGGTTGGCGGTCGGGTCGAGGGTCGCCGTGCGGCTGGCGGCGTCGTAGGTCGTGGTGCCCGCGACGAGCGCCCCGCCCGGGGTGCGCAGCTCGAAGGTGATCGTGCTCGCCTGGACGGCCTCGCTGAAGGTCGCAGTCGGGTTGATCGCCGTCGACACGCCGCCCGCCCCGGGGGCGGGGGCGCGGGCGCTGAGTGCGGGCTTCGTCGTGTCCGGTGTGTCGGTGGTGAACGTCCACGAGACCGGGTCGATCAGGTTGCCGGCAGTGTCGCGCACGCCCGCTGACGGTCGCGGTGTAGGTCGTCGTGGGCGACAGGTTGGCCGTCGGGTCGAGGGTCGCGGTGCGGGTCGCGGCGTCGTAGGTCGTGGCGCCGGCGACCAGGGCACCGCCCGGTGCCGCGGAGCTCGAGACCGAGTGTGGACTGCTGCACCGGCTCGGAGAACGTCGCGGTGACGTTGGCTCCCACGCTGACAGCGGTGGCACCGGGCGCGGGGGTGCGCGCCGTGACGGTCGGCTTGGTGGTGTCCGGGCCGTCCTCGAAGACGACGTCCACCCAGTAGTTCTCGCTGTTGAAGCTCTGGTCCGGGAACGTGCTTGGCGTGGAGGTGTAGCGGTAGAGGCCGTTGCCGCCGTCGGTGCCGTTCTGCAGGGCCGTGAGCGGCCCGCGCGTGGTGGCCGCGGTGGCGAAGTAGGCGGAGTTGGCGACGTAGCGGCTGGGCGTGTAGTAGGACGCGACATACGTCGTCCCGGCGATCACGCGGGATCGGCGAGGCGAACGTCGCCTGCTGCCAGCCGCTCGCCGTGCCGCCGGTGAAGGTGACCTGGCCGAGCCGGGTGCCGGTCCGGCTCCACAGGCTGCCGACGTGGGTGCCGGTGGCCTCGGCTGGGCCGGTAGTAGCGGATGCCGGTGACGAACCCGTCGCCGCTCGCCCGGAACTTCACGCCCAGCTCGACCGAGCTCGTGTCGCCGTCGGTGCCCGCCGGGGTCGCCGTCGACGGGCCAGATCGTGCACGGGCAGGTCGAGATCACGGCCGTCGTGGTGAACGACCAGCTGACACGGGGTCCATCTGGTTGCCGGAGGCGTCGCGGGCGCCGCTGACGGTGGCGGTGTACGTCGTGCTGGCGGCCAGGTTGGCGCTCGGGTCGAGGGTGGCGGTGCGGGTCGCGGCGTCGTACGTCGTCGTCGCCGGCACCAGGGTGCCGCCGGGTCCGCGGAGCTCGAAGGTGATGGTGGCCTGCTGGACAGGCTCGCTGAAGGTGGCCGTGGGAGAGACGCCGAGAGCCACGCCGGTGGCGCCGACCGCCGGGGTGCGTCCGGTCACCGTGGGCTTGGTCGTGTCCGGGGTGTCGGTCGTGAAGGTCCAGGTCACCGGCGTCCATCTGGTTGCCGGCGGTGTCGCGGGCGCCGCTGACGCTGGCGGTGTAGGTGGTGGTCGCGGCGAGCGCGTTCGTCGGGTCGACGGTCACGGTGCGGCTCGTCGCGTCGTACGACGTGGTCGCCGGCACCACGGCTCCGCCGGGAGCGCGCAGCTCGGCGGTGATGGTGGACTGCTGGACGGCCTCGCTGAACGTCGCCGTCATGTCCGCGCCGAGCGCGACGCCGGTGGCCCCGGGGGCTGGCGTGCGGGCGGTGACGGTGGGCTTGGCGGTGTCGGCGCCCTCGGTGAAGACGACGTCGACCCAGTAGTTCTCGCTCTGGCAGGTCTGGTCGGGGAAGGTGCTGGGCGTCGACGTGTAGCGGTAGACGCCGTTGCCGCCGACGACGCCGTCCTGGAGGGCCGTCAGCGGCCCACGGGTGGTGCCAGTGGTCGCGAAGTAGCGCGAGCTCACGGAGTAGCGGGTCGGGGAGAAGTAGGAGGCGACGTACGTCGTGCCGGCCGTGACCGGGATGGGCGTGGCGAAGCTCGCCTGCTGCCAGCCGCTCGCCGACTCGTTGGTGAAGGTCACCTGGCCGAGCCGGGTGCCGGTGCTGGTCCACAGGCGAGCCGACGTGGGTGCCCGAGGTCTCGACGGGCTTGTAGTAGCGGATCCCGGTGATGAGGCCGTCGGTGCTGGCGCGGAACTTCACGCCGACCTCGACCGGGTCGCGGTCCGGGTCGGTGCGGTCCGGCGTGGCGGTGCCGGGCCAGATCGAGCACGGGCACGTGGCCGGCGCGGTGCCCACGGTGACGTTGGTGGTCGCTGCGGCGCCGATGTTGGCGCTGTCGTCGACGGCGCGGGCGCGCATGGTCAGGGCGCCGGCCGCGGACGGCGTGAAGGTGTAGGTCCACGTGCCCCGGCCGGTGGCCCGGCGCCACGTCGTGCCGTTGTCGGTGGAGACCTCGACGCCGCCGACCCGGCCGCCGGTGTCGGCGGCGGTGCCGGTGACGGTCACGGGCGTGCCGACGGGCAACGTCGCGCCGGCCGCCGGAGCGGTGATGGTGGCGGTCGGAGCCGTCGTGTCGGTCGACGCCGTCGCAGCGGTCAGTCCGGGACGCATCGTGTCGGGCTGTACGCCCATGTCGGCGAACAGGTTGACGGTGGCCTGCTGCGCGGCGGTGTCGGGCGCCGCCGAGCCGCGGTCGTGCTCGCCGTCGAGGGCCCACGCCCACTGGATGGTGCCGGCGCCGAAGACGAGGGCCCCGCTGGGAGCCTTGTACATCGTCATCGAGTGCGTGGCCTGGCCCTGCGCGTAGCTGGTGCCGTGGTCGGTGATCCGGTCCCCGCTCCCGGCCGTCTGCGACACGCGGAACGAGCCCGGGGGACGGTGGCCGTTGTCGAGGTCCTCGTCCCACTCGTAGCCGACGACGTTCGTGCCGACGGTCGTGGTGGCGCCCGCGGCCAGGCTCGCCACCCGGGTGTTGCGCCAGAAGCGCATCTGGCCGTCGGCCTGCCCGACCACCATGTTGATCGCACAGCAGTTGATGGTGAAGATCTGCCCGGACAGGGCGTTCTCCGGCCGGCCGCCGTCGGCGGGCGGGCTGAAGCGTGGGTCGCGCCACGTGCCGGTCCACACGTTGGTGAGCGGGTCGATCTTCGCGTTGGCGTGGGTCTCCTTGTAGGTGACCAGCGTCCGGTGCGGTGTGCCGGACCCGTCGATGCTGTTCTCCCAGCGGGTCTTCCAGAAGACCTCGTTGCCGGAGAAGAACGCCAGGTCGACCCCGGCGGCGCGGGCCGCCTCGACGTTGGACCGCTGGGTGCCCGACCAGTACTCGTCGTGCCCGACCGAGAGGAAGGCCTCGTGCTCGAGCAGCTCGGCCCCGCGACGGTCGGTGTCGACGCCGGTGGTGTAGCTGACGTCGTACCCGTTGGACTCGAGGAACCGCACCATCGGGTACTCCGCGTTGAACACCCAGTCCTCGGGGGCGTTGCCACGCGTCGTGAACGGCCGGTTGTAGCTGACCTTGTAGGCGCGGCCGGCCGGTGCGCCGGTGTAGAGGCTGTTGCCGCCGTAGGTGTTGTAGGCCTGCCAGGTGGTGTCGGAGGTCTGGAAGAGCAGGTCGGATCCGCCGTCGTCGTCACGCACGACGAAGAACACGTGGCTCGACCCCGCGGTGCCGTCGGTGCGCACCAGCTTGGCGAAGTAGATCCCGGACACGGCGCTCGCCGGCACGGCCCAGGACGCGTTCTGCGTCCAGTTGCCGCAGTCGACGAGGCCCGTCGCGGTGTTGGTCACGCAGTTCGGCTGGGAGTTGAGCACCGTGGGCGGGACGGTGGCGACCCGGCGCGCACCGGCCCCGCCGTAGTAGCCCATGCGGTAGATGTCGAGACGGTACGACGACGCGGTGGTGTCGACCTTGAAGCCGACCGTCTGCCCCTGGTCGACGCTGATGTCTGTCGCGAAGCCCTGGATCGACGACGAGCCGGCGCCGGTGATGCCCCACTCGCTCTCGGGATGCCGGGCAGCGTGTTCTCGCACGCGACCGCGTTGATCACTGGAGGGTCGCAGGGTGCGGCCGACGCAGGGGTCGTGGCGACCAACACCGACAACCCCGCCGCCACCAGGACGAGCGTGATCAGGACAACTACACGTCGAGCACCGGGCACGACAGGCTCCTTCCTGCGCGCGAACCCAACCCCCGAGCCCGGTGTCCGCGGCCACCGTGTCCATGCTCGTGGGGAAAGCCAGGGTCGTCATGCCCAGAACTGGGCACCCGGGTGCGCGGGATAGCGTGCCGTCCATGGCGACGCTGAAGTTCTCCGGCCCGGTGCTGCCCGACGGGGAGGCGCGCGACCTCTACGTCGTCGACGGCACGATCACCCTCGAGCCGCGGCCGGGCGCCGAGACAGCGGCGAGCGGCTGGATCGTGCCGGGACTCGTCGACGCGCACTGCCACATCGGGCTCGACGACCACGGCGGTGTGAGCGACCAGGAGACCGAGGCGCAGGCGATCCTCGACCGCGACGGCGGCGCACTGCTGATCCGTGACTGCGGCACCGTCCCCGACACGAGCTGGATCCACGAGCGGGACGACCTGCCGCGGCTGATCCGGGCGGGTCGCCACATCGCGCGCAGCCAGCGCTACATCCGCAACTACGCCCACGAGGTCGAGCCGGACGCCCTGGTGGAGCACGTGGTCCGCGAGGCGCAGCGCAGTGACGGGTGGGTCAAGCTCGTGGGCGACTGGATCTCCCGTGAGGAGGGCGACCTGGCGCCGAGCTTCCCCGCGGACGCCTTCACGGCTGCTGTCGCGGCCGCTCACGACCACGGGGCGAAGGTCACTGCGCACTGCTTCGGGACCAG
This sequence comes from uncultured Actinomycetota bacterium, assembly GCA_963712875.1. GTDB lineage: Bacteria > Actinomycetota > Actinomycetes > Propionibacteriales > Nocardioidaceae > Nocardioides. The sequence continues at coordinate 120,994 of CAVQJS010000006.1, read as the reverse complement.
CGTCCTGCCGGGGCTCATCGACGCGGGCATCGACTGCATCGAGCACGGCAACGGGCTGACCAGCGACCTGATCGACGCAATGGTCGTCCACGGCACCGCGCTCGTGCCGACGGTGATGCAGACCGCGAAGTTCCCCGACTACGCCGAGGCGGGGCGGGAGCGCTTCCCGGACTACAGCCGGACCATGGACGAGCTCTTCGCGGCTCGCCGCGACGTGCTGATGCAGGCCCACGAGGCGGGAGTGCCGCTCTACGCCGGCTCCGACGGCGGTGGTGTGGCCCGCCACGGCAACATCGCCGGCGAGGTGGTCGCGCTGGCGGAGATGGGGCTGCCCGTCGCCGACGCACTGGGTGCTGCCTCCTGGCGGGCGCGGGAGTGGCTCGGCTGGAACCCGACTCTCGTCGAGGGCGCTCCCGCCGACTTCGTGGTCTACCCGCGCAACCCGCTGGAGGACGTCTCGGTGCTGCTCGAGCCGGCCTGCATCGTGCTGCGCGGCCGGATCGTGTGATCAGACGTCGATGACCTCGACGCCCGCAGCGGGCTCGTAGACGACGAGCGCGCAGTTGCTCGTGACCAGCTGCTCGCCCACCTGGATCCCGCTGGCGCGGTCGATGACCCGGCGCCAGATCTCGTTGCGGCGGAAGACCTGTCCGTCGTGACGCAGGAACTGCTCGCCGCGGGCCTCGACCTTGTAGGAGAAGTCGGGCAGCTCGTCGGCCAGCAGCTGGCCGTGGAGGTAGCGGTCACCCACCCCGACCACGAGCTGGAAGGTGCGCTCCGAGTCGTTGCGGACGACGAGGTCGACGTAGTTGTAGACGATCGAGCAGCCCACACCCCACGGCAGCACCCGTCCCCTGTCGGGAAACGGGTCGAAGGAGTGCTCGGAGCGCTCCACGACTGTCAGCGGTGCGTGCAGGAACATCCAGTGCACGAGGTTGGCGAGCTGGCAGATGCCCCCGCCGACGCCAGACTCGGCCGACCCGTCGGAGAGCAACATGCCGTCGACGTAGCCCTTGCCCCGTGTGCAGTTGCCGACCACGCGGTTGAAGGAGAAGGTCTCGCCCGGCCGGATCAGCAGCCCGTCCATCCGAGCCGCAGCGAGCCGCAGGTTGGTGACCTTGTTGCGCTGCAGGTGCATCTGGTCGGCGTCCAGCTCGCGCAGGAGCAGCGACCCGTGCTGCTTGACCCGGACCGGCAGAGCCGTACCGGCCCGGTCCCGGGCGAAGACGACGCTGCGTGACCAGCGCTGGCGCGCCCAGGTCGTACGACGTCGGGCCCGGTGGACGCGCATGGCGAGCGGCAACAGCCCGGGGTGGCGCTGGGTCAGGCGCGGGGGAGTGGTCAGCCTGGCCGGCAGCTCCAGCGGCGCGACAGTGGTCATACCTCTGGAGACGCTGCGAGAGGCGTTCTGGTTGTCCGGCGGCGATCAATCGGTTTGTGGTGCGCCGGGTCGGCTCGCGAGGATGCAGCCATGACCGCGCTCGCCGACCTCTTCCCGCCGCTGGGCCTGACGCTGACCGCCGGGCCGCTCGTGATGCGCGGGATCTCCGACGAGATCCTTCCGTGAGCTCGCCGACCTCGCCCGGCGCGGCATCCACGACCCGGACGAGATGCCGTTCTACGTCCCCTGGACCGACGCTCTTCGGGCCGACCTCGCGCGCAACACGGCGGCCTACCACTGGCGCTCGCGCGCAGAGTTCTCGCCGAGCCAGTGGGGCCTGCATCTCGCAGTCATCCACGACGGGCAGCTGGTCGGTGTCCAGGGCTTCGAGACGTCCGACTACCTGGTGACGCGCACCGGCGAGACCGGCTCGTGGCTGGGCCGGGAGTTCCAGGGGCGGGGGATCGGCACGGCGATGCGGCAGGTGATCTGCGCGTTCGCCTTCGACCACCTCGACGCCGAGGAGGTCACCTCGGGTGCGTTCCTCGACAACCCGGCCTCGCTCGCGGTCTCGCGCAAGGTCGGCTACCGGCCCAACGGCGTACGACGCCTCAAGCGCCGTGCCGGCGAGCTCGCGCTCAACCAGTCCCTGGTCCTGACGAGGGGCGACTTCGTGCGCGGCGACGCACCCGGTGGACGTGGAGGGCCTGGCGCCGTTCCGGCGCTTCGTCGGCCTCGACTGAGGCCGATTGGTCGAGCCCGGCGAACGTCTGGCAGAATCACCCCTTGTGTCCTGCACGCCCGGACCCTCTCATCCGGTCGATGCAGTGCCCTTCGAGTGACCTGACCCGGTCCCCACCTGGTTGAAGGTCACTCACCCACGACAATTTCTGAGGAGACACCACAAACGTGGCCGTCAAGATTCGTTTGAAGCGCCTGGGCAAGATCCGGGTGCCGCAGTACCGCATCGTCGTCGTCGACTCGCGCAAGAAGCGCGACGGCAAGGTCCTCGAGGAGATCGGCAAGTACCACCCGAAGGAGGAGCCCTCCTTCATCGAGGTCACCTCCGACCGGGCCCAGTACTGGCTCGGCGTCGGCGCGCAGCCGTCCGAGGCCGTCGAGGCGATCCTCAAGATCACCGGCGACTGGCAGACCTTCAAGGGCCTCCCGGGCACCGAGGGCACCCTCAAGGTGAAGGAGCCCAAGCGCTCCAAGCTCGACATCTTCAACGAGGCCCTCAAGGAGGTCGCCAGCGAGCCGAAGGGTGCCGCGACGACCACCAAGAAGAAGGCCGAGAAGACCGAGAAGGCCGAGAAGACCGAGGCCGCTCCGGCCGAGGAGCCCGCAGCCGAGGCGCCGCCGAGACTCCTGCCGAGGCTCCTGCCCCGGTTCCCGCGTCGGAGACCCCCGAGGGTGCCGCGGAGGCCGCTGAGGCCACCGAGACCGTCACCGCCGAGGACGCCGGCAAGAGCGAGGCGTGAGCGACGTGCTGGCCGAGGCTCTCGAGCACCTGGTGCGCGGCATCGTCGACAACCCGGACGACGTGGTCGTGCGCGACAAGCAGATGCGTCGTGGCTCGATCCTCGAGGTCCGGGTGCACCCCGACGACCTCGGCAAGGTGATCGGCCGCAACGGTCGCACCGCGACGGCCTTCCGCACCGTGGTCTCGGCCCTCGCGGGCCGCGGCGGTGCGCGCGTCGACTTCGTCGACACCGACCGGCGCCGCTGACGCACGCAGCACACCGACTCGCGGGATCCCGCCGGGTCGGTCGCCACCTCCGGGCGTGGCGGTTCCCGGCTACCGGGGTGCTTGCTCCGAGTCGCCGGGTGACTCGAGCGCGAGTACCCTCTAGCCTGCCGCGTGAGTGAGGACATCGAGGTCGTGGTCGGTCGCATCGGCAAGCCGCACGGCATCCGCGGCGAGGTCACCCTCGACGTACGCACCGACGAGCCCGACCGTCGCTTCGCCGCCGGTACCACGCTGCGTGCCGAGGCGCCCGCGGGTGCCGACCGCCGTCCGAGCTCGCTCACCGTCGCGCGCTCACGCTGGCACCAGAGCACCCTGCTGGTGACGCTTCGAGGAGCTGGCCGACCGCAACGCCGCCGAGGCGGTCCGCGGCACGGTCCTCTACGCCACCCTCGGCGGGGGCGACGTGCCGGACGACCCGGAGGAGTACTACGACCACCAGCTCATCGGGCTGACCGCCGTCGACACCGACGGCGCGCCGCTCGGCGAGGTGACCGCCGTCGTCCACGGCTCGGCGCAGGACCTGCTCACCATCCGTACGCCGGACGGGCGCGACACGCTGGTCCCGTTCGTGGCGGCGCTGGTGCCCGAGGTCGACCTGCCCGGCGGCCGCGTCGTCGTCGCCGACCGTCCCGGCCTGGTCACGCCGTTCCCGGACGACAAGGACCCGAAGCAGACGAGCGACTCGTGAGGATCGACATCGTCTCGATCTTCCCCGACTACCTCGCCCCGCTCGAGCCTCAGCCTGCCCGGCAAGGCCCGCGACAAGGGCCTGCTCGACGTGCACGTCCACGACCTGCGCGACTGGGCGACCGACCGGCACCACACCGTCGACGACACGCCGTACGGCGGTGGTGCCGGCATGGTGATGAAGCCCGAGCCGTGGGGCGAGGCCCTGGACGCGCGTCGGCACCGGGCGGCCGACCATCATCTTCACCACCCCGAGCGGGCAGCCGTTCACCCAGCAGGCTGGCCCGGGAGCTGAGCGGGCACGAGCACCTCGTCTTCGCCTGCGGGCGCTACGAGGGCATCGACCAGCGCGTGATCGACCACGCCGCCACGATCGGCACGGTGCGCGAGATCTCGCTCGGTGACTACGTCCTCAACGGCGGCGAGGTGGCCGCGCTGGCGATCACCGAGGCCGTCGTGCGGCTGCTGCCCGGCTTCATGGGCAACGCCGAGTCCCTCGTCGAGGAGTCCCACGAGGACGGGCTGCTGGAGTACCCCGTCTACACCAAGCCCGCCTCCTGGCGCGGCCTCGACGTGCCCGACGTGCTGCTGTCGGGCGACCACGGACGGATCGCCGCGTGGCGCCACGAGCAGCAGGTGGCGCGGACGGCCCGAGCGGCGTCCCGACCTCGTGGCGCCCAGCGCCGCCACCGGCTCCCTGGCCGACCTCGACGTCCGTCCCGCGGTGCCCGCCGACGCGGGCGAGCTCTACACCCTGCAGCGCGCCTGCTGGCTCCAGGAGCTCGAGGCCAACCCCGGCGTGGACATCCCGGCGCTCAACGAGTCGCTCGACGACGTACGCCGCGGGCTGGGGGAGTGGACCGTCTTCGTCGCCCGCGAACCGGCCTCGGGCCGGCTGCTCGGTGCCGTCCGCGGCAAGGTGGACCACCGGGGCGAGTGGGACATCGGCCGGATCATGGTCGCCCCCGACCTCCAGGGCCGGGGACTGGGTCGCGCCCTGCTCGAGCTGATCGAGGAGGCCGCGCCCGCCGGACGTGACGTCGTACGTCCTGTTCACCGGCGCCGGCTCGGCCGCCAACCTGCGGATGTACAAGAAGGCCGGCTTCCGGTTGCGGTCGGACCGCTCGGCGCCCCCGGGGGCCGTCGTGCTGACCAAGCCCCGCGCGATTTCCCGCGCACGCTGAACCTCTGGCAGACTCATCCCTCGGTCCACTCGAGGCCAAGGTCGCCCGGAGCACCACACCGGGGTCCCGCCGTACCGCACCTGCCACAGGGGGCGCACCGGCCGGCCGCACCGAGGACCAGTCGAATCCGTCACCACCCAGAATCCGCGGCTGACCTGTGGCACTCGCGAGGAGCAGACATGACCAACGTCCTTGCCGAGATCGGCAATGTCCACAAGCGCGACGACGTCCCGGCCTTCCGCGCCGGTGACACCATCAAGGTCCACGTGAAGGTCATCGAGGGCAGCCGCTCGCGTGTCCAGGTCTTCCAGGGCGTCGTGATCCGCATCCACGGTTCGGGCGATCGGTCGCACCTTCACCGTCCGCAAGGTCTCCTTCGGCGTCGGCGTCGAGCGCACCTTCCCGCTGAACTCCCCGATCTTCGAGACCATCGAGATCGTGACCCGCGGTGACGTGCGTCGCGCCAAGCTCTACTACCTCCGCAACCTGCGCGGCAAGGCAGCCAAGATCAAGGAGCGCCGCGAGGCGTGATCCATCGGACTGCGCGCCGCGAGGCGCCAGTCCAACCAGAGACTGGTTAGTCTCTGCGCGTGACTTCTGACGACCGCGGTTCCACGTCCACCACCCTGGACGAGGAACCGCGGTCGTCGCGTTCGGGCCGCAAGAGCAAGAGCAAGCGCAAGCAGCTGCCGCTGTGGCAGGAGACGATCCTGCTGCTCGGCGTCGCCCTGGTGCTGGCCATCGTGATCAAGACGTTCTTCGTCCAGGCCTTCTACATCCCGTCCGAGTCGATGGAGCCCGGCCTGATCCTCAACGACCGGATCCTCATCCAGAAGGTGTCCTACTGGGGCGACGACGGCCCCGAGCGCGGCGACGTCGTCGTCTTCAAGGACCCGGGGGGCTGGCTCGGGCCGCAGGAGTCGGCCGGCCCCACCAACCCGATCGCGCAGGTGATGGCCAAGATCGGCCTCTACCCCACCGGCGGGCACCTGGTGAAGCGCGTGATCGGCGATCGCCGGCGACACCATCGAGTGCTGCGACGAGAAGGGCCGGTTGCTGGTCAACGGTGAGCCGCTCATCGAGGGCGACTACATCAAGCGGCTCGGCGCCGCGTGCAACGGGCCGATGCCGACCAACGGAGCCTGCGACGAGGACTGGACGGTCGGTCCGATCCCCGAGGGCCACATCTTCGTGATGGGTGACAACCGCGTCGCGCTCGGCCGACTCCTCCCAGCACATGTGCCAGCCGGACGAGACCGAGTGCGTGCCCGGCGACGAGTTCGTCCCGGTCGACCTCGTGGTCGGCCAGGTCTTCGTGCTGCTGTGGCCCGCCGACCGCTTCCGGTGGAACACCCGCCCCGACACGTTCGAGGACGTGCCGGACCCGACCTCGTGAGGTGGGGGTGACCCAGCAGCCCCAGCCGTTCCCCGGCGGCGTGACCGTACGTCGCGACGCCGGGCTCTACGGCTACGAGCGCGCCCTGCGCCGCGCCGGCATCGAGCCCGTCGCCGGTGTGGACGAGGCGGGCCGCGGAGCGTGTGCCGGACCTCTGGTCGCCGGAGCGGTCGTGCTGCCGCCGGGCAAGGCCGGCATCGTCCCCGGCCTCGCCGACAGCAAGCTGCTCACCGAGGCCGCCCGGGAGCGGGTCTACGCCCAGGTGTTGCGGCGGGCGGTCGCCTGGTCGGTGGTCGTGATCGACAACGAGGAGTGCGACCGGCTCGGCATGCACGTCGCCAACGTCGAGGCACTGCGCCGTGCCGTCGCGCGGCTGCAGGTGCGACCGTCGTACGTCCTCACCGACGGCTTCCCGGTCGACGGCCTGGGCGTCCCGGGGCTGGCGGTCTGGAAGGGCGACCGGGTCGCGGCCTGCATCGCCGCGGCGTCGGTGGTCGCGAAGGTCACCCGCGACCGGCTGATGGGCGACCTCGACGCCAGCTGGCCGTCGTACGACTTCAAGACCCACAAGGGCTACATCACCGAGGCGCACGAGGCCGCCCTCGCCGAGCACGGGCCATGCCCGCTGCACCGGATGCGGTTCGTCAACGTACGCCGCGCCGCGGGTCTCGAGCCGCCGCTGGATCCGGCCACTAGTGTCGGCCCTGAGCACGTGGACCCGCACGACGAGGAGGACGCATGAGCGCCGAGGATCTCGAGAAGTACGAGACCGAGATGGAGCTCACCCTCTATCGCGAGTACCGCGACGTGGTGGGGATCTTCAAGTACGTCGTGGAGACGGATCGTCGCTTCTACCTCTGCAACCAGGTCGACGTGAAGGCCCGCTCGGAGAGCGGGGACGTGTTCTTCGAGGTGTCGATGACCGACGCGTGGGTGTGGGACATGTACCGCCCGGCGCGCTTCGCCAAGAACGTCAAGGTGCTGACCTTCAAGGACGTCAACGTCGAGGAGCTGGCGCCGCAGGAGATCGACCCGCCCAAGGACTGACGCCCTCCCCGCTGCTCGACGGGGCGCCCTGCTCGCGTCACGAGACCCGGAACGCGGGCCGGCAACCGTCCACAGGACGGCCGGGTGACGGGTTGTCCACAGGCCCGTCCCTGATCCGCTGCCGAGCGTCGGAGCCGCGCGCTGTGCTGGTGCCTTCCCACACGGAAGGCACCCACGATGGCCCGCTCGACCAGGACTGCATCACCCTTCGTCCCCGACCCTGCCGCCGAGCGCCGACGACTGCTCGGCGAGCGGGGCGAGTCGATCGCCGCGCGACACCTGACCCGCCGGGGCATGGTCCTGGTGGACCGCAACTGGCGCTGTGAGGCCGGTGAGATCGACCTGGTCCTGCGCGACGGCACGACGCTGGTCATCTGCGAGGTCAAGACGCGCAGCTCGCTCGACTTCGGCTCGCCCCTGGAGGCGGTCACCCCGGTCAAGGTCGACCGGCTGCGCCGGCTCGCGGCCCGGTGGCTCCGGGTCCACGAGGCCCACCCCGACGACATCCGCATCGACATGGTGGGCGTGCTGGCCGCGCCCGGACGCCCGGTCGAGGTGGAGCACGTGGAAGGGATCGGCTGATGGCCTTCGCGACGGCACGGACGATCGCCCTGCGGGCGGCCGACGGGCACGTCATCGACGTCCAGGTCGACGTCTCGCCGGGGGTGGTCACCACCACGCTGGTCGGCCGCGTCGACAAGAGCCTGTCCGAGGCCCGCGATCGCGTGCGCATGGCCATCAACAACGACAGCGGGCGCTGGCCGGCGACCAAGACGGGTGACGATCCTGCTGGCGCCCGCCGACCTGCCGAAGGCCGGCACCCACTACGACCTGGCCATCGCGATCGCCGTGATCGCGGCCGACAAGGGCCACCAGGAGCTGACACCCGAGCTCCTCGAGGGGTGGGCCTTCATCGGGGAGCTGTCCGTCTCCGGTGGCCTGCGACCGGTGCCGGGCGTGCTCCCGATGGTGATCGCCGCTGCCGCGCACGGCATCAGTCGCGTGTTCGTGCCGGAGCCCCAGGCCGCCGAGGCGGGACTGGTGCCGGGGATGACGGTCTTCGGGGTGCGGTCGCTGGCCCAGGTGTCGGCGGTCCTGCGCGGGGTGGAGGTGCCGGAGGCGCCGCCCGTGGTCGGCCCGTCGGCCAGCCCGCTGGCGACCTGGCGCGGCGAGGACCGGCTCACCGACCTCGACCTGGGTGACCTCGACGGGCTCGAGGACGTCCGCTACGCCGTGGAGGTCGCGGCCGCGGGCGGCCACCCGCTGATGCTCGTCGGCCCGCGCGGCACCGGGAAGACCTCGATCGCCGAGCGGATCCCGACGATCCTTCCCGACCTCACCATCGAGCAGTCGCTGGAGGTGAGCGCGCTCCACTCCGTCGCCGGGCTGCTGCCCGCGGGGTCGGCCCTCCTGCGTCGTCCGCCGTGGTTCGCGCCGCACCACTCCGCGAGCGCGGCGAGCGTGCTGGGCGGGGGGACGGGACGGGTCCGTCCCGGCCAGGTCAGCCTGGCCCACCACGGGGTCCTCTTCCTCGACGAGTTCCCGCACTTCCGCGCCGACGTGATCGAGGCGATGCGCCAGCCGCTGGAGTCGGGCGAGGTGACCATCGCCCGCGGCGAGGAGTCCGCCACCTATCCCGCCCGCTCCCTGGTCGTGCTGGCGGCCAACCCGTGCCCGTGCGGCAACTTCTACGGCGGCGGTGTGACGGCTGCCGCCTGTGACTGCACCGAGGTCCAGCGCCAGCACTACCAGCGCAAGCTCAGCGGTCCGATCCTCGACCGGGTCGACGTCTGGATGGAGGTGAGACCCCAGGGCGTACGTCGGGGACACCCCGCCGCGGCCGTCCCGGAGTCCTCCGCCGACGTCCGGGATCGGGTCGCGGAGGCCCGCCTGCGCCAGGCCCGCCGCTACCGCGACCGTCCGTGGCAGCTCAACGCCTCCGTGCCGGGCCCAGCCCTCGCTCAGGACTGGCCCCTGGAGCCCGCCGGGCAGCGCCTGGTCGAGGCCGAGCTCGCCTCCGGACGACTGACCCGTCGCGGGCTCACCCGCGTGCAGCGACTGGCCTGGACCGTGGCCGACTGCGCCGGCGTGGCCCGGCCGGGGGCACCGGAGGCCGAGATCGCGCTCGTGCTGCGCTCCAGCGATCCGACCCGCACCCTGCCCGCACGAGTCGTCGCCCTCTCCGCGTGGGCGGCGTCATGACCACCCCACGACGTTCCTCTCCTCCGCTGCGCTCCCCCGAACAACGCCGCGGGGACCCCGTCGTGACCAGGGTGGACGAGGCCGACCGCCTGGCGCGGGTGGTGCTCAGCTGCGCCGTGGAGCCGGGCGACCACACCACCTCGTCCCTGGTCCGCCAGCTCGGTCCGCAGCGGGCGCTCGTGGCGCTGCTGGTGCCGCGCTCCGGCAGCACGCTGCACGAGCGGATCCGCGAGGTCGACCCCGTCCGCCAGCTCGAGCAGGCCGAGCGCTGCGGGATCCGCTTCCTCGTGCCGGGTGATCCCGAGTGGCCGAGCGGGCTGGACGACCTCGACCACGACATCCGGGTCCAGGGCCTCGGCGGCACTCCGCCGGGTCTGTGGGTGAAGGGGCCGATGCCGCTGACCGAGCTCGCCACCTCCGTCGCGATGGTCGGCTCACGGTCGGCATCGGTCTACGGCGTCGAGGTCACCCGGGCCATCGTCGGCCCGGTGGTGGCCGCAGGAGTCCCGGTGGTGTCCGGTGGGGCCAAGGGCATCGACTTCGCCGCCCACGACGCGGCCCTGCTCGCCGGCGGTGCCACGGTCGCCGTGCTCGCCTGTGGTGTCGACCGTGCCTACCCCCAGGAGAACCGTCGCCTGCTCGCCCACCTGGCCGCCGAGTTCGCCGTCGTGTCCGAGCAGCCGCCCGGCTCGGCACCGACCCGGCTCCGCTTCCTGGCGCGCAACCGTCTCATCGCCGCGCTGACCCAGGGCACCGTGCTCGTGGAGGCGGCCCTGCGCAGCGGTGCGCTCAACACCGTGGCGTGGGCCGAGCAGCTGAGCCGGCCGGTGATGTGCGTCCCGGGTCCGGTCACAAGCTACGTGTCGCAGGGCGTCCACTACTGCATCCGCCGCGGCGGCTCGACGCTCGTGACCCACGGCTCGGAGGTCCTCGAGGTGGTGGGGGTGTCGGGGGAGCACCTCGTCGAGGAGCCGCGTGGCGAGGAGCGCCCGCGCGACCTGCTCACCTCCGTCGAGCAGCGGGTCGTGGAATGGGTGCCGGTGAGCCGGCCGGCCGACGTGGAGTCGATCGCCCGGCTCAGCCGGCTCCACATCCGCGACACCGATCCCGCGCTGCGGCGGCTGGAGGAGAAGGGCTTCGTGCGCGAGGAGGCGGGCGGATGGCGACTCGCAGGTGCCGGATGACGGAGTCCCGGGCGCCTACGATCGCGGTGTGAGCGACGAGCCGAGCGCGGAATCCAGCGAGGCGGAGGACCTGCCCGAGACGATGGCGCGCACCCTCGGCGACTACGAGCGCCACCTCGTCTCCGAGCGCGACCTCGCAGCCCACACGGTCCGCGCCTACCTCGGCGACATCTCCAGCCTGCTCGACCACTGCCTGCGGCTGGGCATCGCCGACCTCGCCGATCTCGACCTACGCGCCCTGCGCAGCTGGCTCGCCAAGCTGCAGACCACCGGCCGCAGCCGCACCACGATCGCCCGCCGTGCCACCGCGGCCCGGGTCTTCACCGCCTGGCTGCACCGGACCGGCCGCATCCCCAGCGACCCCGGCGCAGCGCTGGGCTCACCCAAGCGGCACAAGACCCTGCCGCCGGTGCTGCGGGCCGACGAGGCCGAGTCCCTGATCCGCGCCGCGGCCGACCTCGCCGACGACGGCAGTCCGATGGGGCTGCGTGACGTCGCCATGCTGGAGCTGCTCTACGCCACCGGGATCCGGGTGGGGGAGCTGGTCGGGCTCGACATCGACGACGTCGACACCGAGCGACGCGTCGTGCGGGTGTTCGGCAAGGGCCGCAAGGAGAGGTCCGTCCCCTACGGCGTACCCGCCGGTCGTGCGGTGGACCGTTGGGTCCGCCTGGGCCGACCGGTCCTGCGGGTCGAGGGTGCCGGCGCCGCGCTGTTCCTGGGCGCCCGCGGTCGGCGTATCGACCAGCGGGTGGTGCGCGAGCTCGTCCATCGCCGGATCGCCGACGTGCCGGGCGCCCCGGACATCGGCCCGCACGGGCTACGCCACACCGCGGCGACCCATCTCCTCGAGGGCGGCGCGGACCTGCGCTCGGTGCAGGAGCTGCTGGGCCACGCCTCGCTCGCGACGACCCAGCTCTACACGCACGTGACGACCGACCGGCTCCGCAAGGCCTACCACCAGGCCCACCCGAGGGCCTAGCGGACGCTGTCACGCGAGCCAGTCCAGTGGTCGCCGCCACTGGTCGAGCGGGGGAGTCCAGGGCAGCCGGGCGGTGACCGGTTCGTCGCGCCACAGCGGCAGGAGTCGCACCGGCCCGGAACCGACGAGGCTGAGCGGGTCGAGGTAGTCCTCCCCGCGGATGAGTCCCCAGTGGAGGCAGGCGGCCGGGAAGCAGTGGCTGTGGGTCACCACGAGCCTGCCGATGGGCCCGCCGGCCGACACCACCTGCCCGCGCACGACCGTGGCGACGACCGGCTCGTACGTCGTACGCCGGGCGCCGTGGATCACGGTCACCACGGGCTTGCCACCGATCGAGCCGACGAAGCCGACGGTGCCACCCAGCGCGGCGTGGACGACCTGCCCGGGATGTCCGGCCAGGTCGACGCCCCGGTGTCCCGCCGCCCAGGGCGTCGGGTGGCGCCTCGAACGGGCGTACGACGTCGGGCTCGGGCACCAGCGGCCAGACGCCCTCGGGGGCGGTGTCGGTGGCCGCGGACGGCCGCCGACAGTGCTGTCGGCCCCAGGACGAGCAGGACGGCGACCAGGGCCCGGACAAGGGTGCGCATCCGCCGATCATGCGACCGGCTGGGGGACGGTGCGGCCCGGTCGTCGTACGCCTGTGGATGAGCGTGGCTCGGCCGGCGCTGGGGACGGTTCGTGGGCCGGGTCCAGCGATTGGCACGCCGGGTGAGACGTGGCCTACCATGGTCGGAGCAGTCCACCTGGACTGACTTCGCACGCTCGCAGACCGCGACGGGATGCTCCTCGGTTCCGATCGCCCGCGGGCGCCGATCCTCAGTTTCGCACCAGCTCGAACGGTGCGGATCGGGTCAGCGCGTGAGCGTCAGGGCAGCCGACACCCGTCGGGTGCAGCAACTGAAAACACTCAGGAGTTCCGCTCCCGGCTCGCACCTGCCTCAAGGTCGGGCACACCGGTGAGCGCCTCCGCCACACAGGAGAACCCATGGCAGTCGTCACCATGCGCCAGCTGCTCGAGAGCGGCGTCCACTTCGGTCACCAGACCCGTCGGTGGAACCCCAAGATGAAGCGCTTCATCATGACCGAGCGCAACGGCATCTACATCATCGACCTGCAGCAGTCGCTCGCCTACATCGACCGCTCCTACGCCTTCGTCAAGGAGACCGTCGCCCGCGGCGGCGTCGTGATGTTCGTCGGCACCAAGAAGCAGGCGCAGGAGGCCATCGCCGAGCAGGCCACCCGCGTCGGCATGCCCTACGTCAACCAGCGCTGGCTCGGCGGCATGCTCACCAACTTCCAGACGGTGCACCAGCGGATCAACCGCCTCAAGGAGCTCGACGAGATCGACTTCGACGACGTCGCGGGCTCCAACCGCACCAAGAAGGAACTGCTCCAGATGAAGCGCGAGCGTGACAAGCTCGACAAGACCCTGGGCGGCATCCGCGAGATGTCGAAGGTTCCCTCCGCGGTGTGGATCGTCGACACCAACAAGGAGCACCTCGCCGTCGAGGAGGCGCGCAAGCTGCGCATCCCGATCATCGGCATCCTCGACTCCAACTGCGACCCCGACCTCGTCGACTTCCCGATCCCGGGCAACGACGACGCCATCCGCGCCGTCGGCCTGCTGACCCGCGTGGTCGCCGACGCCGTCGCCGAGGGCCTCATCGCCCGCTCCGGTGTCAAGGCCGGCGACGCCGACGAGGCCGTCGGTGCCGAGGAGCCCCTGGCCGAGTGGGAGCGCGAGCTCCTGACCGGGTGACGCCGAGAAGGCCGCCGTCGCCGCCACCGGTGGCGACGCCGCTGCCGAGGCGCCCGCGTCCGAGTCCACCGGTGCCGCCTCCGAGGCGCCGGCCGCTGACGCTGCCGCCGAGTCCGCGACCGAGGCCCCCGCCGCTGACGCTGCCACCGAGGCCCCTGCTCCCGAGGTCAGGTCGAGACCGAGGCGCCTGCCGCCGAGGCCGAGGCTCCGGCCGAGACCGAGGCACCTGCCGCCGAGGCCACCGACTCCGCCGACGCGGAGCCGAAGAAGGACTGATCCGGACGCGGTCGGTCGCTTGAGCCCCGGGCTTGCGACCGGCCAACCGATCCTGCCCTCCGTTCCACCCTGACACCCCTGTTCACCGGGGACCTGAACTCAAGGAAGAAGGATCATGGCCGACTTCACTGCCGCCGACGTCAAGAAGCTCCGTGAGCTGACGCAGGCCGGGATGATGGACTGCAAGAAGGCGCTCACCGAGGCCGACGGCGACTTCGACAAGGCTGTCGAGCTGCTCCGCGTCAAGGGTGCCGCCAAGGCCGCCAACCGTGCCGCCGAGCGCGAGGCCTCCGCCGGCCTCGTCGCCACCTCCGGTGGCGCGCTGGTCGAGCTCAAGTGCGAGACCGACTTCGTGGCCAAGGGTGACGACTTCGTCGCCGTGGCCCAGCGCATCGCCGACGCCGCCGACGCCGCCAAGGCCGGCGACGTCGAGACCCTCAAGTCGGTCGAGCTCGACGGCAAGACCGTCGGCGAGGTCGTCCAGGACCTCGCGATCACGATCGGCGAGAAGATCGAGCTCGGTCAGGTCGCCTACTTCGAGGGCGAGACCGTCGTCTACATGCACAAGCGTGCCGCCGACCTCCCGCCCGCCGTCGGCGTGCTCGTCGAGTTCGAGGGTGACGCCGCTGCCGCCCGCGGCGCCGCGATGCAGATCGCCGCGATGCGTGCGCAGTACCTCACCCGCGACGAGGTCCCCGCGGACGTCGTCGAGAGCGAGCGCTCCATCGCCGAGCAGAAGACCCGCGAGGAGGGCAAGCCCGAGCAGGCGATCGCCAAGATCGTCGAGGGTCGCCTCGGTGGCTTCTACAAGGAGATCGTCCTGCTCGAGCAGGAGTCGGTCTCCGAGGCCAAGAAGAGCGTCAAGGCCGTCCTCGACGAGTCCGGCACCACCGTGAAGCGGTTCGCCCGCTTCGAGGTCGGCGCCTGAGCCTCCGGCTCACAGCTGCCCGACAGGGGCCGTACGCCGCGGCGTACGACCCCTGCGGCATTTCCCGGTGCGGTTCGACCGGCGACCGGACCGACCGGTAGGTTTCTCGCGACCGACCAGCCTGGCGAAGGGAACCACGTGACGGCCTACAACCGCGTCCTGCTCAAGCTCTCCGGCGAGGTGTTCGGTGGTGGCGCGGTGGGAGTCGACCTCGACGTCATCAATGCACTGGCAGGCGAGATGGCCGAGGTCGCGAAGTCGGGCGTCCAGATCGCCATCGTGGTCGGCGGCGGCAACTTCTTCCGCGGCGCCGAGCTCCAGCAGCGCGGCATGGACCGTGCCAGGGCCGACTACATGGGCATGCTGGGCACCGTCATGAACTGTCTGGCGCTGCAGGACCTGATCGAGAAGCACGGGGTCGAGACACGCGTGCAGACCGCCATCACGATGGGCCAGGTCGCCGAGCCCTACATCCCGCGCCGCGCCATGCGGCACATGGAGAAGGGCCGCGTCGTGATCTTCGGTGCCGGCGCCGGAATGCCGTTCTTCTCCACCGACACCGTCGCGGCGCAGCGGGCCCTGGAGACGCGCTGCGAGGTGATCCTGATGGGCAAGCAGGGCGTCGACGGCGTCTACGACTCCGACCCGCACAAGAATCCTGGTGCGGTGAAGTTCGACAACCTCAGCTACGACGAGTACCTCGCACGCGACCTCAAGGTCGCCGACGCCACCGGCATCGCGATGGCGCGCGACAACAAGATGGACATGGTCTTCTTCGACCTCTCCACCCCGGGCACGATCGTGCGCGCGGTGCGGGGTGAGAAGATCGGCACGCTGGTGAGCAGCTCGGCCTGACCGGGTTGCCCCATCGCCCGCACCCAACGTACGACGAGAGAGAGCCGCCGTGATCAACGACGTCATGAAGGATGCCGACGCCAAGATGGGCAAGTCGGTCGAAGCGACCCGCGAGGACTTCGCGACGATCCGGGCCGGTCGTGCGAACCCGGCGATGTTCGCCAAGATCACCGCCGACTACTACGGCACCCAGACCCCGCTCAACCAGCTGGCGTCCTTCACCTCCCAGGACGCCCGCACCATCCTGATCCAGCCCTTCGACATCGGCGCGATGGGCAACATCGAGAAGGCCATCCGCGACTCCGACCTGGGCGTCAACCCGGCCAACGACGGCAAGGTGCTGCGCTGCGTCTTCCCCGAGCTGACCGAGGAGCGCCGCAAGGAGTACATCAAGCTCGCCCGGTCCAAGGCCGAGGACGGCCGCGTCTCGGTGCGCAACATCCGTCGTACGGCCAAGCAGGCCCTCGAGAAGCTCGAGAAGGACGGCGAGGTCGGCAAGGACGACGTGACGGGTGCCGAGAAGCGCCTGGACGCGATGACCAAGACCCACACCGACAAGATCGACGACCTCCTCAAGCACAAGGAAGCCGAGCTGCTCGAGGTCTGAGCGCCGTCGACACCTCCCATGAACCACACCTGACGCCTCGACCGAGCCGGCCGCCCCGAAGAAGGACCACGGCCGGGCCGGTCGCGACCTCCCGGCAGCCGTCATCTCGGCCGTCGTGCTGGTCGGGGCGATCCTGCTGTCGCTCTTCTTCTGGAAGACCGCCTTCATGGGCATCGTCGCGGCGGCCGTCGCGGTGGCCGTGTGGGAGCTGCACCGCGGCCTCTCGGCCAAGGACATCGACATCCCCGAGCAGCCGCTCATGCTCGGCGGCGTGGTGATGGTCGTCGTCGCCTACTTCTGGGGCGCCCCCGCCCTGGTCACCGCCACCGCGGTCACCGCCCTCGCGGTCATGCTGTGGCTGCTGCGTCGCGGCGTGGACGGCTACGTCAAGAACGCCACCGCGTCGGTGTTCACGCTCGTCTACGTCCCGTTCCTGGGGTCGTTCGTCGCACTGCTGCTCTCCGAGGGCGGATCGCTCCCGGGCTTCGGCCTCGACCTCGACGACCCGGGCGTCCGCGGCGTCATCACGTTCATCGCGATCACGGTGGCCTCCGACACGGGGGGCTACGCCGCGGGAGTGCTCTTCGGCAAGCACCCGATGGCGCCGGTCATCTCGCCCAAGAAGTCGTGGGAGGGCTTCGCCGGCTCGGTCGCGGTCTGCATCGCGGTCGGTGTCTGGCTGGTCACGGCCTTCCTCGGCGGTGAGTGGTGGGTCGGCGTGCTCCTGGGAGTGATCTCGGCCGTGATGGCCACCCTCGGCGACCTGTGCGAGTCGGTCATCAAGCGCGACCTCGGCATCAAGGACATGAGCCAGGTCATCCCCGGCCACGGCGGCCTGATGGACCGCCTGGACTCCCTGCTCGCCACGGTCGCCCCGATCTGGCTGATCCTCTACTACCTCGTCTACTGACCCCGCGCAGCCTAGCCACCACGCTGACCGGGCACGAATGTTCCGCAGGACGCGCTGACCGGGCGCATATGTCCACACGAGGACGGATATTCGTGCCCGGTCGGCGGCTCTGCGCGCACATTCGTGCCCGGTCGCGACACGGGCGAGGGCGTGCCCAGCCAGCCCCAGCACCTCGTACGACCTAGGGTTGGGGGGTGGAGTCCAGTCAGCAGTCCGAGCTCGAGCAGGCGCCGACGGAGACGCAGCGCGCGCACACCTTCGAGTGGTGGCACCACAGCCACCCGACCTTCGCCGCCCTCGCCGGGTTCTTCGCCGGCATGCTCTTCGTCACAGCGCTGCCCGGTGCCTTCGCGGGCATCCTGCGGCTGCTCTTCTCCTACGAGACCGCCGAGGAGCTGTTCCCGCTGGTCGCGCTCGCGCTGGCGCTGCCCATCTTCTTGCTGGTCAAGCGCAAGACGCGGCGCTTCGGGCAGTACATGTTCATCGGCATGGCCATCACCGCGCTCGTTGTCCTCGGCGTCGCTTCGCTCGTCCTCTACTTCATGGTCGACAGCTGAGCGCTGCCGGTCGGTGATCGGTGAATGGCCCCGGCAGCCGCCGGGATGGGAGGATCGGTGCGATGTCCACCGTCGAACCGGTCCAGCCGATCAAGACCCTGCCCCTCGTCTTCGACGAGCCGCGCGGCCGCAAGAAGCCGCCGCGCCACCTCGCCGACCTCGATGAGGCCGGGCGCAAGGGCCTGCTCGAGGAGATGGGGCTGCCGGGCTTCCGCGCCAAGCAGCTCTCCCTGCACTACTTCGGACGACTGGTCGACGACCCGGCCCAGATGACGGACCTGCCGGCCACCCAGCGCGACGAGCTGGTGGCGGCACTCCTGCCCGACCTGATGACCCCGTTGCGCACGTCGGAGGCCGACAAGGGCACCACGCGCAAGACGCTCTGGAGGCTCTTCGACGGTGCGCTGGTCGAGTCGGTGCTCATGCGCTACCCCGACCGTGCGACGGTCTGCGTCTCCAGCCAGGCCGGCTGCGGCATGGCCTGCCCGTTCTGCGCGACCGGCCAGGGTGGTCTCCAGCGCAACATGTCGACCGCCGAGATCGTCGAGCAGGTCGTCGCCGGCGCCCGGTCCATGGCGCGCGGCGAGGTCGCCGGTGGTCCCGGTCGCGTCTCCAACGTGGTCTTCATGGGCATGGGTGAGCCGCTCGCCAACTACAAGGCCGTCATCGGGGCCGTACGCCGCCTCGTGGACCCGTCGCCCGCCGGTCTGGGCATGAGCGCCCGCGGCATCACGGTCTCCACCGTCGGCCTCGTGCCGCGGATGAACCAGCTGACCGAGGAGGGCATCCCGGTCACCCTGGCGCTGAGCCTGCACGCGCCCGACGACGAGCTCCGCAACGAGCTGGTCCCGATCAACACCCGCTTCTCGGTCGCCGAGACCGTCGAGGCCGCCTGGAACTACGCCGCGAAGACCAAGCGTCGCGTCTCCATCGAGTACGCCATGATGCGCGACATCAACGACCAGGCCTGGCGCGCCGACCTGCTGGGCGACGTGCTCAACTCGTACGGCGACTGGGGCTGGGTGCACGTCAACCTGATCCCGCTCAACGAGGTGCCCGGCTCGAAGTTCACGCCGGTCGCGCGACGAGGACATGGACGAGTTCGTCCGGCGGCTCGAGGCCAAGGGCATCTCGACGACCATCCGGGACACGCGCGGCAGCGACATCGACGCTGCCTGCGGGCAGCTCGCCGCCACCGAGTGACCTGAGCTGCGCCCCTGTACGCCGGGTTACTGGATGACCCCATGCTCCAGCAGGGTGGCTACAACGTGTACCCGGCGTACATGCCTAGGCAGCGCCGGACGGCGCCTCACGCCTCGACGGCCTCGTCGACGGTGTCGACGAGGTGGACGTGGTCCTCCATGGCACGCCCCCGTGCCAGCGCCCGGAGCAACGGCCAGGCCGGCAGCTCCTCGGTCCAGTGGTGGCGGCCGACGAGCACCATCGGAGCCGTCGAGGACTCGTCGGCGTAGTAGTTCTCGCAGGCGTCCTGGAAGATCTCCTGGACGGTCCCGCCCGCGCCCGGCAGGAACACGATCCCGGCGCTGCAGGCCTCCAGCAGGACGGCCTCGCGCGGGGCGTTGGCGAAGTACTTCGCGATGTGGGTGGCGAAGGGGTTCGGCGGCTCGTGGCCGTAGTGCCAGGTCGGCACGCCGAGAGAGGCCCGGCCGTCACTGGTCGCGTCGACGACGTCGAGCGCCGCTCGCGCCCACGCCCCGATGTCCGGTCGGAAGGACGGTACGACGGCCACGGCGGCGATCGCGTCGTCGAGCGCACCCTCACTGCCGCCGGCGAGGAACGCGCCGAGGTTCGCCGCCTCCATGGCGCCCGGGCCTCCACCCGTGGCGACCGTGCGGTCGCGGCCCAGCCCGTGCCCGAGCCGGGCGGCGTCGGCGTACGCCTGCGACCCGCGCTCGAGCGCGTGTCCGCCCATCACGCCGACGATCGACCGGTCCGCCGCCCACGCGGTGAGCGCCTGGTCGATCGCGTGGTCGTGCAGGGCCCGCGCGAGGAGGTCGTCGGCGTCCGGGGCGAGCAGCGACCAGGCGTAGGCGCGGGCGTCGGTGGACGTGGGGTAGTCCTCGGTGTCGTAGAGGTCGTGTGGGGAGTAGAGCGTCGTGCGGTAGGGGTCGACCGGGCTGTCGGGGATCCGCGGCAGCACGACGGCACCGGCCCGGCGTACGCCCTCCTCGTCGCCCGGGACGAACGTGCACCCGAGGAACAGTGCCTGCGCGACCGAGGACCGCTGGAGCTCCGGTCCCCGCTCGCGCAGGTCGAGCCCGACCAGTCGCCACCCGGACATCGACCGAGCGCCTCGTGCGAGGCGTCGGTCGAGGTCTTCGACGGTGGTGATCTCGACGACGCGTCCGCGGGTGTGCTTCACGGGGAGACCCTAGAACGCGTGCGCCATCAGCTCCCCGAAGAGGTCGTGCTCGTCGACGTCCAGCCCTCGTGAGCGGAACCAGCCGGCCATGTTGGCGCAGTCGCGCAGCAGGAAGTCCATGCCGCGCGGGTTGCCGACGAGGTCGACCATCTGCGGCAGGTCGATGATCACCAGCCGGTCGCCGGCGGCCAGGGTGTTGTACGGCGACAGGTCGCCGTGGACCAGGCCGGCCTGGACGAGGGTCGACAGGGCGTCCCGCAGCTGCTCGTAGTAGCCCTCGACCACCGACCGGCTCCGGCCGCACCTGGGACACGCGCGGCGCCGTCTCGCCGTCGTGGGTGATCCACTCCATGAGGATCTCGGTCTCGTCGATCTGCACCGGGTAGGGGACCGGGAGGCCGAGCTCCCAGCAGCGGCGCAGCGCATTCCACTCCGAGATCGCCCACTCGCCGGCCGCCACCTGCTTGCCCCACGTCGACTTGCGCTTGAGGGCGCGGTTGTCGCGGGACCGTTTCATCGACCGGCCCTCGGTGTAGGTCGCGGCTGCGGTGGAAGGTGCGGTGGTCGGTGTCGCGGTAGCGCTTGGCGGCCATCACGACCGCGCCGTCGGGGCGGTGCGGGTCCCCGCGCTCGAGCAGGAAGACGTCGGCCTCCTTGCCGGTCTTGAGGATGCCGAGGTCGGTGTCGATCGCCCCGCTCGAGGTCACGACCCAGTCGGGGCGCGGCTCGGGACCCTTCATGAGGGCTTCGAGGTCCTCCCAGCGCGACCAGCGCTGGTGGTGGCCGAGCTCGTCGGCGTACGTGGTGAAGTCGAAGATGAACGTCTCGTCGATGTCCGCCAGCGGCGAACGGACGTCAGGCCGGAGGAAGTCCTCCGGGAACTCGTGTGTCATGCGTGGTGCTCCGTGTGTGTGAAAGGTGGTCGGCGGTCAGGCCGAGGACAGTCCTGGACATGTCACCGCTCCTCTCGACACGGGCGACGCGAGTCGGCACCCGGGGGTTCGGGAGCATTCTGGGGCATGCCGCCCGCCGGTGCCACTGGTTTTCCGCGCGCTCGACGGGCGTCGGCTAGGTTCGGTCGGGTGAGCATCCGACACGTGTCCCGGTCCGTCCTCGCCGTCGACGCTGGCCGGCGTCCTCGCCGCTGGGCTGGCCGGCGGCGCCGGGACCGCGCAGGCCGGTGCCAGCGCCCGTGAGGACGGGGCCTCGGGGATCGGCGACCCCTACTGGCCGCTCGACGGCAACGGCGGCATCGACGTGGCGTC
Organism: uncultured Actinomycetota bacterium; assembly: GCA_963712875.1. Taxonomy (GTDB): domain Bacteria; phylum Actinomycetota; class Actinomycetes; order Propionibacteriales; family Nocardioidaceae; genus Nocardioides. The sequence goes on along the minus strand of CAVQJS010000006.1, from coordinate 99,641 downwards.
CTACCGCATCCACAACCGCTACGCCCTCGGCGACCAAGCGCCTCGCCGGTCGCACCGCGGTCAGCTTCACGCGCCACCGCGGACCTGTCCAGCTTCTCCCTCGACTTCCTGCTCCCGGTCCGCAAGGTCACCGTCGACGGTGCCGCGGCCCGCTTCACCAGGTCTGGCGGGGGTCACGAGCTCCGCATCACGCCGAGCAGGGCGCTGCCCAGCGGCAGCACGCACACCGCAGTCGTGACGTACGCCGGCAACCCGGCGAAGCAGGGCTATGCCGGTGAGCGCAACTGGCTGGCCAGCACCCGCGAGGTCGTCACCATGAACGAGCCGCACATGGCTGCCGTGGTGGTTCCCCGCCAACGACCACCCGCTCGACAAGGCGATCGTGGACGTCCGGATCACCGTCCCGAAGGGACGCGAGGTGGTCTCCAACGGCAAGCTGCGCGGCCGCAGGACGACCAGGCGCGGCACGACCTGGCACTGGCGGGCCGATGAGCCGATGGTGCCCTACCTGGCGTTCTTCGCCGCCGGTGACTTCACCATGGCCAAGGGCAAGCGTGACGGGCTGCCGTGGCTGGTCGCGGTCTCCGACCGGCTCTCACCGGCGCAGCAGCGTCGGTCGATGCGACTGATGAAGATCTCGCCGGCCGTCGTGGCCGGGCTGGCGAAGGACCTGGGCGACTACCCCTTCTCGATCGTCGGCGGCCTCACCACCTCGCTCAACGCCGGCTTCGCGCTCGAGAACCAGACGCGACCGACCTACCCCGCGCTGGGCTACCACCACACCAGCCTCGTCGTCCACGAGCTGGCCCACCAGTGGTTCGGCGACGACATCGCCGTCCAGGGCTGGCGCGACATCTGGCTCAACGAGGGCTTCGCGTCCTTCATGGAGTGGCGCTGGGAGGAGACCCACGGCCGTTCCACCGCAGCCGAGATCCTGCGCCGCGTCTACGACGACACCGACGCCGGCTCGTCGTTCTGGGCGATCACGGTCGCCGACCCCGGCGCCGCACACATCTTCGACGGCGCGATCTACGACCGGGGCGCGATGACCCTGCAGGCGCTGCGCAACCGGGTCGGCGACCGGACGTTCTGGAGCATCATCCGCGACCTGGATCGACGAGCAGTCGCGGCGGCAACGGCTCGACCGAGGAGTTCGAGGAGACCGCGGAGCGGGTCAGCGGCCAGGAGCTCGACCAGCTTCTTCACCGCGTGGCTCCGCACCCCCGACGAAGCCGGCCGCCACCGCCGACAACGGCCTCGGCTGAGGCCCGTCGGGCACATCAGGCACGGGAGCAGAGGAAAGGACCATCACCATGGGCGACTACCGCGAGACCTATGAGCGCTCCATCACCGACCCGGAGGCGTTCTGGGGCGAGCAGGCCGAGCTGGTCGACTGGTTCCGCAAGCCTGAGCGGGTGCTGGACGACAGTCGCGCCGCCGTTCTACCGGTGGTTCCCCGACGCCACGCCTCAACACCTGCTTCAACGCGCTCGACCGACACGTCATCCGCGGGGCGGGCCGACCGCGCGGCGCTGATCCACGACTCGGCCGGTGACCGGGGAGCGCGAGACGTACACCTACGCCGAGCTGCTCGACCGAGGTGGCGGCGTTCGCCGGCGTGCTGCGCGGCTCTCGGCGTCGCCAAGGGCGACCGGGTCATCATCTACATGCCGATGATCCCCGAGGCCGTGATCGCGATGCTGGCCTGCGCGCGCATCGGCGCCGTGCACTCGGTGGTGTTCGGCGGCTTCGCCGCCCACGAGCTCGCCGTCCGCATCGACGACGCCCGGCCCAAGGTGCGTCGTCACCGCGTCCTGCGGGCTCGAGCCGGGCCGCGTCGTCGAGTACAAGCCGCTCGTCGACCAGGCGCTCGAGCTCGCCGAGCACCCGCCGGCCGCGGTCGTCGTCAAGCAGCGACCGCAGGTCGAGGCCCGATGGTCGAAGGGCGCGACATCGACTGGGACCTGGCGATGCAGCGCCGGGCGCACGGATCCGGCTGCCGTGCGTCGAGGTGGCCGCGACCGACCCGCTCTACGTCCTCTACACCTCCGGCACCACCGGCAAGCCCAAGGGCATCGTGCGCGACAACGGCGGCCACGCCGTGGCGATGGCCTGGTCGCTGCCGAACGATCTACGACTCCGCGCCCGGCGACGTCTGGTGGGCTGCCTCCGACGTCGGCTGGGTCGTCGGCCACTCCTACATCGTCTACGCGCCGCTGATCGTCGGCGCGACCACGGTGCTCTACGAGGGCAAGCCGGTCGGCACGCCCGACGCGGGCGCGTTCTGGCGGGTGATCGCCGAGCACGGGGTCAAGGCGCTGTTCACCGCGCCGACCGCGATCCGGGCGATCAAGAAGGAGGACCCGGACGGCGCCGCTGCTGGCCGACCACGACATCTCCTCGCTGCGAGACCTTGTTCCTGGCCGGCGAGCGGCTCGACCCGGACACCTACGAGTGGGCGACCGACCGGCTCGGCGTGCCGGTCGTCGACAACTGGTGGCAGACCGAGACCGGGTGGCCGATCGCGGCGAACCTGCGCGGACTCGAGCCGATGCCGATCAAGCCCGGCTCACCGTCGGTCGCCGGTGCCCGGCTACGACGTCGCAGGTCCTCGACACCGACGGGCAAGCCGGTGCCGGCCGGGCGAGGAGGGCGCGATCTGCCTGCGGCTGCCGCTGCCGCCCGGGCACGCTGCCGACGCTCTGGGGCGACGACGACCGTTACGTCTCGTCCTACCTGTCGGCCTTCGACGGCTACTACCTCTCCGGCGACGGTGGCTACGTCGACGAGGACGGCTACCTCTTCGTCATGGGTCGCACCGACGACGTCATCAACGTCGCGGGCCACCGGCTCTCCACCGGGTCGATGGAGGCGGTGATCGCCCAGCACCCGGCCGTCGCCGAGTGCGCGGTCATCGGGGTCGCCGACTCGCTGAAGGGCCAGGTGCCGCGGGGCTTCGTCGTGCTCAAGGCCGGGGCGGACGATCGACCCGGACGTGCTGCGCGAGGAGCTGGTGCGCCTGGTCCGGAGCCAGATCGGTGCGGTCGCGTCGTTCGCGCGAGGTCGGCGGTGGTGGATGGGCTGCCGAAGACCCGGTCGGGCAAGATCCTGCGCAAGACGATGCGCGAGATCGCCGATGGCAAGGACGCGCCGGTGCCCTCGACGATCGAGGACGCCGGGGTGCTCGACCGCCTGCGACCGGTGCTGCGGGACTGAGCGAGGCCTGAGTCAGCGCTGCTTGCGCAGCCACGTCGCGAGCTCGTCGTACTCCCCGGTGGCGTTGGCATAGAGCGCGACGTTGCGCGCCGTCTCCATCCACGGCCCGATCGAGGGCCTGACCTCGGCGAGCGCCCGGGTGAAGTCGCCCATGCCGATCATCCGCACGGTGCCCGAGTCGACGGAGTCCATCAGCGCGTTCTCGGAGGCCGACTCGCACAGGTGGGCCAGGTCGGCGCCGCTGAACCCCTCGGTGGCCTTGGCCAGCTTGCGGGTGTCGATCCCCTCGACGGGGCGCTGGCGCAGGTGGGTGCGCAGGATCGCCTCGCGGGCGTCGCGGTCGGGCGGCAGCACCAGCAGGGTCCGGTCGAGCCGGCCGGGACGGCGCAGCGCCGGGTCGACGTCCCACGGGTGGTTGGTCGCGGCGAGCACGAAGACGCCCTCGTTGTCCGACCCGACGCCGTCGAGCTCGGTGAGCAGCTGGTTGACGGTCGTGCGCGCACCGGAGCTGCGGGTCAGCGACCGCTTCTGGCCGATCGCGTCGAGCTCGTCGAGGAACAGCACGCACGGTGCCGACGTCCGGGCGACCTCGAAGAGCTCCTTGACGTTGCGCTCGCTCTGCCCGATGTACATGTCGAGGATGTCGGCCAGCGACACGTGGATGAAGGCGGCGCCCAGCTCGCCGGCGACCGCCTTGGCGAGATAGGTCTTGCCGCACCCGGGCGGGCCGTAGAGCAGCAGCCCGCCGCGCAGCGACTTGCCGTAGAGCCGGCGCAGCTCGGGGTTGCGCAGCGGAGCGAGGAAGCTCGCCTCGAGCCGCTTCTTGACCTCCGTCAGGCCGCCGACGTCCGCGAGCCGCACGCCGGCCCGCTCGACGTCGTACGCCGGCGGGCCGGGCTCGTCGGTCGATCCGTCGACGAACATCGGGCCGACGGTCTCGCCGAGCTCGGACTCGGCGGCGTGCCAGTCGAAGCCGGTGGGGCCCTGCGTCGTCGGCTGGACTGAGCGTCGGATGCCGGCGGAGCGCTCGACGCGTCCGGGGCGCCCACGGCCCGGGCCATCAGCGCGCGCGCCTCGGTCGACCCGGGCTCGGTCGCGAGCACCGTCGCGACGTGCTCGACGGCCTCGGCGCCACGGCCGGCGTCGACGAGCAGGCCGGCCAGGTGCAGGCGCAGCGTCAGGTCGTCCGGGTGCGGCACGCACGGCGGCGGTGAGGCTCTCGATCAGTCGCTCGTCCACGGCGCCACCCTAGAGGCGGGCGGTCTCACTTGCCGCGAACGAGGTTGACGCCGGCCAGGGCGACCCAGCCGATGACGCAGACGAGGCCGAGCACGCGCAGCACCGAGGCCAGCACGAGGGCGGACCCGACGGCCACGGGATAGGGCGCGAAGGCCAGCAGCAGCACCCCGACCGACAGCAGCGCCAGCAGTCCGAGGAGGTACTTGCCCTGCCACCTCGCCCGCCCGAAGATCCCGCGTCCCCAGCGCGAGACGCCGCGCGGCAGGTCGGTGACGACGTCGCGGACCAGCAGCGCCAGCACTCCGGCGTACGCCGTCCCGGCGAGCGCCCGCGTCCACCACGGCGCCTCGGTGGCCAGCAGGATGCCCAGCACGATGGCCGCGGCGAACAACGACCACATGATCCGCCGGCCGAGGAGCAGCAGGACGGTGTCGAGGTTCTGGTGGAGCAGCTTCTCCTGCGGCGCGTTGCCGACGGCGCTGCGCAGCATTCCTGCCGCCCGCTTGAGCCGGCCGCTGTCGATCTCGGACGCGGCGAGGTTGTTCTGGGCGAGGGTGTGGTGGGGGTCGAGGGCCAGCGCGTTGCGGAAGGCCTGCTGGGCGCCGGGCTCGTTGCCGAGGTGGGACAGGCAGATGCCGACCAGGTTGTGGGCGGCCGCGGAGTGCGGTGCCAGCTCGACCGAGCGCCGGGCCGCGTCGTACGCGTCCCGGGTACGCGGCCGTCTCGCCGCCATCAGTGCGCGCGAGACGGCGTAGTGCGAGCGCCAGTCGTGCGGCTCGAGGTGGACGGCCCGCTGGGCGGCGTCCAGCGCGCCATCGCCGTCCTTGCGCGTGCAGAGGATGTCGCAGAGGTGGAGGTAGCCCTCGGCGTTGTCGGGGTCGAGGGCCAGGCCGCTGCGAACGGCCGACTCGGCCTCGGTGTCGCGGCCCTGGTCGTGCAGGGTGCGGGCGAGGGTGAAGAGCGCGAACACGTGCTCGGGGTCGCTCGCCAGGACGGTGCGTACCCGTTCCTCCGCCTCCGCCGGGCGCCCGAGCTCGAGCAGCGTCTCGGCGTGCTGCAGCTCCCGGAAGTGCTCGGTCACGGCGCCATCCTGTCAGGATGGACCGGTGACCGTCCGCGACATCGTGATCCTCGGCTCGACCGGATCCATCGGCACCCAGGCCCTCGACCTGGTGCGTGCCAACCCCGACCGCTTCCGCGTCGTCGGCCTCACCGCGGGTGGCTCCAACGAGGAGCTGTTCGACGCCCAGGTCGCCGAGTTCGCACCGGCCTTCTCCGGGCTGGGGGAGGACGCGTCCACCGAGGCCGCCGGGATGGCCTGCGACGTCGTCCTCAACGGCATCACCGGCGCCGTCGGACTGCGACCCACGCTGGCCGCCCTCGACGCCGGCACCACGCTGGCCCTGGCCAACAAGGAGTCGCTGATCATGGGCGGCTCGCTGGTGACGGGTCGGGCCAAGCCCGGCCAGATCGTCCCGGTCGACTCCGAGCACTCCGCCGTCGCCCAGTGCCTGCGCGCCGGCACGTCCGCGGAGGTACGCCGCCTCGTGCTCACCGCGTCCGGCGGACCGTTCCGAGGGCGCACGCGCGACGACCTCGCCGAGGTGACGGTCGAGGAGGCGCTCAACCACCCGACCTGGTCGATGGGGCCGGTGATCACGATCAACTCCGCGACCCTGGTCAACAAGGGGCTCGAGGTCATCGAGGCCCACCTGCTCTTCGACATCCCCTTCGACCGCATCGAGGTCGTCGTCCACCCCACCAGCGACGTGCACTCGATGGTCGAGTTCGTCGACGGCTCCACGATCCTCCAGGCCAGCCCGCCGACCATGATGATCCCGATCGCGCTGGGCCTCGCCTGGCCAGACCGGGTCCCCGACGCGGCCCCGGCCGTCGACTGGACCAGGCCCGGCACCTGGGAGTTCTTCCCGCTCGACGACGAGGCGTTCCCGGCAGTCTCCCTGGCCCGGACGGCGGGGGAGCGCGGCGGCACCGCTCCCGCGGTCTACAACGCCGCCAACGAGGAGTGCGTCGAGGCGTTCCGCTCCGGTCGGCTGCGTTTCATCGACATCATCCCCACAGTTGCAGCCACCCTTGCGGCCCACGACGTAGGCTCGATGGAGCACCTCACCGTGGACGACGTCCTCGCCGCCGACTCCTGGGCGCGCGCGGAGGCCTCCCGCCTGATCAAGAAGGACCCTTCGTGACCCCGCTCCTCTACACCCTGGGTGTCGTCGCGTTCGTCGTGGCGATCCTCGTCTCCATCGGCCTGCACGAGTTCGGCCACCTCGTCCCGGCCAAGAAGTTCGGCTGCAAGGTGCCGCAGTGGTTCATCGGCTTCGGGCCGACGGTGTGGAGCAAGCAGATCGGCGAGACGGAGTACGGCTTCAAGGCCATCCCGCTCGGTGGCTACGTCAAGATCGTCGGGATGCTCCCCCCGGGTGCCGAGGACCTCGTCGAGGAGACGACGTACGACGAGGACGGCGAGCCGGTCCACAAGGTGCGCCGCTCCAACACGGGGATGTTCACCCAGCTGATCTCGGACGCCCGCGCCGCGGAGTGGGAGTACGTCAAGGCCCACGACACCGACCGGCTCTTCTACCGCCTCGTGTGGTGGAAGAAGGTGATCGTCATGGCCGGCGGGCCGATGGTGAACATCGCGATCGCGTTCTCGCTGTTCGCCATCCTGTTCGCGACCTACGGCAACCCGCGCGACGAGGTCGTCGAACCGGTCGTCGCCTCCGTCCCCGAGTGCGTCATCCCGATCGCCGAGATGCCGCGCGACTGCACCGCCGAGGACCCGGTCACCCCCGCCCGCGAGGCCGGACTCCAGCCGGGCGACGAGTTCCTCAGCTTCAACGGCACCCCGGTCACCGACTGGGAGAGCCTGCAGGCCGACATCCGCGGCAACGCCGACGGCGACGCGGTGATCGTGGTGCTGCGCGACGGCGAGCAGGTCACGCTCACCACCAACACGACCGTCCAGCTGCGCCAGACCTCGATCGAGGACGAGACGCTCACGGAGGTGGGATTCCTCGGTGTCCAGCCGGTCATCCACCTCCAGACCGGTGGGCTGCTCTACACCGCTGACCAGATGGGGACGATGACGGTCGAGACGCTCCAGGCGCTCGCCCAGCTCCCGGTCAAGGTGTTCGAGGTCGGCAAGGCCATCGTCGGCCTCCAGGAGCGCGACCCGGAGAGCCCGGTCTCGATCGTGGGCGGCGGCCGGTTCGCCGGCGAGGCAGCGGCGAGCGAGCAGTTCCCGCTGGTCGACAAGCTGGTGACGCTTCTCTTCCTGATCGCGAGCTTCAACTTCTTCATCGGCATGTTCAACTTCATCCCGCTGCTCCCGCTCGACGGTGGCCACATCGCCGGCGCGCTCTACGAGGGAGCCAAGCAGGGCGTCGCCCGCCTGCGCGGTCGCCCCGACCCCGGATACGTCGACGTCGCCAAGCTGCTGCCGGTGGCGTACGTCGTGGGGTTGGCGATGCTCGTGATGGGCGTCGTGCTGATCGTCGCCGACCTGGTCGTGCCGCTCCACATCAGCTGACCGCCCTCGAGCGGTGCCTGAGCCACATGCCGGCCGACCGGGAAGGTGGCTGGGGCACCGCTGGGCAGGGGTCGGCCGAGGCCGGGACCCGACCACCCCGGCCCGTACGATGTCGGCATGACGTCTGTCGGTCTTGGCATGCCCGCTCTGCCCCCGCCCGTGCTCTCTCCCCGCCGCAAGACCCGCCAGATCAAGGTCGGTTCGGTGGGGGTCGGCAGCGACTCGCCGATCAGCGTCCAGTCGATGACCACGACGCTCACCTCCGACGTCAACTCCACGCTCCAGCAGATCGCCGAGCTGACCGCGACGGGCTGCGACATCGTGCGCGTCGCGTGCCCCAGCCAGGACGACGCCGACGCGCTCCCGGAGATCGCCCAGCACTCCCAGATCCCCGTCATCGCCGACATCCACTTCCAGCCGAAGTACGTCTTCGCCGCGATCGACGCGGGCTGCGCCGCCGTACGCGTCAACCCGGGCAACATCCGCAAGTTCGACGACCAGGTCAAGGAGATCGCGCGGGCCGCGAAGGACCGCGGCACGTCGATCCGGATCGGCGTCAACGCCGGGTCGCTCGACAAGCGGATCCTCGACAAGTACGGCAAGGCCACGCCCGAGGCGCTCGTCGAGTCCGCGGTGTGGGAGGCCGGGTCTCTTCGAGGAGCACGACTTCCACGACTTCAAGATCTCGGTCAAGCACAACGACCCGGTCGTCATGGTGCGCGCCTACGAGCTGCTCGCCGAGGCCGGTGACTGGCCGCTCCACCTCGGCGTGACCGAGGCCGGGCCGGCGTTCCAGGGCACCATCAAGTCGTCGGTGGCGTTCGGCCACCTGCTCAGCAAGGGGATCGGCGACACCATCCGCGTCTCGCTGTCCGCCCCGCCGGTCGAGGAGGTCAAGGTCGGCCTCCAGATCCTGGAGTCGCTCAACCTCAAGCCGCGCCGCCTCGAGATCGTGTCGTGCCCGTCGTGCGGTCGCGCGCAGGTCGACGTCTACAAGCTCGCCGAGGAGGTCACCGCCGGCCTCGAGGGCATGGAGGTGCCGCTGCGCGTCGCCGTCATGGGCTGCGTCGTCAACGGTCCGGGCGAGGCCCGCGAGGCCGACCTGGGTGTCGCCTCCGGCAACGGGAAGGGCCAGATCTTCGTCAAGGGCGAGGTCATCAAGACCGTGCCCGAGTCGCAGATCGTGGAGACCCTCATCGAGGAGGCCATGCGCCTCGCCGAGGGCATGGAGCCGGTCGACGGGGCCGAGGCCTCGGTCAGCGTGTCCTAGGCTCCCCATGTGCTGAGGACCCGCGAGCAGGTGCGCGTGCTGGGCCCGGCCGACCGGGACCGGTTCATCGCGCTCGCGGAGCAGGATCCGGTCGTCAACGTCTTCGTCGACTACCGCGCCCGGCTCACCAACCTCGACGAGCGGTGGCTCGGCGGCCAGGTCTGGGGCCGCTTCGTCGGCAACGACCTCGTCGCGGGCTGCCACCTCGGCGCCAACCTGGTCCCGGTCCAGTGCACGCCCGCCGACGTCACGGCCTTCGCGGACGCGGCGCTGCGCCGGCGTCGTACGGTCGGGACCATCGTGGGGGAGACCTCCGTGGTCGCGTCCCTGTGGGAGGCCATCGAGCCTCGCTGGGACAAGCCGCGTGACGTCCGGAGGGTCCAGCCCCACCTCGAGATCTCGCGCCACCCTGGGATCGCGCCGGCCACGGACGTACGGCTGACCACCCAGGAGGACATCGCGATGCTCTATCCCGCGTGCGTCGCGATGTACACCGAGGAGGTCGGTGTCTCGCCCGAGTCGGACGCCGGAGGGGGCGACCTCTACCGCGCCCGCGTCCAGCAGCTCATCGGGCGGGGCTGGTCGATGGCGAGCTTCGACGACCGCGGCGTGGTCTTCAAGGCCGAGGTCGCGTGCGCCACTCCGTACGCCGCCCAGGTGCAGGGCGTGTGGGTACGCCCCGACCGTCGTGGTCAGGGCCTGGCCGCGCCCGGCATGGCCGCGGTCGTCGCCCACGTCCTGGACTCCGGACTCGCGCCGGTGGTCTCCCTCTACGTCAACGAGTGGAACACCGCGGCGCGCGCGACCTACACCCGTGTCGGGTTCGAGCAGACCGCGACCTTCGCGACGGTGATGTTCTGACGGCTCTCGCCGCACCGAAAGTCTTCTGGCGGGGATGTATCAGGCGAGGCGCTGCCCCCACCTGAGAAGACATGGGGACAATGGTCACCATGTCGGAGCACCGGAGAGCAGAAGGGGAGCTCGAGCAGTCGCCGTGGGATGTGGCCAGGGGGGCGTTCGCAGCGTGGCGTTCGGGGGACGCCACCGCCGTGGACGAGCTGGTCCGCTCAATGACACCGGTGCTCTGGCAGGTGGTGAGGGCGTACGGGCACGACCGTGCTTCGTCTGAAGACATCATCCAGGCGACGTGGTTGGGCTTCGTCCGTCTGCACCAGACCATCGAAGACCCCCAGGCCGTCGCGTCCTGGCTGATCACGTCAGCCAGGCGCGGCGCCGCCCAGCACGCCAAGGCCGCTCGTCGCACGACGCCGGCCGAGGACGAGGTGCTTGCCGCTCGTCTTCCCGACACCGAGTCGGCGGAGGCGGTGGCAGTGCTCGACGACGAGTCGGCACGGCTGTGGGGAGCCGTGGCGACAGTCGACGAGAGATGTCGCAAGCTGCTCCGGGTCGTGGCCTTCATGGACCGACCCGACTACGCGTCACTGAGTCAGGACCTCGACATGCCCGTGGGGAGCATCGGACCCACGCGGGCGCGGTGCCTGGCCAAGCTCCGAACAGCCCTGAAGGAAGGGGGACAACCATGATGACCGATGCCGACCGCCTGCTGGCCGAGCTCCGCGACCTGTGGAACGCGGCCGACCCGCCACCCGCGGGTCTCGTCGAGACGATGATCGCGGCCGTCGCCGCCGAGCGATCTCGACGACGACCTCGAGCTGCTGATCCTCGTGCGCGACTCGGCCGACGAGGAGGCCGCCCACGTGCGCGGGCTCGGCACCGCGCGTGTCCTCTACTTCCGTGCCGTCCAGGGCTGGACCCTCGACGCGGAGATCGACGGCGGCCTGGTCCGCGGACAGCTTCTGGACTACAACGGCGACCTCGGCTCCGTCGAGGTCGGCCTCGAGATGCGCGACGGCCAGCGCTGGACGTCGGCGCTCGACGAGGTGGGCTTCTTCGGGATCCAGGCCGATCTCAACGGCTTCATCCGGTTCACCGTGACTCAGGGCGACATGGTCTCGGCCAGCCGCTGGGTCGAGCTGTAGGGGGCTGGCGCTCTCGTGTGATCAGGGTGCCATGCGGTAGCGCACACCCAAGGCGTCGTAGGTGTGTCTGGCCCGCCGGTCCCGTGTGATGAGCTCGGCGCCGTGGTGCCGAGCCGTCGCCGCGACCAGAGCGTCGTAGGTCGCCCCGCCGCGGATGCCGTTCAGGGCGAGCTCGTTGACCAGTTTCGGATGGTCGAGGGGTGGGAGTCCGATGATCGGCAGCCCGACGGCCCCGACCAGTGCTCCCGCATCGGCTGCCGTGAAGCGGTGCGGCGACGGCAGCCTGGTGAGCACACTGAAGGTCTCGAGGATGACATGCGCGGGAACCGCGTCGAGCTCTTCGAGCGCCGACCGTGTCGCCCGGTGCTCGGGGTGCCACGCCACGATGGCGGGCACGAGCACGCTGGTGTCGCAGGCCAGAGTCATCTACGGGTTGCTTCGAGGGTGTCCCGGATCTGATCATCCGTCAGCGGGGGGAGGTCCTCGCGGGCGCGAGCGCGGGGAAGCCCCGTCCCGAGCTCCAGCTCGACCTCCACCGGCGCCAGCTCTATCTCGATGCGTCCGTCGGTGAGAACCACGTCGATCTCCCGTCCCGCACTGAGCCCCATCGCCTCGCGGACCGACTTCGGGACCACGATGCGTCCCGCTGAGTCGATGGTGGTGCGCATGGCATGAAAATACCACAACCAAACCCAGTAGCTCGACCGCGGGACCGGTCAGGCGTAGGGCTGGCGCAGTTTCATGAGCGGGCCGATCGTCGGGTCGGAGTCGTAGACCGCCCGGGCGAGTACGACATCGCGCGCGTCCGCTGCGGACACGCCCGTCTCGCTGATCTCCCGCGCGATCAGCCCGGCCACGACCGGGGCGGAGAAGGACGTGCCGCTCCACCGTGCCAGGCCGGTGCTGAAGACCCGGATGTCGCCCTTGTCCGGCGTCTCGTGGCACTCGAAGGTGCCGTCGGGGAAGGCGTTGACCAGGTTGCGGCCCAAGGCGTAGACGTCGGCGGAGACGCCGAAGTTGGAGAAGTCCGACACCCGGCCGTCGCGGTCGAGCGAGCCGACGCCGACGCACCAGTCGAAGGCCGCGGGCCAGAACGGCGCCGCCCAGGAGTCGTTGCCTGCCGCGGCCACGAGCACGCAGTCCCGCTTGCGCAGCCGGGTGCGGTAGAAGGTCTCGAGCGCGATCGAGGGCAGGTCGAGGCGGGTGCGACAGCCGGCCGACAGGTTGATGACCTGCGGGTCGTGGTCGAGGGCCTCCTCGAGCTGCACGACGAGGTCGGACTCGAGGATGCCGCCACCCCCGACCCCGCCGATCGCGAAGCCCTCGACGTAGACCCGGGTCACGGGGGCGATGCAGCGGACGACACCGGCGATGAACGTCCCGTGGCCGGCGTACGGGCGCAGGTCGGGGCCGTTGAGCTCGTCATCGCCGTCGACACCCTTGAGCCAGGGGGTACGCGGGTCGGTCGCGGCTGGTGGGTGCCAGCCGGTGTCGACCACCACCACGCTGACCTCGCTGCCTTTGCCCTGGGACGCGTCGGGCGGCCACGGCTCGGTGAGGCCGGTCTCCTCGGGCTCGACGGCCGGGCACATGCTGCCGCCCGGGCCCCCCGGGGCGACGTGCACCCAGTGGTCGGGCGAGGCCGCGCCCCGGCGCAGCCCGCTCTCCTCGAGGAGGTCGAGGAGGTCGCCGCACGGTCTGGTCGCCGGAGCGCTCGGGAAGCACGTAACGCACCAGCTCCCCGTCGAGGAGTTGCACGTCGTCGCGCCGCGGCGCCGGTCCTTGAAGACGCTCTGGTCGAGCCGCGCCACGGCACGGTCGAACTCCTCGACGTCCGCGGACCGCACCAGCACGCGGTCCGGGTGGTAGACGTAGGTGAAGTCGGCCGGCGCCTCGGTGTCCCAGGCCACCTGTCCGTCGTTGGCCTTCGCGAAAGCCGCGGAGCTGGTCGGTGGTGCGTCGTCGTTGTCGCTGCCGATCTTCCAGTCGCTTGCCATGAGTCAGACGCTAGCGTCGTCCAGACGGCCTTGACGGAGGATTCCGCTGAGATCTCGCCGCCGCGGATCCGCAAGGATGGGCGGATCATGACGACCCGGGCCGAGGCGGAGGAGCTGCTGCGCACGCTGTTCGCCGATCCCGCCCGCCCGCAAGCGAGCCGAGGACGAGCCTCGTCCCCGACGCCGATCCCGGCGGTGGCGTCGATCGGGCACCAGATCGTCGGCATCGTGCTGCGCGACCTCGGGGAGACCGAAGCGGCGCTGAGGGAGCTGCGAACGGCCGTCCGGCTGGCACGGCGGTCGGGTGACGAGGACCGGTCGGGCGACGTGATGGCCACGCTGGGGCTCACGCTGAGCAGTGCGGGGTGGATGCCAGCGGGGATGCGCAACCTCGACCAGGCGGTGTCCGTCGCTCGGCGGTCTGTCCCTGGGCGCGCCCTGGTGCGTCGGGCCTACGTCACCGGGGCACCTGCTCGCCCGCTTCGAGGAGAGTGCCGCAGACCTGAGGCGAGGCGAGGCAGGCTCTTCGCCGGCGCGGGCGACCACGTCTGGGAGAGCACGCGCACTCAACCTCGAGGGGCTCGTCGACGTCGGGATGGGCGCGACCTCGAGGCTGCCGCGCGAGCCTTCGCGTCGTACGGCGAGTCTCGCCGACCCGCCGGTGATGCCTTCGACGTCCGGTCTCGCCCAGCACAACACCGGTTGGCTCGGCATTCGTCCGCGGCGACCTGCCGCTCGCGCTCGAGCGTACGCCGACGCCAACGCACGCTTCGACGCGGTCGGACTGACCAGCGTCGACCTCGTCGTACGACCGTGCCTCGGCCTACCTGGCCGCAGGGCCTGGCGACCGATGCCCTCGAGGTCGTGGAGGAAGCGCTCGCCGCGCGACCCCTGCTGCCTCGCGAGGAGGCGGACCTCCTGATCGCCGTCGCCGAGGCGGCCCTCGCCGCCGGTGACTGGGGCGCGCGATCTCCGCTGCGGACGAGGGGTCGCGCGCTGCTGCGCAGCGCAGTCCCGTCACGTCCACCGGCTCGCGCGCGGACCTGCTGTCGATCACTGCGCGGGTCGAGGCGGGCGCAGCACCGGCTCGGCTCCTGCGCCGCGCGGAGGCGTCGTCGCCCGTTCCCGCGAGGCGCAGGTCTCCGATTGCCGCAGGCCCTGCTGCTGGGGGCCGGCCTCGCCGGTGGGTCCGCTCACCCCGGCGCTGCTGGCCTGGCGGACGAGCCTGGCTCGACGAGGCGGCGACCTTCCGCACGAGTCCGTCCGGCCGTGTACGGGTCGCTGGGGTGGCTCGCCCTCGCGCAACGCCCGCGCTCGACGGCGACGTGGGCGGGGTGTTGCGGGCGTGTGACCTCGGTCTCAGGCGCTCGACGAGCACCGGGCGACTCTCGGCAGCCAGGAGCTGCGCGCCGGCGCGTCGGGCCACGGCGCTCGCTGGCCGAGCTGGGACCCGGACGGCGACTCGCCTCGGGTGACGCGCGCCAGCTGCTGCGCTGGTCCGAGCGATGGCGTGCCAACTCTCTCACGATCCCGCCGGCGTACGACCAGCACGACCCGGCGACCACCGCGGACCTGGCAGCGCTTCGCGCCCAGCACCGGCGTCTTGCCGAAGCTCGCGCCGACGGAGCACCGACCGACCGACTCCAGGCCCGCGCCACGCGGCTCGAGCAGTCCGTGCGGGAGCGCATGTTCCACCGGCGCGGCACCGGTGTGGCTCCGTCGTCGCTCGACGTGGAGGACCTGCTCGACTCCCTGGCCGAGGACGACACGACCCTTGTGGAGCTGGTGGAGGTCGACGGTCACCTGCACGCGCTCGTGGCGGGAGACGGTCGCGTACGCCGCCATGCCGTGGGCAGCGCGGCCGACGCCGCCACCGCCCTGGACTTCGCCGTGTTCGCGCTGCGCCGGGCCGCCCGGGGCGGCCGGTCCCAGCTCGACGTGGCTGGGGCGCGGTTGCAGCGGGCGCTGCTGGGCCCGGCCGCTGACCGCCTGCCGTCCTCACGGGTGGTCGTGTCCGGGACCGCGCAGCTCCAGGGCGTGCCCTGGGGGTTGCTGCCGGTGTTCGTGGAGCGTCCGGTGACCAGCACCCCGTCGGCGCGGCTGTGGCTGCGCTCGCGGGCCACGCGCCCGCAGCCGGGGGACCGTCGCGTGATGCTGGTCGGTCCCGGGCTGGACTCGGGCGGCGCCGAGGTGCCCGCCGTCGCGGCCCAGGATCCCGACGCCCTCGTCCTCGACGGCGAGGCAGCGACCGTCGAGGCGTCGCTCGCCGCCCTGGACGGCGCCGAGCTCGCCCACGTCGCCGCCCACGGTCAGTTCCGCGAGGACAGCCCGCTCTTCTCCTCGCTCACCATGGCCGACGGTCCGCTGCTGGTGCACGACCTCCAGCGGCTGCGCCGGCCCCCGCACCGCGTGGTCCTGTCGGCCTGCGAGTCGGGCGTGATGCAGCCGGTGGGGGCCCAGGAGCTGCTCGGCCTGTCGGCGGCCCTGTTGTCGATGGGCACGGCCGGAGTCGTCTCGAGCCTCGCCGACGTCGACGACCACGCCACCGTCGAGGTGATGGTGGCCCTGCACCGCAGCCTGCGCGAGGGCAGCGGCCTCGGCGAGGCGCTGCTCGCCGCGAGGACGGTGGCCGCCGGGGATCCGGTGCTGGCCGCCACCGCCGCGGCGTTCACGGTGTTCGGGACCTGAGCCCGAGGACGTACGTCAGCGGGCGGAGGCGGTCTGTCGTGGGAACATCGTCGGCACGGGATCGGTCGCGTTCTCGCAGGCGGTGGCCGTGCACCGCACGGTGGCCGACTTCTTCGTGCCGTTGACCCCGAGCAGCACGATGTCGGGCGACTCCCACTCCACGCTGGAGAACCAGCCGGTGCTGTAGCGCGCGACGGCGGAGCCATCGATCTCCCTGATCGTGACGACGCCGGGACCGACCCCGTCGGACAGCAGGTCGATCGTGGCCAGCCGGGTGCCGTCGGGGGAGATGTCCCAGACCCGGTGGTCGCAGGAGCGCCACAGCTTCGTCGAGGGATCGCTGAGCCGGACCAGCTTGGTGCAGCCGCCGGCGTAGGGGTCGCGCGTGTAGAACGCCAGCAGGTCGTGCTCGATGTCGGCGACGTTGGCCCCCTTCTTGACCACCGTCCGCGTCCGGTCGGTGGTGAAGCGCCACTGCAGGGTCCGTTTCCAGCCGCCGAGCAGCACCCGGTCGTCGCTGACGTCGAGCAGCCGGTGCGGGGCGGTCGGCCCCTTCTCGCCGAGGACCTCGCCATCGGCCGAGGAGGCGGCGTACGTCACGGCCTTGCGGCCACCGTTGACGAAGCGTTGCCACGCGATCGTGCTGCCGTCGGCGGACAGGATCACGGTGTAGGTGTCGACGTTGCTCAGGATCGTGGTGACGGTGCCGTCGGCCTCGACGCGTACGACGCGCCGGTTGCGCTTGCGGTCCACGTTGCCGGTGCCCACCAGCCAGGCGTCACCAGCCTGGCCGATGACGCGCGCGACCGTTCCGGGCAGCTCGACCCGACGCGTGCCGTCGACGAAGTCGCCCTCCTCGATGTGGGGGATCGCGATGTCGGCGCCGCGCGCCAGCTTCTGCGGCTGCAGGTCGGTGGTCGGCACTGCGGCGCCCGCCGACGGCGCCAGCAGCGTGCCCCCGACGAGCAGGGCGGTGAGCACGGTGGCCAGGCGGTGGTGACGCATGGGTGTCCCCTCGAGAGTGGTGCGGGTGGTCGGGCTTGTCCGTGTAGGACGCATGGCGGCCGTCGTTGGTTGTAACTGGTTCGCGGCCGCCGTCGCGCCGCACCTATCCTTGCGCGCATGACCGCCCGCCTGCTGCGCATGTCGACCCTGTTCGTCCGAACCCTGCGCGACGACCCCAACGACGCGGAGGTCCCCAGCCACCGGCTGCTCGTCCGGGCGGGCTACATCCGCCGCAACGCCCCGGGCGTCTACACCTGGTTGCCGCTGGGCCTGCGGGTGCTGCGCAAGATCGAGGCCATCATCCGCGAGGAGATGGACGACATGGGTGCCCAGGAGCTCTCCTTCCCCGCGATCCTGCCCAAGGAGCCCTACGAGGCGACCGGCCGCTGGACCGACTACGGCCCCAACATCTTCCGCCTCCAGGACCGCAAGGGCGCCGACTACCTCCTCGGCCCCACCCACGAGGAGATGTTCACCCTCGTCGTGAAGGACCTCTACTCGTCCTACAAGGACCTGCCCCTCTCGATCTACCAGATCCAGAACAAGTACCGCGACGAGTCGCGTCCCCGCGCGGGCCTCCTGCGCGGTCGCGAGTTCGTGATGAAGGACTCCTACTCCTTCGACATCGACGACGCCGGGCTGGAGAGGTCCTACCAGCAGCACCGCGAGGCCTACATCCGCATCTTCGACCGCCTCGGCTTCGAGTACGTCATCGTCCGGGCGACGTCCGGTGCGATGGGCGGCTCGGCGAGCGAGGAGTTCCTGGCCCGGGCCGAGGTCGGTGAGGACACCTACGTCCGCTGCACCCACTGCGACTACGCCGCCAACGTCGAGGCAGTGGCCGTCCGCGCGCCCGAGTCGATTCCGTACGACGACGCTCCCGCTGCGCACGCGGAGGACACCCCGGACACACCCACCATCGACTCCCTGGTCGACCACCTCAACGCGAGCTTCCCGCGCGAGGACCGCCCCTGGGCGGCCGGCGACACCCTGAAGAACGTGATCGTGGTGCTCAAGCACCCGGACGGCACGCGCGAGCCCCTCGCCATCGGCGTACCCGGCGACCGCGAGGTCGACCAGAAGCGTCTCGAGGGCCAGCTGGAGCCGATCGAGGTCGAGGCGATGGGTGAGGCCGAGATGGACAAGCACCCCGCGCTGGTGAAGGGCTACATCGGCCCGGAGTCGCTGGGTGAGGAGTCGAAGTCCGGCATCCGCTACGTCGTCGACCCCCGCGTCGTCGACGGCACCCGCTGGGTCACCGGCGCCAACGTGCCCGGCTCCCACGTCATCGACCTGGTCGCGGGTCGCGACTTCACGCCCGACGGCACCATCGAGGCCGCCGACGTCCGCGACGGCGACGCCTGCCCCAACTGCACCGAGGGCACGCTCGAGTCGGCCCGCGGGATCGAGATGGGCCACATCTTCCAGCTCGGCCGCTCCTACGCCGAGGCCCTGGGGCTGCAGGTGCTCGACGAGTTCGGCAAGCGCGTCACGGTCACCATGGGCTCCTACGGCATCGGTCCCTCGCGCGCCGTGGCCGCGATCGCCGAGGGAACGCTCGACGACATCGGCCTGTGCTGGCCGCGCAACGTCGCTCCCGCCGACGTCCACATCGTGGCCGCCGGCAAGGAGGACGAGATCTTCGCCGTCGGCGAGGAGATCAGTGCGGAGCTGTCCCGCCAGGGTGTCGAGGTGCTCTACGACGACCGTCGGGGCAAGGTCAGCCCCGGGGTGAAGTTCAAGGACGCCGAGCTCATCGGTGTGCCCACGATCGTCACCGTCGGTCGGGGCCTGGCCGACGGCGTCGTCGAGGTGCGCGACCGCAGGTCGGGGGAGCGCGAGGACGTCGCGGTCGCCGACGCGGCAGCCCGCATCGTCGAGATCGTCAGGACCGTTGGCTGACATCCGGGCCGTCATCTTCGACTGGGGCGGCACGCTCACCCGCTGGCACGACGTGGACTTCCACGCCGAGTCGCTTGCGCTCGCCGAGGCCGTACGACGTACGCCCTCGCCCGACGACGACCACCACGCCCATGCCGCCCGGCTGCACCGGGCCGGTGACGTCATCTGGGGGCGCAGCCGCGACCACCAGCAGAGCTCGACCATCGCCGACCTCTTCACCGAGGCCGGTCTCGACCACGACCCCGACCTGCTGCAGGCCTACTTCGAGTTCTGGGAGCCACACACGTTCACCGACCCGGAGGCCCGGCCGATGCTGGAGGAGCTGCGCGGGATGGGCCTGAAGGTCGGAGTGCTGTCCAACACGATCTGGCCACGTGCGTGGCACGTCGGCTTCTTCGAGCGCGACGGCGTCTACGACCTGATCGACGGGGACGTCTACACGAGTGAGATCCCGTGGACCAAGCCGTCCCCTCAGGCCTTCGGCGCGGCCATGGCGGCGGTCGGGGTGGACGACCCCGGTGCCTGCGTCTACGTCGGCGACCGGCTCTTCGACGACGTGTGGGGCGCGCACCACGCGGGCCTGAAGGCCATCCACATCCCGCTCAGCGCGATCCCGGCCGGACAGGTCGGCCACACCGAGGGCGACCCCGATGCCACGGTGCACTCGCTGCTCGAGATCCCGGACGTCGTCCGCGGGCTGGCCTGAAGGCCGTTCCTGCATCTTTGTGCGTTGCACAAACATGCAAGTCCGTTCTCCTTCTGCTCTCACCGATTCGAATGCATGATTGTGCATGTGGTTCCGCCACCCCCACTGGAGGGGCCACGCAGGGTGATGCTGACCAACCCCATGACTACGGTCCGCGTCCTCGGCGAATGGGAAGGATCTCGGGACTTTCCCACTCGTCGAGGCCGCGGACCGTAGTGATTTCGGGCCCCCATCCCCGTGGAGTGCCTCAGCCGAGCTCGGGCGCTCCCGGCCAGGTCTGCGGAACGCCACCGAGCTCCAGCCCCCAGGTCGCCGACCAGATCGCCTCGGTCAGCGCCCACGCCCGGACGGTTCCGGCGGACTGCGCGACCAGCGCCAGGAGCACCTCCGTGCTGGCGTCCTCGAGCGCGAGCGCCGACGCCTCGATCGCCCCGGGCCGCAGCAGCCGCCCGTCGACGTCGTACGCCGGCTCCGCCACGACCGGCGTGCCACCGGCCTCGTCGATCATCAGTCGCAGCTGGTCACGCCGCGACCGGTGCCGTCGGTGGGCCGTGTCGAGCGCGGAGTAGAGGGTGGGGGAGGCCGCCTGCGAGGTCCGTGCACCGAGCACGCCGTAGGTGTAGAGCGCCGCGTGCTCGTCGCTCAGCGTCGTCTGGAGCGCGTCCAGCGCGGTCATGGCACCGGCTCCGGGGCCAGCGTCGCGAGGTGCTGGGAGACCGAGGCGGCGATGCTCGCCAGCACCCGCGCCAGGTCACCACTCGCCGCCGCGACGCACGACTCGCGCAGCGTGCGAAGCAGGCGCTGCTCGGAGCGGCGTACGGCTGCGAGGGCCGGCGCGGGTCGCGCGGGGACGGAGACGGCACCGGGAGAGGGGACGTCGGCGTCCGCGACGGCACCGACCAGGAGGTCGAGGTGCGCGGCATGGTCCCGAGCGAGCCCGTCGAGCCGGGCGGCGAGCGCGGGGGTGACGTCCGAGGCGGCGGCCACGACGTCGGCGGCCGCGGACACGGCGGCCACGACCGACGCGACGAGCGCGGAGTCCTCGGGAGGCTCGACCACCGGTTCGCCGGACGCGTCCTCGCGCTGCGGCGGGTCGATGTCGCAGGCCGAGACGACCAGGGGGAGCAGGAGCGCCGAGCCCACCGTCGTACGACGGGTCAGCGGGCGAGCAGGCACGGGCGAACCCTAACCGGCGGCCCGGACGGCGGAACGCCCCCGCGGCCTGAACGCGGTGCGACCGGGGCCGCTATCGTGGTCGTTCACACAACCGCATAGGAGGTCGCAACCCGATGAGCACCCCCAAGCAGGACGCCACCCGGGACCGCATCGAGGCGGAACTGATCGACCCCCTTCGCGCCTTCGGAGTCGACGTCGAGGCCGTCGAGCTCACCCCGGCCGGCAAGCGCCGGGTGCTGCGCGTCGCCGTCGACAAGGACGGCGGGGTCACCCTCGACGACGTCGCCGACGCGACCCGCGAGATCTCGCGGGTCCTCGACGAGGAGTCCGACGTGATGGGCGAGCACCCCTACACCCTCGAGGTCACCTCCCGCGGCGTCGACCGGCCCCTGACGCTGCCGCGCCACTGGCGCCGCAACGCCGACCGGCTCGTCAAGGCGACGCTGGCCGACGACGAGACCGTGACCGGCCGCATCCTGACCTCGACCGACGAGTCGGTGACCCTCGACGTCGACGGGACCCAGCGTGAGGTCCCCTATGCCGAGATCACCAAGGCCCTGGTGCAGATCGAGTTCAACCGCAAGCGCGAGAAGAAGGACGACTGATGGACATCGACCTGAGCATCCTGCGGATGCTGGAGCGCGAGAAGGAGATCTCCTTCGAGGTCCTCGCCGAGGCCATCGAGCAGGCGCTCCTCACGGCCTACCAGCGCGCCACCGAGTCGCACCACCCGGCGCGGGTGGAGCTCGACCGCAAGACCGGTCACGTGACCGTGTGGGCGCGCGAGGTCGACGAGGAGGGCAACGCCGGCCCGGAGTACGACGACACTCCCGACGGCTTCGGGCGGATCGCCGCCACCACCGCCAAGCAGGTGATGCTCCAGCGGCTGCGGGACGCGGAGGACGAGATCCGCTTCGGGGAGTTCGCCGGCAAGGAGGGCGACATCGTCTCCGGCATCATCCAGCAGGGCCGCAACCCCGACGACGTGATGGTCGACCTCGGCAAGCTCGAGGCGCTGCTGCCGGTGAGCGAGCGGGTGCCGGGGGAGAAGTACGTCCACGGCGAGCGCATCAAGTGCCTGGTCACCTCGGTGCGCAAGGGCATGCGCGGGCCCCAGATCACGCTCTCGCGCTCCCACCCGACGCTGGTCAAGAAGCTCTTCGCGCTCGAGGTGCCCGAGATCGCCGACGGCACCGTCGAGATCGCCGGCATCGCCCGCGAGGCCGGCCACCGCACCAAGATCGCGGTCCACTCCACCATCCCCGGCGTCAACGCCAAGGGCGCCTGCATCGGCCCGATGGGGCAGCGGGTGCGCAACGTGATGAGCGAGCTGCACGGCGAGAAGATCGACATCGTCGACTGGGCCGAGGACCCGGCCGAGCTCGTCGGGCACGCGCTGTCGCCGGCGCGGGTCACCTCGGTGGAGATCGTGGACCTCGCGACCCGCTCGTGCCGCGTCGTCGTACCGGACTTCCAGCTGTCGCTGGCCATCGGCAAGGAGGGGCAGAACGCCCGCCTCGCCGCCCGGCTGACCGGGTGGCGCATCGACATCCGCTCGGACGAGGCCCCGCACCCCGACGACACTGCCAGTTCGTAAAGCGCTGGCCGTACGCAGTAAGGTGGTCGCAGTGGCCACCACGTCTGACAACCCTGTGCCCGGACCCGTCCGGACATGCGTGGGTTGCCGGACCAGGGCCACTGCGAACGAGTTGCTGCGCGTGGTCGCAGGCTCGGATGCCGAGGGCCGACCGGCCCTGGTGCCCGATCCGGCCCACCGGGCACCCGGCCGCGGAGCGCACCTGCACCCCGTGGACGAGTGCTGGCGGCTCGCAGTGCGACGACGTGCGTTTCCCCGGGCCCTGCGCTCGGGGGCACCGCTCTCCGACGCGCTGGTGAGGGACTACCTCGCCTCGCTCTCCACCCCACCCGATCACCGACCAGAAGCTGGAGCAAGCAGCTCAT
The DNA here is from genome assembly GCA_963712875.1 of uncultured Actinomycetota bacterium. Taxonomy (GTDB): domain Bacteria; phylum Actinomycetota; class Actinomycetes; order Propionibacteriales; family Nocardioidaceae; genus Nocardioides. The sequence continues at coordinate 76,930 of CAVQJS010000006.1, read as the reverse complement.
GAGCACTCGATGAGTCACTCACTATGAGTTTGTTGCACACCCACTAGCTGGTCCGCTTCCCCTCCTTCTGGGGTCCCGGACCAGAAGGAGTAATTCGCACCGTGGCAAAGACCCGAGTCCACGAACTCGCCAAGGAGTTCGGAGTCGAGAGCAAGTTCGTTCTCGAGAAGCTCAAGGAGATGGGTGAGTTCGTCAAGTCGGCATCGTCGACTGTCGAGCCCCCCGTCGAGATGCGCTTCAAGAAGCAGTACGGCGACGAGCTGAAGGCCGCTGCGGCCTCCGCTCCCGCCGCCGACACCGCGGCCGCGCCTGCCAAGAAGGCAGCGCCCAAGCCCGGTCCCAAGCGATCCTGCAGCGGCCGAACCTGCCGTCGAGGCACCGGTCGAGGCGCCCGCCGCCGAGACCGTCGCCGAGCCCGCAGCTGCGCCGGAGACCCCCGGCGCCCGGCCCGGCCCGAAGCCCAGCCCGAAGGCTCCCGTCGCGGAGCCCGAGGCGCCGGTCGCCGAACCGCCTGCGGAGACCACCCCGACCCGAGGCCCCGGCCGCCAAGTCGTCCACCCCGGCCCCGCGCCCGGTCGGACGTCCCGGTGCCCCGCGCCCCGGCAACAACCCCTTCGCGCCCAGCCAGGGCATGGGTCGTTCGCGTCCCGACGACAACCGCCCGCCGCGTCCTCCGGCCGGCGGCGGCGACGCCCGTCCCGGCATGCCGCGTCCCAACCCCGCGATGATGCCCAAGTCGCCGGCTGCCTTCGGCAGCGGCCCGGGCGCTCGTCCGGCCCGTGGTGGACCCGGTGGCGGTCCCGGTCGTCCGGGGGCTCCCGCTCGCGGTGGCGCTCCGGGTCGTCCCGGTGGCGCTCCCGGTGGCGGCGCTCCTGGTGGGGCCCCCGGTCGTCCCGGCGGCTTCGGCCCCTCCGGCGGCGGTCGCCCCGGTGGCGGTCGTCCCGGCCAGCGTGGCCAGACCCAGGGTGCCTTCGGGCGCGCTGGTGGCCCGTCGCGTCGAGGTCGTAAGTCGAAGCGTGCGCGTCGTATGGAGTTCGAGGCCATGGAGGCCCCGACGATCGGCGGCGTGCGTGTCCGCAAGGGCAACGGCGAGACCGTACGTCTCCCGCGTGGCGCGTCCCTGACCGACTTCGCCGAGAAGATCAACGTCGACGCGGCCGCCCTGGTCCAGATGCTGTTCTCGCTCGGCGAGATGGTCACCTCGACCCAGTCGGTCGGCGACGAGACCTTCGAGCTGATCGGCGAGGAGCTCAACTACGTCGTCCAGATCGTCTCCCCCGAGGACGAGGACCGCGAGCTGCTCGAGACGTTCGACCTCGAGTTCGGCGCCGACGAGGGCGACGAGGACGACCTGGTGATCCGTCCGCCGGTCGTGACCGTCATGGGTCACGTCGACCACGGAAAGACCAAGCTCCTCGACGCGCTGCGTGACGCCAACGTGGTCGACAAGGAGGCCGGTGGCATCACCCAGCACATCGGTGCCTACCAGGTCCACACCGAGGTCGACGGCAACGACCGTCGCATCACCCTCATCGACACCCCCGGTCACGAGGCGTTCACCGCCATGCGTGCGCGTGGTGCCCAGGCCACCGACATCGCGATCCTGGTCGTCGCGGCCGACGACGGCGTCATGCCGCAGACGGTCGAGGCGCTCAACCACGCCCGCGCTGCCAACGTGCCGATCGTGGTCGCGGTCAACAAGATCGACAAGCCGGACGCCGACTCGACCAAGGTCCGCGGTCAGCTGACCGAGTACGGCCTGATCCCCGAGGAGTACGGCGGCGACGCGATGTTCGTCGACGTCTCGGCCAAGGCCGGGCTCAACCTCGACAAGCTGCTCGAGGCCGTCGTCCTGACTGCCGACGCGTCGCTCGACCTGCGTGCCAACCCCACGCAGGACGCCCAGGGCCTCGTGGTCGAGGCACACCTCGACCGCGGTCGCGGTCCGGTGGCGACCGTCCTGGTCCAGCGCGGCACGCTGCGCGTGGGCGACTCGATCGTGGCCGGTCCGGCTCACGGTCGTGTCCGCGCCATGCTCGACGAGCACGGCAACGAGATCACCGAGGCCGACCCGTCGCGTCCCGCGATGGTGCTGGGTCTCTCGGCGGTGCCGGGTGCCGGTCAGAACTTCATCGTCGTCGACGACGACCGGATGGCACGCCAGATCGCCGAGAAGCGTGAGGCGCGCGAGCGTGCGGCCATGCAGGCCAAGCGTCGTGTCCGTCGCAGCCTCGAGGACTTCATGGCCTCCATGGAGAAGGGCGAGAGCCAGGAGCTCAACCTCATCCTCAAGGGCGACGTGTCCGGTTCGGTCGAGGCGCTCGAGGACGCCCTCGCCAACATCGACGTCGGCGAGGAGGTCTCGCTGCGCGTCATCGACCGCGGTGTCGGTGCGATCACCGAGACCAACGTCGACCTCGCGGCCGCCTCCGACGCCATCATCATCGGCTTCAACGTCCGCCCGCAGGGCAAGGCGAGCCAGATGGCCGACAAGGAAGGTGTCGAGATTCGCCACTACTCGGTCATCTACCAGGCGATCGAGGAGATCGAGGCGGCCCTCAAGGGCATGCTCAAGCCCATCTACGAGGAGTCGACCCTCGGTCAGGCGGAGATCCGCGAGATCTTCCGCTCGTCCAAGGCCGGCAACATCGCGGGCTGCATGGTCACCTCCGGCCTCATCCGCCGCAACGCGAAGGTGCGCATCCTGCGCGACAGCGCCGTGGTGGCCGACAACCTCGACCTCGCCTCGCTCCGTCGCGAGAAGGACGACGCGTCCGAGGTCCGGGAAGGGTTCGAGTGCGGCATCGTGCTCAAGAACTTCCAGGACATCAAGATCGGCGATGTCGTGGAGTCGTTCGAGATGCGCGAGATCCCGCGCGCCTGACAGCTCCGGCTGCCGGCGCCTGTTCATCAAGGTATGCAGGCCAATGGGCACTTCCCGCGGTCAACTGATCGTGGGAAGTGCCCATTCGGCGACATACCGTGGTGAAGCAACACCACCAACGTTCCACCCACCTGAGGACCAGCCATGACCAACCCCCGCGTCCGCAAGATCGCCGACCGCATCCAGGTGATCGTCGCCGAGATGCTCGAGCGTCGGATCAAGGACCCGCGCCTGGGTTTCGTCACGATCACCGACGTCCGCCTCACCGGCGACAGCCAGCAGGCGTCGATCTTCTACACCGTCCTCGGTGGCGAGGAGGAGCTGGCAAGCTCGGCGGCCGCCCTCGAGTCGGCCAAGGGCGTCATCCGCTCCGAGGTCGCCAAGCAGCTCGGCATGCGGATCGTGCCCACGCTCACCTTCATCCCTGACGCGCTCCCCGAGAGCGCCCGCGCCCTCGACGAGGTGCTCGCCCGGGCCAAGCAGATCGACGAGGAGGTCGCCGCCCAGCGCGGCGCCGCCTACGCCGGCGAGGCCGACCCCTACAAGAAGCCCCGCCTCGAGTCCGACGAGGACGACGTCGAGGACGACGGCGACGAGGTCGGCACGGACGACAGCGTCGACAAGGGCGAAGACACCGTCTGATGGCGGAGTCCGGCCTGGTCGTCGTCGACAAGTCGCCGGGCATGACGTCGCACGACGTCGTCGCTCGCGTACGTCGGCTGGCGGGCACCCGCAAGGTCGGCCACGCCGGCACCCTCGACCCGATGGCGACCGGCGTGCTGGTCCTCGGGGTCGAGCGGGCCACGCGGCTGCTGGGACACCTGATGCTGACCGAGAAGGCGTACGACGCCACCGTACGGCTGGGCGTGTCCACCACGACCGACGACGCGGAGGGTGAGGTGGTCGCCGCGACCGCCGCGGACTTCCTCCAGCCCGGCCTGGTCGACGCCGAGTTCGGCGAGCAGGTCGGCGAGATCATGCAGGTGCCGACCGCCGTCTCGGCCATCAAGGTCGACGGGCAGCGCGCCTATGCCCGGGTACGGGCGGGAGAGCAGGTCGAGCTCAAGGCGCGGCCGGTGACGATCCACTCGCTGGCCGTCCTCGGCCAGCGGGTCGTCGGAGACCACCTCGACGTCGACATCTCGGTCCGCTGCTCGAGTGGGACCTACATCCGCGCCATCGCCCGCGACGTCGGCGCCGCGCTGGGGGTGGGTGGACACCTGACCGCGCTGCGGCGTACGGCGGTGGGGCCCTTCGACCTGTCGTCCGCACACACGCTGGACGAGCTGGGGGACGACTTCACTCTTCTGCCGATCGCGCAGGCGGCGCGGGCGTCGTTCGCCTCCGTCGACCTCGACGACGAGGACGCAGCCCACGTGCGGTTCGGGCGATCACTCGAGCTCGCCCTCGAGGGACCCGGCCCGCACGCGCTCTTCGCCCCCGGCGGGGAGTTCCTCGCGCTCTACGAACCCGCTGGGAGCAGGGCTCGGCCGGTGGCGGTCTTCGTCGGGTAGTGCGACTACCCGTGCGGGTGCTCAGAGGTCTAGACCGATCAGGAACTTCGTTGGCACGTCGGCCTCGGAGGAGGAATGTGTCGGCCATGACGTCAGCCCCGACCGAGGGCGACGGCCAACGGGAGAACTCATGACTATGAAGACAATCGGCGCCGCTCTGGTGAGCGCCGCCCTCGTCGCGTCGCTCGCAGGAACTGCGGTCACCGCCGAGGCAGCACCCACGACGTCGAAGGCAGCCGCGTCCATCGCGGTGACCATCGATGCCAAGCGCATGATCACGATGCCGACGACAGTGCAGCCGGGCGTCAACGAATTCCAGTGTCACGAGCGCGAAGTCGTCCGGCTTCCAGCTGCGTCAGCCTCGCCGAGGACTACACCACCGACGAGGCCGAGGCGGACTCAAGGCGGCTTCGACAGGCGGCGATCTCAAGGCCCTGCGGCGCTTCGAGAAGAACGTGACGCTGATCGGCGGCGTCTCCACGGTTCCGGACAAGGCGGCCACGTTCTGGGTCGACCTCGAGCCGGGCACCTACGTCGCGCTCGACACCTTCGGCAAGGTCAACGCCTCGAAGTGGGTCACGCTCACGGTCAGCGGCCTCGACACGGGTCTGAGCATGCCGTCGGGCGGCACGGTCAAGGCGGTCCGTGACGCGAAGTGGGCCAACAAGCCCGCATCGATCCCGCGCAAGGGCACGCTGACCTTCAAGAACCGCTCGACGTCCAAGAACCACTTCGTGGTCCTGGCGAAGATGAACAAGGGCGCCACGCTGGCGGACGTCAAGGAGTTCCTGATGACCGAGGAGGGTCAAGCCGCCGGTGGACTTCTCGAAGGCCATCGACACCGCCGTCATCAGTCCCGGGCACGACCTGGCACTCAACTACAAGCTGCCCGCCGGCACCTACGCCATGCTGTGCTTCTGGCCCGACGCCAGCATGGGCGGCATGCCGCACGCCGCGATGGGCATGATCCGCACGATCAAGCTCCGCTGAGCCGCTCGCCCTTCGGGGGGCCTCGCGGCGCCGGCTCGGAGCCGGTGCCGCGGGGATGGGGTGCGAGCCGCGTACGCCCTGACCGCAGGGCGTCGCTAGGCTTCCGCCGTGCAGATCTGGCGTGACGTCGAGAACGTGCCGGCCGACCTCGGCCGCACGGTGGTGAGCATCGGCAACTTCGACGGGGTCCACCTCGGTCACGCTCACGTCCTCCGCGAGGCGCGCGACACCGCGGCCCGGCTCGGGGTCGACACGGTCGTCGCCGTGACCTTCGACCCCCACCCGATGGCCGTGCTCCGACCAGAGCACGCGCCGCCGACGCTGACCTCGATCGAGACGCGCGCCCGCCTGCTCGACGGCGCCGGCGTGGACGCCGTACTGGTCGCGGAGTTCACCCGCGAGCTCGCGCAGTGGAGCCCCGAGCAGTTCATCGACCGCATCCTCGTCGACCTGCTGCACGCGCGCGCCGTGGTCGTCGGCGCCAACTTCCGCTTCGGCGCCAAGGCGGCCGGCGATGTCTCCACCTTGCGCGAGGCCGGTGCCGCTCGAGGCTTCGAGACTGTCGGCGTCGCGCTCGACGGTGGTCCGCAGGTGTGGAGCTCGACCTACGTCCGCCAGTGCCTGGCGACCGGTGACGTGGCCGGAGCCTCCGAAGCACTGGGCCGCGAGTTCACCGTGCGCGGCGTGGTCGTCGAGGGTGACAAGCGGGGCCGTGAGCTCGGCTACCCCACCGCCAACGTCCCGATCCCGCCGATCGACGCCGCACCGGCCGACGGGGTGTACGCCGGCTGGCTGACCCGCCGCGACACCGGCGAGCGCTACCCCGCCGCGATCTCGGTGGGCACCAACCCGACCTTCGACGGCGAGCGCGACCGACGTGTGGAGTCCTACGTCCTCGACCGCGACGACCTCGAGCTCTACGGCGTCGAGGTCGAGGTCGCCTTCGTCGAGCGGCTGCGGGGAATGGTGAAGTTCGAGGGGATCGATGCCCTCATCGAGACCATGCACGACGACGTACGCCGTGCCCGCGAGGTCCTGGGTGGCTGAGGCCGAGCCGGACCTGCGCGCCGCGGAGGAGTGGTTCGTCGCCCACGGCCTGCCCTACTTCGTCGACGACATCCGGGCCGACGTGCGAGCGCGGCTCAGCCGCCAACGGATCAGCGCCGTCACGACCGTCGCCGTCGTCCTGGCAGCGCTGGTCGGCGGTCTCGTCGGGTGGCAGACCTCGGTCTCCGGCGGCCTCACGGCGGGCGTCACCACCGTCATCGTGGTGTGGCTCCGTCTACGCAGCGCGGGCGCTGAAGGTCTGGCTGATCGCGCGATGGGCCCTGAAGCGGACCTTCGCCAGCCTGGGGTTGCTGTTCCCGTTGGCGACGCGTGCCCTGCCGATGCTGCTGCTCTTCGTGACGTTCCTCTTCATCAACACCGAGGTCTGGCAGGTCGCCTCCTCCCTCGACGGCGGTGTGCTGTGGGGCGCGGTGCTGCTGTTCGCCTTGGTCGCGATCGGCTTCCTGGTCGTGCGCCTCGACGAGGAGCTCGACCTGTTCGACGACGACGTCTCGCCCGACGAGGTCGTCGACCACTGCGCCGACACCCCGCTGGCGCCGTGGGCAGAGCAGGCAGCTGCCGGCGACGACCTCACCCAGCGGGCGCAGGTCAGCGGCCTTCAGCAGGCCAACCTGGTGCTGATGCTGTTGGTCGTCCAGGCGGTGCAGGTCCTGTTGCTGAGCCTGGCCGTCTTCGGCTTCTTCATCGTCTTCGGCGCGGTCGCGATCCAGGACAGCGTCATCGAGTCGTGGATCGGGACTGCGCCCACCTATCCGCCAGGGATCCCGATCGTGAGCCGGGAGCTGGGGCAGGTGGCGACGTTCCTGGCGTCGTTCTCCGGGCTCTACTTCACCGTCTACGCCATCACCGACAGCACCTACCGGGAGCAGTTCTTCTCCGCGATCATGCGCGAGCTGGGTCAGGTGGTCAGCGCGCGCGTGGCCTACCGCCACGCGCGCGACCACTGACCCCGGCGCTCGCGGCCAGCCCCGGGCATGGGTCGAGCGGTGAGCGAGGCCGGTTTCCCGCGTCGGGAAGCAGCCTCACTCACCGCTCGAGGCAGATCAGGCGTCGAGGTCCTGCTCGACCAGGGCGGCGATCGCGTCGACCGCGGCCTGGTCGTCGCCGGCGACCTCGACCGTGTCCCCGTTGCCTGCGCCGAGGGTCATGATCATCAGCGAGGAGCTGGCGTCGACACCGTTGATGGTGACGTCGGTCCCGAGCTCGCCCGCCTTCTCGGCGATGATGGCGGCGGGGCGGGCGTGGAGGCCGACGGCGGAGCCGACGACGACGGACTTGCTGGGCATGGTTCTCCTTGGGTTCGGACGAGGTGGAGTGTGGTTCAGGGCGAGATGTGGGTCACACCGTAGCGAGGTCGGTGTCGGCCTTGCTGGTGCTCTTCAGCGACGATGACGAGCGACGGTGCTCAGCAGCACCCCCGCCACCAGGGCGATGATGAAGCCGAGGACGTCCGTCGACGGCGAACAGGACGAAGATCCCGCCGTGCGGGGCCCGCAGGCTGACGTCCATGCCCATCGCAATGGCGCCGGTGAGGGCGCTCCCGGCCATGATCGAGGGGATCACGCGCAGCGGGTCGGCCGCGGCGAACGGGATGGCGCCCTCGGTGATGAAGGAGGCACCCATGGCCCAGGCGGCCTTGCCGTTCTCGCGCTCGGGAATGGTGAAGAGCTTCGGACGCAGGACCGTGGCCAGGGCGAGGGCCAACGGCGGCACCATGCCGGCGAGCATGACCGCGGCCATCACGTTGAGCTCCGGAGCGTCGGTGGCAGTGGCGGCGGCACCCAGGCCGGTGACCGCGAAGGCGTACGCCGTCTTGTTGAGCGGGCCGCCCATGTCGAACGCCATCATCAGGCCCAGGATCACGCCGAGCAGGATCGCAGAGCCGCCCTGCAGGCTGTTGAGCCCGTCGGCCAGGGCATCCATGAGGGCGCCGAGGGGCTTGCCCAGCACGACGAGCATCACGAAGCCGGAGATCGAGGGTGGCCAGCAGCGGGATCACCAGCACCGGCATCAGCCCGCGCATCCAGGTCGGCACCTTCCACTTCGTGATCCACAGAGCCACGATGCCGGCCAGGCACACCGCCGACGATGCCCCCGAGGAAGCCCGAGTTGATCGTGCCCGCGATGGCACCCATGACGAAGCCGGGTGCGATGCCCGGGCGGTCGGCGATGGCGTAGGCGATGTATCCGGCGAGCGCGGGGATCAGGAAGCCGAAGGCCGCCGCGCCGAGGGTGAAGAGAAGAGCGCCGATGTAGGCGAAGAACGGGCTGTCCAGCAGGGCGTTCTCGAGTCCGAGCTCGTCGAGGTCGGGCAGGTTGAAGAACGTGTTGTCGACCGCGATGTCAGGCCGTCGGCGGTGATGTCGTAGCCGCCGAAGAGGAAGCCGAGCGCGATCAGCAGACCGCCGGCAGCGACGAACGGGATCATGTAGGAGACGCCGGTCATCAGCACCCGACGGGTCGTTGCACCGAACGACTCCTTGCCACTCATCGCGGCACCGGCCTCGCCGACCGTGCCCTCCACGCGGGGCGAGCCCGACGGGTCGGCGGCGTAGCGGAGCGCCTCGGCGATCATGTTGTCGGCGTCGTCGATGGGCCGCTTCACACCGGAGCTGACCATCGGCTTGCCGGCGAACCGGGAGCGGTCGCGCACGCCCACGTCGACGGCGAAGATCACCGCGCCGGCCCCGTAGATGGTGGCGGGGGAGAGCGGCGTGGATCCGGCCGAACCCTGGGTCTCGACGTGCAGCTCGACCCCTGCCCGCTCGGCGGCGGCCTCGAGGGCCTCGGCGGCCATGTAGGTGTGGGCGATGCCGGTCGGGCACGCGGTCACCGCGACGAGTGACGGCTTGCCGGACGGCGCGGCGTCGCAGCGGGGCTGGCCGCGGGGGCAGCCGAGGCGGAGGCTGCAGACAGCGGCCGGCAGTGGCCTTGGCCTTGGCCGGCGCCGGGGCGGGCTCGCCCAGCTCGGCTGCGACCAGGTCCACCACGTCCTCGTCGGTCTCGGCGGCGCGCAGCGCATCGGTGAACGCCGGCTTGACCAGCGCCCGGGCGAGCTTGGTGAGGATCGTCAGGTGGTCGGCGTCGCCACCGGCCGGAGCCGCGATCAGGAAGGCCAGGTCGGCAGGGCCGTCCTTGGCGCCGAAGTCGACGCCCGGCGTGAGTCGCGCGAACGCCAGCGTGGGCACCTCGACTCCGGTCGTCCGGCAGTGCGGGATCGCGATGCCGCCGGGCAGGCCGGTCGCCGAGGTCGCCTCGCGGGCGAAGGCGTCCTCGATGAGCTGGTCGCGGTCGACCGCCCTCCCGGCGCCGTCGACCACCGCGGCCAGGGCCCGGATCACGTCGTGCTTGTCCGAGCCCCAGTCGGCCCCGAGGGTGACCAGGTCGGTGGTGATGAGTTCGGTCATGCGCTGTCTCCAAGGGTGGTGACGCCGACCAGCTCCGTGCGGAGCTGCGAGGGCTGGGGGATGGTGGTGCCGGGAAGGCCCGCGGCGGCGCTGCCGTAGGCGACGGCCAGGGCCAGGCGCTCGGGGGCGGGAAGCCCCCGGATGTCGCCGAGCACGTAGCCGAACAGGCTGGAGTCGCCGGCACCCACGGTGCTGACGACGGTGGTCGGGGGCGGCGTGGCGTGCCATGCCCCGTCCGCGGTGACCAACACCGCGCCATTGCCGCCGAGGGTGGCGAGGACTGCGCCCACACCACGCTCGATCAGGCTGGTGGCCGCCTTCGCGGCGGCGGCCGGGTCGGCCTCGAGTGCCTCCGGGTCGTCGCCGGTGAACGACGCGAGCTCCTCGCCGTTGGGCTTCATCAGGTCGGGTGCCGCACCGGGCAGGGCCGCGACCAGCGCCTGGAGTGGCGCGTCACTCGTGTCGACGGCGACGTGACCGCCGACCTGATGCAGTCGGCGTACGAGATCGGCATAGAACTCCGCAGGTGCGCCCGAGGGCAGCGAGCCGGCCAGGACCGTCCAGTCCGCGGTGACCGCACGCGCCAGGATCGCCTCGGCCAGCCACTCGAGGTGCTCCGGACCGACCTCGGCGCCGGGTGAGTTGAGCTTGGTGGTGGTGCCGTCCGGCTCGGTGATCGTGAGGTTGACGCGCACGTCACCGGCTGGGCGGATCGGACGGCAGTCGACGCCGGCGCTGAGCAGCTCGATGACGAACGGGTCGTCCTTGCCGGCTGGTACGACGGCGATGCTGGGGATGCCGGCGCTCACGGCGGCGCGGGAGATGTTGACGCCCTTGCCGCCTGCCTGGGAGGTCACCGAGGCGACCCGGTGCACCTGCCCGCGAGTCAGCACGCCGTCGAGCATCACCGTGCGGTCGATGCTGGGGTTGGGAGTCAGCGTGAGGATCATGCGACCACCACCTCGAGTCCGGCCTTCTCCAGCTCACGCCTGTCCGTGCGGTCGATGTCGCCATCGGTGACCAGCGTGTCGAGGTCGGAGAGTGCGGCGAACCGCACGGCCGTCTCGACGCCGATCTTGGTGGAATCAGCGAGCACGATCGTACGCCGTGCGCACGCGATGATGGCACGCTTGACTGCGGCCTCGTCGCGGTCGGGAGTGGTGAGTCCGTAGCCGATCGAGATGCCGTTGGTCGCCACGAAGGCGACGTCGACGCGTACGTCGTCGAGGGCGGCGACCGTGTCGGCCCCGACGGCGGCGTGCGTGGTCGGGCGGACCTTGCCCGGCAGCAGGTGCAGCTCGATGTGCGGCAGACCGGCGAGCCTCGCCGCCACGGGCACCGCGTGGGTGATCACTTTGAGGCGGTGGTCGCGGGGGAGGGCCGCGGCCAGGCGGGCGGTGGTGCTGCCGGCGTCGATGACGACGACCGAGTCGGCCGGCGGGAGCAGGGCGACGACGGCGGCTGCGATCGCCTCCTTGGCGGGGGTGTTGGCCTGGTCGCGCTCGTTGATCCCGGACTCGATGACGGTGAGGGACCCGGCCGGCACCGCGCCTCCGTGGACGCGACGGACCAGGCCCATCCGGTCGAGGGCGGAGAGGTCACGGCGCACGGTCTCGGTGGTGACCTCGAACTCCTCGGAGAGCTGGGCCACCGAGAGGCGCCCGCGGCGCCCGATCAGCTGGACCATCGACTGCTGACGTTCCTCGGCGTACACGGTGGTCCTCCTTCCGGACGGAATCTGTGTATGTGTTGTTTTAGTCCCGATTGTGTTGATTGTCAACCTGGGTCGTGATCTACGGTGTGTCCATGACCACATCCGCACACGCCCCCTTGAGCGGCACCCCGGTCGTTCCGGGCGTCGCCGCCGGTCCCGTCCTCCATGTCCGCGGTGAGGTCTCGCCGGCGGCCATCGCCCGCTTCGGTGACGGCGAGTACGCCGACCACGAAGCAGCCCTCGCCGCCTACGACGAGGCGGCCGCAGCAGTCGCCGACACCTTCACCAGCAAGGCGGCCGCCGCCGAAGGCGCGGCCGCGGAGGTGCTCACCGCGAGCGCCGGGCTGGCGCGCGACAAGGGACTGCGCTCCGGGGTGTCGAAGAACCTGCAGACCGGGCAGGGACCGGTCGCCGCGGTGCAGGGCGCCGTCGAGCAGTTCGTCTCGATCTTCACCACCATGGGCGGCCTGATGGCCGAGCGGGTGACCGACCTGCGCGACATCGAGCGCCGCGTCATCGCCCACCTCGTCGGCGAGCCGCCGCCGGGCGTGCCCACGCCGACCGAGCCGTCGGTGCTCGTGGCCGAGGACCTCGCGCCGAGCGACACCTCCGGACTCGATCCGGAGCTCGTCACCGCCCTCGTCACCGAACGCGGCGGCGCGACCAGCCACACGGCGATCATCGCCCGCCAGCTCGGCATCCCCTGCGTCGTCGGGGCGGCCGGGGTGATGGAGATCCCCGCCGGGACGTTCGTCGTGGTCGACGGCGAGACCGGGACCATCGAGCTGGGTGCCGACACGGACGACGCCGGGCGGCGGGTCGAGGAGAGCCGAGAGCTGCGTGCCGCCCTGGCCTCGTGGACCGGACCCGCGGCCACTGCCGACGGGCTACCCATCAAGCTGCTCGCCAACGTCGCCGACGGACCCTCGTCCGCGTCGGCCGCCACCGAGCCGGTGCAGGGCGTCGGGCTCTTCCGCACCGAGCTGTGCTTCCTCAACCGCAAGGACGAGCCGTCGGCCGACGAGCAGGCCGACATCTACTCCGCCGTGCTCGAGCCCTACAGCGACGGCCGCGTCGTCGTCGTACGCACCCTCGACGCCGGGTCGGACAAGCCGATCGCCTTCGCCACGCACGAGGGCGAGGAGAACCCTGCGCTGGGCGTCCGAGGGCTGCGCCTGTCGTTCGGCAACCCCGGACTCATGGACCGCCAGCTCGACGGCATCGCCGCCGCGGCGGAGCGGACCGGCACCGAGACGTGGGTGATGGCGCCGATGGTCGCCACCGTCGCGGAGGCGGCCGAGTTCGCCGAGCGGGTGCGGGCGCGCGGGCTCAAGCCCGGCGTCATGGTGGAGATCCCGAGTGCCGCGCTGCTCGCCCACCGGATGCTCGAGGTCGTCGACTTCCTGTCCATCGGCACCAACGACCTCACCCAGTACGCCATGGCGGCCGACCGGATGGCCACCGACCTGGCGCACCTCACCGACCCCTGGCAGCCGGCCGTGCTGCAGCTGATCGCGATCACCGCCGCACGCCGGCAAGCAGGTCGGCAAGCCGGTCGGTGTCTGTGGCGAGGCCGCCGCCGACCCGCTGCTGGCGACGGCGCTGATCGGCATGGGCATCACGTCGCTGTCGATGGCCGCCCGCGCCGTACGCCCCGTCGGTGCGCAGCTGGCCCGGGTCACGATGGAGACCTGTGAGGCGGCCGCCGAGGCTGCCCTCTCCGCCCCCGACCCGATGGCCGCGCGGGCTGCTGTACGCGAACTGCTGGGGCACTGAGCCCCCGCATCGCGAGACTGCTCGCCTCGGTCAGACGAGGTCAGCCTCGGAGATCTGCCTCCGGCCCGTGGCCTTGATGATGAAACTGGAGGCTCCAACCACCTCAACACGGAGGAAGCATGACATCAGCGTACGACCGGTACCGCGCGGCCGACCTCGACCTGCCGGAAGAAAGCTGGGCCTGGAACGTGTACGGCGCGGGCGAGGAGAACATGGGCAAGGATGATCAACCCGAGTTGCTGCCCATCCCGGAGCCCAATCACGACCAGATGCTGGTGCGCATCGACAGCGTGGGACTGTGCTTCTCCGACGTGAAGATCCTCCGCGCGGGTGGCAGCCACCCGAAGCTCTACAACCGCGATCTGTCCAAGGAGCCCACCCGACTGGGGCACGAGGTCAGCCTCACGGTCATCGAGGTCGGGAAGAACCTCCAAGACCGCTACCACGCCGGTCAGCGGCTGGCCGTGCAGCCCGACATCTATCAAGACGGCAAGAGCACGGCCTACGGCTACACCATTCCCGGCGGACTGATCCAGTACCACCTGATGGGCTCGGAGATGCTCGACACCGACGACGGTGCCTGCCTGCTTCCCCTCCCTGACTCCATGGGGTATGCCGAGGCCTCCACGCTGGAGCCCTGGGGTTGCGTGATGGCCGCCTACACCCAGCGTCGCCGCCTGGAGCCCAGGACCGGCGGAACCATGTGGATCATCGGCCGGCCCGGAGATGAGCGGGAGTATGTCTTCTCCTCCGGTCTGGACTCTCCAGCCACCGTTGTGATGACCGACGTGCCCGCCTCGGTGGAGAAGCTGCTGGAGCACACCTCGGCCGAGACGGTCGTGCACAATGGCGTCGGCCCCGATGACTTTCAGGCTCTGGTGGACGAGCTGACGGACGGCGCCGGCTTCGACGACATCGTCATGCTCGAACCCCGTTCCGCAGCGACCGTGGGTGCGGTGGCCAAGCACATTGCCCGGCGGGGCACCCTCAACCTGGTCGGCGAGACCGCCCTGGACGGCCTGGTCGACACCGACGTGGGCCGCCTGCACTACGACTACACCGCCTATCTCGGCGGCCGGGGACCGGACATCGCCGCCTCCTACGGCGAGGCGCGCAACCGCTGTGATCTGCGTTCACGGGGCACTACCGTCTTCGTGGGCGCCGGCGGCCCCATGGGGTTGATGCACGTACAGAGGGCCATCCAACAGCCCGACGGCCCCAGCAAGATCGTCGCCACGGAAGTGAGCGATGAACGCTTGAAGAGCCTCGAGGATCGTCTGGCCCACCTGGCGGAGAGCAACGACTGCGAACTGTTCACCTTCAACTCCCAGACCGCTGAGCAGTCTCTCCACGACTTCGTCATGGGGATCACCGACGGCGGTGGTGCCGACGACGTGGTGGTCAGTGTCCCCATCTCCGCCGTGATGGCCGAGGCCGACACACTGATGAACCCGGACGGCATGCTCGTCTTCTTCGCCGGAGTACCCAACGGCACCCTGGCCCCGTTGAACCTGAGCGCGGTCTACCTCGACAACGCCCAGTACACCGGCACGTCAGGACTGACCCTCCACGATCAGCAGAAGGTGGTGGACCTGGCCAACCAGGGTGACCTCTCGCCGGGGTCCATCGTGGGTGCCGTCGGCGGCATGCGGGCGGCCAAGGACGGTCTCCGGGCCCTGGTCGACGGCAGTTACTCCGGGAAGGTCCTGATCTTCCCCCAGATCGACGACCTTCCCCTGATGGGTCTCGACGAGCTGAAGGAGAGACTGCCCCAGGTCGCCGAGAAGCTATCACCGGCGACACGTGGAACGACGAGGCAGAAAAGGCGCTCTTCGACAGCCAGCTGAGCAGTGGGTCGAGCCATTAGTGGCGACCTGGCAGCAGGTGTCGACCACCTGATCCCGAACACTGGCCCAGTGCGCTCTGCACACGTCACCGGGTGTCACGCCGGGGTAAAGCCACAGAGACGGGCATGATTCTGTGCCCGAATGCTTGGCAATATGCCCGTTCGTGAGGTTTACTGGTGTCATCATGTGATCGGGGTCACCCCGAGTCTGATCTGGAGGAAGAGTCAGCATGGCGACTACAGAAAGCTCTCCCGCGGCCCGACCCGGCGCCCGCGTCCACGTGCAGAAGTTCGGCACGTTCCTGTCCAACATGATCATGCCCAACATCGGCGCGATCATCGCGTGGGGACTGATCACCGCGTTCTTCATCCCGGTCGGATGGACGCCCAACGAGAAGATCGCCACGATGGTCGAGCCGACCATCTTCTACCTGCTGCCGGTCCTCATCGCCTACACCGGCGGCAAGATCGTGTCCACGACGTGACCGCGGCGGCGTCGTCGGGGCGACGCCGTCATCGGCGTCATCATGGCGACCTACGACCCGATCTTCGACGGCGACGACGGCGGGCTCGCCGATGTTCCTCGGTGCGATGATCATGGGCCCGCTCACGGCGTACTGCATGAAGCGCGTCGACGCACTGTGGCACGGCACCGGATCAAGCCGGGCTTCGAGATGCTCGTCGACAACTTCTCCGCCGGCATCCTGGCCGCACTGATGGCCATCGTCGGCATGTTCGCGCTGGCGCCGGTCCTGCGCCTGGTCATCGACGGGCTCGGCAACGCGGTGGACTTCCTCGTGGACAACGGTCTCCTGCCGATGACCGCGCTGTTCATCGAGCCGGCCAAGGTGATGTTCCTCAACAACGCGATCAACCACGGGGTGCTGACTCCACTGGGAGTCGAGGAGGCCGCCGAGGCGGGCAAGTCGGTCCTCTTCCTGCTCGAGGCGAACCCCGGTCCCGGCCTCGGCCTGCTCCTCGCCTACACGTTCTTCGGTCGCGGGGTGGCGAAGGCCACGGCCCCGGGTGCGGCGATCATCCAGTTCTTCGGCGGCATCCACGAGGTCTACTTCCCGTTCGTGCTGATGAAGCCGAAGATGATCCTGGCGACCATCGCCGGAGGCATGACGGGCACTTTCCTGTTCGTGCTGTTCGACGTCGGGCTGCGTGCCCCGGCCGCTCCCGGGTCGATCTTCGCCGTCTACGCGCAGACCCCGGCCGGCGACTTCCTCGGCATCACGCTGGGAGTCTTCGGTGCGGCGGCCGTGTCGTTCCTGGTCGGCTCGGTGCTCCTCAAGCTCGACAGGAGCGATGAGGACGGCGACCTCGGGGAGGCCACTGCCCAGATGGAGTCGATGAAGGGCAAGAAGTCCATCGCCTCGGCGGCGCTCGGCACCGAGGCCGTCGCGGATCGCGAGATCAGGAGCATCGTGTTCGCCTGCGACGCAGGCATGGGGTCGTCTGCCATGGGCGCCTCCGTGCTCCGGAAGAAGATCCGGGACGCCGGGCACGGTGACGTCACCGTGGTCAACAAGGCCATCGCCAACCTCGACGACACCTACGACCTCGTGGTCAGTCACCAGGACCTGAGCGACCGGGCGCGTCAGCGGACGCCCTCCGCCGATCCACGTCTCGGTCGACAACTTCATGGGCAGCCCGCGCTACGACGAGATCGTCGCCATGCTCGGGTCGGGCGGAGCCGCAGTGGCCGAGGAGGCCCCGGACCAGGCCGCGAGCGACGTGCTGGCTCGCGAGTCGATCGTGCTCAACGGCACGGCCCGCACCCGGGACGACGCCATCACCGAGGCCGGCCGCCTCCTGGTGGCCGCCGGTGCCGTGGACGAGTCCTACATCGACTCGATGCACGAGCGTGAGACCTCGGTGTCGACCATGATGGGCAACGGGCTCGCGATCCCGCACGGCACCAACGAGGCCAAGGGCTCGATCCGCCGCTCGGCGATGTCCTTCGTCCGCTACGACGACGGCATCGACTGGAACGGCAAGCCCGCGGAGTTCGTCGTGGGCATCGCCGGTGCCGGCGACGACCACCTCGGGCTGCTGCGCAGCATCGCCACGGTGTTCGCCGACCAGTCGCAGGTGGCCCGGCTCCGTGCCGCCACCTCGGCCGAGGAGGTGCTCGCGGTCCTCGACGGGGTGAGTGTCTGACACCACACCTCGACAGTCCGTGACGAACGGACCCTCGGATCCTCCGATCCCTGGGTCCGTTCGTCACGGACTAGCGGTGCTCGGGGTCAGCCGGCCGCCGTCACCGCAACAGGTACGCCGTTGAGCGCGGCGTTGCCCGAGACGTCGAGCAGCTCGGGATCGGTGAGGTCGTTGATCGAGACGCCCGCGACCTCGCGGCTGCGCGTCAT
The DNA here is from genome assembly GCA_963712875.1 of uncultured Actinomycetota bacterium. GTDB lineage: Bacteria > Actinomycetota > Actinomycetes > Propionibacteriales > Nocardioidaceae > Nocardioides. The sequence continues at coordinate 59,356 of CAVQJS010000006.1, read as the reverse complement.
CAGCACGCCGTCGCGGGCGTGGCCGTAGCCGTGGGGGAGCGAGACCACGCCGGGCATCAGGTCGTCGGTGGCAGCGACCTCGACCTCGACCGACCCGACCCGCGAGGTGACTCGCACCCGCGAGCCGTCGGCGAGCTCACGCGCGGCCAGGTCGGCAGGGTTCATCAGCAGCTGGTGGCGCGGGCGTCCGCGCGTCAGCCGCTCGGAGTTGTGCATCCAGGAGTTGCAGTCCTGCTTGTGCCGCCGCCCGATCAGCACGAGCTCTCCCTCGGCCGGCGTCGCTGCCGCAGCGAGTCGGCGTACGTCGTCCACGACGAGGGCGGGCGCGAGGTTGATCCGCTTGTCCTTCGACGGCAACCGCTCGGGCAGCTGGCCGCCGCGCAGCGGGCCGAGGTCGATGCCGGACGGGTCGCCGACGCAGCTTCTTCAGCGTCACCCCGCTGTGGCCGCGCCGCAGCAGCTGGCCGATCAGGAAGGTCGGGCTCGCGGTGAGCCGCGCGCGCTGGACCAGCCGCTTGCGCAGCGGTGCCTTGCGGTGGAGTCGTGACGTGGTGCGCAGGGTGATCTCGCGGAAGATCTCCCAGTCGTGGCGCTGGTCCTTGTCCTTCTCGAAGACCGCCGGGGTGAAGCGCGCGGTGTCGCGCACGGCGAGCAGGTGGAAGACCAGGTCGTAGTGGTCGCGCTCCAGCGCGGTGGTCGGCGGCAGGATCACGTCGGCGTGACGGGTGGTCTCGTTGACGTAGATGTCGACGGCGGCCATGAAGTCCAGGTCCTCGAGCGCCGCGTCGAGGCGGGCGCCGTCCGGCGTCGACAGCACCGGGTTGCCGGCGACCGTCAGCACCGCGCGGACCTGGCCCGTCGCCGGGCGTCTCGATCTCCTCGCGCAGCACGGAGACCGGCAGCTCGCCGGCCGTCTCCGGGAGTCCGCGCACCCGCGAACGCCAGGCGTCGTGGTGCCCACGCCCGATCAGGCCGGTGCCGACGGCGTCGATGGCGGGGGTGGTGAACATCGCACCCCCCACCCGGTCGAGGTTGCCGCTGATCACGTTGAGGCAGTTGACCGCCCACTGGCACACCGAGCCCCACGGTCCGGCCGAGACGCCGACCCGGCTGTAGACGACGCCGGCGTCGGCTGCCCGCAGCTCGTGGGCCAGGCGCCGGATCTCCTCGGCCTTCAGCCCGCTCATCGCCTCGGCCCGCTCGGGGGTGAAGTCGGCGACGAGCTCGACGACCGTGGCCAGCCCGTCGACGTACGACGCCACCTCGGGGACGTCCTCGGCCTCGGCGGTCAGGACGTGCAGCATCGCCAGCAGGACGAAGGCGTCAGAGCCGGGCCGGACGAAGTGGTGCTCGTCGGCGACCTTGGCGGTCTCGGTGTGGCGCGGGTCGAGCACGATCATCCTCCCGTCCCGGGCGCGCAGGTCGCGGACGCGGTTCGGGAAGTCGGGCACCGTCATCAGCGAGCCGTTCGACGCCATCGGGTTGGCGCCGATGACCAGGAACCACGACGTGCGGTCGATGTCGGGGATCGGCAGGAAGAGCTGGTGGCCGAACATCAGGTGCGCCACCAGCTGGTGGGGGAGCTGGTCCACCGACGTGGCCGAGTAGCGGTTCTTCGTCCGGAAGGACTTGAACATCGCCGTGCCGTGGGTCATCGACCCGAGGCTGTGGGCGTTGGGGTTGCCGAGGTAGATGCCGAGCGCGTCGTCGCCCTGCTCGTTGATGACGCGTGCCAGGTTGTCGGCGACCAGGTCGAACGCCTCGTCCCAGCCGATCTCCTGCCAGCCGCCTCCGCCGTCCCCACGACCCGGCGGACCGGTCGCCGCAACCGGTCGGGGTCGGCGTACACGTCTGCGATGGCGACGCCCTTGGGGCAGATGTGTCCGCGCGAGAGGGGATCGTCGGCATTGCCCCGGACGCTGACCACCTCGCGTCCCTCGACCGTCAGCTCGAGGCCGCAGATCGCCTCGCAGAGGTTGCAGACGCCGATGCGCTTCTCGCTCATGGCGCGATCGTGCCACGGATCGCGGACCCGGAACCGCCCTGCCGGGGGTTGTCAACGATGGGGCCAGCACGTCAGACTCACCGCGGCCTCGGGAGCACCGGGGCGCGCCTAGAGAGTGGAGTAGTCATGGGTTACGGAGGACCGATCGGCCTCATCGTCGTCGGACTTGTCCTGTCGTTGGCGTTCAACGAGGAGCAGGTGGGGCCGCTGGAGATCACCACGCTGGGATGGATCCTCGTTCTGGCCGGCGCCCTGTGGCTGGTACTGACGCTGGTCCAGCAGAACACCAAGCGCCGCCACACGACCACCGCAGTCGCGACCGACGCCGAGGGGCGCCAGGCCACGACGCAGCGCACGAGCGAGGCGGACCCGCCGGCTCCGCCGGCCGTCTGAGCCGTCGTACGACAGGCCGGAGCCCTCGCCGCAGCGCCGGCGAGGGCTCCTGTGCGTCCGCCCGGCCCACGATTGGGCGGGCGGCGCCGGTCGCTCGCTATGCTTCGTGCGGTTGCCCGGGAGGGCGACATCGCCGTGCAAACGGCCGCGGATCCATAGTGCCCCGGTGAACAGGCCCGGGCGCGCCGCGCAACGAGACGGAAGGAGCCTTCGCATGTCAATCGGAACCGACGCGGAGACCAAGAAGAAGATCATCGCCGAGTACGCCGTGGCCGAGGGCGACACCGGCTCCCCCGAGGTGCAGATCGCGCTGCTGAGCCACCGCATCTCCCACCTCACCGAGCACCTCAAGACCCACAAGCACGACCACCACAGCCGTCGTGGCCTGCTGCTCCTGGTCGGCCAGCGCCGTCGTCTTCTCAACTACCTGCAGAAGACCGAGATCGCGCGCTACCGCGCGATCGTCGAGCGCCTCGGCCTCCGCCGCTGATTGATGGAGCGGCCTCCCACCCGGGGGGCCGCTCTTGTCAGCTCAGGCTCACGACAGCCGCACGTCCGGTGCTCGGTCCGCGCTAGGGTCGATCCGGAGCACTCCACAACTGAACACACACCCACCAGGAGCGACCCGCACGTCCGGCCCGGTCCTCGGTAGTGGCCTTCAGATCACACGGATCTGCGGGCCTCGATCGAAGACCGGCCCCCGCGGGACCTTCGATGGTCCACCGTGAGGGGTGGACGCCGCGGATCGCTCCGCGAAGAGAAAGCAGATCCTGCTTCCATGAGTGAACCCATCATCTCCGCCGTCGAGACCGTCATCGACAACGGCAAGTTCGGCACGCGCACCATCAAGTTCGAGACCGGCCTGCTGGCCCGTCAGGCCGCCGGTGCGGTCACCGCCTACCTCGACGACGAGACCATGCTGCTCTCGGCGACGACCGCGGGCAAGACGCCCAAGGACCACTTCGACTTCTTCCCGCTCACCATCGACGTGGAGGAGCGGATGTACGCCGTGGGCCAGATCCCCGGCTCGTTCTTCCGCTCCGAGGGTCGCCCGGGCGAGGACGCGATCCTCACCTGCCGCCTGATCGACCGCCCGCTGCGCCCGACCTTCAAGAAGGGCCTGCGCAACGAGGTCCAGGTCGTCATCACCGTCATGGCGCTCGACCCCGACATGCCCTACGACGTGCTGGCCATCAACGCCGCGTCGCTCTCCACCCAGATCTCGGGACTGCCGTTCTCCGGCCCCGTCGGCGGCGTCCGCGTCGCCCTCATCGAGGGCCAGTGGGTCGCGTTCCCGACGCACTCGCAGCTCGAGACCGCCGTCTTCGACATGGTCGTCGCCGGTCGCGTCACCGACACCGGTGACGTCGCCATCATGATGGTCGAGGCCGAGGCCACCGAGGAGACCATCGCCCTCGTCCAGAACGGTGCCAAGGCGCCCACCGAGGAGGTCGTGGCCGGTGGCCTCGACGCCGCCAAGCCCTTCATCAAGCAGCTCTGCGAGGCGCAGGCCCAGCTCGCCGCCGAGTCCTCCAAGCCCGTCCAGGACTTCCCGGTCTTCCTCGACTACGAGGACGACGTCTACGCCGCCGTCGAGGCCGCTGCCAAGGACGACGCCGGCGTCGCGATGACCATCGCCGACAAGCAGGAGCGCGAGTCGCGCACCGACGAGATCAAGAGCGCGCTGCTCGAGAAGCTCGCCGGCCAGTTCGAGGGTCGTGAGAAGGAGGTCGGCGCCGCGTTCCGCTCGCTGACCAAGTCGCTCGTCCGCGAGCGCGTCCTGCGCGACAAGGTCCGCATGGACGGTCGCGGCCTCGCCGACATCCGCCCGCTGCACGCCGAGGTCGGCGTGATCCCGCGCGTCCACGGCTCGGCGCTGTTCGAGCGTGGCGAGACCCAGATCCTGGGCGTCACGACCCTCAACATGCTCAAGCTGGAGCAGCAGCTCGACACGCTGTCCCCGGAGAAGCACCGCCGCTTCATGCACAAGTACGTCTTCCCGCCGTTCTCCACCGGTGAGACCGGTCGCGTGGGCTCGCCCAAGCGTCGCGAGGTCGGCCACGGTGCGCTCGCGCGCCGCGCCATCCTGCCCGTGCTCCCCACCCGCGAGGAGTTCCCCTACGCCATCCGCCAGCTCTCCGAGGCGATGGGCTCCAACGGCTCCACCTCGATGGGCTCGGTCTGTGCGGCCACCCTGTCGCTGCTGCAGGCCGGTGTGCCGCTCAAGGCGTCCGTCGCCGGCATCGCCATGGGTCTCGTCTCCGGTGAGGTCGACGGCAAGACGGAGTACGTCGCGCTGACCGACATCCTCGGCGCCGAGGACGCGTTCGGCGACATGGACTTCAAGGTTGCCGGCACGCGGGAGTTCGTCACCGCGCTCCAGCTCGACACCAAGCTCGACGGCATCCCGGCCGAGGTCCTCGCTGCGGCGCTGACCCAGGCCCGCGACGCCCGCCTGGCGATCCTCGACGTGATGGCGGAGGCCATCGATGGTCCCGAGGAGATGTCGGTCCACGCCCCGCGCATCATCACGATCCGCGTGCCCGTGGACAAGATCGGTGAGGTCATCGGCCCGAAGGGCAAGATCATCAACCAGATCCAGGACGACACGGGCGCGACCCTGTCGATCGAGGACGACGGCACGGTCTACATCGGCGCGACCAACGGCGAGGCAGCCGAGGCCGCCAAGAACGCCGTCAACGCGATCGCCAACCCGACCATGCCCGAGATCGGCGAGCGCTACCTCGGCACCGTCGTGAAGACCACCAACTTCGGTGCCTTCGTCTCGCTCATGCCCGGCAAGGACGGCCTGCTCCACATCAGCAAGCTCCGCGCCCTGTCCGGTGGCAAGCGCGTGGAGGCCGTCGAGGACGTGCTGTCGGTGGGCCAGAAGGTCCAGGTCTCGATCGCCGAGATCGACGACCGCGGCAAGCTCTCGCTGGTCCCCGTCGTCGAGGACGAGGCCGGCTCCGATGAGTCGGACGTCGAGGGCACCGAGTCCGAGTGACCTGACGCGTCATCCACGACCGGCCGGCTGACTGCCGGCCGGTCGTGGCGTTTCACCCCCCGCTCCACCCGGAAGGACCCCTGTGCAGAAGAACGGCACCACCCGCACGCTCCAGACCGTCACCGACGCCGACGGGACGGTGACCTCGCGCGTACGTCGTACGGTCCTGCCGGGTGGCCTGCGGATCGTCACCGAGCAGATGGCGGGCTCTCGCTCCGCCAGCATCGGCGTGTGGGTCAACGTCGGATCCCGCGACGAGACGCCCGCTCTGCACGGCTGCTCCCACTTCCTCGAGCACCTGCTCTTCAAGGGCACCCCCGAGCGCAGCGCCCTCGAGATCTCCGTCGAGCTCGACACCGTGGGCGGGGAGTTCAACGCCTTCACCGCCAAGGAGTACACCGTCTTCCACGCGCGGGTCCTCGACGAGGACCTCGCCATCGCGGTGGACGTGCTCGGCGACATGATCACCGCCTCGACGATCACCGAGGCCGACGTCGAGGCCGAGCGTGACGTGATCCTCGACGAGATCGCGATGCACGACGACGACCCCGACGACGTGGTCCACAACCTCTTCGCGCACCAGGCGTGGGGCGACACCCCGCTGGGTCGCCCGATCGCCGGCACCGAGGCGTCGATCACCTCGATGACCCGGACCCAGATCAACCGCTTCTACAAGCGCCACTACCGGCCCGACAACATGGTCGTCGCGGTCGCCGGCAACATCGACCACACGACCGTCGTGCGCCAGGTGAAGAAGGCCTTCGCCCGCGAAGGCTTCCTCGAGGGCGACGCCGTCCCGACCTCGCCCGCGCAGTCGGAGCGGCCCCGGGCCGTACGTCCCGGCGAGGCCCGCACCGTCCGCCCGCTCGAGCAGGTCAACCTCGTCCTCGGCGTCAAGGGCCTCACCCGCACCCACCCGCAGCGCTACGCCCTCGGCGTCCTCAACACCGCCCTCGGCGGCGGCACGTCGTCGCGGCTGTTCCAGGAGGTCCGCGAGCACCGCGGCCTGGCCTACTCGGTCTACTCCTTCGCCAGCCACCACGCGGACGCGGGCGTCGTCGGCGTCTCGGTCGGCTGCCTGCCCGGCAAGTACGACGCGGTGCTCGAGACCGTGCGGGCCGAGCTGGCCAAGGTCGCGGCGGACGGCATCAGCGCCGAGGAGCTCGAGCGCGGCAAGGGCCAGCTCAAGGGCGGCCTCGTGCTGGGCCTGGAGGACTCGGGCTCGCGGATGTCGCGCCTCGGCAAGGCGGAGCTGGTCTACGACGAGATGCTGAGCATCGACGAGGTGGTGGCCCGCATCGAGGCCGTCACCCTCGAGGACGTCCGCGTGCTGGCACGCCAGCTGTTCACCCAGCCCGAGATCCTGGCGGTCGTCGGACCCGCCTGAGCGGGCGCCGGTCAGCGCTTGGCGATGATCCCGATGACCGGGGGAGCCTTCTGCTCCACCACGCTCACCCGGAAGCCGCCACGCTGGAGGTTCTCCGAGGCGAGCTTGACGATGTTGGGCACGAGCTCGGGCCGGGCGGCGTCGTAGAAGAGGTAGACGGCTCCGCCGGGCACGACGCGCTCGTGCAGCAGGGCGATCTCGTCGTCGCTGTTGCGCACCCAGAACAGGTTCACGTTGAAGGCGAAGACCTTGTTGAGCCGCTTGACCGGTACGCGCAGGGTGGCCAGGTCGATCTGGCGTACGACGAGCCGGCCGGCGTCGACGTACTTCTGGTTGCGGCGCTTGGTGCGGTCGACGCCCGACTCCGAGCGGTCGATCGCGAAGAGCTTTCCGGTCTCCAGGTAGGAGCAGATCGCCTCGGCTCCGGCACCGGCACCACAGCCGATCTCGAGGACCTGGTCGCCCGGTTGCACGTCCATCAGGTCGACGGCCCACTTGATGCGCGGCGGGATGGTCGGGTGAGGCATGACCCCCAGCCTGCCAGAACGCGGTGCCCGAGTCAGCCACCGCCACTCCCTGGGCGTGCGCGGCGCTAGGTTGGAGCCGTGAGCACAGGTGATTCAGCGAAGATGCGCGTCGGTGTCCTGGGGGCCCGCGGCAAGGTCGGCACCGAGGTGTGCCGGGCCGTCGAGCAGGCCCCGGACACCGAGCTGGTGGCGGCCCTCGACGCCGGCGACGAGGTGGGCGACCTCGTCGCGCAGCGGTGCCGAGGCCGTCGTCGACTTCACCCACCCCGACGTGGTCATGGACAACCTGCGCTTCTGCATCGAGCACGGCATCCATGCGGTGGTCGGCACCACCGGCTTCGACGACGCCCGCCTCGACCAGCTCCGCGACTGGCTCGGCGACTCGCCCCGGTCGGGCGTGCTGATCGCCCCCAACTTCTCCATCGGGGCCATCTTGATGATGCGCTTCGCCGCCCGGGCGGCGCCGTTCTTCGAGTCCGCCGAGGTGGTCGAGCTGCACCACCCCGACAAGGCCGATGCGCCCTCGGGCACCGCGCGGCGTACGGCGGAGCTGATCGCCGAGGCGCGGCGGGCCGCCGGCAGCGCCCCGATGCCCGACGCCACCTCCACCGGCCTCGACGGGGCGCGCGGTGCCGATGTCGACGGCGTCCGCGTCCACGGGCTCCGGATCCGCGGGCTGGTGGCCCACCAGGAGGTCATCCTCGGTGGACTGGGGGAGACCCTGACCATCCGGCACGACTCGCTGGACCGGGTCTCCTTCACCCCGGGCGTCCTGGCCGGTCTGCGGGCCATTCGCGAGCATCCGGGCTCACCGTGGGTCTCGAGCACTTCCTGCCGCTGGACTGGCGCGCCGTCCTGGGCTTCACGGTGGCGTCTGACGGTGGCGGCATTGACGGGTGCTGGCCGAACACCGCGCGCCGGTGAGCGGGCACGAATGTGCCTGAGAACTCGCTGACCGGGCGCGAACTTCGACGTTGCGCCCGGTCGGCGGCTCGGCGACTTTTGCGCCCGCTGCGGCGTCTGACACTGACTGAGCGTCTCTGCGGCGCATGACGTCGAATCGGCCGTCGAGCCGTCGTATGCCGCCACTGACCCGGACCGTCGGATGCCGCCACCCTCAGACGAGGCGGGCCAGGGCTGCGACGACTGCCGCCCCGACGACCACGACCAGGAACGGCATCCGCAGCAGCAGCGCGACGACCGCGAAGCCCAGGCCGAGCAGGCGCGCGTCCACGGTGAGCGACGTGCCGTCGGCCATCACCTGCACCGCGACCAGCGCCGCCAGCAGGGCCACCGGGATCAGGTCGGCGACGCGCTCCACCGTGGGGTGGCTCAGCAGCTGCTCGGGCAGCGAGAGGCCGGCCAGCTTGAGGAGGTAGCAGCCCGCGCACGGCGAGCAGGATCGCGGTCCACATCAGCCCGCACCCCCCGCCACGTCGCCGGGTTCGGGGATCTCGGTCGGGTCGTCCCGACGTGACAGCACGCCGACCAGGAGCGCGACACCGCCCGCGGCGAGCACGGGTACGCCCGGTGGAGCGATCGGCACCATCGACAGGGCCACTGCCGCCGCGAGGACTGCGACCACGACGTTGCGGCGGTCCTTGAGCCGCGGCCACAGCAGGGCCAGGAACGCGGCGCCGACGGCGGCGTCGAGCCCGAACGTGCTCGGGTCACCGATGGCGTCCCCGGCGACCGCCCCGATCGCCGTGGCGAGGTTCCAGAGCACGAACACCGACAGCCCGGTCGTCAGGAAGCCCAGCCGGGCGGCCGCCGTGCTGCCGCGGGCGACCGACATCGCCGTCGACTCGTCGATGAGGAGGTGGGCGGCAGCCGCCCGGCGCCAGCCGCGCCACTTCAGCAGCGGCGCCATCCGCATGCCGTAGAGGCTGTTGCGGGTGCCGAGCAGGAGCGCCGTCGCTGCCCCGGACAGGGGAGCGCCTCCCGCCGCCACGACGCCGGCGAGCGCGAACTGGCTCGCCCCGGTGAACATCAGCAGCGAGAGCGCGCACGTCTGCAGGATGCTGAGCCCGGACGCCACGGCGACCGCGCCGAAGCCGAAGCCGTACGGCCCCGGTCGCCACGCCCACCGCGAGGCTGTCGTGCACGATCCCCGAGCGCTCGTCGGGGAGACAGGGCCGGCGCGGTCACGCCCCGACGTTAGTGCGTACGACGCCGTGCTCGGGCCGGCTGGCGCTCCCGCTGGTGGAAGTCGTGGACGATGACGAAGGCGGCCGCGAGGCCGGTGGCCGCACCGGCGATCAGGCCGATGCGGACGTTGAGCGCGACCTCGGGCATGACGCCGAGCAGGACGCCGAGGCCGATGAAGACTGCGAGAGCACTGAGGACCAGGACGATCCTGTGCAGTGCCGGAAGTGGACCCAGCATCTCTTACCCCCGATGGGAAAGCCGGCGAAGTGGCCAGACATCCATGGTCGCTCTCCACCGCGAAAAAACAAGTGCCCGTGAGGGTGAGTTGTGGCGGTTCAGCCGATCGCGGTGTGGAGGCGGACCTGCTTCACGGTGACGGCCCCGGTGCCGTCCAGGTCGAGCTCGCGGTGGGCCGTGTCGGGCGCCCACCCGGCGTCGCCGAGGAAGGCCCGCAGGGCGTCGTCGCCGGCGTTGACCCAGCTGACCGCCCGGGTGAACCGGTCGGCAGCGAGCGTGTCGACGGCCGCCTGGAGGAGGCGGGATCCGTGTCCCTTGCCCCGCTCGGTGGGATCGAGGGTGACCTCGGCGAGCTCGCCGTCGGCGATCGGGTCGCAGTCGGGGTCGCTGGCGGCGGAGGTGAGGGCGAAGCCGACCACCCGGTTGCGCTCCAGGGCCACCAGCACGCGGTTGCGGGCGTCGAGCGGGCTTCGCGAGCACCGCGCGCCACTGGTCGGCCACGCCTGCGGCGTCGGTGGGCAGGGCCTCCGCGGGCAGCACGTCGGCGTACAGCTCGGGCCACGCCCGCACCTGGACACCGGCGATCGCGTCGGCGTCGTCGGCCCAGGCGATCCGGACCGAGACGTCAGCCGTCGGCCCGGAGTGGGAGTGGCTCATCGATAGGTCTCGGGCAGCTTCTGGCCGATCTTGACCTGGGGCTTGGGCAGGCGCATGAACTTCATCTGCAGCGAGCGCATCGAGGCGTAGAGCGTCGTGCCCTTCAGCGGCTCGTCGGGGAACCGCCGGGCGAGCTCGCGCCGGAGGCGGAACCGCAGGAAGAAGATGTCGACGAGGATCACCATGATCGTGGTGAACAGGATCGTGTTGCCGGCGCGGACCATGGTCGAGGAGCCGGAGTAGCCCAGGATCATCGAGAGCACGAGCAGCGGCACCATGAGCTCGATGAAGGAGAACCGGGAGTCCACGAAGTCGCGGATGAAGCGGCGGACCGGGCCACGGTCGCGGGCAGGGAGGTAGCGCTCGTCGCCGGACTTCATGGCCTCGCGGACGTTGCGCGAGGACTCCCCACGGGCGGCCCGCTGGGCGGCCATCTGTTCCTTGCGGGTGCGCGGCACCTTGGCGCGGGCACGCGCGGCGGCCTCGGCCTCCTTGCGCGTGGGGGTGGGTCGACCCTTGCCCCCGGGCTTGTCGGTGGTCTCGGGGGCCTGCGACTCGGAATTCTGACGACGGAACAACTCGGGGCTGCCTTCACGTGGATCGGATGCTCCGGCCAGCCTATCCTCGCCGACCCCGACGTCGTACGCCGCCGAGGCGCCCTACCTACGGTTGGGGTTTGGATCTAGGCTGGCGGGGACCACACCACGAGCACGACCTGAGAGAGGGTCCGCATCCCGATGAGTCTCATGAAGCGCATCAGCCTGATCTTCCGGTCGAAGGCCAACAAGGCCCTCGACAAGGCCGAGGATCCCCGGGAGACCCTCGACTACAGCTATCAGCGTCAGCTCGAGCTCTTGTCGAAGGTGCGCCGTGGGGTCGCGGACGTGGCGACCAGCCGCAAGCGGGTGGAGCTGCAGGTCAATCAGCTCGAGCAGCAGGCGGCCAAGCTGCAGGGCCAGGCCGAGAAGGCCATCGGGGTCGGCCGCGAAGACCTCGCGCGTGAGGCGCTGACCCGCAAGTCGGGGCTCACCACGCAGATCGACGGGCTCAAGGAGCAGCGGTCCACGCTCCAGGGCGAGGAGGAGAAGCTCGTCCTCGCACAGCAGCGCCTGCAGGCCAAGGTCGAGGCCTTCCGCACCCGCAAGGAGACCATCAAGGCGACCTACACCGCCGCCGAGGCGCAGACGCGCATCGGCGAGGCGATGTCGGGCATCGGCGAGGAGATGGGGGACGTCGGCCTCGCGATCCAGCGGGCCGAGGACAAGACCGCGCAGATGCAGGCGCGCGGCCAGGCGATCGACGAGCTGATCGCCTCCGGCGCGCTCGACGACGCCTCGCAGATCAACGCCGGCGACGACATCTCCCGCGAGCTCGACGCGCTGAGCTCCGGCTCCGACGTGGAAGCCGAGCTGGCCCGGCTCAAGGCCGGCAGCACCCCGCAGGCGATCGAGCCCGGCGACGGTGGCGACATCCTCCAGGAGAGCGACGAGGTCGCCGCGCGCCGCGAGGCAGGCGAAGGCGGACCGGCATGATCGTGCGCATCCTCGGCGAGGGGCAGTACGACCTCGACGACCATGCCCTCGACGCGCTCAACGGCCTCGACACCCAGATCGAGGCGGCGATCGAGTCCGGTGACGAGGAGATGTTCCGCACCGCCCTCAGTGGCCTGCTGGCGTCCGTACGGGCGAGTGGCACCCATCACGACATGGACACCCTCGACGAGTCCGACATGATCCTGCCGCCCCCGGACGCGACGATCGACGAGGTCCGCCAGCTGCTGGGTGACGACGGCCTGATCCCCGGCTGACGACGACGACTGGATGGCACACTCACGCTTCATCAAGGACAGCGGGCTCACCGCCCGGATGACCCTCACCATGTTCCTGCTCGGTGGGCTCTTCGTCGGCCTCATCGTGGGACTGATGTTCATCGTCGACAGCCCCGGGCTCTCGTTGCTGATCGGGGTCGCGGGCATCGGCGCCGCCTTCTGGCAGTGGTGGAACAGCGACCGCGTCGCGATGCGGGCGATGCGGGCGCGTGAAGTCACCCCGGAGGAGGCTCCCGAGCTGCACGGCATGATCGACCGGCTCTGCGCCCTGGCCGACATGCCGAAGCCGCGAGTCGGCATCTCCGACCTCGACATGCCCAACGCCTTCGCCACCGGACGTTCGCCCGAGCGTTCGGTCGTCTGTGTGACCACCGGGATCCTCAGCACGCTGGACGCCGAGGAGCTCGAGGCAGTCCTGGCCCATGAGCTGAGCCACGTCGCCCACCGCGACGTGCTGGTGATGACGGTGGCCTCGTCGGCCGGTATCGCCGCGGGCATGCTGATGCGCGGAGCGCAGTTCAGCAGCATGGGCCGCTCTCGCAGCAACGGCAACGGTGGGGCGGCAGCGGTGCTGATCGCGGTCCTCCTGAGCGTCGTGGTGTACGCCGTCAGCTTCCTGCTGCTCCGTCTCCTCTCGCGCTACCGTGAGCTGTGCGCCGACCGCTCCGGGGCCTACCTCACGATGAAGCCGGCCGCGCTCGCCTCGGCCCTGCAGAAGATCAGTGGTGAGGGCGCCGCGATCCCGACGGACGACCTGCGTGCCGGCAACGCCGTCAGCGCGCTGTGCATCGTCCCTGCGATCAGGGGCGGCACCATCGGGGTCCTGACCGCCACGCACCCCCCGCTCCAGCAACGACTCGAGCAGCTCGCCCGCATCCAGGCCGAGCTGGGTCGGCCCACGGGCTGACGGTCCGGGAAGCGAGGCGACGAATGGGACTGTGGGAGACGTTGCGTGCGCGCTCGCAGCCCAAGCCCAACTTCCTCGACGCGCTCTTCCTCGTGCCGAGCGCGGCGATCACCCTGCAGACAGCTGCCGGGTTCGAGCCGACGGGCACCGGGTCGGTGTGCTACCGCTCGGCCGCGGGTGCGGCGTTCAGCGAAGCCCAGGGCGACGTGGTCGCCCTGATCCGCGACGACGCCGAGGCGCCCGAGGTGACGCTGACGCAGGACGACTTCGGGTTCACCTGGCTCGTCGTCGAGGGCGACCCCTCCGACATGTCGGGGCTCTGCACCGATCTCCACGCCGTCAACACGACCCTCGAGGCGCAGGGTTTCGAGTCGGGCCTGCTGTGCTCGATGATCCCGTTCGCCAACACCGCCGGGCAGAGGTTCGGCCTGGTCTACCTCTACAAGCAGGGCACGTTCTATCCCTTCGCGCCGACCGGCGAGCAGTCCCGCGACACGATGCTCGAGCTCTCGGTGCGCGACCACCTGGCCGCCGAGCTCCCGATGGAGCAGGACCTCCAGCGCTGGATGGCGCTGTGGAAGGCCCCTGGCCTGTGACCGGACGCGACGAGACGGACGAGCTGCGCGAGGAGACGATCACGGCGTACGACGTCCTGGACGGGCCGCCGCGCCGCGAGCTGCTGGCGCTGGTGGACCTGGCCGCTCGAGTCGCGGGGGTGCCCTTCGCGACGATCAACCTGTTCACCTCCGACAACCAGCACCAGGTGGCGACGGTGGGGTTCGCCGGCAGCACCGTCAGTCGTGCCGACTCGTTCTGCACCTTCACCCTCGAGACCCACGAGCCCGTCCACATCCCCGATGCCCGCGAGGACCCGCGCTTCGCCGCCAACCCGCACACGACCGGCGAGCTCGCCAGCATCCGCTACTACGGCGCCCATCCGCTTCGCACGCCCGGTGGCGTGGTGGTCGGCACGTTGTGCGTCTACGACGAGGAGGTCCGGCCGGTCATCTCCGAGACCGCCGGCGACCTGGCGATGCTGGCCGACCGCGTCGTCGACGTGCTCGAGCTCGAGCTGGCCTCGCGGCGGCTCATCGAGGTCAACGAGAGGCTGGAGCGGTCGAACGCGCGGTTGGAGGCCTTCGCCGGCCAGGTCAGCCACGACCTCAAGAACCCCCTCACGTCCCTGTCACTGTCACTCGAGCTGCTGGAGACCGAGGTCGACGAGCAGTCCGACGCGCAGGTGACGATCGCCCGTGCCCGCCGGGCGACCGCGCGGATGGACGAGCTGATCGATCACCTGCTGGAGTTCGCCTCGACGGGTGACACGCCTCGCCAGGAGCCGGTCGACCTGGGTGCGGAGGTGGCGGCCGTCATCGACGACATGGGTGCCTGGTGCGACACCGCCGACATCACGGTCGGAGCGCTGCCGTACGTGATCGGCGACCGGTCCCAGCTGCGATCGGTCCTGCAGAACCTCATCGACAACGCGGCGAAGTTCACAGCCGCCGATCGTGCCCCGGTCATCGCAGTCTCCGCCGCGGAGGTCCCGGGTGCGCACCGGATCGAGGTGGCCGATCGTGGCCCCGGCATCCCCGACGAGCACCGCGAGCACGTCTTCGCGCCCCTCGCCCGGCTCGACCGCACGGTGCCCGGCTTCGGCATCGGCCTCGCGACGTCCCAGCGGATCGTGGAGGCCCACGGCGGCCGGATCGGCGTCGACCCGCGGGAGGGGGGCGGCTCGGTCTTCTGGGTGGAGCTGCCAACCGGTGCTGCTTCCTAGGGCAGCCGGGCCTGCTTCATCTGGAGCGAGGCGTAGACGTTGCCGATGACCGTGCCGTCGAGCCACGCGGTGAGGCGTTCCGCCTCGTGGTCGAGGGCCCTGCGCCCTGCGGCGTCGACCTCGTCGAGCAGCGAGAGGTGCACCTCGCCCCGGTCGTCCTGCACCCAGCACCCGACGATCCGGCCGTCCCACCAGGCCGTGGTGCCTGCGTTGCCGTTGGAGTCGAAGAGGTAGGGCACGTGGGCGGGATCGAGGTAGAAGTCGCGGGCCTTCCAGCCCATGACCGTGGGATCCAGGGTGGGCAGCAGCGTGGCCCAGGGCTCGAGGGGGTCGGTGTCGTCGAGGTCGCCGGGCAGCGCCCAGCCCGAGGATCCGTCGTCGAGGGCGACCTCCTGGGCCTCCAGGTCGGCGAGCGCCCGCGTGACGGCCGTCTTGGTCGAGCCCAACCACCACTGGATGTCGCCGGCGGTGCCGGGGCCGAAGGTCGCGAGCCAGCGGCGTACGAGCTCGGCGTAGCCGGTGGCCTCGTCGAGGTGCTCGGGGACCTCACCCAACCAGTCCTCGGCGCGGTTCCAGGTGGGCTTGTTCAGCCGCCAGTGACCGGCGTTGCGACCGCGCAGCGGTCGCCCCGCTCAGGCCGAGGTGGGTCAGCACCCAGGGCGCCACCGGGGTCGGCCGGTCGTAGGACTTGTCGGTGGTGCCGCCGACGGATGCCGGCCAGCTCGGGCACGTCGGCGCGCAGCTGGGCCACGGTCGCCGGGCCGTGCTGCAGTCGCTCGAGCGTGGCAGCCCGAGCTGCCGCGAGCCAGGCGGCCCCGTCGGCGGCGATGCCCGCCTCGGTCACCACCTTCGCGAGGCGACGAGCCTCGCTGTCGGCGACCCGGGCCGACGCGCTGCCCCAGGCGGCGGGGAGCAGGTCGCGCGGGAAGACGAAGAGGGTCCGCCGCATCGCGAGCTGCTTGACGACCGAGCGGTCGTCGTAGAGCGCAGCGTCGACGTCCTCGGTGGTCAGTCCCTCCGAGCGCTGCGCGACCGCGAGGTGCACGGTGGCCGCCTCGGTGGCGTGCAGGACGGTCATCGCCTCCGTCACGCCGACGACGTCACCGAGCCGGTGGGCGGGCGAGAGCGCGTGGCGTACGCCGATCCGCCGGCGTCGCTCGTCGTCGGTGATCCGCGGCAGTGCCATCGTCGGCCCCTCCGTCAGTCGCGAGGTCAGTCGCGGTGGGACTTGCCGGGGAGGTCGAGCATCCGCTGGAGCGCGACGAGGGCGTCCTTCTCGGTCTCGGGGTCGACGGTGATCTGGTTGACCACGTTGCCGGCGACGAGGTTCTCCATCGCCCACACGAAGTGGGGGAGGTCGATCCGGTTCATCGTCGAGCAGTAGCAGACGTTGCGGTCGAGGAACACGATGGTCTTGTCGGTGTGCTGGTCGGCCAGGCGCTTGACCAGGTTGAGCTCGGTGCCGATGGCCCAGACGCTGCCGGCCGGGGCCGCCTCGATGGTCTTGATGATGAACTCCGTCGAGCCCACCAGGTCGGCCTTGAGGACGACCTCGTGGGTGCACTCGGGGTGGACGAGGATGTTGATGCCCGGGTGCTTGACACGCAGGTCGTCGACGACGTCCGCGGTGAAGCGGCCGTGCACGGAGCAGTGGCCCTTCCACAGGATCATCCGCGCCCGCTGCAGCTCGTCGGTGGTGAGGCCGCCGCCCGGCTGCTGCGGGTCCCAGACGACGCAGTCGTCGAGCGACATGTGCATCTTGAGGACGGCGGTGTTGCGGCCCAGGTGCTGGTCGGGCAGGAACAGGATCTTGGCGTCGGGCTTCTGCTCGAGCGCCCACTCGAGGGCGACGTCGGCGTTGGAGGACGTGCAGACCACGCCTCCGTTGCGACCGCAGAACGCCTTGATGTCGGCGCTGGAGTTCATGTAGGTCACCGGCACGACGTGCTGCTGCACGCCGGCGTCGGCCATCGCGTCCCACGCGTCCTCGACCTGGCGCAGCCGGGCCATGTCGGCCATCGAGCAGCCGGCGGCGAGGTCGGGCAGGACCACCCGCTGGGTGTCGCTGGTGAGGATGTCGGCCGACTCGGCCATGAAGTGCACGCCGCAGAAGACGATGAACTCGGCGTCGGGTCGCCCGGCGGCATCGCGCGCCAGCTTGAAGGAGTCGCCGGTGACGTCGGCGAACTCGATGACCTCGTCGCGCTGGTAGTGGTGGCCGAGCACGAAGACCCGCTCGCCGAGCGCGGCCTTGGCAGCGCGGGCCCGGGCCACGAGGTCCGGGTCGGAGGCCGCGGGCAGGTCGCCGGGGCACTCCACGCCGCGCTCGGCGTCGAGGTCGCGGCCCTTGCCGAGGGGGAGGAGCGGCAGGTCGACGGTGCTCATGCGGCAATCCTAGGTGTCGGTGGTCACGTCCCCTCCGGCGCGTGACAGGGTGTGCCGCATGGCGCGACGAGGCGAGGTGCTGGCACTGGTGCAGGCCGGCGGTCAGGGCAGTCGGATGGACGTCCTCACGCGGGAGCGGGCCAAGCCGGCCCTGCCCTACGGCGGGGTGCACCGGCTGATCGACTTCGCCCTCTCCGGCCTCGTGCACGCCGACATCGCCGACGTGTGGGTGTCCCTGGAGTATCAGGTGACCTCGATCGACGACTACCTCTCCGGTGGTCGTCCGTGGAGCCTCGACCGCAACCGCGGCGGCTTCCGGCGGATGGTGCCGCAGACCGGCACCGGGCCGGCCACCGAGAGCGGCTTCGCCCACGGCAACGGCGACCTGCTGCTGCGGATGTCGGCCGAGCTGGAGTTCTTCGGGGCTCCGACCCTGGTGGTGTGCAGTGCCGACCACGTGTTCAACATGGACCTCGGCCCCGTCGTCGACGAGCACATCGCCTCCGGACGCGTGGCCACGGTGCTCACCAGCGAGGTGACCAAGAAGGACGCGGCCGACAACGTCGTGGTCCTCGCCAACGGCAAGGGCACCGTCACCGGCCTCGAGCACAAGCCCTCCAGGCCGTCGGCCGGCACCGTCGCGACCGAGGTGTTCGTCTACGACACCGCCGTCCTGCTCGACACCCTGCGCACGCTGCGGGCCGAGCTCGCCGGGGACCAGGAGGGCGACGACAGCGGCCTCGGCGACTTCGGCGAGCACCTGCTGCCGCGGCTGGTCGAGACCGGCCGGGTGGGCGCCGTACCGATGACCGGCTACTGGAAGGACGTCGGCCAGCCCGGCCTCTACCTCCAGTCGCACCGCGACCTGCTCGCCGGCAAGGTCGACGTCTTCGACCATCCCGGTCGGCCGGTCATCTCGCACTGGCCGGACCGCGCGGCCGGTCGGGTGCGGGCATCGGGCGACGTGCGCGACACGATGCTCTCTCCCGGCTGCGACGTCGCCGGCGAGGTCGTCGGCAGCGTGCTGGGTCCCGGCGTGGTCGTCGAGAAGGGCGCCTCGGTGCACGACAGCGTGCTGATGGAGGACTGCGTCGTGCGCGCAGGTGCCCACGTGCGTACGGCCGTGCTGGACGAGCGGTGCGAGGTCGCCCCGCGGGCGCGCGTCGGGGCCGAGCCCTCGTCCCGGCTGGCGCACGACGAGGACGTGGTGCTGGCGGGTCGCGAGTCCCGACTCGCCGGCGAGGTCGCTGCGGGAGCCCGGCTGGAGCCGGGCTCACACCTGACCAGCTAGAGCAGGCTGCCGTGGTGGAGGTAGGGCACCGGCGGCTTCATGTTGCGCAGCGCGAGGTAGCCCGACTGGTGGACGTCGAGGCGGGCGTCCAGCCCGACGTCGAGCGCCCAGTCGTTGACGGCCGTCAGGTGGTGGACCTCGATCTCGTCGCCCTCGCGGCCCGACGCGAGGCACTCCCACATCAGGCCCGATGCCGTACGCCGGTTGGTGGCGGCCAGCAGCACGGGTGAGCCGGTCGTCACGTCGGCGTAGGCATAGCCCGAGCCGGTGCTGCGGTCGGTGACGAGCAGGCGGAACTGGCCGAGCAGCAGCTCGTGGTCGGACCCGTGGGCGGCACCCCTCGTGCTCCGGTCGACGGAGTTCATCAGGTCGATGTCACCCGCAGTGCCCTCGCGGACCCGCTCGACGACCGGGATCGCCGCCCGGTCGACGACGCCGCGCAGGAACATCTGCGGGTGCAGGGTGAAGCCGGCCCTGCGGTAGCGGCGTACGGCCCGGGGATCGGCGGAGGAGGCGAACATGCCGCGCAGGCAACCGCGACCGTGGTGCATCGCGGCCACGAGCAGGTGGGTGCCGATGCCCGCGCCCTGGTGGCCGGGCAGGACCGCGAAGGAGGACAGGATCCACATCAGCTCACGCTCGCGCGACACGGCGCAGCCGACGACCTCCCCGTCGACGTCGGCCACCCAGCAGCCGCCGGGGTCGGTCTGCAGGACGTGGCGGGTGCGGGCGATCCAGAAGGAGTGACGGTCCGGTGGGCGCGGCACCGGGTCGGGCCAGCTGCGCTGGAAGGTGGCCACGTCCATCTCGTAGTAGGCCTGCGCGGTCACCTGGGCCATCGCGGGAAGGTCGGCCTCCGTCGCCGGTCGGATGAGTGGCGCGGTCACGACACGTGGGCGGCGAAGCGGGCGAGCAGTGCGTCCCAGTGCGTGTACTTGTCGCGGAGCTCCTCGGAGCCGTCGGCCCAGCCGCCGTGCTCGAGCCGCACCGCCGTGCCTGTGCCGGCCTCGTCCTCCTCGAAGGTCACCGCCAATGTCGTGGGCGCCTCCTCGGCGTGCCCGAGCCAGAAGTCCTGGACGTAGCTGGTCGGCGGGTCCCACGTGGTGACCCGGCCCCAGACGTACTGCTCGTCGCCGTGCACCGTCGCGACGTCACCTTCCGGGTCGATGGCGATGTTGGTGAAGGTGGCGCCGTCCGGGCTCAGCATCGGGTCCCACCACTCGCCCATCTGGGCGGTGAAGCCCACGAACGCTTCGGTTGCCGGGACCGGCACCGTGACGACAGCGACGATCGGGTCGAGAGGCATGCGCCCAGCATGCCGCACGGACGGGCACTCCCGCCCTGGTGGAGGATGGCCGCCATGCGCGTGTTGATCGCCCCTGACAAGTTCGCCGGCACCCTGACCGCGGTCGAGGCTGCCGAGGCGATCGCGACCGGGTGGCGCCGGCATGCCCCTGACGACGAGCTCGACCTCGCCCCCATGGCCGACGGGGGGCCGGGCTTCGTCGACGTGCTCCACGCCGCGCTGGGCGGCGAGCTGCTGGCGGTGACCGCGGAGGGACCGCACGGTGAGCGGGTGCCGGCCGCGGTGCTGCGGGTCGGCG
The DNA here is from genome assembly GCA_963712875.1 of uncultured Actinomycetota bacterium. Taxonomy (GTDB): domain Bacteria; phylum Actinomycetota; class Actinomycetes; order Propionibacteriales; family Nocardioidaceae; genus Nocardioides. The sequence goes on along the minus strand of CAVQJS010000006.1, from coordinate 39,200 downwards.
ACGTCGCCTACGTCGAGACCGCCCAGGTGGTCGGGCTGCACCTGATCGATGGCGGCGCCGAGTTCGCCTCCACCACCGGCGTCGGCGAGCTGATCCTCGCCGCGGTCGACGGCGGTGCCACGACCGTCGTGCTCGGGCTGGGCGGCTCGGGCACCAACGACGGCGGCGCGGGTGTGCTGGCCAGCCTCGGCGCAACCTCCGACGGCATCCTCGACAGTGGCGCGATCGCCCTCGACACCGTGACCCACGTGGACCTCGCGCCGGCACGGGCCCGTCTGGCCGGCGTCCGCCTGGTCGCCGCCACCGACGTCGACAACCCGCTCACCGGGCTCTTCGGGGCGACCAAGACCTTCGGTCCGCAGAAGGGCATCGAGGAGGACCGCATCGCCCAGATCGACGGCTGGCTCGAGTCGTTCGCGGTGGCCACCGACCGGCGTACGTCGCTGGAGAAGGGCGCCGGCGCGGCCGGCGGCATCGGGTTCGCGCTCCTCGCCCTCGGGGCCACCCGCGAGCCGGGCATCGAGCTGGTGGCCGCGGCGGTCTCGCTGGCCTCGCGAGCGGCGCAGGCGGACCTCGTCATCACGGGCGAGGGGGCCTTCGACTTCTCCAGCCGCTCCGGCAAGGTGCCCTACGGCGTCGCCGGCATCGCCTCGGAGGCCCTGCGCCCCTGCGTCGCGCTTGCCGGGCAGGTGCTGGTCGGCTCGCGGGAGATGCGCGCCCTCGGGATCGAGTCGGCCTACTCCCTGGTCGACCTGGTGGGGGAGGAGCGGGCCTTCGCGCACCCCGCCGAGGCGCTGAGCGAGCTCGCGGAGCGGGTTGCCAGGTCCTGGTCGCGTTGAGGGAGCGAGCTCAGTCGTCGTCCGCGCCGGACTCCGTCTTCGTGCCGACCACGGTGAAGTCCTCGTCGAGCTGGACGTCGACCTGGTCGCCGTTGTCGAGCGTCACCTCGACCTCGTAGAGGCTCTCCTCGTCGCCGACCTCGGTCTCGGTCACGGTGCCGCCGCCGGTCTCGGCCAGGGCCGCGTCCTCGGCCTGCTCCAGGGCAGGTCCGTCGATGGGGCGATCCGTCGCGTCGTCGTCGCTGCCGGCCAGGGCCGCGCCGGCCCCTCCGACCACGACGAGACCAGCCACGGCGGACGCCAGGAGGACCTTCTTCGCGAGGCATGTCAGTCACCTTTCCGGGCGTGTGGGTGTGCACGGTCCACACCATCGTGCACCCTCCGGGCTGACCACGGGTAGGGGGGAATAACCCCGCGTGTGCGACCATTGGAGTCAGCACTACCCCGAGACTTTCTGGAGTGATGAGATGACCGAGCAGGCCGAGAGCACTGACCGCCGTACCGACCAGATCAACCTGTCCGCGGTCGCGGCGACGAAGGTCAAGACCCTCCTCGAGCAGGAAGGGCGCGACGACCTGGCCCTGCGCATCTCGGTGCAGCCCGGCGGCTGCTCCGGCCTGCGCTACCAGCTCTTCTTCGACGAGCGCACCCTCGACGGAGACGTCACCACCGACTTCGACGGCGTGACCGTGGTCGTCGACCGGATGAGCGTCCCCTACCTCAACGGTGCCGAGATCGACTTCGTCGACAGCATCGAGAAGCAGGGCTTCACGATCGACAACCCCAACGCCACCGGTTCGTGCGCGTGCGGAGACTCGTTCCACTGATCGAGCACCAGCACTGACGAAGGCCCCCTGCCACTGGCGGGGGGCCTTCGTCGTACGACGTGGGTGCGGTGGTCAGTCCAGGTGCAGGTGCAGCGCGTTCGCGATCCGCGCCGCGGCGTCGGTGACCCGGATCTCGCGCTTGCCGACCTCGGCGGGGTAGTCCTCGAAGCGGATGCTCGGCGGGGTCGCGAGGGCGGCCCGGGCGACGCGGTCCAGCCGCAGGTGGCGACCGATCGCCTGGCAGTCGGCCGCCATCTCGCGAGCGGTCGGGAGCTCGTCGTGGACGAGGTGCGAGTCGGGCGTCGGAGTCGTCATGTGATCGACCGTATGGGCTACTGAGGGGTATCCCGCAGATACCGAGAGGTAGTGTTCCGCGTCGTGTCCCTCCTCATCGCCGGGTCCATCGCGACCGACCACCTCATGTCCTTCCCGGGCAAGTTCGCCGACAGCCTGGTGGTCGACCAGCTCGACAAGCTCTCGGTGTCGTTCCTCGTCGAGGACCTGGAGGTGCGACGCGGCGGCTGCGCGGCCAACATCTGCTTCGGCCTCGGCAACCTCGGCCTGCGCCCGGTGCTCGTGGGCGCCGTCGGCGAGGACTTCGCGGAGTACCGCGTCCTGGCTCGAGCGCCACAACGTCGACTGCGACTCGGTGCACGTCTCCGAGACGCGGCACACTGCGCGCTTCGTCTGCACCAACGACTCCTCGATGGCGCAGATCGCGAGCTTCTACGCCGGTGCGATGAGCGAGGCCCGCGAGATCGAGCTGGCGCCGATCGTCGCCCGCGTCGGGTGACCCCGACTACGTCCTCATCGGCCCCGACGACCCGCAGGCCATGCTGCGCCACACCGACGAGTGCCGCCAGCGCGGCTACCGCTTCGTCGCCGACCCGTCCCAGCAGCTCGCCTTCGGCGACGGCGACCTGATCCGGCCGCTGATCGACGGTGCCGACATCCTCTTCTCCAACGAGTACGAAGCCAGCCTGATCACCCAGAAGACCGGCTGGAGTCGCCAGGAGGTCCTCTCCCGCGTCGGCACGTGGGTCGTGACCCTCGGCGCCGCGGGTGTCCGCATCGACCGCGAGGGTGAGGAGTCGGTCGTCGTGGCCGCGGTCCCCGAGATCCGCAAGGTCGAGCCGACCGGCGTCGGCGACGCCTTCCGCGCCGGCTTCCTGGCGGCCCTGTCGTGGGGCCTGGGCCACGAGCGTGCGGCCCAGCTCGGCTGCCTGCTCGCGGTGTACGTCGTCGAGCAGGTCGGCACCCAGGAGTACGAGATCTCCCGCGGCGCCTTCCTCGCCCGCTGCGCCGCGACTTACGGCGAGGAAGCCGTCGCCGACTTCGAGCCGCACCTCAAGACGATCCGTCCCTGACGCCGCGGTAGTCAGGGACGATCGCGTCGGTCTCGACCCCGGTCGAACGACCACAACGTCCCTGACTAGCCCAGGCGGCGTACGACGTAGCGCGGGGCGCCGTCGTCGGCGACGTCCGCACCGACCCACTCCTGCCCCCGCATCCGGCACCAGGCCGGTACGTCGACGCGCGCGGCCGGGTCGCGGGCGACCACCGCCAGCAGCTCCCCGACCTCCACGTCGCCGAGGTGGCGGCCGAGCTCGATGACCGGCATCGGGCAGGCAAGGTCGCGACAGTCGAGCTCGAGCGCGACCTCCAGCCTGTCGTCCGTCACAGGCCCACCCGCGCGCGCAGCTCGCGGACGACCTCGGGCACGGCGTCGCAGAAGGCGTCGACCTGCTCCCGGGTCACGTCACGCTGCAGAGAGAGGCGGACGTTGCCGTGACTGAGCACGCCCATGGCCTCCAGCACGTGGCTCGGCGTGAGGGTCGAGGACGTGCAGGCCGAGCCGCTGGCGATGCCGAAGCCGCGCCGGTCGAGCTCGGTCGACCAGCGCCTCGCCGTCGACGTACAGGCAGGAGAACGTCACCAGGTGGGGGAGTCGGTCGTCGGGATCGCCCACGACCTCGACGTCGGGCACCTCGGCGGCGACGCGTCGGCGTACGACGTCCACGAGCGCGTGCTGACGGGCGCCGACCTCGTCGCGCTCGGCCACCACCGCCTGCAGTGACGCGGCGGCCGCGAGCACGGCCGGGACGTTCTCGAAGCCGGTGGAGCGCTCGTCGACGCGGTCGTCGGTCGGGAACGGGTGGTGCCAGCGGGCGCGCTTGCGCACGAGCAGGACGCCGACCCCGGCCGGTCCGCCCCACTTGTGGGCCGACAGTGCTGCGGCGTCCCAGGCCTCCGGGAGGGGGAGCCGGCCGCCGCTCGCGCAGGCGTCGACGAAGAGCGGCGCCTCGGTCTGCTCGCGCACGGCCAGGACGGGCTGGATCGTCCCCACCTCGTGGTTGGCCGCCTGACAGGCCATCACTGCCGCCTGCGTCGGGACCTGGTCGGCGAGCACGCGCCCGAAGCGGTCGACGGGGACCGCGAGGGCGGTGCCCGCCCACCGTGCGGCGTGCAGCACCGCCGAGTGCTCGACGGCCGTGTGCGCGATCGGCAGCCCGTCACGCAGGCCACGCGCCGCGAGCCCCAGCAGCCCCAGGTGCACCGCGTGGGTGCCGCTGGGCGTGAACGTCACCTCGTCCGGACGGACTCCGAGGGCCTCGGCGCGTCGCCTCGCGGGCGTTGTCGAGCAGCAGCCGCGCCTCGCGACCGGGACGATGCAGCCGACGCGGGTCGGCGTACCCCCGGTCCAGTGCCGCGAGGAGAACCTCACGGGCGGCCGGGTGCAACGGCGCAGCGGAGGCACCGTCGAGGTCGGTCGGCCCGGTCACGTGGGCAACCTATGCCACCACCTGTGCCGTTGCGACCTGCTCGGGCCGACACTCGACCCTGCCCCGCACAGGACGGCCGGATCAAGATAGTCTCTGGGATGTCGAAAAGGACCGAGAGAGAGGCTCGTCAGTGGGTCTGCAAGTCCGCAAGCATTCAGGTGTGCCGCGTCGCATCCTGAGGGTCGCGCTCCTGGGCGTGACGATGCTGGTGCTGGCCGGGTGTTCCGATGCCGACACGCACCAGATCCGCAACCTCGCCATGCCGGACCGTGCCACCGCGCAGGGTCCCTACACCTACGAGCTGTGGAAGTGGGCGTGGGTCGCCGCGATGGTGACCGGTGTCATCGTCTGGGGCCTCATCTTCTACGTCGTGGCGCGTTTCCGCCGTCGCAGCGACGACGAGGTCCCCGTGCAGACGCGCTACAACCTGCCGCTCGAGGTCTTCTACACCGTCGCCCCGGTGATGATGTGCGTGGTGTTCTTCTTCCACACCGTCCAGGTGCAGGACGAGCTGACCAAGATCGAGCCCGACCCCGACGTCACCATCGAGGTCATGGGCCAGCAGTGGTCCTGGACGTTCAACCACGGCGTCGGCGAGCAGAACACCGAGGCCGACCCGGTTGAGGGCGACTACGCCTACGACGAGTACGCCTACGTCTCCGGTGACGGCAACGAGATGCCGACGCTGGTGCTGCCCGTCGACCAGGTCGTGCAGTTCAACCTCTACTCGCCCGACGTGATCCACGACTTCGGCGTCCCGTCCTTCCTCATGAAGATGGACGTCATCCCCGGCCGGGTCAACAAGTTCCAGGCGACCCCCACCGTCGAGGGAACCTACAAGGGCAAGTGCTACGAGCTCTGCGGCGTCTACCACTCCCGGATGCTGTTCAACGTCGAGGTCGTGAGCCAGACGGAGTACGCCGACTACGTCGCCGGCCTCGTGGACGAAGGCCAGACCTCCGACGACGGACCCCTCATCGGCGGGTCCAACGCCACGACGCAGACCGGCCTGGGCGAAGACCAGTCCGAGGAAGGGAGCCAGGAGTGAGCGCCGCCACCGAGACCACCACCCCCGCGTCTGCGGCCACCCCTACCGCGCGTGCGAAGCGCACCGACGCGTTCATGACGTCGCCCGCGGCGAGCCCCACCGCGTCGAGGCCGACCTTCGCGCTGCGGGTGACGAGGTCGACGAGTCCCGGGCCGGGATCGGGCTCCAGAACTTCCGGGTCCTCGGGCTTCGGGAGGGGTACGAGCTCGCGTCCCGGCTCACCGGCGCCGGATGCGTCGGGCATCAGCTCATCTCGATCGGAATCGGACGGGCGTGGGTGCGGAACTCGAGCGGCGCCAAGAGGGCCCGGTTCAAGCGCAGCAGGCTCGGCAGGTAATCGGCGCGGAGCGCCTGCTCCCGTCGGTACGCATCTTCGAACGGTCGCGCCGGGAGACCCAATTCCACGATGGCCGCGTGCACCTGCTCGAACTGAGCCCGCAGTTGCGCCTCATCGAACACCGGCGGTTCGGCCGCGGTCGTCTGCTCGTCGAGGTTGATCGAGTCCAGCAGCATGACCGCCCGACGGTAGAGCAACTGCGCCTCGTGGTGCCTGGGCAGCTCGACCGTCGACATCACGTACGAGGCCGCCTCCAACACCATGGCGAGCCCGACGGTCCACGACCGGCCCGGCTGTCGCGAGCGAAACCACAACAGCATCGGATACGAGGTGTGGGAGTCGTACACATCGGCGCACCACGAGTCCCAGGCCCGGAACTCGGCGTACAACGGAGCGAGATTGCCGCCGTCGGCGTTCAGGCGTAGGTACTCGAGTGGCGTCACTCGATCAGTCGAGGGTGTCGAGCGTCATCAGCATCGACTCCCGTCGGTTGTACGCGCCGAACAACGTGGGCAACAGGCCGATGACGAGCGCCGTCGTGAGGATGCCGTTGAGGCCTTCGACGACCGCGAGGATTCGGCTGCCGTCGCCGGCGGGGACGATGTCGCCGTACCCGATGGTCAGGAACGTGACGCCCGAGAAGTAGACGGCGGAGACCACGCCGTCGATCCCGTCGATGTGGCTCTGAAGGCCCCACCAGATCAGGCCCCAGCCGAAGACGAGCAACGCAACCCAGACCGCGAGCAAGCCGACGAGCGAGACCGGCCCGTACGGAACGAGGAACCGCTCGCGATGGTCCAGGTCATCGATGCGCTTGGCAAACCAGCGGTAGATGCGCCACGTGAACCGGAAGTAGCGGCGAGCCGCCGACCACCGCTGGCCGTGGCGAGTCGTGACAACGGTATCGATGACGTCGCGCCAGACCGCGACGACGATGAGAATCCCGATGATTCCCGACGACGACCTTCACGACGTCATCCGATTGCGCTGCTTCCCTTGGGCATTGGGCCTCGAGCGAGGATGCTGGCCTTGGCCGACGGCCAATCGCTGATCAACTCGGCGATGTTGAGCTCGGGACCATCGTGTGCGAACACGGTGGCGTGCGACACGAACGCGTCGCCCGTCCACTGGTGAAGCGTGAGCATCGGCGGTTCGGTGGTGATGCGCGGCGGGCAGTCGGGGTGCAGCGCCACCGCGGTCTGATGGCACGTGCTCGGCGCGGTGCTCACGATCGTGGTTCCCCACGGTGCTCACCACGGGGCGATGCACATGACCCGCGATCACCAACCGGACCTGTGGGTTGCGGCGCACGATCGCCTCGAACTCGCGCGCACCGGTGAGCCCGATGCAGTCCATCCACCACACACCCGTCTCGAACGGCGGATGGTGCATGAACACCATCGTCGGACGATCGGGCTGCGCGGCGAGCGTGGCGTCGATCGCGGCGAGTTGCTCGGTGTCGAGCTCGCCGTCGTGCCGGCCAGGTGTGGTGGAGTCGACGGCAACGAGCCGCACCGGGTACTCGTCGACCACGAAGTCGAAGCTCGTAGTCGACGATACGTACGCGGGCGTGCCGTACGCGTCGCGCAAGCACGTCGGCCTCGTCGTGATTCCCGGGAATGAGGAACAGCGGCATCGTCGAGTCCGTCGAGGATCTCGCGCAACATCACGTACTCGTCGGCGGTGCCGTGATCGGTGAGGTCACCGGTGGCGAGCACGACGTCGGGCCGCGGCGTCATGTCGTTGAGGTAGTCGACGGCACGCGCGAGCAACGCGTTCGAATCGACGAACCCGCGCATGAAACTCCCGTCGGGAGCCACATGGAGATCACTGATCTGTGCGATGAGCACGGCGAAGCGACGGGTGTTCGGTACCCCGCGCGGCCTCAGACTGCGAGGAGGTCGCGCGCGCCGGTGTCGGCCGAGGGGTGCCGGAGCTTCGACATCGCCCGGGCCTCGATCTGGCGGATGCGCTCGCGGGTGAGGTTGAAGAACTCACCCACCTCTTCGAGCGTGCGGGGCTCGCCCCGATCCAGGCCGAAGCGCAGGGCCAGGATCTGACGCTCCCGCTCGTCGAGCGGCGCGAGGAGCTTCTCGATCTCGTCGGGGAGCAGCGCGGTGGCCGCGACCTCGAACGGCGACTCGGCGGAGCGGTCCTCGACGATGTCGCCGAGCTCGGCGTCGCCGTCTTCGCGCAGCGGCTCCGACAACGACAGCGGCTCGGCCGCGAACCGCAGCGCCTCGGTGACCTTGTCCTCGGGCATCTCGACCTCGGCCGCGAGCTCCGAGAGCGTGGCCGGGCGACCGAGCTTGAGCTCCAGGCGGGACCGGGCCTTCTGGAGCCGGGCGAGGGTGTCGCCGGCGTGGACCGGGAGCCGGATCGTGCGGCCGGTGTTGGCGATGCCGCGGGTGATGGCCTGACGGATCCACCAGGTGGCGTACGTGGAGAACTTGAAGCCCTTGCGCCAGTCGAACTTCTCGACGGCGTGCATCAGGCCGAGGTTGCCCTCCTGGATCAGGTCGAGGAGCGGCAGGCCCGACGCCTGGTACTTCTTCGCGATCGAGACCACGAGGCGGAGGTTCGACTGCACGAACGTCCGCTGGGCGTTGTCGCCTTCCCGACCGATCTTGCGCAGTTCGCGCTTCTTCGCCGGGGTGAGCCGCTTGCCACCAGTGGCGAGGTCGGCCCGGGCGGCATTGCCAGCTTCGATCTGCTGTGCCAGGCGGACTTCATCGTCCTTGGTGAGGAGCGGGTACTGGCCGATGTCGGTGAGGTACAGCCGGACGAGATCTTCCTCGTCCCGCTCGACACGCTCCTTCGCCACGAACGACGCCTCCGAGATCGAGCCAGCGAGAACGGCCTGGCTGTGGGGAATCCGGTTCTCAAGGTTTCTGGGAAACTCGCTACCGGCCCACGCTGACGCTTGTGGATCGGCCCGCGTTCCCGCAGGTGAGACCGCCATTCTCCGCACCATACGGATTCTGTCAAGGTCCGATTTCCACAGGCTCCCGACGGGTTGTGGATCCGTCGAACACCGGCCAGTCGCAGCCAGTTACCAGTGGAGCACCGGTCCCCCCTTCACTTGCGCAGACGAGCCTACCGACTCCAGCCGGGGTTTCGTTCAGCCGGATTCAGTTCAGCGCAGGCGCCCAGGTAGCCCGAGCGCGAGCTCACAGCAGCGAGCCGGCGTCTCGCAGTGCGGTCAGGAGCTCTGGGCGGTGCGGCGCCGCACCGCCGTGCCGAGGCGGCCAGCGCGGCGCGCCCTTCGACGAGGTCGGCGCCCTCGTCGGCGATCACGAAGCCAAGCCAGCGGCGCAACGGCGCGTCCCGGACGGGATCGGCGATCCCGAGCCAGTGCTCGTACTCGGCCAAGCGTCGCCGGCATCAGCACGTCGTACGCGCCGACGAGCCGGTCGCTGCGTCGACGGTGAGCGCGGCGAGGTCGTCGACCAGCGCGGTCCACTCGGCATTCGGCGCGGTCACGCAGACCGTCGGCCGTGAAGCCGTTGGCCGACGGTAACACCCGGTCGAACAACTCCGCGTGCCACGCGTGGTGATGGCTCTGGCGGGCGAAGACGAGCTTCACGTCGGGCTCGGGCGTGCTCGTGACCCAACCGCCGAGCAGCTCGAAGCAGCGCTGCTCGATCCAGCGCGCGTGCACCGACCCAGCGGGCGGTCTCCTCGAGCGATTCTCGAACTCACCCCTGCAGTGTGGCCGGTTCGCGCGCCGGTCAAAGGCGGCACCCGCTGATCCGCGGTCCCAACTCGGCGACGAGCGATCGCGCCCGAGGATCACGACGGCGCCGACGACCTCCACCGCGCCGAGCCGCTCGCCGTCGACGTAGCCGGCGATCGCCGCGAACACCGGCTCCATCAGCAGGATCAACGCCGCGCGCGTGCGGCGGGATCCGGCGCTGGCCCCAGAGCTGGAGCGACAGCGCGACGGCCGAGCACGCGATGCCGGTGAACACGATGGCGAACCACGCCTGCGCCGGTCAGGTGGCCGACGCCCTGGCGCGCCATCGCCGGGAGCCCCACGCACCACGAGCGTCACCATCTGCATCGTGGTGAACGGGATCGGGTGCAGCCGCGCCGCGTACCCACCCTGGTACACGATCCAGACCGCGAACAGGAACGCGCACGCGAGCGTGAGCAGCTCGCCGCGGCCGAGGCCGAGATCGGCGCCGGTGAGCAGGTAGAGGCCGATCGTCGCGACGACGATGCCGACGACGAGCACGCGCTGCGGCGGCCACGCGCGGCGCACGACCGCTTCGATCAACGGCGTGAACATCACGTACAGGCCGGTGATGAACGCCGACGTCGACGGCGACGTGTACTGCAGGCCGACCGTCTGCGTCGCGTACCCGCCGAACAGCAGCACGCCGGCGACGATCCCGACCCGAACAGAGCAGCCGACGATCGTCGCCGTGTCGACGCAGCGATGGCGATCGCGAACGGCGCCGAGCGACCAGCACCGCGATCGACGAACCGCAGCACGAGGTACGCGAACGGCGTGACGTCGTCGAGCGCGTCGTGGACGAGCGGGAACGTGACGCCGAAGAGGAACGCGGCGAGCGACCAGCGCGCCTTCGGCAGCGAATCGTCGCACCGGCCCGCTCCTGCACCCGGACCGCCGCTCGGGATCAGCCGGGCCAGCGGTTGGTGATCGGCAGGCGGCGGTCCTTGCCGAACGCCTTCGGCGACACGCGCACGCCGGGAGGGGCCTGGCGGCGCTTGTACTCGTTGCGGTCGACGAGCCGCGGCCACCTGTGCGACCGTCGCCGGGTCGTGCCCCTCGGCCTCGAGCTCGGCGATCGAGCGGTCGCCCTCCACGTAGCCCTCGAGGATCGGGTCGAGCTCGGCGTAGTCGGGGAGGGAGTCGCTGTCGCGCTGGTCGGGCCGCAGCTCGGCGCTCGGCGGCTTCTCGAGCACGGTCTCGGGGATGAGGTCGACGTCCGGCGCGCTCGTTGCGGTCGCGGCACAGCGCGTACACGAGCATCTTCGGCACGTCCTTGATCACCGCGAACCCGCCGGCCATGTCGCCGTAGAGCGTGGAGTAGCCGGTGGCCATCTCGCTCTTGTTGCCGGTGGTGAGCACCATCCAGTCGAACTTGTTCGACATCGTCATGAGGATCGTGCCGCGGACGCGGGCCTGGAGGTTCTCCTCGGCGAGACCCGGCTCGAGGCCCGCGAACGGCTCGGCCGAGCATCTCGAGGAACGCGGCGTGGGCGCGGCTCGATCGGGACCGTGAGCGTGCGGATCCCGAGGTTGCTCGGCGAGCGCTTCGGCGTCGGTCGACGCTGCCCGTCGCTCGAGAAGCGCGACGGCATGAGCACGCCGACGACGTGCTCGGCGCCGAGCGCGTCGACGGCGATCGCGGCGACCAGCGACGAGTCGATGCCGCCCGAGAGCCCGATCACGCACGTCGGCGAAGCCGTTCTTCGTGCACGTAGTCGCGGGTGCCGAGCACGAGCGCCTCGTAGACCTCGCGCACCGGCGCGAGCAGCGGCTCGATCCGGGCATCGACGGCCCGCTCGGTCGGCGGGCTCGCTCACGAGCACCTCGGGGAGCGCCGGCGCGTGACCAGCGACCTCGCGGGATCGAGCAGGCGCGCGCGGAACGCCGGCCGCACGTCGACGTCGACGACGAGCAGGTCCTCGGCGAACTGCTTGCGCGCGTGCGACGAGCTGCCCGGCTTCGTCGAACAGCATCGACGCGCCGTCGAAGACGAGCTCGTCCTGACCGCCGACGAGGTTCACGTAGACGAACGGGCACCGACGCGTCGGCGGCGCGCGTCGCGAGCATCGTCTCGCGCTCGCGCAGTCCGGCCCGCGTAGTACGGCGACGCGTTGATGTTGACGATCGAGCTCGGCGCCGCGCGGCCGCCTGCGTGAGGATCGGGCCGATCGGGCTCCACGCGTCCTCGCAGATCGTGACGCCGACGCGGACGCCGCCGACGACGAACAGCGGGCCGTCGACGGTCGACGGCTCGAAGTAGCGCTGCTCGTCGAACACCGCGTAGTTCGGCAGGAGGTGCTTGCGGTAGACGCCCTGCACCGCGCCCGTGCGCGCAGCACCGCGGCCGAGTTGTAGAGGTCGCGGTCGTGCTTCGGGGAAGCCGACGACCGCGGCGGTCGGCGCCGGTGCGGGCCGCGACCTTGTCGAGCCATTCGCGGGCTTGAGCGACGAACGCCGGCCGCAGCAGCAGGTCCTCGGGCGGGTAGCCGGTGATCGCGAGCTCGGGGAAGGCCACGAGGTCGCACCCGGCGGCCTCGGCCTGCTCGTAGGCCTCGAGGATGCGCGCCGCGTTGCCGTCGAGGTCGCCGACGACGAGGTTCAGCTGCGCCGCAGCCACCCGCACCCGAGGCACCGGTACAGGATACGGCGACGCGTCCGCGAGACTGACCGGTGGTGGACACGACTGCGCTGGCCGACACGCCCGGCCTCGCCGAGTGCCATCGACCGGTCCGCCGATCCCGACGCCGCCGCGCGCCGCGGTCGTGCGCTTCGCCGACGCCGCGCCCGGAGGCCGCCGCGCGAGCTCGTCGAGCGACGAGCGCCGCGCGGAGGCGTTCGTCACCCTCGCGTGCCGCGTCGCGCAGCCTCACCGAGTCGGTGATCCGCCGATCCGCGCGCTGCTCGACGTCGGTCGACGATCCGGAGCTTCGTCGCGGCCCGCGACGCCGAAGCGCTGCCGCGCCGCGCTCGTTGGCCCTCGCCGATGCCGGACCCGACGAGCGGTGCGGCGCTGCTCCGCCGATGCGAAGCGTCGCGAGTTCCTGCGCATCGCGCTGCGCGACCTGCTCGGCCTCGCCGACCTCGCCACCGTCGGGCGCGAGCTCGCCGGCGCTCGCCGACGCGTGCCTGGCAGCCGCGGTCGCGCTGGCGCGGCCCGACGTCCCGTTCGCCGTCATCGGCGATGGGCAAGCTCGGCGGCGACGAGCTCAACTACGCGAGCGACGTCGACGTGCTGTTCGTCCACGACGGCGACGCCGAGCGAAGCCGACCGCGTCGCGCGCGCGGTGCTCGCGACGATGTCGACACCCGACGGCCGACGGCATCGTGTTCCGCACCGATGCCGACCTCCGTCCCGAGGGCCGAGCCGGCGCGCTGTCCCGCACGGTCGACAGCTACGCGGCGTGGTACGAGCGGTGGGCACGGCACTGGGAGTTCCAGGCGCTCATCAAGGCGCGGCCCGTCGCCGGAGACGCCGCGCTCGGCGAGCAGTTCATCGCCGCTGAGCCGCCCGTACGTGTGGCGCGACGTACTCGACGCCGACGCGATCCGTGAAGTGCGCACGATGAAGGCGCGCGCCGAGGCCGAGCTCGAGCGCAAGGGCCTCACCGATCGCGAGCTCAAGCGCGGGCGCGGCGGGATCCGCGACATCGAGTTCGCCGTGCAGCTGCTGCAACTCGTCCACGGCCGCCACGATCCGAAGATCCGGTCGGCGCACGACGCTCGTCGCGCTCGCGCAGCTGGCTGCCGGTGGATACGTCGAACGGCGCGACGTCGGTCGCCTCGACGACGCGTACGGGTTCCTGCGCACCGTCGAGCACCGGCTGCAGCTCTGCGACGAGCAGCAGACGCACACGCTCCCGGCCGACGAGCGCGGCTCACGCGACTCGCGCGGGTGCTCGGCTACCGCGACCAGGCGCGCGCGATCGGCGCTCGACGCGTTCGAGGCCGAGCACCGGGCCCACCAGGCCACCGTGCGCGCGATCCACGAGCGGCTGTTCTTCGCACCGCTGCTCGACACGCTGGCCGGCCACGGGCCGCTGAGCGCGGAGGCGGCCGAGGAGCGACTGGCCGCGTTCGGCTTCGTCGACGCCGAGCACACGCGGGCCGCGCTGCGCGAGCTCACCGCGGGCTTCAGCCGCACGCTCACGCGTGCTCCAGCAACTGCTCCCCGTGATCCTCGACTGGCTCTCGACCACGCCCGATCCCGACCTCGGGCTGCTCCAGCTGCGCCGGCTCGCGGAGGGCCCGACCCGGTCGTCGGCGCTGGCGCTGACGTTCCGCGACTCCACCGGCGCGGCCGAGCGCGTCTGCCGGCTGCTCGGATCGAGTCGAGTCGCTCGGCGACGGCTGCTCCACCAACCCGGGTTCGTCGACGTCGCTCGGCGACGACGACGAGCTCGCGCGCGAGCGACGCGTCGCGACGAGCTGGTCGACGACGCGATGGAGACGCTTGCAGTGGCGCGGCGACGCCGACCAACGACGCGACGGGCTGCGTCGGTTCAAGCGGCGCGAGTTCCTGCGCATCGCGGCCCGCGACGTGCTCGGCTTCGCCCCGATCGAAGTCACGGAGCGCGAGCTGAGCGCAGCTCGCCGACGCGTGCGTCGAGGCCGCGCTCGCGTGCGCTCGAGCCGACCGTGCCGTTCGCGGTCATCGGCATGGGGCGGCTCGGGGGTCGCGAGCTCTCGTACGCGTCCGACATCGACGTGCTGTTCGTGTACGACGGCGACCGCGCCGTCGACTTCGACGCCGCCGAGCGGCTCGCGACGCGGCTCGTCCGCGAGATCGGCGCGACCACCGCGGAGGGTCAGACGTTCCGCATCGACGCCGCGCTGCGTCCCGAAGGCAAGCAAGGGCGCGCTCGCGCGGTCGCTCGACGGGTTACCGCAGCTACTACGAGGAGTACGGCCTGCACGTGGGAGTTCCAGTCGCTCCTCGCGGGCCCGCCCCGTGGCCGGTGACCCGGACGCTCGGCGCCGCGCTTCGTCGAGCATGATCGAGCCGTTCGTGGTGCGCGATCCGTTCCCCGAGGACGACGTACGGGAGATTCGGCGAATGAAGGTGCGCGTCGAGCAAGAGCGCATCCCGCCCGGCGAGGACCCGCAGTTCCACCTGAAGCTTGGGCGTGGGCGCGCTCGCCGACGTCGAGTTCACCGTGCAACTGCTCCAGCTCGAGCACGGTGCGGCACATCCCGAGATCCGCACGCCCGGCACCATCGAGGGTCTGCGTCGCCTCGCCGCCGCCGGCCTCCTCGACCCCGACGACGCGCGGCATCCTCGAGGAGGCGTACCGGTTCTGCGAGCGCGCCCGCAACGCGCGCTACCTCGTGACGACACGGCCCGGCGACGCGCTGCCCGGGCGGCGACGACGACGTGCACATCGGTCGGCTGCTCGGCTACGTCGAACGGCCGCAGACGGAGCTGCGCGACGAGTACCGCCGCGTCACGCGGCGGGCGCGCCGCGTCGTCGAGCGCGTGTTCTACGGCCGAGTCGACGACCTCAGCCCGTGACCCTGGCGTGACTCACCCATCGAGAGAGCTGAGATCGCCCGGCACGTCGACCGCGTGCTGTTGCAACACCTCGAGCGGCACGAAGTCGAGCGCGCGCTCGTGCGTGGACGCCAGCACCACCGGCGCGGCCGCGCCGTCCATGTGCGCGCGGAGCCAGTTCCGCGCGGTGACGCACCAGCGATCACCCGGCACCAAGCCCGGGAAATCGGTACTGCGGCATCGAGGTGATCGAGTCGTTGCCGATGCTCCGCTGATGCTCGAGAAACTCCGTCGTCATCACCGCGCAGATCGTGTGGCTGCCGAGATCCTCGGGGCTGGTGTTGCAACATCCGTCGCGAAAGAACCCCGTCATCGGGTCGATCCCGCAGGGCTCCATCGGCCCACCCACCACGTTGCGCTCGGTCACACTCGGTTCGGTCACGGCCTCAGTATCCCCCGCGCCCCGGGCGCCAATGCAACCGCTGGGCGGGCCCTGCCATGATGGCTCCGATGGGCAGGCGCTTTCTGGCGACCGTTGGCGCGGTCGCGATCATGGGGCTCCTTGCCGCGTGCGTACCCGAAACGCCGCCCGAGCCGGCGCCGGCTCCAGTGACACCGGTCGCCATCACACTCCCGCCGCCGCCGCCGCCCCCGCCGCTCCCCTCGGCACCCGGCGGCGCGACCGCCCCGTCGCTCGCTCCCGATGACGCGCCAGACCCGTCCGTGATCTCGGTCGACCCCAAGTACTGCATCGAGCAGAACGCACCTCCGGAGGATCCTGCGCCGACTGCGTGCTACTTCGCGGTACCGCGACACAGGTGTACCTCGTCCCCATCCCGCTGTGGCGCACGACGGACCTCGTGGAGTGGGAGTGGATCGGCAGGACTGCGATGCCGACAATCGCGCCGTGGACCCGCTTCGGGCACCATTGGGCGCCCACTGTCTTCGAACGTCCCAACAACCCGCCCGAATCGCGATTCGTGATGTGGTACACGGCGCGGCACGCGGCCAGTGGACTGCAGTGTCTCGGCGTAGCGGTCGCGGCCACGCCGCTCGGTCCCTTCGTCGACGCGAGCGCTGCGCCTTCGTTCTGCCAGTTCGAGTACCAAGGCACCATCGACGCGAGCACCTTCGTCGACACCGACGCAACCCCGTACCTCTTGTACCGGTCGGAAGTCCCGTCGAACCTGTTCATCGCCAAGCTCGCTCCCGACGGTCGTGCGATTGCCTCCGGAACCCAGACCTTGCTCTGGACCGGCTCGGCGCCCGATGCCACGGTGGTGGAGGCGCCGACGATGGTCCTCGCCGACGGCAGCTATTACCTCTTCTACTCCACCGACTCGTGGTCGAGCGCGGACTACCGCGTCGGTGTCGCACGATGCACTGCAGCTCTCGGCCCGTGCACGCGCGCGTACAGCTCCGCGGTGCTCTCGTCCCGCGGATCGATGGTCGGCCCTGGTGGGCAAACGCCGTTCCAAGACACATCGGGTTCCTGGCACATGCTGTTTCACCGCGTGGACCGCACCGAAGGTTGGGTACCCGGCAGGCGGCGCGCGAAGCCTGCGCCTGCTCCCGCTGACGTTCGAAAACGGCACGGTCCGGGTCGGCTGACCGACCCGAACTAGGCAGAGATGTGGTGTCAACCCTTGCTGGAGCTCGGATCGTCGGCACGCGGGTACGTGCGTTCTTCCTGGATGCGACCATCGCGACCGTGAATGCGGATCGACACGCTACGGGGATCCCGCTTGGCTTTGGCCGCCGCCCTTCGCACCGCAACGTCTTTCGTCGAAGCTGTCACGTAGACGCGTTTCTTGCCTTTACGTTCGCCGACCCATCGGTTACCACGCTTCACGATGTCGACTTGCTTCAACTTCTTCGCCACCGTTACCTCCATCAATCGTTCGCGCATCAATCGTTCGCGATCATCGTTCGCGAGGGGGCCGACCCGAAGGCCGACCCCCGAACGCGATGCCATTGGGTGCGGCCTACCAGGACGTGTACGGGTCGAAGTAGGTCCCCACACCGGACTGGTACTTGTTCCGGTCCTTGCCGTGCAGATCGGGGTCGTAGTCCGGCGCGTCCTTGATCTCGTCCTTCGTCATCGCCACGTAGACCTTGCGGTCCTCGTCGTCAACTCTCTTGACGACGCCCGCGGGGATCAACCGCTTCTTCCCGAAGATCCAGAAACCGGTGTCGACAACTACATACGCCGACGAGGTTTCGTTGTTCGCCTCGTCGATCTTTCCGATGCTTCCATCGGCAGCCTCGACATCGAAGCCGGTCACGTCTTTCGTCGCCGTTGACACAACGCCGCTGCGATACCGAATACACATCAGCCATGCAGTTCCTCTTCAATCGTGTCTGGTGTCGAACGCGTACTCCGCGCGTCAGTTCGGTCGCAAACTGGATGCAGAAGAGCTCCTGCCGCGCATCCAAGTCGCTCCGCGACCACGCAAGCGACCACGCAGACAAGCCACCGCGCAACCGTGCGAACCACGCGCTGCACGAGGTTCAATAGCAGTTCCGGTTCCGGCGCGGTGGTCAGTCGCCGTCGAAGTTCAAGACGTCGTCGAGGCCGGTCACCTCGAAGACGCGCATCTGCGCCGGCTGTACCGCCCGCAGGATCACCTCGCCTCCAGTGTCTTGTCGCTCTTTCCACGCGTCGACGAGAACCGCCAACGCGCCGGAGTCGAGAAACGTGACGTCGGCGAGGTCGAGGGTCACGACCTGACCGTCGAGGCTTTCGAGGCACTCCCGTAACGCAGGCGCAGTCGCGATATCCAGCTCACCGCTCACCCACACCACGGGTCCGTGGCCGTTCTGCTCAACATGCAAATGGAACTCATCAACCGCGTCCATGTCTGCCTCCCGCAGGGCTAGAAAACACCCACACGACTCATGGCTCGCTGCTGAACCGACCCGGATTATCTGAAACACGAAATCGCGTGTCAACCACCCAATCGGGTGATACTTGCTGATCAGCGTTTACGCTCTCGGGCTGGTCAGGGGCGACCAGGCCTAGATGTCGTAGCTAGATGTCGTAGTACAGGTAGAACTCCCACGGGTGCGGGCGGAGCCGGATCGCGTCGATCTCGTTCATCGCGCTTGTAGTCGATCCAGGTCTCGATGACGTCGGGGGTGAAGACGCCGCCCGCGAGCAGGAAGTCGTGGTCGGCCTCGAGCGCGTCGAGCGCCTCGTCGAGCGAGCCCGGCACCTGCGGCACCTGGGCCAGCTCCTCCGGCGGGAGGTCGTAGAGGTCCTTGTCGACCGGGGTCGGCGGCTCGATCCGGTTCTGGATGCCGTCGAGGCCGGCCATGCAGTCATCGCCGAGAAGGCGAGGTACGGGTTGCACGACGGGTCGGGGCAGCGGAACTCGAGGCGCTTGGCCTTCGGGCTCTTCGAGTACGAGCGGGATGCGCACGACGCCGAGCGGTTGCGCTGCGAGTACACGAGGTTGACCGGCGCCTCGTAGCCCGGCACCAGCCGCTTGTACGAGTTCGTCGTCGGGGTCGAGAACGCGAGGATCGCCGGCGCGTGCGTGCAGCAGGCCGCCGATGTACCAGCGGGCGATGTCGGACAGGCCGGCGTAGCCCTTCTCGTCGAAGAACAGCGGCTCGCCGCCCTTCCACAGCGACTGGTGCAGTGCATGCCCGAGCCGTTGTCCTGGAAGATCGGCTTCGGCATGAACGTGACCGACTTGCCGGCTGCCCACGCGACGTTCTTGACCACGTACTTGTAGAGCATCAGCTTGTCGGCCATGCGTCAGCAGCGTGTCGAAGCGCATGTCGATCTCGGCCTGGCCGGCGGTGCCGACCTCGTGGTGCTGCACCTCGATCTCGATGCCGACGCAGCTCGAGCGTCGAGCACCATCTCCGACCGCAGGTCCTGGTAGTGGTCCATCGGCGGGACGGGGAAGTAGCCCTCCTTGTAGCGCGGCTTGTAGCCGAGGTTCGGCGGCCGTCGCTCGTCTCGCGCCCGAGTTCCACACGCCCTCGACCGAGTCGACGAAGTAGTAGCCCGAGTACTGGTTCTGGTCGAAGCGGACGTCGTCGAAGATGTAGAACTCGGCCTCGGGGCCGAAGTACGCGGTGTCGGCGATGCCGGTGCCCTTGAGGTAGTCCTCGGCCTTCTTCGCGACGTAGCGCGGGTCGCGGGTGTAGGACTCGCCCGTGACCGGGTCCTGCACGAAGCAGTTGATGTTGAGCGTCGGGTGCTGGCGGAACGGGTCGATGACCGCGGTGTTGGGGTCGGGGATCAGGAGCATGTCGGACTCCTGGATCTCCTGGAACCCGCGGATCGACGAGCCGTCGAAGCCGTAGCCCTCCTCGAAGCGCGTCCTCGGTCAGCTCGTGGACGGGCATCGAGAAGTGCTGCATGAGCCGGGCAGGTCGCAGAAGCGGAGGTCGACGAACTCGGCGCCCTCGTCCTTCGACCAGCTTGCAGCACGTCCTGCGGGGTGCGGCTGCTCCACGCTCGCTTCGATCCTCCTCTCGACGGGACTGTCGGCGACACGCCTGCGAACGCGGCGCGGCAGCGCTACCGGGCGCGCAGCCTCACGGCGAGGCCGATTTCGCTCCTGTTGCCTCGATGTGAACGGCGTGTGAACGGGCCGCGATGGCCCCGGTCCGGCCGGGAACGGCGCCGTTGCCGACCTGCCACACTTGGCGCGATGGAGCAGCAGCTCGACTACGTGCTGCGGACGGTCGAGGAGCGCGGCGTCCGCTTCGTGCGGCTGTGGTTCACCGACGTCCTCGGCCAGCTCAAGTGCTTCGCGATCACGCCCGGCCGAGCTCGAGAACGCCCTCGAGGAGGGCATGACCTTCGACGGGTCGGCCATCGAGGGCTTCAGCCGGGTCCAGGAGTCCGACATGCTCGCCGTGCCCGACCCCGAACACCTTCGAGATCCTGCCGTGGCGGGGCGACGACGCGCCCGGTCGCCCGGATGTTCTGCGACATCCACCACCTCGCGGGCGAGCCGTTCGAGGGCGACCCCCGCCACGTGCTGCAAGCGCAACCTCGAGCGGGCCCGGGAGAAGGGCTTCACCTTCTACGTCGGCCCCGAGATGGAGTTCTTCTACTTCGAGTCGGCGCGACGCGCCCGAGCCCGCTCGACCGCGCCGGCTACTTCGACCTCACCGCAGATGGACATGGCGAGCGAGCCTGCGCAAGCAGACGATCCTCACGCTCGAGGCGATGGGCATCCCGTGCGAGTACAGCCACCACGAGGTCGCGCCCGAGCCAGCACGAGATCGACCTGCGCTACACCGACGCGCTCACGATGGCCGACAACGTCATGACGTTCCGGCTCGTCGTGAAGGAGGTCGCGCAGCGACCGCGGCGTCTACGCGACGTTCATGCCGAAGCCGATCGCCGGCGTGTACGGCTCGGGCATGCACACCCACCTCTCGCTGTTCGAGGGCGACGTCAACGCCTTCCACGACCCCGGCGACGAGTACGGCCTCTCGAAGGTCGGGCAAGGGCTTCATCGCCGGGCTGCTGCACCACGCGCGCGAGATCACCGCGGTCACCAACCAGTGGGTGAACTCCTACAAGCGGCTCGATCGTCGGCTACGAGGCGCCGGTCTACGTGTGCTGGGCCCGCAACAACCGCTCGGCGCTCGTGCGGGTGCCGATGCCGAAGCGGGGCAAGGAGAGCTCGACCCGCATCGAGTTCCGCTCGCCCGACCCGGCGTGCAACCCGTACCTCGCCTTCTCGGTGATGCTCGCCGCCGGGCTCAAGGGCATCGAGGAGGGCTACGAGCTCCCGCCCGAGGCGACGAACAACATCTTCGAGATGACGCCCGAGGAGCGCGCGGCCGAGGGCATCGACGCGCTGCCCGCAGTCGCTCGCCGAGGCGCTCGACGTGATGGAGCGCTCGGAGCTCGTCGCCGAGGCGCTCGGCGAGCACGTCTTCGAGTACTTCATCCGCAACAAGCGCGAGGAGTGGGACGACTACAAGGCCGCAGGTCACCCCGTTCGAGCTCGACCGCTACCTCGGGATCGCTGTAGGAGCCGCGACGATGACCATCGGACCCGCTCCTCGTCTTCCCCGACCCGCCGCCGCCGCTGCTCGCGCAGACGCTCGACCTCGGCGGGCTACCCGTGGAAGGCGGTCGCGAACGCGTCCGTCGCCGCGCAGCACGAGCCGCGCCGACGGCTGGGCCGGCGCGGTGGTCGTGCGCCGACGAGGACGCCGAGGGCGCGTTCGTCATCTGCCGCGCGCTGCGCAAGCGCGACGCGCCGCTCGAGCCGGTGCTGCTGCTGATCGGCGGCGCGCAGCTCGCCGAGCTCGAGCTGCGCGAAGACCTGTTCGACGACTTCTGCCTGTCGCCGTTCCACCCCACGGAGCTCGAGGCCCGGCTGCGGCACCTGCTCTGGCGGACGGGCCGGGGCACGCGGCCCGAGATCGTCGAGTACGGCGACCTCGTGCTCAACCTCGAGACGTACCAGGCCGCGCTCGCGGACCGGCCGCTCGACCTCACCTACATGGAGTACGAGCTGCTCAAGTTCTTCGCCACCCACCCGGGCAAGGTGTTCACCCGCGAGCAGCTGCTGTCGCGGGTGTGGGGCTACGAGTACTACGGCGGCGCCCGCACGGTCGACGTCCACGTGCGGCGGCTGCGGGCCAAGCTCGGCGAGGAGCACGCCAACCTGATCCAGACCGTGCGCTCGGTCGGCTACCGCTTCGGCCAGACCCGCCTCGGAGGCCCGCCGCCCGCCGTCTGACGCGGTCCGACGTCACGCCGTGCGTCGGCGTCTCGGGGCCGGCGGTCGCGGCGAGTCGTGCGCGTCGTCGCTCGCGAGCCAGCCGAAGAGCGCGCTCCAGATCGCGCCGCCGAACATCACCGCGACGGGCACGACCAGCACCATCGCCGACGGCGAACACGATCGCTCCGACCATGCGGCGAACGTAGCACTCCGGCACGCTCAGCGAACTGGTCACGTGCGCAGCGCGGGCGGCGCGGTGTTCGCGGCCGGGCCACGACCTCGGGGCGCGTGCCCTCGTAGTCGGTGACCGCGTTCCAGGTCGCCGCGGCGACCGCGGCGAACACCGCGTCGGACGCGTGCGGGCTGCGGGCGCCGGGGATCGTCGACGATCACGACGTCGATCGGCGGCGTGCGCGCCGGACGGATGATCCCGAACGACCGGATCGTGAGGTCGAGCACGTCGCCGGTCTCGGGGTCGACGGCGAGGCCCTCGGTGCAGCACCCAGCCGAGCGCCATGTGCGCGGCGCCGATGCAGTACGAGCGCAGCACCACCTCGTCGAGCGGATCGCCCGCGGCGACGCGCACCTCGACCCGCTCGATCGCGCCGGTGCGGGTCGATGACGACACGCGCGCCCGCGATGCGCCTCGCTGTCGAACGCGCTGGCAGCACGTGTCGAGCAAGACCGTCGCGACGCGCTCGTCACGCACCGAGCGCGGCGCGATCGACACCGCTTCGGCGAATGCGCCCTCGACCAGCGCGGTGAGCTCCGCCGACGCCGAATGCGCGTTGCGGCGCGACGAGCGGGCCAGCGACCCCGGACGTCACCAACGACCCGCGTCGGAGCAACGCGGTACGCGAGCGGGATGTCAGGCGGCCACGCACCGCCGACGCTCGCGCCCTCGACCACGAGCTCGCCGTCGCGCCACACGGCACTCGCGGCGATCGGCGGACGCTTCGGACCGAGCCGGACGGTGTCTTCGCGCGAGTACACGACCCGCACCGTGCGTCCGAGCTCGATCCGCGAGGGCACGCGCCGCGACGCGGCGCGCGCGACGTCCACCTTGCCGCCGAACGCGCCGCCGTTCGCGAGCGGCGACGCCGGTTCGCCGCCGGGCACGCACCACGACGCGTCGGGCTCGAGGTACGCGGGCTCCACCCAGCTCGTCGCGAGGCGCACACCGCCCTCGGGCAGCGGCGGCAACGGCAGCGGCGGTGCGCTCCTCGAGCGTCGTCCGCCGGCCCTGCACCTTCCCGGCGCGCGCCCGCGCCTCGGCGAGCGTCTCGCCCACGACCCAGTCACGCCGAAGGCCTCGATCGCCCCCACGGCATCGGGATCCGAACCGGGCGCGAGCGGCACCGCGACCAGCGCGTCCCGCGGCGCGGTGTCGTCGGCGAAGCCGCCGACGCCCGAGTGGCACGTCGGTTCCCACCTGCTGCGCGACGCCCGCCTTCGAGCTCGGCGCGCGCCGCCGCCGCGTCGAGGTCGCGGGGCGACGTCGTGGCCGGCGACGACTCGCCGCCCACAGTCGACTCGATCGCCTCGTACACCGTCTGCCATCCGGTGCAGCGGCAGAGGTGTGCCGCGAGCGCGCGGTCGACGTCGGTTCGGCTGCGCTTGCCCCGGGCGACCAGCGCCGCCGCCCGCACCAGGATCCCCGGAGTGCAGAACCCGCACTGCGAGCCGCCGGTGGCGACGAACGCCGCGGCCAGCCGGTCCCGCACCGCCGGGTCGAGCCCGTCGAGCGTGGTGACCGTCCGGCCGGCGACCCGCTCCACCGGGCGTCACGCACGCGACCCGCGGCTCGCCGTCGACGAGCACGGTGCAGCAGCCGCACTGGCCCTGCGGCGCGCAGCCGTCCTTCACCGACCGTGATCCCGAGCCGCTCGCGCAGGACGGTCAGCAGCGATTCGCCCGGATCGCACGCCACGTCGACGGGTCGGCCGTCGCACGTGAAGGTGACCCGATGACCAGTTGCGTCCACGACGCGGCAGGATAGGAGCCATGGTTTCGCGGCCCGACTCCCCCTCGGGCGCTCCGCAGCTCTCTCGCCGCGCGTTCCTCGGCGCCGCCGCGGCCGGTGGCGCGGGCGTGGCCCTCGCGGCGATGACCGGCGGCACCGCGGGCGCGCTGCTCGGCGAAGCGAAGAACAGAGCCATCTCGCCGCTCGTGCTGTCGAGCGACCTGTACGCGTCGCCGAACCCGCAGCGCTTCGCGTTCGCGATCGCCCGGGGCGCGAAGTTCGCGTCGGTCGGGCCCGGCGCAGGTGGCGTTCGCGGCCGCCCGGGCAGCAAGGAGGGCGACGATCCTCGAGACCAACCTCTACAAGGAGGGGCTGCCGAAGGGCCGGGGCATCTACGTGGTCGACGCCGACGTTCCCGGTCGCCGGCGTCTACAAGGCCGCCGCCATCACGCAGGGCAAGCGACGCCGTTCGCCGTCCAGGTGAACGCCGCGCCGCAGGCCCCCATCGTCGGCGCCGCCGCGCTCGCGCCGCCGTCGCCCACCACTGCGAACGCGCTCGGCGTCAACCCGATCTGCACCCGGAGCCCGGCGTGCCCGCTGCACGACGTGTCGCTCGCCGACGTGATCGGCACCGGCAAGCCGGTCGCCGTGATGTTCGCCACGCCCGCGCTGTGCCAGTCGCAGTACTGCGGCCCGGTGCTCGACGAGCTGCTCGACATCATGGCGCCGTACCGCGACAAGGTCACGTTCGTGCACGTCGAGATCTACGAGTCGAACCGGGGTGCCACGCTGGCGCCCACCGTCGCCGCGTGGAACCTGCCGAGCGAGCCGTGGTTCTACACGATCGACGGCAACGGGATCATCCAGAGCCGGCTCGACGGCGCGTTCGCCACGAACGAGATCAAGGCCGCCCTCGACCGCCTCGTCGCCTGAACCCACGTTTCGGCGCCCGAATTGGTCGTTCTACGACCACCGGAAGCGCCGAAACGAGCCGAGCGTATTACGAGAAGGACTGGCCGCAGCCGCAGCTGCGCTCGGCGTTCGGGTTCGTGATGTGGAACCCGGCGCCCTGGAGACCGTCCTTGAAGTCGAGCGTCGCGCCCTTGAGGTGCTTCTGGCTGTCCGGGTCGATGACGACGGTGACGTCGCCGTGCTCGCTGCGGATGTCGTCGTCGGCGATCTCGCTGTCGAAGAACATCTCGTACGAGAAGCCGGAGCAGCCACCGGGGCGCACGGCGACGCGGAGCACCAGCTCATCGGTGGTGTCCTCGGCGGCGATCAGACCCTTCACCTTGTCGACCGCGGTGTCGGTGAGGTGGAAGACCTGGCTGGCGTCGGTAATGGTGAACATCGACATCTCAAATGCCCTTTCGGCGTGATCTCACTCGACAGGATACCCAGTGGCCACGGTCACGTGGCACGGCTCCGGGTCGTACAACGTCGCGAACTCCTGAACCCTTCCCCCGCCGACCGAACCGACCACGCCTTCGCAGATGCCGCGGTGAAGGTTGCACACCAGCTCGGGGTAGGCCTCGGCCAGCTCACGGAACGGGCAGTGGAGGAACTCGATGCGGACCGCGCCTTCGGCGGTGCCGTCGCCCGGGCCGAGCGCGGGCTCGAAGCCGAGCCGGTCGAGCTCGCCGGCGAGCGCGGTGATGCAGGAGCGGGAGCGCGTGCGGCGGGTCAGCTCGGTGCCCCACTGCTCGCCGATCTCGGCGGCGTCGTCGGCGGAGGCTCCCACCTGTTCGGCGAGGGCGCCGAGGAGACCGGCCAGCAGCGCGTGCGCAGGCGGGTCGAAGCCGAGCGACGGCGCGCCCGGCGCCAGGGAGTAGAGGTGCTGGGGACGACCGACCGTGCCGCGGTGCATGGCCTCGGCTTCCACCAGGCCGGTCTCGCGGAGTCGGTCGAGGTGGAGGCGCACGGTGTTGGCGTGCAAGCCGAGCCGATCGGCGAGCTCTTGGGCCGACAACGGACGGGTCGACGTGGCCAATTCGCGGTACATCGCGTACCGGGTCTCGTCACCGAGTGCCTTGAGCACGGCCAGATCCACCACACGACGGTACCCACCGACGGACATATTTTCAAGGTCGACCCTGTTTTTATTAGCATCATGACGATGACCGCCCCCAGCACCGAGCCTCCGGCCCCGCCCCCAGCTGCGCCCACCCCCGAGGCGGTACGGCGCATGCTGGCCGGGGTGATGGATCCCGAGCTCCACACGAGCATCGTGGATCTCGGGATGGTCGAGGACGTGCGGGTCTCGCCCGACGGCGACGTCACGTCAAGGTGGCGCTGACCACGGCCGGGTGCCCGCTCCGTCACCAGATCAAGACCGATGTCCAGTCCAAGGTCCACGGCCTTCCCGGGCGTGGGCACGGTCAAGGTCGAGTACGGCGAGATGACCGCCGAGCAGAAGGCGACGGCCATGGACCGCGCCCGTTGGAACGCGCGCGAGCACGCCGACGCCACCGAGATCGAAGCCACCACGCGCGTCCTCGCCGTCGCGAGTGGCAAGGGTGGCGTCGGCAAGTCGTCGGTCACCGTGAACCTCGCCGCCGCGCTCGCGGCGCGCGGACTCACCGTGGGTGTCCTCGACGCCGACATCTGGGGCTTCTCCGTGCCGCGCATGCTCGGCGTCGACGGCCGCCTCGGCGGCGCCGACGGCAAGATCCATCCCAACGAGGTCACGGTGCCCAACTCGCTCGACCCGTCGGCACCCGCGGGACGATCAAGGTCGTGTCGATGGGCTTCCTCGTGGAGGACGAGACCACCGCGCTGATGTGGCGGGGCCTGATCCTCACCAAAGCGGTCGAGCAGTTCCTCAAGGACGTGAAGTGGGGATCGCTCGACTACCTGCTGATCGACATGCCGCCGGGCACCGGCGACATCCAGATGGGTCTGGCCCGGCTCCTCCCCCAGACCGAGATGCTCGTGGTCACCACACCGGCACGCGCCGCGCAGAAGGTCGCGGCGCGCGTCGCCGACATGGCGCGTCGCTCGTACCTCAAGGTCGTCGGTGTGGTGGAGAACATGAGTGAGTTCGTGGCACCGAACGGCGAGCGCTACGCGTTGTTCGGCGAGGGCGGCGGCGACGCGTTGGCGCGAAGAGATCGGTGCGCCGCTCGTCGCCCGCATCCCGCTCGAACCCGAGGTGTCGCAAGGCGGCGACGACGGCCGGCCCGTGGCGCTGGCCGCGCCCGAGAGTCCCGCGGGATCGGCATTCCATGCGCTCGCGGCCCGGATCGTGGACGAGCTGCTGCCGCCGGTGGAGATGGCCGGCTGCACGGCGCGCATCTTCGAGATGGTCGCGAACCTCGAGGCAGAGAAGCCCGCCTCCACGAAGGCCCGACCTCCACGAAGCCCGCGCTCCGTCAGGCGGCTGACCAGACCGACTTCGCCGATGCGCCGCTGACTTTGCCGGCCTTCTTGAGCTTCACCAGGTGCGCGTACACCTGCCAGCTCGCCGCTTCGATCAGCTCCGGCGGCAGGTCGTCGCCGGTGTAGATCGCGGCAACGAGGTCGGGGACCTTGGACGGCCGCTTCTTCACGAGCTTGAAGATCTGGTCTTCGCGCGCCGCGCGGTGATCGATGTACTCGCGCACGCGGACCTTCGGTTCTTCGATCACGTCGCCGTGTCCGGGGCAGAGCTTGCTCAAGCCGCAGCTTCTCGATCCGCTCCAGTGACTCGACGTACAGCGACATGTCGCCGCCGCGTTGCGGGCTCACCACCGAGAACATGCCGTCGAGCACGGTGTCGCCGGTGAACAGCACGCGCTCCTCTTCGAGGTAGAAGCAGAGGTGATCCGGCGCGTGGCCGGGGGTGTGCAGCACCTCGAGCCCGAACTCGGTGCCGTCGATCACCGCGCCTTCCCCGATCGCTCGATCAGGGATGACGTCGCCGTCCTTGGGCTTCTTGGTGAAGGCGAGAACCTCGGCCCCGGTCTCCTTCACGAGCCGCTTGGTGCCGGGGGCGTGGTCGGGGTGGGTGTGAGTGAGCAGCACCCAGCGCACCCGTTCCTTCATCGACGCGCCGATGATGGCGTTGATGTGGTCGGCGTCGTCGGGCCCGGGATCGATCACCGCGACCTCGTCGATTCCCGACCAGGTACGTGTTCGTTCCCGGACCCGTGAACGGACCCGGATTGGGGGCGACGATGCGCCGGACCAACGGCGAGAGCGCGCTCGGCACGCCGGGGGTCAGGTCGGGCACGATGACTCCTCGGCCGGGGAGAGACGGGAGCGAGCGTCGAGCGATCCAACGAGATCGAGCTGCCAACCCATGTGCTGGTCGATCTGACGCATGGAATCGACGCCGTCCCACTCGGAATGCACCGCGCTCAGGAACGCCGGGGCCGACGAGAACGCGGCCATCGCCATGAGCGTGTGGATCGTGGGTTCGATCAGCTCGATCGCGCCGGCCCGGGCGCGGTCGAGGGCGTCGGCCGGGCGGACCCACTCGGACGCGATCATCTCGTCGTCGTCGTGGGCGTACGCGTGACCGTCGGGCGCGGCGGCGGCGAAGAACCAGGTGTCGAACCGGCGGGGCGCGCCCTGGGGCGTGATCCAGTGCCCGAAGGTGGCCAAGGCGTCGAGATCGGCGACGGCGTCGTGGGCGTCGAGGACCTCGGCGAAGGTGATCTGGCCCGCGAGAAGGCGGCGCCGGTCGCGGTCGAGGTCGGGGATTCGCCCGGGTGCCGGCGCGAACACCTCGCCGGAACGAGTCCGGGCCAGGAGCACGCCGGCCTCCTCGAACGACTCACGAATCGCCGCGACGCGATGGCGAGGCGCCCAGTCGGTGGCGTCGACTGCGCCACCCGGGAACACGTACGCGCCGCCCACGAACACGGAGTTCGGGTTGCGCCGGAGCATGAAGACCTCGAGATCCGGAGCGTCGCGTACGAGCATCACGGTCGCCGCCTCGCGGACGGCAACCCCACTCGCGTTCACTCGTTCATTCTAGAAGGGCATTGCACGCGGGCGTCCCCCGCCGCCGGACCACGCCTGGGTCCTACGCTGCCACCTCATGAGCGGCACCGACATCGACCCGCGGCGCGCCCTGCCCGGTGTCGATCGCGTCGTGACCAGCCTCGAGGGTCTGCCCCATGCCCTGCTCGTCGAATGCGCCCGAGAGGCGGTCGACGACGCGCGCGCGACCGCCGCGAACGGCACCGGCGCGACCGTCGACGAAGTGGTGGCGGACGCCCAGCGCCGGGTCGACGGCCTCCGCGGCGAGCTGCTGCACCGGGTGGTCAACGCCACCGGCGTCATCGTGCACACCAACCTCGGCCGTGCGCCCCTTGCTCGCGACGCGCTCGACGCCGCGGCCGATGTCGCGACCGGCTACTCGAACCTCGAATACGACATGGAAGCGGGCGAGCGTGGATCGCGCCACGAGCACGCGGGCCGGTTGCTGGCGCGCGCGTGCGGCGCGGAGGCCGGGATCGTCATCAACAACAACGCTGCCGCCGTGCTGCTCGCGCTCGGCGCGGTTGCACGCGGCCGCGAGGTCATCGTGTCGCGCGGCGAGCTGGTGGAGATCGGCGGCGGTTTCCGAGTCCCCGAGATCATGGCCGAGTCCGGATGCAAGCTCGTGGAGGTCGGCACGACCAACCGCACGCGCCTGCGCCGACTACGAAGCGCAGGTGCGTGCAGAGACCGCGCTGCTGCTCAAAGTGCACGCGTCGAACTACCGGATGGTGGGGTTCACCGAGAGCACGTCGATCGCGGAGCTGGCCGCGCTCGACCTACCGGTGATGGTCGACGCCGGTTCCGGTCTGCTCGACGACACCACTCCGTGGCTCGACGCACGTCCGTCCTGGCTCCACGACGAGCCCGGAATTCGTCAAGCGATCGAGAGTGGTGCCGCGTTGGTGACGTTCTCGGGCGACAAGTTGCTCGGCGGACCGCAAGCCGGAGTCATCGTGGGCCGCGCCGACCTCGTCGCCGCGTGTCGCGCGACATCCGCTCGCGCGCGCGGTGCGGGCCGACAAGGTGACGCTGGCGTCGATGCAGCACGTGGCCCTCGAGTACTTGTCCGGCCGGGCGGCGCAATTGCCGTTGTGGCGCATGGCCACGCTCCCAGTCGACGAGCTGCGGGTCCGGGCGAACGCGTACGCTGGCGTCGGTGCCGGGCGCACGCGTGATCGACACCGAGGCAGTGGCCGGTGGCGGCTCGCTCCCCGGATTGACGATCCCGTCGGCCGGCGTGGCGGTGCCCGTCACCAATCCCGACGAGGCCGTCGCGCGTCTTCGCGGGTCAGGTGTGGTGGCCCGCATCGACGACGGCGCGGTCGTCTGCGACCTGCGCACGGTCGACCCCAGCGACGACGCCCACCTCGCGGCCTCGCTCGCCGCGGTCACCTCGACCGTCGCAACCAGACCTGCCGACTCCTAGCCCGTGCGCACCATCGCGACCGCGGGGCACGTCGACCACGGCAAGTCGTCGCTGGTGCTCGCACTCACGGGAACCGACCCCGATCGCTTTCCGGAAGAGAAGGCACGCGGTCTGACCATCGACTTGGGCTTCGCGTTCGCGACGTTGCCGTCGGGCATCGAGATCGGCTTCGTCGACGTGCCCGGCCACGTCCGCTTCATCAAGAACATGCTCGCGGGAGTCGGTGCGGTCGACGTCGCGCTGCTCGTGGTCGCGGCGTCGGAAGGGTGGATGCCCCAGACCGAGGAGCACCTCAGAATCCTCGAGCTCCTCGCGGTGGATCACGGCATGGTGGCCATCACCAAGGCCGACCTCGTCGACGACGAGACGCTCGAACTGGCTCAGCTCGACGTGGCCGAACATCTCGAGGGAACGGCGTTCGAACTCGCCCCCGTGGTGGTGTGTGATTCGTTGTCGGGACGTGGCATCGACGAGTTGAGGGACCGCCCTCGACCAGGTGCTCGCCGCCACCCCGGCGGTCCGCGAGGTCGGCCGGCCCCGGCTATGGATCGACCGCGTGTTCGCGGCCAAGGGCGCAGGGACCGTGGTGACGGGCACGCTGACCGGCGGCGCGGTCGCGGTCGACGACGAGCTCGAAGCGGGCGTGCGAGCAAGTCGCGTGCGCGTGCGTGGCATCGAGACTGCGAAGCGTCACGTCGATGCGGTGGGGCCCGGCAACCGGGTCGCGCTCAACCTGGCGGGGATCGATCATCACGTCCTCGCACGCGGCGACGCGGTCGTACGCGCCGATCAGTGGACGCGAGCGACGGTCGTCGACGTGCGCCTGCAGATGGTTCCGGGCGAGACGCTGGCGCGCCGCGGCCGCGTGCAGGTGTACGTCGGTTCGGGTGAGCACGGCGCGGCGTACCGGCTGCTCGATCCCGACGGCACGTTCGCGCGGATCCGGTTCGTCGCGCCGCTGCCCGTCGCGCCCGGTGATCGATTTGTGTTGCGCGACCCAGGCCGCGAGCGCACGGTCGCGGGAGCCGAAGTGCTCGACGTGGAACCGAGCGGGCGCGCGAGCGCCGCCGCCACGCGACTCGCGCTCCCCCTCGGCGAGCGCCTCGTCGCGTCGCACCGTTGGATCGCGTCCCGCGATCTGCCGCGATTGGCCGGCCTCCCCGACGACGACGTCGCCGAGTTCGCCGCTGCGCTCGTGCAATCGGGCGCGGCCGACGAAGTCGGTGAGTGGCTCGTCGACGCGGCGTACCGCGCCCAGTTGCAACAGGACGCCCGTACGCGCGTCGCGCAGCACCACCGCGACAAGCCGACCGATCCCGGGATCGAGCTCACGGTGCTCGCGGCTGCGTTGCGCGAGGACCCCGCCCGTTTGCGCGCCGCGCTCGACGGCACGCCCGGACTCGTCGTGGAACGGGGTCTCGTGCGCGATGCCGCGCACCTGACGTCGGTCATCGACACGCCCGAAGCACAAGCACTCGTTGCCGCGCTCAACGCGGCGCCGTTCGCACCACCCGCCCCCGCCGACACCGGCGCGCCGGTCGCGATCGTGCGCGCGCTCGTGCGCGACGGCGTGCTCGTCGACCTCGACGGCGTCGTGTTCTCCGCGGACGCGTTGGCACTCGCGCGTCAGAAGGTGATCGCCGTGCTCGCCGAACGCGGCACCATCACCGTCTCCGACGTGCGCGACACGCTCGGGTCGTCACGCAAGTACGTGCTGCCGATCGTGGGCTGGCTCGACCGCACCGGCGTCACCCGCCGCCGCGGCGACGACCGCATCCCCGGCCCCACCTCCGGTCTGCCAACCGAGCTGAGGTGCGTCCTGGTTTAGGGGTCGAAGTGGATGCGGCGTTCGGTTTCGGAGAGGCCGCCCCAGATGCCGTGGGGCTCGCGGATCTCGAGGGCGTAGTCGAGGCACTCGGACCGCACCGAGCAGGCGCGACAAATCGCCTTCGCCCGTGCCTCTCGCGCCTCCCGGGCCGCCCGCCCTTCGGGCGCGCTCGGCGGGAAGAACACCTTGGCGATCGGCCCGCGACACGCCGCCCGTTGTTGCCATGTGGGTTCGCGCAATGCCACCGTCACGAGCACACCCTCCTCCGCTTGTGCTGCGCGAACGGAACGTATCCCTACCGCCCCGGACCGCTCAAGATTGGGGGCTCGCCGTCTGGCTCGGCGGCGGGCTCGACCTCGAGGACCAGGCCCTGGATCTTCACCACTCGCAGCGGCGTCGCCGGCGTCGATCCCCGAGCCCCGGGAGATCCGGGCCCGCCAGCGGGCGCCGTCGACCAGGGCGATGCCCTCCGGATCGATGGGCACCTCCGCCGTCCCCAGCTTGGCGAGCATGCCCTCGCGTCCCACCGTGGGAGTCGAGAACCGGGCCCGCACGGCCGCCGGGAGACCCAGCAAGAAGAAGAGGACGGTGAGGAACGACCACCAGGAGGATGACCCACCACGGCACATCGAGGCGCGACGAACCGCCGTAGAGCCAGATCGACCCCGCAACGAGCGAGGCCGCGCCGATCACCGTCCACGGACCTCGGCCCCCGGCTTGCACGTCGATCGACATGCCCAACAGGCCGAACACCAGGAGGCCGACGGCCCACCAGTGAACCGGGAGGTGCGAGAAGCCGTAACACGCGCCGATGGTGGCGATCGCACCGGCGGTGCCGACCAGTCCGATGCTGATGGCGAAGAACTCGAACACGATCAGCGACAGGCCGGCGACGAGCAAGAAGTAGGCGATCGACGGGCGGATCAGCCCGTGCTGGAGCTGCGCGCCGAGGCCCATGCCGTCGAAGATCACGTCCTGGTTCGGCTGACGGCGACGGTCGCGGCCTTCGCCGATCACCTTCGCGGTGTTGAGGGTGACCTCGCCGCTCGGCGGTCTCCACGGTCTCGCCGTCCATCGAGACGACGACTTCACCGAGGGTCGGGCGCACACCGTCGACCACGCCGAGCGCCTTCGCTTGCGCGGGCGAGTACTTGTGGGTGGCGAGACGGGCCGCGCCCTCCGGATCGCGCCCGTTGCGCCTCGGCGAGGCGGCTCAACTCCGCCGCGACGGCGGCGGTCGGCGGATCGCCCGGGTCGTCGAGGCGCACCGGAGAACCCGGGCCGACCGACGCGCCCTGCGCGATGAAGGCGCGGTGCGAGGCCTGCAGCAACAACGTGGCACCGCCCTGCGCCGAGCCACCCGACGGCCCGACCCAGGCGATGATCGGCACCTTCGACTGCCGGATCATCGGCACGATCTCGTTCACGTCGACGTCGACGGTGCCGCGCGAGTCGATCTGCATCACCAGCATCGTGCGACGCTGCTCGTTCGCGTCTTCGATGGCGTTCTTCACCAGTGCGGCCGTCGGCGGGTCGAGGAGTCCCTCGACCTGCACGACGGAGATGCCGCGGCGCGCCCGGCGCCGGCTCGTCGGCTGCGCCCGCGCCACCGATCTGGCAGGCTGATCACGCTCCCGACTACGAGCGCGACGGCACCTGCCATCCGCATGAAGCGGAGGCCCCTCGTAGCATTCGGTGCATGGAGCTCGCGCAGTTCTGCGCCTCCTCACGAGTCGTGATCGTTGCGGGCAAGGGCGGCGTGGGGAAGACAACAGTCGCCGCCACCTTGGCCACCGCGGCGGCGCGCACCGGCGCGAGAGTGCTGGTCGTAGAGGTCGAAGGCAAATCGGGGCTCGCGAGCGCCTTCGGCATGCCTTCGCTGACGTACGAGGACGCCGAAGTCCGGCCCGGGCTGGCGGTCCGAACCCTGTCGGCCGACGACGCCCTGCTCGAGTATCTGGCCGATCGGGGCCTGCACCGGATCTCCCGCCGCTTGGTGAGCACGGGGACGCTCGACGTGGTGTCGACGGCCGTGCCGGGGATGCGGGACATCCTCCTCCTCGGCAAGGTCAAGCAGCTCGAGCAGACCGACGCGGCCGACTTGATCGTCCTGGACGCCCCAGCCGCGGGGCACGCCTTGACCTTCCTCAACTCTCCCCGCGGCCTCCAGGACGCCGTGAGGATGGGCCCGGTCCGCGGCCAGGCCGACGAAGTGGTCGACATGCTCATCGACCCGGCCCGCTGCCAGGTGCTCCTCGTGACCCTGGCCGAGGAGACCCCGGTCAACGAAGTGGTGGAGACGGCGTTCGCGCTCGAGGACCGCGTCGGGATCGCGCTCGGCCCGGTGGTGGTGAACAGCTGCCTGCCCGACCGCTGGTGCGGCGACGCGGGTGCGATCACCGACGCCGCGCTCGCGGGCGTCCACCTCTCGATCGACGACGCAACGGCGCTCGACGAGGCGTCCGGCTTCGTGGGCGCGCGGCGTGCGATCGAGGAGGAACAGGTGCGCGCGGCTCGCGCAGCGTCTCCCGCTGCCCCAGATTCGCCTGCCGTTCATCGCCGAAGAGATCGGTCCGGCCGCGTTGCACGATCTCGCCGACGCGTTCACCGCCCAGGTCGCCGGGCGATGAAGGCGCGCGATGAGCGAGCGTGAGCGGCGCCGACGGACGCGACGACGCTCGGGGATCTCGTCGCGGAGCAACACGTGCTGGTGTGTTGTGGGACCGGCGGCGTCGGCAAGACAACCGCCGCGGCCGCGCTCGCGGTCGAAGGCGCACGCCGCGGTCGACGGGTGGCGGTGATCACGATCGATCCGGCCCGGCGCCTCGCCGACACGCTCGGGCTCGCGGCGGCCGACGACCACGTGGTGGAACGCTCGCTCTGGGATCCCGACGGCACCGCACCCGCGTCGGGTCGGTTGACCGCGCTGATGCTCGACACCAGCGCGACGTTCGACGGCCTCGTGGCCACGTACGCGGAGACCGAGGAGCAGCGCGACCGCATCCTCGAGAACCGCTTCTACCGCAACCTCGCCGGCGCGCTCTCGGGCACGCAGGAGTACATGGCGATGGAGCGCCTGCACGAGCTCCACGAAACCGGTGACTACGACCTCATCATCGTGGACACGCCACCGACCCGGCACGCGCTCGACTTCCTCGACGCGCCACAACGGTTGATCCGCCTGCTCGACAACCGTGTGTTCCGCATCCTCATGTTCCCGGCGCGCAAGGGCTTCCGCGTCGCGAGCGCGGCCATGCACGCGTTCGTACGGCAAGTCGGACGGGTGATCGGCACTGCAGTCGTCGACGACATCATCTCGTTCTTCCGTGCGTTCGAGGGCATGGAGGTGGGGATCCGGGCCCGGGCCGACGCGGTGCGGGTGCTGTTGCGCGAGCCGTCGACCAGCTTCGTGCTGGTGACGTCGGCGCGACGCGACTCGATCGACGAGGCGATCTTCTTCGCCGACCAGCTCGACGAGAGCGAGTTCGCGATCAGCGCACTGGTCGCGAACCGGGTACAGCCTGCGTTCGCCCCGGCGACCGACCTCGACCGGCTTCGGGCGCGTGCGGCTGAGCTCCGCGCCACCCCGGAACTCGGCCCCGACGCCGGCGCGGCGGCGCGCCGTCTTGCCGATCGGTGCGACACCCTCGCGGATCTCGCGGCGCTCGCCGCGCACGAGCGAGCGGTGCTCGGCGAGGTGGCTCAGCACATGGGCGCACCGCCGGTGGCGTACGTGCCACTGATGGCGCACGACGTGCACGATCTCGACGCGTTGCGCCAGGTGGGACGCCACCTGTTCGCGAAGTAGCCTCCCGTCCGATGCCCAGGGTGTTGGTAGCTGCCGACGGCAAGTGGATTCGCGACCAGGTGCGCACTGCGCTGACGTCGTCGGACACGACGGTGATCGAGGTGACGCGCGGCCAGGACGTGCGCCCGGCGCTCGCCGAATACGCGCCCCGACCTCGTGATCCTCGACATGCAGATCGCCAACATGGGCGGGATCGCCGCGGCGATCGACATTCACATGGAGGTCGGAGGCCGGCCGGGCCCCCGAGACCCGCATCCTCTTGTTGCTCGACCGCGAGGCCGACCGCTTCCTCGCCAAGCGCGCCGCGGCCGACGCCGAGCTGGTGAAGCCGATCGACGCCGGCACGCTGCGCCGCACGATGAAGCGCCTGCTCGGCACCGGCACTCCCGCGTAGCTCACCATTCGCGGGCCTTTGGCCCGGAGCGCCGAGAAGGCCTCCCGCTACACTCGCCTTCCCTTACGGGCTGTGGCGCAGTTTGGTAGCGCGCTTCGTTCGGGACGAAGAGGTCCCGGGTTCAAGTCCCGGCAGCCCGACCACCAACACGCAGGTCAGCCGCGGTACGCGGTGAACGAGGTGCGATCGGGCTTGAGTCATCCGCGAGGATCCCGCGAGGCTCGAAAACTGTCCCCGGCCCGGCCGTCTGGGACAGCGCGGACGACCACGAAGTCGCGCGCGCACAAATGCCATTCGTGAATGCTTCCGCGTTCGTTGCACCTGCATCAGTGGTCGTGGCATCCGTGGGCTTGGCCGCCCGAGCTTGCGTTCTAGGGAACATTCCTACGAGGTATCGAAGGGATAGGAGTCGGATTCGGGCTTGTCATCTTCCCGGGTCGGCGAGCGGTTGCCCGGAGCGTGCAGCATCGACGACGTCGCGGATCGCTCGGCTCGACGCTCGGCGGTCTGCTCGTCCTCGACGAGCATGGCGTGCGTCGCGTTGTCGAGCAGCCGATGCGCACTGTTCGTCGAGAGCCGGGCGAGGTCGTCCTGTGCGGCGAACCCAGCCCCCTTGGGCGTCCTTGCGCGCCGTGACGCACCACGAGGGGCCGATCGCCGAGGCTGGTCAGTGCGTCGCCGCTTGCGTCATGGCGGTACGGATCTTCGAGAACTCGTCGCGGACGCTGCGGCTGTGGCGAGGAGTCGCCCAGAACGCGCGTTGCTCGTCGCGGCCGCTGGGCGGCAGCTCGGTGTAGGCGTCTCGATAGAGGAGCCGACCGACGCCGAGACGGGTGAGTCGGGGGGAGTCACCGCCGAGGCTCGCCGGAACACCTCGTAGAACGTGGGCCAGCCCGAGATCCTGGTGTACTGCTCGGGGTGCATCGAGTCGAGCAGCACCACGCCGGCGACCTCGTCCGGGTAGCGGTGAGCGAAGTTGAGCACGTAGATCCCTCCGGCGGAATGTCCGGCCAGCACGAACGGACCCTGCTCGCCGGCCCGGTGGAGCAGCGTGTGCAGGTCGGTCGCGATCTGGACGCCGTCCTGCGGCCGCTTGCGGCTTCGCTCCAGCCGCGGCCGGCCCGGTCGTACACGCAGACGCGGGTCGTTTCGCGACGGCGGGCGCGATCCATGCCATCGCCGTCGACGGTTCACCGAGGCCCGGTTCGAGGACGACGGTCGGGCTACCCGTCCCCTGTGCAGTTGATGTGGAGCTTGTGGCCACCGACGTCGATCAAGCGGCCGGGCATCGCGTACCTGTCGTCACTCGACGTGTTCTCGGTACGTCTCGTACGCGCCGCCAATGGCAGATAGGCCCAGCACGACGAACACGGGATAGAGGATCCAGGTGCGCGTGCGGCTCTCGCAGATCGCGATGAGCGCGAACGAACATCCAGACGACGAGCGCAAGCATGGCCGGCGGCCAGATCCATCCCGCCTTCGTTGCCGGTCGGCGCCAGGACGAGGATGATGAGGCCGCCGACTCCCATGAAGATCGCCGGCGCGAATGCCCAACGCTGCGGCTGGTCCGTCCACCGTTCGGAGAGCAATGCGAGCAGCGCCCACGCGGCGGCGAACGTGAGCAACACGGCACCGCTGATGATGTGCTCCGGCGCACCGGCGAAGGGGACCGCGACAAGCACGACCGCGGCCACCAACCCGCCAATGAGCGTCCCGGCAACGATCCGACCGAGGTGGCCCTCGTGCCGCTTCGATGTCTCCCGCGAGGGTGCCGTCGCCGGCGTCCGTAGGACCCGGGTCAGGGGACGACTCAGGGACCGATCCGCGCCTCTTCATACGTCGTCTACCTTGCCCTGTTCAGTGGACTCGCCAATGGGAGATCGCTCCGATCGTAAGGGAGGCCGTGCCTACCGCGACGCGGTGGCGCCCAGACGGTGGTCTCGCGCCGAATGCTGCTCGGCATCGTGAACCACCCGGTCGCGATCCGATGAACTGGACACTGTCGCGAGCATGACCCACGTCCCCGAGACCTCGTTCGTACGCGTGGGCGACGTCGACATCGCGTACCAGAGCTTCGGCGCAGGCGATCATTGTCTTGTTTGGGTGCCAGGCTGGATCTCCCATGTTGAAGCGATGTGGGACCTGCCTGAGCTCGCTCGGTTCCTTGAGGGGCTCGGACAGTTCAGCCCGCGTCGCGGTGTTCGAACACCGGGACGGGGATGTCCGATCGGATCAATCGCGCGGCGACACTTGAAGAGCGCATGGATGACATCCACGCCGTCATGGACGCAGTCGCGTTCGAGCGCGCGGTGCTCTTCGGGTGGGCCGATGCCGGCACGATGCTCGTGCTGTTCGCGGGCACGTACCCCGATCGCGTCGAAGGGCTCGTCGTCGGGGAGCCAACCGTTAAGTTGAGCCCGGACGGAACCGAACCGTGGGACTACCCACCGAGATCCTCGGCGCAACGTCCGAAGCCACGAGTCCCGAGTCGTGGGGCCGGGGCGGGATGCTGTCTTTCGTCGATCCGGCAGGGACCGGTAACGGGCGTATTGCGGCCTGGTGGCGCCGATATGAACTCTGTCCTCGACACCAAACGCCGCCGCGACCATGCTTCAGGTGATTCAGCAGGTCGATGTGCGCCCGTTTCCGCGTCCCAGTGCAGGCTCCGACGCTGGTTCTGCTGCATCGTCGCGACTCGCAACTCCTGATGCCGGGCGCCGCACGCTACTTCGCTGACCGGATCGCGGGGGCCCAGTATCGGGAACTGCCGGGCGAGTCCATAGCTCCCTATCTCGGCGACCAAGAGTCGGTCCTCGTCGAAGTCCAGGAGTTCGTCACCGGTGCACGAGCGCCGGCCAGGACCGACCGGTTCCTCGCCACGGTGGTGTTTACCGACATCGTCGATTCAACGCAGTATGCGGAGCGGCTCGGCGACAGACCATGGCGGGACACCCTCGCAACGCACTATGCATTACTCGAGGAGACCGCAGCCCGCCAAGGTGGTCGCATCATCAATACCACCGGCGACGGGGCTCTCGCTCT
>CAVQJS010000005.1:0-86552 GCA_963712875.1 uncultured Actinomycetota bacterium | reverse complement strand
CCAGCCGCCGGCAAAACCCGCAATCAGAATGGGCGAGCGCTTGGAGGGGTTGCTTGCGAGGCAGGCGAGAGCCACCCCGGCTCCCCGGACCACCGCACCTTTTCGCACCTTCATCCGCTGCACCTCCGGTCAGATGGTCTCGCGCCACTCGCCGAAGGGCAATGGGCTGGTCGTCCCGGCAGCGTAGGCCCGGGCGTGGAGGCGGTCACTAGGGTCGGCACGTGGACACAGCCGGTGATCGGGACGTCGTGGTGGTCGGTGCCGGGCTGGCCGGCGTCGCCTGCGCTCGCGAGGTCAGGGGAGCGGGCCTGGGCGTGCGGCTCATCGACCGTGGTCATCGACCCGGAGGTCGGATGGCCTCGCGCCGCCTGTGGGAACGCGACCGCCCCGTCGACCTCGGTGCGTCCTACTTCACGGTCTCCGACCCGGGCTTCGCCACCGTGGTCGACGACTGGCAGGCGAGGGGTCTGGCCGCCCCCTGGACCGACACGTTCTGCGTGCTGGAGGACGGCGGGACGCGGACGACGACCGGCGCGGTGCGCTGGGGTGCCCCGGGTTCCCTGCGCTCGCTCGTCGAGGACCTGGCCGCGGACCTGGACATGGAGCGCGGCAAGGTCAATGACCTCGACATCGGTGCCGCCACCGTCGTCCTGGCCATGCCCGACCCGCAGGCTCGACACCTGTGCGGCGACCACCCGGTGGCACGCGTCCTCGACCGGGAATGGGAGCCGGTGATCGCGATCGCCGCCCGCTGGGCGCGGCGGACCTGGGACGACGTCAGCCCGACGGGCCGCTTCGACGGCGCCTTCGTCAACGGCGACCCGGCCATCGGCTGGGTGGCCGACGACGGTCGCCGCCGCGGCGACGACGAGCCCGTGCTCGTCGTGCACTCCACCCCCGACCTCGCACGCCGGCACCTCGCCGCCCCGGCCGCCGCCGTACCCGAGCTGGTCGCGGCCGCACGACGGTTGATGGGCCTCGACGAGCCGGAGGACGTCCACGTGCACCGCTGGACCTTCGCGCGACCCATCGGCAGGCGGGAGGCGGCGTACGCCCTCGTCGACGGTCCCGACCGGCTCGTGGGCGTCTGCGGCGACGGGTGGGGCCCGACGCCCAAGGTCGAGACGGCCTGGCTGTCGGGTGTGCGGCTCGGACGCGAGCTGGTCAGGCGGACATCGCGCTGAGGTCGCGCTCGGCGTAGAGCCGGTGCTCCCACTCCTCGTTGAGCACCACGCCCAGACACTGGGCGACTGTCAACCCCTCCGCATCCTGGAGGAACGGCGTCGCCGACGTGACCGGCGCGCCGAGCCCCTCGTCGGTGAGCCCGTCGAGCACGCCGGCCACGGTCGTACGACGCTGCGGCGCGGACCGCGAGCACCTCGTCGAGCGAGGGACGCACCTCCCGGTCCCACGGCACCCCGTCGACGGTCGGCGCCTCGTCCCACGGCAGGTCGAGGGGGTGCCAGGGCGACGGGTCGGCCAAGACCACGCCGCCCACCCAGCAGGCGTGCGCGAACCCGAGGTGGCGCAGGGTCTCGACGAAGGACCACTCCTCGTCGACCTGCCGGTGCAGCGCCTCGGGCGGCAGGGCGCGTGCGCGGTCGAGGGTGCCGGCCCACAGCCGGTCGAGCGTCGCGAACGCCGTCCGGAACCCCTCGGCGTCGGTCGGCCGCATCAGCGCGCGCTCGGGCATCCGCCGGTCGAGCTCGGCCTCGACCAGCGGCACGACGTCGACGCCGTTGACCACGAGCCGCCCGAGCTCGCCGTAGATCTCGAGGTCCGGCACCTCGACGCCGGTCATCCGTACGCCGTCGAGGTAGGCCGCACGCACCCGCGTCCTGCTCAGGTCGACGTCCTGGAGCAGCGCGTCGGCGAGGCGGACCCGCCGGAAGGTGGAGCCGCTCAGGTCCTGCTCGGTGAAGTCGGTCATGGACCCACGGTAGGACGGGTCGCGGACGATCCGCGCCCGGATGTCGGCGGCGCTAGCCTGAATCCATGACCGACGCGTCACCCACCCATGCCCGCCTCGACGTCCCGGGGGCCACCGTCGCGTACGCGGTGATCGGCGACCTCGCCGACGCGACTCCCGATCGGCCGCCGCTGCTGCTGTTCGGCTCGCCCATGGACAGCACCGGCTTCGGCACGCTGGCGGGTCTCCTGGCCGACCGGGTGCTGGTGCTCGTCGATCCCCGCAACTCCGGGCACAGTCTGCGCAAGGACCCGACGGCCGCGGTCACGCCCGAGCAGCATGCGGACGACCTGCATGCGCTGGTGACAGCGCTGGGCGGCGGACCGGTCGACGCGTTCGCGACGTCCGGCGGCGCCGTCAACGCGCTGTTCCTCGTCGCGGCGCACCCCGACGACCTGCGTGTCCTCGTCGCGCACGAGCCGCCGATGGCCGCGCTGCTGCCGGACGCCGAGCACGTCATCGCGGCCTGCGAGGGGCTCGTCGCGACGTACGACGCCCGTGGGGTGGGACCGGCGATGGCCGGCTTCATCGCGATGGTCATGCAGCGCGGGGAGCTGGGCGCCGACTACGTCGACCAGCCCGGCCCCGACCCGGCGATGTTCGGCATGCCCACCGAGGACGACGGTTCCCGCGACGACCCGCTGATGTCCAACATCCGCGGCGGTGGCAACTCGCGGGTCCCCGACCTCGACGCCGTACGAGCCGCGTCGACCCACGTCGTCATCGCCGTCGGTGAGGAGTCCGGCGGACCGGGCGACGGCGAGATCGCGGGACGGGCGGCGTACGCCGTGGCCGAGGCGCTCGGGCAGGAGCCGGTGGTGTTCCCGGGCGGCCACCAGGGTTTCCTGGGTGGCGAGTTCGGTCAGACCGGCAAGCCGCAGGAGTTCGCGGCAAAGCTGGAGGAGGTCCTGCTCACCAGGTGAGCTCGATCTCCACCTCGTTGTCCTCGCCGAGCTCGACCTCGACCTTGAGGTTCACCTGGTCGGGGACGGCCACGGTGATCCTGCCGCCGTCGCGCGCGAACTCGATCGAGTTGTGCTTGCTCAGTGAGTCGGCGAGGGCGCGGAGCTTGGTCGCGGCTTCCTCGCGGGTCATGGTCACGGTCTCGTCCATCTCGAAGAGGTCCATGTCCCGACCGTAGCGGTCCGCTGCAAGCAGGGCTACAACCCCAGCATCCGCCCGAATCTCGTTCTGTCCCGTCGACGAGTCGGTCGAAGGTGCCGCAGTCACAGGCCTGTTCAAGGGCGCAGCGCAGGCCTACGTTGTCAAGAACCTCCTGGCAGCGTGTCGCGAGGTAACCCTCGGAGGTCGACATGAAGATAGCGCACCTGCAGGTCCCCACGATTGTCCTGGCGGCGGTGGTGGCACTCGTCGGAGTGAGCAGCGGTGCGGTGGCCGCGAAGCTCATCACCGGCGCGGACATCAAGGACGGCACCGTGAAGTCGGCGGACGTCAAGAACGGCACGCTGGTGACCAAGGACCTCAAGAAGGGCGGGGTGAAGGGCAACCGTCTCAAGTCGAAGTCGATCGGCACGGGCAAGCTGAAGGACGGCTCGGTTGACTCCGCAAAGATCGAGGACGGCTCGATCGAGGCGAAGGACCTGAGCGCCGCGGCCAAGGACTCGTTGAAGGGCGCGCCAGGCCCGGCGGGCCGGCTGGCCCGCAGGGCGCGCAAGGCCCGGCTGGCCCGGCTGGGCCGCAGGGCGCGCAGGGCCCGCGGGCGCGCTGGCCCGGCTGGCCCGGCTGGGCCGCAGGGCGCGCAAGGCCCGGCTGGCCCGGCCGGGCCCCCGGAGTGACCGCGTTCCCCCAGACGCTGTGGGGCCCCATGATCCGCAACCAGCAGGGCGCAGCCGAGAGCACCCTGCAGACCGGCCCCGCGCCGGTGCCCATGGGGACCGGCAGCCTGAAGCTTCTCATCACCGGCCCAGCCGACCTGGCCGCCTTCGGGGACTCGGTTGACTTCGCCGGGATCCCGTTGGAGAGCATCACCACCCTGAGCTACTCGTCGTACAACCCGGCTGCCACGCGCGGCGGCCCGCGCTTCGGCTGGAGGTCAACCCGCACCTGGTCCCGCGCGGGCCCGGCGGGGTGTTCGAGTTCACGACGGTGGTCTACGACCCGGCGGACGGTGTCACGGGATGGGTGACCCATTCGAACATCCAGGATGAGCGCTCGGTTGGTACGCGACCGGTGATGATGGGACGGAGATCAGGGTGTACGCAGGCGATCTACGTGCACCTTGACCGAACTGACCGCCAACTTGGTCGACGAACGGCGACGGCGACCCCGCGCCGCCTGCGATCAGCACCGGTGTCTACTTCGGCCTCGGTTCAGGCGTCCGGCGGCCACGACGGCGGTCGACAAGTTCGTGTTCAACACCTACACGTTCGACTTCGAGCCCAACGGCGTGTTCCTCACACACGTCCTGCACCCGACCGTCGCGGCGCGTGCCGGCCCTTCTCCTGAGCCCGATCCTTGTGGTCTCAGTGAGAAGGGCTCGGCGCCACCCTACAGGCCCAGCATCCGACCGATGATCTCCTTCTGGATCTCGGTGGTGCCGCCGTAGATGGTCTGGATGCGGGAGTCGGTGTAGGCCTTGGAGATGGGGTACTCGTTCATGTAGCCGTAGCCGCCGTGCAGCTGGACGCCGACGTCGACGACCCGCTTCTGGAGCTCGGTGGTCCACCACTTGGCCATCGACGCGAGCGCGGTGTCGACCTCGCCGGCGTTCAGGCGCAGGACGCAGTCGTTGATGAAGACCCGGGCGATGTGGGCCTCGGTCGCCATCTCGGCCAGCGCGAAGCGGTTGTGCTGGAACTTCCCGATCGGCTTGCCGAAGGCCTCGCGCTCCTTGGCGTAGGCCAGGCAGATGTCGAGGACGTGCTCGATCGCCGCGACCGCGATGCAGCCGATCGAGATGCGCTCCTGCGGGAGGTTCTGCATCAGCGAGATGAAGCCGGAGCCCTCGGCGCCGAGCAGGTTCTCCTTGGGCACGTGGACGTCGGTGAAGGAGAGCTCGGCGGTGTCCTGGGCGTGCAGCCCCATCTTCTCGAGGTTGCGGCCGCGCTCGAAGCCCGCCATGCCGCGCTCGACGACGAGCAGGCTGATGCCCTGGTGGCCGGCCTCGGGGTCGGTGCGCGCGACGACCACCACGAGGTCGGACAGGATGCCGTTGGAGATGAAGGTCTTCGACCCGTTGAGGACGTAGTGGTCGCCGGCGTCGACGGCCGTGGTGCGGATGCCCTGCAGGTCCGACCCGGCACCGGGCTCGGTCATCGCGATCGCGGAGACGAGGTCACCGGAGACGAGCCCGGGCAGCCAGCGCTGCTTCTGCTCCTCGGTCCCGAGGGAGGAGATGTAGGGGACGATGATGTCGGTGTGCACGGCGAAGCCCGGGCCGGAGGCGCCGGCTCGCGCGGCCTCCTCGGCGAGCACCATGTTGTAGCGGAAGTCCGAGATCCCCGGCCCGCCGTAGGCCTCGTCCACGTCGAAGCACAGCAGGCCGCGCTGCCCGGCCTTGCGCCACACCTCGCGGTCCACGATGCCGTCGCGCTCCCACTGCTCGTGGAAGGGCGCCACCTCCTTCTCGAAGAAGGCGCGCGCGATCGCGCGGAAGTC
This sequence comes from uncultured Actinomycetota bacterium, assembly GCA_963712875.1. Taxonomy (GTDB): domain Bacteria; phylum Actinomycetota; class Actinomycetes; order Propionibacteriales; family Nocardioidaceae; genus Nocardioides. The sequence goes on along the minus strand of CAVQJS010000005.1, from coordinate 80,965 downwards.
CTCGTGCTCCTGCTCGAGGATGCTGGGGCGCTCAAGCATGGTGTCTCCGTTCATCGGTGTGACGAGCGCGAGCCACTGTCCGCGCCGCGACGTAGGCGGGCTCGCGCAGGGCCTCGACCAGCGCGTACTGATCGATCCCGGCGAGCGGGCGGGTGATTGGGTCGAAGCGGTCGTAGGAGTCGGTCAGCGACCACACCACGTCGAGGACGCCGACGGGCTGCCAGCCGTCGGTACCCAGCGCGAGATCGAACTCGTACCTCGTTGGGGGCAAGCCGTCGCGCGTGTCGCCGCTGGGGGAGAGGCGGAAGGTCACCGCCCGGGAGCGGGCACGCACCGGGAGGAGAGTGGTGAGCCGGCCGAAGCGCCGCGGACCGCGCAGCACCAGCAGGTAGCGGTTCCAGGGCCGGCTCCCGGTGCTGGCGAAGAGGACGTCGGCGTCATCGCCGTCAACCCCCGCGTCGTGCAGGCGCAGCGCGAGGCCCTCGATGTCGGGCCAACCCTGCGGGAGGCCCATCGCCCGGGACCATCGTGCCTGGCAGGAGCGCGTGCCGACCCGGGAGATCGCCTCGATGCCCAGTGTGGGCGCGGGGTCGATGACCGTGAGGTGGCCGGTCCCGTGGTGGCCGACGGGGTGCAATGGCTTGTCGCGGCGCAGCAGTGCGGCAAGTGCCGCCGTGAGCGCAAGGACGGCGCCGGGCAGGGCTCCGAGGAGGGCGAGCGGAGATCGAAGGGTCATGGTCACCATTACCCCGTCGTCGTCCCCGACACCCGGCTCAGGACACCCATTCCTTGATCTGGGCGACGGTCGCGGCGGGGTCGTCGGAGACGGGCGTGATGTTGAGGTCGGTGACGCCGGCCTCCTCGAACGCCGCGATCCGCTCCTTGACGTAGGACTCGGGGCCGACGAGGTTGGCGGCCTCCAGCCACTCGGTGGGGATGAGTGCCTCGGCCTCCTTCTTCTTGCCGGAGAGGTAGAGGTCCTGGATCTCCTCGGCCTCCTTCTCGTAGCCGTAGGCGCGTGCGACGTCGTTGTAGAAGTTCTTGCCCTTGGCGCCCATGCCGCCGACGTAGAGCGCGAAGATCGGCCGCGCGAAGTCGAGCAGCGCCTTGGTGTCGGGCCCCTCGCCGATCGCGACCATGCCGCCGGCCATCACCTGCAGGGGAGCCAGGCCCTCCTGCCGCTTGGCGTTGCCGGCCGCGAGGGCGTCACCCCAGACCAGGTGCGACTTCTCGGGGTGGAAGAGGTGGGGGATCCAGCCGTCGGCGATCTCGGCGGTCTGCTCGACGTTCTTCGGGCCGAGCGCCGCGATCCAGATCGGGATGGTGTCGCGCTCGGGCTTCGTCAGCAGCTTGAGCGGCTTGCCGAGGCCGGTGACGGCGCCGTCGTCCTTGGTGAGCGGCAGGTGGAACTCGCCGTCGGCCGTCAGCGGCTCGCGCTTGAGGCCGCTGCGGATGATCTCGATGACCTCCGCGGTGCGCGCCATCGGCTTCCTGTAGGGGACGCCGTGGAAGCCCTCGATCACCTGCGGGCCGCTGACGCCGAGGCCGAGGATGGCGCGGCCGCCGCTGACGTTGTCCAGCCCTGCCGCGGTCTGCAGCAGTGCGCCCGGGGTGCGGGAGTAGATGTTGAGGATCCCCGACCCGATCTGGATCGTCTCGGTCTTGGCGGCGAGGTAGCCCATCAGCGTGGGGGAGTCGAAGCCGTACGCCTCCGCGACCCACACGCTGTCGAGTCCGGCCCGCTCCAGCGCGACGACCTGGTCGGCCGCGCTGCGGGGGTTGCCGTCGTACATCAGGAGGGTGGCGAGGCGCATGCCGCAATCGTGACAGTGGAACTGTCACAATGCAAGGGCGCTCGGTCAGCCTTGCGGGCACACCGAGCGGAACGGCAGGCCTGGGAAGTGCTCGCCCCACTCGGCCTCGGTGAGATCACGACCAGCCGCCTCGCAGGCGAAGTCGATCGCCCGCTTGGGGGAGGGATCCCACACGTAGACGGCGGGATCCTTGCCCCAGGGAGGAATCAGGACCTCACCGGTCGGGAGGAAGACCGGGACCGTGGCCAGCCCGACCGCGACCGTGACCCGCCCGACGACGCCGCCCGTCGTGGCGTCCCACACGACGACGTTGCCGTCGTAACCTCCGCTGACGGCCCGGGAGCCGTCGGCGGAGAACGTGACCCACGGGACTCTGCCGCCGTGCGCCCGGACCGGTTCCCTGATGAGCCGACCGCTCTCGGTGTCGATGAAGGCCACGCGGCCGTCGAATCCGCTGGCGGCCACGTGCTGGCCGTCCGGGGAGTAGGCCGCCCAGATCCCGTTCTCAAGACCGAGGGCGCCCTCCTTGACGACCCTGCCCTCCTCGAGGTCGACGAGGGCCCACCGGGTGGAGGCGTCGTTCCAGAAGAAGGTCCGTTCGGGTCCGCCGATGAGGGCGAAGGCCGTGCGGTTGTCGGGGCCGAGCGCGACGCAGCACACGTTCGCGCCGAGGTCGACCGGTTGCCCGACAGGCCGGAGGGTGAGCCCGTCGAGAAGGGTGAGGGTGCCCGACAGCTCGGAGATCACGACGCGTGAGCCGTCGGGGCTGTGGTCGACCTCCGACACCCGGTCGCCGACCGGGTGGGGGCCCTTTCGCATCTGACCCGTCCGGCCGTCCCACACGTAGATGGTGCCGCCGATCGCCCGGAGGTACTCCGCGCGCGGGGAGTACCAGCTGCCCCCGCCGAAGTGATAACCGCTCCCGGGTGTCTGCAGGGGGTGCGCGCGGCGGCGGTCCACGTCCATGACCAATCCGCTCACCGAGCCGGAGCAGTCCGCGGTGTAGGCGACGTACGCACCGTCGTCCGACGTGGCCGCAATGCACGCGGACTCGGTTGGCGACCAGGGCAGTCCGTTCATGGGCACGCGGCGGAGGTAACGGCGCGGTCCGTCCACGTCCCACTGACGCAGGCTCTGGTCACGCATCGCGCTGACGACGCGTTCGCCACGGGCGTTCAGGTCCACCGAGCGGGTGTTGCCAACCGGGATGGTGAACTCGGTGATCCGGCTGCCGGTCCGGGAGTCCCAGACGGCGACCTCCGTCGGCGGGAAGGCGACGGTCAGCACGCGACGGCCGTTGGCGCTGAACCTGGTGTCGTACGCCGGCGTGTCCGTCGGCAAGGTGTGCACCAGCCGGCCGGTGTCGGCGTCGAGGAGCTGGGCGTCGTTGGCGAGATCGCCCCGGGCCAGGACCAGGGTCCGTCCGTCGGGGCTGATGTCGAAGCCAAGCTCGAAGTCGTTTTCTCCCAGCTCTGGTTCCGTGTGCGTGTTCTGCACGAACAGCGTGCGAACTGCACCCGAGCGCAGGTCATGGACGCGGACGGTCGGGGTGGCGGTGTAGAGCAGTCGGCCGTCCGGCGACAGGGCGATCGACGCCCGCGTCCTCGTCCACCGCGAGAGGTCGATCCTGAGCGGCTCCGCCGGAGACCCCCACGTCCATACGTACGCCCGGGTCCCCACGGAGGTCCGCTCCTCGCCATCACGAGCGAGCCGGTTCACCACGATGGCGAGCCTCGAGCCGTCCTGGCTGAAGGCGGCGTCGATGATCCGCCAGCCGCCTCGTGGCAGCCCGGTGGGCTGGGAGCGGAGGGGCTCCAGCGTCTCGGCGTCGAGGAGGTGGAGGAGCCGGTCGGAGTACGCCGCCGCACCCACGGCGATGACGCGACCGTCGGGGCTCACCCGGAGCACCCTCCGCTCGTCGAGCTCGAAGCGGGTGGTGCCGACCTGGCGTCGCTCCAGCACGGCACCGGTCTCGAGATCGACGAGGCGGACGGAGTGGGCGGTGTCGAGCAGCGCAGCCGTACCACCGTCGGGGAGGACCTCAAGCGCCATCGTCTCCCGACCCGCCATCGGTGCGGAACGGATCAGCGCCGCGTGCCGGGTGATGATCTCCTGCAAGTTGCCGACCGTCTCGGGAGCCTCGTCCAGGGTGACTCCCGCGACCGCCAGCAGCAGCTCGAGGTCCAGGTCACCCGACGCGGTGCCGCGAGCGGCGGCGCCCCGGGCGAGGGCAGAGATCGCTGACTGCTCCGCCCGGGCGGCGTTCTCGCTCGCTCGGTCGGACTGGACGGCGGCGATGCCGCCCGCGGCGAGGGCGAGGACGAGGAGCACGGCTGCACCACTGAGCACGATCCGGAGTCGGCGGATCAGCCGCGCCTGCGCACGGGCGTGCTCGGCCGCACTCCGCTCCTCGGCGTCGGAGGCCTCCGGGCGGCGCCAGAGGAACTCGCTGCTCGGTGTCCGTGAGGGTGGACTCGGTGCGGGACTGCCAGTCCAGTGCGCGGGTCAGCCGGACCCCGCGGTAGAGCTCGCTGTCAGGGCGCTCCAGGGTGTCCCAGGCGTCGGCCGCAGCCGCTGAGGTGGTGCCGGATCCGTTGGCCCTCGACGTCGTCGTCGAGCCAGCCGCGCAGTCGGGGCCAGGCGCGGGCCAGTGCCTCGTGGGTGATCTCGAGGACCCCCTCGTCGCTGGTCACCAGCCGAGCGTCGACGAGCAGCCTCGATCAGCCGCTCGTGGGTGCGCCGGGCGCGACGAGACGGCGCGGGACCCGGGTGCGGACCGCTTCGCCGTCCACGCCGGGCGAGACCAGCCGCAGCACGAGGTCGCGCAACTGGTGGCGCTGGTCGGGCTCGACCTGGCCGTAGAGCTGCTCGGCGGACTGCGCGACGGCACCGTGGATGCCGCCGGTGGCGCGGTAGCCGTCGACGGTCAGGGTGTTGCCCTCGCGACGCTGCCACGTCTCCAGCAGGGCGTGCGAGAGCAGTGGCAGCGCGCCCGGATCGTCGCGCACCTCGTGCACGAGGAGGTCGACCAGGCCCGTGCTCGAGGACCAGGCCCGCCTGCTGCGGCAGGACCGGTGACGGCCTGAGCGCAAGGCCTCCTCGTCGAGGGCGCCGACGAGGTGGAGGCCGCGCTCGACCAGCCGGCTGAAGCCCGCGTGCTCGGTGACCTGCGCCGAGCCGATCCCCGCGCAGCGTGAGGAGCACCGGCCGCCGTCGTGACCTCCTCGGTCAGCCGCTCGAAGAAGGCGCGTCGTTCCTCCAGGTCGTCGCACAGGCGAACACCTCCTCGCGTCTGGTCGACGGCGAGCACGGTGCGGGCGTCGCGCGTCCTCCGCAGCGCGGTCAGCGACTCGAGCGGCCTACGGCCCGGGCGTGATCAGGACGATCTCGGTGACCGCGGTGGCGCAGGGCCGCCAGCACGCCCGCGCGGATGATCGACGACTTGCCGGAGCCGGACGGACCCACGAGGGCGACGAAGGAGCCGCGGTCCAGCATCGTCGAGGCACGACGGCGATGTCCGGTCGCGGCCGAAGAACCGCTCGGTGTCGTCGACGTCGTACGCCCTGAGCCCTTGCCAGGGGCACTGCGCCGCCCCTGCCCGGGACTGCGGGACGAGGAGGCGGGGGTCCTGCTTCAGGATCGACTGCTCGAGGGCCAGCATCTCCGGCGACGGGTCGATCCCGAGCTCCCGGGCCAGGACGGCGCGGAGCTGGCGCAGCGAACGCAGGGCCTCGCCCTGGGCGCCGGTCTGGTACTGCGCGAGGACGAGGAGCTCCCAGCGTCGCTCCCGCAGCGGCGCGGCACGCACCAGCGCGTGAGCCTGCGCCAGCACCTCGCGGGCCCGCCCGCTGCGCAGCATCGCGTCGACCTGCATCTCCTGCGCCTCGAGACGCAGCTCGTCGAGGCGTCCGGCGGCGCGGCGGGCGGGCGGCCAGTCGGGGAGGTCGGGGAAGGCGGGACCCCGCCACTGGGCGAGGGCCTGCTCCAGCAGGTAGGCCACCCGGTCGTTCTCGCCCACCGTCAGGAGCTCGCGCGCGCGAGTCACCTGCGCCTCGAAGTCGTGCGCGTCGACGTGGTCGGGTGGCACCGCCAGGACGTAGCCGTGGGGCGACGTCTCGATCGCCTGCGGCGCCCAGGACCTTGCGGAGCCGGACGACGCACGACTGGAGGTTCTTGGTCGCCGATGCGGGAGGGTGGTCGCCCCAGACCGCGTCGATCAGCTCGTCCGCGCTCACCGGCTGCCCCAGCCGCGTGGCCAGGGCCTGCAGTACGACTCGGTCGTGGGGGCCGAGGCGTCCCGAGCCGTCGACGGTCAGCGGACCGAGGACTTGGATCCCCACCTCGCCAGCGTCCTCGGCGCCCCGGATCCGTCAACGGCGTTTGTACCCGGGCTATACCGCTCCTGCGCCGGACGTGTACCGACAGGTGGGCAACTGGACACCTCGAGCCGCCCGGCCCGGGAACCCCACGAGCCCAGGAGATCGCCATGAACCACATCAGGAACACCGTCGTCGCCGTGGTCGCCGCCGCCGCTCTCAGCCTCGTCGCCGCCTGCGGCGACGTCGAGCCGCCCGCCACCGACATCGGCAACTCGGTCGACAAGAAGACGGCCCGGCCCCGAAGGGTCCGAGTGGGACCACCCAAACCGGATGGACTTCGGGGACGGCAAGGCCACGCTGCCGGCGAAGCCGAAGCCCTCGACCGACGACAACCCGTCGCGGCTCAACTTCGGGGACAACGGGCGCGGTTGAGCGCCCCGATACCCGCAGGAGATCGTGATGAGCACCTACTCGATCGGCTCGGACTCGCCGCGCTGGTGGTGGCCCTCGGCCGCCGCCGGTGTGGCCGGGGCCGCCGCCATCGCCGCGATCCTCGTCCTGCCCGCCAGCAGCTCCACGACATCGGGCCCGACGCCCCCCGACGCCCCACCCGCCCCCGTGAGCGACCCGTGGTTCTCCACGGTCGACCCGTCGGTGGGCCGCCAGTGCTTCGCCCTCCCGGCACGCAGCAACTCTCCGCGTGTTCGACCGACCCCGGTGCGGGCAGCGCCCAGTCACCGAGCGGTGGGCCGGCACCGACGGAACCCGCCCCGGCCTGGACGCCCGACCCTGAGGCACATGTCGGGCAGCGATACCGGTTGGGTACCGGCCGGGGGCATGGTGGCCGGGTCAGGGCTTGGGACGCCGGCGCCCTCCACAGGAGAACCGTCATGAAGACCACCAGGTGCGTCCGCGGCGTCCTCGCCGCCGGAGTGCTCGTCCCCGCCGCGTTCTTCGCCGCCGGCTGCGACCTGGCAGTCGGCCCGCCCGTCCAGGACATCGGCTACGAGCACAACGTCGGCCCGGCGACGCCCGTCCACGGGCACAAGGCACCTCCCGACGCGCGGCCGTGAGACGGATTCTGGTCCGGCTACTGCGGGCAGGTCGTCCGGTACGGCAGGTCGCCGAAGTGCTCGGTCCACTCCTCACGCGTGAGGTCGCGACCCACTGCGTGGCACGCGAACTCCACGGCACTGGTCCTCGACAGGTCCCAGTCGTAGGCGAGCCCAGTGCTCCAGTCCATGAGGCGAGCGGTCCGACCGTCCGGGAGGAAGGCGCCGGTCAACGACGACGACGCGGGTACGCCGAGGGTCGCGGTGGGGGTCACCGTGGCGGCGTCCCACACGCTGACCACTCCGTTCGGGCTCGATGACAAGAGCATGGAGGCGTCCGGCGAGAAGACCACCTGTGACCTCGGGTTGCCGCCCCACTCCCGCGCCGGGGCGACGAGCCGCCCGGTCGACAGGTCGATGACCTCCACCGTGCCCCGCGCCCCGGACAGGGCGCCGTCGCCGTTCTCCCCACCTGCGACGACCGCGAGCCTGCCGTCCGGTGACACGTCGAGCCAGTGGTGGTAGCGCATCTCCAGGCTGCCGCGTCGGATGACGACCCCGTCGACCAGGTCGACGAGCGCCCAGCCGCTGTGGGGAACCACGAACCGCCCTGTGGCCTCGACCCCGCCAAGGAGCACCACGGCCGTACGGCGGTCGGGCCGAGCGACGACCCAGGACACCGGCTCGAGGAGCTCCACGGGTCTGCCCATGGGCCGCAACGTGCCGGCGTCCAGCAGCGTGACCGTCCCGTCGAGCTCCGAGACGGCGATCCGGCTCCCGTCGGAGGTGTAGTCGAGCTCGGTGATCCGCTGCCCGGGAAGGGCGTTCCGCTGCACGCTCGGCTCTCCCTCCTCGTCCCAGACCATGATCCGGCCCCCCGCTGTCGTCGCGAAGTGTCGCCCGTCGGGGTGGAAGGCGCCGTAGGTGTGCCGGTATCCGGGTCGGGCGAGGATCGTGTCCACGGCGCCGTCCCGATAGTCGGTGACGTCCCAGCCCTCGTCCGTGTTTTCGGTCCACAGCACCACGGAGCGCTGCCCGTCGGGCGCCATGACACCGAAGCCGCCGCCGTAGCCCGACGTCGGTACCGTCCGGACGTACGCCCGCTCGCCGGTCAGGTCCCACCTGCGCAGGGCCGTGCCACCTCGCCCGGCTGCGTGCAGGAAGGTCCCGTCGGCGGAGTAGTCGACGGCGTTGGCGTTGCCGCGGTCGAGGTCGAAGGCCCGTGCGGGTCGGTCCGGGCTGTCGAGTCGCCACTCCCGCACCTCACGCTGCTCCCACGTGGTCACGGCGAACCTCCTTCCGTCCGGTGAGACGCGCAACGAGTTGAACGCCCCGTCGGCGGGGTAGGTGGCGCGCACGCGGCCGCTGTTGCCGTCGAAGACCCGCGGCGTCGTCCTCGTCGATGCCGATGACGTCCTTGCCGCCACGCACCACCTCGAGCGACCAGACGAAGTGATCTTCATCCGGGTCGAGTGCGCGTGAGGTGCCGGTGACCACCGAGTGCCGCATCAGGGGGTAGGACGTGTAGAGGACGCGTCCCCGTGCGTCGAGCGCGACCTGCGGGTGCATCGCGGCCGTCATCGCGGAATCGGCTGCGGCCGCGCCCGTCGCTCCAGGTCCCACACGAGTGCCAGCCCGACGAGCTCGGACTTGTTGGACCGCGACGGGCCCTGCATTGCGGCGGCGAGGCGGCTCCCGTCGGCGCTGAACGAGAAGTCGGTCGCCTGCCATCCCTGAGGCGGGAGACCGCGCAGCTTGAGGTCCGGCGCCAGCGGTGGCAGGTCGGTCGCCGCCCGCCCATGGCGAGGGAGACCGCGCAGCGAGCGGGCCGGCGTCAGGTCAGGCACCGCGAGCAGGTCCATGGGCCGGCTCCCGTCCGCGGTCCTCGCGACCGCGATCCAGCGGCCGTCCGGGCTGAACTTGACCGGTTCGCCGACTGCCCAACCTATCGTCACGAGCGGGCTGCCCAGCTGCCGCTCACCGAAGGAGGTCTCCGCTGCGGGCATCGTGGAGGCGCAGGTGGTGCGACTCGTCCAGGATCGCGACGAACCTCCCGTCGGCGCTGGCGTCCAGGGCGAGGGGCAGGTCGCCCTCGATGGGGTGGGAGGCGAAGAGCTCGGGCCGTTTCGTGACGGCGGCGAGCAGGCTGTTGTGGGTGCCGGTGGTGGGGTCCAGCCGTACGCCCGCGACCGCCAGCAGCAACGACGTGTCGATGTCGCCCGTCGCCAGAGCACTGGCGCCCGCGCGCCGCGCAACGGCATCGATCTCCGAGGCCGCCGCAGCGGCCGCGTTGTCGTCGGCCCGGTCCCACTGGAACAGCGCCACCCCACCTCCGGCGCCTGCGAGCACGAGGAGCACGACGGCGCAGACCAGCACCTGGCGCAGGCGCGTGATCATCCGTGCCTGGTCCCTCGCCCGCTCGGCGGCGCTGTGTTCCTCGACCTCGGCCTGCCCGCGTCCGGCTTCGAGGAAGTCACGCTCCACACTGGTGAGGGTGGCGCCGGTGCTGGCGCACCACTCCAGGGCACGGGTGAGCCGGACACCGCGGTAGAGCTCGCTGTCGGGACGGCCAAGGGTGTCCCAGGCGTCGGCGGTGCTGCTCAGGTGGTGCAGGATCCGGCGGCCGTCGACGTCGTCCTCGAGCCAGCCCCGCAATCGCGGCCACGCCCTGGCCAACGACTCGTGGGTGATCTCGAGGACGCCGTCGTCGCTGGTCACAAGGCGGGCCGCGACCAGCATCTCGATCAACCGGTCGTGGGCGGCGTCGGTCCCGATCAGACGGCGCGGCACGCGGGTCCGCACCGGCTCGCCCTCGGCCCCGGGGGAGAGCAGCCGCAGGACGAGGTCTCGCAGCGCTTCGCGGAGCTCGGGCTCCACCTGCGCGTAGAGGCGTTCGGCCGATTGCGCCACCGCGCCGTGGATCCCGCCGCTGGCGCGGTAGCCATCGACGGTGAGGGTGTTGCCCTCACGTCTCTTCCAGGTCTCCAGCAGCGCGTGCGACAGGAGTGGCAGGGCTCCGGGGTCGTCCCGGACCTCGGAGACGAGCACGTCGACCAGACCGGGCTCGAGGATCAGGCCGGCCTGCCGGGCGGGTCCCACCACGGCCAGGCGGAGACCGGCCTCGTCCAGGCCCCCGACGAGGTAGAGGCCGCGTTCGACGAGTCGGCTGAAGGCGGTGTAGGCCGTGAGGTCCGCAAGATGGTCGGCACGCAGGGCCACCATGACCGGGCGGCGGGTCATCTCCTCCGTGAGGGCGTCGATGAAGGCGCGGGTCTCGTCGGGGTCCTCGCACAGGGTGAAGAGCTCCTCGGCCTGGTCGACCAGGAGGGCGTCGTCGGTCCCGGACGCGGTGAGTGCCGACAGCGCCTGGACCGGGTAGCGGCCGGGGGTGATCGTCACCAGCCGGGTGCCACGCTGCTTGAGCCGTGCCCCTATTCCCGCGTGCATCAACGACGACTTGCCCGACCCCGAGGGGCCCACCAGGGCCAACAGCCCGTGCGCGTCGAGGATCGCCAGTCCGGCCAGGATCTCACCCTCGCGACCGAAGAACCGGTCGGCCTCGGTGACGTCGTAGGACTGGAGACCCTGCCACGGGCAGGTCGCGAGTGCCACGGGAGCTTCGTTGCGCTGGAGCGCGGGGTCCTGCCGGAGGATGGACTGCTCGAGGGCGAGGATCTCGGCCGCGGGATCGATGCCGAGCTCACGAGACAGGACACCCCTGAGCTGCCGGATGGTGCGCAGCGCCTCGCCCTGGGCGCCGGTGCGGTACTGGGCGAGGGCGAGCAGCTCCCACCGGCGTTCGCGCAACGGGGCTGCACGGACCATCTCGTGGGCCTTGGGAAGGGCCTCGCGGGCGTGGCCGCCTCGCAGCTGGGCGTCGAGCAAGAGCTCCTCCGCGTCCCGACGCAGCTCGTCCAGACGGCTGGCCTCGCGGCGTGCGGGCGGCCACTCACCCAAGTCGGTGTACACCGAGCCCCGCCACAGCGAGAGCGCCTTCTCCAGCAGGAACGAGACGCGGTCGGCCTCGCCGATCTCCAGCAGCTCGCGAGCCCTCCGCACCTGGGACTCGAACTGCTGGGCGTCCACGTCGTCGGCAGAGGCACTCAGCCGGTAGCCGTCAGCGGTCGTCTCGATGGCGTCCGCACCCAGCGCCTTGCGCAGCCGGACGATGCACGACTGGAGATTCTTGTGCGCCGAGGCGGGAGGACTGTCGCCCCAGAGCGCGTCCGCCAGCTCGTCGGCCGTGACGGAGCGTCCCTGGCCGACAGCCAGGGCCTGGAGTACGACACGGTCGCGGGGACCGAGACGTCCCGAGCCGTCCACGGTCAGCGGGCCGAGGACCTGGATGCCCACTCCTCCACAGTGCTCCTGACGGAGGAGGACGTCAACGCTGCGGATACCGGACGGATACCGCCCCGGGCCCCGTTGGATACCGGCCCGTCGGACTGTCTCGTGGTCGGACAGCCCGGTCCGGCAACCCACATCCATCTCTGAGAAGGACCAGACCATGAACATCAACATGACTGTGCGCACCTACCTGGTGGCGGCCACCATCGCGGCCGCGAGCCTCACGCTCACCTCCTGCGGGGACGAGCTCCAGCCGCCCACCCAGGACATCGGCGTCGAGCTGCCGGAGCCGGCGACCCGGCAGTACGAGCCGGCCTGCAACACACGAGCCGCTGTCAAGCCCTGCCCGGACCCGACCTACGCCCCGAACCGGCAGAAGATCGACTCCCAGCCTGCCCCCAACCGGCAGAAGATCGACTCCGAGTTCGCTCCCAAGTGATGCCCAGAGCGTCCTCGGCGGTGGTCGTCCGGGCGACCACCGCCCGCTCGTGATGCTCGCCGCCCGGGCTCAGCCCGTGCCGTGCCACGACTCCCAGAGCGCGGCGTACGACCCGCCGGCCGCGACGAGCTCGTCATGGGAGCCGAACTCCGAGATCACACCGTCCTCGACGACCGCGACGCGGTCGGCGTCGTGGGCGGAGAAGAGCCGGTGCGCGATCGCGATGACCGTCCGTCCCTCCAGGACCGCCGCGAGCGATCGCTCGAGGTGCCGGGCGGCGCGCGGGTCGATCAGCGAGGTGGCCTCGTCCAGCACGAGGGTGTGCGGGTCGGCGAGCACCAGCCGGGCCAGCGCGACCTGCTGGGCCTGGGCAGCGGTCACCGCACGGCCTCCCGAGCCGACGATCGTGTCGAGGCCGGCGGGCAGCAGGTCGACCCACTCGAGGGCGTCGACCGCGCCCAGCGCGGCGCGTACGGCGTCGTCGGAGGACCCCGGCCGGGCGAGGACGACGTTCTCGCGCAGCGTGCCGACGAAGACGTGGTGCTCCTGGGTGACCAGCGCGACGTGCCCGCGCAGCTCGCCGAGCGGCAGCTCGACCAGGCCGACGTCGCCGACGGTCACGGCACCGGTGCGGGGCGGGTGGATGCCGGCGAGCAGACGGCCCAGCGTGGACTTGCCGGCACCGGACGGGCCGACCATCGCGATCCGCTCGCCCACGCCGACGTCGAGGTCGACGCCGTGCAGCACGTCGCGCCCGTCGACGTAGGAGAACCGCACGTCCGCGGCGTCGAGCTTCTCCGAGGACGGGACGCGGCCGGAGACCGAGCGGTCGTCGGGCACCTGCGCCACGCCGAGGAGCCGCGCCAGGGCGGCGGCGCCGAGCTGGAGCTCGTCGAGGATGGACACGATCCGGTCGACCGGGTCGATCAGCATCTGCACGTAGAGCGTCGCGGTCGTGACCTCCGCCAGCGAGACCTCGCCTCGGGTGTAGAGCCAGCCGCCGAAGAGCAGCGTGCCGACCACCGGCAGCAGGTAGCTCAGCTCCATGCTCGGGAAGAAGACGGTGCGCAGGTGGAGCGTGTACTTCTCCGCGGTGAACGACCGGGCGCAGTCGTCGTCGCACATCTCCACCCGCTTGGCGCCCGAGGCCGAGCGCCTCGACGGTGCGCGAGCCCTCGACGGTCTCGGAGAGCGTGGTGGTGATCTGGGAGTACGACGCGGTCTCGGCGAGGTAGCCGTCCTTGGCGCGGGCGAGGTACCACCGCAGTCCGATCACCAGGGGCGGCAGCGCGAGCAGGCAGGGCAGCGCGACCCACCAGCCGACGCTGAGCGCGGCCGCGAAGGTCAGGACCGCGGAGACGACCGCGATCGTCCACTCGGGCAGCGCCCACCGCACCGACCAGCCCAGCCGGTCGATGTCGGAGCCGGTGCGGGTGAGCAGGTCGCCGGAGCCAGCGGCCTCGACGGTGCCGACCGGAAGTGCGAGCGTGTTGGCCACGAAGTCCTCGCGGAGCTCGGCCAGCACGAGCTCGCCCATCACCTGCGAGCGGTAGCGCGCGTAGCGGGTCAGCACCGACTGCAGCACCAGGAAGACGGCGAGCCACATGACGATCTGGTCGACGTGGGCGCGGGTCGTGCCCTCCTCGACCGACTCGACGAGGTCGCCGAGCAGGCGCGGCGCGGCCAGCGCAGTGAGCGCGGCGAGCACGTGCAGCCCCAGCGCGGTCCACAGCAGGCGCGGGTGCCGGTGTGCGACCTGGCCGACATAACGGCGTACGGCCCTGCCGTCGGCGATCGGGAGTCTCGTGCGTCACAGCACTGCCTCCACGTCGCGTACGACGACCGCGCGGTAGGCCGCGACGTCCGACAACAGCTCCGCGTGGGTGCCGACGGCGACGACCCGGCCGTCCACCAGGAAGGCCACCTCGTCGACCGCGTCCAGCAGCAGGGGGCTCACCGTGGTGACGACGGTGGTGCGACCCGTGCGGTGGGCCCGCAGCCGGTCGGCGATCCGCGCCTCCGTGTGGGCGTCGACGGCGCTGGTCGGCTCGACCAGCACGAGGATCTCCGGGTCGGCGGCGAGCGCGCGGGCCAGCACCAGGCGTTGCCGCTGGCCGCCCGAGAAGGAGCGGCCCTTCTCGGTGACGACGGAGTCGAGGCCCTCGGGGAGCGCCTCGAGGATGTCCTCGGCCGACGCCGTGAACAGCGCCTTCTCGACGTCGCCGTTGCCGCGCTCGTCGATCCGGTCGGCCAGCCGTCCGGCGAACAGCGCGGCGCCGGTGTCGGACACCATGATGCGCTCGCGGACGTCGGCGTGGCGCAGCGAGGTGAGCGGCGTGCCGCCGAGCGAGACCTCGTCGTCCTGCTCTGCCGCGCAGAGCCCGAGGCGGTCGGCGAGCAGGGCGGAGTCGTCGGGCTGGTCGGAGACGATCGCGGTGAGCAGCCCGGGTCGGACACGCAGGCCCGAGCGGGCGTCGTGCAGCTCCGAGTCCGGCGCCGGGGGAGCGGCCGGCGAGACGGGCTCGACGACGTCCGGCACGAGCGCCATCACCCGGCACACGCGTGAGGCGGCGACCCGGCCCCGGATCAGCTTGTTGGCGAACTCCGTCGCGGTGCGCAGGGGCAGCATCAGGAAGGCGGAGTAGCCGTAGAACGCGACGAGCTCGCCCGCGGAGATGGCGCCGGTGACGGCCGAGCGCGCGCCCAGCCAGACGACCACGACGACGAAGATGCCGGGCAGGAAGACCTGGAGGGCGTCCAGCACGGACTGCAGCTTGGCGACGTTGACCGCGGCCGTGCGGGTGGCCTGCGACTCCCGGCGGTAGCGGTCGAGGAAGACTCCCTCGCCGCCGATCCCGCGCAGGACGCGGAGGCCGCCGACGATGTCGGTGCCGGTGTTGGAGAGGTCGGAACGCATCTGCCGCTCGGTCGCGCTTCGTGCCTGGAGGGGCTTGAGGATCGGTCCCATCACCAGCAGCAGCAGCGGCACGCCGATGAGCACGACCAGTCCGAGCTGGACCGACGTGCTGAGCAGGATCGCGCAGACGAGGAAGAACGAGACGATCGCGCCGGCGAAGCGGGCGGTCACGTCCATCACGTTGCCGATGTGGTCGAGGTCGGTGGTGCCGATCGCGATCACCTCGCCGGTGCTGACCTTGCGCGGCAGCGAGCCGCCCAGCCGCACCGACTGCCGGGTCGTGAGCTGGACGATCCGGTAGGACGCGGTCAGCCAGTTGGTCACGGCGAATCGGTGCCGCATGATCCCGGTGACCGCCTGGAGCAGGCCGATCATGAGCATGACTCCGGCCCACAGCACCAGCTGCTGCTGGTCCTTGGCGGCCACGCCGCGGTCGATCGCGAGGCCCAGGACCGCGGGCATCACGGCCTGGCACGACATCCACACGATCCCGAAGACCATCCCCCCGAGCAGCGTCGGAACCTGCTGCCGGGCCAGCCACCACAGGAACCGGCCGGGGGTGCGGTGATCCGGGGTTCCGGGATCGGCGACGGGCAGCATTCTCACTGGCCAGATCCTAGGTTCGGAAGGGTCCGTCCCACGAATGGTTATCGGGGCCGTCGCTCACCGGCCGAGGTCGGGCACCACCTCGGCGCCCGGCAGGTCCGCCAGCAGCCGGCCGGGCAGCAGCAGCTTGGAGCGGCGTACGCCACTGCCGACCACCACGATCGGCTCGTCGAGCAGCGCGTCGTGCACCAGGACCCGCCAGCTCGCCGGCAGTCCGAGCGGGGTGATGCCGCCGTACTCCATGCCGGTCTCGGCCACCGCCCGGTCCATCGGACAGGAACGACGCCTTGCGCACGTCGAGCATCTTGCGCACGAGGGTGTTGACGTCGGCGCGGGTGTCGGCGCGGACGACGCACGCGGCGATGCGCTCGTCGCCGGACCGTGCGCCCGCGACGACGACGCAGTTGCCGCTGGCCGTCATCGGGATGCCGTACGCCTCGCTCATCGCTGCGGTGTCGGCCAGGTCGGGGTCGATGTCGACGACCGCGACCTCGGCGGCACCCGGCCACGCGGCCAGGGCACCGGCGACCGGTGCGGCCACGAGGTCGGGGTGCTCGGCAGCGGACAGGGAGGTCAGGGTCGGGAAGCTCGGGAGCGTCACGCGGTCATCATGCGCCATTCACCCTGAGGACACCGCCCGGTCCCGTCGAGCCTGCAGCCTGTCCACGTGACGGTGACCCGTGAGCCGCTCAGGACGACCCCGTCGTTGGTCGTCACGCCTGCCGTGGTTGCGCACCGCGGGGCCAGCGGTCACCGTCCCGAGCACACCCTCGACGCCTACCGGACAGCCATCCGGATGGGCGTGGACGACATCGAGCTCGACCTCGTCTCCACCCGGGACGGCGTCCTGGTCGCCCGCCACGACGCCGAGCTCAGCACGACGACCGACGTCGCGTCGCGTGCCGAGCTCGCCCACCTCCGCACCACCCGCACCATCGACGGCGTCGCCCAGTGCGGGTGGTTCGCCCAGGACCTCACCGTCGCCCAGCTCAAGACCCTCGCCGCGCGGGAGCGGATGCCGGGAACGCGTCCGGACAACGCGCACTACGACGGGGCCGAGGGTGTCCCGACGCTCACCGAGGTGCTGGCCATGGTCGGTGCCGAGTCGCGCACGACGCGGCCGCACGGTCGGGGTCATGCTCGAGCTCAAGCACGCCACCCACCACGACTCGATCGGGCTCCCGCTCGACGAGCCGCTCATGAAGGACCTCGCCCGCCACGGCCTCGACCACCCGTGGGCGCGGGTGACCCTCATGTCCTTCGAGACCACCGTCCTGCGGCGCCTGGCCGGGCGGACGAGGCTCCCGATCATCCAGCTGGTCGAGACGTCGTCGCGGCACCCGGCAGACCTCGTCGCGGTCGGCGACCATCGCTCCTACGGCGACCTCGTCACGCCCGAGGGCCTGGCCTGGATCGACGAGTACGCCGACGGCATCGGGCCCCACACGTCGATGATCCTGCCGCGCGACGGCGGCGGCGCGATCGCCGGGCCGTCCACCCTGGTCCGCGACGCGCACCGGCTCTGGCTCACCGTGCACGCCTGGACGGTGCGCGGGGAGAACCGTTTCCTGCCGAGCAACCTGCGCCACGGCAGTGCCCCCGACGCCCTCGGGGACATGGCCGCGGAGGTCCGCGCGCTGCTCGCCGCCGGCGTCGACGGGGTGATCACCGACCACCCCGAGGCAGCGCTGCGGGCCGCCCGGGAGGTCGGCGTACCCTTCGGGGTGTGAGCCCCGAAACCGAGTCGTCCGCGCTCCTGCTCGAGCAGATCCGGGCGTCGGTGATCGGCGACGACCAGGTCATGGAGGGTCCCTACGGACCGCGCCGGGTGACCTACGCCGACTACACCGCGTCGGGTCGCAGCCTCACCTTCATCGAGGACTTCATCCGCTGCGAGGTGCTCCCGGCCTACGCCAACACGCACACCGAGGCCAGCGGCACCGGCCTGCAGACCACCCGCCTGCGCGAGGACGCGCGGCGCATCATCCGCGACGGTGTCGGTGGTGACGAGGAGACCATCGTGGTCTTCTGCGGCTCGGGCAGCACCGCGGCCATCGACAAGCTCATCGGCATCCTCGGCCTGCGCATCCCGGCCGGCCTCGACGACCGTTACCACCTCAGCGACACCATCCCCGCCGACCAGCGACCGGTGGTGTTCATCGGCCCCTTCGAGCACCACTCCAACGAGATCCCGTGGCGCGAGACGATCGCCGACGTCGTGACGATCCACGAGGACGCCGACGGGCGCGTGTCGCTCGAACACCTCGCCGAGGAGCTGGAGCGCTACGCCGACCGACCACTGAAGATCGGCTCCTTCTCCGCCGCCTCCAACGTGACCGGGATCGTCACCGACACCGAGGGCGTGGCCAACCTCCTGCACCGGCACGGAGCGCTGAGCTTCTGGGACTTCGCCGCGTGCGCGCCCTACGTCGACATCGAGATGTACGGGCCCGGCACCTCGGTCAAGGACGCCATCTTCATCTCGCCCCACAAGTTCATCGGCGGCCCCGGCACCCCCGGCGTGCTCGTCGTCCGGCGCGAGCTGATGACCAACCGGGTGCCGGTCGTGCCCGGCGGCGGCACGGTGATGTACGTCAACCCGACCGAGCACCGCTACCTCGACGACCCGGCCCACCGTGAGGAGGGCGGCACCCCCGGCATCGTGGAGTCGATCCGGGCCGGCCTGGTCTTCCAGCTCAAGCAGGCCGTCGGCGTGGAGACGATCCAGGCGCACGAGGAGGAGATGCTCACGCGCGCCGTCGAGGCCTGGGTGGCCGAGCCGACGATCCAGATCCTCGGCAACCTCGACTCCCAGCGGCTCTCGATCGTCTCGTTCGTGCTGAAGGCACCCGACGGGTCCTACCTCCACCACAACTACGTCGTCGCGCTGCTCAACGACCTCTTCGGCATCCAGACGCGCGGTGGGTGCTCCTGCGCCGGCCCCTACGGCCACCGGCTCCTCGACATCGACCTCGACACCAGCCACCAGTTCGAGGCCCAGATCGCCGGCGGCTGCGAGGGCATCAAGCCCGGCTGGGTGCGGGTGAACTTCAACTACTTCGTCGAGGAGGAGGTCTTCACCTACGTCGTGGAGGCCGTCCGTCTCGTGGCCCGCGAGGGATGGCGGCTGCTGGGGGACTACTGCTTCGACCCGGTGACGGGCCTGTGGCACCACCGCACCGGCACCGTCGAGCCGCCGCTGCGCCTGGCCGACGTCACCTACGCCGCGGACGGCACCATGACGTGGCCCCGGCACACGACGACGGCCCCCGTCTCGGTGCTCAGGGAGCACCTCGACGAGGGCCGGTCGATCCTGGCCGCCGCAACCCCACCGGACTGGTCGGACACCGCCCACCTGACCGAGGACTTCGACGACCTCAGGTGGTTCGCGCTGCCCGCCTGCTCACTTGCGTGAGGGCAGGACCGTCGCGACCAGCCCGGCCGCGCCGGCCGCGAGCCACGGGATCGGGAGCAGCCAGCGGTATTCGTCCGGCTCCACCACGTTGCCCTCGACGAGCGCCCAGATCAGCAGCAGGCCGGCGAAGACGACGCCCATGACGAGCTGGGTGATGTTCACCGGGTGCCACCCCGACGGCTTGTCGGGTGCGTCCAGCGGGCCGATCATCGGTTCGTCGTAGCCGTACCCAGGTCGGGGTCTCGTAGGGGTTCGTGTGCTCGCTCATGATGGTGCTCCTCAGGCCGCTTCGCGGACGATGATCTCGCCGGCGAACAGGTCGATGTTGATGGTCATGTCCGGTACGCCGTCCCCGCCGTCGCGGAACCCGTCGAGGTTGACGTCGAGGCCGTCGCGGCTGCTGGTCGAAGACCTGGCTCTCGCCGGCCGCGACCTCGGTCTGCACCGTCACGTCCACGCCGTCCGGGACGACGACCTCGAGCCGACCGCCGACCCCGTCGATCGAGATGTCGCGTCCGTCGAGGGCGTCGACGTCCTCGACGCCGGACAGGTCGAGGAAGAGCTCGCCCCCGCCGATGTCGTAGTTCTCCGCGACCTGGTCGGCACTGGTCGGGGCGTAGGTGACCTCGTCCTCGGGGAACTGGTTGCCCAGCGAGGCGCCGGCGGTGGCGATCGCCGCGACGAGGCCCAGCGCGATCAGGCCGCCGGCCCGTCCCCAGAAGGCGCCGACGAGCAGCATCACGGTGATGATGCCGAGCGCCAGGGCGGGGTAGGAGCTGTCGGCGAAGTCGGCACCAGCGAGGTCGGCGACCCCGAGGGCCCCCTCCGCGAGGGCGATCAGGGCCAGGGTGAAGAAGAACAGGACGGGACCGCGCTTGCGCGGGTTGCGCGGGCGGCGGGACCGGGCGTAGTCGGCCGGGGGCGCGTCGTAGGACGGCATGTCGTGGGAGGGCACGGTGTGGGAGGGCACGGTGTGGAGGGCACGGCGGACGACGGCTGCCCGGTGTCGTACGACGTGTCGCCGGTTCCACCGCGCTGCTGGCGGTGGAGGAACCACAGCGCCACGGCACCGACGATCGCGAGCGGCCACGGGAACCAGAACGCCCCGGCCCAGTCGCCGACGGCGCACAGGAGCGCCAGCACGCCGACGCCGGCGAGCGCCACGGTGCGACTGCGCTGGTCGAGACCGAGGGGCTGGTCGTCGGTGCCCTCCTCGGGGACCAGGGCCCACGCGCCGATGTAGGCGAGCAGGCCGGCGCCGCCGAAGAAGATCGCGACGACGAAGGTGACGCGCAGGATGAGGGGGTCGATGTCGAGGTGTCGGGCCAGTCCGCCGGCGACCCCGCCGATGTGCCGGTCGGTGACGCTGCGGCGCAGGCGCCCCAGGTCCTTCATCTCCTCCCGGGAGACCCGCGGTCCGGGTCCACCGGCGGGCGGCATGGGGGGCTCGTTGCCACTCTCGGTGGCGGGGCTGGCGTTGTCCATGGCTCCACTCTGCTGCTGTGCGGGGTCGCGCACCATCGGGGACAGCCCTGAATCCTGCCGCCCACGACGGGTTCTGGCTCAGGGTCACCTCGGGGTCAGTCCTCATGGTCGCGCAGGCCGGCGCCTGAGACGATGGAGACACGATGACGCACCCCACCACGCCCCTCGCCGGCCAACCCCGCCGTGCCTTCCGCGACCTCGGCTCGGCAATCGCCGGCGGTGTCGCCTCCGGTCTGGCCGCCCACCTGGGTGTGCCGGTGCTGTGGGTGCGCGTCTTCTTCGTCTCAACCGCCCTGCTGGGCGGGTTCGGGCTCATGCTCTACGCCGGGTTGTGGATGTTCCTGCCGGCCGACCAGCGGTTCGAGGTCGGCGCGCCGGGGCTGGAGAGCGCGACCCGGACCGGCAAGCGACCCGGTCGTCGCTCCCGCTTCCGCGACGCGGGCCCGGCCGTCGCGCTGGGTGCGCTGCTGTTCGGTGTCGTCCTGGGGTTCGAGGTGATCTTCGGCCAGGGCGCCCTCTTCTGGCCGGTCGTCCTCGGCGTCGCCGGCATCGCCCTGATCTGGCGCCAGGCCGACGAGGCACAGCGCGAGCGGTGGACCGACTCGACCGGACGCATCGACCCCTTCCGGGCCGTCTTCGGCCGTGGCGGCTGGGCGGCGTACGCCCGCATCGCCGCAGGACTGGGACTGATCGTCGCCGCGCTCAGCGTGTTCGCGATCGCCGCCAGCGGTGCCACCCTCGCCATGCCCGTCCTGGTCGCGGGTCTGCTCGGCATCGCCGGGCTCGCGATCGTCGTCGGCCCGTGGGTGCTGCGGCTGATCAACGACCTGAGCGCCGAGCGCGTCGAGCGGGTGCGCACCCAGGAACGGGCCGACATGGCCGCCCACCTCCACGACTCGGTGCTGCAGACCCTGGCCCTGATCCAGAAGAACTCCGGCGACGCGCTCGACCGTCGCCCGGCTGGCGCGCTCCCAGGAGCGCGACCTGCGCCGCTGGCTCTTCGAGGCCGACAGCACCGACGCGACCACGCTGGCCGGCGCACTGCAGGAGATGGCCGCCGAGGTGGAGGATCAGCACGCGATCGTCGTCGACGTGGTGACGGTCGGTGACTGCGAGCTCGACGAAGCGCTGCGCCCGATCGTCCTCGCCGCGCGCGAGGCCGTCGTCAACGTCGCCAAGCACGCCGGCACCGAGCGGGCCGACGTCTTCGCCGAGACCTCCGCGGGGAGCGTGGACGTCTTCGTCCGCGACCGGGGCGCGGGTTTCGCGATGGACGGCGTGGCGGCGGACCGCCACGGCGTGCGCAACAGCATCATCGAGCGGATGGCGCGCCACGGCGGCAGCGCGGACGTACGCTCCTCACCCGGCGAGGGCACCGAGGTCCGGCTGCACCTGCCCCGCACTGCTCACGCCACCCACGAGGAGAACCGATGAACAGCACCAGCGCCCCGGTCCGGGTCGTCCTGGTCGACGACCACGCCATGTTCCGCGCCGGCGTGCGCGCCGAGCTGGCCGCCAGCGGCGCCGGAGTGGTCGAGGTCGTCGGCGAGGCCGCCGATGCCGATGCTGCCATCAAGGTCGTGCACGAGCTCCAGCCCCAGGTCGTGCTCCTCGACGTGCACCTGCCCGGCGGTGGCGGCGTCGAGGTGATGCGGCGCCAGCCGGCGCCCGCTGCGAGCTATCTCGCACTGTCGGTCTCCGACGCCGCCGAGGACGTGATCGGCACCATCCGCGGCGGCGCCCGCGGCTACGTCACCAAGACCATCACCGGCCCCGAGCTGGTCGACGCGATCGTCCGGGTCGCGGCGGGAGACGCCGTCTTCTCGCCCCGGCTGGCCGGCTTCGTGCTCGACGCCTTCGCCGGATCCATCGACGTGGCCGCCGTCGACGAGGACCTCGACCGGCTCACCGAGCGCGAGCGGGAGGTGATGCGGCTGATCGCCCGCGGCTATGCCTACAAGGAGGTCGCCAAGGAGCTCTTCATCTCGGTCAAGACCGTGGAGACCCACATGTCGTCGGTGCTCCGCAAGCTGCAGCTCTCGAGCCGCCACGAGCTCACGCGGTGGGCATCGGACCGCAAGCTCCTCTGAGCGCCGGCCCCTCCGTCAGGGTGGGCGATGATTGACAAGGGGACACTGACGCGGTGGGGTCGGGGGCACCAACTCCACTCGGAAGAGAGGGCCGCGCCGTGGCCGAGTCCACCGCCACCGTCTCGGAGACCGCTGACGACGACAGCGGCCTCAGGCGATCGATCACCGGGACGCAGCTGTTCTTCTACACCCTCGGCGACGTCCTCGGTTCGGGCATCTACGTCCTCATCGGCCTGGTGGCAGCCGCCGTCGGCGGAGCGTTCTGGATCGCCTTCGCCGCTCGGTGTCACGGTCGCGGCCATCACCGGGATCGGCGTACGCCGAGCTGGTGACGAAGTACCCCCAGGCCGCCGGCGCCTCGCTCTACGTCCACAAGGCCTTCGGCAACCGGCCGCTCACCTTCCTGGTCACCGTGTCCTTCCTCGCCGCGAGCTTCGCGGCGTCGGGCTCGCTGGCGACCGGCTTCGCGTCCTACTTCTCCGAGCTCTTCGACGGCGGCGGCCCGCCGGCCCTGCTCGTGTCGCTCGTCTTCGTCGCTCATCCTCGTGGTCGTCAACTTCATCGGCATCACCGAGTCGGTGGTGATGAACATGCTGATGACCTTCGTCGAGCTCAGCCGGCCTGATCATCGTGCATGGTCATCGGCGATCTACTACATCGCCCAGGGCAACGCCGACTTCGGCGTCGCTCACCGACATCAGCGTCTCGGGCAACCCCGGCGCTGGCGGTCCTCGCCGGCGTCGCGCTCTCCTTCTTCGCGATGACGGGCTTCGAGAACACGGCCAACGTGGCGGAGGAGACCATCGACCCGCACAAGGCCTTCCCGCGCTCCCTCATCGGCGGCATGGTCGTGGCCGGCCTCGTCTACGTGCTGGTGTCGATGGCGGCGGCCCTGACGGTGCCGATCGACACGCTCGCGGAGTCCGACGTGGCGCTGCTCGAGGTCGTCAAGCAGGGCATCCTGCCGTTCTCCACCGAGCTGCATGACCACGATCTTCTCGATCATCGCGCTCGTCGCGATCACCAACACCACGCTGGTCACCCTCGTCACCCAGCCGCGCATCCTCTACGGCATGGCGCGTGAGGACGTGGTCCCGGGTGTCTTCGCCAAGATCCACCCCACCCGCCGCAGCCCGTGGGTCGGGCCTGCTCTTCAGCGGCGTGGTCGTCGGTGCCCTGCTCGTCACCGGGTACGCCGTCACGAGTGCCGGGGGTGGCATCGACCTGGTCAACCGGCTGGCGCCTGGTGACGGTCGTCTTCCTGCTCGCCGATCTACGCCCTCGTCATCGTGACCTGCCTCAAGCTGCGCGGCCAGGACGAGGACGAGCGAGCCTTCCGGGCCAACACGCCGCTGCTCGTCGTGGGGCTGGTCGGCAACCTGGCGATCCTCGGGTTCGTCGATCTACGACGACCCCACCTCGCTGCTCTGGTGCGCCGGCCTCCTCGCCGTCGGCGGGGTCGCTGTTCCTGGCCGAGCACTTCTTCGGCAGTCGTGGCACGGCTGCCACGGCACCGGAACTCGAGAAGGAGATCTGACCATGCATGTCATCGTCGCCACGGACGGGTCCAAGCAGTCGCTGGCCGCCGCCAAGCAGCTCAAGGCCTTCGCGGATCCCACCAAGATCACCGCGATCTACGTCGTCGCGGTGATGCGTCCCCTCGCCTCCGTCGCGTTCGCCGACGACCTGTCGGACCACCCGGCCAGGAAGGGTGAGTGGGAGTCCACCTCGTTCCGCGACGCCGCGGAGAGTGCGCTGTCGACGATCGCCGCAGTCTTCGACGGCTGGGGTCCCAAGGTCAACAAGCGGATCCGCAGCGGCTCGGCCGCCAACGAGATCATCAAGGCCGCCAAGCAGTACGACGCCGGGCTGGTCGTGGTGGCCGCGGGCGGTCGTGGCCTCAGCGACAGCGTGCTGGTGGGCAGCACCGCCCAGCGTGTCCAGCACTACGCACCGTGCCCGGTCCTCGTCGTACGTCCGGCGCCGCGCGTCAAGAAGGCACGCAAGAGCTGAGCCCGATCGCCGGCCACTAGGGTTCCGGCATGGAGATCCTGCGGCTGGTCCTGCTCGTCGTGCACATCCTCGGCTTCGCCGCGCTCATCGGCGGGCTGCTGGTGCAGGTGCGGGAGCCGCAGAAGTCGGTCAACGCCGCGATGCGCGACGGTGCCGGCACGGCGTTCCTCGCCGGCCTGCTGCTGGTCGGCGTGCTCGAGGCGGGGGACGGCGACGTCAACCACGCGAAGATCGGCGTGAAGTTCGCCGTGGGCCTCGTCATCCTGGTGCTGGTCATGGCCAACACCCGCAAGCCGAGCATCCCGCAGGGCCTCTACCTCGGGCTCCTGGCGCTGAGCGTGCTCAACGTCGCGCTGGCGGTCTTCTGGTCGCCCACGCACGCGTGACCCGAGGGCTCACCTGACGGCTCGGCTGTCCCCGGCGGGCCGTAGGCTGGCGGGGAGATGAGCACCCCTTTCACACTGCCCGGACTCGAGGACATCGGCGGCCACGGCGACACCGCTGCCGCCCGCAGCGGACCGACGCGCGAGGAGCTCCTCGAGGGGCTCAACGAGCCGCAACGCGCCGCTGTCATGCACGCCGGTCCGCCGCTTCTCGTGGTCGCCGGCGCGGGCTCGGGCAAGACCCGGGTGCTGACCCGCCGGATCGCCTGGCTGATCACCGAGCGCCGGGCCCACCCGGGGTCGATCCTTGCCATCACCTTCACCAACAAGGCCGCCGCCGAGATGAAGGAGCGCGTCGAGCACCTGGTCGGCAGGCGGGCCCGGATCATGTGGGTCTCCACCTTCCACTCCTCCTGCGTGCGCATCCTGCGCAAGGAGATCGACCGGGTGGGACTCAAGTCCAACTTCTCGATCTATGACGCGGCCGACTCCAAGCGGCTGATGACGCTGGTGCTGCGCGACCTCGAGCTCGACCCCAAGAAGTACCAACCCAACGCGGTCCTCCACTGGGTCTCCGACCACAAGAACGAGCTGCGCGACGCCGAGGACGCGACCAAGGACGCGAAGAACGGCTTCGAGGAGGCCTACGCCAAGGCCTACACCCACTACCAGCGCCGCCTGCGCGACGCCAACGCCCTCGACTTCGACGACCTGATCATGACGACCGTCCACCTGCTGCAGGCGTTCCCCGACGTCCGTGAGCTCTACCGCCGCAGGTTCCGGCACGTGCTGGTGGACGAATACCAGGACACCAACCACGCTCAATACAGCCTGATCCAGCAGCTGTGCGGCAGGTCGTTCGAGGAGGGCACAGCGCTCGAGGAGAGTGGCGCCGAGGTCGAGCCGAGCGAGCTCATGGTCGTGGGCGACGCCGACCAGTCGATCTACGCCTTCCGCGGTGCCGACATCCGCAACATCCTCGACTTCGAGCAGGACTTCCCCGACGCGACGACGATCCTGCTGGAGCAGAACTACCGCTCCACCCAGACCATCCTCACCGCCGCCAACTCGGTCATCGGCAACAACCGCGGCCGCAAGCCCAAGCGGCTGTGGTCCGACGCGGGTGACGGGGAGCGGATCGTCGGCTACGTCGCCGACGACGAGCACGACGAGGCACGGTTCGTCAGCCAGGAGATCGACCGCCTGGCCGACGAGGGCGGCGTACGCCCGGCCGACGTCGCGGTGTTCTACCGCACCAACGCCCAGTCGCGCGTCTTCGAGGAGGTGTTCATCCGCACCGGCCAGCCCTACAAGGTCGTCGGGGGCGTCCGCTTCTACGAGCGCCGCGAGGTCCGCGACGCGCTGGCCTACCTGCGGATGCTGGTCAACACCGCCGACGAGATCTCCCTGCGCCGGGTGCTCAACACTCCCAAGCGCGGGATCGGCGACCGGGCCGAGGCCTGCATCGCCGCCCTGGCCGACCGCGACCGGATCACGTTCTGGGAGGCGCTGGTCAAGGCCGAGCAGGCCCCCGGGCTGGCCACGCGCAGCCTCAGGAACATCCTCGGCTTCGTCGCCATGGTGCAGGAGCTCCAGTCGATGGTCGCCGCCGACGAGCGCCCCGACGTGATCCTGGAGTCGGTGCTGGAGCGCTCGGGCTACCTCGCCGAGCTCGAGGCCAGCGACGACCCGCAGGACGACACCCGGGTGGAGAACCTCGCCGAGCTGGTGGCGGTCGCCCGCGAGTTCGCCGAGGACCCCCAGCCGGGTCCCAGCGCGGACCCCGCCGACATCGAGGCCGGCACCGTCGCGGTCGGGCTGGGCGACTTCCTCGAGCGGGTCGCCCTGGTGGCCGACGCCGACCAGATCCCCGACTCCCCGGATGGCGACGACTCCGGCGTCGTGACCCTGATGACCCTCCACACCGCCAAGGGCCTGGAGTTCCCCGTCGTGTTCCTCAGCGGGCTCGAGGACGGCGTCTTCCCGCACCAGCGCTCACTGGGCGACCAGCCCGAGCTGGAGGAGGAGCGTCGCCTGGCCTACGTCGGCGTCACCCGCGCCCAGAAGCGCCTCTACGTCTCCCGGGCCATGGTGCGCTCCGCGTGGGGTGCGCCCAGCCACAACCCCGCCAGTCGTTTCCTCGACGAGCTGCCGGTCGACCTCGTCGACTGGCGTCGCACGGCCGCCGAGCAGACGCGCTGGGGTCGACCCGACCTCACCTCGCAGTCCACCCGCCTGGGTTCACCGACCGAGGCCGGGCGGCGCAACTTCACCTCGGCCGCGATGCGCGCGGACGCGGCGTCCAAGGCCAAGCCGGCTCGCGAGATCCCCAGCCTGGCACCGGGGGACCGGGTGGTGCACGACTCGTTCGGGATGGGCACGGTCGTGGCCGTCGACGGCGTCGCGGAGAAGTCGGTGGCGTCGATCGACTTCGGGTCCGACGGGGTCAAGCGGCTGCTGCTGCGCTACGCGCCGGTGGAGAAGCTGTAGCCCTCCACCCGCGGCTCGATCAGGGAACGATGCCGTGGTCGACGAAGGCCTCGAACGGGTTGACCGGGCCACCGCCGCCGGGGCGTACCTCGAGGTGGAGGTGCGAGCCGGTCACGTTGCCGGTCGCGCCGACGGTGCCGATGACCTCGCCGCCGCGGACGGTGTCACCGACGCTGACGTAGATCGAGGTCTGGTGGCAGAACCAGATCTCGGTGCCGTCGTCGAGGGTGACCACGGTCTTGTTGCCGTAGGCGCCGTCGTAGCCGGTCTGCGTGACCGTGCCGTTGGCGATGGCCATGATCGAGTCACCGGAGTTGCCGTTGAAGTCCAGGCCGGTGTGATAGCTGGCCCAGAGGCCGTACTGGCCGAACGTCGCGGTGATGGAGTAGCTGGCGAGGGGGAGAACCCACTTGTTCTCCTTGATCTTCGCGGCCTGCTTCTCCGCGGCCTGGCGCATCTCGGCCAGCTTGGCCTCACGCTCGGCCATCTGCTTCTCGGCGAGGGCGACCAGCTCGGGGTCGGTCTCCTCGTCGCCTGCGTTCCGCGTGGCGTCGCGGCTGACGATCTTGCCGCGGCGCGACAGTGCGTCGCTCGCCGCCGTGCCGATGGCGCCGGTGGCGCTGATCGAGGCGCCTGAGGGCGCGATGTCCGCGACATCCGCGCCGGCCGCCGTCACCGCACCGCCCGCCGAGATGGCGAGGACGGCCACGCCCGCGATGAGCGGCGTGGAGGGCAGGCTGCGGACCAACGATCGACGCTGCGGCGTGCTGGCACGCCGCTTTCCGAGCGGGGGTGCTGCTGCCGAGGTGCGCCCGGTGGGGCGCTGCGCTCGGTGGTTGCCCATAGAGAATTCACCAATCTGCCGGGTCAGAGGGGGGTGGGTCGGCAAGACCGCGACCGACTGTAACGGAAAGGTCACGGGTTTGTGCAACCCTCGGCGTAATTGCCTGTGGATCAGGCGCGGGCCTCACGGGCGACCCGGTAGCGCTCGAGCGACTCCACCCGTTCGGCGGCGTGGTCGACGATGCGGAGAGGGTAACCCCGGTCGTAGCCGATGTCGGACTTCCAGGGCTCGTGGGCCGCGGCGCCGGGCAGGTGGTCCAGCTCGGGCACCCAGCGGCGTACGTAGTCACCGTCGGGATCGAACTTCACGCCCTGGGTGATCGGGTTGAAGACGCGGAAGTAGGGCGAGGCATCGGTGCCGGTGCCGGCCACCCACTGCCAGCCGTGGTTGTTGGACGCGACGTCCCCGTCGATGAGCAGGTCGAGGAAGTGCCGCGCGCCGACCGGCCACCAGACGTGGAGGTCCTTGGTCAGGAACGAGGCCGTGATCATCCGCACCCGGTTGTGCATCCAGCCCTCGTGGATCAGCTGGCGCATCCCGGCGTCGACGATCGGGAAGCCCGTGGTGCCGGTGCGCCAGGCCTCGATGGCGTCCTCCGGCTCGTCGTAGCGCATCTCGCCCAGCGCCGGCTTGAGGTCCTGCCAGGCCGAGTCGGGGGAGTGCCAGAGCACGTCGGCGTAGAACTCCCGCCAGGCGAGCTCGGCCTCGAAGCGCGCGGTGCCAGGCCCGTCGCCGACCTCGGCGAGCAGGGAGCGCGGGTGTACGACGCCGAGATGGAGGTAGGGCGAGAGGCGTGACGTGCCGTCCACGGCGGGGGCGTCGCGGTCCTGGGCGTAGCGCGCCAGCAGGTCGTCCCGGAAGTGCCGCCACCGGCGCCACGCGGCGTCCTCGCCGGCGGTCGGCATGCCCTCGGGGGCGGACGACAGCGAGCCGTCCAGCAGATCGGTCGCCTGCTGGTCGGAGTCGAGGCTGAGGAGGTCGGGGGAGCGCGGGGTGGCTGCCGGTTGCGCCCAGCCGTGCTCGCGCCAGGCCCGGGAGAAGGGCGTGAAGACCTGGTAGGCCGCGCCCGAGCCGTTGCGGACCAGCCCGGGACCGACGGCGTACGGCGAACCGGTGGCGACCAGCGGCACCTCGCCCAGCGTCTTCGTGACGCGCGCGTCGCGCCGGCGGCCGTAGGGCGTGGTCTCGGCGGAGACGTGCACGGCGGTCGCCCCCACCTCGGTCGCCACCTGGGGCACCACCTCGACCGGGTCGCCGTGCCGGACGACCAGTCGCCCCTCCAACCGCTCGTCGAGGGCGCGCAGGTTCGCCGCCAGCCACGCCCTCCGGGCATCGCCTGCACCGTTCCACAGGCGCGGGTCGACGACGAAGAGGGCCGCCGCGGGCCCGTCGTCGAGGGCGGCGCGCAGGGCCGGGTTGTCGCGCACGCGCAGATCGCGCCGGAACCACATCACCGAGGGCATGCCCGACAACGTAGCCCGGGGGTGACCAGCACCACGCGGGCCCGCACTCGTGCAAGCCCCCCGACAGGTCTAGGGTGCCGAGAGGAAATCCCGCGCACTGTTGCAGACGAAAAGGACTGGGTACGCCGTGGATCTGATGGAGTTTCAGGCGAAGGAGCTCTTCGCCAAGCATGGAGTCGTGACCACCCTGGGCGTGGTCGCCGAGACCCCCGAGGCCGCGCGAGCCGCCGCCGAGGAGATGGGCGGCGTCACGGTCATCAAGGCGCAGGTCAAGGCCGGTGGCCGCGGCAAGGCCGGCGGCGTGAAGATCGCCAAGACCGCCGACGAGGCCGAGTCCTACGCCAGCGACATCCTCGGCATGGAGATCAAGGGCCTCACCGTCAACCGGGTGCTCGTCACCCCGGCGACGCCCCCCGTCGAGGAGTACTACTTCTCGTTCCTGCTCGACCGCTCCAACCGCTCCCACCTGTGCATCGCATCGGTCGAGGGCGGCGTGGAGATCGAGGAGGTCGCCAAGACCAACCCCGACGCGGTCAAGAAGATCACGATCGACGCCCTCGAGGGCGTGACGCCGGAGAAGGCCGCCGCGATCGTCGACGAGGCCAGGTTCCCCGCCGAGCTGCGCGACCAGGCCATCGAGATGGTCCAGGCGCTCTGGAAGGTCTACGTCGAGGAGGACGCCACCCTGGTGGAGGTCAACCCGCTG
This sequence comes from uncultured Actinomycetota bacterium, assembly GCA_963712875.1. Classification (GTDB taxonomy): domain Bacteria; phylum Actinomycetota; class Actinomycetes; order Propionibacteriales; family Nocardioidaceae; genus Nocardioides. The sequence goes on along the minus strand of CAVQJS010000005.1, from coordinate 50,582 downwards.
GCGCGCCTCGAGGGCGACAAGCTCGAGGCGCTCGACGGCAAGGTCTCGCTCGACGAGAACGCTGAGTTCCGCCACGAGGACCACGCAGACTTCGTCATCCGCGACGAGGAGGACCCGCTCGAGGCGAAGGCCAAGGACAAGGGCCTCAACTACGTCAAGCTCGACGGCCAGGTCGGCATCATCGGCAACGGCGCCGGGCTGGTGATGAGCACCCTCGACGTCGTCGCCTATGCCGGCGAGGCCCACGGCGGCGTCAAGCCCGCCAACTTCCTCGACATCGGTGGCGGCGCCAACGCCCAGGTGATGGCGGACGGGCTCGACGTGATCCTCAACGACGCCCAGGTCAAGAGCGTCTTCGTCAACGTCTTCGGTGGCATCACCGCGTGCGACGAGGTCGCCAACGGCATCGTCGGCGCGCTCGAGATCCTCGGCGACAAGGAGAGCAAGCCGCTCGTCGTCCGCCTCGACGGCAACAACGTCGAGGAGGGTCGACGGATCCTCACCGAGGCGAACCACCCGCTGGTGACCCTCGTCGACACCATGGACGGCGCGGCCGACAAGGCCGCCGAGCTCGCCCACCAGGCCTGAGAGAGAGAAACAGAAGAGATGTCGATCTACCTCAACAAGGACTCCAAGATCATCGTCCAGGGCATGACCGGTGGGATGGGTGCCAAGCACACCACCCTCATGGTCGAGTCCGGCGCCGACATCGTGGGCGGCGTCAACGCCCGCAAGGCCGGCACCACGGTCGAGCTCGGTGGCCGGGAGCTGCCCGTCTACGGCTCCGTCGCCGAGGCGATGCAGGAGACCGGCGCCAACGTGTCCGTCGCCTTCGTCCCTCCTGCCTTCACCAAGGACGCCGCGATCGAGGCCATCGACGCCGAGATCCCGCTGCTCGTGGTCATCACCGAGGGCGTGCCCGTGCAGGACACCGCCCAGGTGGCCGCCTACCTCGAGGGCAAGTCCACCCGGATGATCGGCCCCAACTGCCCCGGCATCATCACGCCGGAGGAGTCGCTGGCCGGCATCACGCCGCACACCATCGCGGGCAAGGGTCCGGTCGGCCTGGTCTCCAAGTCGGGCACCCTGACCTACCAGATGATGTACGAGCTCAAGGACCACGGCTTCACCACCGCGATCGGCATCGGTGGTGACCCCATCGTCGGCACCACCCACATCGACGCCCTCGAGGCCTTCGAGAACGACCCGGAGACCAAGGCGATCGTGATGATCGGCGAGATCGGCGGAGACGCCGAGGAGCGTGCCGCGGCCTACATCAAGGACCACGTCACCAAGCCGGTCGTCGGCTACGTCGCCGGCTTCACCGCCCCCGAGGGCAAGACCATGGGCCACGCCGGCGCCATCGTCTCGGGCTCCTCCGGCACCGCGCAGGCCAAGAAGGAGGCCCTCGAGGCCGCCGGGGTCAAGGTCGGCAAGACGCCGTCGGAGACCGCCGAGCTGATGCGAGAGATCCTGAAGAACCTCTGATCCACCGGCCCGCCCAGCGCGTGCAACTGGTCGGTCCGTGCACTCCCGCCCCACCACTGGGGGCGGGAGTGTTTCTCTTGTGGGCCCTTGCCCATGCCCGTGAGATTCCCGCGGACGTGGATCAGTTGCGCGTCAGCGCGTGGCGCCCGGGAGGTCGCTGAGGCGCTCGAGCGAGCGGCGGGCCAGCGTGACGAAGTCGTCCCGCGTCATCGTCATGGCCCCGTCGGGGGTGAATCCCACCTGCGAGACGGCGTTGCCGTCGCGGACGATGGCCATGAGGAACGGGAACGACTGCTGGTCGTTGAGCTCGATCGAGAGCGCCCAGACGTGCAGGTCCTGCGCCTTCGAGGACATCGACGCCAACGGCGTCACCGTCGTGCCGAGGTTGGCGGCGCCGCACTGGCGGATGCGGGTGCGGACGACGTCCACGAACTCCCGGGCTGCCGGGACCTCCATCAGGCCCACGGTCTGGGTGAGCCCGAACTGGTCGGCGTTGGGTGTCTCGGGGAACAGGAAGGTCCGGGTGAGCGGACGACGGATGCCACGGCCCTGGAAGGTCGTGCGGTCGCACCGGGTCGCGGCGAAGTTGGTGCGCGCCCGCTCGGGCTCGGTGCCGACCCAGGGTCCGCGGGCGATCGCGACGGGCGGCAGGTCGACCACGGCCAGCAGCCCCGGGGGAGTGCCGACGGCGAGCGGGTCGGTGGTGCGGCCATGCACGCGACCGGCGCACACGCCTGCCCCGGGCGTGCCGCACAGCCGGTTGACGGCCGCGGCGAGCGTGGTCGCGAGCGACACGTCGGGGACCGGCCGGTCCTTGCCCTGGACGAGCGTGGTGACCACCAGGCTGCCCGAGCGCGCCACGCCGACCGACATGCTCGTCGGGACCTTGCCCCACGTGCGGAGCCGGAACTGGGTGGCGTCCTCACCGACACCCTTCAGGCTGCGCGTGGACAGGAGCTGGGTGCGCGGGTCGGTGCACCCGGCGTACCACAGGGTCGCGGTATCGAAGCTCTGCGCGGCCCGACGGGGGTTGCGCGACATCTCCACGACCTCGAGCGCGGTGGATCGCACGTCCGTGACGCGTCGCTTGCGCACGCGGTCCTTGCCGCCGCGCCGGACCGTCGTGCGCTTCACCGTGGTCTGCGAGCCCTCCCACGACCGGGTCATGGCGGCGAGCCCCGAGGGGTCGGAGAACCGCTCGCGCTGGCAGGGTGCGACGAGGCCGGTGCCACTGAGGTTGTCGGTGGTCTTGGCCTCGGTCCAGTCGAGCCCGCGCCCCAGCCGGGTCACCTGCTCCTCCGACATCATCGAGGCCTCGTCGATCATCGGCTCGCCGGTGGTGTCGGCGACCGCCTCGGAGGGCGCGTGGACGGTGACGCCCGGGGTGGCCGTCTCGCCGACCAGGCTGGTGGCCTCGGCGCCGGAGCCGGAGGCGACCAGCGAGCCGGAGACGAGCAGCGCGGCCGAGGCGAGCACGGCCCCCGCCACCGTGTGCGTACGGCGTCGGGCGGCGCCGGTGCGCCGGATGACCGTGGCCCGGGGCCAGCGGATGTCCTCGAGGGGCTGGGCCAGGTCCTCCAGCAGGCCGCGGATGGCGGTCGTGGGCACGTCGCGGTGCAGGGCGAACTGCGACGAGGCCGTCTGCAGGTCGCGCTCGGCATCGCCGCGGGCGAGACCGACCGTGCGGCCGATGTCGGCCATCGAGAGGGTCGACAGATGCGTCAGGACGAGGAGCTGGCGCTGGGTCGCGGTGAGCTTGGAGAGTGCCTCGAAGGTCGCGGCGACCTCCGGGTCCAGGCCCTTGTCGCGGTGCCAGATGCGGGCCGTGTGCCGGCGCCGGGCGCGTCCGTGGGCGAGGCCGCGGACGTAGGCGTCGGGGTCGTCGAGGACGGAGACCTTGCGCCAGTGGTGCCACGCGACGACGTAGGCGTCCCTGAGTGCGGCGCGGGCCGCGGGCGCGTCACCGGTGAGCGCGTACGCCTCGTGGAGGAATCGTGCGCGCGTGCCGACGTAGTAGGCGTCGAACGATTCGGGGTTCCTCATGACCGCCCCACGGTACGGGAGAGGACCACACCGTGCACAAACTCCCGGTGCGGGGCGACGGGCGGCGTGGGAACCTGATCAGGCTCTGCCAGCGGGTCATGATGGGCCGGCCATGACGTCGCTGCTCACCCGCCCGGACCGCCCCGGGACCGACGCTGCGCACCCGCGTCCGCTGGTGCTGATCGCCACGCTGGGTGGCGTGCTCGCGGCTGCGGCGCCGCTCCTGGTGCTCATGGCCGTCGGCGTGATCGGCTGGTTCGTCTCCGACGCCGGCGTGCACGGCGCCCCGCGCGACGGGATGCGGATGGGCGCGCTGGCGTGGCTGGCCGGCCACGGCTCGGGCTTCACCGTGATGGGTGTGCGTGTCCTCATCGTCCCGCTGGGCGTCACCGCCATCTCGGCCTGGTCGATGTGGCGGCTGGGACACCGGGTCGGTGACGCCGTGTCGAGTCACGGCCCCGACGCCGACCGCATCTCCGACGGCGAGCGCGACTTCACCGTGCCCACGGCGATCGCGCTCTTCTTCGCCGGCTACGCCGTCGTCGCCGTGGTGGTCGCCACCCTGGCGGCCGGCTCGACCGCGGACCCCTCGCTCCCGCACGTCCTGCTCTGGATCCTCGTGATGACCGCCGCGGTCGCCGCGCCGGCCATCGCCGTCGGCTCCGGGCGGGCCGCCATCTGGGCGACCTTGCTCCCGGTCACCCTCCGGGCGGCGGCTGCCGTGGCGGGGGCGGTGCTGTCGGCCCTGCTCGTCGTGTCGACCGTGGTCTTCCTGATCGCCCTGGTCACCTCCCTCGACGACGCGGCGACGATGACCTCGACCCTGCACCCGAGCCCGTCCGAGGCTGGTCTCTACGCCCTCGTCAACGCCGGGTTCCTCCCCAACGCCTCGCTCTTCACCGGGTCGTGGCTGCTGGGCCCGGGCTTCGCCGTGGGTGGCGGCACCGTCGTGTCGCCCGGTGCCGTCGTGCTCGGCCCGCTGCCGGTCGTCCCACTGCTGGCCGCACTGCCCGGCGTCGGCACGCCCGCCGCCTGGACCGGCGCCCTGATGGCGCTCCCGCCCCTCGTGGCCGCCGTCTCCACCTTCCGTGCGCTGCGCGACCGGCCGCTGACCTGGGACCGGGTCGCCCTGGCCGGGTGCGGCGGCGGCATCGTGGCCGGGATCGGCTTCGCCGTCCTCGCCTCCCTGGCGGGTGGCGCGGCGGGGCCGGGCCGGATGCGCCACATCGGCCCCTTCGTCCCCGACGTGCTCGTGCACGCGATCACCGCCTGCGGGATCGGAGCCCTGGTCGGCGCCCTCGCGCTGGTGCTGCTCCAGCGCAGATCCACCTAGACTCCCGGCGTGACCCCAGCCCGGCAGCCCGCCCGCATCGTCGCCCTCGTGTCGGGAGAGGGCACCAACCTGCAAGCCCTGCTCGACGCCTGTGCCGACGCGACGTACGGCGCCCGTGTGGTGGCCGTGGGCGCCGACCGCGAGGACATCCAGGGCCTGGCGCGGGCCGAGCGGGCGAACATCCCGACCTTCGTGCGCCGGGTCGACGACTTCGAGACGCGCGAGGGGTGGGACTCGGCGCTGACGACGGTGGTCGAGCGCTTCGAGCCCGACCTCGTCGTGCTGGCCGGCTTCATGAAGCTCGTCTCCACCGACTTCCTCGCGCGTTTCGTCACGCTCAACACGCACCCGGCGCTGTGCCCGTCGTTCCCCGGGATGCACGGCCCGCGCGACGCCCTCGACTACGGCGTGAAGGTCAGCGGCGCGACCCTCTTCGTCGTCGACGGGGGAGTCGACACCGGGCCGATCGTCGCCCAGACGGCCGTCCCGGTCGCCGACGACGACGACGTCGAGTCGCTGCACGAGCGCATCAAGGCCGCCGAGCGCGCGATGCTCGTCGACGCCGTCGGACGGATCGCGCGTGGGGGGATCAGCGTCGAGGGACGCCGGGTGCGCATCGGCGTGGAGGCTCGGTAGGCTGCAGCCACACGACTGGCGCAGGTGGGCAACCACCAGGGAGTGACGCACGAGAGCATCGAACGCCTGGGTGCTCTCCTCCCCACGCATCCGAGGAGTCCCCCGTGTCCGACTCAGCCGACCTCCGCATCCCGATCCGGCGAGCACTGGTCTCGGTCTACGACAAGGCCGGTCTCGACGACCTCGTCCGTGGCCTCCACGACGCCGACGTCGAGCTCGTCTCGACCGGTGGCTCGGCCGCGCTCATCGAGTCGCTCGGCCTGCCCGTGACGAAGGTCGAGGACCTCACCGGCTTCCCCGAGTGCCTCGACGGACGCGTCAAGACCCTGCACCCGCGCGTGCACGCCGGCATCCTGGCCGACCGCCGCCTCGAGTCGCACGTGGAGCAGCTGCGCGAGCTCGAGGTCGAGCCGTTCGACCTCGTCGTCTCCAACCTCTACCCCTTCACCGCGACCGTCGCCTCGGGCGCCGGGCCCGACGAGTGCGTGGAGCAGATCGACATCGGCGGACCCTCGATGGTGCGCGCCGCCGCCAAGAACCACCCCAGCGTCGCGATCGTCACCTCGCCCGCGGCGTACGACGACGTGCTGGCCGCCGTGGCTGCCGGGGGCTTCACCCTGGCCCAGCGCCAGCGCCTCGCCGCGGAGGCCTTCGTGCACACCGCGACGTACGACGTGCACGTGGCGTCGTGGATGGGCAACGTCCTCACCGACACGAGCGAGGGCTCCGGCTTCCCGGCCTGGATGGGCGCGACGTGGACCAAGGACGCGGTGCTGCGCTACGGCGAGAACCCGCACCAGGACGCCGCCCTCTACTCCAACGGATTCCTCCCCGGCGGTCCCGGACTCGCCCAGGCGACCCAGCACCACGGCAAGGAGATGTCCTACAACAACTACGTCGATGCCGACGCGGCCCGCCGGGCGGCGTACGACTTCGACGAGCCGGCGGTGGCGATCATCAAGCACGCCAACCCGTGCGGGATCGCGGTGGGCGACGACGTCGCGTCGGCGCACCGCCGCGCGCACGAGTGCGACCCGGTCTCGGCCTTCGGCGGGGTCATCGCCACCAACGTGCCGGTCTCGGTCGAGATGGCGACGCAGGTCGCGGAGATCTTCACCGAGGTGATCGTGGCGCCGGGCTACGAACCGGGAGCGGTCGAGGCCCTCCAGGCGAAGAAGAACATCCGGATCCTCGAGTGCCCGCCGCTCGCGCGCGGCGGCGGCGACATGCGCGCCATCTCCGGCGGGCTGCTGCTGCAGGGCCGCGACGTGATCGACGCCGACGGCGACGATCCCGTCGACCTGGACGCTCGCGACGGGCGAGGCGGCCTCGGCCGAGGTCCTCGCGGACCTCTCCTTCGCGTGGCGCGCGTGCCGCGCGGTGAAGTCCAACGCGATCCTGCTCGCCTCCGGCGGTGCATCGGTCGGTGTCGGCATGGGCCAGGTGAACCGGGTCGACTCCTGCCGTCTCGCCGTGGAGCGGGCGGGGGATCGAGCCGCGGGCGCGGTCGCGGCGTCGGACGCCTTCTTCCCGTTCGCCGACGGGCCGCAGATCCTGCTCGACGCCGGCGTACGAGCGATCGTGCAGCCGGGCGGGTCGGTGCGCGACGCCGAGGTGATCGAGGCCTGCGAGAAGGCCGGCGTCACGATGTACCTCACCGGCACGCGGCACTTCTTCCACTGATGCCCGCCCCTAGACTGACCGCCGTGACGGCACAGACCCTGGACGGCGCGGCCACGCTGCGGACCATCAAGACGGAGCTGGCGCAGCGCGTCGCCGCCCTCAAGGAGCAGGGGGTCACCCCTGGCCTCGGCACCGTGCTGGTGGGCGACGACCCGGGATCCCAGTGGTACGTCGGGGCCAAGCACAAGGACTGCGCCGAGCTCGGCATCTCCTCGATCCGCCGCGACCTGCCGGCCACCGCCACCCAGGCGGAGGTCGAGGCCGTCATCGACGAGCTCAACGCCGACCCCGCCTGCACCGGCTTCATCGTGCAGCAGCCCACCGGCCTCGACGAGTTCGCGCTGCTCTCGCGCGTCGACCCCGGCAAGGACGTCGACGGCCTGCACCCCACCAACCTGGGCAAGCTGGTGCTCGGCGAGGCCGGGCCGCTCCCGTGCACCCCGGTCGGCGCCATCGAGCTGCTGCGCCGCCACGGTGTGCAGATCGCCGGCGCGGAGGTGGTGGTGGTGGGTCGCGGCCTGACCGTCGGCCGCCCGCTCGGGCTGCTGCTCACCCGCCGTTCGGAGAACGCCACGGTGACGCTCTGCCACACCGGCACCGTCGACCTCGCCGCTCACGTGCGGCACGCCGACATCGTCGTCGCGGCCGCCGGCGTACCCGGCATCATCACCGCCGACATGGTCAAGCCCGGTGCGGCCGTCCTCGACGTCGGCGTCTCGCGGGTGGACGGCAAGGTGACCGGCGACGTGCACCCGGACGTGTGGGACGTCGCCGGCTGGGTCTCGCCGAACCCCAAGGGGGTCGGGCCGATGACCCGGGCGATGCTGCTGTCCAACATCGTGGAGATCGCCGAGAAGTCGGTCCGGGGCTGAGCGTGACCGACCCCGATCCCGACCGCGCCGAGGCGCCAGACCCGGAGATCGCCCCGCCCGAGAGCGTGCCTCCCGTCTCGGCCGAGGACCTCGTCGACGGCGAGCTGCCCACCGGTGAGGACGAGGGGCGACGCTATCCCTCGACCATCGGCGGGGCGTTCTACCTGCTGGTCCTGGCCGTCGTCGGTGTCGCGCTCCTGTTGGTCGCCCTCGACGAGTGGCGCACGGGGATCCGGCTGATGGGCGGGGCGCTGATCTTCGCGGCCCTGGTCCGGCTGGTGCTGCGGGCGCGCGACGCCGGGATGCTCGCCGTACGTCACAAGGTCCTCGACGCGGCGATCCTGCTCGTGCTCGGTGGGCTGCTGATCTTCCTTGCGGGATCGATCCCGGACCAGCCCGACTTCTGATCTCTCACCACCCGACCGCCGGCTCGCCGACCGGGCACAGATGTTCCCGAAATCGCCGCGACCGGGCACGAATGTGCAGGTGGTGCTGCACATTCGTGCCCGGTCAGCGGGCTGGGACGGACATTTGTGCCCGCTCGGCTCAGATGAGGCCGAGCTCCTTGACCTGGTCGCGCTCGGACTCGAGGCGGGCCACGGAGGCGGCGATGCGCTCCTTGGAGAAGTCGTTGAGCTCGATGCCCTGGACGATCGACCAGGCACCGTCGGCGACCGTGCACGGGAACGACGAGACGATGCCCTCGGTGACGCCGTACGAGCCGTCCGACGGGACCGACATCGAGACCCATTCCGACGTGCCGTTGAGCCAGTCGTGCATGTGGTCGATGGTGGCGTTGGCGGCCGAGGCGGCCGAGGAGGCGCCGCGCGCCTTGATGATCGCGCCACCGCGCGTCGCGACGGTCGGGATGTAGTCGTCGGTGATCCACGCCTCGTCGACCTGCTCGGCGGCCGAGCGGCCACCGACCATGGTGTTGAAGAGGTCGGGGTACATCGAGTCGTCGTGGTTGCCCCAGATCGCGAGGTTCTCGATCTCGGTGACGGACACGCCGAGCTTCTTGGCCAGCTGCGTCTTGGCGCGGTTGTGGTCGAGGCGGGTCAGCGCGTTGAAGCGCTCGCGCGGGATGTCGGGGGCGTTGCTCATCGCGATGAGCGCGTTGGTGTTGGCCGGGTTGCCGGTCACGAGGATCTTGACGTCGTCGGCGGCGTTGTCGTTGAGGGCCTTGCCCTGGCCGGTGAAGATCTTGCCGTTGGCAGCGAGCAGGTCGGCACGGTCCATGCCCTCCTTGCGGGGCATGGCACCCACGAGCATGGCGGCGTTGGCACCACTGAAGATCGCGGCCGGGTCGGCACCGATCTCGACACCCGCGAGCAGCGGGAACGCGCAGTCGTCGAGCTCCATGACGACGCCCTCGAGGGCAGGGAGGGCAGGCTCGATCTCGAGCAGGCGCAGCTCGACCGGACGGTCGCCCAGGGCGCCCGCGGCGAGGCGGAAGAGCAGGCTGTAGCCGATCTGGCCGGCGGCGCCGGTGACGGCGACCTTGAGGGGGGCAGGGGAGGTCACGGAAGTACTCCTCGCGAGATGAGGTGGGCTGTCCCGCTGACGCTAGCAGCGCCTCCTGTCGCCCATGCGACTGGCATGCTGGCGCCCATGCCCCGAGCCGTACGCCGTCCAGCCGGGGCCGCCCGTGCGGTCGCCGCGGGCGTGGTGGTCCTGGTGGCGAGCGGCTGCGGCGGCATCGGCCAGCCCGCGCCGTACGACTCGCCGGGCATCAACGGGTTGGTGATCCCCACACCGACCCCCGACCCCGACGACTTCGGTGCGTCGATCGACAACCCGTGGCTACCCCTGGCGCCGGGCTCGACGTGGCGCTACGGCGTGACCGCCGGTGGTGACACGGTCGGATCGATCGAGGCAGAGGTCCTCGACGACTCCGTCGAGATCGCCGGCCTCGACGCGACAGCGGTGCGGACCACGACGAGCGTCGACGACGAGGTCGAGACGTCGACCCGCTTCTACGCCCAGGACGACGACGGCAACGTGTGGTGGGTGGGGGAGGACTCGGGCGGTGCCACGTGGCGCGCCGGGCAGGACGGCGCCGAGGCCGGGCTGGCGATGCCCGCAGACCCCCGACTGGGGGATGGCTGGCATTCCTACGTCGTCGCGGGCCTGCCGGAGGCGACCGCCCGGGTCGAGGAGCAGGGGCCTGACCTGGTGCAGACGCACGAAGAGGCCGACACCACGACGCTCAGGACCTACAGGTCGGGGGTGGGCCTCGTCGGCGTCGACGAGGTCGATTCGGGCTGGAGGGCCGTGCTCGTCGGCCACCAGCGGGGCTGAATCAGTCGGGGCGGCGGACCTGGGTGCGGCCGTCGTCGTCGCCCTCGGGGTTGCCCCAGTGCCCGGGCTCGCCGGGCTGTCCGCCGACCGGCGGGGCGCCCCACGGACCACCTTGCTGGGGAGCCTGCTGCGGGGGCTGTTGACCACCCTGCTGGGGCGCGTCGGGCTGGCCCCACTGGCCGGGCGTGGACTGCGGAGCGCCGTAGGACGGGTCGGGCTGCTGGGGCGGCGGCGGGCCCCACTGCTGCGGCGGGCCCTGCGGCGCGCCCTGCGGGTAGCCCTGCTGCGGGGGCGCGCCCCAGGCGGCGCCAGGCTGGCCCCAGCCGGCCTGCTGGCCCTGGTTCCACTGGGCGTCGTAGTTGCCGGGGACGTAGTGGTGCTTGTTGCCGCCACCGAAGTTGAGGCCCGAACCCGCCACCGGCTCCGCGCCCTGGCCGAAGATGACCGGATAGGTCAGGCCGGCGATCGCCGCCCCGAGCAGCGGGGCGAGGACGAAGAGCCAGAGCTGGATGATCGCGTCGGTACCGGCGAAGACACCCACGCCGATGGAGCGGGCCGGGTTGACCGAGGTGCCGGTGGCGCTGATCGAGGCGAAGTGGATCATCGCGAGGGCCAGGCCGATGGCCAGCGGACCCATCGCGACGTTGACCTCGTTGCGGGTGTCGGTGACGGCGAGGATGACCCACAGGAAGACCATCGTCATCAGGGCCTCGAGGAGGAAGGCTGCCCACCAGGCGTAGCCGGTGCCCGAGTCGCCGAAGGAGTTCTGCGCCATGTTGCCCTCGGAGCTGAATCCGGCGAAGCCGTGGTTCAGGCCGAACAGCACGGCGCCGGCCAGCAGGCCGCCGAGCAGCTGGGCGGCCATGTAGATCCCGACGGTGCTCCACGGCAGGCGGCCGCCTAGGGCCGCGCCGAGGGTGACGGCCGGGTTGAAGTGCCCGCCGGAGATGCGGCCGACCGCGTACGCCATGACGACGACCGTGAGGCCGAAGGCCAGGGCGGTGGCGACGTAGTCACCACCACTGCGCATCGCGGCGCCACAGCCGAAGAACACGAGCACGAAGGTGCCCAGCGTCTCGGCGGCGAACTTGTGCCCGGTGGTGGGTGTGTCTTCGATGATGTCGCTCAAGGCGCCGTCCTCCAGAGTCCTCGGTGGCCCCACCCCGCGCAGGCCCGCGCCGAACTCTAGCCGCGCGCTCGGGGTCGGTGCGAGGGTAGGCGAGTCGCAACTCGCTGCGTCGTCAGGTATCTTGACGTCAAGAGTTATATGCCCCCATCTCGAGAACAGACGATCATCCAGGAGCACTCCGACCCATGGCCAAGATCATCTACACCCACACCGACGAAGCGCCCCTGCTGGCGACGTACTCCTTCCTGCCGATCATCGCCGCCTACGCGAAGACAGCCGGTGTCGAGGTCGAGACGCGTGACATCTCCCTCGCCGCTCGCGTGCTCGCGCAGTTCCCCGACCGCCTGACGGCCGAGCAGCGCGTCGACGACGCCCTCGCCGAGCTCGGTGAGCTGGCGACCAGGCCCGAGGCCAACATCATCAAGCTGCCCAACATCTCCGCCTCGATCTCGCAGCTGAAGGCGACGATCGCCGAGCTCGCCTCCCAGGGCTACGACCTGCCCGACTACCCCGAGAACCCGCAGACCGACGAGGAGCGCGAGACGCGCGCCCGCTACGACAAGGTCAAGGGCTCCGCGGTCAACCCGGTCCTGCGCGAGGGCAACTCCGATCGCCGCGCGCCCGCGTCGGTCAAGAACTACGCCAGGTCCCACCCCCACTCGATGGGCGCCTGGAGCAGCGACTCCAAGACGTCGGTCGCCACCATGGGCACCGACGACTTCCGCAGCAACGAGCAGTCGGTGGTCCTCGACTCGGACGACACCCTCGCAATCGTGCACGTCGGCTCCGACGGCTCCGAGACCGTCCTCAAGGAGGGCCTCACGGTCCTCGCGGGCGAGGTCGTCGACGCCACCTTCATGAGCGCTGCGGCGCTCGACGAGTTCCTCGAGGCGCAGGTCGCGAAGGCCAAGGCGGACGGCGTCCTCTTCTCGGCCCACCTCAAGGCGACGATGATGAAGGTCTCCGACCCGATCATCTTCGGCCACGTCGTGCGCGCCTACTTCGCCGACGTCTTCGCGCAGTACGGCGAGGACCTGGCCGCCGCGGGCCTCTCGGCCAACGACGGCCTGGGCAGCATCCTCGCCGGGCTCGACGCCCTCGACAACGGCGCCGAGATCAAGGCCGCCTTCGAGGCCGGTCTCTCCTCGGGTCCGTCGCTCGCCATGGTCGACTCCGACAAGGGGATCACCAACCTGCATGTGCCCTCCGACGTGATCATCGACGCCTCGATGCCCGCCATGATCCGCACCTCTGGCCAGATGTGGAACGCCGAGGGCGACCAGCAGGACACCCTGGCGGTGATCCCCGACTCCTCCTACGCCGGCATCTACCAGGCCACCATCGACGACTGCCGCACCCACGGCGCCCTCGACCCCTCGACGATGGGCTCGGTCCCCAACGTCGGCCTGATGGCCAAGGCCGCCGAGGAGTACGGCTCGCACGACAAGACGTTCGAGATCCCCGCCGCCGGCACGGTCGAGGTCCGCAACGCGGCCGGAGACGTCCTGATGTCGCACACGGTCGAGGCCGGTGACATCTGGCGCGCCTGCCAGACCAAGGACGAGCCGATCCGCGACTGGGTCAAGCTCGCCGTCACCCGCGCCCGTGCCAGTGGCACCCCGGCGATCTTCTGGCTCGACGAGGGTCGCGCCCACGACGCCAACCTGATCGCGAAGATCAACGCCTACCTGCCGGAGCACGACACCGAGGGCCTGACCCTCGAGATCATGCCGCCGGCGGAGGCCACGACGTACTCGCTGGAGCGGATCCGCCGTGGCGAGGACACCATCTCGGTGACCGGCAACGTGCTGCGCGACTACAACACCGACCTGTTCCCGATCCTGGAGCTCGGCACCAGCGCCAAGATGCTCTCGGTCGTCCCGCTGATGAACGGCGGCGGACTCTTCGAGACCGGCGCCGGCGGCTCGGCCCCCAAGCACGTCCAGCAGCTCGTCAAGGAGGACTACCTCCGCTGGGACAGCCTCGGTGAGTTCTTCGCGCTCGCCGCCTCGCTCGAGCACCTCGCGTCGTACGACGACAACGCCCGGGCCAAGCTCCTCGGCGACAGCCTCGACCGGGCGACCGAGACCTTCCTCAACGAGGACCGCTCACCGGGTCGCAAGCTCGGCACCATCGACAACCGTGGCTCGCACTTCTACCTCGCGCCTCTACTGGGCCGAGGAGCTCGCCGCGCAGACCGAGGACACCGACCTGGCTGCTGCCTTCGCTGCGCTCGCCGGAACGCTGCGAGCGAACGAGCAGAAGATCGTCGACGAGCTGCTCGCGGTGCAGGGCAAGCCGGCCGACATCGGTGGCTACTTCCGCCCCGACCCCGAGAAGGCGGCGCAGGTGATGCGTCCGTCGGCGACCTTCAACGAGGCGCTCGCGACGATCTCCTGAGCCGGCTCGACCTGACGACGGGGGAGCAGGGGTGCCGCGCGCACCCTGCTCCCCGTCGGGCCCGGGTGACCTCCACCCGCGGGGGAATATCCCTTCCGGAGCCTGTCTTGCCCCAGGTGATGACGACAACCGCCGACCCGACCCACCGGCCCCCCGACCTCGACACCCCGGCGGTGACGGCGCGCCACTTCGGCCTCGCCGTCCTGGCCCTGGCGATGGGCGGCTTCGCGATCGGCACGACCGAGTTCGTCACGATGGGGCTGCTGCCGCAGATCTCCGACGGGGTCGGGGTCTCGATCCCCACCGGCGGGCACGTGATCTCGGCGTACGCCCTCGGTGTCGTCGTCGGCGCCCCGGTGCTGGCCTTCCTCGGCGCCCGCCTGCCGCGCCGTGCCCTGCTGGTCGCCCTGATGGGTGCCTTCGTGGTCGGCAACGCCCTGAGCGCGTTCGCCACCTCGTACGACCAGCTGGTGGTGGCGCGGTTCGCCGCGGGGCTCCCGCACGGCGCCTACTTCGGCGTCGCGTCACTGGTGGCCGCGAGCCTGGCGCCGCCCTCGCGCAAGGGTCGTGCCGTCGCCCAGGTCATGCTCGGGCTGTCCTTCGCCAACGTGCTCGGCGTGCCTGCGGCCACGCTGCTCGGCCAGGCCCTCGGCTGGCGCGCTGCCTTCTGGGCGGTTGCCGTGATGGGCATCGTCACCCTGGTGCTCGTCAGCTGGTTCCTCCCGTCCATCCCGGGTGACCCCGAGGCCAGCGGTCGCCGCGAGCTCGCTGCACTCCGGTTGCCCCAGGTCTGGCTGACCCTGCTGGCGGGAGCCGTCGGCTTCGGCGGCATGTTCGCCGTCTACACCTACATCGCCCCGGTCGTCACCGACGTCGGCGGACTGGGGGAGAAGGCGGTGGCGATCTTCCTGCTGTCCTTCGGGCTGGGCATGGTCGCCGGCACCTGGCTGGCCGGGATCATGGCGGACTGGTCGATCTTCCGCTCGCTGATCATCGGCGGGCTCGGCATGGCCGCCGCCCTGCTGGCCTTCTGGGTCGCCGCCCCCTACGGCTGGGCCGCGCTTCCCGTCGTCTTCCTCATCACGGTCATGGGCTCGGTGCTGGTGGTCAACCTGCAGCTGCGCCTGATGGACGTGGCCGGTGACGCCCAGACCCTGGGTGCGGCGATGAACCACGCCTCCCTCAACGTCGCCAACGCCCTCGGGGCGTGGCTGGGCGGGCTCGCGATCGCGGCCGGCTGGGGACTGCGGTCGCCCGCGCTCATCGGCCTGGTGCTGTCCCTGGCCGGAGTGGCGATCCTCCTCGTCTCGGCCCGGCTCCACGTGCGTGAGCGCGACTCGGACGTCGTCGTCGACGTCCCGTCAACCTGACGTTGCCTGGCGTTAACACAGCCGGAACCCCTGCGTAGCCCGCGTTTGGAACGATCCAACTTGGGGGGTGGACCAGCCACCTGAACGATCCGGAGGTGTGGGATGGAAGAGAACTCGATCGACGCGGAGATGGTGCGCCGCCGGCAGCTGTACGACCGCAACGTGCGCGACGTCGTCGGACTGCTCGAGCGACGTACGGACCTGAAGGGGATCTACCCGATGGCCGACCATGTGGCGGAGAACTTCGCCTGGCTGGTGTGACACGTGCGGTGCCCGCGGGTCGATCGGCAGCGCCCGGGTGCGGCAGCAGGCCCTCCTTCCGTCTCCGAGGAGCAGCAGCGCGTCCGCGCCGCGCTCGACCACACGCACAGATCGTGCGCGACCTGCAACGACGCGCGCTCGTGCGACACTGGCCGACAGCGAGGGCGTTGCCCTCGGTGTCGACGCGTACGGTGCCGTGCGACTCGGTCGTGAGGTACGCCGTGCCGTCTCGCCGACGGCGAGGGCGGACATGTTCCGCAGCCCGGTCGCCGCCCGCGTGCACCTGCCACGTGCTGCCGGCATCGCGCGACACCTCACGTCCAGCACTGGCACCGATCCGTCGGGATCGTCGCCGAGCAGCGCGACGCGACGTCATCGTCGTGCCCTGCGAGTACCGCTGCCGAGCGGACTCGGTCGTGCGAGGCACTCGCCGGTCCGCCACGAGCCTGAGGCATCGGTCCACGACACCTCCACGGCGTCCGGTGCCGGGCGGGTCGCGACCACGAGGTCTCCCGCCGGCGTGACGTAGGCGGCGAGCGCGTCGGTCCCGTCGGGCGTCGGCATCGGGATCAGCTTGTCGCCCCGCAGCAGCCGCCAGCCGTCGGCCGTCTCCACTGCGGTGTCACCAGCCTCGACCGGAACCGGGGTGCCCCCCGGCTCGATGACCGGTGCGCGCTCCCCGTCCGGGGAGACGCGGAAGGTGCCCGAGCCGTCCTGGACCAGCCAGCCGTCCGGGACCTCGGCGATCGTGGGCGTCGGGCCCTCCAGGAGCGACCCGGTGACCCGCTCCCCGAGGCGCGTCACCACCGCGAACCGGCAGGCGTCGTCAGCGCCGCAGGTGCACCACAGGACGGCGATCGCGCCGCCGGAACCGGCCACCTGCCGGGGGTCGATGCGCTCGGATCCCAGCAGGTCCCGCACCACGGCGGGCAGTCGCTCGTCGACCGCGCCGGTGATCGGGGTCGACGTGCCGTCCGGGCTCGGCCCCGCGGGATCCGGATCGTCCTGGGCCAGCATGCCCGGACCCCACCACGCCACGCCCGCGACCAAGACGGCCGCCGTCACGCTCGAGGCGATCGTCGTACGGCGGCGCCTGCGGCGCAGGTCGGCCCTGGCCAGCACCTCTTCGAAGCCGGGCGGATCCACGCGCGCGGCGATCTCGCGGTGGAAGTCGGTGGGAAGGCTCATGGCTCGCTCCTCTCGGTCTGCGGCGGGTGGTGGATGCGCGACTCGGGCTCGCACTCGTCGAGGAGCACCGCCAGCGCCGCGCGACCCCTGCTCAGACGGGCCTTGACCGTCCCGACCGGCGCGCCGACGGCCTCGGCGACCTCGTGGACGGGCAGGTCGGCCAGGTGATGGAGGGCGATCGCCTCGCGCTGCGCGGCGGGCAGTCGCCGCAGCGCGGCCAGCAGGGCCAGGCGCTCCTCCGGCAGGTCGTCGTACGACGCGCTGACGGCCAGGCGGGGGCTCACGTCGCGGAAGAACCGGCTCCGCCGCCACCGGGTGCGGCTGACGTTGACAGCGACGGTCCGCAGCCAGGCCTCGGGGTTGTCGGCGCCAGGAACGACCCGCGCGCGTTCACGGCCCGGGCGAAGGCCTCCATGACGACGTCCTCGGCCTCGACCGGGTCGCCGGTGACGCCGGTGAGCTGGCCGACGAGGCGGCGGTAGGAGGTGCGTACACCTCCTGCACCCGGTCCACGCGCTCTCACGGGCATGGCCCACCTTCCCACCGACGTTGCGTCTCACCAACACGACTCGTGGGAAGGCCGGCCTGTTGATCGCCGGCGGACGTCACGTCACAGGTAGCGCATGCCCATCGCGTCGCGCACCTCGTCGAGGGTGGTCTCGGCGACCTCGTTGGCGCGGGCGTTGCCGCGGCGCAGCACCTCGTCGAGGTAGCCCCGGTCGGCCTCGAGCTCGGCGCGGCGCGCGCGCAGTGGCGCGAGCTCGGTGTTGATCGCGTCGGTGAGCCTTGACTTCAGGGCGCCACCCCCGCCGTCCCCGATCTCCTCGGCGATCGCGGCTGGATCGCCGCCCTCGCAGAGCGCGATGAGGAGCAGCAGGTTGGCGACCTCGGGACGGGCCTCGGGGTCGTAGGTGATGACCCGGTCGCTGTCCGTCTTGGCGCCCTTGAGCTTCTTGGCCGTCTCGTCGGCGCTCATCCGCAGCTCGACGACGTTGCCCTTGGACTTGCTCATCTTGGTGCCGTCGGTGCCGAGGATCAGTGGGGCCTCGGACAGGAGGGCGCCGGGCTCGGGGAAGACCGGGGCGTAGCGGTCGTTGAAGCGTCGGGCGATCACGCGCGTCTGCTCGAGGTGGGGCAGCTGGTCGCGACCGACCGGGACGACGTTGGCCTTGCAGAAGAGGATGTCGGCGGCCTGGTGGACGGGGTAGGTCAGCAGCAGGCCACCGATCGAGGTGATCCCGGCCGACGTGGCCTCGTCCTTGACGGTGGGGTTGCGCTGCAGCTCCGCGACGCTCACCAGGCTGAGGAAGGGCAGCATCAGCTGGTTGAGGGCGGGGATCGAGGAGTGCGTGAAGATCGTGGCCCGCTCCGGGTCGAGACCGGCGGCGATGTTGTCGAGGAGCAGGCTGCGGACGCTGCCGGCGATGTCGCCGGCGACCTCGCGGTCGGTGATGACCTGGTAGTCCGCGATGAGCTGCCAGATCTCGGCGCCGCTGTCCTGCAGGCGCAGGCGGTTCTTGATGGAGCCGAAGTAGTGGCCGATGTGCAGGGAGCCCGTCGGCCGGTCGCCGGTGAGCATGCGCAGGGAGGCCGGATCCTCCGCCATCTTCTCCTCGATGGCGGCGCTGCGGGCCTGGGCTGCGCGGAAGGTGTCACTCACGGGGCCGACCCTACTAAGCGCCTGTCCGCGCCCACGACCCGGTTATGTAGGGTCTTTCGCGTGTCGACCATCGGAGTAGCCATCGCGATCCCCGAGCCCTGGGCCAGCGACCTTCAGGACTACCGCACCTCCATCGGCGACACCACCGCGGCGCAGATCCCGACGCACATCACCTTGCTGCCGCCGTTCGAGGTCGAGGACGCCGACATCCCCGAGGTCAGCAAGCACCTCGCCGCCGCGGCCGCGACCGTCGATCCCTTCACCATCCACCTGCGCGGCACCGGCACCTTCCGGCCGGTCTCGCCGGTGGTGTTCGTGACCGTGGTCGAGGGCATCTCCTCGTGCGAGCTGCTCGCCGACGCCGTACGCCGTGGGCCGCTCACCGTCGACCTGGACTTCCCCTACCACCCGCACGTCACCGTCGCGCACCACCTCGACGACGACACCCTCGACCGTGCCTTCGACGAGCTGACGGGCTTCGAGTGCTCGTTCGCCGCGGACTCGTTCTGCCTCTACGAGCACGACGACGGCGCGGGGTGGGTCCCCACCCGCGCGTTCGGGCTCGGCTGACCTGATGTCCCTGATCAGCAACCTCAAGGCCCGCGTCGCCGAGGTCCGGAAGCGGCGCCCCTTCGTCGACCACCTCGCACGGATGATCGACCACTACGGCGACGTGAACGGCAACGCGTTGGCCGCCGCGGTCACCTATTTCGCATTCCTCTCCTTCTTCCCGCTCCTCGCACTCGCCTTCGCGATCTTCGCGCAGGTCGCGAAGGTCTACGCCCAGGCCGAGGAGACCCTCGTCGACGCCGCGAACACCGTGCTGCCCGGTCTCGTCGGCGGTCCGAACGGCGTCAGCCTCGACTCCCTCCAGAGTGCTGCGCCCGGCATCTTCAGCGTCGGCATCCTGCTCACGCTCTACTCCGGACTGGGCTGGCTCTCGGGCATGCGCAGCGCCCTGGTCGACGTCTTCGAGGAGCCCGCCCGGAACCAGCCGAGCTTCGCGATGGGCAAGCTGCGCGACATCACGGCCCTGCTCGCGCTCGGCTCGGTCCTCGTGGTCAGCGTGGCCGTGTCCGGCGTCGCCACCAAGGTGCTCGAGCCCGTCCTCGACCTGCTCGACATCGGACAGGTGGGCGGCTGGTTCCTCGCCGCCCTCGCCATCGTCCTGGGCCTGGCGGCGAACACGCTGCTCTTCTTCGCCTTCTTCCACCTCCTCGCGGATCCTGAGATGCCCAGCAGGTCGTTGTGGTCGGGTGCGTTGCTGGGCGCGGTCGCGTTCGAGATGCTCAAGCAGGTGTCCACCTTCCTGCTCGCGTTCACCGCCAAGTCCGACGCGTTCCAGGCCTTCGGCATCGCCCTGATCCTCGTGGTGTGGATCAACTACTTCTCACGCGTGATCGTCCTTGCCGCCGCCTGGGCGCACACGTCGCCTGCGGCCCGCGCCCTCCGCGAGGCCCGTGACGCTGTCGACCAGGCCGTCCAGGGGCCCCGGATCGACCTCGCTGCCGTGACTGCCGACGTACGCGCCGAGGCGGCTGGGGTCCCGACGTCGCCCTCTCCCCGGGCGTCCTTCGCCGCCGGGGCTGCCGCGATGCTCGCGTTCGTGGCCGTCGTACGCCGCCGCCGGCCCCCCTCCTGAGCCTCCCTGGTAGCGGTGGCCCAGCCACATTCCGGTCGATCAGAATGTGGCTGGCGCACCGCTGACTCGAAGAATCGCGGGCGAGTCCCGCGTGAGCGGTGCCTGAGCCACATTCGAGCGCACCAGAATGTGGGTGGCTCACCGCTGAGGCAGACATGCGGGGTCCGAGCGGCGCTCGCGCTCGCACCACCCACCGTCCCCAACCCGGGGCCAAGACGGCTGTCCACAGCCTGAGCGACCGGGGAATGGCGGGTGCGCCTGCGGTGTGGGCGAATCTGGGCATGCACTCGGTCCCCGACACCTTCCGCCACGGACCGTTCTCGCGCGCGGCAGGGATTGATGGTGGCATCCCCGCGCGGGTACTCGAGGGAGCGCAGTTCGTGCGCCTCCATCAAGGGATCTACTGCCATCGCGACCACGAGATGACCTGGGAGGACCAGGTCGAGGCAGCGAGACTTGCCCTTCCCGAGACTAGCGAGAACGACGGGAATCACGAGGATCCAGCAGCTCGGGCTCGATCATGGAGCGAAGGAGCCACTGCACTTCGTCGTGCAGGGGGATCTGCACCTCGAGCTGGACGGCGTGTTCCTCCACCGCACCGTGTCCATGCCGCCCCACGATGACGAGGGCGTCACGATCGAGGCGGCCTTCGTCGCCTACTGCGCCGAGGCGCGTCTCCTCGATGCGATCAAGGTCGGTTCGGTCCTTCTCCGCAAGGAACACCTCGCGCTCGATCGGTTCGAGCAGCTGCTCGACGAGCAACCGTGGCGACGAGGGTGCGCGGAGGCGCGATGGGTGCTGCCCCATCTCGACGACCGGTGCCGATCCCTGCCCGAGGCCGAGCTGCTCGCGTTCGTCCGGTTTGCAGGTCTTCCCGAGCCCGATGTCAACCGGACGATGGATGTCGGCTCCAGCGATCTCCTCACACCGGATCTTTGGTTCGAGGACTACGGCCTGGCGGTGGAGTACGAAGGGAGTCAGCACCAGGAGGATCGGGGCCAGTACAACGCCGACATCGATCGCTACAAGCTGTATCGCCGCAACCGCATCGAGTACGAGCAGGTCACCGAGGAACGCCTGCGCTCCCCCGCAGCCACGGTCCGACAGATCCACCGAGCGTTGGCGGATCGTGGCTACGACGGCCCACCCCCGGATTTCGGTCCGACGTGGGCGCTGCTCTTCGCTCGGCTCGCTGTCGTCGTACGTCCGAGGCGAGCTGGGTGACGAGGTCCAGGGAGGTGGCCCACCCCATTCCGGGCTCCCGAATGCCTACGCTCACCCACCGCCTAGCGAGGCAGCCAGGCCCACGCGTGGGATCAGTGACCGTGCTTGATCGCCGTACGCAGGTCCTTGTTGAGCTGGCTGATCACGTCGAGCGGGATGCCCTTGGGGCAGGCCGCGGCGCACTCGCCGATGTTGGTGCAGCCGCCGAAGCCCTCGTGGTCGTGCTGGCCGACCATGCTGACCACGCGCGAGTCGCGCTCGGGCTGGCCCTGCGGCAGCTCGCCGAGATGGGTGATCTTGGCGCCCATGAAGAGCGAGGCGGAGCCGTTGGGGCAGGCCGCCACGCACGCGCCGCAGCCGATGCAGGTCGCGACGTTGAAGGCGCGCAGCGCGTCGTCGCGCGGGACCGGTACGGCGTGGGCCTCGGGCGCGGAGCCGGTGTTGACCGAGATGAAGCCGCCCTGCTGGATGATCCGGTCGAAGGCGCCGCGGTCGACGACGAGGTCCTTGACCACCGGGAAGGCATCGGCACGCCACGGCTCGATGGTGATCGTCTCGCCGTCGGTGAACGTCCGCATGTGCAGCTGGCAGGTCGTCGTGGTGACGGGGCCGTGCGCCTGGCCGTTGATCATCAGGCCGCACATGCCGCAGATGCCCTCGCGACAGTCGGAGTCGAAGGCGATCGGCTCCTCGCCCTTGTCGTTGAGCTGCTCGTTGAGCACGTCGAGCATCTCGAGGAAGGACATGTCGGGGGAGACGTCGTCGACCTGGTAGGTGTGCATGGCGCCGTCGGCAGTGGCGTCGGCCTGACGCCAGATCTTGAGCGTCAACTTCACTTGTAGGACCTCTGCTTCATCTCGATGGCCGTGTAGGTCAGGTCTTCCTTGTGCAGGATCGGCTTCTCGTCGTCCCCGGCGAACTCCCAGGCGGCGACGTAGGCGAAGGCGTCGTCGTGGCGCAGCGCCTCGCCGTCCTCGGTCTGCGACTCGGCCCGGAAGTGGCCGCCGCAGGACTCGCGGCGGTTGAGGGCGTCGATGCACATCAGCTCGCCCGAGCTCGAGGAAGTCGGCCACGCGGCCGGCCTTCTCCAGGCTCTGGTTGAGGCTCTCGGCGCTGCCGAGCACCTTGACGTTGCGCCAGAACTCCTGCTTGAGGGTGCGGATGAGGTCGATGGCCTTCTTGAGGCCGTCCTCGGTCCGCTCCATGCCGCAGTACTCCCACATGATGTTGCCGAGCTCGCGGTGGTAGGAGTCGACGCTGCGGGTGCCGTTGGTGGTCATGAAGTGGTTGATGCGCTCCTCGACCGACGTACGCGCCTCGACCACGTCGGGGTGCGACTCGTCGAGGGCCTCGAACGGGCCGTCGGCGAGGTAGTCGCGGATCGTGTGGGGGAGCACGAAGTAGCCGTCGGCCAGGCCCTGCATCAGCGCCGAGGCGCCGAGACGGTTGGCCCCGTGGTCGGAGAAGTTGGCCTCACCGGTGACGAACAGTCCGGGGATCGAGGACTGCAGGTCGTAGTCGACCCACACCCCGCCCATGACGTAGTGCACCGCGGGGTAGATCCGCATCGGCACCTCGTAGGGGTTCTCACCGGTGATCTGGGCGTACATGTCGAGCAGGTTGTCGTACTTCTCGGTGACCGCGTCCTTGCCGAGGCGCTCGATCGCGTCGCGGAAGTCGAGGTAGACACCCCGTCGTACGCCCTCGACCTCGGGGCCCACACCGCGACCCTCGTCGCACATGTTCTTGGCCTGTCGCGACGCGATGTCGCGGGGGACCAGGTTGCCGAAGGAGGGGTAGATCCGCTCGAGGTAGTAGTCGCGGTCCTCCTCCGGGATGTCGCGCGGGTCCTTGTCGCAGTCGGCGCGGTTCTTCGGCACCCAGATGCGACCGTCGTTGCGCAGCGACTCCGACATCAGCGTCAGCTTCGACTGGTGCGCGCCGGAGACCGGGATGCAGGTCGGGTGGATCTGCGTGTAGCAGGGGTTCGCCATGTAGGCGCCCTTGCGGTAGGCGCGCCAGGCCGCCGTGACGTTGCAGCCCATCGCGTTGGTCGAGAGGTAGAAGACGTTGCCGTAGCCACCGGAGGCGAGCACGACGACGTCGGCCACGTGGGTCTCGATCGCACCGGTGACCATGTCGCGGGCGATGATGCCGCGGGCCTTGCCGTCCGCCACGATGACCTCGAGCATCTCGTGACGCGTGTACGTCGTGACGGTGCCGGCCGCGACCTGCCGCTCGAGCGCCTGGTAGGCGCCGATCAGGAGCTGCTGGCCGGTCTGGCCGCGGGCGTAGAACGTGCGGGAGACCTGCACGCCACCGAACGAGCGGTTGTCGAGCAGGCCGCCGTACTCGCGGGCGAACGGGACGCCCTGGGCGACGCACTGGTCGATGATGTTGGTGCTGACCTCGGCCAGGCGGTAGACGTTGGACTCGCGCGAGCGGTAGTCGCCGCCCTTGACCGTGTCGTAGAAGAGACGGTGGACGGAGTCGCCGTCCTCCTTGTAGTTCTTCGCGGCGTTGATACCGCCCTGCGCGGCGATCGAGTGCGCCCGGCGCGGGGAGTCCTGGTAGCAGAAGGACTTCACGTTGTAGCCGGCCTCGCCGAGGGTGGCGGCGGCCGAGGCGCCGGCCAGGCCGGTGCCGACGATGATGATGGAGAGCTTGCGGCGGTTGGACGGGTTGACCAGTCGCGCCTCGAACTTGCGGTTCTTCCAGCGGTCGGCGATCGGACCGTCGGGGGCCTTGGTGTCGACCAGCGGCTCACCGGGCGTGAAGTAGTCGATCGCGTCGTCGAGGAGGTCGGGGTCGATGTGGCTCGGTGCGTCGTTGTGGTGGTCGACGTCGGAGGTGAACTCGGAGTGGGAGTCGGTCATGACTACCCCTTTCAGTCGACGATGCCGAAGAGCACGGACAGGGGAACGAGCGCGAAGCCGCCGGCGATCACCACCGCCACCACGACACCGGCCCTCTTGGCGCGGGTACGCGCCCGGGCGCTGCCGGTCAGGCCGAGGGTCTGCATGGCGCTCCAGGTGCCGTGGTGCAGGTGCAGCGCGAGCGCCACCAGCGCGAGCAGGTAGATCAACGTCATCCACCAGACGGAGAAGGAGTCGACGAGCAGGTTGTAGGGGTCCTGCACGCGGTTGACGTCGTCGGTGGTCGGGTTGACCTTGACGATCGTGAAGTGGATCAGGTGCCAGATGACGAAGACGAGCAGCGTGACGCCACCCCAGCGCATGGTCCGCGAGGACAGCGTCGAGGCGATGTTCTTCTTCACGGCGTACTTCTGGGTGCGTGCCTTCGACGCGCGCGAGGCGAGCGCGACCGCCGAGGCGACGTGCGCCACGAGGGCGACGAGCAGCACGACCCGCACGATCCAGAGCAGCCCCTCGTGCGGCAGCATCGGCTCGCCGAAGACGCGCAGGTGGTGGGCGTACTCGTTGAACGCGTCATGGCCCGCGAAGACCTTGAGGTTGCCGTACATGTGGAGCAGCAGGTAGCCGATGAACACCAGCCCGCTGATCGCCATCAGCATCTTCAGCGCGATCGTCGAACGCGATCCGCGCGACCCCTTCACCAGGGTCCGTTCCTTGAGTTGAGTCGCCACCCATCACCGTATCCGCCGCGACACCCCCGGGATCAGCCCAGGGGCGTGTGAGATTTCACGCGCTGGGCCCGGACGGCGCCTCGCACTCAGCGACGTCGCAGAGTCCGCGCCGGGGCCGCCGGGTCGCTGGTGGACCATGCGAGCACCGCGATGGACATCACGAGCACCGCTGGCCAGAGGGTCGGTCGAACCGAGGTCGTCGTACGCCTGGAGCACCACGACCCCGCCGAAGGGCTGGAAGAGCAGGCAGCCCAGCACCCCCAGGAGAGACACCGAGCCGACGACGGGTCCTGGCTCGTCGACACCGAGCCGACGGAGCACGTCGGCCGCGGCGATGGCGGCGAGCAGCGAGCCCGTCCCGGTGCGGGCCAGGGCGGAACCGGAGAGACCGTTGACGCCGTCGACGAACCCGGCGAGCACGCACCAGCCGACGACGACGGGCACGGCAGCCAGCAGTCGCTCGACCGTGCGACGGCGTCGGGTCGCGGGGCACGCGCCGGTGACCATGGCAGCAGGTTCGTCCAGGCACGCCACGACACCCAGGATCAACGCTCCCAGACCGAGCCAGAGGAACGTGGGCTGGGGACCGTCCAACAATCCTGCAGCGGTGAGGGCCAGCAGGGTCGTGCCGACGACGACTGGCCCGATCACGTGCCCCCACGCGATCGCGCGCAGCTCGGGAACCGCTAGGCCCGCCACAGCAGGACACCCTGGGGGCCGGTCAGGGTCGACACGACCAGCAGCACGATCGCGAGGACGGCGATGCCGGTGCCGGTGCGAAGCAGCAGGGTGCGACGGTGGTCGGAGGCACCGTGGAGCAGGGCTGCGGTCACCGCCAGCGCACACAACGACGCGACGTAGGGAACCCTCCACCACCAGGAGCCCCCCTGCCGGAACGTCTCCTCGGACGAGGCCCCTGTGATCGGCAGGGTGAACGGTGCAGCCTGGTGGTGGAGGGTGGTCAGGAAGCTGGTGGTCCTGAAGCCGGTGGAGACGCACCAGGCGACGAGGATGACCGCGGTGACGGCGCCGGCCATCGGCCACGACCACCAGCGGCCGAGCGTCACGCCGAGCAACGGGCCGCCCAGCGAGGCCAGCAGGACACTGACGTTGAAGAGCCAGACGTCGGCCCACGGCAGTCGCCCGTAGAAACCGGGCTCGGTGATCGGCCCGGGTTCCCACGCGACCAGCGTGAAGACTCCGCTCACCACCGCCAGCCCGAGCGGGATCACGCACACGAGGCAGAGCGCCAGGGTTCGCTGCTGTTCGTCCACGGGCACCGCGTCGACGACCTCGCGGGACGGATGTGTCGAGCGGGTGACCCGGTACATCGCCAGGAAGCCGCCCAGCCCGAGGTAGAACGCGGTCAGGATCGCCCAGGTCTCCGACATCCGTTGAAGGTTCGGCTCAGGGTCGACCAGCACCGAGCTCACCAGGAGCCACGCGTCGAGAGCGACGGCGACGGCGAAGATCGGGTGGCGCAGCAGCCGCCCGGCCTCGATGCCTGCCATGACGAGCACCGGTGAGGTCGTGGTCGAGCGCGCACCCGTGAGAGTGGTCATCACGCCACCGCCACGTCTGCCGCCGTGCCGCGGAGCAACAGGTAGGCGTCCTCGACACTGGGTTCGACCAGCTCGGCGCCCACCGGGGGAGCGTGCCCCACGTGGTGAAAGCGTCCGGTGCCGGTGCGCCATGACGCGAGTGCGCCGGGCTGCGCCTCGTCGGCGAGCCACACCCGGCCGGTGGCAGTTGCCACCAGCTCGGTGACCGTGCCCTGCCAGCGCACCCGTCCGCCGTCCAGCACGATGACCCGTTCACACAATGCCGCGACGTCCTCGGTCTGGTGAGTGGCCAGAAGAACGGCAGCGTCGTGGCCAGCGGCCGAGAGCACCCGCCGCAGCGAGGCTCGCTGCTCGGGGTCCAGGCCGGTGGTGGGCTCGTCCAGCACGAGCAGGTCCGGATCCCCGATCAGGGCCTGCGCCAACGCCGCGCGGTGGCGCTGGCCGCCGGAGAGGCGTCGCAGCTTCTTGGTCGACAGCTCCGAGAGTCCGACCTGGTCGAGCACTCGGCGTACCTCGTTGTGGCGGGCCTCACGATCCGTCCACTCCTTGAGGGCAGCGATGTAGTTGACGAAGGCGAAGGGAGTGAACCCTCGG
The DNA here is from genome assembly GCA_963712875.1 of uncultured Actinomycetota bacterium. Taxonomy (GTDB): domain Bacteria; phylum Actinomycetota; class Actinomycetes; order Propionibacteriales; family Nocardioidaceae; genus Nocardioides. Next base: position 23,589 of record CAVQJS010000005.1, on the reverse strand, counting down.
GGGAAGCCGGTCTCCTGCGGCAGGTAGCCGAGCCGGCGGCGACAGGCGGTGCGCCCGAGGGCAGTCGTCGGGTCGTTGCCCAACACACACAGCTGACCGCCGCTCGGGGCGAGGACTGTGGCCAGGATCCGGAGCAGGGTCGTCTTGCCTGCTCCGTTGGGACCGAGCAGGCCGGTGACCCCTGCATGGAGCTCGAGGTCGACATGGTCCAGCACGTGGGTGCTGCCGTAGCTCTTGGTCACTCCGGTGAGTGCGATGTCGGTCATGAGGCTTCTCCCAGGTGGTTGAGATGGCCGCCGCGCATCCACACGACCGCCAGGGCAGCGAGGGTCAGCAGGGCGTAGATCGGCAGCGTCGCCAGGTCCACTGCCACCTCGGGTGACAGGAACCCGGGTCCGGAGGCCAGAGCCACGACCGTCGTCCAGAGGACACCCACGCATATGGCCGCGCGGGAGACCGTGACCCAGGTCGACGCGGCGAGGGTGGCTGCCACAGCGGCCAGGCTCGGCGCGAGCCAGGCCACGCCGAGACCGGTCCAGGGCAACAGGAGTCCCGCGGCGACAGCGAGCGGCAACGTCGTCGCCAGGACCGCGACGGTGCGCAGGAGCACCAGCCGGAGCGCGGAGTACGGCGTGGCTGCGGCGACCTCGAACGCGGGGTCGGCCCCTGGGCCGTAGGCGAGGGCGACGCCAGCGACCGGCAGCAGGGGCGCAACGACGAGGAAGAACATCAGGCCGCGCTGGTCGTTGATGCTGGCAGCGAGCGTCGCGAAGGCCAGGGTGGCGACGGTGGCGGCCAGCCACGGGGCCCTGAAGGCAGGCGCGGACCAGAGGAGCAGTGCGTCGTCAGCCGCCAGCCCCATGCGGGTCAGCACGCGCTCGGTGATGGGTGGACGGGGGGACTGCAGCTCGTCCGAGACGCGGATCCAGACGTCATCCAGCATGGATGGCCCGGACGCCGTCACCAGCGCGTTGACCCGGGTCCGGCACGCGACGCAGCGCAGGACGTGCTGTTCCACCGAGCTGGCGTGCGCCCCGTCGACGGTGCCACCGACGTAGCCGCGCAGCAGGTCGTCATCGAGGTGCCAGGTGTGCTGCGAAGTCATGTCACGCCTCCCGCCAGGTCCTGGCGCAGATGGGCCTTCGCCCGGTGCAGCCGGGTCTTGACCGTGTTCTGGGGGACGCCCAGGAGCTGGCCGGCCTCCTTGGTGGTGAGCCCGTCGAGGACAGTGGCCTGGACCACGGCGCGCATCTCCGGGCTCAGCCGCCCGAGTGCCGCCCCGAGGTCGCCGTACTCGATGCCGAGGAGTACCCGCTCCTCGGCACTCGGCTCGATCGCGCCGTCCCACTCCTCGAGGGGGGACAGCACAGCCTCGGGGCGGCTGCGCAGCCGCGACACCAGGCGTCGTACGGCGATGCCCCACAGCCAGGCAGCGACCTCCCCTTCCCCGCGATAGCGGCCCGAGCCGCGCCACGCAGCGGTGAAGCAGTCCTGGAGTGCATCGGCCACGACGTCCGGGTCGCTGCACCGACGCGACAGCCGTACGGAGAGCCATGGAGCATGCCGGGTGTAGAGCTCGCGAAGCGCGCCCAGGTCATCGTCGGCGAGGGCTGCGACCAGCTCTCCGTCCGGGCTCTCCGACCATCCCTGCATACCTTCACTGTCGCACCGTCGGGCGCGATTGGTTCCCGTCCTGGACGGCGGATGTCGACGCAAATCAGCGGCACGGGGTCTGGCGCGGCCTCTTCCGTTGGCGTGTGACACCAGCCATAGTCGGAGCCGTTGTCAAGGCGGAGGAGAACCAGTGGCATCCACCGATCACGGCGTGACCAGCCCGACCCGGGCCAGGATCGACGCGCGCACGCTCCGCGAGGACCGGTGGTGGCTGGCGCCGTTGACGACGTTCGTGGTGTTCACCGCGTTCGTCGTCTACGCCACCGTCCGCGCGTTCATGGGCCGCGACTACTACGCCTCGCCCTACCTGTCGCCGTTCTACTCGCCCTGCCTGGGCGACTGCGTCGAGGGCGCATCCGACTTCGGACAACCCTTCGCATGGTGGCCGCTGTCGGCGGCGCTGATCATCCTGATCTTCCCGCTGGGCTTCCGGATGACCTGCTACTACTACCGCAAGGCCTACTACCGCGCGTTCTGGCTCTCCCCGCCGGCGTGCGGCGTCGCCGAGCCGCACCAGTCCTACTCAGGTGAGTCGAAGCTGCCGCTGATCCTGCAGAACGTGCACCGCTACTTCTGGTACGCCGCGGTGCTGGTCGGGCTGGTGCTCACCTACGACGCGTTGCTCGCCTTCCGGCCGATGCCGGCCGAGTACGCCGTCGGCGACGGCGAGACCAGCGGCATCCACATGGGCCTCGGCACGCTGCTGATGATCATCAACGTCGTCCTCATCTGGCTCTACACGCTCTCGTGCCACTCGTGCCGCCACGTCGTCGGCGGCCGGCTGCGCCACTTCTCCAAGCACCCGGTGCGCTACAAGCTGTGGACCTGGGTGTCGCGGCTGAACACCAGCCACGGCACGTGGGCGTGGTACTCGCTGTTCTCGGTCGCCATCGTCGACCTCTACATCTTCCTGCTCGCCACGGGCACGATCCAGGACGTGAGGTTCTTCTAGATGTCTGAGACCACAGGGCCCGCCGAGGGCCGCCACCCGATGACCGGCAACGCCCTCTCCGGCGACGCCACCGGCGGCATGGAGCGCCACACCTACGACGTGGTGGTGATCGGCGCCGGCGGTGCCGGGCTGCGCGCCGCCATCGCCGCCCACGAGTCGGGAGCGCGTACGGCCATCGTCTGCAAGTCGCTGCTCGGCAAGGCGCACACCGTCATGGCCGAGGGCGGCATCGCGGCGGCGATGGGCAACCGCTGGCCCGAGGACAACTGGGAGGTCCACTTCCGCGACACCATGCGCGGCGGGAAGATGCTCAACAACTGGCGGATGGCCCAGCTGCACGCCCAGGAGGCACCCGAGCGGGTGCAGGAGCTCGAGGACTGGGGCGCGCTGTTCGACCGCACCGAGGACGGGCTGATCAGCCAGCGCGACTTCGGCGGTCACAAGTACGCCCGGCTCGCCCACGTCGGCGACCGCACCGGCCTCGAGATGATCCGCACCCTCCAGCAGCGGGCGGTCGCGCTCGGCATCGACGTCTTCATGGAGTGCACGGTCACCGACGTGTTCAAGGAGGGTGAGAGGGTCTCCGGCGCCTTCGCCTACTGGCGCGAGTCCGGCCGCTTCATCGTCTTCGAGGCCCCCAGCGTCATCCTGGCCACCGGCGGCATCGGCAAGTCCTTCAAGGTCACCTCCAACTCGTGGGAGTACACCGGCGACGGCCACGCCCTCGCCATGCGTGCGGGCGCCAGCCTGATCAACATGGAGTTCGTGCAGTTCCATCCCACCGGAATGGTCTGGCCGCCCTCGGTGAAGGGGCTGCTCGTCACCGAGTCGGTGCGCGGTGACGGCGGGATCCTGAAGAACTCCGAGGGCAAGCGCTTCATGTTCGACTACATCCCGGAGTTCTTCCGCGCCGAGACCGCGGACACGATCGAGGAGGCGGACCGGTGGTACGACGACAAGAAGAACAACCGCCGTCCTCCCGAGCTGCTGCCGCGTGACGAGGTCGCGCGGGCGATCAACTCCGAGATCAAGGCCGGCCGCGGCACCCCGCACGGTGGCATCTACCTCGACATCGCGTCACGTCGCTACGCCGGAGTTCATCCGCAAGCGACTTCCCTCGATGTATCACCAGTTCAAGGAGCTCGCCGACGTCGACATCACGGCCGAGCCGATGGAGATCGGCCCGACCTGCCACTACGTGATGGGTGGAGTGGAGGTCGACGCCGACACCCAGGAGAGCGCCGTGACCGGCCTGTACGCCGTCGGTGAGTGCTCCGGTGGAATGCACGGCTCCAACCGGCTGGGTGGGAACTCCCTCGGTGACCTGCTGGTCTTCGGCAAGCGGGCCGGCGAGGCGGCGACGGCGTACGCCGGCTCGCTCGGCGACAGCCGTCCGCAGGTGGACGAGGCCGACGTGAAGATCGCGCAGACCAGCGCGCTGGCGCCGTTCGAGGTCGAGGGCGGGGAGAACCCCTACACGATCCAGTCGGACCTGCAGCAGTCGATGAACGACCTCGTCGGCATCATCCGTACGCGCGCCGAGCTCGCGGAGTCGCTGCGCGAGATCGAGGCGTTCAAGGTGCGCGCGGACACGATGGTCGTCGAGGGGCACCGGCAGTACAACCCCGGCTGGCACCTCGCGCTCGACCTGCGCAACATGCTGATCGTCAGCGAGTGCATCGCCAAGGCGGCACTGGCGCGCGAGGAGTCCCGCGGCGGCCACACCCGCGACGACTTCCCCGGACCGGACCCCGAGTGGGGAACCAAGAACCTCGTGGTGAACCTCAACGCCGCTGGCACCGGGGTCGACCTGCACGAGAAGGCGCTGCCCGAGATGCCCGACGAGCTGAAGGGGTACTTCGCATGAGCTACACCTTGAAATTGAGGATCTGGCGCGGCGACAAGGACGGCGGGGAGATCGAGGACTTCCCGGTCGAGGTCTCCGAGGGCGAGGTCGTGCTCGATGCCATCCACCGGGTGCAGGCCACCCAGGCCGGCGACCTCGCCGTGCGGTGGAACTGCAAGGCCGGCAAGTGCGGGTCGTGCAGCGCGGAGGTCAACGGCAGGCCGCGGCTGATGTGCATGTGCCGTCTCTCGGACTTCGAGGAGGACGAGGTCATCACGGTGACCCCGATGCGGACCTTCCCGGTCATCCGCGACCTGGTCACCGACGTCTCGTTCAACTACGAGAAGGCCAAGGAGCTGCCGTCGTTCTCGCCGCCTCCGCGCGACGCCGACGGCAAGCGGCGGATGGCGCAGATCGACGTCGAGCGCGGACAGGAGTTCCGCAAGTGCATCGAGTGCTTCCTGTGCCAGAACGTCTGCCACGTCGTGCGCGACCACGAGGACAACAAGGAGGCGTTCGCCGGCCCACGCTTCTTCCTGCGCTACGCCGAGCTCGACATGCACCCCCTCGACACCCACGACCGGCGCGAGCTGGCCCAGGGCGCGGCCGGCCTGGGCATGTGCAACATCACCAAGTGCTGCACCGAGGTCTGCCCCGAGGGCATCAAGATCACCGACAACGCGATCATCCCGATGAAGGAGCGCGTCGTGGACCGCAAGTACGACCCGCTGGTGTGGCTCGGCAACAAGATCGGCCTGCGCACCAAGGACAACGACGGCCGCGCCGAGGTCTGAGAGATGCCGGGGTTCCGCGACGACTTCACCGGTGAGCGTCTCGACGAGTCGGTCTGGCTGCCCCACTACCTGCCCGCGTGGAGCTCGCGGGACGGCACCCGGGCGAGCCACCGGATCGAGGACGGCCGGCTCGTCCTCGACATCCCGGTCGACCAGGGGCTGTGGTGCCCCGAGGACCACCAGCCGCCGCTGCGTGCCTCCGGCATCCAGTCGGGCAGCTGTTCAGGCCCGGTGGGCAGCACCCGCGGCCAGCAGCGGTTCCGCGAGGGGCAGCGCGTCCGCGAGGCGCAGGACCGCTTCGAGGGCTGGCTGCCGTCGTCGGGCCGGGTCGAGATCCGCTGCGCGATGGAGATCTCGCACCGCTCGATGGCTGCGCTGTGGCTCTCCGGTTTCGAGGACGACGAGGAGCAGCTGCAGTGCGGCGAGCTCTGTGTGGTCGAGATCTTCGGCAACGCGCTCGGCGAGGGCTCGGCCGAGGTCGGCATGGGCATCAAGGCGTTCCGCGACCCGGCCCTGACCCAGGACTTCGCCGCCCCACGGCTCGACCTCGACGTGAGGGACTTCCACACCTATGCCGTGGACTGGGACGAGGAGGTGGCGACCTTCAGCGTGGACGGCGTCGACGTACGCCGCTGCCCCGGCCCCCCGACGTACCCGCTGCAGGTGATGATCGCGGTGTTCGACTTCCCGGAGTGGTCCACCGGTGACGATGACCACCTCGTGCCACGGCTGGTGGTCGACCACGTCGCCGGACGCGAGTGAGGTCGGTGCGGAAGAGCCGACCGTGGTCCCGGTCGGCCCGGGATACAGCACGCCGTCCGCGGCGAGCCGCTGGGCGGTGGCGGCGAGGGCTCCCTGGATCGTGGTCGTCCCCGTCTTGTAGAGCCCTACGTGGAGGTAGACGTCTGCCATGTGGAGACGCTAGGATCGGTTCGCGCACCCGGGGCATGGGGCTGCAGTCCCGCGCCGGCCGGGAGGATCCGGCGCTCCGTGAGACCTATCCCATAGGTCCGCGCCCTGCCCGCCGGGTGACCGGCGTCCTATTGTGCCCCCATGACCGATGCTGATGGTGGCCTCGAAGGTGGACTGGCCGAGCCCGCGGACCTGCAGCCCGCGGAGGGCACGCTGCGGCTGGTCGGTGACGGCGACACCTACGACGTCACCGCCTGGGAGGCCGCGACGGCGGCGGTGCTGCGCAAGGCGCGGCGGCTGCGCGACGACGCCCCCGACTCCGATGTGTGGGCCGCGCTGACGCGCACCACCCTCGACGGGATCGAGGTGGCACCGATCGGCCAGCAGGCCGACCTGGACGACCTGACCACGACCGGCCGCCCCGAGCGCGCCGGTGCCTGGGACATCCGCACGCCGCTGGCCGGCGCAGACGCGAAGGCCGTCAACGAGGCGGCCCTGGCCGACCTCGACAACGGCGCGACCTCGCTGCACCTCGATCTCGAGCCCGGCACCGACCTGGCTGTCGCGCTGCAGGGCGTGCTGCTCGACCTGGCACCTGTCAGCCTGGAGCGGCCGAGCGCCGAGCAGTCCGAGGCGCTCGCCCGGCTGCTCGAGGACACCCCCGACGACCCGCACCCGGGCAGCAACCTGTCGGCCGACCCGGCCACGGCACTGATGCTCGGAGCGGGGATCCCGGACGGCGGCCGCTCGATCGACGAGGCCTTCGTCGACACCGTCCGCCGGGCCCAGCGCCTCGGCGTCCTCGGCGCGGTCGTCGACGGGACCGCGCTGCACGATCGCGGGGCCAGCGACGCCCAGGAGCTCGGCTGGACGATGGCCGTCGGCGTGCACTACCTCCGCGTGCTCACCGAAGCCGGTCTCACGGTGGACGAGGCAGCCTCGCTCATCGAGTTCCGCTACGCCGCGACCGACGAGCAGTTCCCGACGATCGCCAAGCTGCGCGCGGCCCGCCGGCTGTGGGCGCGGGTGCTCGAAGCCTCCGGAGCAGCGGAGTCCGCGCAGCGCCAGCACGTCATCACCAGCCGCGCGATGATGGGCCGAGTCGATCCGTGGGTCAACATGATCCGCGCCACCGTCGCCGCCTTCGCGGCCGGTGTGGGTGGTGCCGACGCCCTCACGGTGGTCCCCTTCGACGAACCGCTGGGCCTTCCGGACGCCTTCGGTCGCCGGATCGCCCGCAACACCTCGTCGCTGCTCATCGAGGAGTCCCACGTCGCCGCGGTCACCGACCCCGCCGGCGGGTCCTACGCGGTGGAGAAGCTCACCGACGACCTCGCCGTCGCCGGGTGGGCCGAGCTCGGCCGGATCGAGGCCGACGGCGGTGTCGGCGAGAAGGCCGCCCTCGGCGTGAAGGAACGCGTCAAGGTCGTCGCCGCCCGCCGCCGGGAGGGCATCGCGGACCGGACCCGACCGCTGACCGGCATCTCGGAGTTCCCGAACCTCGGCGAGACGCTTCCCGCGCGCGAGCCCGTGGCGCGGTGGCGGTGTCCAGCACTACGGGTCGCCCTACGAGGACATGCGCGCGACGCCAGCGGTCCGGCCGGTCTTCCTCGCGACCATGGGACCGGTCGCGGCGCACACGGCGCGCGCGACCTTCGCGACCAACCTCTTCGCCGCCGGCGGCGTGGCCGTCGAGGCAGTCGGACCCACCGATGGCGTCGAGGCGGTGATGGCGGTCTACGCCGGCCAGCCCGTGGTGTGCCTCGCCGGCACCGACGCGGCCTACGCCGAGTGGGGTGCCGACCTGGTCGCCGCGCTGCGTGCGGCAGGAGCGTCGTACGTCGTGCTGGCCGGGAAGCCGGGGGAGCGGACCGTGAGCGACGTCGACGACTCGTGTGCCATGGGGGTGGACGCGCTGGCGTTCCTCGCCCGGATCCGAGAGGAGCTCAGCCGATGAGCATTCCGAAGAGCTTCGCGGACGTGCCGTTGACCGGTGGTCCTCGTGACAGGACGTCGTCCCTCCGCGACCAACGGGGAGGCTGAGCCATGGACGAGCCCGGAGGGCATCGACGTGCTGCCGGTCTACGGACCCGAGCACCTCGAGGGCCTCGACGGCCTGGACACGTGGCCCGGCATCGCGCCGTTCCTGCGCGGGCCCTACCCGACGATGTACACCACCCAGCCGTGGACGATCCGGCAGTACGCCGGCTTCTCCACCGCCGAGGCGTCCAACGCGTTCTACCGCCGCAACCTCGCCGCCGGGCAGAAGGGCCTGAGCGTCGCCTTCGACCTGGCGACCCACCGCGGCTACGACTCCGACCACCCGCGGGTGCGCGGCGACGTCGGCATGGCCGGTGTGGCGATCGACTCGATCTACGACACCCGCACCCTCTTCGACGGCATCCCGCTCGACACGATGAGCGTCTCGATGACGATGAACGGTGCGGTGCTGCCGGTGATGGCGCTCTACATCGCCGCCGCGGAGGAGCAGGGCGTCAAGCCCGAGCAGCTCGCCGGGACCATCCAGAACGACATCCTCAAGGAGTTCATGGTCCGCAACACCTACATCTACCCGCCGCAGCCGAGCATGCGGATCATCAGCGACATCTTCGCCTTCACCTCGCAGAAGATGCCGCGCTTCAACTCGATCTCGATCTCCGGCTACCACATGCAGGAGGCCGGAGCCACCGCCGATCTCGAGCTGGCGTACACGCTGGCCGACGGTGTGGAGTACATCCGCGCCGGGCTCGAGGCGGGCCTGACCATCGACGAGTTCGCACCGCGGTTGTCCTTCTTCTGGGCGATCGGGATGAACTTCTTCATGGAGGTCGCCAAGATGCGCGCGGCCCGCGCGATCTGGTCGCGGCTGGTCGGCGAGTTCGAGCCGCAGAACCCGAAGTCGCGCTCGCTGCGCACCCACAGCCAGACCTCCGGCTGGTCGCTCACCGCGCAGGACGTCTTCAACAACGTCGGCCGCACCTGCATCGAGGCGATGGCCGCGACCCAGGGCCACACCCAGTCGCTGCACACCAACGCCCTCGACGAGGCGATCGCGCTGCCCACCGACTTCAGTGCCCGGATCGCCCGCAACACCCAGCTCCTGCTGCAGCAGGAGAGCGGCACGACCGAGGTCATCGACCCGTGGGCCGGCTCCTACTACGTCGAGAAGCTCACCCACGACCTCGCCGAGCGCGCCTGGGCCCACATCCAGGAGGCCGAGCGGGCCGGCGGCATGGCGAAGGCGATCGAGCAGGGCATCCCGAAGATGCGCATCGAGGAGGCAGCGGCGCGCACCCAGGCGCGCATCGACTCCGGCGCGCAGAAGGTCATCGGCGTCAACACCTTCCGCCTCCCGGTCGAGGACAGGCTCGACGTGCTCCGCGTCGACAACGACGACGTCTACCGGCAGCAGATCGCCAAGCTGGAGCGGCTGCGCGCCGAGCGCCACGACGACGACGTACGCCGCTCGCTCGACGCCATCACCCACGCCGCCGAGTCCGGCGAGGGCAACCTCCTCGAGCTCGCGGTCGCCGCGGCGCGCGCCAAGGCCACCGTCGGTGAGATCTCGGACGCCATGGAGAAGCCGTGGGGCCGCCACCAGGCCGTGATCCGTACGATCAGCGGCGTGTACCGCGACGAGGCCGGCCGAGGCGAGGACGGCGCTGCCGACGGCAAGGTCGCCAGGGTCCTCGCGGCCACCGACGAGTTCGAGGCCGAGGAGGGTCGCCGCCCGCGCATCCTGGTCGCCAAGATGGGACAGGACGGCCACGACCGCGGCCAGAAGGTCGTGGTCACGGCGTTTGCCGACCTCGGCTTCGACGTCGACGTCGGCCCGCTCTTCTCCACGCCCGAGGAGGTCGCCCAGCAGGCCGTGGACGCCGACGTGCACATCGTCGGGGTCTCGTCGCTGGCCGCCGGCCACCTCACGCTGCTCCCGGCGCTGAGGTCCGCGCTGGCCGAGCAGGGTCGTCCCGACATCATGATCGTGATCGGCGGCGTGATCCCGCCCGACGACGTGCAGACGCTGCTCGACATGGGCGCCGCCGCGGTGTTCCTGCCGGGCACCGTGATCGCCGACTCGGCACTCGACCTGCTCACGCGCCTGCGGGAGCAGCACGCCTGATGGCACGTCCCGTCGACGTGGCCGCGCTGGTCGAGGGCGTCCGCTCCGGCCGGCGCGCCGCCGTGTCCCGGGCGATCACCCTCGTGGAGTCGTCGCGTCCCGAGCACCGGTCGGCCAGCCGGGAGCTGTTGACCGAGCTCGCCTCGGAACGACCACCCGCGATCCGCGTCGGCATCTCCGGCGTCCCCGGGGTCGGCAAGTCCACCTTCATCGAGGAGCTCGGCACCCGGCTCACGTCCTCGGGCCACCGGGTCGGTGTGCTCGCGGTGGACCCCTCGTCCGTCCGTACCGGCGGATCGGTGCTGGGCGACAAGACGCGGATGGCGTCGCTCGCGGTCGACCCCCAGGCCTTCATCCGGCCGTCACCGTCGGCCGGGACGCTCGGCGGAGTCGCCCGCGCGACCGCGCAGGCGATGGCAGTCCTCGAGGCGGCGTCGTACGACGTGGTGCTGGTCGAGACGGTGGGCGTCGGGCAGTCGGAGGTGACCGTGGCCGGGATGGTCGACACCTTCCTGTTCCTCACCCTGGCCCGCACCGGCGACCAGCTCCAGGGCATCAAGAAGGGCATCCTCGAGATCGCCGACGTGATCGCGGTCAACAAGGCCGACGGCGATCGGGAGCTGGAGGCGCGAGCCGCGGCCCGCGAGCTGGCGGGCGCGCTGCGGCTGGTGCACGGCCGGGGGGAGTGGGCGCCGCCCGTGGTCACCTGTTCGGCCCTCACCGGCGACGGCGTGGACGAGGTCTGGGAGCGGGTGCTGGCCCACCGCGAGCACCTGGGTGCCGACGGACTGGCCCGCAAGCGCGCCCGGCAGCAGCTCGACTTCACCTGGGCGCTCGTCCGCGACGAGCTCGACCAGCGGCTGCGGTCCTCGGCCACCGTCGCTGCCGTGCGCGCCGAGATCCGCGACGGGGTGCTGTCGGGAGACGTTCCCGCGAGCGTGGCCGCCGACCGGCTGCTGGCGGCGTACGACGCCTCACCTCGCGAGATCTGAGCTGCCGGGACCCTCCGACCAACTAGTCTGGACCGGTTATGCCTGATCTCCCCGCCACGACCGTCATCACCGAGGTCATCGAGAAGTACACCGATGACCTCGTCGCGCTCCGACGCGACCTGCACGCCCACCCCGAGCTCAGCTGGGGCGAGGCCCGGACGTCGGAGTGTGTCGTCAGCGCCCTCGAGGGTTCCGGCTGGTCGGTCAAGCGGCTCGACGGCGGTGGCGTGATCGCCGACATCGGCACCGGTGACCGCCTGGTCGCCCTGCGCGCCGACCTGGATGCCCTGCCGGTCGACGACCTGCTCACCGACCCGTGGAAGAGCACCGTTCCCGGTGTCGCGCACGCGTGCGGCCACGACGTCCACACCGCGGGCCTGGTCGGCGCCGGCCTGGCCCTGTCCGAGGTCTTCGCCCGCGGACTGCTCCCCGGACGGGTGCGCCTGCTCTTCCAGCCGGCCGAGGAGGTCATGCCCGGTGGCGCGCTGCACCTGCTCGCCGCGGGTGCGCTGCGCGGGGTCGACCACGTCTTCGGGCTGCACTGCGACCCCAGTCTCGACGTGGGCCGAATCGGCCTGCGCGAGGGGCCACTGACCGGTGCGGCCGACTCGCTGACCGTCCGCGTCGTCGGCAAGGGCGGCCACACGTCCCGACCGCACCTGACCGAGGACCTGACCTTCGCGATCGGCAAGCTCATCACCGAGCTGCCCGCGATCCTGAGCCGTCGCCTCGACCCGCGCGCCGGGGTCTCCGTCGTGTGGGGCATGGTTCGCGCCGGATCGGCGCCCAACGTCATCCCGCACGCCGGGATCGTCGCCGGCACCGTCCGCATGCTCGATGCGGTCGCCTGGGCCGACGCAGAGCACCTCATCCGTCAGCTCGTCACGACCATCGTCGCGCCGTACGGCGTCAGCGCCGAGGTGAGCTACCAGCGCGGGGTCCCGCCGGTCGTCAACCACCCGGTCTCGACCGCGCTGTTCGGCGAAGCGGTCGAGCGCGTGCTCGGCCGGCACGGGCACGTCACCACCGCACAGAGCCTGGGTGGCGAGGACTTCGGGTGGTACCTCGACAAGGTCCCCGGCGCCATGGCGCGCCTCGGCACCCGCACGTCCGGCGGCCCGACGTACGACCTCCACCAGGGAAACCTGCGCATCGACGAGGCGGCGACTCCGATCGCCGCCCGCGTGCTGGCCGAAGCGGCCGTCACCGCGCTCGCTGCTCCCTAGGCTGGGGAGGTGGCCGTGAACCGAACTCGTCGTGCGCGAGCCGCGCGCAAGCGCAAGCGCCGGATGGACAGTGCGGTGCACGACCTCACGGCCGCGCAGTGGTCGGCGCTGCAGGCCGCGTGGGGCGGGTGCGCCTACTGCGGTGCGACGGACAAGCCGGTGCAGCGCGACTGCGTGCTGGCCATCTCGCGCGGCGGGCGCTACACCCTCGACAACATCGCACCGGCCTGTGGCTCCTGCAACGCCAGCAAGTGCAACGAGGAGGTCACCAGCTGGCTCCGTCGCCGACGGCTGGACGAGCGCGCCTTCCTCACGCGCCATCTCGAGATCCAGCGCACCCTCGGACTGCAGTTCGAGGTCGCGCCGGGCTGACCGACTGTCACTGTTTTCGGTAGGGGATGCCGTCCGCCGCCGGGGGCCGCGATCGGCCCACCAGCCCCGCAACCGCGAAGATGGTGACGAGGTAGGGCAGCATGAGCATGAACTGGCTCGGCACCGGCGAGCCGATGGCCGACAGGACGCCCTGGAGGTTCGAGGCGAACCCGAAGAGCAGCGCCGCCAGCGTGGCCCTGATCGGATCCCACTTTCCGAAGATGACGGCGGCCAGTGCGATGAAGCCCGCGCCGCCGGTCATCTCGCGGTTGAAGCCGGCCACCGACACCAGGCTGAAGTAGGCGCCACCCATCCCGGCGATGGCACCGGCCAGCAGGATCGCGCGGTAGCGCGTGCGGTTGACCTTGATGCCGACCGTGTCCGCGGCCAGCGGGTGCTCTCCGACCGAACGGACGCGAAGGCCCCAGCGCGTGCGGTAGAGCGCGAAGGCCACGAGCGCGACGACGACATAGAGGACGTAGACGAGCGGGGTCTGGCGGAAGAAGATCGGGCCGATCAGCGGGATGTCGCCCAGGATCGGCAGCGGCATCGCCTTGAACCGGTCGGGCGAGTTGAGGGTGTCGGCGTTCGGTGTCAGCACCTGTCGGAACAGGAAGTTGGTCAGTCCGATGACCAGCACGTTGAGCACCACGCCCACGATGACCTGGTCGACGAAGTAGGTGATCGCGAAGAGCCCGAGCACCAGGGCGATCAGCGCTCCGGCGACCATCGCTGCGAGCAACCCGGCCCACGGGGAGCCGGTCAGCGACGCGGCGATCGCGGCAGCGAAGGCGCCGAAGAGCAGCTGGCCCTCGATCGCGATGTTGACGACGCCCGCCCGCTCGCCGATCACGCCGCCCAGGGCGCCGAACACCAACGGGACGGCCAGCGCGACCGCACCGCCCAGCAGGCTGACGATCTTGATCCGTTCGTCAGCGGCGGCCCAGCTCAGGAAACCGGTCATCCAGGCCACCGCGAAGGCGGCGGCCAGCCACACCGGCTGGCGCCGGCCGCCCAGCGTCCGGCGTACGGTCTCGGCGGTCAACACCGCGCACACCGCGACCATCACCCACGCGGTGAGCATGGACGGCACCACGATGTCGGGGAGCTGGATGAAGTCGTTGGGGGCAGCCAGCTCGAACGTCGTCTCACCGGAGTGGGGCGAGCGCAGCAGGATCACCGCGAGAACGGCTGTCATCACGCCGAGGAGGATCGGCATCTTCTTGGCGCCGGCTCCCCTGGTGGGCACCACTGCGGGGTCTGGCGCGAGCCCGCCGCTCTCGGCGGGGACGGTGGTCACGGTGCTCACTTGGCCTCCTGGGCGGGGAGCCGGAAGATCGCGCGCACCAGAGGAGGGGCGGCGAGGAACAGGACGATCAGCGACTGGACCACGAGCACCAGGTCGACCGAGATGTTCTCGGACGTCTGCATGGTGAAGCCACCGGCCTTCAAGGCGCCGAAGAGCAGGCCGGCGGCCAGGATGCCGAGAGGCCGGGAGCGACCGAGCAGCGCGACCGTGATCGCGTCGAAGCCGATCGAGGCGTCGAGGTCGAGGGAGACACCGCTGGTGACGGTGCCGAGGACCTGGTTGACGCCCGCGAGGCCGAGGAGCGCACCGGAGATCAGCATGACGACGGTGTAGGTGCCACCGACGTTGATGCCCGAGGAGCGGGCCGCGTGTGGGTTCTCACCGACCGCGCGGATGCGATAGCCCAGGGTCGAGCGGTTGAGCAGCCACCACACGACACCCACGGCGACGAGCGCCAGGACGAAGCCGAGGTGCAGGTTGAACTGGTCGCCGAGGACCTTCGGCAGGAGCGCCGACTCCTTCATCGGCAGGGACTTCGGGTTGGCCGAGCCCGGCGCCTGGAGGAGGAACTGTCGCGAGAGGGCGTAGAAGAGGAGGTAGTAGGCGACGTAGTTGAGCATGATCGTCACGATCACCTCGTGGGCCCCGGTGCGGGCCTTGAGCAGACCTGCGATGCCGGCCCAGAGCGCTCCGACGAGCATGCCGACCAGGATCGCCAGCGGCAGGTGGACGACGAGCGGCAGGTCGAAGTTGAAGCCGATCCAGCCGGCCGCGCCGCCGGCCATCAGCATCTGGCCGCGACCACCGATGTTGAAGAGCGAGGCGCGGAAGGCGAGGCCGACACCGAGACCACCTGCGATGAGCGGCCCGGCGAACTTGAGCGTCTCGGTCAGGGGCCGCCACTGCTGAGCGGGCTCGATGACGTTGTAGTTGAAGATCGCGCCGCGGAACATGGCTGTGTAGGCACCCCAGATGGACTCCCACAGCGCGGTGAAGAAGTCGGAGGGCCGGGCCGTGATGTAGCTCGCGGTCTCGCGGACGGTCTCGTCGGTCGCCGCGATCATCACGGAGCCGACGAGCACGGCGAGAACCACGGCCAGGACGCCCGCCAGGGCGTCGCCGGAGGCGATCTCGCGGAGGACCGAGCGAGACCGGTCGCCGCCCGAGGGAGTCGCGTCCTCGACGGGTGCCGGCTTCTCGGGGTCCGGGCCGGCCTCAGGGCGCGGGCACGGTGCTTGTCTGCGTCGCTCATGCGCGGTCCCCGCGGACGTGCGAGCGCAGCGAGCAGTTTCGTGGGGTGTTCATGCGACCACGTCCTTCAGGTCCGTCGGGCGCTCGCCGGTCATCATGAGTCCGAGAGTCTGGCGGGGGGTGTCGGCCGACACGATCCCGACGATCCTGCCGCGGTAGAGCACCATGATGCGGTCGGCCAGGGCCACCACTTCGTCGAGCTCGGTGCTCACGACCAGGACCGGGATGCCACGGTCACGGGTGGCCACGACCTGCTTGTGGATGAACTCGATCGAGCCGACGTCGACACCGCGGGTGGGCTGGGCAGCCACGAGGAGGCTCAGGTCGCGCGAGAGCTCGCGGGCCACGACGACCTTCTGCTGGTTGCCGCCCGACAGGTTGCCGGCCAGCGAGTCGATGTCGCGGGCGCGAACGTCGTACTCCTTCAGCTTCTCCTGCGCGAAGGTGCGCAGGGCGCTGATGCGCAGGGAACCGTTCTTGACGAACGGCGACTTGAAGCTGCGGTTGAGCATGAGGTTCTCGGCGATGGTGAAGTTGGGCACCAGACCGTCGACCTGGCGGTCCTCGGGGATGAATCCGACGCCGGAGTCGAGGATCTTGCGCGTCGACCTGCCGACCAGCTCCTGTCCGTCGAGGGTGATCGAGCCGGTGACGTCGTCCTGCAGGCCGAGGAGCGCCTCGGTGAGCTCGGTCTGGCCGTTGCCCTGCACGCCGGCCACCGCGAGGACCTCTCCGGCGCGGATGGTGAAGCTGATGCCGTCGACATGGACGTGTCCGGCAGGGTCGACGACCCGGAGGTCCTTGACCACCAGGGAGTCGTCGCCGAGCTGGGGGGCGTCCTTGTGGACGGTCAGCTCGACCGGGCGGCCGACCATCATCGAGGCGAGCTCGGCGTTGCTGGCGCTGGGGTCGGCCTCGCCGACGACCTTGCCGAGGCGGATGACGGTGATGCGGTCGGCGACCTCGCGGACCTCGCGGAGCTTGTGGGTGATGAAGACGATCGCCTTCCCGGCCTCGCGGAGCTGGCGCATGATGTCCATCAGCTCGTCGGTCTCCTGGGGGGTGAGCACCGCGGTGGGCTCGTCGAAGACGAGGAGCCCGGCGTCGCGGGACAGGGCCTTGATGATCTCCACGCGCTGTTGCACGCCCACCGGGAGGTCCTCGACGAGGGCGTCCGGATCCACGTGGAAGCCGAAGCGCTCGGCGATCTCGGTGACCCGCTCGCGGGAGGCGTCCAGGTCGAGCGTGCCGCCGATGCCGGTGGACTCGTTGCCGAGCATCACGTTCTCCGCGACGGTGAAGACGGGGATGAGCATGAAGTGCTGGTGCACCATGCCGATCCCGGCCGCCATCGCGTCGCCGGGCCCGGTGAAGTTCTGGACGACGCCGTCGAGCTCGATCTCGCCCTCGTCGGCCGCGTACAGGCCGTAGAGGACGTTCATCAGGGTCGACTTGCCGGCGCCGTTCCACCGAGCAGGCAGTGGATCTCACCGGGCTCGACCGTGAGGGACATCTGGTCGTTGGCCACCACGCTTCCGAAGCGCTTGGTGATGCCGCGCAGGACGAGTCTCATGGCATCGCATCCTAGGGGGAGTGGGGGTCGGGTGATCGGCAGGGGAGTTGCAGAAATGGCGGGGAGGCCGACGTCAGACGTCGGCCTCCCCGGTGAAGCGGGTCGTGATCAGCCCAGGTAGGACTTGACCTCGATGGAGCCATCGATGATGCCGGCCTTGACCGTGTCCAGGTCGGCGGCCAGCTCGGGGCTGACCTTGTCCTCGAACTCGTGGAACGGCGCGATGCCGACTCCGTCGTTCTCGAGCGTGCCCACGTAGGGCGCGAAGTCGAACTCGTCGTTGCCGGCGGCCATGACGGCCTCGTAGGTCGAGACCTTCATGCCCTTGAGGATCGAGGTCATGACGTAGGGCTGGGTCGTCGGGTCGGTCTCGTAGAGGTCGGCGTCGACACCCATTCCGGCCAGTGATGATGACGTCACTCGCCTTCATCCTCGGACTTCTGCCGTTGGTGGTGGCGGTCGGCGCCTCCCAGCTCGCGCGCCGGAACGTCGGCACGCCGGTCTTCGGCGGCATGGTGGTCGCGTCGTTCATCGGGATCTTCGTCATCCCGCCGCTCTATGTGACCTTTCAGAGCATTCGGGAGAGGCTCAGGCCGTCAGCCCGCCCAAGGAACGGCCCAAGGAACGGCCGGGCGGCGCGGCGCCCGATGCCGCTCGTGACTTGTCAGAAGTCGTGGCGCGGCGGCAGAGTGATGGAGTTGCACACCGTCGACGATCGGCCATGGCCCGTGGGCTCGGTCCGCGTCAATGAGCTGCGGCAGCCGGGGCGTCTATCTCTCACTCCTTTGCGTTTGCGGCGGAGTGCATCGCCCGTCGCAGCACCTCGAAAATAACGGCGGTCGACCAGCCGAACATCAGCACGCCGTTCATCGCCGTCATTGGCCCGAGCAGCCGCCAGCGCTCCACCGGGATCGACGTTGCCGTAGCCGAGCGTCGTGTAGTTCACGAACGCGAAATCCAGAACATCGGCGCCGCTCGGCGCCGCATCGACCAGCGCGTAGGCCAGCGCCCAGACGCCCACCTCCGCGATGTGCGCGAGCATCAGAACCGAAACGGTGGCTATCATGACGGCCAGCAGCCGCGCCTGCCCCGATCTCTCCGTTGCGGTGACGCTGCGAGCCACGCGGACCACCGCCGTCATCACCAGGGCATGGAGCCCGATATTGCAGGCGCTGACGGCGATACCTACGAGAAGTTGACGCAACATATCCAGGGCTCCCGAAACGCGGCAAGACGTGCCGTCGAGGCGGCAGCAACTGGCGTCGATCCCTCAACAGATCGCATGCCAGTTCACCTTTCTCCGCGCACAAGCCCGACTCGCATCTAACCGGCCGTGCATCCCGGCTTTCCAATGCGCGCATGGCAGCTCGGACGCCACCGGTGAGGTTTCGTGATGGCTGCAGGCTACGTCGTATCTGCTCTCAATTCGAGGGTTACAAGCCTGGCCAAAATCGTTGCCGGATAGAGTTGGCCAATGATGCTTTCGATATTGCAAAGACTTCGCGCCAGCGGGTGCACGGGAACGATATCGCCGTAACCGGTCGATGTCAGGGTGACAAAGCTCAAATAGAAAAGTGAGCTGGCGAGTGCCGAGTCGTCCTTAAACGCGATCCCCTTGAATGCATCTGAAATCGACAGGCCGACAAACGCGAACAGCGTTGCGAAGGTCACCGCAATCAACAGGTACAGAAGGATCGCTCCGACTATTCGGTGATAGGTGATGCGGCCTCCCCCGAACACTGCCCGAGCGACCACAATTCCGAGAGTGACCGCGATGATCAACCATGCGCCGGCCAACAGGTGCAGGTTGTAGGGCCACGGATAATACAGCCGCAGAAAAAAAGACGACCAAATTGGCAATGAATGCGATCGACATCAACCCGAGCGCGATCGGGTTGCCGGAAATGATCAGCGCCCCGCCGATGATCGCAAGCAATCCCGCAATTGCAAACGTCTGAAACAAGAAAATGCCCGCTGCCTGGAGCGGGGCAAAGACGAATATCATGAGCGCGAACACAGCGGTCAGCAGCGTGAGCAGCCAGTCGCGATTCTCCCGACGCAATGGTACAGTTTGCTCACGAGGTCTACAGTCATCGCATTTGCTCCAATCGCGAGGCGTCAACCGATCCTCATAAACGGCTTTATCTTACCTGCGCAGCGCCGTTTGCAGTCGGCTCACTTGGCGTCTCAGCCACGCTGGCGGATATGGCATCCCGACGATCCGAAGCCGTATGTCGAGCTGCAATCCGAAAGGCAACGGGCTGCAAGGATGCGTTTGAGCGCGCGCGGGCAATTCCCAAACTGGAGAGACGCGGTCTTTCGGGGCGCCGCCGTCCAGGCGGTGCCTAGTCGATGATGTGATACCCGCCGTCGATGTAAAGTGTTTCGCCGGTGATAAGACGCGCCGCGTCGTGCGCGAGGAAGGCGGTGGCCGACGCCGACGTCGTCGATGCTGACCAGGCTGCGGGCGGGCGCCTTCGCTTTGGCCTTGTCGAGCAGCGCGTCGAATTCGGGAATGCCGGAGGCCGCCCGCGTCGCCAGCGGCCCGGGCGAAATGGCATGCACGCGGATGCCTTTCGGGCCGAGCTCGGCCGCGATGTAGCGGACCGCGCTCTCGAGCGCCGCCTTGGCGACGCCCATGATGTTGTAGTTCTTCACCACCATCTGGCTGCCGTAATAGGTCATCGTGAACAGCGTCCCGCCCTTGCTGCATCAGCGGCTCGGCCAGATGCGCCATGCGGATGAACGTCCAGCACGACACGTCCATGGTGGTGAGAAAACCCTCGCGCGAGACGTCGACGACGCGTCCCTGCAGCGCGTCCTTTGGCGAAAAGGCGATCGAGTGAACGACGAAATCGAGTCTGCCCCATTCCTTGGCGATGCGCTCGAACACCGCCTCCATCTGACCGGGCGTGTGCACGTCGAGCGGCATCAGGATCGGCGCCTCGAGTTCGCGGGCGAGCGGCTCGACGTATTTCTTCGCTTTGTCGTTGAGATAGGTGACGGCCAGCTCGGCGCCGAACGCCCGGAACGCCTTGGCGCAGCCCCACGCGATCGACTGATCGTTGGCAATGCCGACGATCAGACCTCTCTTGCCTTCGAGCAGCTTGGCTTTCACGACCGGAATCATGGAGGATTTCCTTCTTGCTCTCAGGTACTTGCAGGCAATCAGTCGCTGTCAGGACCGTGCGCTTGCGCAGCACGATCGCATTTCGAGGTAGGCAGGGCGATCGCCGATTGCGTCAGCGTGCGCGAGCAACCCGGATATGCGCCGAGGGCGCACCGGCTCTGGCCTAGATTGTCGCAAGCCGTGCTTGATGGCAAAGCGAATGAGTTCGGCCTGCAGTGCAATCCCTGATGCATCGTTATGCAGACACAACCTTGAGGTCAGCTAGCAGCACGCGCAGCGGCGAATTGCCGATCACCCCGTCCGATGCGGGACGTTTGCAGCCAAACCATCAAGATATTCTTGACGATTGCAGGCACAATGTATTCTCGCTGCAACCGTCGCGTCATTAGCCATCCGGCCGCCTGCAGGAGCGATTTGGCCGTAGTGCCGACGCTGACGGCCTGTCGCGCGGATACCAGCTTGACATTGGTACGCCGGTTTCGTGGCCGCTTTCCGGAGAAACACCAGGCAATGGCACGACCGTCATACGACCTTGCGGCAGGCTTAGATGGAAGGAGCCAGGCATGACGACCAAGCCCGACGAGTTGCTGCCTTCGGCAAAAGACATTCATGCAGAAACTTGCGCTCGCCGAGGCGGAAGAGGCGTCCAAGCAGGCGAGCAAGCTTGCCGCGGCAGAGGCGGAGAAGAAGGCGTTGCTAGACCATTTCTCGAAGCCTTCCGGTGTTTCCGACGAGGAGGGAATCAAGCGCGCGATCGACATCATCGAGCGTGCGGTGAGCAACGGCAAGACCGAGGTGCAGGTCTACCGATTTCCGAACCATCTGTGCACGGATCGCGGGCGCGCTATCAATCAGCAGGAGCCGGGCTGGGAGACCACGCTGACCGGCGTGCCCAAGGAAATCTATCAACTGTGGGCGAAGTATTTTCGTCACCGCGGATACAAGCTGAGGGTCGAAATCGTAAATTTTCCCGGTGGGATGCCGGGAGATGTCGGCATGACCCTGAAGTGGGGCTGAGCCGATGGTGACGTCATGTTGGAGGAGCCCACCCCAAGCGGTAAGGCGGTAACAGCTTCTGACCGACCTCACGCCTGGCCGGGCAAAGACTGGCCGGCCGCATCCGCAGGCGTTGCGATCCGGCGTCATCGCCGCCGTGATGGACGGCACATCCTACCGGCACGCAGCCCCGCGCGCTACGGCGTGAGCAGCGTAGCGTGGAAATGGTCAGCAGCCCTTGCGAGTCGCGGGAGGCATCCCGGGGGGGGCGACGAGGAGGTGTGCCATGCAAAGGTTCTGCGCCATTGTGGCAGTGATGGTCGTCGTCGCCTCGCCGGCTTTCGCGCAGTCGGCAAGCAAGGCGCAAAAGCAACGCTCTCTGCAGCCGTCGTCGTACGGTGCCTATAGGCGGCCAGAAACGATACACCGACCCCGACCCGAACATTCAGTTCGAGATGATGCGGCAGCAGAATTGGAGCAAAGGCGGGCGACGCGTGCCGCGACCGCCTACAAGAGATAAACGAACACGAGCGAGATAACGATGTCCGCCAGCCAGACGCCCTGCATCGACCAGCGCGTTTGCGTCGTTCGGCAGTATTGCCCCCGCCATGGAGTACATGGTCGATGCCGCGCAGCGCAGCGTCCTGTTCTGGGACGTCATGCGCCAGCGCGGCAACCAGTACCGCGAGCATCTGGCCGAGACCGCTCCGCATGTGCTCGACTACGAGGTCGAGCTCGTCATCGACGGCCGCACGCTCGATCGGCCGGTCAACTACGGCCTCGTGAGGGTCATTCCGCCGCCAGGCGTCGAGGTCGATCCGGCGCGACGGCCGTTCGTCGTCGTCGACCCGCGCGCCGGGCACGGGCCCGGGCATCGGCGGCTTCAAGGCCGACAGCGAGATCGGCGTCGCATTCAAGGCCGGGCATCCCTGCTATTTCGTCGGCTTCCTGCCGGATCCGATGCCGGGCCAGACCATCGAGGACATCGCGCGCGCCGAGGCGGTCTTCCTCGAGAAGGTGATCGCGCTGCATCCCGAGGCCGACGGCAAGCCCTGCGTGATCGGCAACTGCCAGGCCGGATGGGCGATCATGATGCTGGCCGCCATCCGCCCCGAACTGTTCGGCCCCATCATCATCGCCGGGTCGCCGCTGTCGTATTGGGCCGGCGTGCGCGGCAAGATATCCGATGCGCTACAGCGGCGGTCTGCTGGGCGGCAGCTGGCTTGACCGCGCTTGCCAGCGATCTCGGTCATGGAAAGTTCGACGGCGCCTGGCTGGTGCAGAATTTCGAGAATCAGAATCCCGCCAACACGCTCTGGACCAAGCAATACAATCTCTATTCCAAGATCGACACCGAGGCGCCCGCGCTATCTCGGGCTTCGAGCGCTGGTGGGGCGGTCACGTCAATCTGAACGCCGAGGAGATCCAGTTCATCGTCGACGAGCTGTTCATCGGCAACAATCTCGCCGCCGGGCGGATCCAGACGTCGGACGGCACCACGATCGACCTGCGCAACATCCGCTCTCCGATCGTGGTGTTCTGCTCCAAGGCGACAACATCACGCCGCCCCAGCAGGCGCTCGGATGGATTCTCGATCTCTATGAGAACGTCGACGAGATCCGCTCCTACGGTCAGACGATCGTCTACACCATCCATGAGACGTATCGGCCATCTGGGCATCTTCGTGTCGGCGGCGTCGCGCAAGCAAGGAGCACGGCGAGTTCTCCAGCAATATCGACCTGATCGACACCTGCCGCCCGGCCTCTACGAGGCGGTGTTCGAACGCAAGACCGAAGGACACGGCAAGTTCCGATCTCGTCGGCCGGCGACTGGGTGATGCGGTGCGAAGCGAGGACGCTCGACGACATTCGAGCGCTCGGCGGCAACGATGCGGCCGATGAGCGCCGGTTTGCGACCGCCGCCCGCATTATCGGAGATCAATCTCGCGCTTTACCGCACCTTTGCGCAGCCGATTCGTTCGCGCCTCGTGAGCTCTCCGCTGGCGCAATGGATGCAGCAGCTGCACCCATTGCGGCTGCAATACGAGCTGTTCTCCAATGCCAATCCGATGATGGCCTCGGTCGCCGCCATGGCAGATCAGGTTCGCGAAAATCGAAGCCCGTGGCCGCCGACAATCCGTTCTGCAATCCAGGAGACCGCCTCCCGCCAGATCGTCGCCGCGCTGGATGCGTGGCGCGACATGAACGAGGCGGTGGCCGAGCGGACCTTCCTGGCGGTGTACGGTTCGCCGACGCTCAGCCGCCGTCGGCATCGATCCTGCCGTGACGCGTCCCCTGCGCAGGCGCCCAAGAGTCAATTACATCAGGAGCTCCTGCAGACCGGATTGCCGAGCTCAAGTCGCGCATTCCGGTCGGTGGGCTGCGCGAGCCGTGATTCGCGCGCTGCTTTATGTCGGCATGGCACGGGACGCGGTCGACG
>CAVQJS010000004.1:0-133384 GCA_963712875.1 uncultured Actinomycetota bacterium | reverse complement strand
GCGCGCCGGGTCCGAGCAATGGTGAGGGGGACACATTCTCCATTCGGAAGGAGAGCCCATGCTTGCTCTCACCGAGAACGTGACCGACATCGTGAAGCAGCAAGCCGCCGACGAGGTGCCCGAGATCACCGCGCTCCGCATCGCCACCGAGGCGGACGGGGAGTCCCTGTCCGTGAGCCCGGCCGACCACGCCGAGAGCGACGACCAGGTCATCGAGCAGGACGGCGCCACCATCTACGTCGACGGACCCGCGTCGGAGCCCTCTCCGACAAGGTGCTGGACGGCGGCGTGGACGAGGACGGCACCATCCAGTTCGCGCTGGGCCAGCAGGCCTGACCCACGCACGACCGACACGCACGGACGGAGTCCCGGGCCCATGGGGGTCCGGGACTCCGCTCATGTCCGGGCGCCCACCGCGTGCGTACGGCGATCGGTCGCGGCCCTGCCGGCCTTGGCGAACGTGACAGCATCGGCGAGGTGACCGACCACGACCTGCAGCTGCCCGACCAGACCCTGACGCTGACGAACGGGACGAGCATCCCGCTGCTGGGCTTCGGCACCTGGCAAGCACCGGGACGACGCGGTACGACGCGGCCCCGCCGCGCTCGAGGTCGGCTACCGCCACCTCGACACCGCCACCGTCTACGGCAACGAGGACGAGGTCGGTCCGTGCGGTCGCCGAAAGCGGCCTCGCACGCGAGGACGTGTTCATCACGACGAAGCTGCCCCCCGGGCGGCGCCGGCCGCGCGAACGAGAGACCCTGCGAAGAGCCTCGACCTGCTGCGCCCCGACCACGTCGACCTCTGGCTCGTCCATTGGTCGCCGAGCTCGACGAACGTCGACGTGGGACGCGTGTTCGTGACAGCACAGGAGCAGGGGCTGGCCCGCGACGATCGGGGTGAGCAACTACTCGACGCCGCCACTCATCGACGAGGTGACCGACGCGACCGGCGTGCGGCCGGCGATCGACCAGATCGAGTGGAGCCCGCTCCTCTTCGACGCCGGGACGTTGCACGGAGCACCGCGAGCGGGACGTGGCCGTCGAGGGCTACAGCGCCCTGCGGGGCGGCACCCTCGACCACCCGGCGATCGTCGCGATCGCCGATCGGCTGGACCGCACGCCCGCCCAGGTCATCATCCGGTGGCACCTCCAGCACGAGGTCGTCGTGATCCCGAAGTCGGCGCACCCGGAGCGCATCCGGTCCAACGCCGACGTCGGCGGGTTCACCCTGACCGAGGAGGACATGGCGACGCTCGACGCCCTGGGCGCGCGCTGACGGCTACCCGTCCAGCACGTCGCGCCACGAGTGCTGCGGCTCGAAGCCGACCAGCTCACGCGCCTTGTCGATGGCGTAGAAGGTCTCGTCGCGGCCCATCTCCCGCCGTACCTCCACTCCGGCGTAGAACCGCGCGATGACCTCTTCGGTCGTGGCCGCCACCGACATGTCGGCGTTGGCGACGTTGAAGACCTCGTAGCCGAGGCCGTCGGTCACCAGGCAGCGCTGCACCATCTGGCCGAGGTCACGCACGTCGATGTAGGCGAAGATGTTGCGCCGTCGCAGCGCCGGGTCGTCGAGGAAGTCCGGGAACAGCTCGGTGTACTCGTGCGGCTCGATGACGTTGTTGATCCGTAGGCCGTAGACGTCGGCCCCGGTGCGTGCCTGGAACGAGCGCGCGGTCACCTCGTTGGCGACCTTCGACATCGCGTAGGAGTCCTCCGGGACGGTCGGGTGCTCCTCGTCGACCGGGACGTAGAGCGGGCGCCGCTCGCCCTGCGCGAAGCAGACGCCGTACGTCGTCTCGGACGAGGCGAAGACGACCTTGCGGATGCCGAGCCGAGTCGCCGCCTCGAGCACGTGGTAGGTGCTGAGCACGTTGGTGGCGTACGTCGCCGAGTCGGCCGTGCGCAGGATCGCGGGCACGGCGGCGAAGTGGACCACGGCGTCGTACGACGGCTTCTCGGGCAGGTCGAGCTCGTCGAACGTCGCCAGCCCGGCGAGCGCCGAGTAGACCTGGCCGGCGTCGGTCAGGTCGACCTGGAGGTCGTTGACATCGGGGTGCCCGAGCGGCACGAGGTCGGCGTTGGTGACCTGGTGGCCCTGCTCGGCGAGGTAGGGCGCGACGTGCCTGCCGGCCTTGCCACTGCCACCGGTGAAGAAGATGCGCATGGCACCTTCCTACTCCGGGCCCGAAGGGGTGGTCGGCCGCCGGTCGTGGTGCGCCGGCCGGGACGTCGTCCCGCGACGCGGACAGGTCTGTACCAGCGCTGGCGTGCCCTGACTTCATCTCGTTAGAGTCAGCGGGGTGGCGAGTGCTGAGAGGCTCCTCGGCCGGCACGACGAGCGGGAGCGGGTGCGTGCCCTGCTCGGTCACGCGCGCAACGGGCGCGGCGGTGCGCTGCTCGTCACCGGTGAGCCGGGGATCGGCAAGACCGCCCTGCTCGACGCCACGACGTCCGAGCAGGCCGGGCTGCGCCTGCTCAGGGTGGACGGGTTCGAGGCGGAGTCGATGATCCCCTTCGCCGGCGTGCAGCGGCTGGCGATCCCGTTGCGGGGCTACCTCTCGGAGCTTCCCGAGAGCCACCGCCACGCGCTGCGGGTGGCGGCTGGCGTCGCGGAGGGCGAGCCGCCCGACCGCTTCCTGGTCGGTCTCGGCGTGCTGGGCCTCCTCGGTGCCGCCGGTGAGGTCGAGCCGGTGCTGTGCGTGATCGACGACGTCCACCTGCTCGACCCCGAGTCTCTCGACGTCCTCGGTCTGGTGGCGCGCCGGTTGGAGGCCGAGTCGGTCGCGCTGGTCATGGCCGGGCGCGACACCGCGCACGTCGCCGCCCAGCTGGCCGGCGTTCCCGGTCTGCCCCTCGCCGGGCTCGAGACCGACCCGGCCCACCGGCTGCTGTCCGCGTCGCTCCCCGAGCCGATCGACCCGGCCGCGGCCGCGCAGGTCATCGCCGCCACCGGCGGCAACCCGCTCGCCCTGGTGGACCTGGCGCGGGAGCTGAGCGTCCGGCGACTCACCGAGGTGAGCCTGGCGGACGAGCCGCTGCCGATCGGTCACCACCTCGAGGCGCTCTACCTGAGGCGGATCCGCCACCTCGCCGCGGACCTCCAGACCTGGCTGCTGATCGCCGCCGCCGACTCCACCGGCAACATCGACCTGATCCGGGCAGCCGGCCAGTCGTGGGGCCTTCCGGACGATCCGGTCGAGGAGGCGGAGTCGGCGGGCCTGGTCGAGCTCGGCGCGACCATCAGGTTCCGGCACCCCTTGGTGCGCTCGGCGGCGTACAACGCCGTCCAGGGCTCCGAGCGCAGGCGGGCCCACCGTGCGCTGTCGGTGGCCGCGGAGCAGCTCGGGCTGGTCGAGGTGGCGGCGTGGCACGCCGCCAAGGCGACGCTGGGCACCGACGCGGACGTCGCCGACCGGCTCGAGCGGGTGGCCGACGCAGCCGGTCGGCGGGGCGGTCTCGCCTCCCGCGCGCGAGTGCTGGCCCAGGCGTCGGAGCTCACCCCGCCCGGTCGCGTGAAGTACGCCCGTCTCGTCGACGCCGCGGAGGCGGCGCTCGGGTCAGGAGCGGCCCAGCTCGCGAAGACCTACCTCGACGACGTGGACGAGGACGCGCTGGACGCAGTGTCCCGGGGGCGGCTCGTCTGGATCCGCGCGAGCATCTCGCTCTTCACCGCCGACCCCGCGCTGATGGAGGCGGGGGCGACCATGCTGTCGGCCGCCGAGTGCTTCCACGGGCACGACACGGCGCTGGAGCAGGACGCCCTGATCAAGGCGTTCGAGTACACCCTGCCGGCCGAGAGGTTCGCGCAGGGCCTCACGTTGTCGGAGCTCGGGGCTCGGTTGCGCAAGGGTGCCGAGCTGCGCGACGGGACAGCGAGCACCATCCTTCGCGGCTCTCAGCGCGCACATCCTGCTGCCGTACGACCAGGCGGTCCCGGTCATGCGCACGGCGGTCGAGACGATCCTCGACCTCGACGCCCCCGGCCTGCTGCGCTACGGCGCCACGAGCGTGGCGCTGACGACGGCGCTCTGGGACGCGCCCGCCCGGCGTGAGTGCCTCGCGCGGACCGCGGCCGCCGCGCGCGACGCCGGCGCCCTGCAGCTGCTGGACACCACTCTGTGGATCATGTCCCTGGCCGAGCTCTCCGGTGGCACGCCGCGGCACGCGCACGAGTACATCGAGCAGGTGCGTGAGCTCCGCCGGGCCATCGGCTACGACGCCGAGCACGTCATCAACGTGGCGCTGCTCGCCTGGGCCGAGGCCCCCCGCGCCCAGGTGGAGATGATCGCGGACGGCGCCGGCTCGATGGGCTTCCACGGCGTGCGGTCGGCCGGCCAGGCTGCCCTGGCGGTGCGCGACCTCGCGGAGGGCGACTACGACGGGGCGCGCCGCCGGCTCGAGCCCCTGGTGGCCGACCCCTTCCTGCAGGTCACGCCGTTGCAGCTGCCCGACTACGTCGAGGCGGCGTGCCGGAGTGGGCGCACGCCCGAGGCGACGGTGCACGTGCGGCACCTGGAGGGACTGGCGAGGGTCAACGGCTCGCCGTGGACCGCGGGGGTGGCGCACCGCTCGCGTGCGCTGGTCGAGGAGGATGCCGAGCCGCACCACCGCGCGGCGATCGAGGCCCTGGCCTCGGGCGACGTGCCCATCGAGCTGGGCCGCGCCCACCTGCTGTACGGCGAGTGGCTGCGTCGCTCCAAGCGTCGCCGCGACGCTCGGGAGCAGCTCCACGCGGCACTCGACCTCTTCGAGCGCGGACAGGCTCCGGCCTTCGCCCACCGGACCCGCGCCGAGCTCACCGCCATCGGCGACCAGGCCGCCCCGGCCGGCGTGCGCGACCCGCTCGACCTCACCGCCCAACAGCTCACCGTCGCGCGCCTCGCGGCCGCGGGCCGCACCAACTCCGAGATCGGGGCGACGATGTTCCTGAGCCCCAACACCGTCGACTACCACCTGCGCAACGTCTTCCACAAGCTCGGCATCTCCTCCAGGCGCCAGCTGTCCGAGCGCCTCGATGGTCCGGACTGACGGCCCCGGGTCGACGGCCCGGACGATGGCCGGACTACGTGGCGTACGTGGTCCGCGTGGTCCCGGCCTCCGCCACGCTCGGAGCATCCCGACCCCAGCCCGGCCCACCTCAGGAGGCCCCATGCCCTACGTGACCGCCGACGACGGCGCCCGCATCTTCTACAAGGACTGGGGAGTCGACGGCACCCCCGTCATCCTCAGCCACGGCTGGCCGCTCAACGCGGACGCCTGGGAGGCCACCGCCCTGTTCCTCGCCGAGCACGGACACCGCGCGATCGCCCACGACCGTCGAGGTCACGGACGCTCGAGCCAGACGTGGGACGGCAACGAGATGGACACGTACGCCGACGACCTGGCCTGCCTGGTCGAGGCCCTCGACCTGTCTGACCTGACCCTCGTGGGCCACTCCACGGGCGGCGGCGAGGTCGTGCACTACGTGGGTCGCCACGGCACGGCCCGCGTGGCCCGG
This sequence comes from uncultured Actinomycetota bacterium, assembly GCA_963712875.1. Taxonomy (GTDB): domain Bacteria; phylum Actinomycetota; class Actinomycetes; order Propionibacteriales; family Nocardioidaceae; genus Nocardioides. The sequence continues at coordinate 127,882 of CAVQJS010000004.1, read as the reverse complement.
CTCGTCCTCGTGTCCGCCGTGCCGCCGCTGATGCTGCGCACCGACGACAACCCCGACGGCCTGCCGATCGCGGTGTTCGACGACATCCGGGCGGGGGAGGCCGCCAACCGCTCGCAGCTCTACCGCGACCTGGCCGACGGACCGTTCTTCGGGCACAACCGCAACCACGACGTGGCCCAGGGCTTCCGCGACGCCTTCTGGCTCCAGAGCATGGCGTGCGGCCACCGGGCGGCGTACGAGTGCATCGCGGCGTTCAGCGCGACGGACTTCCGTCCCGACCTGGAGAAGGTGGACGTCCCCACCCTGGTCATCCACGGCGACGACGACCAGATCGTGCCCTTCGAGGTCGGGGGTGCGCGGTCGGCCGCCATGGTCGACGGCGCCGAGCTGAAGGTCTACGAGGGCAGCGCCCACGCGTTGCCCGACACCGACCGCGACCGCCTCCACGCCGACCTGCTCGCCTTCATCGACTCCTGAGAGGAACCACCCCATGACTGAGACACGACCCGAGACAATCGTGCTGGTGCACGGGCTCTGGATGACCCCGCGCAGCTGGGAGCACTGGGTCACCCACTACGAGGCGCAGGGGCACACCGTGCTCACGCCGGCCTACCCCGGATTCGACATCGAGGTCGAGGCGCTGCGGGAGAACCCGCAGGTCATCGCGGACCTCACCGTCGCCGAGACCGTCGACCACCTCGCCTCGGTGGTCGAGGGGGTCGGCACCCCGCCGATCATCATCGGACACTCGTTCGGTGGGACCCTCACGCAGCTGCTCCTGGCCCGCGGGCTGGGGTCGGCGGGGGTGGTCATCGACTCCGCGCCGACCGAGGGTGTCCGGGTGAACCCGGTCTCCCAGGCAAGGTCGCTGTTCCCCGCGCTGAAGAACCCGGCCAACCGGCACAAGGCGGTGGGCTTCACGCCCGAGGAGTTCCACTACGCCTTCACCAACACCCTCTCCGAGGAGGAGTCGCGCAAGGTCTGGGACCGCTATGCGATCGCGGCTCCTGGCTACTGGGTGTGGGAGTACGGGTTGTTCGCCAACTTCAAGCCCGGCCACCAGGACACCTGGGTGGACTACTCCGCCGACCGTGCCCCGCTGCTGTTCATCGCCGGCTCGGAGGACCACATCATGCCGCCGTCGGTGAACCGGTCGAACGCCAAGCACTACGACAAGTCGCCTGCCGTGACGGAGTTCTACGAGTTCGAGGGACGCGACCACTGGACGTGTGCCGCGCCCGGGTGGGAGGCGGTCGCCGACCACGCGCTGGCGTGGGCCCGCGAGCACAGCCGTACCGAGTCGACCGGGGCCGTGGGGTCCTGAGCAACCCGCACCGCGAGGGGCCGACCGGGCTGCAGCCCGGTCGGCCCCGTCCGCGTTCGGGCAGCCGACGTGCGACCGAGAACTACAGTGACGAGGTGGCGATGAACCTCGAGGGCGCGCTCGCCCTGCGCGACAACCAGCCGGTCGGCAGCTACTGCCCGATCGAGCGCACGCTGGCGGTCGTGAGCACGCGGTCGGCGATGCTGGTCCTGCGCGAGGCGTTCTACGGTGCCTCCCGCTTCGAGGAGTTCGCGGCTCGAGCCGACCTGACCGACGGGACGACGTCCGCCCGGCTCCGCGACCTGGTCCGGGCCGGCGTCCTCGAGAAGCGCCCCTACCAGGAGCCCGGCCAGCGCCGGCGGCACGAGTACGCCCTGACGCCGGCGGGGGAGGACCTGATGCCGGCGCTGTTCGCCCTGCTCCAGTGGGCCAACCGCCACGATCCGCCGCCGTACCCGCCGCGGCTCACCCACGACGGGTGCGGTCGCCCGGTGACCATCGAGGCGCGGTGCGACGCCGGGCACCCCGTCACGAGCGACGACGTCACCGTCACTGCCGCCGGACCCTTCGGTCTCGACGACCCCGTCGCGTCGACCTGAGGCAGCGGCGTCGAGCGCACGGAAGACACCGGCCGACCGCCCGAGCGGCCGACCGGTGGCGTGGACCGGCGTCGCGCCCGTCAGCGAGCGGCCTCCCGGATGAGCTTCGTGACGGCTCGCGGGTGGCTCATCATCACCACGTGCGAGCTGTCGACCTCCACGACGCGCGCACCGGCCCTCGCGGCCATCGCACGCTCGGCCTCTGGCGGGATGATGCGGTCCTGCGTGGCGACCAGGTACCAGCTCGGGATCTGTGCCCATGCCGGCGGACCGGACTCCGTGACGAGGGCTGCGAGGGCGCCGGGTCGCTGGCTGGCTGCCATGAACCGGGTGGTCCGCACCGGCAGGTCCTGCGCGAAGAGCTCGCCGAACCACGCCGGGTCGATGTAGGCGTCGGCGTTCTGGGTCTCGCCCGGGATCGGCCGGAGCAGGAGGTGGTCGGTCACCACGGTGTGACCGCCGCCCAGGTCGTTGGCCTCGGCGACGCTCTCGCCCTCGGCGGGGGCGTACGCCGCCACGTAGACGAGGGACTGGACAGCGGGGTTGCCCGTCGCGGCGTTGCTGATCACCGCACCGCCGTAGGAGTGACCCACCAGCACGATCGGTCCCTCGATGGTGCTCAGGAACGCGCGCAGGTACGCGCCATCGCTGATCGGGTCGCGAAGCGGGTTCGAGAACGCCAGGACCGGGTAGCCCTGGTCCATCAGCTGCGTCGCGACGGCGTCCCACCCGCTGGAGTCGGCGAACGCGCCGTGCACCAGCACGACGGTCGGCCGGTCGCCCGGGTCGGGGTGCCGCGTGGCTGCGCGCTCGACGGAGCGGCCGGCCGGGTCGGCGGTCGCGGAAGCGGTCGGGCCCGGTGGTGAGCCGGACGTGGCGGCGGCGAACAGCGTCCCCACCAGCGTCAGCGCCAGGGTCAGTGGCAGGAGGACGGCCGACAGCGGGCGGGTCAGGAACCGGTGTCTCATCAGGGGACTCCTCGTCTCGTGGGTGATCCTGATCGTCGATCGGCCAGCGTCCTGCGCGGACCACGTGCCCCTCGTAGTCGGCGCGCGGCGGAGCCCTGACCGAAGTCAGCGTGTGCAGCGCCGTGGATTGCATGTGTTCTGCCGCGGCGCACCGATCGACGCTCCTAGGGTGACCAGATGCAACGGTGGTTCAGCTGGCCGAGCCCGCACGAGGGTCGAGCACGCGAGAAGGACGCCATGGCTCGAGGACTGCAGGGCTGCGTGTGACGGTCAGGCTCCGGGCCGGTGGCGACAGGTCGGTGCTTTGCTGGAGCCAGCCGGTGCTTCCGCCACTGCCCCCCGGAGAGGCCCAACGGGTCCAAGGATGGGAGGTCTACGGCGCTGAGGCCACGCATCCTCCGCAGACTGCGCCCGGCTTTCAGGCCGCGCAGCGGCTCGGCCTGCTGCCGCCACCTGCGCCGGCGACTCCGCCACAGCGGCTACCCGGTCTGTCCGCCCACGCGATGCTGCTCACCGGGATCGGCATGTTCTTCGGCACCATCCTGCTGCTTGTCGTGCTTCCGGACGACGCCCCAGGGCTCATGTTTGCGTCCATCGTGACCGGCGGTGGCGGCGGCGCGTTCTGGATGCTCTTCCACCTCGAGGCCCGCGAGCGTGAGGAGTTCACGCATGGCTACACCTCACGCACCGCCTACACGGGACTGTGGCGCCTGGGGCGCAACGGCATCGTCCTCCGCGAGCCCGACCGCGAAGTCCCGCCGCCCGGTTTCTACCCCTCGCCGTACCAACCCGGGCTGCTCCAATGCTGGGACGGCCCAGGTTGGCGCCCGTTCACCCAGAGGTGGCGCCACCGGCCCCACAAGTGGCTCCGTTGGCCAGATCGCCCCTACCTGGACGGTGTGCCGAACCAACCGGTGGGCGGCGACGTGTAGGCATCCGGATCTGCCGCGATCCGCGCTGTCATGCCGATGGGGTTGGGGTTCGGCGGTTGGAATCCCCGCACGCGGGGAATCATGGACGCATGGAGTTGTTCCCACGTCACTCTTCCGGACCTGACCTTCGCGACCGGGACTACGTGCTGACCGGCTCCCCACTGATCGCGCAGGACGACCAGCTCGTGATCGTCGACGCCACCGTTCGCTTGGCCGTGCGCCAGCCGACTGACGACGAGCATCTCGTGCTGGGGTACGACCCGGCAGAGGAGATCGCCACGCATGCGGTCTGCGTCGTGGTGCTGCGCCTGATGGCTCAGGGCGTGCCGTCCGACGAACTCCTGGTCGGGCGTGCGCGGGTGGCCGAGGCTCTCGAGCAAGGGCTCGCGTTCGCACCGGTCGGCGCGGGGGTCGAAGGACGCGTACTGAGCGTCGAGGTGCGTCCCTACGCCCACGACCTGGCGACTGATCGGCACGAGTTCCGGGTCGTCAGCCCCTGAAAGGCGCACCAGCCCGTACGCGATGCCCACCGACAGGCAACCGCAGCATCATGCCGCGGATCGTGCGCGGAAACTGCCGAGATGGGCGCGCAGGGCGTCTCGACTTGAGGGGTTTTCGGAGGTCGCCGCCCATTGCGGGCGGCTCCTGGGGCCTGGCCCGACTCGGACGGCCGCGCGAGCGACACGTCGTACGACCCAGCCGTTCGACGATGGACTCGACTGCGTCCTGAACCCGAGGCCCCGCGGCCGCCATTGGAGTAGGTGCATAGCCTTGACCCACAAACGCCCCACACTGCTCGGAGGAGACCCATGCGCAGCGAACTGTTCGGCACGAACCTCGAGTCTTCCGGCACCGACCGGTTCGCGTTGCAGAACTCGCGCATACTGCGGGTCGCGCTCGACGGGGAGGTGATGGGGCGACAGGGTGCGATGGTCGCCTACCAGGGCCAGGTCGACTTCGCCTACCAGGGCGCGGGCGGGATGGGGAAGTTCCTGAAGAAGACGTTCACTGGCGAGGGCATGCCGTTGATGAAGGTCTCTGGACGCGGTGACGTCTTCTTCGCTGACGACGCGATGGAGATCCACCTCGTCAACCTCGAGAACGACGCCCTGACGGTCAACGGCAGCAACGTCCTCGCTTTCGACTCGACCCTCGCGTGGGACATCAAGCGGGTGGAGGGGGCGTCGATGATGGCCGGCGGCGTCTTCAACACCACGTTCACCGGCACGGGCACCGTCGCCATCACCTCGCACGGCAGTCCGGTCGTCCTCAACGTCGACGCGCCGACGTACGCCGACATCCAGGCGGCGATCGCGTGGTCGTCGTCGCTCACCACGACCGTACGACGCACCGCCGGCGCCGGTGCACTCATCGGTCGTGGCTCAGGCGAGGCCTTCCAGCTCGGGTTCAGTGGTCAGGGGTTCGTCGTCGTCCAGGCCAGTGAGGGACGAGTGGTGGCCCCTCACAGCCACTGATGATGGCGCTACCGACCTGGAATGACGGTCCGCCGTGCCCCGAGGTCAGGCATGACCTGGTCGGACGGAGTGCCCCTGATGCCACGACGCGGAGATACCGATGTCGCCCTTCACAACCCGAGATCCAGCGCTTCCGGACCCGCTGGCCATCTGGGAGCGGCCGCCAGGCACCGATCCGGATCTCCCGCATTCCGAGTTCATCGCGGCAGATCTGGACGTTCAGCCTCGTCTACGTCGAGTGAGTAGCCACACCACCATCGCGACGAGAGCGAGCAAGACGGAGAAATCCAGACGCCGACGTCGAACATGCCCAGACACTACGAGACACGGCTTCGGTAGCGCCCTGATCGCGGTGCGGGCTCAGGCGGGTCTTGGAGATACAGCACCGGGTGGGGTTCGCCGCGAGAGAGGCTGAACGTGTTAGTTGTTGCGGGTCTGCTCTCGCCTGGCTCGCGAGAGGCACCATCCCAAGGCGAGCAATAGGGCGGACCACACGAGCGCCCGCGTTGACTGCCCCTCGACTAGGACGTCGATGAGCAGCACACCACCACAGACGAGCATGACGACCAGGACACGGATCTCCATCCGATTGCTCACCCCGGGACCCTATCCAGGGTCGGGTCCCGCCGCCCGCTCATCGGCAGATTCGGACCGTGCATACTGATGCACGAGTCGCGGCAGATCCGGACGTTCGACGCCGGTGCAGAAGCGCCAGTGATTGCGCCGCTTTCTGTCCTACGCTCCTCAGCGGTGTGGTCTTCCATGCATGGTTCGACATCGTCACCACCTCAACTTTGGGTCCCAAGATCCTGCCGACCTTGATGGGCGTTGGCATCACCGTTGTCGGATCTGTTCGCGCTGCGCAGCCGGCTGGGTCAACCGGCGATGCACCAACACTCCGCCGGCGGGACGCGGCTGCCGCGCGCGAGCAAGGGATGAGTGCACCAGGGTCATGGCTGCCGGTGCCTCCGCGAGGAACGACCTGTGCGCCGTTGTATCAGGGGGCCTCAGGGCGAACTCGACGTACGTGAGGAGCGTCTTCGTGTGGGCTGCCACCTGTCCTCGCACGACATGAGCACTCGACCGTGGTTGACTCGCGTGATGGCCAAGGACGAGCGCGATCTCGAACGACGCGAGGCCGAAGTTGCGGCTCGCGAGGCCGCCCTTGCTGAGCGAATGGAGGCCTCCGATGCGATCCTCGGGGCCGCTAGCGAGCGCGACGCCTCCGGCGACGCTCGCGATGCTGCCGCCGAGAAGCGCGAGAAGGAGACCGACCTGTCGCAGCTTCTGGACACCGAACCGAACCCCGTCTACGGCGACTACTGGCCGCAACGTCGCCACGCGCAGCTCGATCGCCAGCACGCAAAGGATGATCGGAAGTCATCCCAAGACGATCGGATTGCTCTGACGGCTGAAGCCGCCGAACACCGCGACGACGAGAGCTGATCGTCGTCGCCCATGGCTCGGCCTCAAACGCTGGGGTCCATCCCGAGGGTCTGCGCGAGTCAGGCCGTCCACTTCCCAGGGGAGATGGACGCGATTCACACCACGTCTCGCCTGATTGACGGCCACGAGTCCGGCGGCAGCCGGGACAGCGCCCAGGCGACGACGGCGAGCAGTGCGGCCCACGAGACTGACGTCGGGGCTGACTGCCAGAGATGACCGCAAACAGGGAGGTGGGGATCCAGGATCCCGCGTCGCTGAAGAGCTGTACGGCGAGCGGAGGAACGACGAACACCACCAAGACCGCTGTCGTGACCGCGCCACCGACGTTGCGGATGAGCGCGCCGAGCCCGGCTCCGAGGGTGGCGCCGATCGCGCCGGCGAGGGTCGTGGCTGCGAAGAGCCGGCTGAGGTCACCGGTCGAGACGAGGAAGCCATAATCGGTGCTCGGGAGCGCCAGGGCGACGCCAGCAACGACCAGCGCTTGTCCGAGGAAGGCCAGCACCGCCCCCGCCGTGAGCACCGCGGTCAGCTGGGCGAGCACCGCTCGAGTGCGGTGGGGGGAGGTCAGGAACATCGGCACGACCGTGCGGTGCCCGTACTCACGGGCCACGGCGATGGCGCCGAACAGGCTGGTGCCCATCATGGCGTTGAACGCGAACGCCATCAGGGACTGCTGGTCGCCGCGGTGGCGACGAATGTCTTGCTGCCGTCCATGTCGGTGCCGAAGGCGACGACCGCGGCGTCGAGCGCGGCGATGACGACCAGCACGGCGAGGAAGCCCCACGGCAGCTTCGTGGTGGTGAGCTTGCGGATCTCCCCGCGCACGAGTCGGAGCATGGTGGTCATAGCGGTACTGCCTGCCTCTCGGGCTCAGTCGCGACGGCGGTCGCGCCGGCGGCGTGGGCGGAGCGGCGCTGGGGCGGGGTGTCGTATGCTCGTCCATCCGAGGAACAGCTCCTCCAGCGAGCCGGCCTGGGGGCTGAGCTCGTGCAGGGCGATACCCGCGGCGCACGCTCGGTCTCCGATCTCCGCGATGCCGCATTCCACGGACGACGAGCTCGCCCTCGGTGCCGGTGTGGACCGTGGCGCCGGCCGCTCTCCAGGAGCCGGGTCAGCGCGTCCGCGGTGCCTCGGTGCGGACCGAGGTACCTGCCTGCTGCAGCGTGCCGAGGGTGCCGGTGGCGACGAGCTGGCCACGGTTGAGGACCACGATCTCGTCGGCGAGGTGCTCGACCTCGGCCAGCAGGTGGCTCGAGACGAAGACGGTGCCTCCCGCCGCGGCGCGCTCGCGAAGCAGGTCGCGCAGCCAGCGGATGCCTTGCGGGTCGAGGCCGTTGCCGGGCTCGTCGAGCACCAGGACCGGTGGATCGCCGAGCAGCGCGGCCGCCAGCCCGAGGCGCTGCCGCATCCCCAGGGAGTAGCCGCCGACGTGGCGGTCCGCGGCGTGGCTCGAGGCCGACGGCCTCCAGCATGTCGGTCGATGCGGCCGGGGTCGATGTCTGCGCCGTCGGCGAGGATCCGCAGGTGGTTGCGGCCGGTGCGTCCGGGGTGGAACGCGTTCGGCTCCAGGACCACGCCGACCGTTCGCGCGGGGTCGTCCATGTCGCGGTACCGCGTGCCTCCGATGGTGGCGCGACCGTGGTCGGCCGCGGCGAGGTCCAGCAGGATCTTCATCGCCGTGGACTTCCCGGCGCCGTTGGGTCCCAGGAAGCCGGTGACCCGTCCCGGGCTGCGACGGTGAACGTGAGGTCGTCGACGACCACCTCGTGTCCGTAGCGTTTCGTGACGTTCGCGAACTCAAGCGGAGTACATGGACATTGCCTCTCTCGGGGACGTAGGTGTGGGTCGGGTGCGGCTCGAGCAGGGACAGGCCCATCCCGGCGAAAGCGAGGTCGCGGACGCCGGCACAGAGCAGCTGGACGGCTCCGGGTAGTAGGGACCCCAAGGCCACCAGGACTACTCCGACAACAGCAGCACCCCGGTCCAACGTGGCAGCACGCCGGCCGCTGACCACGGCCACCCCGAACGCCGAACCAGCGAGCACCATCAGCAATCCGTGCGCGGTGGCCCACGGTCCGAGGTCGGCCGACCAGGGTGTCCCAATCGGGTGACCGCTCACGAGCGCCAGCAGCACCGTCCCGGTGAAGAAGACGTAGACGTAGGCGTAGCCGACTGCGCCGAGAAGACCGAGCGGCCGATGTGGGGCCTCTGGACGGCGTAGAGCCCGATGACGAAGAGCGGGATGGCAGCCTCGGCGACATAGGTGAGGACGAGCTGGGGAGTCGAGAAGCCACCTTGGGCGAACTCGAGCAGGTCAGAGATGAAGTAGATCGCGGAGAACACGACCGCAGCCAGGCCGACCGCGTGTGCGAAGGTGACCTCGTCTCCCGCCAGCTGTCGTGCCGCTCGCGGTGCCGTCCTTGCGGTCGTTGCGGCCCGCGCGGTCGGGATGGAAGCCAAGGACACTATGGGACGGCCGCCCGCGTGGCCTGGCCCGCGGGATGCCGCGCTGACCGAGCCCGGGTCAGTGCTAGGCACGCGCTTCGGCGTTCCCGCGCATCGTGCGGAGAACGGCGCGCAGGACGTAGGCCACGAAGGGGCGGATCAACCACCAGTAGCGCGCCATCTGCGCCTGCGACACGGGATCGGTGGTGGCGGTGCGGCACTCGTAGCTGAGGACTGACCGCTCTGGACCGTCAGGCCTCACCAACAGGTGGCACGCGATCTTGCCCCAACCCGGCTCGTCGAAGGCGGCGAACTGCTCGGCGGTCAGGTCGTGCCAGTCGATGTCCGGCTTCCAGAACGTGCCCACGGCACCGAAGACCACCTCCCGGCCGGGGACCTCGCCGAGGAGCAGCCAGCCGGGCAACGCCCCCGACTCCTGCGCCAGCATCAGCGACTGCGGGGTCACGACCGGGCGCCGCAGCAACCGGCTGGGGACGCTTCTTGCGGTCATCAGCATGGTGACCAACGGCGACTTGGTGGTCAGTGAAGTCGAAGTTCTTCGCGGCCGCGAAGATCGACGTGGTGTCCGCGTTGATGACGAGGTGCTCGGTGAGCACGACGTCGTACGACGGTAGATGCACGTCGAGGAGGTTCAGCGGCGCCGGATCAGGGATGTTGCTGGTGACCAGCGTGGTGCCCGTGTCGTTCACTTGTCCACGACCCCGTCCGGGGTTTGTGTCGACCGCCCTTGTGGCGCGTTCACTCGACGTCTCGATCACACACGATCGCCGCCAGCAGTGTCAGTGCCAGGGTCCCTGCTGGTGGGGTGCCATTGTGCCCTTACGGTGCCCACGGGACGCGTCTAGCGTCGTGGCCAGGGAAGCACCTCGCCAGAACGCCCGGGCGACGTGCCCGTCTGTAAACGGTCCGGCCTCCTCGCTGACCCGTTCTGGAGTTTGTCCGCATGACTATCACTCAAGAACGCAGCGCAGCCGAGATCGACGGCCTCACCGACGGGGACGCGGTCGCGCGCGCCGAAGGCCTGTGCAAGGTCTACGGCACGGGCGATGCTCAGGTCGTGGCCCTCGACCACGTCACGGTGGAGTTCGGCCGCGGCCGACTCACTGCGATCATGGGGCCTTCCGGGTCCGGCAAGTCCACGCTGATGCACTGCATGGCCGCCCTGGACGTCCCGACGTCCGGACGGGTGGACATCGACGGCATCGACATCCGGGGCCTGAAGGACAAGGCGCTGACCCTGCTGCGACGCGACCGGCTCGGCTTCGTGTTCCAGGCCTACAACCTGGTGCCCACGCTCACCGCGCGCGAGAACATCACCCTGCCCGTCGACATCGCCGGCGCCAAGCTCGACAGTGCGTGGTTCGACACGGTGGTCGACACCCTGGGCATCCGGGACCGCCTGAGCCACCACCCTGACGAGCTCTCCGGCGGGCAGCAGCAACGCGTCGCGTGCGCACGGGCCCTGGTGCGTCGCCCCGCGATCGTCTTCGCAGACGAACCCACCGGCAACCTCGACTCCCGGGCCAGCGCCGAGATCCTGGCATTCCTGCGCCACTCCGTCGACGACTTCGGGCAGAGCATCGTCATGGTCACCCACGACCCCGTCGCGGCGTCCTACGCAGACCGGGTGCTCTTCCTGGTCGACGGCCGCATCGTCGACGAGATCCTCGCGCCGACCACCACCGCGGTCCTCGACCGGATGAAGGGCTTCGAGCTCGCCGGACAGGACGCCTGACTGCTGCACGTCACCCTCAGGGGACTGCAGGGACACGTCCTCCGGCTCATCCTCACCGCATGCGCCGTGATGCTCGGCGTCTCCTTCGTCACCGGCACCTTCGTGCTGCGCGACAGCATCGACAACACGCTCGGCGGCCTCGTCGCCCAGTCGTCCAAGGGGCTGGACGTGTCGGTGCGCGGCGCCGACGACCGAGGCGGTGTCCCCAGTCTCCGTCGACGGGTCCACCGTTGCGCCCGGGGTGCCGCTGGCACTCGTCGAGACTGTCGCGGCTGTGCCCGGGGTCGCGCGGGTGACGCCGAACCTGCAGGGCACCGCCATCCTCGCGGGCAGTGACGGCATCGCGGTCCGCAACGGCGGCGCGCCGTCGCTCGGCTTGGCCTTCGCCGAGGACGATCCTGCCTTCACCCTGGTCTCCGGTCGGGGGCCGACCGGCCCGGGCGAGGTCGCGGTCGAGAGCAGCACCCTGGACCGGGCGCACCTCGAGGTCGGGGACCGCACCCGTGCCGTCATCGGCGACCGGGCACAACGGGTCACCATCACCGGCGAGGTGCGCTTCGGCTCTCTCTTCGGCGCCACGGCGGTGCTGGTGGACGAGGTCACGGCGCGGGGTGCCTTTGCTCCCGACGGCACCGTTTCGTCCCTGTCGGTCACCGCAGCGTCCGGGGTCAGCCAGGACGCGCTGCGCACGGCGGTCGCAGGGGTGCTGCCCGCAGAGCTCGAGGCGGTGACCGGGGCGACCGTGCAGAGCGAGACGGAGACCTCGGTGCAGCAGGGACTGGAGTTCTTCACGACCTTCCTGCTGGCCTTCGCAGGCGTCGCCCTGTTCGTCGGCTCGTTCATCATCGTCAACACCTTTTCGATGCTCGTCGGGCAACGGGCCCGCGAGCTCGCCCTGCTCCGGGCCATCGGAGCGACCAGGGCGCAGGTGATGCGCACTGTGCTCGGCGAGGCCGTGGTCATCGGTCTGGTGGGCTCCGGTCTCGGCATCGCCTTCGGACTGCTGATCGCCGCGGGTGCCCAGGCAGCCATCGGGAAGTTCCTCAGCACCGACATCGGATCCGACCTCCCCCTCAGTGCGACCACCGTGGTGCTCAGCGTGCTGGTCGGTGTGCTGGTCACGATCGTCGCTGCTGTGCTGCCGGCCAGGCGCGCCTCACGGGTCGCGCCGGTGGCCGCCATGCGCGGGAACGCCGGTGCCGTCACCGGCGGCCTGCGCCGGCGCGGACTGATCGGCATCGGTGTGCTGTCAGCCGGAGCGGTGGTGCTGGGTGTCGCGGTCTCCCGCGAGCCCGTCTCCTGGCCGGTGGCGGCGCTGGGTGCCGTCGCCGCCGTGCTCGGGCTCCTGGTGGGCGCGCCGCTGGCGACGCGGCCCGTCGTGCGTCTCGTCTCGTGGCCGTTCGTCGCGCTCGTCGGAGCGGTGGGGAGACTCGCCCGCGAGAACGCGCTGCGCGTCCCGCGCCGTACGGCGACCACGGCGAGCGCCCTGATGATCGGGCTGGCCCTGATCGCCGGGATCTCGGTGCTGGCGCAGAGCGTCAAGGCCAGCGTGAGCAGCGGTGTCGCCGCTGAGCTGACCTCGGACTTCGTGCTGAACAGCGGCAACGTCGCACCGGTGCCGGCGCCGGTCGCCGACGCCGCCCGCAACCTGCCTGGCGTGCACTCGGTCGCCGCCCTGGGGTTCATCGACGTGCGGATCGGGTCATTCGACACGATGGCCTCGGCTGTCACGGCAGCCGACGTGGCCGACAACTTCAGCGTGGCGATGGACGAGGGCCACCTGTCGGCGCTCGACCCGCACACCCTCCTGGTCGACCGGACCACCGCGAACGCCCGGGGCTGGAGCCTCGGCGACACCGTGACCGCGCACGATCGGCACGATCACCGATGAGCCGCTCGTGGTCGGAGGCATCTACCGGGACAGCCAGGCCTTCGGGTCACACGTCATCGTCGACCGCGCCCTCTACGCGACTGCATTGCCGGCCAACCAGCAAGCCGATGCCCGACTCTTCCTCCGGGCCGAGCCGGGAGCCGACCTGCAAACGCTTCGGGCCGAACTCGACCGACCTGGTACGTCCCTACCTGATCGTCTCGGTCCAGGACGGTGCGGAGTTCGCCGACGCCCAGGGAGCATCGGTCGACACACTGATCAACCTGCTCTACGTCCTGCTGCTCTTCAGCGTCATCGTCGCCGTTCTGGGCATCGTCAACACCCTGGCGCTCTCCGTGTTCGAGCGGACCCGCGAGATCGGGCTGCTCCGCGCGATCGGGCTGCGGCGTCGACAGCTGGGCTCCATGATCACCATCGAAGCCATCACGACAGCGGTGTTCGGCGCCTTCCTCGGCACCGTCCTCGGCCTCGGACTGGGGGTGGCTCTGCAGCGCGGCCTGGTGACCCAGGGCCTGACCACGCTCGCCGTCCCGTGGCCGCTCATCGTGGGGATGCTGCTCGCGTCGGGTGTGGTCGGCGTCCTGGCCGCCGCTCTGCCCGCGCTCCGCGCCGTCCGGCTGAACATCCTGCAAGCCATCTCGAGCTCGTGAAGGAGATGGTCGTCATGACCACCACGCTGCGCTGGGTGCTCGTCACCGTGCTCGCGGGTCACGGACTTCTCCACCTTCTCGGAGTGGCCAAGGGCTTCGGCTGGGCCGACGTCTCCCAGCTCACGCGCACCGATCGGTCTCCGGGCGGGGATGCTCTGGCTGCTCGCTGCTGCCCTCGTCCTCACTGCCGCGGTCTTCCTCGCCGTGGGGCCGCCCAGCTGGTGGTGGGCGCTGGGATTCGGTGCCGCGGCGGTCTCTCAGATCGCCATCGCGACCTCCTGGCACGACGCACGGGCCGGGACGATCGTGAACATCATCCTGATCCTCGTCGCGGGCTACGGCTTCGCTGCCGAGGGACCAACCAGCCTCCACGCCCAGTACCGGGAACGTGTTGCCCACGCACTTACCGGCGTCGACCCTTCCCCGCCGACGTTGAGCGAAGCGGACCTCGCTGACCTGCCGTCGCCCCTGGCGGCCTACATCCGAGGCTCAGGTGCGCTGGGGCAGCCTCGGGTCCACAGTTTCCACGCCGACTTCCACGGCCGTATCCGTAGCGGCCCGGACGCGGCATGGATGCCGTTCACCGGCGAGCAGGTCAACACCTTCGGACCAAGCCCCCAGCGGATCTTCCTGATGGATGCCACCAGGTCCGGGCTGCCCGTCACCGTCCTGCACGTCTTCGCCGACACCACCGCCACCATGCGCGTGAAGCTGGTCTCACTGGTCACCGTCGTCGACGCCTTCGGTCCCGAGATGGACCACGGGGAGACCGTCACGGTGTTCAACGACCTCGTCGTGATGGCTCCCGGCGCCATCGTCGACGCCCCCGCGACGTGGGAGGCCATCGACGACCTGCACGTCCGCGGCACCTTCACCAACGGCGACCAGACCGTCACCGCCACGCTGACCTTCAACCCCGAGCACGACCTCGTGGACTTCGTCTCCGACGATCGAACGCGTGCGTCTGCCGACGGCAAGACCTTCACGCAGCAACGCTGGTCGACCCCGCTCGCAGGGCACCGCGACACCGACGGGCGACGCATCCTGACATCTGGCGAGGGTGTCTGGCACGCCCCACAGCCCGAGGGGGCATTCACCTATCTCGAGTTCTATCTCGACTCGATCGACGTCAACGTCGGCACCGCCGGGACGACGAGCACGACACCACTGTCCGCTCCGGCTGTCAGCGGCGCCGGCTATCGGAAGGGCCACGAATGACCACCCATGCCACTGGCCGGACGCCCCGGCCGACCCGGCAGCAGCTCGGCGGACAGGTGCGTGCGGTCGTCGCCGACCTCCCGCTGTTCCTCACCTCCCCGCTCTTCCGGCGGTGGCACCTGCGTTGGGGTGCCACCCCGGGCGAAGTCGAGGGTGCCCTTCCCGGCGACGAGATCCTTCCCTGGGCGCAGTTCCGATGCACCCGGGCCATCACGATCCAGGCGCCCCCCAGGCTGGTCTGGCCGTGGCTGGTGCAGATCGGCTGCCTCCGGGCTGGCTTTTACAGCAACGACCTCCTGGACAACCTCGGGCACCCGAGCGCACATGACATCGTCCCCGAGCTGCAACAGCTGGAGCTCGGCCAGTGGATGCCGATGTCTCCGGGCGCACCTTCGGACGCCACGGCATTCCGGGTAGAGGGGTTCGAGGTGAACCGGTGGCTGCTGTGGCGAAAGCCCGACAGCACGTGGGCCTGGCAGCTGTCAGACACGGCCGACGGAACGACCCGCCTCGTCACCCGCGTGCATGCCGTCTACGACTGGAGCCATCCCGCCAAAGCCCTACTGGGCGTCACCCTCATGGAGCTCGGCGACTTCGCGATGATGCGGCGGATGCTGTTCGGGATCAAGGAAAGAGCCGAGGCGCTCGCCCGTCCGGGAGCTCGGGGTGAGCCCTCATGAGCAGGCTGACCACCTCGCGGAGGTCGTACACACCATTGTCGTGGACTGCAACGCCCACGGTCTCGGTGAGGAACCCGTCTACGAAGACTCACCCGGAGCTCGGCCGACGACAGAACCTGCGAAGGCGCTCGCCTCGGCTACCCAGTTCCTCGGGCACGATGCCGCAAGACGTCGTCTGGTCCCGCAGGGGCCCAGCGGGCGGGTCGGACCCAAGGGCTGCGGCCACGAGCGCCGTCGTCCGGGGTGAGGACATCACGAACCCGGCAGTGCCCGAGACGCCACCGTCAGCGTGGGCGGCTCGTGAGCCCGGTAGCAGGAGTTTCGCCCTTGCGCTGTTCACGCTCGCTGCGGCCCTGGTCGCCAACACGACCCTCGGCCCGTTGGGAATGGAGGCGATCAGCTACCCGATCTCCGGGACGCTCCTCAACCAGGTGATCGGCCTGGAATTGGTCTCGCTCGCCCTGGTGGTGCCCCTGACGCTGGTGGCGGGGGTGCTGTCACTACGTGGACACCGATCGGCCGCGTTCCTCGGCCTCGGGCCGGCCGCCTACAGCGCGTACATGTTCCCGCAGTACGTGCTGGGTCCCGAGTATCCGACGTACACGGTGGTGGCGCTGCTCCATGTCGCGATCTTCACGCTCTCTGGTTGCATCGCGGTCTGGGCCTGGGTGCGTGGTTCACGCCAGGTGCTCCCGCAGCTCACGGCACGCCGGCGGCGCCTGTACGGGGCCGCTCTGCTGGTGCTGGCGGCGTTCATCCTCAGTCGCTACGCGGGTTCCCTCACGGCAGGGCGGCTGCCTGCCGAATTCGCCGAGGCCCACACCTTCTACTGGTCGATCTTCCTTCTGGACCTGGGCGTCGTGGTCCCGCTGACGGCGGCTGCTGGCATCGGACTCCTTCGTGGAGCATCGGCTGCAAACCCAGCCCTGTACGCGGTCATGCTCTGGTACGCCCTGGTTCCACCGTCCGTGGCAGCGATGAGCACGACCATGGTGATCAACGACGACCCCCACGCTTCGTCCGGACAAGCCATCTTGCTCGGCGTCGTCTCGGTCGTGTTTGCCGCCTTGGGCGTCTTGGTCTTCTGGCCCCTGCTGCGGCCGTCGGACGGCTCGATCGCCACGACAGGGTCTGAGTCATGACCAAGCACCGCGAGCCGGAGGAAGCGTCGAGCGTCGATCTGTACTGGCTGCCCTTGGGGGCGGGTGAAACCACCGGTCTCGTGCGTCGAAGTGGTCGCCTGTTCGAGTCAGTTGTGGCCGGCCTCGAGCGTCGCGAACGGTGCGACATCTACCACTCGGCCTTGGAGGTGCGCCTCGACGGTGATCGCTTCGTCATCGAGATGACGCCCGTTTGGGGGAATGGACCAGGGGACCATGGAGTCGTTGCCCAGGGTGCGGTCGGCCTGCCGCAGCTGGGCCGGTCGCGGTACTTCCGCTATGAGATTCGCCGGTGGCACAGCGGATCGATCCCGGACGCTGTCGAGGCAGTGGACAGTCCGGTGCGGCTCAGTGATGCCAGTGGGCCGGCGCGGCGACTCTTGTCTCTCGTGCCCAACTTCCCGACCCTCACGTGGGGCCGCGACGAGCTGGACACGGGGGACATGTGGAACTCGAACTCCCTGGTGTCGTGGTTGCTCGCGCGGAGTGGGCACGACACCGACCTCGTGCACCCGCCCCCACGCGGTCGTGCACCGGGCTGGAAAGCGGGTCTGGTCGTCGCAGGGCGCCACTCGGACCGACCGACGTGGTGAACGACCCAGACAACTACGAGGTCGCACCCAGGACGAAACCGTAGCCACCAAGATGAGGCCCAGCCGGAGTGGTTGCCGGCAGTGTCCGCCAGCGGCGACCGAGATGCGCTTCATGGTTCCAAGACCATCAGGGGCACGCACTCACATGCCGCGATCAGCGCGGTTACCGCGTTCATAGCTCGCCTGCGCAGTGAATGATCGGGCGCCGACGTCGCCCGATATCGGGCGTAATCTGCGTGGCATGGTGAGCGACGCTCGCGGCGAACTTGCGGTCCTCGCAATCGGCGTCCTTCTCTGGGTCGGCAGCACGTTCGCGGCCGGTGAGATGGGCCGGGCGCTCTCGGGCGGTGGAATGGTCTTCACTGCGATCGGCTCTGTTCTTGTCGCCCTCGCGATCGTCCGCCGGCAACGGCGAAGCAGGAGTGACGCGGGCCGTAAGCCAGCTCGGTGACGCCGCGGCGTATGGAGACGAGCCAGCAGTGCCCGCGTCGGCCGTCCGCTCTGCCGTGTCGCCCCCCCGCCGATGTGCGCTCGCTGCGCCGGGTAGTCCGCTCATGTCGGATGGTGGTCGTCGTTGACCACCGCCACACCCACGGCCCCTGCGGCCCCTCGTCGCGACCGTACCCACCGGGGTGTGGTCCGCGTCTCGCGGCAGGAGTACGACAGGGGGAACCCATCTCGGAGGCCCCCATGTCGCTGCGCGTGCTCATCGGTCCGATCGCCCTCTCCCTGGCCGCGGCGACGTTGGCCCCGCCACTGGGCGCCAGTGCGGGCACCACGGAGCGCGTGGCCCCCGACCGCGGCGCGAAGAGCACCTGGACCGAGGCGGACAAGGCCGGCTTCGGCACGGCCCGCGCCCGTCGCAGCAACGTGTGGTTCACCCTCCAGGACGGCCGGGTCAGCGAGGTCTTCTACCCCGACCTGTCGACGCCGAGCACCCGCAGCCTCGAGCTCGTGGTGACCGACGGTCGCACGTTCACCGACCGCGAGTCCGAGGACGTCGACGTGGTCACGACGCGTCCCGACGAGCGCAGCCTGCGCTTCCAGCAGGTCGGCACCGCGACCTCCGGCCGCTACCGGATCACCAAGACCTACGTGACCGATCCGCGCCGCGACGCGCTGGTCGTCCGGGTGCGGCTCGAGTCGCTCGACGGCGGCAGCTACCGGGTGTACGCCGTCCACGACCCGGCGCTGGCCAACTCCGGCATGGACGACCGCGGCCGCGCGACCCGGAGCGCGCTGGTCGCCACGGACGCGAAGGAGCCCGTCGCGACCGCGCTCGTCTCGCGCCCGCGCCTCGGCCGGAGCAGCACCGGGCTGCTGGGCACCGACGACGGCTTGACCGACCTCGAGGACGACCAGCGCCTCGACGAGGGTCGGCGTTCGGCGGGCCCGGGCAACATCGTGCAGACCGGACGGATCTCGGGCGTGACGGGGCTCGCCGGCGCCCAGAGCGCGACCCTGGTCCTGGGCTTCGGGCGGACCGGCGCCGAGGCGCAGCGCACCGCACGGTCGGGTCTCCGCGCGGGCGCGCGGCAGACCGCGACGCGCTACGACCGCGGCTGGCACCGCTACCTGCGCGGGCTCAAGAAGGTGCCGGACAGTGCCGCGGCGGTCCGCCGCCAATACCTCGCCTCGGCCCTGGTGCTGGCCGCTGCGGAGGACAAGCTCAACCCCGGCGCGCTCGTGGCCTCCCCGTCGGCGCCGTGGGTGTGGGGTGACGAGGTCAAGGATCTGTCCTCCCCGTCGGGCGCCTACCACCTCGTGTGGTCGCGCGACTCCTACCAGTTCGGCACCGCGCTGTGGGCCATGGGCGACAAGGCGGCCGCCCGTCGCACGGTCGACTGGCTCTTCGACGTGCAACAACTGCCCGACGGCTCGTTCCCGCAGAACTCCGACGTCACGGGGACTCCGGTCTGGTCCGAGCTCCAGCTCGACGAGGTGGCGTTGCCGATCGTGCTGGCCCGGCTGGTGGGCCGCGACGGGCCGCGCACCTACCGCGGCGTGAAACGGGCCGCTCGCTTCCTCGTCCGCTTCCGTGACGAGGAGACCGGCAGGCGGGCGCCGTACTCGCCGCAGGAGCGGTGGGAGAACCAGTCCGGCTACTCGCCGAACTCGATCGCCACCCAGGTCGCCGGGCTGGTCTGCGCTGCCGACATCGCCAAGAAGAACGGCGACCGTGCCTCCGCCCGCCGCTGGCTCCGGCTGGCCGACCGGTGGCAGTCGAAGGTCAAGCAGTGGACCCGCACCACCGAAGGGCCGCTCAGCAGCAGCCCCTACTACCTGCGGATCACCAAGGACGGTCGCCCCGACCGCGGCACGGAGTACGGCATCGGCGACGGCGGGCCGTCCGCCGTCGACCAGCGGCGCGTGGTCGACCCGAGCTTCCTCGACCTGGTCCGCCTCGGGCTCGAGGAGCCGGACGACCCCGACGTGCTGTCCACGCTGTCAGTGGTGGACGAGGAGCTGCGGGTCGAGACGCCCAACGGGCCGTTCTGGCGCCGCTTCAGCTTCGACGGCTACGGCGAGACGCGTGACGGCGGACAGTGGGACATCACGGAGGACGACACCGGCACGACCCTCGGTCGTGCCTGGCCCCTGCTGACCGGCGAGCGCGGTGAGTACGCCGTCACCGCCGGGCAGGACGCGACGCCGTACCTCGCCGCCATGGCCGCGGCCGCCGGCACGAGCGACATGATCTCCGAGCAGGTCTGGGACGGCCGCCCGCCCACGGGCGAGGCATGCTGTCCCGCGGGCGAGGGCACCCGGGCCGCCACGCCGCTGACGTGGTCGCACGCCGGGCTGGTCCGGCTGGCGTGGACGATGCAGCGCGGTGCCCCCGTCGACCAGCAGGCGGTGGTGGCCCGCCGCTACGTGCGCTGAGGTCACCCACCACCCAGCAGGGCTTCCCGCAGGGCGGCGACCCTTGTAGGGCACCCATCTGCCACGACCCGTGCGTCCGCTCATGCCGGCGCGTGCGATAGTCCCGCTCGTGACGGAGATCATTTTCGATGCAGTGGTCCAGACTGACTACGGTCAGTTCGACCTCGTCTGGGGCAACGACTTCGGGTTTGACGGAGACTTCGACAGGTTCTTCAGCGGACAGGTCAACGGCGTTGCAGGTGCCGCCTCCGGCAACGGGCTGTACCTGAACCTGGCCCGCCGATCCGGAGGTTCGCCGGTTCGGATCGTGCTGCACGAGACCGAACCTGTGCTGCTCGAAGACTGGGAGGACGTGGTCGAAGTCTCGATCACGATCCCAGCCGACGCCGATCCGACCTGGAGCACGTGGGCGGGCGAGGAGAACGGACCCCTTCCGATCCCGCCGGGCACCTATCGCGTCCGCGTCAATGCACGGGGCCGCGATGCTGGCCGTGACGGTGAGTTCGCGGACGAGCCGGTGGACTGGTATCTCGTTGAACTCTGGCCCGCGCCGACACAGGCGGACGCCATTCTGCGCACGACGACCGGCGACGCCAACTACTGGCACCACAACATCGGGTCTCGCCGGTAACGCATGCGCATGCTCCGATGGCATGCGCTGCGGCCGTCCGGGTGAGCGTGTGTCACATCGGGGTCAGTGCAGCGATCACCCGAGGGCCCACGTCCCGTTCGAGATCGGCGGCAGGGTCAGTCCTACCTCCTAAGGAGGTGAGCCGCTGGGCGACGTACTCCGACGCGGCATCTGGCCCGTGGGTCTTGGCAACAAGCGTGGCGATGCGGCAGAGCCCCGCTGGCCCCATGCCGCTGGTGGACGCTTCGGCTAGCGCCCTGAGCTCCAACAGGTCGTCAGCGACCTGGCGCAGTCGGGGCTCGGCGTCGGTGGCGAGGAGTTGGGCAAGCTCCTCAGCCTTCTCAGCTGCGTTCTGCTCGTCGAAGTCGCGTTCGCCCGCGCGATAGTCACCGCTCGGCAACAGGTGGCCGAGCGGGGTTATCCACGTCCGCCCCGCATACCTGGGAGACGACGGCCCCGAGACCTGCTCGACGACTTCTTCGGTTGCCTCATCGCGCAGGCCGACGATGAGCGTCACGCTGGCGCTCCCAGCGGCATGGTGCTTCGACGCGACACTCACGGCCAGCACTCCCGTGGCTCCCGGCCCTACCTCCTTGGTGAACCAGCCCGCCGCACGGGCCTTCCAACCCACTGCGGTCAGAACAGGCGCCAGTGCCGACTCAGCAACCTCGCGCCCCGACGTCATCGCACCACGGTACGAGGGAACCCACTTGGCGTCACGCCGCGCTCCGAGGGTCGCGACCGTGCCACGATCCGTCGCGAACGGCGTGTGCTTCCGCGGACACGCGGTCAGCGGAGCTGATCGGTCGGGGCGGTGACAGTAGGTGGGTGTGTGCGCCCTGTACAGGGGAAGGCGGGGGGCCAGGCCCGTGGTGTGGTGTCGAGCGCAGTCGAGCCTAGGGGCCTGGCGTCCGTCCTCGGATGCGCCGTGCTCGTCCTGGCGGTCGGCGCGCGGTAGGCGTGCTGACTTTCGGCTGGCTCGGCGTGTTCCACTGTCGGACCCTTCCTCTAGAGTCGAACACATGATCGAACCGACCCGCGAGCAGAGCACCGAGAGCGTGACACGACGCCGCCGGTGCTCGACGTCGCCGCGGTTGCGGCGATGGTCGCTCAGGTGACGTCGGGTCGACTGCCGGTCGAGGACGGTGCCCTGATCGACGTGATGCGCGGTCTGCAGCAGCTCAAGTGCGCCTCCGAGGGAGCGCAGGCCGCGATCGCGGTGGCGTTCGACAGCTCCCAGCGTGCTCGGGCGGCCGAGCAGGGCGGGCGGCCGGAGAAGCAGGGCGTGGGCATCGCGGAGCAGATCGCGCTGGCGCGGCGGGAGTCGCCCCACCTGGGTCGTCGTCACCTGGGGCTCGCGAAGGTCCTGGACCGGGAGATGCCACACACGTTCGCGGCGCTGCGGGGCGGTCACATCACGGAGTGGCGGGCCACGATCCTGGCGCGGGAGACCGCATGCCTGGATGTGGAGGACCGCCGCGAGGTCGATGAGCTCCTCTCACGGGACGCCGAGAAGCTGTCGGGCATGGGTGACCGCGAGACCGAGCAGGCCGCGAGGAAGCTTGCGTGCTCCCTCGATCCGGCATCGGTGGCCGAGCGCCGACGACGTGCGGAGAGCGAGCGGACGGTGACCGTGCGGCCCGGCCCCGGACACGATGACCTGGCTGACGTCGTCGCTGCCCGTCCGCGACGGCGTCGCCGTCTTTGCCGCCCTGAAGCACGAAGCGGCCCGGTTGGTCGCCGCCGGAGACCCTCGCAGCCGCGGGCAGATCATGGCCGACACCCTGGTGTCCCGAGTGCTGGGAGGCGTAGGCAGCGACCGGGCGGTGCCGCCACTCGCAGTCAACGTGGTCATCGGCGTCGATGCGTTGCTGGGTGCGAGCGACGAGCCGGCGACCATTCCGGGCTACGGCCCGATCTCTGCCGACCTCGTGCGCGAGTGGATCCGCGACGGGATGGCCGCCGGCGTGGAGGTCACCCTGAGGCGGCTCTTCGCCGAGCCCACGCATGGCGCCCTGGTGGCCATGGAGTCCTCGCGCCGGGCCTTCGACGGTGCCCTGGCCGACCTCATCGAGCTCCGTGACCAGCAGTGCCGCACCCCGCTGGTGCGACGCTCCCGGTCCGCCACAAGGACCACGTCGTCAAGGCCGGTCATGGTGGCCCGACCAGTGCTGCCAACGGACAGGGCCTGTGCGAGTCCTGCAACTACGCCAAGGAAGCGATGGGCTGGCAGGCGTGGCCACGGCCGGGCCCCCGGCACGCGGTCGAGGTGATCACGCCGACGGGTCACTCCTACACGTCGGTGGCGCCACCGCTTCCCGGATCGCGGCCTCTGCCAGCAGCAGTCGAGCTGAGCCCGGCCGAACGCCACCTCGCCGACCTGATCCTGGCGGCGTGAACCTAGGCTGACCCGGTGACCGGCACCCTCGTAGCGAAGGACCTGGCCGGCGGCCACGGTCACCGCACTCTCTTCGAGTCCCTGGACCTGACGGTCGCCCCGGGTGACGTGGTGGGCGTCGTCGGCGCCAACGGTGCCGGCAAGACCACGCTGCTGCGGCTGCTGGCGGGGGAGTCGACGCCGATGGCCGGCACCGTGTCGACCGCACCGTCGGACGCGTTCGTCGGGCACCTGCCCGCAGGAGCACGAGCGCGTTGCGGGGGAGACCGTTGCCGGCTACCTCGGGCGGCGTACGGGTGCCACCGCGGCGACCGCGGCCATGGAGGCAGCCGCGGCCGCACTCGAGTCCGATGATCCGGACCGCGAATGACACCTACGCGACGGCCCTGGACCACTGGTTGGCGTCAGGAGCCGCAGACCTCGAGGACCGCGCTCCCGGCACGCTGGCCGAGCTCGGTCTGGCCGTGGGCACGGACGCGCTCATGACGTCGCTGTCCGGTGGCCAGGCGGCCCGCGTGGCTCTCGCTGCGCTTGCTGCTGAGCCGCTTCGACATCGTGCTGCTCGACGAGCCGACCAACGACCTCGACCTCGACGGCCTCGAGCGGCTCGAGTCGTTCGTCCGCGGCCTGCGGGCGGGCGTCGTGCTCGTCTCCCACGACCGCGAGTTCCTGGCCCGCTGCGTCACGCGCATCGTCGAGCTCGACCTGGCCCAGCAGCAGGTGAGCGTCTACGACGGCGGCTACGACGCCTTCCTCGAGGAGCGGGCCGTCGCGCGGCGGCACGCGCGGGAGGCGTACGACGAGTTCGCCGAGAAGAAGGCCGACCTGCAGTCACGGGCGCGCACCCAGCGCGAGTGGAGCTCGCAGGGCGTGCGCAACGCGATCAAGAAGTCACCCGACAACGACAAGATCCGCCGCAAGGCGCAGACGGAGTCGTCGGAGAAGCAGGCCCAGAAGGTGCGCCAGATGGAGTCGCGGATCGCGCGACTCGACGAGGTCGAGGAACCGCGCAAGGAGTGGGTGCTGCAGTTCGACATCGCGTCCGCGCCGCGGTCATCGAGTGTCGTGGCGACGCTCGACGCGGCCGTCGCGCGACGCGGCGACTTCGTGCTCGGCCCGGTGTCGGTGCAGGTCTCGGCAGGCGACCGCATCGCCATCACCGGTCCCAACGGCTCGGGCAAGACCACGCTGCTCAGGCTGCTGCTCGGGCACGCACCGCCGGACGAGGGACGGGCCTCCCTCGGCGCCAGCGTCGCCATCGGCGAGATCGACCAGGCCCGTACGTCGTTGGCCGAGCACCTGCCCCTGGGGGATGCCTTCGAGCTCGCCGTACCGGCCATGACCGGCGCCGAGGTCCGCACCCTGCTCGCGAAGTTCGGTCTCCGGGCCGACCAGGTGGCCAGCCGGCGTCGAGCGGCTGTCGCCCGGCGAGCGCACCCGCGCGGCGATGGCGCTCCTCCAGGCACGCGGGGTGAACCTGCTCGTCCTCGACGAGCCCACCAACCACCTCGACCTCCCCGCGATCGAGCAGCTCGAGCAGGCTCTCGCGTCCTACGACGGCACGCTGCTGCTGGTCTCCCACGACCGACGGCTGCTGGCGAACGTCCGGCTCGACCAGCGCTGGGAGCTCGACGCCGGACGACTGACCGTGCGATGACCGACGCCGGGTTCGGCTACAGCCAGGACCACCAAGGCCCTCCACTGGCTGACCGTGCTCGCCCTGATGGCCCAGTTCGCGATCGGCTACGCCATGGACGCCGAGGACGGCGGCCAGGGTCGCGGACGCGGGCGTGGTCGCGGCGGTGACAGCGGCCGTGGACGAGGGCGCGGCGGCGATGACGGTGGTTACCTCGACGACCCGGACACGCTGGTCAAGGTCCACGTCGCGCTCGGCCTGACCATCCTGGTGCTCGCCCTCGTCCGCGTCGTCTGGCGCCGGGTCGCCGGCCTCCCGCCCTGGGCCGAGCAGCTCTCGCCTGCCCAGCGGCGCCTCGCGCACTGGACCGAGCGGGTCCTGCTGGCGACGTTGTTCGTCATCCCGCTGAGCGGCATCGCGCTCGTGACGAGCGGCGACGACGACCTCGTGTGGATCCACGTCGCGGGCCACGTCGTCTTCCTCGCGGCCCTGGTCGCCCACGTCGGGCTCGTCGTCAGCCAAGCGGCTGCTGCCCCGGATGCTGTGAAGGTCAGCCCTCGAGCGGCCAGCCGCGCTGGACCCAGCCGCCCGTCCCGCCGGCCACGTTGTAGGCGTTCAGCCCCTGCGCGCGCAGGTGGTCGACGACCTGACGGCTGCGGCTCGCCGACGGCGCAGATGACGAAGAACGGGTCGTTCTTCGGCAGCTCCTCCACGCGCGTCGGGACCTCGTTCATCGGGATGTGGACGGCACCGGGCACCCGGCCGGTCGCCCACTCGTCGGGCTCGCGGACGTCGAGCACGTAGGCGCCGGCGCTGTGGGCGGCAGCGAAGTCATCGAGCCCGACCTCGTCCTGGGGCTGCTCGTCGGCGGCCTGCTGCGCGGCCGCGGCCTCCTGGCGTACGACGTCCATGTCGAGCTCGCGGGCCTGGCTGATCACGCCGGCCAGGGCCGAGGCGGGCAGCGCACCGGCCTGGTTGAAGAGGAGGATCCCGTCGCGGAAGAGCATCAGCGTGGGGATGGAGGAGATGGCGGCCATCTGGCTGAGCTGCTGCTCCGCCTCGGTGTCGACCTTGCCGAAGACGATGTCGGGGTTCTCCTCCGACGCCTTCTCGAAGATCGGGGCGAACTGGCGGCACGGGCCGCACCACTCCGCCCAGAAGTCGACGAGGACGATGCCTTCACCCGTCACGGTCGGCTCGAAGTCGGCCAGGGTCAGCTCTCGAGTGCTCATGCGACAAGCCTGCCACGGCACCCGAAGGAGGGGTCTACCAGCCGCGCTCGCGCCACTCCGCGAGGTGCGGGCGCTCGTTGCCCAGCACGCCGTCGCCGCCGTGGCCGGGGTAGAACCACGTCGCGTCGGCGAACCGGCCGAAGACCTTGGCCTCCACCTCGTCGACCAGCTGGACGAAGGCCTCGGCGTTGCCGAAGGTCGCACCGACCCCGCCGGGGAAGAGCGAGTCGCCGGTGAACAGGTGGCCGTCGCGGTGCAGGCAGATCGAGCCGGGCGTGTGCCCCGCGACCGGGATGACCTCCAGCTCGCAGGTGCCGACGGCAACGGTGTCGCCCTCGCCGACCCGACGGTCCACCTCGACGCCGGTCTGTTCGGTGATCGCGTCGGCATCGGGAGCGCCCGCCACCACGACCGCGGCCGGGTGCGCGGCGCGTACGTCGGCCAGCGCACGGTGGTGGTCCCAGTGCTGGTGGGTCGTGACGATCGCCGTCAGCGTCCGGTCGCCGATCAGCTCGAGGAGGCGCTCGGGCTCGGCCGCAGCGTCGACGAGGACGACCTCTCCGGTGTCGGCGCACTCGAGGAGGTAGCAGTTGTTGGACATCTCCGGGTCGACGGCGACCTTGGTCAGCGTGAGGCCGTCGAGCTGACGCACGGCCGGCGCGCCGCCGGGGGAGACGTCGCCGGTGTAGGAGTCGGTCACCATGCGTCGATCCTAGGCAGCGCGTCGGCGTCGCAGGCCAGGCCCTCGCCCGCGCCGCGGCCGGTCAGCCACCAGCCGAGATCGGCGGACGTGCCGGTCACCCGGGGACCGCCGTCACCCTCGCCGTACGACCACGTCCGTCCCAGGTCCGTGGCCTCGGCCGTGAAGGGGTCGGCGTAGGGCCGCTTCGTCATCGAGTCGAGGAGGAGGACCGCGAAGTCCGCAGACCAGTCGGACGGGGAGTAGGCGGCACCCAGGTCGGCGTGGTGGATCTCGACCTCGCGCACCCGCATCAGCGGGACGTTGGTGACCGCGAAGGACTCACCCCCCGGCGTGCGCTCGAAGCGGACGTCCCAGTCCTTCTCGCGCATGGCCCCGATCGCCTGCTCGAACGAGGTCGTTGCCGCGAGCAGTCGGTTGCGGACGTCGGCCGCCGGCGCGGCTGCGAGCTCGTCGATGTCGGCGTCGCGCGCCTCGGGGGAGTCGTACATCGTCGCGGGCTGGCCGGTGTGCGCCCCCGTCAGCACGCGCGACAACCCTTCTGCGTTGAGGGCCAGGTGTGCGACCACGTGTCCCCGGCTCCAGTCGGGCAGCAGTGACGGCTCGGCGTACGACGCGTCGGGAAGGCCGTCGACCGTGCGGACCAGGGAATGGTCGGCGCGGCGGATCAGTTCGAGGAGGTGGTCGTCATGGCTCATGGGACCAGTCAACACCCGCCAGTTCCCGCGCGACCGCCCCTGGGGTGAACGTTTTCTCCCCCGTTGGGGGTGCGTGAGAGTCTGATCGTCGGCGGCGTGGCGGGTTGCACGAGCGGCGGCCGCTGACGAACACTTGTTCGAACGCACAGACAGTCGATACGAGGACCACAGTGGCCGACCAGCTCATCATCCGGGGCGCCCGGGAGCACAATCTCAAGGACGTCTCGCTCGATCTCCCTCGCGACGCCCTCATCGTCTTCACGGGGCTCTCGGGCTCGGGCAAGTCGAGCCTGGCCTTCGACACCATCTTCGCCGAGGGCCAGCGCCGCTACGTCGAGTCACTGAGCGCCTATGCCCGCCAGTTCCTGGGCCAGATGGACAAGCCCGACGTCGACTTCATCGAGGGCCTGAGCCCCGCGGTCAGCATCGACCAGAAGTCCACCTCGAAGAACCCGCGCTCGACCGTCGGCACCATCACCGAGGTCTACGACTACCTCCGCCTGCTCTACGCCCGGGCCGGGCGTGCGCACTGCCCGACGTGCGGGGCGCCGATCGAGCGACAGACGCCGCAGCAGATCGTCGACCGGATCCTCGCACTCGAGGAAGGTCGCCGCTTCCAGGTCCTCGCGCCGGTCATCCGCGGCCGCAAGGGCGAGTACGTCGAGCTCTTCCGCCAGCTCCAGCAGCAGGGATTCAGCCGCGCACGGGTCGACGGCGAGACGCACACGCTCGACGAGCCGCCGACGCTCGACAAGAAGCTCAAGCACACCATCGAGGTCGTGGTCGACCGCCTCGCGGTCAAGGCGTCCTCCAAGCGCCGGCTGACCGACTCCGTCGAGACCGCGCTCGGCCTGGCCGGCGGACTCGTGGTCTTCGACTTCGTCGACCTCGAGGCCAAGGACCCGGGTCGCGAGATGAAGTTCTCGGAGAAGATGGCGTGCCCCAACGACCACACCATCGACACCGACGACCTCGAGCCGCGCTCGTTCTCCTTCAACTCCCCGTTCGGTGCCTGCACGGCCTGCCACGGCCTCGGCACCCGCATGGAGGTCGACCCTGAGCTCGTGGTCCCCGACCCGGGGGCGACCCTGGGCGAGGGCGCCATCGCACCGTGGAGCGGCGCCCACGTCGCCGACTACTTCCTGCGCCTGATGAACGCCCTGGGCGAGGAGCTCGGCTTCGACCTCAACACCCCGTGGAACAAGCTCTCGTCGACGGCCCAGTCGTCGCTGCTCGAGGGCCACCGCACGAAGGTGCACGTCGTCACCAAGAACCGCTACGGCCGCCAGCGCGCCTACTACGCCGCCTTCGAGGGCGTCCGCCCCTACATCGAGCGACGCCACAAGGAGGCCGAGACCGACACCAGCCGGGACCGCTTCGAGGGCTTCATGCGGGAGGTGCCGTGCCCGACCTGCAAGGGCACGCGACTCAAGCCGGTCTCCGTGTCGGTCACCCTCGGTGCCCGGGACGAGGGCGGCAAGAACATCGCCGAGGTCTGCGCGCTGCCCATCAACGAGGCCGCCCACTACCTCCGCACCCTCGATCTCTCCGTGCGCGAGCGCCAGATCGGCGAGCGCGTGCTCAAGGAGATCCAGGAGCGCCTGCAGTTCCTGCTCGACGTCGGCCTCGACTACCTCTCCCTCGACCGGCCCAGCGGCTCGTTGTCGGGTGGTGAGGCCCAGCGGATCCGGCTGGCCACCCAGATCGGGGCAGGCCTCGTCGGCGTCCTCTACGTCCTCGACGAGCCCTCGATCGGCCTCCACCAGCGCGACAACCACCGCCTGATCGAGACCCTCGTCCGTCTCAAGGACCTCGGCAACACGCTCATCGTCGTCGAGCACGACGAGGACACCATCAAGGTCGCCGACTGGGTCGTCGACATCGGTCCCGGCGCCGGTGAGCACGGCGGCCAGGTCGTCCACTCCGGGAGTGTCCAGGGCCTGCTCGACCACCCCGACTCGCTGACCGGCCAGTACCTCAGCGGTCGCCGGGAGATCCCGATCCCGCCCGTACGTCGCCCGCGCACCGTCGGTCGCGAGCTGACCGTCCACGGCGCGCGCGAGCACAACCTCGACGACGTCGACGTCAGCTTCCCGCTGGGCGTCTTCTGCGCGGTCACCGGCGTCTCCGGCTCCGGCAAGTCGACCTTGGTCAACGACATCCTCTACACCTCGCTGGCCAAGCAGATCTACAACGCGCGCGCCGTCCCGGGCCGTCACACCAGGATCTCCGGCACCGAGCACGTCGACAAGGTGATCCACGTCGACCAGTCGCCGATCGGCCGGACGCCGCGGTCCAACCCCGCGACCTACACCGGGGTCTTCGACCACGTCCGCAAGCTCTTCGCCTCCACCCCCGAGGCCAAGATGCGCGGCTACCTGCAGGGCCGGTTCTCCTTCAACGTCAAGGGTGGCCGCTGCGAGGCGTGCTCCGGCGACGGCACGATCAAGATCGAGATGAACTTCCTGCCCGACGTCTACGTCCCGTGCGAGGTCTGCCACGGCGCCCGCTACAACCGCGAGACGCTCGAGGTCCACTACAAGGGCAAGACGATCGCCGAGGTCCTGGACATGCCGATCGAGGAGGCCGCCGAGTTCTTCGCGGCCGTCCCGGCCATCGCGCGCCACATGACCACCCTGGGTGAGGTCGGACTCGGCTACGTCCGGCTCGGTCAGCCCGCGACGACCCTGTCCGGCGGCGAGGCGCAGCGCGTCAAGCTCGCCAGCGAGCTGCAGAAGCGCTCGACCGGCCGCACGGTCTACGTCCTCGACGAGCCCACCACCGGACTCCACTTCGAGGACATCCGCAAGCTGCTCGGCGTGCTCTCCAGCCTGGTCGACAAGGGCAACACCGTCCTGGTGATCGAGCACAACCTCGACGTCATCAAGACCGCCGACTGGCTCATCGACATGGGCCCCGAGGGTGGTTCGCGCGGCGGCATGGTCGTCGCCGAGGGCACCCCCGAGGCCGTGGCGGCGCACCCCGACAGCTACACCGGGCAGTTCCTCGCGCCCCTGCTCGACGGGCGGGGCGCCAAGCAGCCGAGGGGCCGGGTCAAGCCGGTCGAGGTGGAGCGGCCGGTCACCAAGGCGGCCGCGAAGAAGGCGGCGGCTGCGGAGCGAGCAGAGCGGTCGGCGGCCAGGAAGGCTGCTGCGGCGAAGGCACCTGCGAAGAAGGCTGCGGCCAGGAAGACGCCTGCCAAGAAGGCGGCCGGCAAGTCCACAGCCGCCTCCTAGGAACTCTCGTTACGCTCGTGGCCATGACAGCCATCAACCGTCGCCGTGCCCTGTCCGGAACAGCTGCCATCACCGTCGGCGTACCCGTCCTGGCTGCCTGTGGCGGCGACGACACGAACGCCGCCGACCCCGCCTCGACGAAGCCGGGCGTCGCGGGCGAGACGCTGGCCGGCACCTCGGACGTCCCGGTCGGGGGGTGCTTCGTCGTCGCGGCCTCCAAGGTCGTGGTGACCCAACCGACCGAGGGCGACTTCAAGGCGTTCTCCGCCGTCTGCACCCACCAGGGATGCATCGTCGATTCGGGCACCGACGGTGAGATCCGGTGCCCCTGCCACGGCAGCAGGTTCTCCCTGGAGGACGGCGCGCCGACGTCGGGGCCGGCCAGCAGCCCGCTGTCGGCCGTCGAGGTCACGGTCGACGGGGACTCGATCATCCTGGCCTGAGGGACCTCGGGTGCTCGTGGCTGTCGGGGGCCGCCCGTAGGGTTGTCGGGTGGCCAGTCCGAGCTCCTATCGACCCGCAGCGGGGTCGATCCCGACAGGCCCGGGGGTCTATCGCTTCCGCGATGCCAAGGGTCGTGTGATCTATGTCGGCAAGGCCAAGAACCTGCGCGCGCGGCTGTCGTCGTACTTCCAGGACGTCGGCAACCTGCACGCCCGCACCGCCACCATGGTCACGACCGGGGCGAGCGTGGAGTGGACCGTCGTCGACACCGAGGTCGAGGCGCTGCAGCTGGAGTACTCCTGGATCAAGGAGTTCGACCCGCGCTTCAACGTGAAGTATCGCGACGACAAGTCCTATCCGTGGCTCGCGGTCACCGTGGGTGACGAGTTCCCGCGAGTGATGGTCGGACGTGGTGCCAAGCGCAAGGGCACCCGCTACTTCGGGCCCTACAGCCATGCCTGGGCCATCCGGGAGACCGTCGACCTGCTGCTGCGCGTCTTCCCGATGCGCTCGTGCAGCAACGGCGTCTTCAAGCGGTCCGCCCAGATCGGACGACCCTGCCTGCTGGGCTACATCGACAAGTGCGCCGCGCCCTGCGTCGGCAATGTCTCCGCCGACGAGCACCGAGCGATCGTCGACGACTTCTGCGACTTCATGGGCGGCAACACGACGGCCTTCACCAGGCGCGTCGAGCGCGAGATGTACGCCGCCTCCGAGGCGCTCGACTTCGAGAAGGCGGCCCGCCTCCGCGACGACCTGGGGGCGCTCAACAAGGCCCTGGAGAAGCAGGCGGTCGTGCTCGGTGACGGCACCGACGCCGACGTCATCGCCCTGGCCGAGGACCCGCTCGAGGTGGCGGTCCAGATCTTCTACGTCCGGGGCGGCCGGATCCGCGGCCAGCGCGGCTGGGTGGCCGACCGGTCCGACGACAGCGACACCGCCGGGCTGGTCCAGGAGTTCCTGCTCCAGCTCTACGGCGGCGTCGGCATCGATGACGGGGGGGACACCATCCCGCGCGAGGTCCTCGTGCCCGCGCTGCCGCCGGACGCCGGTGTCCTCGAGGAGCTGCTGAGCGAGCGACGCGGCAGCAAGGTCGCCATCCGGGTGCCCCGGCGTGGCGACAAGCGCGACCTGCAGGAAACCGTCGCGTCCAACGCCGCTCAGTCACTCGCGCTCCACAAGACCAAGCGCGCCAGCGACCTCACCACCCGCAACCGCGCGCTCGAGGAGATCCAGAAGTCACTCGCCCTCGACGAGGTGCCGCTGCGCATCGAGTGCTACGACGTCTCCAACCTGCAGGGCACCGAGGTGGTCGCCTCGATGGTGGTCTTCGAGGACGGGCTGGCGCGCAAGAGCGAGTACCGGCGCTTCGTGATCCGCGGGGTCGACGGGCAGAACGACGTCGCATCGATGCACGAGGTCATCACCCGGAGGTTCCGCAGGTTGCTCGACGAGCAGGGCAGGGTTGAGCTTCAAGACGCTCCTCGGGCGGCGCCCACGGACTCGGCTGCTTCGCAGGCCCAGCAGGCCGACCCGCTGGCGCCCCTCCTCGTCGACCCGGACACGGGCCGCCCCCGCAAGTTCGCGTACGCGCCGGGGCTGGTCGTGGTGGACGGCGGGCCCCCGCAGGTCGCCGCGGCCCAGGGCGCGCTGGCCGAGCTGGGCATCACCGACATCCCGGTGTGCGGCCTGGCCAAGCGGCTCGAGGAGGTCTGGCTGCCCGCGGAGGAGGACCCGGTGATCATGGCCCGCACCAGCGAGGGCCTCTACCTCCTCCAGCGGATCCGGGACGAGGCCCACCGCTTCGCCATCAACCACCACCGCAGCCGGCGCTCGAAGTCGATGGTCGAGAGCATGCTCGACGACGTCCCCGGCCTGGGCGAGGTGCGTCGCAAGACGCTGCTCAAGCACTTCGGCTCGCTCAAGAAGCTGCGCGAGGCCGATGCCGACGCCATCGCGCTCGTGCCGGGCATCGGGCCGCGCACCGCGTCCGCGATCAAGGAAGCGGTCGCGAAGGCCGACGCCACCCGCAAGACTGCTGCCATGCCGGCGGTGAACACCGCCACCGGTGAACTCATCTCTGATGAGCAAGAGAGCAGCGTGGAGGAGGACTGATGGTCGACCCGACCCCCGGCGAGCTCGTGATCGTCACCGGCATGACCGGCGCCGGTCGCAGCACCGCGGCCAAGGAGCTGGAGGACCTCGGCTACTTCGTCGTCGACAACCTGCCGCCCACCCTGGTCCGCGACGTGGTGCGCCTCGTCGACGACAGCCAGGGGATCCACCAGCCCATCGCCGTCGTCGTCGACGTCCGCTCCGGCGCCTTCTTCGGCTCGCTCCAGGCCAACCGCCACCAGCAGGTGACCGGCCGGCCGACCACACTGCTCTTCCTCGAGGCCACCGACGAGGTCCTCGTCCGACGGCAGGAGGCAGCCCGTCGACCGCACCCGCTCCAGGGCGACGGCCGTCTCCTCCATGGCCTCCAGCGCGAGCGCGCCGTCCTCGGCGACCTGCGCGGTGACGCCGACCTCCTCCTCGACACCTCCAACTTCAACGTCCATCAGCTCAAGGACCGCATCAGCGAGCTCTTCGGCAACGCCGAGTCCACCCGGCTCAAGGTGACCGTGATCAGCTTCGGCTTCAAGTACGGCATCCCGGTCGACGCGGACTGGGTGGCCGACATGCGTTTCCTCCCCAACCCCCACTGGATCCCCGAGCTGCGCCCGCAGAACGGCCGCGACCCCGACGTGGCCGCGTACGTCCTGTCCCAGCCGGGTGCCGAGCGGTTCCTGGCCCAGTACGTCCCGGTGCTGGAGACGGCTGCCGAGGGCTACCTCGTCGAGGGCAAGCGCTTCATGCAGGTTGCCATCGGCTGCACGGGCGGCAAGCACCGCAGCGTGGCGACGTCCGAGGCCATCGCCGGGCTGCTGCGCGCGGCCGGCTACGACGTCAGCACCGCCCACCGCGACCTCGGCAGGGAGTGAGATGCGCCAGAGCGCCCAGGCGGCGGTAGCTCTCGGCGGTGGCCACGGGCTCGCGGCGACGCTGACGGCGCTGCGCCGACTCCACGACGACCTCACCATCGACGAGCTGACTGCGATCGTGACCGTGGCCGACGACGGCGGGTCGTCGGGACGACTGCGCAGCGAGTTCGGCGTACTGCCCCCCGGTGACCTGCGGATGGCGCTGGCCGCCCTCTGCGGCGACGACGAGTGGGGCCGGACCTGGGCGGACGTCGTCCAGCACCGCTTCGCCGGGCAGGGGGAGATGCAGGGCCACGTCGTCGGCAACCTGCTCATCGTCTCGCTCTGGGAGCTGATGGGGGATCACGTCCGCGCCCTCGACTGGGTGGGACGCCTGCTCGGCGCCCACGGGCGGGTGCTGCCGATGGCGACCACGCCGATGGACATCACGGCACGGGTGCGAGGGCTCGACCCTGCAGACCCGACCGCGGTGGACGTCGTACGAGGTCAGGTGGAGGTGGCGACCACCGAGGGCGACATCGAGTCGGTCGCCCTGGTGCCGGCCGACCCGGAGGCCTGCACCGAGTCGGTGGACGCGATCCTCGCCGCCGAATGGGTCTTCCTTGGGCCGGGCTCGTGGTTCACCTCCGTGATCCCGCACCTGATGGTCCCGGGCCTGCGGCGGGCGCTGGCCGACACGCCCGGACGGCTGGTCGTCGTGCTCAACCTCGAGGCGCAGACGGGGGAGACCAGCGGCTACGGGCCGGAGGACCACCTCGCCGCGCTCTTCGAGCACGCGCCCGAGCTCACCGTGCACACAGTGCTCGCGGACACCTCGTCCGTGGGTGGCGACCGCGACCTGCTGGCGAAGGTCGTGGCCGAGCGGGGTGCCCGGCTGGTGGTCGACGACCTCGCCGTCCCGGCGGAGCCACGCCACGATCCGAGCCTGCTCGCGGCCGCGTTTTCCCGCATCATCGACGATCCCGGCGAGGGTCGTTGACCGGCATGACAGGATTCCGTCCATGGCGATGACGGCACAGGTGAAGGCAGAGCTCGCCTCCACCCAGATCACGAAGACCTGCTGCCGCAAGGCCGAGGTCGCATCGATGCTCAGGTTCGCCGGCGGGCTCCACATCGTCAGTGGCCGCATCGTCGTCGAGGCCGAGCTCGACACCGGCGCGGCGGCGCGACGACTCCGCACCGACATCGCCGAGGTCTACGGCCATCCCTCCGACGTGGTGATGGTGCAGGGCAACGGCATCCGCAAGGGCAGCCGCTACATCGTGCGCGTCACCAAGGACGGCGAGGCGCTGGCCCGCCAGACCGGTCTCCTCGACCAGCGCGGACGCCCCGTACGAGGCCTGCCGCCCGCAGTCGTCAGCGGTGGTGGCTGCGACGCAGTCGCGGCCTGGCGCGGCGCCTTCCTGGCGCACGGCTCGCTCACCGAGCCCGGCCGGTCGTCCTCGCTGGAGATCACCTGCCCCGGCCCCGAGGCAGCGCTCGCCATCGTCGGTGTTGCCCGTCGCCTCGGCATCTCTGCCAAGGCGCGCGAGGTCCGCGGCGTCGACCGCGTCGTGATCCGCGACGGCGACGCCATCGGTGCGCTGCTGACCCGCCTGGGTGCCCACGAGTCGCTCATGGCCTGGGAGGAGCGCCGGATGCGCCGCGAGGTGCGGGCGACGGCCAACCGCCTCGCCAACTTCGACGACGCCAACCTGCGCCGCTCGGCCCGGGCCGCGGTCGCCGCCGGTGCGCGCGTCGACCGAGCCCTGGAGATCCTCGGTGAGGAGATCCCCGACCACCTGCGCCAGGCCGGCCACCTCCGCCTCGAGCACAAGCAGGCCTCGCTCGAGGAGCTCGGCCAGCTCCACGACCCCGTCCTCACCAAGGACGCGATCGCCGGTCGCATCCGGCGACTGCTGGCCATGGCCGACAAGCGCGCCGAGGAGCTGGGCATCCCCGACACCGAGGCGTCGCTGACCCCGGAGATGCTGGCCGAGGACGGCTGACCTCGGGTCCTTGGATCGTTCCAAGGTTACCGGTCCGTACCGCGGGCTGCCTCGCTCGGAGGCGTCGGCGGACTAGCGATAGGGTCGGGACCGGTCACTGAAGGCCAGAGTTTTTCGACGGGGTCACCGAAGGCCCCTACCCAAGGAGACGATCACCCATGACTGTCCGCGTAGGCATCAACGGCTTCGGCCGCATCGGCCGCAACTTCTTCCGTGCCGTCCGCGCCTCCGGCGCCGACATCGAGATCGTCGGCGTCAACGACCTGACCGACAACGCCGCGCTCGCCCACCTGCTCAAGTACGACACGATCCTCGGGCGCCTCGACGCCGACGTGTCGAGCGACGAGACCTCGATCAGGGTCGGCGACCAGGTCATCACCGCGTTCGCCGAGCGCGACCCGGCCAACCTGAAGTGGGGCGACCTGGGAGTCGACGTCGTCGTCGAGTCCACCGGCTTCTTCACCGACGCGACCAAGGCGCGTGCCCACGTCGACGGCGGCGCCAAGAAGGTCATCATCTCCGCGCCCGCGAAGAACGAGGACCTCACCGTCGTGATGGGCGTCAACCACGAGCTCTACGACCCGGCCAAGCACACGGTCATCTCCAACGCCTCGTGCACGACCAACTGCCTGGCGCCGATGGCGAAGGCGCTCCACGAGGAGTTCACGATCGTCAAGGGCCTGATGACGACGGTGCACGCCTACACCGCCGACCAGAACCTGCTCGACAACATCCACAAGGACCCGCGTCGTGCCCGCGCCGCTGCCCTCAACGTCGTCCCCACCTCGACCGGTGCGGCCAAGGCCATCGGTCTCGTCATGCCCGAGCTCAAGGGCAAGCTCGACGGCTACGCCCTGCGCGTCCCGGTCCCGACCGGCTCGGCCACCGACCTCACCTTCGAGGCCGGCCGCGAGACCTCCGTCGAGGAGGTCAACGCCGCGATCGAGAAGGCGGCCGACGGCAAGTACCTCAAGTACTCCACCGACCCGATCGTCTCCTCCGACATCGTCACCGACCCGGCCTCCTGCATCTTCGACGCGCCGCTGACCAAGGTCATCGGCAACCAGGTCAAGGTCGTCGGCTGGTACGACAACGAGTGGGGCTACTCCAACCGCCTCGTCGACCTGATCGACTACATCGGCGAGACGCTCTGACCTCGATGTCCGACATCGCCTCGCTGGGTGACCTGACGGGCAAGCGCGTCCTGGTCCGCTCGGACCTCAACGTGCCGCTCGACGGCACCACCATCACCGACGACGGCCGGATCCGCGCGAGCGTGCCGACCATCAAGCAGCTCTCCGACGCGGGTGCCCGGGTGGTCGTCACCGCCCACCTGGGCCGCCCCAAGGGGGCGCCCGACCCGAAGTACACCCTGGCGCCGGTCGCCGCGCGGCTCTCCGAGCTGCTCGGCCGTCCTGTCGCGTTCGCCACCGACACCGTCGGTGCCAGTGCGACCGAGACGGTGGCCGCGCTCGAGGACGGCGACGTCGCCGTGCTGGAGAACGTCCGCTTCAACGACGGTGAGACCAGCAAGGACGACGAGGTCCGGGCGTCGTTCGCCGGGCAGCTCGCGCAGCTGGCCGACGCCTTCGTGTCCGACGGCTTCGGTGTCGTGCACCGCAAGCAGGCCAGCGTCTACGACGTCGCGCTGCGGCTGCCGTCGGCGATGGGTGGCCTCGTGGCGGCGGAGGTCGACGTGCTGCGTCGACTCACCGAGAGCCCCGAGCGTCCCTACGTCGTCGTGCTCGGCGGCTCGAAGGTGTCCGACAAGCTCGGCGTGATCGACAACCTGATCGACAAGGCCGACAAGATCCTCATCGGTGGCGGCATGGTGTTCACCTTCCTCAAGGCCCAGGGCCACGAGGTCGGCAAGAGCCTGCTCGAGGAGGACCAGCTCGACACCTGTCGTCGCTACCTCACCGAGGCCGCGGATCGGGGCGTGGAGATCGTGCTCCCGACCGACGTGGTGGTCGACACCACGTTCCCGTCGGGCGACAGCGAGCCCGAGCCCCGCGTCGTACCTGCCTCGGAGATCCCCGCCGACGCGCTCGGGCTGGACATCGGGCCCGAGTCCGCCGAGGCCTTCGCCGCGGCGCTCGCCGACGCGAAGACGGTGTTCTGGAACGGACCGATGGGCGTCTTCGAGGTGGACGCCTTCGCGGGCGGCACCCGTGCCGTCGCCGAGGCGCTGACGAAGATCGACGGCCTCTCGGTCGTCGGGGGCGGCGACTCGGCTGCCGCCGTACGCCAGCTCGGCTTCGACGAGGCCGCGTTCGGCCACATCTCCACCGGCGGTGGCGCGTCGCTGGAGTTCCTGGAGGGCAAGGAGCTCCCCGGGATCGCTGTACTCGAGAGGGACTGACTGACATGGCTCGCACGCCGCTGATGGCTGGCAACTGGAAGATGAACCTCAACCACCAGGAAGCCGTGGTGCTGGTCCAGAAGCTCGCGTGGACGCTCTCGGACAAGCGCCACGACTACGGCAAGGTCGAGGTGGTGGTCGTGCCGCCGTTCACCGACATCCGCTCGGTGCAGACGATGGTCGACGGCGACCGGCTGGCGATCCGCTACGGCGCCCAGGACGTGTCCGTCGCACGAGAACGGTGCCTACACCGGCGAGATCTCGGCCGCGATGCTGGTCAAGCTCGGCTGCAGCTACGTCGTGGTCGGGCCACTCCGAGCGCCGGATGTACCACAACGAGAGCGACGTGCTGGTCAACGCCAAGGCCCACGCCTCGCTCAACGCCGGCATGACGCCGATCGTGTGCGTGGGTGAGGGCCTCGACGTCCGCCAGGCCGGCGAGCACGTGCCGTTCACGCTGTCCCAGGTGGACGGCTCGCTCGACGGCTTCAGCGCCGAGCAGGTCGCCGGGCTGGTGGTCGCCTACGAGCCCGTCTGGGCGATCGGCACGGGCGAGGTGGCGACCCCGGACGACGCCCAGGAGGTCTGCTCGGCGATCCGTGAGCGCGTGCGCGAGGTCCACGGCGACGCTGCCGCGGACGGACTCCGGATCCTCTACGGCGGCTCGGTGAAGGCAGCCAACGTCGGCGGGATCATGGAGAAGGCCGACGTGGACGGGTGTCTCGTCGGCGGCGCCAGCCTGCAGGTGGACGAGTTCGGCGGCATCTGCCGCTTCTACTCGCTGCCCAACCTCACCGGGCCCGACGCGTGAGGCGCCCGACCCTTCCCGGGGCCCGTGACGTAGGCTTCCGCTCGTGATTCTGCTCTTCACCATCCTGCTCGTCATTGCGAGCTCGATCATGATCCTGCTCGTGCTCCTCCACAAGGGCCGCGGTGGCGGCCTCTCCGACATGTTCGGAGGTGGGGTGTCCAGCAGTCTGGGGGGATCGTCGGTGGCGGAGCGCAACCTCGACCGGTTCACGGTCGGGGTCGGCGTCATCTGGTTCGCATGCATCATCGCCCTGGGCCTGCTCCTGGCCTACCAGGGCAACTGAGTCCCCCGAGAAGGAGTCGTCGTGGCTGGTGCAGGAAACGCGATCCGAGGTAGTCGGGTCGGAGCGGGCCCCATGGGTGAGGCCGAGCGCGGCGAGGCCGCACCTCGGCAGACCGTCACCTACTTCTGCAGTCACGACCACCGCTCGGTGGTGACGTTCGCCATCGAGGCCAACGCCCCCGAGTCCTGGGACTGCCCCAAGTGTGGTCTCCCGGCCAGCCTCGACAGCGAGAACCCGCCGCCGGCGCCGAAGATCGAGCCCTACAAGACGCACCTGGCCTACGTGAAGGAGCGTCGCAGCGAGACCGAGGCTGCCGACATCCTCGACGAGGCCGTCGCCCTGCTGCGCAGCCGCCGCAAGTCCGGCGACCTGATCTTCTGATCTGACCGGGCGCGTATGTCCGCGCAGGCGCGCTGACCGGGCACGTATGTCCGCGCAGGCGCGCTGACCGGGCACGTATGTCCGCGCAGGCGCGCTGACCGGGCGCGTATGTCCGCCGGTGCGCTGACCGGGCCGTATGTCCGCGCAGGCCTGTGGATGACGCCAGCGCGGCGCATGGTCGTCGGTGCACGGTGGTGCCATGCCCACGCCGACATGGTCCCGCGTCGCGTTGCTCGGACCAGACGCACCCGCTGCCGACCGATCGACCGTTCACCTATGCCGAGGCCCTGTCGGAAGGCGTGGGTTCGAAGCTGCTGACGCAGCTCGTCCGAAGTGGGCACCTGCGTCACGTGCTCCACGGTGTGTTCGTCGCGACGCAGGTCCCGGACTCCCTCGGCACGCGCGTGCAAGCCCTCAAGCTCGTGGTGCCCGACCATGGTGTGGTCGTCGACCGGACGGCCTGCTGGGTGCACGTCGTGGACGCGCTGCCGCGCCGGGCGGCGTACGAGATGCCGCCCCTCGAGGTCTACTCGACAGCCGGGAGCCGAACTCGTCGCGACGGCGTAGCCTCCGGCATCCGCGATCTCCGGCCAGCCGACGTCGAGCTCGTCGACGGCCTTCGGGTGACGACGAAGCTCAGGACGGCCTGCGACGTCGGGCGGCTGGTGTGGAGGTACGACGCCATCGGGGCGCTCGACGGGCTGGTCTCGGGCCGGTCTCTCGAGGGATGGGCTGATCGATGCGGTCGCCCGCTTCAAGGGCCATCGGGGCGTGCTCCAGCTGCGCCGGCTGGTGCCGATCATCGACCCGCTGGCTGAGTCCATGCCGGAGAGCGCGCTCCGTCTCCACTGGCACGACGTCGGACCTTCCGTCGCCCGAAGTCCCAGATCTGGGTGCACGATGACGACGGGCGCCCGGTAGTTCCGCATCGACCTCGGCCACCGCGACGTCCGCTACGGCGTGGAGTACTTCGGGGCAGAGTTCCACGGGGACGAGGAGAAGGAGGACGACGAGGCAGCGCCTTGCCTGGCTCGGAGCGACGGGCTGGAGTATGGACGTCTTCAGCAAGGATCAGGTCTATGGCATGGACCCGCATGCCGGACGGCACCCTGCGTGAGGGATTCGAACGAGCTCGGGCCGGCTCGCGCCTCGGCTGCCACCACCTACGTCGACCTGTCGCGATGACGGGGATGATGTGCCCGGTCGTGCGGCCGACGGGGAGGAAGCGCCCGGTCGTGCGGCCGGGGCGGAACGTGCCCGGTCAGGAGGTGGGGGCGACGGCCTCGTCGAGCCAGAAGATCGTCTCCTCGGTGCCGCGGGGGACGCGCGCGGGGCACTCGATCGCCTCGGGCGATCCTGGCGTCGCGCTCATCGACGTGGCGGCTGCCACGGCAGCGGCCTTGTCCGCGCCCGCGGCGACGAACCAGACCGCGTCGCTTCGCTCCATCGCCTCGAAGGTCAGGGAGAGGCGCTCGGGCGGGGGCTTGGGCGAGCCCTCGACAGGTACGACGATCGCGTCGGCGACCTCGGCCGCCGGGTGTCCGGGAAAGAGGGAGGCCACGTGGCCGTCGGGGCCGATGCCCGAGCATCAGCACCTCGAACGATCCGGCGCCGAACTCGCGCACCGTCTCGCTGTAGGCGTGCGCGGCCTCGGCCAGGGACATCCCGGCGTCGCTCGGCGGCATCGCGTGGACGTTGGCCTCGTCGACACCGACCTCGTCGATGAAGGCGGCGCGGGCCTGGACCTCGTTGCGGTCGTCGGATCCCGCGGGCAGCCAGCGCTCGTCGCCCCACCACAGCACCACGCGCGTCCAGTCGACGGCCGAGGTGTGGGAGAGCCGCGCCAGCTCGCGGTGCAGCTCGTCGGCGACGCTGCCGCCGGTGAGGCCGATCTGCGGGATCTCGCCTCGTTCCTGGGCGTTGGCAAGGCGGGCGAGCAGCGCGGAGGCGACCGCCGTGGCGAGCTCCGCGCGGCTCGACGACACCCGGATCATCGGCGCTGGTCACTTCGCCCCCGTGGTGTGCAGCGCGACGAGCTTGGCAGCGGTCCTGGCGTAGGCGTCGTCCTCGTCGAGCCGGCGCAGCTCCTCGGCCAGGAGGGCAGGGATCTCGCGCCGCTTGAGCGCGACCGGGCGGTCGGGCCGGTGGGGGGAGGTGAAGGTGGCGAGCCGGCCGTCGGCGCGCGAGATCCGGATCGGTCCCTCCCTCGTGTCCATGGTGACCTCCGTGATGCCCGGCCCCGCCGAGTTGCCGCGCTTGACCCTGACCTTCAGCCGGTCGCACAGCCAGGCGACGAGAAGGTCGGCGCTCGGACTGATCCGCTCGGCGGTGACCTTGGCCCCGGTGACCTTCAGCGGGTGCTGGTCGAGGGCGGCGGCGAGCAGGGCGCGCCACGGGGTCAGCCGGGTCCAGCTCAGGTCGGTGTTGCCGGGGGCGTAGGCCTGGCACTGCGTGAGCATCGCCGTCGACTTGCCGCGCGGGACACCGGCCGAGTCGGTGATGCGTCGCTGCGCCAGGTTGCCGAGGGGGTCCGCCGCCGGGTCGGCGGGGGCGGTGGTCGGCCACCAGATGGCGACGGGGGAGTCGGGGAGCAGGAGCGGCAGCACGACGGACTCGGCGTGCTTGACCACCTCACCCTTGAGCCGGATGACGGCGATCTCGCCACCCCACCCGTCGCCGCTGCCGACCTGCGCGTTGACGTGCCCCGTTCCCCGGGCATCGCCGAGGATCACGCCGAGGACGCGGGAGGGGTGCTCCCGGGAGGCGCGCTTGGCCGCGACCAGTGCCTCCGTGGCGTCGTCCTCGGGCGCGACGATGATGAGTGTCATGACCATGCCCATGGCCGGGCTGCCGGCGCGGGTGCGGGAGCGGATGAACTCCGCGGCGATCTTGGACGACGTGGTGTCGGTCAGCTCGATCATTTCAGGGCCTCCTCCAGACGCGACCGTCGCGGGCCAGCATCGTGTCCGCGGACGACGGGCCCCACGTGCCGGAGTCGTAGGCCTCCGGCTTGCCCTTCTTCGCCCAGTGCTCGATGACAGGGTCGAGGATCATCCAGGAGAGCTCGACCTCCTCGTGGCGCGGGAACAGCGGCGGGTCGCCGAGCAGGACGTCGAGGATGAGGCGCTCGTAGGCCTCGGCACTGGCCTCGGTGAACGACCCGCCGTAGGCGAAGTCCATGTTGACGTCGCGGATCTCCATCGCCGTGCCCGGCACCTTCGACCCGAACCTCAGCGTCATGCCCTCGTCGGGCTGCACCCGGATCACGAGCGCGTTCTGGCTGAGGTCCTCCGTCGAGTGCTCGTTGAACGGCAGGTGCGGCGCCCGCTTGAAGACGATCGCGACCTCTGTGACCCGGCGCCCCAGGCGCTTGCCGGTGCGGAGGTAGAACGGCACCCCCGCCCACCGGCGCGTCTCGACGTGCACGGTGATCGCGGCGTACGTCTCGGTGTGGGAGGTCTTCCTGATCCCCTCCTCCTCGAGGAAGCCGATCACCTCCTGGCCGCCGGCCCAGCCGGGGGAGTACTGCCCGCGCGCGGTGGTCAGGTCGAGCCGCTTGGGGAGCTGCGCGGAGGCGAGCACCTTCTGCTTCTCGACCCGCAGGCTCTCGGCGTCGAAGGCGATCGGCTCCTCCATCGCGACCAGCGCCATCAGCTGGAGGAGGTGGTTCTGGATGACGTCGCGTGCCGCACCGATGCCGTCGTAGTAGCCCGCGCGCCCGCCGATGCCGATGTCCTCGGCCATGGTGATCTGCACGTGGTCGACGTAGTGGGAGTTCCAGATGGGCTCGAACATGTTGTTGGCGAACCGCATCGCCAGGATGTTCTGCACCGTCTCCTTGCCGAGGTAGTGGTCGATGCGGAAGATCGACTCCGCGTCGAAGACGCCGTCCAGTACGGCGTTCAGCTCGCGCGCCGACTCGAGGTCGTGGCCGAACGGCTTCTCGACGACCACCCGGCGCCACTGGTCGTCACGACCGTCGGCGAGGCCGTGCTCCTTGAGCTGGCCGACCACGGTGCCGAAGAAGGACGGCGGGATGGCGAGGTAGAAGGCCATGTTGCCGCCGGTGCCGCGCAGCTGGTCGAGCTCCTCGACGGTGCGGCGCAGCTGCTCGAAGGCGTTGTCGTCGTCGAAGTTGCCGGGCACGAAGCGGAAGCCCTCGGCCAGCTGCTTCCACACCTCCTCGCGGAAGGGCGTACGGGCGTGCTCCTTGACGGCGTCGTGGACGATCTGGGCGAAGTCCTGGTCGGCCCAGTCGCGTCGGGCGAAGCCGACCAGGCTGAAGCCCGGCGGCAGCAGGCCGCGGTTGGCGAGGTCGTAGATCGCCGGCATGAC
The DNA here is from genome assembly GCA_963712875.1 of uncultured Actinomycetota bacterium. Classification (GTDB taxonomy): domain Bacteria; phylum Actinomycetota; class Actinomycetes; order Propionibacteriales; family Nocardioidaceae; genus Nocardioides. The sequence goes on along the minus strand of CAVQJS010000004.1, from coordinate 83,743 downwards.
CTTCTTGCGCGACAGGTCGCCGGTCACGCCGAAGAGCACCATGCCGCACGGCCCGGCGATGCGGGGGAGGCGGCGGTCCTGCGGGTCGCGCAGCGGGTTGGTGTACTAGCATCAGCGTCGGAGCTCCTGGTAGTAGCCGATCAGGGACTGGGTCGAGGGATCCTGCCGGGCGGCGACCTCGGCGTCGCCGGAGACGCGCCGGGCGCAGCTGCTGGGCGAGCTGCTTGCCGAGCTCGACGCCCCACTGGTCGAAGCTGTCGACACCCCACACCGCGCCCTGGACGAACGTGATGTGCTCGTAGAGGGCGATCAGCTGTCCGAGCACGCCGGGCGTGAGGTCCGGCGCCATGATCGACGTCGTGGGCCGGTTGCCGGTGAAGGTCCGGGCGGCGACGAGCTCCTCGGCCACGCCCTCGGCGCGGAGCTCCTCGGCCGTCCTGCCGAAGGCCAGTGCCTGGGTCTGCGCGAAGAAGTTGGCCAGCAGCAGCTCGTGGACGTCGACGCCCTGCCCGTCGACCTCGTCCGTCAACGCGTACGCCGGGTTGGCGAACGCGATGAAGTCGGCCGGGACGAGCCGGGTGCCCTGGTGGATCAGCTGGTAGAACGCGTGCTGCCCGTTGGTGCCGGGCTCGCCCCAGAACACCTCACCGGTGTCGTAGGTCACCGCGGCCCCGTCGGAGCGCACGCCCTTGCCGTTGGACTCCATCGTGAGCTGCTGGAGGTAGGCCGGGAAGCGGTGCAGGAGCTGCGCATAGGGGAGTACGGCGTGCGTGTGGGCACCGAGGAAGTTGGTGTACCAGACGTTGAGCAGGCCCATCAGGAGCGGGACGTTGGCGTGGGGCTCGGCGGTGCGGAAGTGCTCGTCCATCGCGTGGAACCCGGCCAGCAGCTCCTCGAACCTCTCCCGACCGATCGCGATGACCAGCGAGGTGCCGATGGCGGAGTCCATGGAGTAGCGACCACCCACCCAGTCCCAGAACCCGAAGGCGTTGGCGGGGTCGATGCCGAACTCGGCGACCTTGTCGAGGGCGGTGGAGACCGCGACGAAGTGCTGGGCCACCGCGCCGGAGGCGTCGATGCCGTCCGGAAGCCGGTCGAGCAGCCACGCCCGGCACAGCCGCGCATTGGTGAGCGTCTCCAGGGTGCCGAAGGTCTTGCTCGCCACGATGAAGAGGGTGGTCTCCGGGTCGAGGCCGGACAGCTTCTGCGCGGCGTCGGTCGGGTCGATGTTGCTGATGAAGCGGCACGTCAACCCGTCCTGGCGGTAGGGCGCCAACGCCTCGTAGGCCATGACCGGTCCGAGGTCGGACCCACCGATGCCGATGTTGACCACGGTCTCGATCCGTCGACCGGTCACTCCCGTCCAGTCACCGGACCGCACGCGCTCGGCGAAGGCGTAGACCCGGTCGAGGACCGCGTGCACGTCCGCCACGACGTCCTGGCCGTCGACCGTCAGCGACGCTGTCGGGCGGGAGGCGCAGCGCGGTGTGCAGCACCGCCCGGTCCTCGGTGACGTTGATGTGGGTCCCGGCGAACATCGCGTCGCGACGCTCAGCCAGACCCACCTCGTCGGCCAGCGTCAGCAGCGTGGTCAGGATCCCGTCGTCCCAGAGGTTCTTGGACAGGTCGACCCGCAGGTCGGCGGCGTCGAGGGTGACGTGCTGCACCCAGTCGGGGTCAGCGGCCAGCGCCGTCCGGAGGTCGGGCGTGTAGTCCTCGGCGATCGAGACCAACTGGGCCCACGCGGCCGTGGTCGTGGGATCCACGGGCGCGGCCGCGCCGGCCATCAGCCCTGGACCTCTGCGCGCTCCGCGGCCCGCTGCTTCTTCACGTCGGCGAGCGCGGCGTCCAGCTGTCCGCGAACGGTGTCGAGGAGCTCGTGCCAGGAGTCGACGAACTTCTCCACGCCCTCCTTCTCCAGGGTGGCGATGACGTCGTCGTAGGAGATGCCGAGGCCCTCCATCGCCTTCATCACGTCAGCCGCATCGGAGTAGTGGCCGTGCACCTGGTCACCGTCGATGTCGCCGTGGTCGGCCGCCGCATCCATGGTCTTCTCGGGCATCGTGTTGACGGTGCCCTCCACGACGAGGTCGTCGACGTACATCGTGTCGCGGTAGTCGGGGTTCTTCACGCCGGTGGAGGCCCACAGCGGGCGCTGCAGGTGGGCGCCCTTCTCGGCGAGGCGGTCCCAGCGGCCGCCGCTGAAGAACGACTCGAAGGCCTGGAAGGCCAGGCGGGCGTTGGCGACGCCGACCCGACCGCGGACGGCGGTGACGTCCTCGTCGATGCCGTCGAGGCGCTTGTCCACCTCGGTGTCCACGCGGGACACGAAGAACGACGCGACCGAGTGGATCGAGGCGAGGTCGTGCCCGTTGGCGGCGGCCTGCTCGAGCCCGGAGACGTAGGCCTCCATGACCTCGCGGTAGCGCGCCAGCCCGAAGATCAGGGTCACGTTGACGCTGATCCCCTCGGCGAGCGCCGCCGTGATGGCCGGCATGCCCTCGGTGGTGGCGGGGATCTTGATCAGGCAGTTGGGTCGGTCGACACCGGCCCACAGCTCCTTGGCCATGTGGATCGTGGCACCGGTGTCGTGGGCGAGGTCGGGGGAGACCTCGATCGAGACCCGGCCGTCGTAGCCACCCGAGCGACCGAACTCCTCGGTGAACAGGTCGCAGGCGTCCCGCACGTCGGTCGTGGTCAACGCGAAGACGGTCTCCTCGACGAGGCTGTCGGTGACGTCTCCGTGGCCTGCCGCGAGCTCGCGCAGCTGGACGTCGTAGCGCTCGCCGTCGGCCAGCGCAGCAGCGAAGATCGACGGGTTCGTGGTGACGCCGACGACGTGCTTCTCGGTCATCAGCTCGGCGAGGTTGCCGGTCTCGAGCCGCTCACGCGAGAGGTCGTCGAGCCAGATGGACACCCCGGCATCCGCCAGGGCCTTGAGTCGGTCGGTCATGGTGAGGTCCTTCCAGAAGGGAGCGGTGCGGACGATCGGTGCGAGGAGGGCTCAGGCGCGGACCTCGGCGAGGCTGTCGCGCGCGGCCTGGGCCACAGCCTCCGCGGTGATGCCGAACTCGCTGTAGATGCGCTCGTAGTCGGCCGAGGCGCCGTAGTGCTCGATGGACACGATGCGGCCGTGGTCGCCGACGACCTCGCGCCAGCCCATGGCGATGCCGGCCTCGACGGAGACACGCGCCTTCACCAGCGGGGAGATGACGGTCTCGCGGTACGACGTCTCCTGCGCGTCGTACCACTCACGGCACGGCATCGACACGACGCGGGCGGCGATGCCGTCGGCTGCCAGCAGCGTGCGTGCCTGCACGGCCAGCTGCACCTCCGAGCCGGTGCCGACGAGGATGACGTCGGGGATGCCGTCGGTGTCGAGCAGGACGTAGCCGCCGCGGTGGACGTTGGAGGTGTCGGAGAATCCGTCGACGCCGCGCGGGTAGACCGGGACGTTCTGCCGGCTCAGGCACAGGCCGGCGGGCCGGTCGTTGTTGTCGAGCACGGCCTTCCAGGCCGCCACCGTCTCGTTGGCGTCAGCAGGACGTACGACGTCGAGGCCGGGGATGGCGCGCAGGGCGGCGACGTGCTCGACCGGCTGGTGGGTCGGGCCGTCCTCGCCGAGGCCGATCGAGTCGTGGGTCCAGACGTAGGTCACCGGCAGCTGCATCAGCGCGGCCAGGCGCACGGAGGGACGCATGTAGTCGGAGAAGGTGAGGAAGGTGCCGCCGAAGACGCGGGTGCCGCCGTGGGAGGCGATGCCGTTCATGATCGCGCCCATGCCGTGCTCGCGGATGCCGAAGTGCAGCACCCGGCCGGCGAGCGGGTCGCCGGGGAACATCTTGGTGGAGCGGTCCTTCGGCAGGAACGACGGCACGCCCTCGATGGTGGTGTTGTTGGAGCCGGCCAGGTCGGCCGAGCCACCCCACAGCTCGGGGAGGAGGGGTGCCACGGCGTTGATGGCCTTGCCCGAGGCGACGCGTGTGGCGACGCCCTTCTCGTCGGGCTCGAAGGTGGGCAGCGAGTCCGCCCAGCCGTCGGGCAGGGTGCGGGTCTGCATCCGGTCGAAGAGCGCGACGTCGGCCGACGGCTTCTTCGCCCATCGGTCGAACTCCTCGCTCCACGCCGCCTGCTCCGCCTTGCCGCGGGCGACGGCGGCGCGGGTGTGCTCGAGGACCTCGGCCGGGACCTCGAAGGTCTGCTCGGGGTCGAAGCCGAGGATCTTCTTGGTGGCGGCGACCTCGTCCGTGCCCAGCGCCGAACCGTGGCTCTTGCCGGTGTTCTGGAGGGTCGGGGCGGGCCACGCGATGATCGTGCGCAGCACGATGAAGCTGGGGCGGTCGGTGACCGCGTGGGCCTTGCGGATCGCGGCGTAGAGCGCCGGGACGTCCTCGGTGTAGGTCGTCTCGTCGTGGGTCCAGTCGACGGTCTGGACGTGCCAGCCGTAGGCCTCGTAGCGCGCCGCGACGTCCTCGGACAACGCGATGTCGGTGTCGTCCTCGATCGAGATCCGGTTGGCGTCGTAGATCAGGGTGAGGTTGCCCAGGCGCTGGACGCCGGCGAGGGCGGAGGCCTCGGCGCTCACACCCTCCTCGATGTCGCCGTCGCTGCACAGGGCATAGATCTGGTGGTCGAAGAGCGACTCGCCCTCGGCGACGTTGGGGTCGAGCAGGCCGTGCTCGCGGCGCGCGGCCATGGCCATGCCCACCGCGTTGCCGATGCCCTGTCCCAGCGGCCCGGTGGTGGTCTCCACGCCGGAGGTGTGGCCGTACTCGGGGTGGCCGGGGGTCTTCGAACCCCACGTCCGCAGGGCCTTGAGGTCGTCGAGCTCGAGGCCCCAGCCACCGAGGAAGAGCTGGACGTAGAGGGTGAGGCTCGAGTGGCCGCACGACAGCACGAACCGGTCGCGGCCGGGCCAGTGCGGGTCGGCGGGGTTGTGCCGCATGACCTTCTGGAAGAGCAGGTACGCCGCCGGGGCCAGGCTCATGGCCGTGCCGGGGTGGCCGTTGCCGACCTTCTGCACCGCGTCCATCGCCAGCACGCGAGCCGTGTCGACGGCCCGTCGGTCGAGGTCGGTCCAGTCGAGCCTGGCAGGCAGCTCGGAGTTGGTGGCAGTCACGGGTTTCCTCTCGGGGACACGAAGGCAGGACGCGCGTCCGAGCCTACTCATGGCGGGGGATAGACTCGACCCCGCTCCAGTTCCCATTCTCCGAGGTTCCATACTGTGTCCCACGCTGGCTCGTCAGCCTCCGCGGCCGAGCCCTCGGCACCTCAGGGGGACGCGGAGCCGCAGGCCGGGACGCCGTCGTTCAAGGACGTCGTCGCTGCCTATGTCGGGCTGACGAAACCGCGTGTCATCGAGCTGCTGCTGCTGACGACGGTGCCCGTCATGTTCTTCGCCCAGGGCGGCGTCCCACCACTCGGGCTCGTCGTGGCGACGGTGATCGGTGGAGCGCTCTCGGCCGGGTCCGCCTCGGCCTACAACTGCGTCTACGACCGTGACATCGACGAGCAGATGCGTCGTACGCGTCGGCGCGCGCTGCCGCGGCACATGGTGTCGGCCACCTCCGCCCTGGTGTTCGCCACGGTCCTCGCGGTGCTCTCCACCGTGATCCTCGGCGTGTGGGTCAACTGGCTGTCGGCCGGGTTGTCGGTGCTGGCCAACGCGTTCTACGTGTTCGTCTACACGATGGTGCTGAAGCGCCGCACGACCCAGAACATCGTGTGGGGCGGTCTCGCCGGCTGCTTCCCGGCGCTGATCGGCTGGACCGCCGTCACCGGCGAGCTGGCGTGGCCCCCGGTGATCCTCTTCCTCGTCGTCTTCTTCTGGACACCCCCGCACACCTGGGCCCTCGCCCTGCGCTACCGCGAGGACTACGCCGGGGTCGACGTACCGATGCTCCCGGTGGTCAAGCCCGCCGCCGAGGTCGGTCGCCAGATCGTGCTCTACAGCTGGGTGATGGTGGCGGTGTCGCTGCTGCTCTGGCCGGTGGCCGACACCAGCCTGTTCTACCCGGTGGCTGCCGCTGTGCTCGGCGCCGGCTTCCTCGTCGAGGCCCACCGGATGTGGTCGCGGGCCAGGGCCTCCGACTCCCTGAGCGAGATCAACCCGATGCGGTTGTTCCACGCCTCCAACCTCTACCTGTCGCTGCTCTTCGTGGCGGTCGCCCTGGATCCACTGCTGCGCTGAAGGCATCTCACGATGCCTGACGGCTTCTTGATCCAATCTGCGGTGTTCCTGCGGTGCCGGAGTCCGTTGCGTGGGTAATGGTCTTGAGAGGGGGTCGCATGCCGCGACCTCAGGACAGTCATGGGGAGACTTCTATGCATCACACACAGGGGCTGGTCGCGCATACGCGCGGAATTGCCCGCTACACCCGCACGCTGGCCAGGGCTGCCGCCTTGGTCATGGCGGTCTCGTTCGCCGTGGTGGGGATCGCGGCACCGTCGAGCGCACACCACAACACGATCACCGGCTCGGTCACCTGCGCCACGGGCGGCGGGTGGGCGGTGACCTGGACGGTCGTCAACAGCGAGACCGTCACCGAGACGATCACCAGGTCCAACCGCTCCGTGGTCCCGGTAGGCACTACGCTCACGTCTCGGCAGGTGCGGACGTTCTCCGAAACCATCACCACCCGACCGACGACGGACGTCACCTTGGAGCTGGCCGCGCGGTGGGACAACGGCAACACCAACACCAGCAGGGGCACCATCCCGGCGGTGATGTTCACCGTCAACTGCGTGCAGCCTCCGACCGTGCCGGTCATCGACGACTGCGGGCCGGGCAACGCCCGCTACGGTCAGGTCCCGACGGGACCGTGGACCGTCACGTTCAACCCCGACCGAAGCCTCACCGTGAGGGCCAACGCGGGGCACCAGTTCCCCAACGGGCAGACGGTCCTGACCTTCCCCGTGCCTGCCGACAGCAACCAACCGTGCCCGGTGCCGGTGCAGTTCCTGGTCACGAGCGTGCCGGTCATCGACGACTGCGGGCCGGGCAACGCCCGCTACGGTCAGATCCCGACGGGACCGTGGACCGTCACGATCAACCCCGACCGAAGCCTCACCGTGAGGGCCAACGCGGGGCACCAGTTCCCCAACGGGCAGACCGTGCTGACCTTCCCCGCCCCGGTCGACAGCAACCAGCCCTGCCCGGTGGTCACGCCGCCCGTCGTGACGCCGCCCGTCGTGACGCCGCCCGTCGTGACGCCGCCCGTCGTGACGCCGCCCGTCGTACGCCCGCCCGAGGTGCTGCCGGCCCAGGTCCGCCTGGTCAAGGCGGAGGCCCGCAGCATCGACAAGTGCGGTCGCAGCAGTGACCTGTTCAAGGTCGCCAAGCGTTCGGGAGTCGTCTACACATCCGCCGGCAAGGTGCTGCGCCAAGGTGTCTGGATCAAGGCTCGGACAGGCTCGGTCACCGTCCGTGCCCAGGCCGCCGACAGCACGGTCCAGCTGCAGGGCAAGCAGGTGTGGAAGATGAGCTTCTCGAACAAGGCGTGTGCGCAGGCGCCGCAGATCGCGCCGAACACCGGCTCGTGATGCGACGCGGAGCGCTCCTGCTCGTGTGGGTGTGCTTCGCCTCCGTGGCCGGTCAGGGTGCGGCCCACGCCGCCCCTGACCGGCTGCGGATCGCGCGCACCGGCACCGATGCGGTCATCGTGAAAGTGCCCGCCCGCAATGACACGCTGGCCGTGGGATCGCAGCTTCGCGGTGCCGTCTACACCTGGTCGAAGGGCGACCCGCCCTGCGACCCGACCGGCAGCACCGTGTACGCCGGTCACGCGTGGCGTGCCGGCAACGGTGTCGCCGACAGGTGGAGCCAGCTGCGGCGTGACGATGTGATCACGGTCGCCGGCTGCAGGTTCGAGGTCACCCGTCGCGAGTTCTGGCCGGCGAAGCGCCGGATGGGCTCCCTGTACTCCGTCTCGGGGCCGGCACGCATCGTGCTGGTCGGCTGCAAGGCGGACGACTACGCCAAGCGCACGGTGGTGTTCGCCCGCAAGGTCGGTCGCTAGAGCTGCGTCGCAGGGTGCGACTGCGCCGCGCCGTCGGCCCTCGCCTCGTGGGTGGAGTCGTGGGGGAGGACCGCGAGCGCGATCCGGGCGAGCCCAGCGGCAAGGAGGGCCGCCCCGAGCATGTGCAGGGCGACCAGCGCGACCGGCAGGTCGAGCGAGTACTGCACCCATCCGAGCACGCCCTGCAGCACCTCGATGAGCAGCACCAGGGCGGTGACGGTCGCCAGCCACCGGTGCCCGCCGCGCAGCGCGACGACCAGGAGCGCGACGGTGAGCGCCACCAGGACGTAGACGGAGATCGCATGCAGCTGCGACACCGTGGCCGGGTCGAGGCCGTTGCGCGGCGACTCGGTGTCACCCGCGTGCGGGCCGGCGCCGGTGACGACGGTCCCGAGGTAGAGCACGACCCATCCCGACGCGAGAGTCGCCCACGCCAGCACCCGCGGCACCAGGGGCGCGGCGTCGCGCTGGGGACTGCGCAGCTCGTCGACCAAGGCCACGCAGACCATGATCATCGCCATCGACAGCAGGAAGTGTCCCGCGACGATCCACGGGTTGAGGTCGGTCAGCACGGTGATGCCCCCGATGACCGCCTGCAGCGGGATCCCGAGAGCCACCACGAGGGCCAGCCTCGTCGCGCGGCGGTGCCTCGCGCCGACTGCGGCGAGGAAGCACAGGACCGCCACCGCAGCCAGCACGAAGGTGAGCAGTCGGTTGCCGAACTCGATGGCGCCATGGAGGCCGAGCTCGCCGTGGGCGACGTACGACGCGTCCGTGCAGCTTGGCCACGTCGGGCAGCCGAGTCCCGAGCCCGTCAGTCGCACGGCCGCCCCGGTCACCACGATGCCGATGTTGGCCACCAGGTTGGCCACCGCCAGCGGCCACAGCCTTCGCGACAGCGCTTCGAGAACTCTGTCCATCACTCCCACTTGAAGGTCCGAGCGGTCAGGAAGGTGCCGATGCCGGCCCAGGCGGCGAGGACGAGCAGGGCACGGACGTCGACCTCGGCGTCGATGAAGGCCGCCCGCATCGCGTCGCCGAGGGCCGCCGACGGCAGCCACTGCACGGCCGTGGACAGCGAGCCGTAGGACGAGGTCGGCAGCACGACGGCGCCGCCGGCCATGAGGAGGAGGTAGACCAGGTTGGCGAGGGCCAGCGTCGCCTCCGCTCGCAGCACACCGGCCACGAACAGCCCGAGCGCGGCGAAGGCAGCGGTGCCGAGCGCGACGGTGAGCGCGACCGCCAGGACGGTACGCGGCGGGTCGGCCAGCGAGGGCTCCCAACCGAGGGCGAGTCCGACGACAACCAGCACGACCAGCTGGAGTGCGACGACGTTGAGCAGGGCCAGCACCTTGCCCAGCAGCAGGCCGTGGCGCGGGAGCGGTGACGAGCCCAGCAGCTTGATCACGCCGTACCTGCGCTCGAAGCCGGTCGAGATCGCGACGGACGTGAATGCCGTGGACATGACGGCGAGCGCCAGCACCCCGGGAGCGAGGACGTCCACCGGACGATGCCCACCCAGGTCGATGCCGATGCGGTCTGCCCCCGCGACTCCGCCGACCAGCAGGATCACCGGGATGACGATGGCGAGGAGGAGCTGCTCGCCGTTGCGCAGCATCAGCCGCGCCTCCATGCGCGACTGGGCCATGACCATCCGGGACAGGGGAGCGCCGCCCGGGGCGGGTGCGAAACCGGTCATGGCGCCAGCTCGTGCCCGGTGAGCTCGAGGAAGACGTCCTCGAGGTTGCGCTGGCCAAGGTTGAGGCTCTGGGGGAGCACGTCGTGCGCCTCGCACCAGCGCGACACCCGGCCCAGCGTCGTCGAGTCGGCCGGCCCGTGGATGAGCATGCTGACCTCGTCGAGCTGGCGTACCTCGGCGTCCGGGCCCAGGTCGGCGCGCAGGGACTCGGGGGCGCCCTCGGGGAAGGGTCGGTTGACCACGAGGCGGATGGTCGCGACGCGACCGTGACGGGTGAGCTCGCCCGGCGTCCCGCTCGCGACCAGGCTGCCGCGGTCGATGATGTGGATCTGGTCCGCGAGCCGCTCGGCCTCGTCCATGTGGTGGGTCGTGAGCACGACCGTCACCCCGTCGCTGCGGATCTCCTCGAGCAGCTCCCACGTCGTACGCCGTGCCTGGGGGTCCATGCCGGCGGTGGGTTCGTCGACGAAGACGAGCTCGGGTCGGCCGACGAGGGCGATCGCCAGGCCCAGTCGCTGCTGCTGTCCACCCGAGAGCCGGCGGTAGGGCGTCCGGCCGCAGTCGCCCAGGCCGAGCCGCTCGCTGAGCATTGCGGTGTCGAGCGGGTGGGCGTGCAGCGAGGCCATGTGGTCGAGCATCTCCATGGCCCGGACCCCGCTCCAGGCCCCGCCCGACTGGAGCATGACGCCGATGCGCGGCAGGAGGTCGGCCCGTTGGCGTTGCGGATCGAGTCCGAGCACGCGCACGGTGCCGCCCTGCGGTCGGCGATATCCCTCGCAGGTCTCCAGGGTGGTGGTCTTGCCGGCTCCGTTCGGGCCCAGCACTGCAGTGATCGATCCGCGCTCCACGACGAGGGACAGCCCGTCGACCGCGACCTTGTCGTCGTAGGCCATCACCAGGCCGTCGATCTCGACGGCGGGGGAGGCTGGTGGCACGTCCTCAGTCTAGGGAGCGGCCTGAGCGCGGCGTCGGCGGGGAGGAAAGGCTTCGACCACTGTCGGACCCCCCGGCTAGCGTGGTGTCCATGTCACGCTCACTCGCCATCGAGGCCGAGGGCCTCGTCAAGCACTTCGACGACACGGTCGCCGTCGACGGCGTCTCGTTCGTCGTCCCGGAGGGTTCCGTGCTGGGACTTCTCGGCCCCAACGGCGCGGGCAAGACCACGACCGTCCGGATGATGGCGACGCTCACCCGGCCGACAGCGGGCACCGGGCGCGTGGCCGGCCACGACATCATCGACCACCCCGCCGCGGTGCGCCGGAGCATCGGCCTGACCGGCCAGGTCGCGACCGTGGACGAGCTCCTGACCGGCCGGGAGAACCTCCGCCTGATCGGCCAGCTCTACGGCCTCGACGCGGCCTACATCAAGCGGGCCAGCGACGACCTGCTCGACCGCTTCTCGCTCAGCGACGCGGGGGACCGGACGGCCAAGACCTACTCCGGCGGCATGCGTCGTCGGCTCGACCTCGCGGTCAGCCTCATCGCGACGCCGCCCGTGCTCTTCCTCGACGAGCCGACCACCGGGCTCGACCCGCGCTCGCGGGTGGAGCTGTGGGAGGTGCTGCGCGAGCTCGTCAACGACGGCACGACCCTGCTGCTCACCACGCAATACCTCGAAGAGGCCGACCAGCTGGCCGACAACATCGTGGTCATCGACCGGGGCACGGTGATCGCCGAGGGCACGCCCAGCCAGCTCAAGGACCAGTCGGGGGCCGCCGCCCTGGTCGTGACCGTGTCGCACGGCGACGACATCGAGGCTGCGCGAGCGCTGCTGAGCCCCCACGTGCGGGAGGTGCACCTGGACCGTGGTGCCCGCCAGCTCACCGCGCCGGCCGAGGGGCTCGGGCACATGACGCGAGTGGCCGGTCTCTTCGACGAGAGCGGCATCGAGCTGGACGACATCGGGCTCCAACGGCCGAGCCTCGACGACGTGTTCCTGCACCTGACCGGCCACCGGGCCGAAGCCTCCGCCGACGACGCCGCCGAGAAGACCGAGGAGGTCTCACGATGACGACGCTCGAGCGCCCCCAGGTCCGCCAGACCGGGCTGATGCAGCAGTCCCTGTCGATCGCCCGGCGCAACTTCATCCACATCAAGCGCATGCCCGAGATGCTGCTCGACGTGACGATCCAGCCCGTCATGTTCGTGCTGCTCTTCGCCTTCGTCTTCGGCTCCTCCATCGACGTCGACACGCAGGCCGGCTACCGCGCCTGGCTGCTGCCCGGGATCATGGCGCAGACGGTCGCCTTCGCCTCCTTCATCGTCGCAGTGGGCCTCACCGCCGACCTCGAGAAGGGGATCGTCGACCGGATGCGGTCCTTGCCGATCAACCCCGCCGCAGTGCTGGTGGGCCGCAGCATCTCCAGCCTGGCCCACTCCTCGATCGGCCTCGTGGTCATGTCGCTGACCGGCCTCGTCATCGGCTGGCGGATCCACACCAGCGTGCCCGAGGCGGCCCTGGGCTACCTGCTTCTCCTCGGCTGGGGCTTCGCGATGATCTGGGTGGGGATCTGGGTCGGCTCGGCGATGCGCTCGGTCGAGGCGGTCAACGGGGTCATGTTCGCCACCATGTTCCCGATCACGTTCCTGGCCAACACCTTTGCGCCGACCGACCAGATGCCGACGGTGCTGCGCTTCATCGCCGAGTGGAACCCGATCTCGTCGCTGACCCAGGCCGTCCGCGTGCTCTGGGGCAACGACCAGCCGCTGGCGCCGGGGGCAGCCTTCCCGATGCACCACCCGATCCCGTTCACGATCGGGTGGATCATCGTGATCACGGCCGTGATCGCGCCGCTCGCGATCCGCACCTTCCGCTCGCGCACCGCTGACTGACTTCCAGCGCGGGGTCACCTACGGGGTTGTGTCCCTGTTGCGCGGGCCGCGGGTGGGGGTCATCGGCCTTCTCGGGTGGTCTTGGTGAGCCGAATGGTTGGCACGGTCAGCCGAGACAGACGGCTTTGCGGCGGCTAGCGTCCGACGGCAGAGTCCGGACGCTTCCTGGCACCGGACGAGACGTAGCGCAGCCTGGCGCGACACGGCAGACTTGCACCACTCGGGGCACGACCTTCGGAGGGACCTCGTGTCATGACCATCGTCCTTGATGCCGACGCACTCGCGCCGAGAGACAGCGCGGAGGCGATTCGCACCCTGATCTGGGACACGGTCGTGCGGGTCGAGATCGAGCACCACTCGGACCCGTCGCAGATCTCCGCGTCCGGGACGATCAGCGACGCGGGCCGCCTGAACGTCTGCTCCATCCGTTCCAACGCCACCACCGTCACCAGGACGCCGAAGCTCGCGCACGACCCGGACGACCCGTACCTGTTCCTGGGACTGCAGCTGTCGGGTTCGAGCATGGTGGTGCAGGGCGACCGGGAGGCTGTCCTGCGCCCGGGCGACCTCGCCGTGTACGACACTCGGCGCCCGTACACCCTGGTGAACGACAATGGCATCCACCAGCACTTCTTCCGGCTGCCGATCGTGGACCTCGAGCTTCCCGGGAAGGTGCTCGAAGCGGTCACAGCCACCCGCATCGGAGGCGACCGCCCGCTGGCGAAGATCACCGCCGGGCACCTGCGTGAGGTGGCGGAGAACCTCGGGCAGCTGAACGGGCAGGAGGCGGACGACGTCGCCGAACCCACGTTCGCGCTCATCCGTGCTTTGCTCGCCTCGCAGATCGACGACCTGCCTGAGGCGCGCGAGCACCTCGAGCGCAGCCTCGAGCATCGGGTCGTCCGCTACATCCGCACCCACCTGCACGAGACCGACCTGTCGGCTGCTCGCATCGCGCGCGGAGCACCACATCTCGGTCCGGCAGCTGTACCGGCTTCTCGGTCGTTCCGGCATCGTGCTCGGCGACTGGGTCCGTCAGCAGCGGTTGGAGGCTTGTCGGCGTGCGCTCGCCGACCCGGGCGACGTCCGCACCATCACCGCGGTCGCACACCAGTGGGGCTTCGTCGACATGACCCACTTCGGTCGAGCTGTTCAAGGCCGCAGTACGGCATGTCGCCGCGCGACTGGCGTGCATCGAACCGCTCCGCAGCGACCGACCTCGAGCCGGGCCGCTCCGGATGTCGGGGCGACGGATCTGGCACGCGCCGCCGAGCGACGCGTCGCTCTGAGCCGAGCGACCACACTCACTTCGTTCCTAGGGTCCAGGAACACACCCGGCAGTACGTCCGGGACGCGCGTCCAACCGGGGAGGACCCATGACCGAGACACCCCCCAGCGACCACACGCTGACCCCCGCTGAGCTCGACGCAGATCGGCGCCGCCAACGACTCCGGCCGGCAGCCGGTCGTGTTCATCCACGGTCTGTGGCTGCTGTCCAGCAGCTGGGACCGCTGGCGCACCCTGTTCGAGGACGCCGGGTACGCGACCGTCGCACCCGGCTGGCCCGACGACCCCGCGACCGTCGCCGAGGCACGCGCCAACCCCGAGGTGTTCGCCCGCAAGATGGTCGGCGCCGTCACCGACCACTACCTCGCCGCCATCGCCAAGCTCGCAGCGGCAGCCGGCCGTCGTCGGACACTCGTTCGGCGGTCTCATCGCCCAGAAGGTCGCCGGCGAGGGCGCCTCGGCCGCCACCGTCGCCATCGACCCCGCACCGGGTCGCGGCATCCTGCCGCTGCCCGCCTCCGCGCTCAAGGCCGGCTCGGCCGTGCTCGGGCAACCCGGCGAACGCGCGACGGTCGGTGACGTTGACGTTCGACGAGTTCCGCTACGGCTGGACCAACGCCCTGGACGACGACGAGGCACGGCAGCTCTACGACGAGTTCCACGTCGCCGCGTCCGGTGTGCCGATCTTCCAGGCGGCCGCCTCGAACCTGAACCCGTTCAGCGAGACGAAGGTGAAGTTCAAGGCCGAGGACCGCGGCCCCCTGCTCGTCATCTCCGGCGAGAAGGACCACACGGTGCCGCACGCGATCGCGCACGCCGCGTACAAGAAGCACCTCAAGAACCCGGCCGTCACCGAGTTCGTCGAGATGCCCGATCGCGGCCACTCGCTGACCATCGACCACGGCTGGCAGGAGGTCGCCCAGACCTCCCTCGACTTCATCGGAAGGTTCGTCAAGTGACCACACGTATGGCGGGAGGCTAGACCGATGGACTGGGCGGCCGCGGGCTGCACCATCGGCGAGGTTCTCGGCATGGGCGGCCACGCCCTGGTGCCACACACGCATCACGGTGGATCGTCACAATAGGGACAGACGAGTTAGGGCACCCTTGCTTGAAGCAGTGCCAGCAATAACGTCACACTGTCGTTGTGGAATTCATCAGGACGGCCGCGCCCCCGGAGGGGGACGCTCCCACGCGCGAGCGTGTGGCGCTCGCCATCCTGGAGAACGGGCCCTCCACGGCCGCCGACCTGGCCCGCCGGGTCGACCTGACGCCCGCCGCCGTACGTCGCCACCTCGACCACCTCGTGGACGAAGGCCTGGTGGAGGCGCGCGAGCAGAAGGTCTACGGCAGCCGTGGCCGCGGCCGACCGGCGAAGGTCTTCGCGCTCACCGAGTCCGGTCGCGACAGCTTCGACCAGCAGTACGACGACCTGGCCGTGCAGGCGCTGCGCTTCCTGGCCGAGACCCAGGGCGACGACGCCGTCATGGAGTTCGCCCGCCGTCGGGTCGCCTTCGTCGAGCGTGACTACGCCACCGTGACGAGCGCCGAGCCCGGCCTGAGCCCGGCCGAGGCGCTGGCCCGGGTCTTCAGCCAGCAGGGCTACGCCGCCTCGGTGCGCGAGCTCCCCGTCGTGGGAGCCCAGCTGTGCCAGCAGCACTGCCCGGTGTCCCACGTCGCCCACGAGTTCCCGCAGCTCTGCGAGGCCGAGACCGAAGCCATCGGTCGCGTCCTCGGCACCCACGTCCAACGGCTCGCGACGATCGCCCACGGCGACGGCGTGTGCACCACCTGCATCCCCGGTCTCGACTCCGCTCGACACCCGGTCCCTACGAATGAGGAGCAGTCATGACCCAGAACCTGAGCATCGAAGAGATGAACCCCGAGCTCAAGGGAATCGGTCGCTACGAGTTCGGCTGGTCCGACAAGAACGACGTCGGTGCCGACGCCCAGCGGGGCCTCAACGAGGACGTCGTCCGCAACATCTCCGCGCTCAAGTCGGAGCCGCAGTGGATGCTCGACCTGCGCCTCAAGGGCCTCAAGCTCTTCCACCGCAAGCCGATGCCGACCTGGGGCTCGGACCTGTCGACGATCGACTTCGACAACATCAAGTACTTCGTGCGCTCCAGCGAGAAGCAGGCGACCTCGTGGGACGACCTGCCCGAGGACATCAAGAACACCTACGACAAGCTCGGCATCCCGGAGGCTGAGAAGCAGCGCCTCGTGTCGGGCGTGGCGGCCCAGTACGAGTCCGAGGTCGTCTACCACTCGATCCGTGAGGACCTCGAGGCCCAGGGCGTGCTGTTCCTGGACACCGACACGGCCCTCCGGGAGCAGCCGGAGCTCTTCCAGGAGTACTTCGGCACCGTCATCCCCGTCGGTGACAACAAGTTCGCCGCGCTCAACACCTCGGTGTGGTCGGGCGGCTCGTTCATCTACGTGCCGAAGGGTGTGCACGTCGACATCCCGCTGCAGGCCTACTTCCGGATCAACACCGAGAACATGGGCCAGTTCGAGCGCACGCTGATCATCGTCGACGAGGACGCCTACGTGCACTACGTCGAGGGCTGCACCGCGCCGATCTACTCCTCGGACTCGCTGCACTCCGCGGTCGTCGAGATCATCGTGAAGAAGGGCGGCCGCTGCCGCTACACGACCATCCAGAACTGGTCCAACAACGTCTACAACCTCGTCACCAAGCGGGCCACCTGCGAGGCCGGCGCGACGATGGAGTGGGTCGACGGCAACATCGGCTCCAAGGTGACGATGAAGTACCCCGCCATCTACCTCATGGGCGAGCACGCCAAGGGCGAGACGCTGTCGATCGCGTTCGCCGGCGAGGGCCAGCACCAGGACGCCGGCGCCAAGATGGTGCACGCCGCGCCGCACACCTCCTCCTCGATCCTGAGCAAGTCGGTGGCGCGCGGTGGTGGCCGGACGTCCTACCGCGGCCTGATCCAGATCAACGAGGGCGCCCACGGCTCGAAGTCCAACGTGCTGTGCGACGCGCTGCTGGTCGACCAGATCAGCCGCAGCGACACCTACCCCTACGTCGACATCCGCGAGGACGACGTGTCCATGGGCCACGAGGCGAGCGTCTCCAAGGTCTCCGACGACCAGCTCTTCTACCTGATGTCCCGCGGGATGGAGCAGGACGAGGCGATGGCGATGATCGTGCGCGGCTTCGTCGAGCCGATCGCCAAGGAGCTCCCGATGGAGTACGCCCTCGAGCTCAACCGACTGATCGAGCTGCAGATGGAGGGCGCGGTCGGCTGATCGCCGTCCCGCCCACCCGCACACGTCCCGACGAAAGAGAAGTAGTGACCGTCACCGAATCCGTACGCTCCGCGCTCGAGCAGACCGCGCCCGCCCCCGGCGCCGTCGAGAGCCACCTCAACCCGGTCGGCTCGTTCGACGTCGCCGACCACCCCGTGCCCCTCGGGCGCGAGGAGATCTGGCGCTTCACCCCGCTCAAGCGGCTCCGGGGCCTGCACGCCGACGCGGAGTTCATGCGCTCGGCCACCTCCTGCAGGTGGAACACCCCCGAGGGTGTCCGGATCGAGGGCGTCTCCGGCCAGGAGGCGCGCGACCTGCGCGGCATCGCGGGGTGGGCACCCAACACCCGGTTCGCGGCGCGGATCATGGCGGAGGTCCCGTCGACCCTGCTCATCGACGTCGAGGCCGACGCCGAGGTGCCCGAGCCGATCGTGGTCGACCTCCACGGCGAGGACGTCTCGGTCACCGAGGCCGGTCACGTCGCCATGCGGTTCGGCGCCCACAGCCGCGCCATCGTGGTCCTCAACCACACCGGGTCGTCCTCCATCGCCGCGGTGGTGGAGATCGTCGTCGGTGACGGTGCCGACGTCACGGTCGTCTCGATCCAGGACTGGGCCGACGACGCCGTGCACCTCTCGCACCACCAGGCCCTGGTCGGTCGCGACGCGACCTACAAGCACGCCGCCATCTCCTTCGGCGGCGACGTCGTCCGGATGGACGCCAACGTCAGCTACGCCGGTCCCGGCGGCAGCGCCGAGCTGCTCGGCCTCTACTTCGCCGACGCCGGCCAGCACATCGAGCACCGCCTCTTCGCCGACCACAACGCTCCGCACACGAAGAGCCACGTGGTCTACAAGGGGGCGCTGCAGGGCCAGGGTGCCCACACCGTGTGGATCGGCAACGTGCTCATCCGCAAGATCGCCGAAGGCATCGAGACCTACGAGGAGAACCGCAACCTCGTGCTCACCGACGGCTGCCGTGCCGACTCGGTCCCCAACCTGGAGATCCAGACCGGCGAGATCGCGGGTGCCGGGCACGCCTCGGCGACGGCCCGCTTCGACGACGAGCAGCTGTTCTACCTCCAGGCCCGCGGCATCTCCGAGAAGGAGGCGCAGCGCCTCGTCGTGCACGGCTTCTTCAACGACCTGATCCGCAAGGTGGGCGTCCCCTCGATCGAGGACCGCCTGCTCACCACGGTGGAGGCGGAGCTCTCCAAGAACGTCTACCAGGAGCTGGGCGCATGACGTTCGCTCCTGCCTGCGCACTGGCCGACGTGCCGACCGATGAGGCCCTCGCGGTCACCATCGGCGACTACGACGTGGCCGTGGCCCGCAACGGCGACGAGGTCTTCGCCCTGCAGGACGTCTGCAGCCACGCCGAGGTCGCCCTCAGCGAGGGCGAGGTCGCCGATTGCCAGATCGAGTGCTGGCTGCACGGGTCGATGTTCGACCTGCGCACCGGAAAGCCCACCAACCTGCCGGCCACCGAGCCGGTGGCCACCTTCCCCATCGAGATCCGCGACGTCGACGGCACTGCCCATGTCTGGGTCGACGTCGACACCACCCTGAACGGAGTGACCCCCGCATGAACACGCTCGTCATCACTGATCTGCACGTCTCGGTCGACACCGAGGACGGTGCGAAGGAGATCCTCAAGGGGGTCACGCTCACCATCAACGCGGGGGAGACCCACGCGATCATGGGCCCCAACGGCTCCGGCAAGTCGACGCTCGCCTACTCCATCGCCGGGCACCCCAAGTACACCGTCACCAGCGGCACGGTGACCCTCGACGGCGTGGACGTCCTCGCGATGTCCGTCGACGAGCGCGCCCGGGCCGGCCTGTTCCTCGCCATGCAGTACCCCGTCGAGGTCCCGGGCGTCTCCGTCTCCAACTTCCTGCGCACCGCGAAGACCGCGATCGACGGCGAGGCTCCCAAGCTCCGCACCTGGGTCAAGGACGTCAACGCCGCGCTCCAGCAGCTCAACCTCGACCCGACGTTCGGCACCCGCAACGTCAACGAGGGCTTCTCCGGTGGTGAGAAGAAGCGCCACGAGATCGCCCAGCTCGAGCTGCTCGACCCCAGGGTCGCCGTCCTCGACGAGACCGACTCCGGCCTCGACATCGACGCGCTGAAGGTCGTCTCGGACGGCGTCAACCGCTTCCGCGCGCGCGAGGGCAAGGGCGTCCTGCTCATCACCCACTACACCCGCATCCTGCGCTACATCGAGCCCGACTTCGTCCACGTCTTCGTCGACGGCAAGGTCGCCGAGTCCGGCGGCAAGGAGCTCGCCGACCAGCTCGAGGCCGATCCGGCTACGACAAGTACCTCAAGGCTGCGACGGTCTGAGCATGACCATCCCCGGCCTGCTTCCGGATCTCGACGTGATCCGCAAGGACTTCCCGATCCTCGAGCGCACGCTCGCGGGCGGGATGCCGCTGGTCTACCTCGACAGCGCCAACACCTCGCAGAAGCCGCAGATCGTCATCGACACGATGGTCGACCACCTCGAGCGCCACAACGCCAACATCGCGCGCGCGATGCACCAGCTGGGCGCCGAGTCGACCGAGGCCTACGAGGACGCGCGCGACAAGGTGGCCCGCTTCATCAACGCGCCCTCTCGCAACGAGGTGATCTTCACCAAGAACGCCACCGAGGGGCTGAACCTGCTGGCCCGCACGATCGACCTCGGACCCGGCGACAACGTCGTGATCACCGAGATGGAGCACCACTCCAACATCGTGTCGTGGCAGCTGGCGTGCGAGCGGTCCGGTGCCGAGCTGCGCTGGTTCGGCCTCACCGACGACGGCCACCTGGACCTGTCCAACGCCGACCAGCTGGTCGACGAGCACACCAAGGTCGTGGCGTTCACCTGGGTGTCCAACATGCTCGGCACGATCAACCCGGTCGCCGACCTCACCGCCCGCGCCCGCGCGGTCGGGGCGCTGTCGGTGGTCGACGCCTCGCAGGCCGCTCCTCAGCTGCCCGTCGACGTACGCGCCGTGGACTGCGACTTCCTGGTCTTCACCGGACACAAGGTCTGCGGTCCGACGGGCATCGGCGTGCTGTGGGGCCGCGAGGACCTGCTCAACGAGCTGCCGCCCTTCCACGGCGGCGGCGAGATGATCGAGACGGTCACCATGGCGCGCTCGACCTACGCCAAGGTGCCGCACCGCTTCGAGGCCGGCACGCCCCCGATCGTCGAGGCCATCGGCCTCGGCGCCGCGGTCGACTACCTCGGCCACATCGGGCTGGACGCGATCCACACGCACGAGCAGGCGATCACGGCGTACGCCCTCGACGGGCTGCAGAGCATCCCGGGGCTCACCGTCATGGGACCGTTGGACGCCGGCGTGCGTGGCGGAGCGATCTCCTTCGAGCTCGAGGGCGTGCACCCGCACGACATCGCCCAGGTGCTCGACTCCCGCGGCGTGGCGGTACGCGCCGGCCACCACTGCGCGAAGCCGGCGCACGCGCGCTTCGGCGTGCAGAGCTCGACGCGGATGTCGTCCTACCTCTACACGACGCCGGCCGAGATCGATGCGCTCGTCGAGGGCCTCCACCACACCCGCAGCTACTTCAAGGTGGGCTGAGCGATGAGCACGGAGCTCGACCACCTCTACCAGGAGATCATCCTGGACCACTACAAGCACCCGCACCACAAGGGCCTGCGCGACCCCTTCGAGGCCGAGGTGCACCACGTCAACCCGACCTGTGGCGACGAGGTGACCCTGCGGGTGCACCTCGCCGACGGGCCCGAGGGACGCGTCGTCCAGGACGTGTCCTACGACTCCCTCGGCTGCTCGATCTCGCAGGCGTCGACGTCGGTGATGACCGACCTCGTCATCGGCAAGAGCATCGACGAGGCCATGACGATCCACCAGACCTTCCTCGAGCTCATGCAGGGCAAGGGGCAGGTCGAGCCCGACGAGGACGTGCTGGAGGACGGCATCGCCTTCGCCGGCGTGGCCAGGTTCCCCGCCCGCGTGAAGTGTGCCCTGCTGTCCTGGATGGCCTGGAAGGACGCGACCGCCCAGGCCCAGGCCACCACCCAGATGCAGGACCAGACCCAAGGAGAATCCCGATGACCGACACGATCGACCACGGCGACCTGCCCGACGTCCCCCAGGCCACCGGTGCGGCCGGCACGTCCACCGTCACCGTCGAGGACGTCACCGAAGCGATGAAGGACGTCGTCGACCCCGAGCTCGGCATCAACGTCGTCGACCTCGGACTCGTCTACGACGTGCACCTCGATGAGGGCTCCAACGTCGTCCTCGACATGACCCTGACCTCCGCGGCCTGTCCGTTGACCGACGTGATCATGGACCAGACCAACTCCGCCCTCGAGGGCATCGTCAACGACGTCGCCATCAACTGGGTCTGGATGCCGCCGTGGGGTCCGGACAAGATCACCGACGACGGCCGCGAGCAGCTGCGCGCCCTCGGATTCAACGTCTGAGGGTCTAGGTTCTCGGGCGTGACCCGGAGCCAGCTCACGATCGACACCCCCGACGGCGCCATGCCGGCGCACCTCTGGCTGCCCGAGGGCGGGACCGGGCCGGGGATCCTGCTGCTGCAGGAGATCTTCGGCGTCAGCAGCTACATCGAGCGCCGGGCTCAGGACCTCGCCGACGAGGGCTACGTCGTGCTCGCGCCCGAGATCTTCTGGCGCCTCGGCGTCTCCCGCGTGGACGAGGGGCCGGACGCCCTGGAGACGGCCTTCGGCCTGCTCGCCCGCACCGACTGGCCGGCCGCCGTGGCCGACGGTGTCGTCGCGCTCGAGGCGCTGCATCGCCACGAGGCGGTCACCGGTGGCGTGGGGATCGTCGGGTTCTGCTTCGGCGGCGGCCTCGGCTTCAACGTCGCGGCCCTGAGCCCGGCCGATGCGCTGGTCAGCTACTACGGCTCGGCCCTGCCCCAGCTCCTGGGCGTCGAGCCCTACGACCCCGGTGACGAGACGCTGACCGTGATCGATCCCGCCCAGGTGGCGGCACCGTCGCTGCACCACTGGGGCCTGGCGGACAGCTTCATCCCGCGGCCCGTGGTCGAGCAGGTCTGCGCCCTGCTCGACACCCAGCCGCAGGTGGTCGTCGAGACCTACGAGGGCGGCGGTCACGCCTTCGACAACGACGACTTCATGTTCTACGACGCGGTCCTGGCGCACCTGGCGTGGCGGCGGACGCTGGCCTTCCTGGCCGACCAGCTCCCGAGGACCTGACACCGCGATATTCCGTGGCGCCGGGAGCGGCGCGGGCGCATGCTCGTGCGGTGCAGAACCCCCACCCCACGCGCTACGCCGAGCTCAACGGCGTGCTCCACGACCTCGTCACGGGAGCCCAGGAGGCCCTGGGCGAGACGTTCGTGGGTGCCTACGTGCAGGGGTCGTTCGCGCTCGGCGCCGGTGACCTGCACAGCGACTGTGACTTCATCGTCGTCGTCAGCGAGCGTCCGGACGCCGGGCGCGAGGCGGCGCTGCGCGACCTGCACCGTGCGATCCCGCACGGCGAGGGCCACTGGTGCGGCCACCTCGAGGGCTCGTACGCCGTCGCCGACGACCTGCGCACCGTGGCCGGGCTGGGCGCCGAGTGGCTCTACGTCGACCACGGATGGGACGAGATGTCGTGGTCCGACCACTGCAACCAGCCGTGGACCCGCTGGATCCTTCGTGAGCACGGCATCACGCTCGTCGGTCCGTGTCCCGAGGAGCTGGTCGACCCGGTGCCCGACGACGTGCTCCGCGACGCGGCCCGGGCGGGACTCGCCTCGATCACCGACGACGTCCTCGGGTGGTGCCCGCCGGACATGGCCTGGTGCCAGCGCTACCTCGTGGTGCAGGCCTGCCGGAGCCTGCACACGGTGCGGACCGGACAGGTCGCGAGCAAGCGGGACGCACTGCGCTGGGCGATGATGCACGCGGACCCGCGCTGGCGCCCGCTGCTCCAGCAGGTGCTGGCCGACCGTGACCTCGGGCTGGACCCGCAGGACCGGCCGCGACCCGGGTCGATGGACGCGGCGCGCGAGTTCGCGGCGTACGTCGCCGCCAACGCCTGACGGCTAGGCTCCGGTCATGGCCGACGGCGAACCCGAAACCGACCTGCCCGAGATCGAGTTCGACCACGAGGAGCTGCGGGTGTTCTGGGAGCTCGCGAGGTTCCACGCCAAGCTCAACGCGGCGCCGTCCTACTTCGGCCCCACCACCCTCGAGTCGGTGCCACCGCCCGCCTGGTCCTTCGGCGAGACGCCTGCCCAGTCCGACGAGTTCGTCGCGCAGGTGCTGGCCGACGAGTCCGGCGAGACCACCGCTCTCGTGACGGACTACGCCGGCGACATCCCCCAGCCCGGCGTGCTCTCCATCCTGTGCGACGGGTCCGGCAAGCCGCGGGCACTGGTCGAGGTGACCGACGTGGCGGTGGGTACCGAGGACGTGGTGGAGGCCTTCCGGGTGGTCTACCAGGCCTGACCCGGCGGGTGGCACGCCGCCGTGTGGGAGAGTCCTCGCATGGCCGAGCGGATGACCTACCTGCTGGTCGATGGCGAGAACATCGACGCCACGCTCGGCACGTCCATCCTCGGCCGACGGCCGCGACCCGAGGAACGACCGCGGTGGGACCGGTTGCTGGAGTGGGCCGAGCGCGCGTTCGACCAGGACGTCTCCGGGCTGTTCTTCCTCGCCGCCACCACCGAGCTTCCGACGAGCTTCGTGCAGGCCCTGCTCGCGATCGGCTTCAGGCCGATCCCGCTGAGCGGCGAGGGCAAGATCGTCGACATCGCCATCCAGCGCACCGCCGAGGCGTTGATGGACCGTGAGGCCGACGTGGTGCTCGTCAGCCACGACGGCGACTTCGTCGACCAGATCTCGCGTCTGTGCGACGGCAGCCGGCAGGTCGGGGTGGTGGGCTTCGGCGAGTTCATGAACGCGCAGTTCCGCACCCTCCCCGGGGTGCGGATCATCGACCTGGAGTACGACATCGGTGCCTTCAACGCCCCGTTGCCGCGCGTCCGGGTCATCCCGATCGACGAGTTCGACCCGCTCGACTTCCTCTGATCTCCCCAGGCGATGTAGCACTCTTGCTACGGAGGTAGCACAAGCACTACATTTCGGAGGGTGAGCTCTCCGTCCGCTCCGGTCATCGAGGTCCATGACCTGCGCATGCGCTACGGCGACAAGGACGTGCTGACGGGCGTCGACTTCGCGGTCCAGCCGGGTGAGGTGGTGTGCCTCCTGGGGCCCAACGGCGCCGGCAAGACGACGACGATCGAGATCCTCGAAGGCTTCCGCGAGCGCTCGGCTGGCCACGTCGACGTGCTCGGTGAGGACCCGCGCCGTGCCACCGAGGCATGGCGGGCGCGCACCGGCGTGGTGCTGCAGTCCTGGCGCGACCACCCGCGATGGACGCCGCGCACGTTGCTGGACCAGGTCGGTGGCTACTACGCGCCGTACGCGACACCCGACCGGCCGCGACCTGTCCCGACCCACGAGCTGCTGGAGGTCGTCGGACTCGACGACCTCGCCGACCAGAAGATCGCCACGTTCTCCGGGGGCCAGCGCCGCCGGCTCGACGTGGCCATGGGGATCGTCGGGCGGCCCGAGCTGCTGTTCCTCGACGAGCCCACGGCCGGCTTCGACCCCCAGGCCAGGCGGGAGTTCCACCAGGTCGTGCACCGGCTGTCCGATCTCGAGCACACCACCATCCTGTTGACGACGCACGACCTCGCCGAGGCGGAGAAGCTCGCCGACCGGGTGCTGATCCTGGCGGGAGGGCGGATCGTCGCGGACGACACCGCGGAGCAGCTGGCGCTGCGGGCGGCGCTGGAGGTCGAGGTCAAGTGGTCGCGTGGCGGCGAGCGCTTCGTGCACTCCACCGACGACGCCACCGACTTCGTCCGCCGCCTGCTCACCGAGCCGGGACCACCCGTGGTCGACCTCGAGGTCCGCCGCGCGAGTCTCGAGGACGCCTACCTCGACCTGGTGCAGCGACACGAGGCGGGTCAGTCGGACGAAGCCGTCCGCGCCTTCAGGGAAGTGGTCTGATGGCGACCCGATCGAGCAGCTCGGGCGCCGTGACCCACTCGGTGCGTCTCGGGCTGCGGCGCGGCTGGACGGAGTTCGTGCAGAGCCTGCGCAGCTCCCAGGACCAGTGGTTCTACCTCATCACCGCGTTCCTCGCGGTCGGCTACCTCTACCTCCGGCGAGACACGCCGGTCGACGACACCGGCCTGATGCTGCCGTCGGTGGCACTGCCCAGCATCCTCGGCGGGCTGGTGGCGTTCGGCCTGGTGGTCGGACCGGCCTACAGCCTGGCGATGGAGAAGGAGGACGGAACGCTCCTGCGCGCCAAGGCCGTGCCGCACGGCCTGAGCGGCTACTTCGTCGGCCAGCTGGTCCTGCACTCGTCGAGCATGGTGCCGCAGATGGTCGCCGTCCTCGTCCCGAGCTTCCTGCTGTTCGACGACCTGATGGCCCACCCCAGCGGCTGGTTCACCGTCGCCTGGGTGCTGGTGCTCAGCCTGCTGGCCGCCCTGCCCATCGGCATGATGATCGGGGCAATGGTGCCCAGCGTGCAGAAGGTCGGCATGTGGGGGATGTTGCCGGTGATGGCACTGGCCGGCATCTCGGGGATCTTCTACCCGATGCAGGCCCTGTGGGGCTGGGTGCAGGTCGTGGCCCAGGTGTTCCCGATGTACTGGATGGGCCTGGGGATGCGGTCGGCGTTCCTGCCGGACTCCTACGCCGCAGAGGAGATCGGCGGCTCGTGGCGCACGCTGGGAGACCGTGGCGGTCCTGGGCGCGTGGGCCGTCGTCGGTGCCCTGGTCGCGCCCACCCTGTTGCGCAGGATGGCGCGTCGACAGTCGGGATCCCAGGTCGCGGCCGCTCGAGAGGCAGCGACACAGTGGGTCAGGTGACCGGGTCGGTGCACAACCGCATCGCCCTGCTGCGCGCCGAGCACGGGGTGTCCCGCCGGGACCTGGCCGCCGCCCTCGGGGTTCACTACCAGACGGTGGGCTATCTCGAGCGCGGGGAGAACAGCCCCAGCCTGGACCTGGCGACTGCGCATCGCGGCGTTCTTCGACGTCCCTGTCGAGGCGGTCTTCTCGCTGACCCCGTTCCCTCGCGTGAGTCGACCAGGTGGTCCGCCCCACCTGACGCGGCGCTAGCGTGGCTGTCGTGCCCGTCGTCCTCGTCCCCGCAGCCCGCCTCGAGCGATGGGTCGACAACTTCGTGTCCCGGCACGGGACCACCGACCTCGTCGTGCGCGACGGCGCCCTGGTGGGCGTGGCCGACGACGGCTCGGACTTCACGGCCCGCCTGCCCTTCGAGACGTCGTACGACGGTCCGCCGGAGGCGGGCGCTCTCGTCGCCGACGTGCGGGTACCTGAGGTCTGGGGAGTCCTGCTGGTCCGCAAGGGCGGCTTCGCGGTCGCCCGCCTGGCCGGGATCGAGCTGGTCGAGCACAAGATCGGCCAGCGGCACGTGCAGGGCCGCACCAAGGCCGGCGGCCAGAGCCAGCAGCGCTTCGCCCGCCGCCGCGACAACCAGGCGCGCCAGGCCTACGAGGCCGCAGCCGACCACGCGGCCCGCATCCTGCGACCGGGGCCGGTGGTGACCGGGGGAGACCGGCCGGCCGTCGAGGAGGTGCTCGACGACCCCCGACTGCGCGGGATGACGGGCGGTGGAGCCGTGGCTCGCCGTCCCCGACCCGCGTCGCGCGGTCCTCGACCAGGCGATCCTCGATGCCCGGTCGATCCGGGTCGACGTCACCAACGCCTAGGCACGTGCCCCGGGAACGCCGTCGGACGCCCTATCGTCGGAGGTGTGAGCACCCCGATCGAGATCCGTGGCCTGGTCAAGAAGTTCGGCACCGTTCCGGGCCCTCGACGGGCTCGACCTCACCGTCGAGGCGGGCGAGGTGCACGGCTTCCTCGGCCCCAACGGATCCGGCAAGTCGACCACCATCCGCGTGCTCCTGGGCCTGCTCCGGGCCACCGAGGGAACGGTCCGGCTGCTCGACGGCGACCCGTGGGCCGACGCCGCCGCACTGCACCGGCGCCTGGCCTACGTCCCCGGCGACGTGACGCTGTGGCCCAACCTCACCGGTGGCGAGGTCATCGACCTCCTCGGACGGCTGCGCGGCGGCCTCGACGAGAGCCGACGTGCCGACCTGGTGGAGCGCTTCGAGCTGGACCCGACGAAGAAGGGCCGCACCTATTCCAAGGGCAACCGGCAGAAGGTGGCCCTGGTCGCCGCCCTGGCCAGCGACGTCGAGCTGCTGCTGCTCGACGAGCCGACCAGCGGCCTGGACCCGCTGATGGAGTCGGTCTTCCAGCAGTGCGTCGAGGAGTTCCGTGCCCGGGGCCGGACCGTGCTCCTCTCCAGCCACATCCTCGCCGAGGTGGAGGAGCTGTGCGACCGGGTGAGCATCATCCGGGCCGGACGCACGGTCGAGTCGGGCACGCTCACCGAGCTTCGCCACCTGACGCGCACCACGGTGCGCGCCGAGACCGTCCGCCCGGTCGAGGGTCTCGGCGTCCTGCCGGGAGTGCACGACCTGCTGGTCGAGGGTCACCGGGTGGCCTTCGAGGTCGACACCGCCGAGCTCGACGCCGCGGTCGCTGTCCTTCACCGGGCCGGCATCGGCACCCTGACGGCGACGCCGCCGACCCTGGAGGAGCTCTTCCTCCGCCACTACGGTGACGCGCCGGCCGAGCCCGGGGACCCCGACCGGTGACCGGCACCTGGTTGCTCCTGCGGCACTTCCTGCGGCGCGACCGATGGATGCTGCTGGCCTGGTCGGTGGGCATCACCGTTCTCTACTGGTCGCAGGCGATCAGCGT
The DNA here is from genome assembly GCA_963712875.1 of uncultured Actinomycetota bacterium. Taxonomy (GTDB): domain Bacteria; phylum Actinomycetota; class Actinomycetes; order Propionibacteriales; family Nocardioidaceae; genus Nocardioides. The sequence goes on along the minus strand of CAVQJS010000004.1, from coordinate 55,795 downwards.
CGAGGGGCTCTACAGCACCCAGGCCGAGTTCGACGAGGCCGCCGCGACCATGGAGTCGAGCGCTGCCCTCGTCGCGATGGCCGGGCCGGCGCGCGCACTCAACACGATCGGCGGCCAGGTTGCCTGGCAGGCGACCGCCTTCGGTGCGATCGCCGGCGGGCTGATGTCGATGTTCCTCGTGGTGCGGCACACCCGGGCCGAGGAGGAGTCGGGGCGCGACGAGATGCTCCGCGCCGCTGCGGTCGGCCGGCGAGCCACCACCGCCGCAACGGTGCTGCACGCCGTCGTGGCCAACGTCGTGACCGGCGTGCTCGTGGCGCTCAGCCTGCTGACGGTTCCCCTGGCCGCCGCGGACTCGATCGGGCTCGGGGTCGGGCCAGGCCGCGGTGGGCCTCGTCTTCGCGGCAGTCGCGCTGCTTGCTGCCCAGCTCACCAGCAGTCCGCGCGCGGCGTACGGGATCACCGGTGCGGTCATCGGGACGGCCTACGTCATGCGAGCGATCGGGGACGTCGGCTCGCCGGTGCTGACCTGGCTCTCACCGATCGGCTGGTTCCAGGGGATGCACGCCTTCTCCGGCCTGCGGTGGTGGCCGATCGCCCTGCTCGTCCTGGCCGCGGCCGCCGTGGGCGCCGCCGCGCTGTGGACCTTCGGCCGCCGCGACCACGGGGCGGGAGTGCTGGCCGCACGGCCCGGACCCGCACGTGCGAGTCGCGGGCTCACCACCCCGTTCGGTCTCGCCTGGCGGCTGCAGCGCGGCGCCCTGATCGGCTGGGCCCTGGGCCTGTTCCTGACCGGCCTCTCCTACGGCTCCCTCGGCAGCGACGTGGGTGCCCTGCTGGGTGACAGCAGCACGACGGAGGACATGTTCATCCGCGGCAGCACCGACCTCACGGCAGGTTTCTACGCCACCTCCATCCTCATGCTTGCGCTGATGAGCTGCGGATACGCCATCTCCACCGCCCTGCGGCCGCGCCACGAGGAGGCCTCCGGCCTGGTCGAGGTGCTGCTGGGGACCGGCCTGTCGCGCTCGCGCTGGCTGGGCGCGCACGTCGCGCTCACCGTGCTGGGGACCGTGGTGGTGGTGCTGGCCGCCGGACTGGGGCTGGGGATCGGCTATGCGCTGTCCGCGGGCGACCCGGGCACGGGGGCGTCGTACGTCGTCGCGACCCTGACCTACGTCGCCCCCGTGCTCGTGATGAGCGCCCTGGCGCGGCTTCTGTACGGTCTGGCTCCTCGCCTGGCCGGACTCGCCTGGGTCGCCCTGGTGTTCGCGGTGGTGGTCATGCTCTTCGGAGCACTGCTGCAGATCCCGGAGTGGGTCCAGGACATCTCGCCGTTCCACCACCTGGCACTCGTCCCTGCCGAGGACTTCCGGTGGCAGCCGCTGGTCGGTCTGCTCCTGGTCGCGGCCACCATGAGCGCGCTGGGGCAGGCGATGTTCCGCCGTCGAGACATCGAGGTGCGCTAGGTTCCGGGCCATGGACGGGTCCGGGTGGCAGCCCGAGCCGGGGTGGCAGCGCCTCCCCGGGGCAGGGCCGGCGACGCTCGGGGTCTGGGCGGCGACCATCGGCGGCCGGGACGTCGTCGTCAAGCGGCTGCACCGCCCTGACCCCCACGATGCCCCCGGCGTACGCAACCCGCACGACGTCAACTACTGGCGCCGCGCCGCCGACGTGGCGCTGAGCGGTGTCGTGGCCGACGCGCCGGGTCTGCGGGAGGCACCCGTCGTGCGGGTCGACGAGGACGACGACGGCGTGACCCTGGTGCACGAGCGTGTCGAGACGCAGGACGCGCCGGGACTGTGGCTGGCTGCGTGCCTGGGCCGCTTCGCCGCGGCCGAGCTCGGCACGCACGCGTGGCTGGCACGAGACCAGCTGCGCTCCCGCCTCGCCCTCGTCGAGCGACGCGGAGGCTGGCGCACCCTGGCGCGGACGCCGATGGCAGACGTCGCCGACCACCTGTGGGCCCATCGCTCCGCCTGGCTCGACCGTTGCGAGGCCCTTCCCCGGGTGGCCCAGCACGGTGACCCGTCCGTGGCCAACATCCCCGGACGCAGCACCGACGGCGCGGTCGCCATCGACTGGGCGCACCTGGGCCTGGGGCCGGTCGGGGCGGACCTGGGCTACCTGTCGCTGGCGGCCCGAGAGGACCTCGAGCCACTGGTGGCGGCCTACACGGACGCCCTGCCGCCCGGGTTCGCCGCCCGCGACGACGTGCTGACCGGGGCTCGCGTGATGGCCGTCTACACCGCGGTGACCCGCCTCGACTGGGCGCTCGCCCGCGTGGCGGACGGGGAGGGCGCCCTCGCCGGGAAGTTCCGCCACCCGAGCGTCGCGCCCTACATCTTCGCCATGCAGCGCCAGGTCAACCAGATCGAGGCGCTGCTCGGCTGAGCCGGACCATCGACGCGCGTCAGAGCTCGCTGGCCGAGAACGTGTCGCAGGCCTCGAGAGTGCCGTCGGTGTAGCCCCTCATGAACCAGGCCATCCGCTGCTCCGACGAGCCGTGGGTCCAGCCCTCGGGGTCGACGCCCTGGCCCGACTTCTGCTGGATGCGGTCGTCGCCCACCGTCTTGGCGGAATCCACCGCCTCGTTGATGTCGCCCTCGTCGAGCCCCTCCAGCAGGCTGTCGCCGTCGCTGGCGTCCTTGGTCCACATGCCGGCGTAGCAGTCGGCCTGCAGCTCGAGGCGTACGGCGTCGGACTCGGGACCCTTCTGCGTGCGGACCTGGCCCATGGTGCCGAGCAGGTTCTGGATGTGGTGGCCGTACTCGTGGCCGAGGACGTAGGGCTCGACGAAGTCGCCGCCCTGGCCGCCGAGCTGGCCCTCGAGGACGTCGTCGAAGAAGGTGGTGTCGAGGTAGATCTGCTGGTCGGGCGGGCAGTAGAACGGGCCGACCTGCGAGGTGGCCTGCGCCGCAGCCGGTCTGCACGGCGCCGGCGAACGTCGTTGATCGAGGCGGGCATCGAACTCCGTGCCGACCTGCTCGGGCAGCGTCTTCGCCCAGTACGCTCCAGCGACAGTGCCGACCGCCTTGCGCGCGCAGTCCTCGTCGGTGTTGGCGTCGGCGCCCGTCTTGCAGTTGGCGTAGCGCTCGTCGCTCGGGTCGATGCCCTCGGGCTCGCCCTGGCTCTGAGGCTGCGACCCCGTCCGCCGTCGCCGCTGGGGAGCCGCCCCCGCCCATGCACTGGCTGAGGATCACGAACAGGACGATGATGATCAGGCCGCCGATGCCGCCACCGGCGCGCGTGCCGCCGGGGATCGGGATCCGCATGCCGCCGCCACCCGCCGCCGCCGCCGCCGCCGGCGTCGTTCACGCGTGCCCTTGCTGATGTCGGCCTTCGGGTTGAACCGCATGGGAGTGCCTTTCCGCAGGTGCGTGAGCCACCGTCGAACGTGGAGGCAGCCTGGTCGCACAGTAGCGCCTGCGCCGCCGATGGGGCTGTCGGCTTCACCCCTTCGTAGGATGTTGACCCTGATGATCACCGCCCAGAAGCTCGAGGTCCGAGCCGGCGCGCGGCTCCTCATGGAGGATCTCTCCTTCCGGATCGCCGCAGGCGACAAGGTGGGCCTCGTGGGGCGCAACGGAGCCGGCAAGACGACCCTCACCCGCATCCTCGCCGGCCAGGCGCAGCCGGCCGCGGGCGCGGTCATCACCTCCGGTGACGTGGGCTACCTCCCGCAGGACCCTCGCACCGGCGACCCCGACGTGATCGTTCGCGACCGCATCCTGTCCGCGCGCGGCCTCGACGACGTCGTACGACGCCTGCGCGAGGCCGAGGTCGAGATGGCCGACCCCACACCGGCCGTCCACGAGCGTGGGATGAAGCGCTGGGCCCGTGCCGACGCCGAGCTCCACGCCGCCGGCGGCTACGCCGCGGAGTCCGAGGCAGCCCAGATGGCCGACTCGCTCGGCATCGAGTCGCGCATCCTCGACCAGCGGCTCGGCACCCTGTCCGGCGGCCAGCGCCGTCGCGTCGAGCTCGCCCGCATCCTCTTCTCCGGCGCCGAGATCCTGCTCCTCGACGAGCCGACCAACCACCTCGACGTCGACTCGATCGTCTGGCTGCGTGACTACCTCAAGGCCCACAGCGGAGGCTTCGTGGTCATCAGCCACGACAACGCCCTGCTGGAGCAGACCGTCAACAAGGTCTTCCACCTCGACGCCAACCGAGCGGTCATCGACACCTACAACATGGGCTGGAAGGACTATCTCTCCCAGCGGGAGTCCGACGAGCGCCGACGCAAGCGCGAGCGGGCCAGCGCCGAGACCAAGGCGAAGACCCTGACCGACCAGGCCAACCGGATGCGCGCCAAGGCGAGCAAGGCCAGCGCCGCCCAGTCGATGCTCAAGCGCGCCGAGAAGATGATGGCCGGGCTCGAGGGCGAGCGTGCCGCCGACAAGGTCGCCCGCATCAAGTTCCCCGCCCCCGCGCCGTGCGGCAAGACGCCGATCATGGCCCGCGAGCTGTCCAAGTCCTACGGCTCGCTCGAGGTCTTCACCGACGTCGACCTCGCCATCGACCGGGGGAGCAGGGTCGTCATCCTGGGCTTCAACGGTGCCGGCAAGACCACGATGCTGCGCATCCTGGCGGGTGTCGACGCCTCCGACACGGGCGAGGTCATCCCGGGTCACGGGCTGAAGGTCGGCTACTACGCCCAGGAGCACGAGACCCTCGACACGTCCCGCACGGTGCTCGAGAACATGCAGTCGGCCGCTCCCCAGCTGAGCGACTCCGAGGCCCGCAGCGTCCTGGGGTCCTTCCTCTTCTCCGGCGACGACGCCCACAAGAGCGCAGCCGTGCTGTCCGGCGGTGAGAAGACCCGGTTGGCGCTGGCCAGCCTCGTGGTCTCCTCGGCCAACGTGCTGCTCCTCGACGAGCCCACCAACAACCTCGACCCCGCCTCCCGCGAGGAGGTCCTGGCCGCGATCCGCACCTACGAGGGCGCCATCATCCTGGTGACGCACGACGAGGGCGCGGTGCGCGCGCTGGAGCCCGACCGCGTGCTGCTGCTGCCCGACGGCGACGAGGACCTCTGGAACGAGGACTACGCCGACCTGGTCTCCCTCGCCTGAGGTTACTCACGAGTAGTACCGTGGCGTCATGAGTCCCGAAGAGCTCGCCGCAGTCGGCCTCCGCCTCGACGTGGAGGGTCCGGTGGCCACGGTCGTCCTGGACCGTCCCGACGTCCGCAACGCCCAGACGCCCGCCATGTGGCTGGCGCTGGCCGAGATCGGCCGCTCCCTGCCCGACGACGTACGCGTGGTCATCGTCACCGGCGCCGGGGAGACCTTCTCCGCCGGTCTCGACCGCGCGATGCTCGATCCGGCCACGCCCGGTGAGCAGAGCGTGGTGGGGCTGCTCTCGCTGAGCGACGAGGACGCCTCAGCGCGGATCGACCAGTTCCAGCAGGGCTTCACCTGGTTGCGCGACCCGCGCTTCGTCTCGATCGCCAAGGTGCGCGGCTACGCCATCGGCGCCGGCTTCCAGCTCGCCCTGTCCTGCGACCTCCGGATCGTGGCGGACGACGCGAAGTTCTCGATGAAGGAGTCGGCCCTCGGGCTGGTGCCCGACCTCACCGGCACCAAGCCGCTGGTCGAGCACGTCGGCTACGCCCGTGCCCTGGAGATCTGCGCCACCGCACGGATGGTCGGGGCCGACGAGGCCGTGGCCATCGGGCTGGCCACCTCGTCGGTCCCTGCCGCCGAGCTCGACGCCACCGTCGACGACCTCGTCGCAGCACTGACCGCACCGATGCCGGGGGTCGTCCCCGAGACCAAGGCGCTGCTGCAGGGCGCGGGCGACCGCGACCTGGACGAGCAGCGCCGCCTGGAGCGCGAGGCGCAGGTACGACGCTTCCGTGCCGTCGCGGCCGCACTCGGAGGCTGACCTGCCGGCGGCCGGACTCCACTGTCCGGCGTACCCACTTTCGCCCGGAAGCAGCAACGCGCCAGGTGCGAGGAACAATCGCCCGCTGCGGGGTTCTGGGCAGTAACCGAACAAGGAGCACGCATGTCCATGGGACCCGGGTCGGGTGGGCCGCCCTGGCGTCACCTGCGCAGTGATCGCAGCGTCGTCGACAACAAGATCGAGCGCCAGACCGTACGTCGCGTGCTGGGCTTCGCGCGTCCCCACCGGCGACTGATCGCGGGGTTCCTCGCCGTCACCGTCGTGGACGCCGCGCTCGTCGTCGCCCCGCCGCTCCTGCTCAAGCTGATCATCGACGAAGGCGTCAGCACCGGCGACGTCTCGCTGGTGGTGTGGCTGTCCGTCCTGGTGGCCCTGGTCGCCGTCCTCGACGCGGCCTTCGGGCTGGTGACCGGCTGGTTGTCCAGCCGGATCGGTGAGGGCCTGATCTACGACCTGCGCACCCAGGTCTTCGCGCACGTGCAGCGGCAGTCGCTCGCCTTCTTCACCCGCACCCAGACCGGCGCCCTGGTGAGCCGGCTCAACAACGACGTGATCGGCGCGCAGCGGGCCTTCACCTCCACGTTGCAGGGCACCGTCTCCAACATCATCTCGGCCGTCGTGGTCGGGGTGACCATGCTGTTCCTGAGCTGGCCGGTCACCCTGCTCTGCCTCGCCCTCTTCCCGATCCTGCTGCTCGCCTCGAAGCTCGTCGGTGTCCGGCTGGCCGACCTGTCGCGCCAGCAGATGGACGGCAACGCCGACCTCGGCAACGCGATGACCGAGCGCTTCAACGTGGGTGGCGCGATGCTGCTCAAGCTGTTCGGTCGACGCGACCAGGAGGACGCCGTCTACGCCCAGAAGGCCGCGGTCGTCCGCGACCTGGGCGTGCGGATCTCGCTGCTGACCCGGATCTTCTTCGCGGCGATGACGCTCGTGCCGTCGCTGGCGCTGGCGCTCGTCTACGGCATCGGCGGCGTGCTGGCGATCCGCGGCGACCTGTCCGTCGGCACCATCGTGGCGCTGGGCGTGCTCCTCACCCGGCTGCTCGGACCACTCCAGGGTCTCTCCAACGTGCGCATCGACGTGATGACCGCGCTGGTGAGCTTCGACCGCGTCTTCGAGGTCCTCGACCTGCCGTCGCTGATCCAGGAGCAGCCCGACGCCGTCGCCCTGCCCGCCGAGGCGTCCCGCCTCGAGTTCGACCACGTGGCGTTCTCCTACCCGCGGGCCGACGAGATCTCGCTGGCCTCGCTCGAGACGATCGCGCGCGTCGAGTCACGCGATTCCGGGCAGGTGCTCCACGAGGTCACCTTCACCGCCGAGCCCGGCCAGATGGTCGCTCTCGTCGGCCCGTCCGGGGCGGGCAAGACGACCGTGACCCACCTCGTCGCCCGGCTGTACGACGTCCAGGCCGGCGCCGTGCGGGTTGGCGGCCACGACGTACGCGACGTGACGCTGCAGTCGCTCGAGGACGTCGTCGGCTACGTCACCCAGGACGCCCACATGTTCCACGACACGATGCGCGCCAACCTGCTCTACGCCCGCCCGGCCGCCAGCGAGGCCGAGATCTGGGACGCCCTCGAGGCAGCCCAGATCGCGGGCCTGGTGCGTGCGCTGCCCGACGGGCTGGACACCGTGGTGGGGGACCGGGGCTACCGCCTCAGCGGCGGCGAGCGACAGCGCCTGGCGATCGCCCGGCTGCTCCTCAAGGCTCCGTCCATCGTGGTCCTCGACGAGGCCACCGCCCACCTCGACAGCGAGTCGGAGGTCGCCGTCCAGCGTGCGCTCGACGCGGCGCTGGCCGGTCGTACGTCCCTGGTCATCGCCCACCGCCTGTCCACGGTGCGCAACGCCGACCTGATCCTCGTCCTCCAGGACGGCCGGGTCGTCCAGTCCGGCACCCACACCGACCTTCTCGCCGCGGGTGGGCTCTACGCGAGCCTCCACGCCACCCAGTTCAGGGAGGCCGGCCCGGCTAGGGTCGGGTGATGGACCTCGACCTCACCGATCGCGTCTTCATCGTCACCGGAGGAGCCCGCGGGCTCGGCCGCGCCAGTGCGGAGGCCCTCGTCTCCGAGGGCGCACGCGTGGTGGTCTCCGGTCGCTCGCAGGACTCCCTCACGGCCGCCGTGGCCGACCTCGACGACCGGGCCGGTCGCTCGGCCGCGGTCGCCGTGGCGGCGGACAACTCCGACCGCGGCACCCCGGCACGGCTGCTCGCCGCGGCCGACGAGACCTGGGGACGCATCGACGGCGCGCTGATCAGCGTCGGCGGCCCGCCGAAGGGGCCGGTGACGCAGATGAGCGACGACCAGTGGACCTCGGCCTTCGAGTCGGTCTTCCTCGGTGCCGTACGCCTGGCGCGCGAGATCGGGACCGCCCTGCCGGCCGGTGGCGCGCTCGGGCTGGTGCTCTCCTCCAGCGTGCGTGCCCCGCTCGCCGACATGGCCATCTCCAACGGCCTGCGACCGGGCCTCGCGATGGTCGCCAAGACCTTGTCCGACGAGCTCGGACCCCGCGGCGTACGCGTCAACGGTCTGCTCCCGGGGCGGATCGCGACCGACCGGGTCGCCGAGCTCGACGCCCTCAGCGGCGATGCCGACGCCGCGCGGGCTGCGGCCGAGGCCACGATCCCGCTGGGGCGCTACGGCGAGCCGGAGGAGTTCGGGGCCGTTGCGGCCTTCCTGCTCTCGCCCGCCGCGTCATTCCTGACGGGCGTCATGCTCCCGGTCGACGGCGGGCTGCTTCGTACGCTGTGACTCGCGGCCCCACGGGCCGCGTCCGCCGCGGTACTCGTCGTAGATGAGGTAGATGAAACCGAAGATCGCCAGCGCGCCGAAGAACCACCACTGGAGGCCGTAGAAGAAGTGCGGCCCGTTGTTCATCTCGGGCAGCTCCACCGGTGCGAGCGCCTCGGCCGGCTCGGGGGACTCCGAGCGGAGGTCGATGAAGCCGCCCAGCACCTCGCGGTCGAGGGCCTCGCCGATGCGCGCGCTGCTGACCGACCGGGTGGACTTGTCCGAGACCGACGTGCTGTCGCCGGTCGCGTCGCGGCGCACCCAGCCGGTGACGGTGACCTCGCCGGCGGGCGGCTCGGGGACGTCCTCGGTGGTGGCACCGCGGTTGTCGGTGGCGAACCAGCCGCGGTCCACGAGGAGGCTCGTGCCGTCGGCGAGCTCGAGCGGCACCACCACGTCCACGCCGGGCGATCCCTCCCGGGTGCGGTAGCGCACGATCACGGTGTCGTCGACGGCATAGGTGCCGGTGGCCTCCACGATCCGCCACTCGTCATCGAGCGAGACCGGGCGACCCGGGGCCATGACGTCCTCGACGGCGCCGGCACCCTCGCGCTCGTTGCGCTCGATGATGGCGTTGCGTTCCTTGCGGTCCTCGAGCCGGTTGAACTGCCACTCGCCCAGTCGCCAGGCCACCCAGCCGAGTGCGACGACGACCAGCGTGAAGGCGATCCAGCGGCGTGAGGCGAGGAACCGCAGCTTGTGCACGCGGCGAGGTTATCCGGGACGGCCTGAGTGCCTGCCCCCCACCTCTATAGACTCGAGGGGTGATGACACCTCTGGCAGACCGATACGGCCGTGTCGCCACGGACCTGCGTGTCTCGCTCACCGACCGGTGCAACCTGCGCTGCAACTACTGCATGCCGGCCGAGGGCCTCGACTGGTTGCCCACCGACGAGACGCTGACCGACGACGAGGTCGTCCGCCTCATCACCATCGCCGTCCAGCGCCTCGGCGTGACCGAGGTGCGCTTCACCGGGGGAGAGCCCCTGCTGCGCCGCGGCCTCGTCGACATCGTCGGCCGCACGCACGCGCTGGGAGTCGAGACCTCACTGACGACCAACGCGCTCGGCCTCACCCGCACCGCCCAGGCGCTCGCCGACGCCGGGCTCGACCGCATCAACGCCAGCATCGACTCGATCCGGCCCGAGACCTTCGCCGCGATCACCCGCCGCGACCGGTTGGCCGACGTCGTCGCCGGCCTCGAGGCAGCCCGCGCGGCCGGCCTCGGCCCGCTCAAGCTCAACGCCGTGCTGCTCCGCGGCACCAACGACGACCAGGCCGCCGAGCTGTTGGGCTGGGCCATCGAGCACCGCTACGACCTGCGCTTCATCGAGCAGATGCCGCTCGACGCCCAGCACGGCTGGAGCCGCACGGAGATGGTCACCGCCGACGAGATCTACGCCGCGCTGTCGCAGGAGTTCGTGCTGACCCCGCACGGCGAGGCGCGCGGCAGCGACCCCGCCGAGCTCTTCGACGTCGACGGCGGCCCCGCGACCGTGGGCATCATCGCCTCGGTCACCCGTCCCTTCTGCGGCGACTGCGACCGGGTCCGCCTCACGGCCGACGGTCAGGTCCGCAACTGCCTCTTCGCGCGCGAGGAGTCCGACCTCCGTACGTCCTTGCGCACGGGCGCCTCCGACGAGGAGATCGCCGAGCGCTGGGTCATCGCGATGCTCGGCAAGCGCCCCGGCCACGGGATCGACGACGAGTCGTTCCTGCAGCCTGACCGTCCGATGTCCGCCATCGGCGGCTGAACGGGGCTGACGCCGAGCGTCGCTATCCGGAGTGCGGCACGACGTCCTTGAGGAACCCTCGAGCTCCCAGGAAGTCCGACAGCGACGTGCGGTGCTCGTCGCACGCAAGCCACGTCTTGCGTCGCTCGGGCGTGTGGATCTTCGGGTTGTTCCACAACAGCTCCCACCGGGCGTCGTGCTGGCAGCCCTTGGCCGAGCAGATGGCCATGTCCATGTGTGTCAGCTCCCGAAATCGAGTGAGGTGCCGGACAACCACGGGGGGAAGCTGTCCGGCACCTCAGTGCGAGTACAGACGGGGGATGCTGTGCTCGCGAACGTGAGTGTTTCACGACTCCAGCGCGAATCCAAACTCCGCCACGGGCCAGATTTCCTCAAGTTTCCTCAGCTGTCGCGGCCGGGCGCCCCTAGTTCGTGGGCGCCTGGCGGGTCCGGAAGAGTGAATCCGTCGTCCTTCTGGTTTCCGGCGTTGGCCATGACCACGGCGAAGAGCGGGAGGAAGACCGCGCCGGCCACCAGCACCCATCTCAGCCACCCCGGACCGACCGCCACCGCGGCGATGAAGCACACCGTGCGCAGCGACATCGAGATCAGGTAGCGCCGCTGGCGCGCCGCCATGTCCTCGGTGCTGCTCATCTGTGCCGTGGTGATGCGTACGGCGTCCGGCTCGGGCATGTCGAAAGTCTACGTCGCTAGGCTCGAACACCCACGGGCCCGACAGGGTCCGAGCGAAGCCGTCTGTCCGCCCATCCAGGAGGCACCATGTCCGACCGCACCTACCGCGTCACCGAGATCGTCGGGACGTCGCCCGACGGGATCGACCAGGCCGTCCGCAACGGCATCGAGCGCGCCGGGAAGACGCTGCGCCACATCGACTGGTTCGAGGTCACCCAGATCCGCGGCCACGCCAAGGACGGTGCCGTGGAGCACTTCCAGGTCGGTATGAAGGTGGGTTTCCGTCTCGAGGACGAGTGAAGTTTCGGTCTACCGCGCGGTAATCACTAGCGTCGACGTCGTGAGCCACACTCCTCGATCAGTCCTGGTCACCGGCGGCAACCGCGGCATCGGCCGCGCCATCGCCGAGGCCTTCCTCGAGATGGGCGACAAGGTCGCCGTCACCACCCGCAACGGGGGAGCCCCCGACGGGGCGCTCGACGTGCGCTGCGACATCACCGACCCCGCCGCGGTGGACGCCGCCTTCGCGCAGGTCGAGGAGGCCCACGGCCCGGTCGAGGTGCTGGTGGCCAACGCCGGCATCACCCACGACACCCTGATCCTGCGAATGAGCGAGGACGACTGGTCCTCGGTCATCGACACCAACCTCACCGGATCCTTCCGCCTCGCCAAGCGCGCGGCGAAGGGCATGCTGCGCCTCAAGCGTGGCCGGATCATCTTCATCTCCTCGGTCGTCGGGCTCCTCGGCTCGGCCGGCCAGGTCAACTACGCGGCCTCCAAGTCCGGCCTCGTCGGACTGGCCCGGTCGCTCGCCCGCGAGCTCGGCAGCCGATCGATCACGACCAACCTGGTGGCCCCCGGCTTCGTCGAGACCGACATGACCGACGTCCTCACCGACGACCAGAAGGCCGCCATCAAGACCCAGGTGCCGCTCGGTCGCTATGCCTCTCCCGCCGAGATCGCCTCGGCCGTCACCTGGCTGGCCTCCGACGGTGCCGCCTACGTCACCGGGGCGGTCATCCCGGTCGACGGCGGCCTCGGCATGGGCCACTGAGCGACCCGCTCCTCCACGACCACTCACGACGACGACGACGACAAGGACACAGACATGGGAATCCTCGACGGCAAGCGCATCCTCGTCGCGGGTGTGACGATGGACTCGTCCATCGGCTTCGCGACGGCCAAGGTGGCACAGGAGCAGGGCGCCACCGTGCTCATCTCCAACTTCGGCCGCGCCCTCGGCATCACCCGGCGCATCGCCAAGCGACTCCCCAGCGAGCCGCCGGTGCTGGAGCTCGACGTCACCGACGAGGACCACCTCGCCGGTCTCGCCGACCAGGTCCGTGAGCACGTCGACGGACTCGACGGCGTCGTCCACTCGATCGCCTACGGCAACCCCGAGACGCTGCTCGGCGGCAAGTTCCTGGACGGCCCCTGGGAGGACGTCGCGCAGGCCGTGCAGGTCTCCGCCTACTCCCTCAAGTCGCTCGCCGTCGCGACCCGGCCGCTGATGTCGCGCGGCGGCTCGATCGTCGGGCTGACCTTCGACGCCACGACGGCGTGGCCGGCGTACGACTGGATGGGCGTCGCCAAGGCGGCCCTGGAGAACACCTCCCGCTACGTCGCCCGCGACCTCGGCCCCGAGGGGATCCGGTGCAACCTGGTGTCGGCCGGACCGCTCAAGACACTGGCCGCCAAGGCGATCCCCGGCTTCGAGGACCTCGAGTCGGCGTGGAAGGACCGTGCTCCGCTGGGCTGGGACGAGACCGACCACACACCGACCGCGCAGGCCGTCTGCGCCCTGCTGAGCGACTTCTTCCCGGCCACCACCGGCGAGATCGTCCACGTCGACGGCGGCTTCCACGCGATGGGCCTGTAGGCGGCCTGCAGCACCGACGGCGGACCTTCGGTAGTTTCCTCGCGTGACCTCACTCGTCGAGCTGCGCATCCTCGAAGGCCCCAACCTCTACTTCCCGCGGGCGGCCGTGAAGCTCACCCTCGACGTGAGCTCGATCGTGGAGGCCGGTGACGAGACCGTGCTGCGCTTCGCGCGCCGCATCGGGCTGCGTACGACCCGGCCCGGCGCCGCCGACTCGGGCTTCCGGCAGCGCTTCGCCCTGCGTGCCGTCGAGCGTCTGGTGCGCGCGATCGCCACCGAGGCGGGCACGTCCAGGCTGGCCGTCCGGGTCCGGCCGACCTCCGACCCGCACGTGCTCGTCGTCGCCTTCCCGTGGCGCAACCGGGCCCGCGCCCGCGCGCTGGGCGAGGCGGTCGCCCACGCCCTCGACGCCCTGCCCACGCCCGACCTCGAGGCAGCCGTCAGCGCCGCCGCGGAGGAGGTGCGTGCCGCCGCGACGGGGGAGCGGCCGACCACGATCACCCCGAAGATCCCGGTCGTCGCCGTGACGGGCACCAACGGCAAGACCACGACGAGCCGGATGATCGCCCACATCGCGCGCACCAGCGGGCTGGTGGTGGGCTGGTCCAACACCGACGGCGTCTACCGCGACGGCGTCCTGGTCGAGGCCGGCGACTACTCCGGCCCCTCCGGCGCTGCACGCGCGCTCGGGCTCCCGGGCGTCCAGCTCGCGGTCACCGAGACCGCCCGCGGCGGCATCCTCCTCAAGGGCATCGGCATCACGCGCAACGACGTCTCGGTCGTCACCAACGTCACCGCCGACCACCTCGGAATGCAGGGCATCGACACCGTCGACCAGCTCGCCGAGGTGAAGTCGGTCGTCCCGCGGATCACCCGCAGGTCCGGGTGGGCGGTGCTCAACGGCGACGACCCGCGCGTGCTGGGGATGCGCGGCATCATCACCGCGCAGCCGTGGATCTTCAGCCGCGACCCCGACTCGCCCGCGGTGCGCGAGGTGCTCAGCTCCGGAGGTCGCGCCACCACGGTGATCGACGGCTGGATCACGTTGCTCTCGCCCGGCGCCGACCCGGATCCGCTCATGGAGCTGGTCGACGTGCCGATGACGCTGGCCGGGCTGTCGCGCTTCAACATCGAGAACGCGCTCGCCGCCGCGTCGGCTGCGCTGGCGATCGGCCTGCCCCGCGAGGCCGTCGTGTCCGGGCTGACGTCGTTCCGCCCGGACGCCGAGCACAACCCGGGGCGGATGAACTTCTTCTCCCTCCCCGGGGACGTCTCGGTGGTCATGGACCTCGCCCACAACGAGGCCGGGCTCGAGGCGCTGCTCGAGATCATGGGCGGCGTACGACGCCCCGGCGCGCGCCTGATGCTCGGCCTCGGTGCGGTCGGCGACCGCACCGACGAGCTCATCGACGCGCTCGGGGAGATCGGGGCCAAGGGAAGCGACGTCGTCGCGATCGCGCACAAGGAGCACTACCTCCGCGGTCGCACCATCGCAGAGATCGACGGCCTGCTGCGGGCCGGCGCCGAGCGGGTGGGCGTCACCGACATCGACACGTTCACGACCGAGGTGGAGTGCCTGGCCGCCCTCGTCGAGCGTGCCGATCCCGGTGACGTCGTCGGCCTGATGTGCCACGCGGAGCGGCAGGAGGCCTACGACTGGATCGCCGACCACGGCGGCACCGCCGACACCCCCGAGACGTTGTCGCAGAAGGTCCGCGCCGCCTCGGCGTGACGCAGTCGACGCTGCCGGCCTCAGGCGTCCGCAGGCGGCGTGTAGTCGGGGTCGGCGGAGGGGGCGTCGGGGTTGGCGCCCGAGCCGGCCTGGGCGACGTCCGACCAGTGCTCGAGCTCGGCCATCACCTCGGCGTGCTTGTCGACGCAGACGACGACCAGGTCACCCGGGTTGGCGCGGTTCATCGCGTGGCGCACCGCCTCGATCTCGTCGAGGCTCATCTCGGCCTGCTTGCAGCGTGCTCCCTGTGCCATCGCCTCGCGGACGCCCTCGAGGACCAGCTCGGCGGTGTCGCCGCGCTTGCGACCGCGCAGTGCCACGTCCTCGCGGATGATGCACACGTCGAAGTGCTGGGCGGCGATCTGGCCGAGCTCGCGCATGTCCTGGTCGCGGCGGTCGCCCGCGGTCGCGATGATGCCGATCCGGGAGGGCCGGGCGAGGTCGTGGGAGGACTCCAGCGAGTCGCCGACGCGGTCCACGAAGTCGCCGAGCATCTTCATGCCGGGCGCGTTGTGGCAGTAGTCCACGATCACGTTCACGCCGTTGACGTCGACCTCGTTGAGGCGACCGGGCGAGAGGTAGTAGCTGGTCGAGAAGGTGCGCAGGCCCTGGCGGATGTCGTGCAGGGGAGCACCGGCCGCGAAGGCCGCTGCGGCGGCCGCCAGCGAGTTCTGCACGTTCATCCGCGCCCGGCCGTTGAACGTCGCCGGGAGGAGGTGGGTCCATGCCAGCTGCATCTCGCGACGGCCGTGCTGGACGACCATCATCTCGCCGCGCTCGGTGGGGTTGAGGACGATCGCCTTGCCACCGCGGCGGCAGTGGGCGTCGATCATGTCGCGCACCTCGCTGCCCGGCTCCTCCATGGAGAACCAGACGACCTGGCCCGAGCACTTGCGCCGCATCTCGCGCACCAGCGGGTCGTCGGCGTTGAGCACGGCATGACCGTCGCGCGGCACCGCCTCGACGATGACGGCCTTGACGTCGGCCAGCTGCTCCACCGTGTCGATGCCGCGGAGGCCGAGGTGGTCGGGCTGCACGTTGAGGACGACGGCCACGTCGTTGCGCTCGTAGCCGAGTCCCTCGCGCAGGATGCCGCCGCGGGCCACCTCGAAGACGGCGAAGTCGACGCGGGGGTTCTGCAGCACCATCCGTGCCGAGCGCGGGCCGGAGGCATCGGCGCGGATGACCAGGCGCTCGTCGATGACGACGCCGTCGGTCGACGTCATGCCGACCTTGCGGCCCAGGCCCTTGAAGATGTGGGCGATCATCCGGCTGGTCGTCGTCTTGCCGTTGGTGCCGGTCACCGCCACGATCGGGATGCGCGAGGTCGCGCCCGGGCGGGAAGAGCATGTCCACGACGGGCTTCGCGATGAACTGCGGCTCGCCGATGGTCGGGTGCGTGTGCATCCGGAAGCCGGGTGCCGCGTTGACCTCGCAGATCGCGCCGCCGGTCTCGCGCACCGGCTCGGTGATGTCGGGGCAGATGAAGTCGATGCCGGCGATGTCGAGGCCGACCATCCGGGCGGCCTCCTCGGCGATCTCGACGTTCTCCGGGTGCGCCTCGAAGGTGCGGTCGATCGAGATGCCGCCGGTCGACATGTTGCCGGTGAGCGCGAGCTTGACCATCTCGCCCTCGGCGGGCACCGAGTCCAGGGTGTGGCCCTGGTCGGTGAGGACCTCGAGGGCCCCCTCGTCGACCTTGATGCGGGTCAGCACCTTCTCGTGCCCCACGCCTCGACGCGGGTCGGCGTTGGTGAGGTCGACCAGCTCCTGGACGGTCGCGCTGCCGTCGCCGGTCACCGAGGCGGGCACGCGCTCAGCGATCGCGACCATCCGGCCGTCGATGATCAGGCAGCGGTAGTCCTTGCCGGTGACCATCGACTCGACGATGACGTTGCCGCGCCGGGACTGGTCGTAGGCGATCGGGAAGGCGTTGCGTACGTCGTCCTCGTCCTGCAGGTCCAGGCACACCCCGCGGCCGTGGTTGCCGTCGAGCGGCTTGAGCACGCAGGGGTAGCCGATCCGGTTGGCGGCCGAGACGGCCTGCTCGACGGTGCGGACCGAGTCCTGCTTGGGGACCGGGAGGCCGGCCGCGCCGAGCAGCTTGGTCGTGAGGTCCTTGTCGGAGGCGATGTCGACGGCGATCGAGGAGGTCTCGGACGTCATCGTGGCGCGGATCCGCTTGGCGTGGACTCCCTGGCCGAGCTGGACGAGCGAGTGCTGGTTGAGGCGGATCCACGGGATGTCGCGGGAGACGGCCTCGTCGACGATCGCCTGGGTGGAGGGGCCGAAGGCGGTGCGCTCGGCCCGACGGATGAAGTCGTCGCGCTCGGCCTCCCAGTCGAAGTCGGGGTCGCCCTCGACGAGGTGGTTGACGAGGCGTACGGCGAGCTGGCCCGCGGTGAGGCCGACGTTCTCGTCGATGTAGCCGTAGATGATGTTGTAGTGCCCGGGCTGGCCCTTGACCGCGCGGGTCTTGCCGCGCCGGATGTCGTGGCCGACGGTCTGCTGGAGGGCGAGGGCGGCGTGCTCGGCCACGTGGCCCAGCCAGGTGCCCTCGTTGAGGCGCTCGAGGAAGCCACCGCGGCGCCCGCGCGAGCAGGTGTGCTCCCGGAGTCCGGGCAGCATCGCGACGAGTGCCTCGGAGAACCCGGGCAGCGTGTTGGTCGGGAACTGCTCGAGCGAGCCGAGGTCGACGACCAGGTGGATCGACTTGTCGTAGGACCACACGTTCGCGCCGCGGTAGACCCGCGTCTCGACGATCTCCAGGTCAGGCCGGGGGCGTTCGGTCACGGGTGGTCTCCCTGGGCGGTTTCGGTGGCGGGGGTGCTGGGCGGGCGGACCCGGGACTTCCTCTTCCGGGCCAGTCGTCGACGGATCGCCGCGGGGGTGGCGTCCGCCGCGGCGATGTCGCGGGCCAGCTGGCGCAGGTCGCGTCCGGCCTCGGCCAGCTCGTCGGCCTCCTCCGGGTCGATGGCCGGGGCCGGCGGGATCAGCTGGCGGGTGTCGAGGTTGAACGCCGAGCCCGCGGGGAGGACGTGGAACACCACGCCGCTCGCCAGCATCGGCGCGGAACGCTTGGCCTCATGGGCGTTGGTGACCATCCGCGAGCCGTCGAAGAGGGTGACGGCTCCGCGACCGAGCACGCTCATCACGGCCTCACCGTCGACGTCCTCGACCAGCCCGCAGGTGTCCTCGTCGACGCCGATGCCCAGCAGCTGCGGGCTCTGCGCCACGATCATCAACAAGCGGCCGTAACGGTTGCGCTGGTCGAAGTGCTGGTCGATGACGGTCGTGGGCACCAGGCCGAGTCCGGCGGCGACCTGGGTCATCCGCTGCTTGGGGGTCGAGCCACCGACGCCGAAGGCCACCATGTGCGACGACTGGATGCTCGCTCCCGCGGAGGTGCCGGCGACCACCGCGCCGCGGTGGTGGGCACGCAGGATCGCGTCGCCGACGGGGGTGCCGCAGATCGCACCCGAGAGCTTGAGCTGGTTGCCGCCGGTCATGAAGATGCCGGTTGCGTCGTCGAGGGCCTTGACCAGTGCGGGGTCGTGGGCCTGCTCGCGCGTCTCGGGACGTACGGCGTCGACGCGGGCGGCGCCGTACTTCGTGAACAGGGCCTCGTAGACCTCCACGACCTCCCGGCCGAGGGACGAGGCCGTCGGGATGACGGCGATCCGGGCGTCCGCACCGCCGCTGAGGGCGACGAAGTGCTTGAGGATGGTCGGCTTGCGCATCTTGTCCTCGGCGCCACCGATGATCATGAGTGGTCCCTTGGGCATGACAGGCAGGCTAGCGGCTGAAAGGGTGGAGTGATGCAGCAGTCGACAAGCGGCGAGACGAGGCGCCTGGTGGTGGTGCGCCATGCGAAGGCCGAACCGAGTGCCCCGTCCGACCACGAGCGGGCGCTCGCCGAGCGCGGGCACGGCGACGCTGCCGACGTGGGCAGGTGGCTCCAGCGGCAGGAGATCGTCGCCGATGCGGCTCTGGTCTCCGACGCGCTGCGCGCGCGGGAGACCTGGGCCGGGCTCGCCGCCGGTGCCGAGTGGGACGTCGAGCCCGACTTCTCCGCCGCCCTCTACGCCGCCGGCCCGGACTCCGCGTTCGACCTGATCCGCGAGACCCCCGCCTCGGTGCGGACCCTCGTGGTGGTCGGGCACAACCCGACGATGGCCTACCTCGCCGAGCTCATCGACGACGGCGAGGGCGACGACGACGCCACCACCAGCCTGGTCAGCCGCGGCTTTCCGACATCGGCGGTGGCGGTCTTCGACGTCGGCGCAGGCTGGTCCGAGCTCGCCGCCGGATCGGGGACCGTGCGGCTCTTCCACGTCGGCGGCTCGTGAGCGATCGCTCCCGGGTCGCGGCCGCGCTGCGGGCCGCCGGGAGCGTGTGGGCCGAGGACGAGGCCGCACTCCTCGCTCGACGAGGCCCGCACCGAGGCCGAGCTCGACGCACTCGTCGCACGCCGCGTCGCCGGCGAGCCCCTGGAGACGGTGCTGGGCTGGGTCGCGTTCCTCGACCGGCGCCTCGTGGTGGCACCGGGCGTGTTCGTGCCGCGTCGCCGCACGGAGCTGCTGGCCCGTACGACGCTCGCGCGCGCCGCGTCGCACCACGTCGTGGTCGAGATGTGCTGCGGCGTCGCCCCGGTGGCGGCGGTGCTGGAGGGGATGGGGGCAGAGATCCACGCCGCCGACGTCAGCGAGCCCGCCCTGGCCTGTGCTGCGCTCAACGCCCCGGGGGCCCGGCTGCACCACGGTGACCTCTTCGACGCCCTTCCGGCGAGCTGACCGGACGCATCGACGTGCTCGTCGCGAACGCTCCCTACGTCCCCAGCGCCCGGATCGCGTCCATGCCCGCGGAGGCACGCGATCACGAGCCGCACGTGGCCCTCGACGGCGGTGTCGACGGCGTCGACCTGCACCGGCGCCTGGCCGGGGAGGCACCGGGCTGGCTGGCGCCCGGCGGAGTCCTGCTCATCGAGACGGGTCGAGACCAGCTCGCGCTCACCCTCGGTGCCATGCGCTCGGCCGGTCTGGTGACCAGCCACGTGACCGACGACGAGGTCGACGGCTGTGTCGCCGTCGGCCTCAGGCCTGCCGGTCGAGCGGCTGCTCGAGCGGAGGAGCGGGCGTGACGATGCCGACCTCGGCGTCGGCCTGCTCGATCTCCTCGCGCGAGATGCCGAGCAGGTAGAGGATCGTGTCGAGGTAGGGGACGTTGACCGCGGTGTGCGCGGCATCGCGGACCAGCGGCTTGGCGTTGTAGGCGATGCCGAGACCGGCCGCGTTGAGCATGTCGAGGTCGTTGGCGCCGTCACCGACCGCGATGACCGCATCCACCGGGATCCCGACCTCCTCGGCGAACTCGCGCAGCGCGGCGGCCTTGCCTGCGCGGTCGACGACCGGCCCGACGATCTCGCCGGTCAGCACCCCGTCGGCGATCCCGAGCTCGTTGGCCCGGGCGAAGTGGATGCCGAGCTCCTCGGCCAGCCGGTCGGTGATCTGGCTGAAGCCGCCGGAGACGATGGCGAAGCGATAGCCCAGCCGCCGCAGGGTCCGCACCATCGTGCGCGCCCCGGGAGCGAGCACGATCGAGTCGTAGACCTCGTCGAGGACCGACGCCGGCACACCCTTCAGCAGGGCGACCCGCTGGCGCAGCGACGCCTCGAAGTCGAGCTCGCCGCGCATGGCGGCCTCGGTGACGCGCGCGACCTCGTCCTCGCACCCGGCGTGGGCCGCGATCATCTCGATCACCTCGCCCTGGATGAGCGTGGAGTCGACGTCCATCACGATCAGCCGGACGCCGCGGCGGTGCAGCGACTCGCGCTGCACGGCGAGGTCGATGCCCTGCTTGACCGCCTCGGCCGCGAGCAGCGGTCGCAGCATCTCGGCCGGCGCACCCGACACGTACATCTCGATGGCGGTCACCGGGTAGCGGGCCATCCGCTCGATGCGGTCGATGTTGGCCCCGGAGTCGGCGATGCGCCCCGCGATGGCCGACATGGCCGAGGCCTTCAGCGGACTGCCGATCAGGGTGATGTGGGAGCGATCGCCCTGTCGCGACCTGTTGTCCCCGGCGCCCCGGTCGACCTCGACGGTCATGCCCAGGTCTGCGCCGGTGCGCTCGATGACGTCGCGCAGCTTCTTCCAGTCGCGGGGAGCGGTGACGAGGATGCCGAGCACCAGTCGGCGCCGCAGCACGATCTGCTCGATGTCGAGGACCGAGACGCCCGCGGCCGCAAGGGCTGCGAAGACAGCCGACGTGACGCCGGGCCGGTCCTTGCCGGTCAGCGTGACAAGCAGGGTCTTCGGCGCATCCTCCATGGTGTGTCGAGGCTAGCTGTCGGGGGTGTCGGGCGAGCGCGAGGTCCGCGGATCGGGCCACACCTCGGGTGAGCAGGCGGCGACCACGGCCCGCCGGGCGGCACGTTCGAGGGGCTGGAGGAGGTCACGGCGCTGCCCCGCGTCGTACGACGTCAGTGCGCCGCCGTCGTCCTCCAGGGCCAGGTCCGCGATGGACCAGGCCTGCATGCCCCGGGCGGCGAGGTCGACGCACGCGGCGGGCGTGCCCAGCGGCGCGTCGAGCGTGGGTCGATGGTGCAGGTTCATCAGGGCATCGGCGGCCTCGGGCCGCCAGCGCGCCACCTCGAGGTCGGCCAGGTCGTCGGCCGTCGCCACCAGGGTCGCCGCGCAGCGCCCGGTCCGCCTCGCCCACGTCGGGGAGCTGGCGCCGAGCGGCCGGGTGGACGTGCCACTGCACGGTCTCGCCGACCTCCTCCGGCACCAGTCCCAGCTCGCCGACGACGACCGCCTGCCCGGCCTCGAGCGCCGCTGCGTTGAAGGTGACGGGACCGCCGAGCCCGAGCAGGTCGCCCTCGACCGGCAGCGCCAGCCCGGCGTACGACGCCTGCGACCGACGGACGTCGCCGAGCAGGTCGACGAGCGATCCTCCGGCGAGGAGGTGCGCCCCGTCACCGAGGACGTCCAGCACCGTGTCGGTCTGCTCGTGCCCGCGCAGCCACGCCGTCAGCCACCACGCCATCACGGCGGAGTGGGGGAGGGAGTAGTGGGGCGGGGTCGGCCCGACATGCGTCGACATCGCCGGGGAGGCTACTAGGGTTGGCGACATGTCCGCCGTGATCGAGTTCGCCGGGGTCACGGTGCGCCGTGGTCGGTCCGTGCTGCTCGACGACGTCTCCTGGGAGGTCGAGGAGGACGAGCGCTGGGTCGTGCTCGGGCCCAACGGTGCCGGCAAGACGACCCTCCTCCAGGTGGCCGGCGCCCAGCTGCACCCGACGTCAGGAGTGGCCGGCATCCTCGACGAGGTGCTCGGCACGACGGACGTGTTCGACCTGCGGCCCCGCATCGGTCTGACCAGCGCAGCGCTGGCCGACAGGATCCCGAGGTCCGAGCTGGTCCGGGACGTCGTCGTCTCCGCGTCCTACGGCGTCGTCGGCCGCTGGCGCGAGCACTACGCCGAGCTCGACCACGACCGCGCCACCCAGCTGCTGGCCGAGGTCGGCGCCGCCCCGCTGGCCGAGCGCACCTTCGGCACCCTCAGCGAGGGCGAGCGCAAGCGCGTCCAGATCGCGCGTGCCCTGATGACCGACCCCGAGCTCCTGCTGCTCGACGAGCCGGCGGCCGGGCTGGACCTCGGCGGTCGCGAGGACCTCGTCGCGACCCTGTCCGAGCTCGCCCTCGACCCCGACTCGCCGGCGACCGTCCTGGTCTCCCACCACGTGGAGGAGATCCCGCCGGGCTTCACCCACGCGCTCCTGCTGCGCGAGGGGCGCGTGGTCGACGCCGGCCCGGTCGACGACGTCGTCACCGAGTCGACCCTG
Source organism: uncultured Actinomycetota bacterium (assembly GCA_963712875.1). Classification (GTDB taxonomy): domain Bacteria; phylum Actinomycetota; class Actinomycetes; order Propionibacteriales; family Nocardioidaceae; genus Nocardioides. The sequence continues at coordinate 33,201 of CAVQJS010000004.1, read as the reverse complement.
TCGGAGACCTTCGCCATGCCGCTCGTGCTGACGCGGGAGGACGGCCGTTTTGCGGCCCGCCGACGACCAGCGACCGGATAGGGTCGAGCCATGGAGTGGCTGAGAGATCACGCGTGGGAGACCTGGCTCGGCCTGGCGATCCTGCTGGGCCTCGCCGAGATGGTCAGCCTCGACCTGGTCCTCATCATGCTCGCGGCCGGTGCCCTCGTCGGCATGGTCGCCGCTCTACTGGATCTTCCCGTCGCCGTACAGATCCTCGCCGCTGCGGCCACCTCGGTGGCAGCACTGGCGCTGGTGCGGCCCTCGATGGTCAAGCGACTTCACGCGGGACCCGAGCTCGCGATGGGACACGGCAAGCTGGTCGGCAAGCAGGGCATCGTGACCCACGAGATCTCGGGTCTGGCCACTGGCACCATCAAGCTTGCAGGTGAGCTGTGGACCGCTGCCCCCTACGACGAGACCACCAGCATCGCAGCGGGAGAGTTCGTCGAGGTGCTGGAGATCCGCGGGGCCACCGCCGTCGTCCACCCGGTCGCCCGGCTCGAGTCCTGATCCACACGTCCGACCCACGAAGGAGACGTCCATGGAGATCGCCCTGATCTTGCTGGCGCTGCTGGTCCTGTTCGTCATCGTCCTGCTCGCCAAGACCGTACGCATCGTGCCGCAGGCCCGCGCCGGCATCGTCGAGCGTTTCGGCAAGTACAAGGGCACCCTGCCCGCAGGCCTCAACATCGTCATCCCCTTCATCGACCGCCTGCGCTACCTCATCGACCTGCGCGAGCAGGTCGTGTCGTTCCCGCCGCAGCCGGTGATCACCGAGGACAACCTCGTCGTCTCCATCGACACCGTCATCTACTTCCAGGTGACCGACCCGGTGGCCGCGACCTACGAGATCGCCAACTACATCCAGGCGATCGAGCAGCTCACGATGACCACCCTGCGCAACATCGTCGGCGGCATGGACCTCGAGGAGACGCTGACCAGCCGCGACTCCATCAACTCCGGCCTGCGCGGCGTCCTCGACGAGGCCACCGGCAAGTGGGGCATCCGCGTCAACCGTGTCGAGCTCAAGGGCATCGACCCGCCGCCCTCCATCAAGGACTCGATGGAGAAGCAGATGCGCGCCGACCGTGAGAAGCGCGCCGTCATCCTCACCGCCGAGGGCCAGCGCCAGGCCGCGATCCTCACCGCCGAGGGTTCGAAGCAGTCGCAGATCCTCAACGCCGAGGGTGACCGCGAGTCGCAGATCCTGCGGGCCCAGGCCGACCGCGAGGCCTCCATCCTGCGCGCCCAGGGTGAGGGACAGGCCATCCAGACCGTCTTCCAGGCGATCCACGACGGCCAGCCCGACCAGTCGCTGCTGGCCTACCAGTACCTCCAGATGATGCCCAAGATCGCCGAGGGCAGCGCCAACAAGGTGTGGGTGATCCCCTCGGAGATCACCAAGGCCATGGAGGGACTGGGCTCCTCGATCCACGAGATCGCCGGCATCCCCCGTGAGTCCACCCCGCGCACGCGGGTCGACATGGGCCCCTCCGAGCCCCAGCTGCCGCGAAGCTCGGGCGATGCCGAGCTCAGCGCCACCAGCAAGGCCGTCGAGGAGGCCATCGCCGCGGCCGAGTCGGCCGCGCGCCCGACCTCGCAGGCCGCACCTCCGGTCGAGCCTCCCGCACCAGGGGAGTCCCCCTCGGCGTGAGTCCGGTCGAAGCCGTGCTCGTCGCCCTGGCCGGGGTGGCGGCCGGCACCATCAACACCGTGGTGGGGTCGGGAACGTTGATCACGTTCCCGACCCTGCTGGCGTTCGGCGTTCCGCCGGTGACCGCCAACGTCAGCAACACCGTCGGCCTGGTCCCCGGGTCGGTGTCGGGTGCGATCGGCTATCGCCGTGAGCTGGTCGGCCAGCGCAGCCGCCTGCTACGACTCGGGTCCGCCGCCCTGCTCGGCGGCATCATCGGCGCCGTCCTGCTGCTCTGGCTGCCCTCGAGCGCGTTCGACACGATCGTCCCGGTGCTGATCCTGCTCGGAGTGGTGCTCGTCCTCGCTCGGGCCGCGGATCCAGCGTGCCGTCGCCGAGCGGGCGGACGGGCGCGGTGGCATCCCCGACCATGGTGTGTGGTGGGTCTGGCCGGCCGTGGCCGTCGCCGGCGTCTACGGCGGCTACTTCGGCGCCGCCCAGGGCGTCCTGCTGATGGCGATCCTCGGGATCGGGGTCGCCGACTCGATGCAGCGGCACAACGCCACGAAGAATGTCCTCGCCCTGCTCGTCAACGGCGTCGCCGGCGATCATCTTCATCGCGGTGGCGGACGTCGACTGGGCCGTTGCCGGACTGATCGCCCTCGGGTCGGTGATCGGGGGCCAGATCGGGGCGACCGTCGGCCGCCGGCTGCCGCCGACGCTGTTACGCGTGGTGATCGCCGTGGTGGGCGTGGCCGCTCTCGTGGCCTTCCTCGTCTGAGCCGCCACGGGGCTCCTCCACCCACGCCCGCAGCCAGGTGTCGATGTGGTCGTACGCGCGGCGGCGCACCTCCGGCCGGGAGAGGACGACGTCGTGCAGGGCATCGTCGACGGCGACCGAGGTGACGTGACGTCCGAGCGAGGACGCCCACCTGCGGATCTGCTGGACGTCGAGCACGATGTCGTTGGCGTGCACGTCGTCGTTCATCTCGGCGGGGGACACGCTGCGCGTCGACGACAGCACCAGCGCGGGGCAGGTGATGTCGAGGCCGGCGTGCAGCTCGGCATGGCCGCGCCGGATCGCTCGCAGCCAGCCGGCGTACACCGGTCGGGAATCGATGGGCTTCCATGCCAGGTCGTAGTCCCACTCGCCGCCGTGCGAGCTGTGGATGGACATGGCGTAGAGGCTGTTGACCCGTCGGGGGATCGCCTGCATCGGCCGCCTGGTGCCCAGTCGCTCGATCGCCAACCGGGTGGCGGGACTGCGCAGCCACGCCGAGCCCTGCATGTCGAACCACGGTGAGTTGAGCACCATCCCGGTCATCTCGGCGGGGCGTCGCTCGTTGGCCCACAGGGGGAGGGTCAGTCCGCCGGTCGAGTGTCCTGAGGTGATGACCTCGGTGTGCGCGTCCCGCTGGGTGATGCGCCACCAGGCGAGGTCGAGCTCGGCGAAGTACTCGCGGAGGTCGCCGACGTAGTTGGGGGTCTGGTGGTCGCGCAACGACCGCCCGTACTTGCGCAGGTCGACGGCGTAGAACGTGTAGCCGCGCTCGGCCCACCACTCGGCGTACTCGGTGTGGAAGAAGTAGTCGGCGAAGCCGTGCACGTGCAGCACTGCCCGGCTGGTGGGCCGGCCGGCGGGGAGCGTCACGAGGGTGGCGACCACCGCGCCTTCGTCGTCGGGCGGGAGGGACATGGTCTCGACCCGGTACGCCGGTCCGAGGACGTCGGACTGCGGCTCGGAGGGCATGTGCCGACGATATCGAGAGACGGGTTGCCGCGGGGCGGATGTTGCGGGGTGGGCCTGGCGAGAGTGGCGGCATGAGGCCGCCCGTCAGTATTCGCAATAGGCCTCGGCGGCACCTACCCCCGACTTATCCTTCGGCTGTGTCGAACGCCATCGCGTCCCTTCGGCGAGGGCTCAACTCCTACGTCCAGCAGCAGGTCGACGGCTGGCGCACCGGCACCCGCGGCAGCCAGGTCTTCGTCACGACCATCCTGGTGACCCTGATCGGCCTCGCGGTGGCCGTCATCCTGGTGTTCGGCGACGTGGTGCCGATGGCGCTCTGGATCGTCCTGCTCATGCTCGGCGTGATGCTGCTGCGTTTCCTGCCGCTGCTGCTGGTCACGGTCGTCGTGCTGGCGGCTGCCACCTGGGCGGCGACGCGCCTGGGCTTCGACCAGCCGCGCGTCGTGTCGAGCCTGGTCATCCTCGCTCTGGCCGCCGCGCTGGCGGTGGCGCAGTCCAGCCGCCAGCGCTCGGGACTGCCGGTGGCGCTGAGCGAGGCCGTGCTCGCCCAGCTGCGCGACCGGCTGCAGAGACAAGGGGTGGTGCCTGCCCTGCCCAACGGCTGGCGGTCGCAGTCGGCGGTCCTCACCGCCCACGGACCGAGCTATGCCGGTGACTTCCTCGTGGCGGACCTGCGTGACGGACGCTGGCTCGAGATGGCCCTGGTCGACGTGTGCGGCAAGGGAGTGTCGGTCGGCCCGCAGGCGCTGCAGTTCGCCGGAGCACTCGGCGGACTGATCGGGGCGATGCCGCCGGGGGAGCTGATGTCTGCGGCCAATGGCTTCCTGCTGCGCCAGGAGTCCGACGAGTCGCTGGCGACGGCGGTCCACCTCAAGGTCGACCTGGTGACGGGGGACTACACGATCACCAGCGCGGGTCACCCGCCGGCGCTGCACTGGCACCTCGGCACCCGTGGCTGGACCGTCGACAACGCCCGCGGGATGGCCCTCGGCGTCATCTCCGACGTCGAGTTCTCGCCCAGTCACGGCCGCCTGCGCCCGGGCGAGGCACTGATGTTCTACACCGACGGCGTGATCGAGGCCGGCAGCCGCGACATCGACGACGGCATCGAGTGGCTGCGGCACCAGGCCCTGCACGCGGTCGACGCCCGTGGGTTCACCGGACTCCCGCGTCGGGTCCTCAAGAAGGTGCCGCGCGGCACCGACGACCGCGCGATCCTGCTGCTCGAGCGTCAGCCGCTGACCTCGCCCGAGCGGGCGTCGGAGGAGTTCCGCGGCCTGTCCGCCCAGCGCTCTCCGCGCGAGTAGAGCTCGCGGATGACGTCTTCGATGTCGGGCTCCTGGATGGAGAGGTCGGCGACGTCGTACGACGCGGCGACCGCGGCCACGATGGGTGCGGCGCTCGCCTCGGCGGGGAAGGACAGCCACTGGCGCGGACCCTCGACCCGGCGGACCTCCGCTCCGGTGACCACCATCGCCGGCGCCTCGTCGACCAGGTCCACCACCAGGGTGCGGGTGGAGCCGCCCTGGAGGTGCAGCCCGCTGAGCGTCCCGTCGTAGACCGACGTGCCGTGATCGATGACGATGACCCGCTCGCACAGCGCCTCGATGTCCTGGAGGTCGTGCGTGGTGAGCATCAGCGTGGTGTTGCGCTCGGCGTTGAGCGAGCGGAGGAACTCGCGCAGGCGCCCCTTGCTGACGACGTCGAGACCGATGGTGGGCTCGTCGAGGTAGAGCACCTCCGGGTCGTGCAGCAGCGCGGCGGTGATGTCGCCCCGCATCCGCTGGCCCAGGCTGAGCTGGCGGACCGGGGTGTCGAGCTGGGCACCGAGGTCGAGAAGGTCGACGAAGCGCTCGAGGTTCTCGCGGTAGCGGTCGCGCGGGATGCGATACATCTTCTGCAGCAGCTCGAAGGAGTCGCGCAGCGGCAGGTCCCACCACAGCGTCGAGCGTTGGCCGAAGACGACGCCGATCCGACGCGCCAGCTCCACCCGGTCACGGCTGGGGTCGAGCCCGTCCACGCGCACCTGTCCACCGGTCGGCACGAGGATGCCGGTCAGCATCTTGACGGTCGTCGACTTGCCGGCGCCGTTGGGGCCGATGTAGCCGACCATCTCGCCCGCGTCGACGGAGAACGTGAGGTCGTGGACCGCCACCACCTGCTCACGCGCGCGGCGACGCCTGCCCTCCACCCGACGTCGTACGTCGAAGGTGCGCTCGAGGTCGTGCACGTCGATCAGCGGCCCTGCGGTGGAGGACATGTCAGCTCCCGGTGGAGGTGTAGTGGCGGACGCCGAAGCGCCACGCGAGCAGGGCGACCGCGACCGTCACGGCACCGGCCAGGGGTGAGGCGAACTGGAAGCCCTCGGGCATGCCGAAGGGGTCGGTGCGGCCGAGGAGGTAGAGACAGGGGTACCAGTTGACGAAGGCCACCGGGATGACGAAGGTCAGCCCGACCATGACCTCGCGCGGGAAGATGCTGAGGGGATACTGCGTGACGGTGGCTCCACCGTAGGTGAAGGCGTTGGCGAACTCGGTCGCGTCGGTGGTCCAGAACTGGATGCAGGAGAAGCCGAGGAAGAGGCCGAAGAAGATCAGGGCGCCGCTGGCGATCATCGACACGGCCACCAGGACACGCGAGCGGGGTCCAGTCGACGTAGGTGCAGGCCCACCCGAAGACGATGGCCGCCTGGGTCAGCCGGCCCATCCTCCGGAGCGTGAACTGGTCGGCGCAGACCTGCACGAGCAACGGCACGGGCTTGGTCATCATCTGGTCCAGGCGGCCGGTGCGGATGTAGGTCCCGATGCGCTCCACGCTGCCGATGGCCGTGTCCGCGACCGCCAGCGCCAGTGATGCGCTGCCGTAGAGGAGGGCCACCTCCTGGAGCGAGAAGCCGGCGAGGTCGCTCAGGTGGGTGAACATGATCCAGAGGCCGACGAAGTCCAGTCCGGTGATCAGGCCGTTGCCCACCGCGAGCAGGACGAACGAGGCGGGGTACTGCCAGGCGGCGCGGATCCAGAGCCGGGCGATCTGGCCGTAGGTGCGCAGGTTGGACAGCTCACCCACCCTGCACCACCACCTTGCGCGTCGCGAGGGCGAGCACGCCCTGGCAGGCCAGGAGCAGCACGGCGGCCCAGAACACCTGGAAGCCCAGGGCGACCAGGAGGCCGGACCCGGCGTGCTTGCCGAGCCAGATGTCGGCGGGCACCTGGACGTACGACGCCCACGGCAGCGCCTGCGCGACGGTGCCCAGCCAGCCCGGGAAGAGGACGAGGGGCAGCATCATCCCGCTGAAGAAGATGGCGAAGGCGCCGCTCATCACCTTCACGCCCGACTGGTCGAGCAGCCAGAAGGCTGTGCTCGCGACGAGGAACCGGATGGCGAAGCTGACCACGACGGCCAGCACCAGCGAGACCGCGAACGCGACCGCGTGGAGCGGCGAGGCGGGGAGCGAGATGTCGAAGACCACCAGACCGATCAGCGTGGGCGCCAGGCCGCGGGTGAGCAGGTGGTAGGCGGCGCGCCCGAGGTCGCTGGCGAGGTACCAGCCCACCAGGCCGACCGGTCGGTAGAGGTCGATGGCGATGTCACCTGTGCGGATGCGCTCGGCGAGGTCGTCGGTGGTGCCGCCACCCCACAGGGCGATGGTCATCAGCAGCGCCTGCCCGAGCCAGACGTACGTCACCGCGTCCTGCGCGTCGTAGCCCCCGGCTCCGGGACTGGCCTCCCACAGCGCGAGGTAGGCGAAGGAGTAGATGATGCCGAAGACCGAGTTGGTGAAGATCCCGGCCAGCGTGGCCGCCCGGTAGGTGGAGTAGCGGCGGAACGCCCGGGTCGCGACCGCGACATGAAGCATCCGCCCGTCCCTTCGATGCACTCGATCCCCGGCCCACCCACGAGGCGGCCGGGGATCGTCTCACATCAGGAGACGGGTGCGCACCCCGATCAGGGACGGGTCAGGTTCAGGACGCCGACGAGGCGGCCCTGGCCATCGGGGACGACGGCGACGCCGGCGTGCCGGGCACGCGGGCTGAGGAGGATCTCGCGGTGCGGCGGCGAGTCCATCCAGAGGTCGACCATGGACCTCGGGGTGAGCCGGACGCCCCGGACCAGGGTCTCGCCGGCCCAGGACTTGTCGCAGCGCTGGATGACCTGGTCCTGGTCACGGTGCGCAAAGATCCCGGTGCTGGCGATGTGCCGGCCCCATCGCTCCGCCAGCCGGTCGGTGCAGGAGTCGAAGAGCGCGATCGGTCGCCTGCCGTTGGCGGTGCGGGCCTCGTTGATGGTCACCATCAGGGCGGTCTCGAACTCGTCGAGCGTGAGCGTCTGGGACGTGGCGTCGGGGGCGGCCTGGTCACGCGTGGGCACCGGCCAGGTGGCGGCCTGCGCCGTCGAGGGCAGGGCCAGGAGAACGGCTGCGGCGATGAGCAGTGACGACGTCACTGCTGCGAGATGAGCGCGCACGGTGGGGGACCTCCAGGGATACAGATCCGCGACCGGGATGGGGCGAATCTTGACGAAACCTTGTAAAACTTGCACGAGGCTAACCCCAAGGGGTGTCTTCTGGGCGATACGCCCGCTATTCGTCGGAGCCGTCCACGGGTCAAGAAACCACATGTAGCCCGCAGGAACCGTCTGGTGGAGATCAAAACGTCTTGACCGTTTCCCCCGGGCGGAAATCGCAAAACTCAGGCCCGGTGGTCTGGACCAATCGGGTCCAGGCCGCCGGGCCTGAGTCTGGGTGCGAGTGCGGGCGCGACCGCCGTGCTCAGTGCTGGTGGGTGCCGTGCAGGATGGCGCGTCCCAGGGTCTTGAACGCGAGGTTGAAGGAGACGACGGCGTTGGAGGCCTGCTCGTCGACACCGAGCGAGGCGTCCTTCACGGCGTGGACCACGAAGAAGTAGCGGTGCGGGTGGTCGCCCTGGGGAGGGGCGGCACCCATGAATCCGGCCTCGCCGCCGTCGTTGCGGACGTGGAAGGACTGGCCGGGGAGGTCGCGAGCGGCCGCGCCGGTGTCCAGCGAGGTGACGTCGGCGGGGATGTCCACCAGGCACCAGTGCCAGAACCCGCTGGGCGTGGGCGCGTCCGGGTCGAAGCAGGTGACCACGTAGGACTGGGTTCCCTCGGGGGCACCGTCCCAGCTCAGCTGGGGCGAGGTGTTGCCGAGGTCGGCGACCTGGGCGTCCTGGAGGGGAGCGCCGTCGGTGACGTCGGTGCTGGTCACCGTGAAGGACGCGGTCTGCGGGAGGTAGTCGTAGGGGTTGGGGGCCAGAGGTCGCTCGATGCTCATCCCTCGAACCTAGCCATCGCCGCGCAGCCGTGGCCAGCGACAATGGGGCATGACCGATCGCGGCGCGTCCCACGCTCCTCCCTACCTGGCCGGGCTGGTGCTCGCGGGTCGCAAGGTGGTCGTGGTCGGCGGCGGCCACGTGGCCCAACGTCGCGTCCCCGCCTTCCTGGCCGTGAACGCCGACGTGACCGTGGTCAGCCCGGAGGTCACGCCGGCGCTGGAGGGTCTCGCCAGCGAGATCACCCTCGTGCTGCGCGCTTTCGAGGAAGCCGACGTCGACGGGGCGTGGTACGTCGTCGCCGCGACCGACGACCCGGACGTCAACGCGCGAGTGGTCGCGGCCGCCGAGCGGCGCCACACCTTCTGCGTACGCGGCGACAACGCCCTGGGTGGCACCGCGTGGACGCCGGCGGTCGGCCACCACGGCAGCGTCACCGTCGGCGTGCTCGGCAACCGGGAGCCCCGCAAGTCGGCCGCCCTGCGCGACGACATCGTCACCGCCCTGCGCGACGGCCACCTCTCGGCGCACGGCGCCCACGACCGCACCCCCGGCGTGGTGCTCGTCGGCGGTGGTCCCGGCGAGCCGGAGCTCGTGACCGTCGCCGCCCGGCACGCGCTCGCGTCGGCCGACGTCGTGGTCGCCGACCGGCTGGCGCCCCGCGAGCTCCTCGACGAGCTCGGCCCCGAGGTCGAGCTGATCGACGTGGCCAAGCTCCCGCGTGGACGCTCGGCCTCCCAGGACTACATCAACGAGGTCATCGTCGAGCGCGCTCGCGCCGGCAAGCGGGTGGTGCGCTTCAAGGGTGGCGACAACTTCGTCTTCGGGCGCGGCTTCGAGGAGGTGCTGGCCTGCGCAGCCGCCGACGTGCCGGTGACCGTCGTACCAGGCCTGACCTCCGCCATCGCCGTCCCCGCCCGCGTCGGCATCCCCGTCACCCACCGCGGCGTCGCCCACGAGTTCACCGTCGTCTCCGGCCACCTGGCGCCCGGCCACCCCGAGTCCCTGGTCGCCTGGGACGCGCTGGGCCGGCTGCGCGGCACCGTGGTCCTCCTGATGGGCGTGGACAACGCCCCCGCCATCGCCGACGCCCTCGTGGCAGGGGGTCGCCGAGCCGACGACGCCGGTCGCGGTGATCGTCGACGGCACCATGCCGACCGAGCGCGTCGTGCTCAGCACCCTGGCGTCCCTGGCCGAGGACCTCGCTGCCCACGAGGTGCGTCCGCCGGCCATCATCGTCATCGGCGAGGTGGTCGCGGTGGCGCGTCCGGCACACTACGGACGTGGCTGACCTCGTCGAGATCTCCGACCCCGGCGATCCCCGGCTGGGGGACTACCGCGACCTGCGCGACGTCGAGCTGCGCAAGTAGCTCGAGGTCGAGCACGGGCTCTTCCTCGCCGAGGGCGAGAAGGTGGTGCGCCGGGCGGTCGAGGCCGGCTTCGTCGCCCGCTCGTTCCTGATGTCCCCACGGTGGGTCGACGGGCTCGAGGACGTCCTCGCCCGCAGCGACGTTCCCTGCTTCGTGATGTCCGAGGAGCTGGTCGAGCAGGTCACCGGCTTCCACGTCCACCGCGGCGCCCTGGCCTCGCTCCACCGGCCACCGCTGCGCCCGGTGGCCGACGTGCTCGCCGGTGCGCGCTCGGTGCTCGTGCTCGAGGACCTGGTCGACCACACCAACGTCGGTGCGGTCTTCCGCTCCGGCGCGGCGCTCGGCTTCGACGCCGTGCTGCTGGCCCCGCGGTGCGCCGACCCGCTCTACCGCCGCTCCATCAAGGTGGGGATGGGCGCGGTCTTCACCACGCCGTGGACCCGCCTCCCGGACTGGTACGACGCCCTCCCGGCGCTGTCCGAGCAGGGGTTCACCACCATCGCGCTGACCCTGGCTCCCGACGCGATGCCGATCGAGTCGGCCGTCGCCGGCGTCGAGCGGCTCGCCCTCGTGCTCGGCTCGGAGGGCCACGGGCTGTCGTCGCGCTGGGAGCAGTCCGCCGACCGGCGCGCGATCATCCCGATGCGCGAGGGCATCGACTCCCTCAACGTCGCTGCTGCGAGCGCAGTCGCGTGCTACGTCGCGGCCGGCCGCTAGCCGACGCGGGCACGGCGGGCAGGTCAGCCGCGCTGCCGCAGCGCGGCGTGCAGGACGATCGACCCGGCCACGGCGGCGTTGAGCGAGCTGGCCGAGCCGACCATCGGGATGCTGGCGATGTCGTCGCAGGACGTGCGCCACCCCGAGGTCAGCCCGTGCGTCTCGTTGCCGACGACGATCACCACACGTCCGGTGAGGTCCACGTCGGCCAGGTCGCTGCCCTGCTCGTCGGTGCCCACGATGCGGTAGCCGTGATCGTGCGCGAACGCCACCACCGGCCCCGGGCCCGGCACGCGGAGGACGGTGAGTGCGAACAGCGAGCCCGTGCTGGCCCGGACCGCCTGCGGGTCGTAGGGATCGGCCGCGTGGCCCGTGACGACCAGGGCACCCGCGCCGAAGGCATCCGCCGAGCGGGCCAGGGTGCCGATGTTGCCGGGGCTGGTGGGCCGGTCGAAGACGACGATCGGTCCGTGCGGACGGGTGGTGTCGGCCAGCCGCTCGACACCGTCGTCGGGCATCTCCACGACGGCGACCAGCTCGGCGCCGTCCTCCTTGCCGCTGAGCCGGGCGTGCAGCTCGGGGGAGAGGACCACCTTGTCGGCGTCGACGGCTCCCCACAGCTCGTCGCCCCACGTGGACGGCCGCGTCGTCGACGCGCAGCAGGGCGCGGACGGTCCAGCCCTCCTCGACGGCGCGGGTGATCGGGCGCACCCCCTGCACGAGGAACTCGCGGGTGCGGTGGCGCTTGCTGCGGTTGGTCAGCAACGCCTCCCACTGCTGGAAGCGGGCGTTCTCACGGGAGATCCGGAGGTCGCTCACGCCGGAGACGCCCCGCCCTCGGCGGGCCAGGTGAGGGGGAAGTCCTCGGCGGCGGCATCGTGCTTCTTGGTCAGCCGCTTGCGCGCCTTGGCCGAGAGCCGGTCACCGAAGACGGTCCCGATGGTGTGGTCGGTCTCGTGCTGCAGGCAGCGCGCGAGGAGCCCGTCGCCCTCGAACACCACGGGCTCACCGTCCAGTCCGGTGCCCTCGACCCGGGCCCGGTCGGGGCGCGCGCACGACTCGAAGGAGCCGGGGAAGGACAGGCAGCCCTCGTCGTCGTCGTCGAGGTTGCGGTCGTTGCCCTCGGGCAGCGTCACCACCGGGTTGCAGACCACGCCCACGGTGTGGCGACCGTCGTCGTCGGGGCAGTCGAAGACGAACATCGCGACGTCCTCGCCGACCTGGCAGGCCGCCAGGCCGACCCCTTCCGCGGCGTACATCGTGGCCACCATGTCGGCCGCGAGCGTGCGCAGGGCGTCGTCGTACGACGTCACGGGCTGCTGCGGGCGATGCATGACGGGAGTTCCCCATCGGGTGATCGCGCGGGGCGAGCCACCGGCTGGCAACGGCCCATAGGGTGCGTGTACGTCGGTCGCGTCGGCGTCGGGCATGCCGGGAGCCTAGTCAGCGAACGGCCGGACCCCGCTGTCGAGGCGACCGTGAGGTGCCACACCGGACGGCCGGTGGTCAGAAGTGTAACTCAGAGTTACAGTGGAGGCATGTGTCTCATGAAGACGTTCCGGCCGGGCGGCCGCCACGGGTTGTCGTCACGCGAGACCCGCGACCCGATCGGGCTGGCCGTCGCCGCCGTCAACCGGCTGGCGCAGAGCGAGCTCATCGACCGGATGGGGCTGCGCAAGCAGACCGAGCGGGCCGTGTTCTCCACGACCCGCAACGGCTTCCGCGTCGCCACCGCCGCCGGCCGCACGTTCGCCCGTGCGGGCGCTCGCGGCACCGCTGGCGGGGAGCGCCCGGCCAGCGCGTCGTCGACCGGAGTCTTCGACCTGACGCCGACCGAGGACGAGCAGATGCTCGTCGACGTGGTCACCGAGCTGGCCACCGAGATGGTGCGCCCCGCCGCCGCCGCGGCCGATGAGGCGTGTGCCGCACCCGTCGAGCTTCTCGAGGCGGCGCAGGAGATCGGGCTGCCCGGGCTCGGGGTGCCCGAAGCCCTGGGCGGCATCATCGAGGAGCGCTCGGCCATGGCCGGCACGCTGGTGGCCGAGGCCCTCGCGCGGGGCGACATGGGCATCGCCGTCGCTGCCCTCGCGCCCGGCGCGGTCGCCACCGCGATCGGGCTGTGGGGCACCGAGGCCCAGCAGCAGACCTACCTCCCCGCCTTCACCGGCGACGACGTGCCGGCCGCCGCCCTGACACTGTCCGAGCCGAGCGTGCTGTTCGACCCGTTCACGCCCGCCACCACCGCGACGCGCGACGGAGACGGCTTCGTGCTCGACGGCGTGAAGTCAGCCGTCGTGCGAGGTGCCGACGCGGAGCTCTTCGTGGTCGGTGCCCGGCTCGACGGCAAGCCCGTCCTGTTCCTGGTCGAGCCCGGCGCGGAAGGCCTCGAGGTCGAGGCCGACCCGTCCATGGGTCTGCGCGCAGCGGCGCTGACGCGCCTTCACCTCGACGGCGTACGCGTCGGCTCGGATGCACTGCTCGGCGACACCGACGGCACGGCGTACGCCGAGTGCGTCCGGCTGTCGCGGCTCGCCTGGTGCGCCCTCGCGGTCGGCACCGGGCAGGCGGTGCTCGACTACGTCACGGACTACGTCAACGAGCGCCAGGCGTTCGGAGAGCCGATCAGCCACCGCCAGTCGGTCGCGTTCATGGTCGCCGACATCGCCATCGAGCTGCAGGCGATGCGACTTGTCACGTGGAAGGCCGCCTCGCGAGCCGCCCGTGGCCAGGACTTCGCCCGCGAGGTCGGGCTCGCCCGTCAGCTGTGCACCGAGCGGGGCATGCGGATCGGCCTCGACGGCGTCCAGCTCCTCGGTGGCCACGGCTTCGTCAAGGAACACCCGGTGGAGCGGTGGTACCGCGACCTGCGCGCCGTCGGAATCATGGAAGGTGCGGTGCTCGTCTGATGATCAACCTCGAGACCCCGAAGAAGCAGGCCACGCTCGTCGACCAGGCCCACCAGCTGGCGATGAACATGCTGCGGCCGATCTCCCGCAAGTACGACCGGGCCGAGCACGAGTACCCCCAGGAGCTCGACATGCTCGCCGCGCTGATCGACGGCGTGTCCGAGACGGGTGCGACCAGCGGGGCGGGCGCGGGCGGCGTACGACGTCACGAGGGTGAGAGCTCGGGCAGGGTCAGGAACGGCACCAACCTCGCCTCGGTGCTCTCGGTCGCCGAGATGTGCTGGGGCGACACCGCTCTCCTGCTCTCGATGCCGCGCCAGGGGCTGGGCAACTCGGCCCTCGCGGCGCTCGCCAACGACGAGCAGCTCGAGCGCTACAAGGGCACGTGGGCAGCCATGGCGATCACCGAGCCCGGTGTCGGCTCGGACTCGGCCGGCATCACCACCACGGCCGTCAAGGACGGCGACGAGTACGTCATCAACGGCGAGAAGATCTATGTGACCTCGGGTGATCGCGCCGACAGCGTCGTGGTGTGGGCGACCCTCGACAAGGAGCTGGGTCGGGCGGCGATCAAGTCCTTCCTCGTCCGCAAGGACAACCCCGGCCTGAAGGTCGAGCGGCTCGAGCACAAGCTCGGCATCCGCGCCTCCGACACGGCCGCGATCTCGTTCACCGACTGCCGGGTGCCGGCCGAGGACCTGTTGGGCTCTCCGGAGATCGACACCAGGTCCGGCTTCGCCGGTGCGATGGCGACCTTCGACAACACCCGACCGCTCGTCGCGGCCATGGCGGTGGGCTGCGCCCGGGCCTCGCTGGACCTCACCCGCGACCTGCTCGAGCAGGCCGGCGTCGTCATCGACTACGACCGGCCCGCGCAGGTCCAGAGCGCGGCCGCCGCGAAGTTCATCCAGCTGGAGGCCGACTGGGAGGGTGCCCGGCTGCTGATGATGCAGGCGGCGTGGATGGCCGACAACCGCCGGCCCAACTCGCTGGAGGCCTCGATGGCCAAGGCGAAGGCCGGCCGTGTCGGCTCGGACGTCACGCTCTCGTGCGTGCAGCTGTGCGGCACGCTGGGCTACAGCGAGGCCGAGCTCCTCGAGAAGTGGTCGCGCGACTCCAAGATCCTCGACATCTTCGAGGGCACCCAGCAGATCCAGCAGCTGATCGTGGCCCGCCGGATCCTGGGGCTGACCAGCGCCGAGCTGAAGTGACCCGTCAGGCGATCTTGTAGGGGTCGTGCTCGGCGAGGATCTTGTCGACGCGGGCCTGGTCGAGGCGGTGGACGGTCGTGCTGTCCTCCTGCATGTCGCGCACGACCTTGGCGAGGGTGAAGGTCGAGGTCGTCAGGTAGAGCGTGCCGAGGGCGAGGAAGCCCTTGATCCACGGGTCGGCGTCCATGAAGTAGATCGCGACCAGCATGGCGAAGAGTGCGGCACCGAACGAGATGGCGGCCTGGGCGGCGAAGGCGGTGGTGTTCTTGGCGGTGGAGGCGAGGTTCGAGTTCATGCGCCGAAGCCTGTCCCGGTCCGGCCGGGGTGCAATCCGGTGCGCTACCCGATCGTGGCTGAGTACGACGGCTCAACCGGGCCGAGTACCTTCTCCGCATGACCGGCCACATGTCGCCCGACGAGTTCCGCCGCCAGGGCCACGCCGCCATCGACTGGATCGCCGACTACTGGGACTCGCTCGACGACCTGCCGGTGCGCTCGCAGGCGCGGCCGGGTGACGTACGACGTGCGCTTCCCGACTGCGGCGCCCGAGGACGGGGAGCCCTTCGACGCACTGCTCGCCGACCTCGACGAGATCGTGGTGCCGGGGCTGACCCACTGGCAGCACCCCCGCTTCTTCGCCTACTTCCCGGCCAACTCCTCGCCGGCCGCGATCCTCGGCGACCTGCTCTCCAGCGGCATCGGGGCGCAGGGGATGATCTGGGCGACCAGCCCGGCGGTCACCGAGGTCGAGCAGGTCGTCCTCGACTGGTTCGCCGAGGCGCTCGACCTGCCGGCGGCGTTCCGCAGCGACGGTCCCGGCGGTGGTGTCATCCAGGACACCGCGTCGACCGCGACCTTCACCGCGCTGCTCGCCGCACTCCACCGCGCCAGCGGGGGAGACGTGCGGCAGGGCGGGGTCGGGCGAGCAGCGGTGGACGGTCTACGGCTCGTCGCAGGCGCACTCGTCGCTGGTGAAGGCCGCGATGATGGCGGGCCTGGGCGAGGACGCGGTGCGCTCGATCGAGGTCGACCCCGAGACGCAGGCGATGGACATGGACGCGCTCCGGCTCGCCGTCTCCGACGACGTCGAGGACGGTCGCCGCCCGGTCATGGTGCACCTCGCCGCGGGCACGACCTCGACCGGGGCGATGGACGACATCGCGACGGCGGCCGAGATCGCCCGCGAGTGGGGCCTCTGGGTGCACGTCGACGCAGCCTGGGCCGGCGTGGCTGCCGTGTGCCCGGAGCTCCGCGAGCACCTCCACGGGGTCGAGGCGGCGGACTCCTTCGTCACCAACCCCCACAAGTGGTTGCTCACGACCTTCGACTGCAGCACCTTCTGGGTGCGCGACCGGGCCGCCCTGACCGGGGCGCTGTCGATCCTGCCCGAGTACCTCCGCAATGCCGCGACCGAGTCGGGCGAGGTCGTCGACTACCGCGACTGGCACCCCCAGCTGGGACGTCGCTTCCGGGCGATCAAGCTGTGGGCGGTGCTGCGCACCTACGGGCTCTCCGGCCTCCGCGAGCACGTCCGCAGCGGCGTCGAGCTGGCGTCGTACGCCGCCCAGCTGGTGCGCGAGGACGACCGGTTCGAGCTCGTCACCGAGCCGGTCCTGTCGCTCGTGGTGTTCCGGCTGAAGACCGGGGACGACGCAGACGATGGCGGCGATGGAGGCCGTCAACGCGTCCGGCGAGGCCTACCTCAGCCACACCACCGTCAACGGTCGCGCCGCCATCCGGCTCGCGGTCGGCAGCTGGCGTACGACCCGGGCGGACGTCGAGCGGACGTGGCGGGCCCTGCAGGACGCTGCCATCGTGGGGGCATGAAGCTCTTCGCCGACACTCCCGTCCGTCGCACCCTGCAGGTCCTCGCCGACCTCCTCTTCGTGGTCTGGCTGGTGCTGTGGGTCTGGATCGGGATGGCCGTCCACGACGGCACGCTCGAGCTCGCCGGCCCCGCGCGGCAGACGGACTCCGCAGCCACGTCGATGGCCGAGCAGCTCCGTGACGCCGGAGGCGCGCTCGGTGACGCGCCGCTCATCGGGGACGAGCTCGCGGTGCCCTTCGACAAGGCCGCCGACGCCTCCGACGGCCTCGCCGCGGCAGGGCGCGACACGGTCGAGGCAGTCGAGCGCCTCGCACTGCTCCTCGGGCTGTCGGTCGCGCTCATCCCGATCCTCATCGTCTCCGCCATCCACCTCCCGCTGCGCTGGCGATTCATCCGGGAGGCGACGGCGGGCGCGAAGTTCATCGATGCACAGGAGGACCTCGACCTCTTCGCGCTGCGGGCCCTCGCCAACCAGCCGATGCGCGTGCTGGCGAAGGTCAGCGACGACCCGGCGGGAGCCTGGCGGGCACGCGACCCCGACGTGATCCGCAAGCTGGCCGAGCTCGAGCTGGCGGACGTCGGGCTGCGCCCCGCCAAGCTCCCCGCCGCGTAGAGTCCGGCGACGTGCAGTTCCTCCACGACGTGCCAGCCCACGACCTGACCTACGACGACGTCTTCATGGTGCCTCGCCACTCGGCCGTGGCCAGCCGCTACGACGTCGACCTGTCCACCTCCGACGGCACCGGCACGACCCTGCCGCTCGTGGTCGCCAACATGACCGCCATCGCCGGCAGGCGGATGGCCGAGACGGTCGCGCGGCGTGGCGGCCTCACCGTGATCCCGCAGGACATCCCGCTGCCGGTCGTCGCCGATGTCGTGTCGTGGGTGAAGAAGCGCCACCACGTCTTCGACACCCCGATCGAGCTGCGGCCCGACCAGACCGTCGCCGAGGCGCTCAGCCTGATCCCCAAGCGGGCGCACCGCGCCGCGGTGGTCGTCGACGACGGCCGGCCGGTGGGCGTGGTGTCGGAGGACGACTGTGCCGAGGTCGACCGCTTCGCCCAGGTCGGGTCGGTGATGAACCGTGCGGTCGTGACCGTCGCTGCGGACACCGACCCCCGTGAGGTGTACGACGCCATCGACCGCGCCAAGGTGCCGTTCGCGGTGGCCGTCTCCGCGTCGGGTGCGCTGGTCGGAGTCCTCACCAGGCTCGGCGCACTGCGAGCGACGCTGTACACCCCGGCACGCGACGCGAACGGGGGGCTACGGATCGCCGCCGCCGTCGGCGTCAACGGGGACGTCGCGGCCCGGGCGGCCGAGCTCATCGAGGCCGGTGTGGACTGCCTCGTCGTCGACACCGCCCACGGCCACCAGGAGCGGATGCTGCAGGCCCTCGCCGCCGTACGCCGCCTCGACCCGGCGATCCCCGTCGCGGCCGGCAACGTCGTGTCGGCGGAAGGCACGCGCGCGCTGATCGAGGCGGGCGCCGACATCGTCAAGGTCGGCGTCGGGCCCGGCGCGATGTGCACCACCAGGATGATGACCGGCGTGGGACGACCGCAGTTCTCCGCGGTCCTCGAGTGCGCCACCGCGGCCCGCGAGCTCGGCAAGCACGTGTGGGCCGACGGGGGAGTACGCCACCCGCGCGACGTCGCGCTCGCCCTCGCCGCCGGCGCGTCGTCGGTGATGATCGGCTCGTGGTTCGCCGGGACCCACGAGTCCCCGGGCGACCTCATGCACGACGTGGAGGGCCGCCCGTTCAAGGTCTCCTTCGGCATGGCGTCGGCGCGGGCAGTGGCCAACCGGACCTCAGCCGAGTCGTCGTACGACAGAGCGCGCAAGGGCCTCTACGAGGAGGGCATCTCCTCCTCGCGGATGTACCTCGATCCCCAGCGTCCCGGCGTGGAGGACCTGATCGACCAGATCTGCTCGGGCGTCCGCTCGGCGTGCACCTACGCCGGCGCGACCGACCTCGCCGAGTTCCACGAGCGGGCCGTGGTCGGGATCCAGTCGGCCGCCGGGTTCCACGAGGGCCGTCCGCTCGACAGGTCGTGGTGATCGCGCGATGAGGGATCTCGACCACGTCTTCGTGATGACCTACGGGCGATCGGGCTCGACGCTGCTCATGGGCATCCTCAACTCGATCCCCGGCTGGTTGCTGCGCGGCGAGAACCGCCATGCGATGCGTCACCTCTACGACTTCCACCGCAGCGGCCTGGCGGAGAAGGCGCGCGTCGATCCGGCACGGGCCAGCCAGCCCACCCACCCGTGGTTCGGGATCGACGGCTTCCCCGAGGTCGCGTCCCTCCAGCACATCCGGGCGCTGGCCGAGGCGACGCTGCTGCGACCCGAGCCCGACACGCGGGTGAGCGGCTACAAGGAGATCCGGTGGTACGACGAGGACCTCCCCGACTACCTCGTCTTCCTGCAGCAGGTCTTCCCGGGCTGCCGTTTCGTGCTCAACACCCGCAACCTCGCGGACGTGGCGGCCAGCAACTACTGGACGCACAAGGACGACCCGCTCGGCCAGGTCCAGCGGATCGAGGAGCGGATGCTGTCGGCGGCCGAGGGGCTGGGAGATGCGGTCTACCGCGTCCACTACGACGACTACGTCGCCGACCCCGAGGTCCTGCGCGGACTCTTCGCCTGGCTCGGCGAGGTCTACGACCAGAACCGGATCCACGAGGTGATGGCCACACCGCACTCGCGCCCGGGCAAGCACCGCGCAGGTGAGCAGCCGACGTGACGCCGCGCTACCTCGTCGTTGCTGCGACCTGCGCGGAGGCTGCCCACGTGCCCGCGGACCTCGCGCTCGTGATCACTGGGATGGGCAAGACGGCCGCTGCCGCTGCAACGGCGCGCGCCCTGGCGGCGTACGACGACGTGGCCGGCCTCACCGTCCTCAACATCGGCAGTGCGGGGGCCCTGCGCCCCGGGTCTGTCCGGGATCCACGAGCCGGGCGTGGTCCTCAACCACGACCTCAGCGCCGACCTCGTGCGGGCACTGGGGCACGACCCGCAGGAGCGCCTCGACGTGGGGGAGTCGGAGGTGGTGCTCGCCACCGGCGACGTCTTCGTCAGCGACCCGGTCGTGCGCGACGGTCTCGCCGAACGCGCACATCTCGTGGACATGGAGGGCTACGCCGTGGCGTACGCCGCCCGCGAAGCCGGCGTCCCGGTCCGGCTCGTCAAGCACGTGTCGGACAGCGCGGACGAGGGTGCGATGGACTGGCCCGACCCTGGTGGCGGTGTCAGCGGTGGCCCTGGGGGAGTGGCTCCGGGAGAACGCGTTGTGAGTGTGGAGTCGGAGGTCCTCGCGGCCGCCGAGGCACGGGCCTCGGCGCTGGTCGAGGGTGATGCCGCCGTTCTGCTCTCGCTCCTTCACCCGGCCTTCAGGTGGACGACGCACGTAGGGACGACCTACGACCGCGCGGAGTACGTCCGCCGCAACACCGAGGGCGTCACTGTCTGGCGGTCGCAGCAGCTCGTCGACCCTCACGTGGTCGTGGTGGGCGACACCGCTGTGCTCCACGGTCACGCGACCGACGTGGTGCTGGGCGAGGACGGACAGGCCGCCACGTTCCGGATGCCGATGACGCAGGTCTGGGTGCGCGAGCCTGACGGTTGGATGTGCCTCGCGGGTCATGCCGGACCACGCCTCCGGTAGACCAGGGTCGAGGAGGGCTCACCTGTTCGAAAATACTTCTCCACAGATGCCTTTCCGCAGGCCAGAGTGTCGGTGGGCTCTGGAAGAATGGTCCTCATGACCACCACCCAGGACCTCCGCTCCTCGACCAGCCGCCCGCTGGTCGAGGACCTGGATGCGTCCGGGATCCTCGCCGCCGCTGGTGAGCGCAAGGCCGCCGAGGATCGCGCTGCGGCCGACCTGCTCGACCTGGCCGCGGCGTGGGCCGACCTGCACCCGCCGGAGTCGATCCACTCCGCCGCGTCGTTCACCGCGCGTGGGTGCGAGCACGAGGAGCCCATCGCCGGGTGCGGGGTGTCCGGCGGTGGCGGAGTTCTGTGTCGCCGAGCTCGGTGCCGTGCTCGGGTGTCTCGACGACGGCGGCGAAGCGGCTGATGGGTCACGCCCTCGAGCTGCGGCACCGGCTGCCCCGGTTGTGGTCCCAGGTCCAGGCCGGGCGGGTGCCGGCGTGGCGGGCCAGGTTGGTGGCGGAGGCCACCATCCACGCCACCCCGACCCTGACCCCCGAGGCGGCCGGGTGGGTCGACGCGCAGGTCGCCGCCGTGGCCGGGAGGGTCGGTCCCGCACAGCTCGACCGGCTCGTGGCGGAGGCGATCAAGCGGTTCGAGCTGGCCGAGGAGGAGCCGTTCGACCCCGACGGGTGGCAGAAGGTCGACCCCCGCCACGTCACGATCGACCGCGACGAGGCGCACTTCGCCGGGACCCTGCACCTGGAGGCCGAGATCGACATCGCCGACGCCCTCGACCTCGACCGGGCCCTCGCCCAGGGGGCCGCGACCCGCAAGCCGCACTCGGGTCCACCGCTGTCGCTCGGTGCCCGGCGGGCGCAGGCGCTCGGTGACCTGGCCCGGACCCAGACCGCCCTCGACCTCGCCGCCGCCTCCGGGTCCTCCGCCGACACGACCGAACCTGCCCGCTGCCCGGGAGGTCGTGCTGCACGCCCACTTCACCGCCACCACCGACGGCCAGGTGACGGTGTTCGGGCCGACCGGACGCCTCGAGGAGGGTCAGCGGCTGATGCTGCTCGACCAGGTCAAGGCCTGGTGCACCGACTCACGGACCAGGGTCACCATCAAGCCGGTCATCGACCTCACCACCGAGCTCTCGGCACCGGGGTACGCGGTCCCGGACCGGCTCCGCGAGCACGTGATCCTCCGCGACGCGACGTGCGTGTTCCCGTGGTGCAGCCGCCCGGCACGCGCGCTGCGATGTGGACCACGTCGTCCCCTACGACCACGACGCCGCCGCCGAGGGCCGACCCCAACCCGGTCCCACGACCACCTCGAACCTCGCCGCGCTGTGCCGGCACCACCACCGGCTCAAGACCCACACCGCCTGGAGCTACACCGTCGTCGGGCCGGGCGAGTTCGAGTGGACCAGCCCCCACGGCCACCGCTTCCACCGCGACCCGTCCGGATCCACGCACCGAGCCGACCGAGCCGCCGGATCGAAGATGACCCCGCCCCGCACCCCGCCACTCACCTGATGGCGGGGCCACAGGCACGTCCGGGGTTCGGAGGGCTCGTTCAGTCCCGACATCCCACCTAGCGCGAGGTGTTGGCCGTGCGACCCCTCGTCACCCCGACGAACGCCTGGGTCACGTCGTCGTCGCGGTCGAGCCTCCAGATCAGCGCGATCGTGCTCGGTTCGAGATCGCTGACGACGCGGTGCACGACGTCCTTGCGCTGGTGCAGGCGGGCGACTGCCATCGGGAGGATGACGATCCCGGTGCCGGCGGCCACCGTCTCGACGGCGTCCTGCTCCGACATCGGCGGCCAGTCGAGCTGCTCCGCGTCGGGGGTCCACCCGCTGGCATGGGGCCGGACCAGCTGCTCGTCAACCAGGTCGTTGGTCGAGACCTCCTCGTCCGCCGCCGCGAGGACGTGCTCGATCGAGGCCACGGCGACCGGGAGCTCGTCGTACAACCGGACGCAGTGGAGCCCGTCGCGGTCCACCGGCAACCGGGCCAGCGCCATGTCGAGCGTGCCGTCGCGCACCAGCGACTCCTGCTCCGCCTCGGTGACCGGCACCAGCTCGAGGGGTTCGCGGCGCCGGTCGCGCCAGTGGCGGACCCACTTGTCGGGCGTGGCGCCGGTGACGAATCCGATGCGCAGCGGGTCGGGTCGCACAGCCATGGGTACGACCCTAGGTGACCAGACCACGCTGATCAGGCTCGGGACCAGCGGACCACGTTGTCGGCCGGGACCGCGGGCTACGTTGGGCGACATGAGCATCCACAGGTTCGCCTTCGACCCGTCGTACCGCCTGCCGGGCCTGCTCTTCGGGATCACCGACAAGACAGCCAGCGTCCAGGTGGGTCAGGAGGAGCTGACGGTGCGCTACGGACCGTGGCGGCTGCGTACGCCGCTCGACAACGTTGCCGGGTGCCAGGTGACCGAGGGCTACTCCTTCGTCAAGACCGCCGGCCCGCCGCACCTGTCGTTCGTGGACAGGGGCGTCTCGTTCGCCACGTCGGGAGGGCCCGGGTTGTGCGTGTCGTTCCACGAGCCGGTGACGGCGATCGACTTCGTCGGTCGCATCCGGCACCCCGCCGCGACGCTCACCGTCGAGGACCCGTTGGCGCTCCGGGCCGAGCTCGAGGGGGCTCGCTGACGCGACGCCGAAATGAAGAAAAGGCTCCGTGGAGCCGGAGCCTTCTCAGTGTCCGAGGGGGGACTTGAACCCCCACGCCCTAATACGGGCACTAGCACCTCAAGCTAGCGCGTCTGCCAATTCCGCCACCCGGACGAGTGCTGGAGAACAGTAGCAAAGCGATCCCCTCGACATTCAATCGGGGAAAGGGGTCACTCGTGGGGCAGGATGGACGACATGGAGCACCCGACCGAAGGCCCGTCCTACGACCCCGCAGCCGAGGTCGTACAGCTGTGCCAGGAGCTCATCCGCATCGACACCTCCAACTACGGCAACGGCGACGGGCCGGGGGAGCGCAAGGCCGCGCGAGCACGTCGCCGGGCTGCTCGACGAGGTCGGGATCGAGAGCACGATCATCGAGGGCTCACCGGGTCGCGCCAACGTGGTGGCCCGCTGGGGTGGCGGCGACGGACGACCGCCATTGCTGCTCCACGGCCACCTCGACGTCGTGCCTGCGGAGGCCGCGGACTGGCAGGTCGACCCCTTCGCCGGTGAGATCAAGGACGGCATGGTCTGGGGCCGCGGCGCGGTCGACATGAAGGACTTCGACGCGATGCTGCTCAGCGTCGTACGCGCACGGGCCGCGGCGGGTGCGGCTCCCGACCGCGAGGTGGTGGTGTGCTTCACCGCCGACGAGGAGGCCGGCGGACATCATGGTGCCGAGATCCTGATCAACCAGCACGCCGACCTGCTCGCCGACTGCACCGAGGCCGTGGGCGAGGTCGGCGGCTTCTCCGCCACCGTCCGCGGACGCCGGGTCTACCTCATCGAGGCCGCCGAGAAGGGCATGGCCTGGATGCGCCTCACCGCGCGCGGTCGCGCCGGCCACGGCTCGATGCTCAACGACGACAACGCCGTCACCCGACTCGCCGGTGCCGTCGCGCGCATCGGTGCCCACCCGTGGCCCGTGCGGCTCACGCCCACGATGGAGGTGCTGCTCGCGACCATCGGCGAGCTCGCCGGCACCGAGGCCACGCCCGAGAACGCCGAGGCGCTCGTCGAGGAGTTCGGCGACGCAGCGCGGATGCTCGGCGCGGTCATCCGCAACACCGCCAACCCGACGATGCTGAAGGCCGGCTACAAGACCAACGTGATCCCGACCGAGGCCTGGGCGACGGTCGACGGGCGGTTCCTGCCCGGCTTCGAGGACGAGTTCTTCGCCACCCTCGCCGAGCTCGCCGGGCCCGGCATCGAGATCGACTTCGAGTCCAAGCAGGACCCGTGGGAGACGCCGTACGACGGTGACCTGGTGGGCGCGATGACCCGCAGCCTGCTCGCCGAGGACCCCGAGGCGCTCGTCGCCCCCTACCTGATGAGCGGCGGCACCGACGCCAAGCACTTCCGCAAGCTCGGCATGCGCACCTACGGCTTCGCGCCGCTGCGGCTGCCCGGAGACCTCGACTTCACCTCGCTGTTCCACGGCGTGGACGAGCGGGTGCCGGTCGACGCGCTGGAGTTCGGGGCGCGGGTCTTCGACCGGTTCCTCGACGACATCTGAGTTCGGGCCGGCTCGGCTCAACCGGCGAACAGGGTCATCCGCTGGCGGATGATCTTGCGGCGCAGGACGACTCGACGCTTGCCGTCGTGACCGATGCGGACCCGGTCGAGCTCCCACCCGCCGTGCTCGGCCCGCTCGACGAGCATGCGCGTCACCACGTTGCGGGAGAACTCGCTGGGCAGGACCAACGTCTCGAACTCCCACTCCACCCCGCGTCCGGGCGGGCGACGCTGGATGCGCGACACGGGTCAGTCCCCGGACACGTCGTCGAGGGCGTCGACGATCTCGGACGGCAGGGTCAGCTCCTCGACCCCCAGCGCGCCCCGCAGCTGGGCGGCGGTCCGCGCGCCCACGATCGGGGCAGTGACGCCGGGTCGGTCCCTGACCCACACCAGGGCGACCTCCAGCGGGGTCCAGCCCAGGCCGTCGGCGGCTCGGGCGACCGCCTCGACGATGCCGCGACCGCGCTCGTCGAGGTAGGTGTTGACGAAGCTCGCGAAGTGCTCGGTGGCCGCCCGCGAGTCCGAGGGCGTGCCGCCGCGGTACTTGCCGGTGAGGACGCCGCGGCCCAGCGGTGACCAGGGAAGGATCCCCAGGCCCAGGGCTCGGGCGGCCGGGACGACCTCGTGCTCGACGTGACGGTTGAGGAGGGAGTACTCCACCTGCGTCGAGGCCAGCGTCGTACGCCCCGGGACCGCGCGCTGCCACGTGGCGGCCTGCGCGGTCTGCCATCCGCTGTAGTTGGAGATCCCGACGTAGGACGCGCGGCCCGACGACACGGCCAGGTCGAGCGCCGTCAGCGTCTCCTCGACCGGCGTCTCGTCGGTCCACACGTGCACCTGCCAGAGGTCGACGTGATCGACGCCGAGGCGTGCGAGCGAGGCGTCGAGGGAGGTGAGGAGGTGGCCGCGGGAGGTGTTGGTGACGCGCTCGCCGGTGCGTCGGGAGATCCCTGCCTTGGTGGCCAGCACGATCTCGTCGCGGCCCACCACGTCGCCGAGCAGGGTGCCGATCAGCTCCTCGCTGGCACCGTCGCCGTAGCCCGCGGCGGTGTCGAGCAGGGTGCCCCCGGCCTCGGCGAAGGAGATCAGCTGGTCGCGGGCCTCGTGCTCGTCGGTGTCCCGGCCCCACGTCATGGTGCCGAGACCGAGCCGGGAGACCTTGAGGCCGGTGGCCCCGAGCGAGCGCTGCTGCATGGAGGTGAGCGTAACCACGGGTGGTGCACGCGTCGCCGTGACTCGCCCGTAGGCTGCGGACTCGTGACCGACCTCCTCCAGGCCGTGGTTCTCGGGCTCATCCAGGGGCTCACCGAGTTCCTGCCGATCTCCAGCAGCGCGCACCTGCGGATCTTCCCCGAGCTCTTCGGATGGGGAGACCCGGGCGCAGCCTTCACCGCTGTGATCCAGATCGGAACGGAGCTCGCCGTCCTGATCTACTTCCGCAAGGACATCTGGCGCATCGGCAACGCCTGGGTGCGCTCGCTCTTCCAGCCGGAGTGGCGCGGCGGGGTGGATGCCCGCATGGGGTGGTACATCATCATCGGATCGCTGCCGATCGTCGTCCTCGGCGTGCTGCTCAAGGACATCATCGAGCAGGACTTCCGCAACCTCTGGATCATCGGCACCACCCTGATCGTCATGGGTGTCGTCCTCGGCATCGCCGACCGCGTCGGCGGCACGGACCGGACGATCGGCAAGCTCACCCTCCGCGACGCGGTGCTGATGGGCCTGGCCCAGGCGATGGCCCTGATCCCCGGCGTCTCGCGCTCCGGCGCCACCATCTCGATGGGCCGCTTCCTCGGCTTCGACCGCGAGGCCGCCACCCGGTTCGCCTTCCTGCTCGCGATCCCTGCCGTCATCGGTGCCGGGCTCTTCGAGCTCAAGGAGATCCCGAACGGCGACAACGCCTACGGGTGGGGCCCGACGATCACGGCAACCGTGGTGTCGTTCCTGGTCGGCTACGCCGCCATCGCCTGGCTGCTGCGCTACGTCAGCACGAACTCCTACACGCTGTTCGTGATCTACCGCATCGTGCTCGGTGCCGGGACGCTCATCCTGCTGGGTGCAGGCGTGCTGACCGCCTGAACGTCGCCACCAGGAGCACCAGCGCGACCAGCTGGGTGAGGGCCACGGCCACGACCAGGGCGACGAGCGAGCGTTCATAGAGCCAGCCGGCGCCCACCCCGCCGAGCACCGCGAGGGCACCCTGGATGCCCGCGAACACGCCGTATGCCGTCGCGCGCCGCGGTGCGTCGACGAGGTCGGCCACCACCGCCTTGACGGTCGAGTCCTGGACGCCCTGGGCGAAGCCCCACGCCAGCACGCCGACCACCACGAGGGCGAGCGACGAGGCCAGGGCCAGTGCCGGGACCAGTGCGACGAGGACTGGGACGACCAGCAGGATCCGGGTGCCGGTGCGGTCGTAGACCCAACCCACGAAGAGCGCTGCGACCGCCTCGACGGCCATCGCGGCGGCGTACAGCAGCGGGACGGCAGCCACCGGCACGATGCCCTCGACCGTGAGGTGGTAGCCGATGATGCCGAACGTCACGAGCGCACCGGTGGTCAGCGAGGCCGCGAAGGCGTAGCGGAAGAAGTCCCCGGAGAGGCCCGCGCCGACCGCGTCCGCCCACCAG
The DNA here is from genome assembly GCA_963712875.1 of uncultured Actinomycetota bacterium. GTDB lineage: Bacteria > Actinomycetota > Actinomycetes > Propionibacteriales > Nocardioidaceae > Nocardioides. The sequence continues at coordinate 5,965 of CAVQJS010000004.1, read as the reverse complement.
CCCCGTGCCGGCGCATCGGAGGCGGGGCTGTCCACGGGGGGCGAGTCGTCGTACACGCTCGGATCGGGCACTCGGCGACGCAACGTGAAGAGGAGCAGCATCGCGATAGCGCCCGGGACGGCGAGAGCGGCCATGCCCCACCAGAGTGAAGCGGCAGCCACCAGGGCAGCCACGAGCAGCGGCCCGCTGAAGGCTCCGACCTGGTCGAGGGCCTTGTGCACGCCGAAACCGCGCCCGCGCCCGACCGCCCCGGCCACGTGTGCCAGCAGCGCGGACTTGGACGGCGACCGGATGGCCTTGCCGAGGCGCTCGAGGAGGATCATCGTCGCGGCGAAGGCAAGTCCCGCGCCGCCGAGGAGCGGCGCCACGGCGAGCAGCGGCACGCAGACCGCGGTCAGGCCGTAGCCGATGATCGTCAGTGACCAGTAGCGACCGGTCCGATCCGCCAGCGGACCGAAGACGAGGCGCAGGATCAGGGACATGGCCTCGCCGGCGCCGGTCACCGCCCCGACCATGACGGCGGACGCGCCCAGCGCCGCGAGGATCGGCCCGTAGACCGATCGGGCGCCCTCGTAGACCATGTCGGCGGCCAGGCTCACGAAGCCGAACCACCACACCACCCGCCACGCTGAAGGACGCGTGTCGGGACCAGCGGTCACAACCAGCCGGACTTCTTGAAGAAGGCGAGCAGCGCGCCCGCGACGCCGATCATCAGCACGATCGCGAACGGGTAGCCATAGGTCCAGTGCAGCTCCGGCATGTGGTCGAAGTTCATGCCGTAGATACCGGCGATCAGGGTCGGCACGACGACAAGGGCGGCACCCGCGGAGATCTTGCGCATGTCCTCGTTCTGCTGGACCGAGATCCGGGCCAGGTGGCCGTCGAACGCCGTCGACAGCAGGATGTCGAGGCTGTCGATGACCTCCGAGACGCGCTGGAGGTGGTCGGCCACGTCGCGGAAGTAGTTCGCGGTCTCCGGCGTGATGATCGCGACCTCGGGTGCGCCGGCGGTGTCGTTGGGCGTGGAGAACTTCCGCATCGGTTCACGCAGCGGCATCACTGCACGGCGTACCTCCGCGATCTCCCTCTTCAGGATGTAGATGCGGGTCGAGTCGTCGGTGCGTGCGGTGGAGAACACGGACTCCTCCACCTCGTCCACGTCCTCCTGGAGCTCAGCGCCGACCCGCTCGTACTCGTCGACGACCCGGTCGCAGATGGCGTACATGACCCCCATCGGGCCGTGCTCGAGCACCTTGGCCCGGGCCTCGAGGTCGCGGCGGGAGTCGGCGAGGTCGATGCCCTCACCGTGGCGGACGGTGACGACGAAGTCCTTGCCGACGAACAGGTTGATCTCGCCGGTCTCGACCGCGTCCTCCTCGTCGACGTACCAGAGTGTCTTCAGGACCAGGAACAGCGTGTCGCCGTAGTGCTCGAGCTTGGGTCGCTGGTGGGAGTCACCGGCGTCCTCCACCGCGAGCGGGTGCAGGGAGAAGGTGTTGGCGATGAGCTGCAGCTCGGCGGAGCTGGGATCGTGGAGGCCGATCCACTGGAAGTCGCCCGGGTCGCACGGCACCCGCGCGTGCCCGAGGCTCTGGTCGTCGCCCGTGCCCAGGGGCACCCGCCTGCCCTGGTGGTAGAGCGCGTTGTCCACGATCACGCGGTCAGGCTAGTCCCACTAGGGTCGCCGACATGGCAACGGTGATCCTCGTCCGGCACGGCCGCTCGACGGCCAACGCGACCGGGGTGCTCGCAGGTCGACTCCCCGACGTCCACCTCGACGACGCGGGGGTGGCCCAGGCCGTCGCCGTCGGCGAGCGGCTCAGCGGCGTACGCCTTGCTGCCGCAGTGACCAGCCCGCTCGAGCGGTGCCGTGAAACGGCACGGGAGATCACCCGGCGCCAGGGTGCTCGGCTGCGCGCGAGCGTGGACCGCCAGCTCAGTGAGTGCGACTACGGCGAGTGGCAGGGCCGAGCGCTGAAGGACCTGGCCAGGGAGAAGCTCTGGAAGACCGTGCAGTCCCAACCCTCGGCCGTGACCTTCCCCGGTGGTGAGTCGATGCGGGCCATGCAGGACCGGGGAGTCGCGGCCATCAGGCGCCACGACGCGCGGATCACCCAGGAGCACGGCGAGGGAGCCGTCTGGCTGGCCGTGAGCCATGGCGACGTCATCAAGTCGATCCTGGCCGACGCCCTCGGCACGCACCTCGACCTCTTCCAGCGCATCCACGTCGACCCGGCCTCCGTGTCGGTCGTCCGGTTCACCGAGACCCGTCCCTTCGTCCTCGGCACCAACACCCACGGCGGCGACCTGGCCTGGCTGACGCCCCCCGCACGCGGCGGCGGCAAGCGGCGACGGTCAGGAGATGCCCAGGTCGGCGGCGGAGCCGGCCCGGCAGCGGCTGGGGAGGGGTCCTAGGGTGAGTGGCATGCCCGTCGTGCACAGCTTCGACCCGCCCGAGCGATTCGTCGCGGGCACCGTCGGCGAACCCGGCCAGCGCACCTTCTTCCTCCAGGCCCGCGAGGGCACCCGGCTGGTGAGCATCTCGCTGGAGAAGCAGCAGGTCGCCGCGCTCGCGGAGCGGATCGATGAGCTCCTCGACGAGCTCATGCGTGCCGCCGGCGACGACGTCCTGATCCCGGCCATCGCACCCCGCGCCACGACCGACAACCAGCCGCTGGAGCAGCCGATCGAGGAGGAGTTCCGCGCCGGCACCATGACGCTGTCGTGGGACGGCACCGACGAGCGCGTGGTGATCGAGGTATTCCCCTTCACCGAGGCAGCCGTTGTCTCGCCCGAGCAGCTCGAGGAGGACCTCGAGGACCTCCTCGAGCCCGAGCCCGACGAGATCCTGCTCGTCCGCCTGCCGGCGGCGGCCGCGCGGTCCTTCGTGGAGAGGGCACGCACCGTGATCGGTGCCGGTCGTCCCGACTGCCCCTTCTGCGGCGAGCCGGTCGACCCGGACGGTCACCTGTGCGTGCGCGCCAACGGCTTCCGGCGTCGTGACCCCTGAGGTCATGCCGCGTGACGACTGGCCGACCGGCGAGCTGACACTCCACGGTCGCGTCCTGCCCGCCTCCAACGCGACCTTCGTCGGCGAGATCGACGGCGTCCGCGTGGTCTACAAGCCGATCGCCGGCGAGCGACCGCTCTGGGACTTCCCCGACGGGACCCTCGCGGGCCGCGAGGTGGCGTCGTACGCCGTGTCGGAGGCACTCGGGTGGGACATCGTGCCGCCCACGATCCTCGGCGACGGACCGCACGGGCCGGGCATGGTCCAGCTGTGGTGCGACGAGGACGACGACCAGGCGCCCGTCGACATCGTCGGGGTGGCACAGGTGCCCGACGGGTTCCGGCACGTCTTCGACGGACTGGACGCCCACGACCAGCGGGTCTCGCTCGTCCACGAGGACTCACCCGCGCTGCGCCGGATGGCGCTCTTCGACGTGGTGGTCAACAACGCCGACCGCAAGGGCGGCCACGTCCTGCCGATGCCCGGTGGGCACCGTCACGGCGTCGACCACGGGTTGACCTTCCACGTCGAGCAGAAGCTCCGCACCGTGCTGTGGGGCTGGGTGGGCGAGCCGCTCACCGAACCCGAGATCGCCGCCCTGGCGCGGCTCGCCGAGGCGCTGGACGGAGACCTGCGCGAGCAGCTGCGCGGCCTGGTGAGCGACGAGGAGCTGGCCACGGCCTCCCTGCGGCTCGCTCGGCTGCTGGAGCGCGGCCGGTTCCCCTCGCCGCCGACCTCGTCGTACCCGGTCATCCCGTGGCCGCCCTTCTGAACCGGCCGACGCACGACGGATAGGCTTCGCGCCATGCGTTCCTGGTCGTCCCCCGAGGTCCCCCGACTGCCCGTCGCCGGACCTGCCGTCCGCGTGCACGACACCGCGACGACCGAGCTCGTCGAGACCAGTCCCGAGGGCCCGGCGCGGCTCTACGTCTGCGGGATCACGCCCTACGACGCGACGCACATGGGACACGCCGCGACCTACGTCGCCTTCGACCTGCTCAACCGGGCCTGGCGCAGCGCGGGTCACGAGGTGACGTACGTCCAGAACGTGACCGATGTGGACGACCCGCTCCTCGAGCGCGCGCAGAAGGTCAACATCGACTGGGTCGAGCTGGCCGAGCGCGAGACGCAGCTCTTCCGCGACGACATGGAGGCGCTGCGCGTCGTCGCGCCGGCCCACTACATCGGCGCGGTCGAGTCCATCCCGCAGGTGATCGGGCTCATCCAGCGACTCGACGAGGCCGGCGCGGTCTACCGCGTGGACGACGATCTCTACTTCTCCGTGACCGCGGACGCCGACTTCGGCGCGATCTCGGGCCTCGACCGCGAGGCGATGCTGCAGATCTTCCCCGAGCGCGGGGGAGACCCCGACCGTGACGGCAAGAAGGACCCGCTCGACTGCCTGCTGTGGCGCGCGGAGCGTCCGGGTGAGCCGTCGTGGGAGAGCCCGTTCGGCCCGGGGCGCCCGGGGTGGCACATCGAGTGCACTGCCATCGCCCTCGACCACCTCGGCACCGCCTTCGACGTCCAGGCCGGCGGCAGCGACCTGGTCTTCCCGCACCACGAGATGTCCGCCGGCCACGCACAGGTGGCCCATCCCGGCGAGAGCTTCGCGCGCGCCTACGCGCACGCCGGCATGGTCGCCTACGACGGCGAGAAGATGTCGAAGTCCAAGGGCAATCTCGTCTTCGTCTCCGCGCTGCGGCTCAGCGAGGTCGACCCCATGGCGATCCGACTGGTGCTGCTGCGCCACCACTACCGCAGCGACTGGGAGTGGACCGACGACCAGCTCTGGGCCGCGGTCGACACGCTCGCCGACTGGCGCCGCGCCCTCGCCCTCGGCGCCGGCGCCGACTCGGCCCCGGTGGTCGAGCGGGTCCTGGCCGCGCTTGCCGACGACCTCGACGCCCCGTCCGCGGTGGGGATCGTCCAGGAGTGGGTGGACGCGACGCTCGGGACCACCGGCCTTGCCGACACCTCCGACCGCGACGCGGCAGGGGTCGTACGCCGGTTGCTGGACGCCGCGCTGGGCCTCGCGCTCTGAGTCGGCTCAGTCCTCGTCGCGCCGCTTGAGGTAGCGCTCGAACTCGCGCGCGATCGCCTCGCCGGTCGCCTCCGGGAGGTCGGCGGTGTCGCGGGTCTCCTCGAGCGCGCGGACGTAGTCGGCGATGTCCTCGTCCTCCCCGGCCAGCTCGTCGACGCCGCGCTCCCACGCCTTGGCGTCCTCGGGGAGGTCGCCCAGGGGCATCGGGGCCTCGAGGAGCTCCTCGAGCTGGCCCAGGAGGGCGAGCGTGGCCTTGGGGCAGGGTGGCTGGGCGACGTAGTGGGGGACCGCGGCCCAGTAGGACACGGCGGGGATGTCGAGCTGGGTGCAGGCGTCGTTGAAGACGCCGACGATGCCGGTCGGACCCTCGTAGGTCGACTGCTCGATCCGCAACCGGTCGACGAGCTCGGGCTCCGACGCGGTGCCGGTCACCGGGATCGGCCGGGTGTGCGGGGTGTCGGCCAGCAGGGCGCCGAGGGTCACGACGAGCTCGGCACCGAGGTCATCGCAGGCGGCAAGCACCTCGGCGCAGAACTGGCGCCACTTCATGTTGGGCTCGATGCCCCGCACGAGGATGACGTCGCGGTCGAGCTCAGCGGGCCTGGCGACGGCGATCCGCGTCGTGGGCCAGGTGAGGCGGCGGTGCCCGTTGTGGTCGGTGCCGATGATCGGGCGGTTGACCTGGAAGTCGTAGAACTCCTCCGGATCGATGGCGCCGATCACCTCGGCCTTCCACTGCTCGAGGAGGTGGTCGACCAGGCCGGAGGCGGCATCGGCCGCGTCGTTCCAGCCTTCGAACGCAGCGATCACCACGGGAGACACGAGGTCCTGCACGTCGTCGAACTCGATCACCTCCCCAGCCTAGCCAGCCCCGGTGATTTCGTGCGCCGTCCCGCGCGGTGCCACGATGT
>CAVQJS010000003.1:0-147323 GCA_963712875.1 uncultured Actinomycetota bacterium | reverse complement strand
GCGTCCCGCGGCTGCTGCCGTCCACGCTCGGGCCCGAGGCCGCCGTGCGCGGAGCCGCCGCGCTGTCGCTGCGCCGGGTGCTGACCGACCCCGCCTCGGCCGAGGCCACATGAGGCTCGCCCTCGCGCTGGCCGTGGTGCTCGCGCTCCCCGGCCAGGCGCTCGCCGCCGAGACATCGCCGGGCGTCAGCCTGGCGGCCTCGATCCCCGAGCGCGGGGTGATCTCCGCGCGCGCGGTCGGGCAGCACCTGTACGTCTCCGCCTTGAGCGGGGTGAGCATCTACGACGTGTCCAACCCGCGCGCGCCCGTGCGCGTTGGCCGGCTCGAGCTCCCGAACGCGCAGAACGAGGACGTCGACGTCGGGTCGGGGATCATGCTCGTCTCCGACGACCCGCTCGGCGGCCGCGGCGTGCTGCACGTGATCGACGTGCGCGATCCGGCGAACCCCACGCTGCTGTCGAGCTTCCGGACGTGGACGCCCGGCCTCTACGACTTCGGCGCACCGCTGCCGCGCCGGCGCGGGATCGGGCACACGGCGAGCTGCATCCAGGACTGCCGCTACGCGTGGCTGGCGGGCTCGCCCGCGGGGATCGACGTGATCGACCTGCGCGACCCGGCCCATCCGCGGCTCGCGCGGCGGTTCAAGGCGCGCGAGGCGGCGGGCTTCATGGGCACGCACGACGTGCAGGTCGACGGCTCGGGCCTGGCGTGGGTGGCGGGCGGCAACGGAACCGCGGCCTACGACGTCTCGAACCCGGTGCGGCCGCGACTGGTGAAGCGCACGGACCGCCGCGGGTCGCGGCCGCCGCTCAACAACTTCATCCACCACAACTCGCTGCGCCTGCGTCGCGACGTCGTGGCCGTCACCGAGGAGGATTTCGGCATCGGCTGCCGTGGCGCCGGAACGCTCCAGACGTGGCGGATCACGGGTCGCCGCCGGATGACGCCGCTCGACACGTTCGGCGTCGAGCGCGACCGGTCGGCCTCGCTGCTGTGCTCGGCCCACTACTTCGACGCGCGCGACGGGCTAATCGCCCAGGGGTTCTACGAGCAGGGCGTACGGTTGATCGACGCGCGGCGGCCGGGGCGGCTGCGCCAGGTCGGCTACTACGTCTCGCGGCCGGGGCTGTTCTGGGGCGCGCTGTTCGCGCCGACCGATCCGACCGGCTCGACCGTATACGCGCTCGACCACTCGCGCGGGATCGACGTCCTGGCGCTCGACCGCGCCGCGCTGGCGCCGGTGCGCCGTCGCGGGTCGCGGCGGGTCGGCAAGCCGACGGATTTCGGGCTCCTCGTAGAGGATGGCTTCGACGAGGTCCGGCCGGGCCAGCGCCTACGGATGCTGATCTCGGTCGTCGGCCCGCGCGGGCCGGCCGACGTGCAGGTGACGCTGCCGCCCGAGCTCGTCGATGTCCGGCCGCCGCGCGGCGCGAGCTTCGACGCCGCCACGCGCACGCTGCGCCTCACGGTCCGGCGCCTGGGCGGCGGCGCCGACAGGTTCGTGCGCGCGCGCGTGGCGCGCACGGCCCGTGTGGGCACCCAGCTCGAGTCGATCGGCTACGTCAGCGGCGCCGGCGATCCGTTCCTGCTCGACGACCGGAGCGTCGACCGCGGGGTGGTGGCCCGGAGGTCGCGCGCGACGTTCCCGAGAGCCGGCGCGGCCCGTTCGGGATGGCGCGGGTTCTGCGCGCTCCCGTCGTACTACACTTTGTGAAGTCATGGCGCAGCAACTGGGGAACCGGCCATGCGGTGGTCGCTACGGCGACATCGTGCAGGCCATCGGGAACACGCCGCTGGTGGAGCTCAAGCGCCTCTCGCCCAAGCCGGGCGTGAGGATCTGGGCCAAGCTCGAGTCCCACAACCCGACCGGTTCCGTCAAGGACCGCGTCGCGCGATCACTGATCGAGTCCGCCGAGGAGCAGGGCGCGATCCTGCCCGGCCAGACGATCCTCGAGCCGACATCCGGCAACACGGGCATCTCGCTGGCCATGATCTGCTCGCGCAAGGGCTATCCGCTGCGCGTGGTCATGCCCGACAACGTCACGCCCGAGCGCACCCAGCTGCTGAAGATGTACGGCGCCGACATCGTCTACTCCGAGGGGTCCAAGGGCTCCAACGGCGCGGTCGAGCTGGCGCTGCAGATGGCCGAGTCCGACGCCTCGTACTACATGCCGTACCAGTACGGCAACGAGGCGAACCCGCGCGCCCACTACGAGGGCACGGCGCCCGAGATCCTCGAGGAGCTCGACGAGGTGGCCGCGTTCGTGGCCGGCCTCGGCACCGGCGGGACGCTGATGGGCAACGGCCGGCGGCTGCGCGAGGAGCTCGGCGACAGCGTGAAGATCGTCGCCGCCGAGCCGATGCAGGGCGAGCCCGTGCAGGGCCTGCGCTCGCTCGACGACGGCTTCATCCCGCCGATCATCGACCTCTCGCTGCTGGACCGGAAGATCTTCGTCACCAACCACGACGCGATCGTGTGGACGCGCCGGCTGCTCGACGAGGAGGGCATCTTCGCCGGCGTCTCCTCCGGTGCCATCGCCTCGATCGCCGTGCGGATCGCGAACGAGCTCGACGAGGGCAACGTGGTGTTCATCGTCTGCGACGACGGCTGGAAGTACCTCTCCTCCGGCGTCTACACGCTGCCGGTCGAGGAGATCGAGAACCTGGACTCCACCGTCTGGTGGTGACGCGCCGAGCGCTGCTTGCCGGCGGCGCGGTCGCGCTGCTGGCGGGGTGTGGGGAGGAGGAGAACGTCGTGGCCGCGCCGTCCGACGCGCTGCTGCGGCCAGCTCGCGGCCGAGCGTGCGCTGGTGGCTGCCACCGGCGAGCTCCCGCGGGGAGCGCCGCCGGCTGCCGCGAACACCGTGCGCCTGGTGTCCGTGGAGGCCGCCGAGCGCGCCCGCAAGCTCGCGGCCGCCGTCTCGGCGGAGGGCGGCCGCCCGCACGACGCTCCGCAGCCGGCGGCCGAGCGCGTCGACGCCGAGGAGGCGCTGGCGCGCGCCGAGGCCGCGATCGTCGCCCACGTGGCGGCGCTCCCGAGCCTGGCCGGCCGCGAGCTGCGCCTGCTCGGCGCCGACATGGTCGCGGGCGCGGCCGCCGACACCGCGCGGCTGGGCGACGCGCTCGGCACGCCCGTCCATGACCCCTTCCCGGGAACGCCGCAGTGAGGCGCCGTCGAGCTGATCGCGGCCGGTGGCCTCGCGCTGCTCGCCTGGCCCGCCGGCGCTGCCGCGCAGCGCTCGGACATCGCCGTGCTGATCAAGCTCGTCGAGCGTGAGGAGGCGGCGGCCGAGGCCTACGGCGCCGCGAACGGCGAGCCGCTGCCGAGGATCTACAACGACGAGCTCGATCACGCGGCCGCGCTGCGCACGCACCTCGACGCGCTCGGCCGGCGGCCGGCCCCGCGCGGGCTCGACGCCCCCGCGCGGCGGGTCGCCGAGGCCACCGACCGAGTCGACGCCGCGATCGCGCTGGAGGAGTCGCTCGTGCGCGAGTACTCGGCCGCCCTTGTCGACCTCGCCGATCCGAGCGTGCTCCAGACCGCAGCGACCATCCTCGCCAGCCACGCGCAGCATCTCGCTCGCTTGCGACTCTCAGGCGAGCTAACCTGAGGGGTGGAGGGTCACGGGATCCTTGCGCTTCGCGCGCGTGTCCTTTGAAATCCCGGAGAGGAAGCCAGGAATGCCAGTCAGCGTCGGACCGACAGAGCTCATCATCGTGCTCGTGATCGCGCTGCTCGTGCTCGGCCCGAAGCGGCTGCCTGAGGTGGGCCGCTCCGTCGGTCGCGGCATGCGCGAGTTCAAGGACTCGATCAGCGGCGTCAGCGGCCGCGACGACGAGGACGAAGAGCCTCAGAAGCCACTGCAGCAGACGGCCAAGACGGCCGAGTAGCCGCGTAGTTGAGGATCTCGCGCCAGCTGCTCGACGAGGTCATCGCGCACGCGCGCGAGGACGCGCCGAACGAGTGCTGCGGGATGATCGCGTCGAGTGACGGCGAGGCCGTCGCCATCCACCGCGCGCGCAACACGGCGGCCAGCCCGTTCAAGTACGAGATGGACGGGATGGAGCAGTACCGCATCCAGACCGCGATCGAGGACGCCGGGTTCGAGCTCGGCGCCATCTACCACTCGCACACGCGCTCGGCGCCCGAGCCGTCGCAGACCGACATCAACCTGGCCTTCTATCCCGAGGCCTTGTACGTGATCGTCGGCCTCAAGAGCCCGCAGCCCGACGTGCGCGCGTGGCGGATCGTCGACGGGGCGGTCAGCGAGGCGACCCTCGAGGTCGAGGAGGACGGGCCGCTGCCCGCGGCATGAACGAGTACCTCGACCCCCGGGTGCGACCAGAGTTCGCCAAGGGGGCACTGACGAAGGTCGGCTGGGCGCGCAACCAGGCCGAGGCGGAGCTGATGGAGGGGCTCCTGCTCGACCAGGGCATCCCGTCGCTGGTGCGACGGTCGGGCGGTTTCGACGTGCCGGACTTCCTCGCGGCTGGCCCGCGCGACATCCTCGTTCCCGCCACGGGCGCCGCGCTCGCGCGCGAGCTGCTCGGGACGCCGGAGCCCGCCGAGCCGGTGAGCGAGCCGGCGTGGGTCAAGCCGCTCGCTGTGGCTGTGGCGGTGGTGGTCCTGGCGCTAGTGGCGGCAGGCGTGTTCGCCGTGGTGTTCTGAAAGTCAACCCCGGCTGGGTAGGGAAGCTGAGAGGCGCGCGGGGCGGTTTCCCGCAAGCCGTCCTGTCCTAGGGTACCCATACGGTGGCCTATCCAGGACGGCTCCCTCGAAACGCGTGCCGAAATCGCCGCCGCCCTACCCAGCAAGCAGTTGACGTTCGCCCGTCTCTGAGATAGTGCAAACGTTTGTGACGGCGCAGCGTCCCCAACTCTCGGGTCCCACCCTGCTCGCAGGCGGCGTCGTGCTGTCCGTCGCCGTCGCGTCATTCATGCGCGCGCCGCTGCTGCCCGAGATCGGGCGCGACCTGCGGCTGACCGCGGCCGACCTCGCGATGATCACGACCGCGTTCGCCTGTGGTCGGCTCGTGATGGACCTGCCGGCGGGCCGGCTCGCCGACCGGCTGCCGCCGGGACCCGCGCTCGCGGGCACCGGCGTGGGCGTCGCGCTGTCAGCCGGTCTGCTGGCCGGCGCCGGCTCGTTCGCGCACGCCCTGATCGCGGTCTTCTTCCTCGGCGCGGCGTCGGCGCTGACCAACACCACCGGGATGACCGTCTTCGCCACCAGCGCGCCGCCCGAGCGCCGCGGCGTGGCGATGGCGGGCTTCTCCATGGCCCTGATGACCGGGCAGACGCTCGGACCGGCCGTCGGCGGCCTGATCGCCGGCGTCGCAGGCTGGCGGACGGCGCAGGTGGTGGCCGCGCTGATCGGCGTCGGCGTCATCGTCGCCTGCCTGGTCGTTCCCGCCGGCCGCGCGCGGCGGCGCGCGGCTCACGCGCCGGACGACGGGCCTCCGGGGCTGGGGCGCTCTCAGGCGTTCGTGCTGGCAGCGGTGCCGTTCGCCGTGTTCTTCACGCTGAGCGCGCTGCCGCAGACGCTGCTGCCGGTGATCGGGTCGTCCGAGCTCGCGCTTTCGACGGCGTTCATCGGCCTCGCGCTCGCCGCCGGCGGGATCGCGCGCTTCGCGGGCTCGGCGGTGACCGGCGCGATCTCGGACCGCGTCTCGCGCAAGGCGGCGCTCGTCCCGAGCCTGCTGGCCATGGCCGTCGCCGTGGTCATGCTCGCGCCGCCGCCGACGCTCGGCACGTGGCTCGGCGCCATCGTGCTGCTGTCGGTGGCCTCTTCGGGGATCGCCGTCGCGGCGACGATCATCGCCGACCAGGTGCCTGCCGACACCGTCGGCCGGCGGCTCGGCACCTTCCGCTTCACCGGCGACTTCGGGCTGCTCGCCGGGCCCGCCGTCACCGGCCTGCTCTACCAGCACTCGGGCCGCGAGGCCGCGATGCTGGTGACCGCCGGCGTCCTGGGCGGCTGCGCGCTGGCCGCCGCCGTCCTGATCGTGGAGCCGGGGACGTGACGCCGCGCGCGACGCTGCGTGACGTGGCGCGGGTGGCCGGCGTGCACCCCGGCACGGTCTCGCGCGCACTGAACCCGGAGACCGAGGCGCTGGTGCGCGACGAGACGGTGCGGCGCGTGCGCCAGGTGGCGGAGGAGCTGGGCTACCGCCCGAACCCGCTCGCGCGCGGCCTGAAGACGAACCGCAGCTACACGGTCGGCGTGCTCGTGCCCGACATCCAGAACCCACTGTTCCCGCCGATCATCCGCGGCATCGACGACCGGCTCGGCGAGGCCGGCTACACGCCGCTGATCGCCAACACCGACAACGATCCGGTGCGCGAGCGCGTCGACCTCGAGGCCATGCGCGCCCGCCAGGTCGACGGCTTCGTCGGCTGCCACCGCGCGCGCCGACCATGAGCTGCTCGACGAGATCGCGGCGGCCGGAACCCCGCTCGTGCTCGTCAACCGGCGCGTGGAGGACGGCAGCCTGCCGTCGGCGACCGCCGACGACCACTCCGGCGCACGAATGGCGGTCGAGCACCTCGTCAAGCTCGGGCACCGGCAGATCGCGCATCTCGCCGGCCCGCAGGACGTCTCGACCGGCCGCGCGCGCTTCGAGGGCTTTGTCGAGGGCATGCGAGAGGCCGGCCTGGACCCGTCGCTCGTGCGCGTCGGCCGCGCGTTCACGGAGCCCGAGGGCGCGCGGCTGTGCGAGGAGCTGCTCGACGCCGACGCGCCGTTCACCGCGATCGTGGCGGGCAACGACCTGATGGCGCTCGGCTGCTACGACGTCTTCGCCGCCCGCGGGATCGACTGCCCGGGCGAGGTCTCGGTCGTCGGCTTCAACGACATGCCGTTCGCCGCCCGCTTCTCGCCGCCGCTGACCACGATCCGGATCCCGCACTACGAGATCGGCGTGGCCGCCGCCGAGATGCTGCTCGACCTGCTCCAGGGCGTTGACAGCGCGCGCGAGATCATGCTCCCGGCGAACCTGATCGTGCGCGGATCGACCCGCCGGCCTTGACAGCTCCGGCCCTGAGGGGATACCGTTGCACACGTTTGCTGCAAACGTTTGCAGTCTGCGGAGGAGGAGACGGATGCTGAGAGTGCGCTGGCTGGTCGCGGCCTTCATGGCGGTCGCGCTCCTTGCCGTCGTCGCGGCTGGCTGCGGCGACGACGACGGTGATTCGGCGTCCCAGGACGGGGGCGGCGGGGCGCCGCTGAAGATCGGCGCATCGCTCCCGCTGACCGGCGAGTTCTCGGAGCCGGGCAAGGCGGCGGAGCAGGGCTACAAGGTCTGGGAGGCGCTCGTCAACGAGAACGGCGGCCTGCTCGACCGCGACGTCCAGATGGTGATCAAGGACGACGCGTCGAACCAGAACACGATCGTCGCCGACTACAACGCGCTCATCAGCCAGGACAAGGTCGACCTGCTGCTCGGCACCTTCTCCTCGCTGCTCAACCTGCCGGCCAGCGCAGTCGCCGAGCGCAACCGGATGCTGTTCGTCGAGCCCGCCGGCGGCGCGCCCGACATGTTCAATCGCGGCTTCAAGTACCTCTTCTTCGCCCAGCAGGCGACGGCCGACAAACAGGGCGACACGTGGGCCAACTACATCGCCGGTCTGCCGGAGGGCGAGCGGCCCACCAAGGCCGCCTACCCGACGCTTGACGACCCGTTCGCCCAGCCGACCTCGGAGGGCATCGAGAAGATCCTGTCGGCGGCCGGCATCGAGACCGTCTACCGCGAGACGTACACGATCGACACCGCGAACTTCGACTCGATCGCCAACGCGATCAAGTCGCGCGACGCCGACCTCGTGGTCAACGGCGCCACGTTCGAGGACGGCGTCAGCCTCGTCCGCTCGCTGCTGAAGGTCAACTTCGAGCCCCAGTGGCTCTACCAGACCACCGCGCCGTCGCTCGGCGAGCAGTACTCGAAGGGCATCGGCGAGGAGAACACCGAGGGCATCTTCTACGCGGTCAGCTCCACCCCCTCTTCGGCAGCGGCGGCCAGAACAACCCCTACGACATCGCCGTCTTCCTCCTCGACGACCCGATCACCGACGTCGAGCCAGCCGCCCTAGCGCCCGCCGGTACGTTCGACCAGGCACGCCTGCGCGACGAGACCTTCACCGCCGTGGGCTACGGCACCGTTCGCACGAGCATCCCGGAAAGGACCGCAGGGCTTCGACGTGGGCTGGCGACGTGAGAAGAGCAACCAGGAGCTGCTTCTCGGTCACCAAGGCGTGGGCGACGCTGTCGATGAACCCGGCGACCGGCAACGGCGGCACCTGCTACGGCGACTCCGGCGGTCCACACTACCTCGATGAGTCATCGTGTCGATCACCGTGACTGGGGACGCGATGTGCAAGGCCACCGACAAGACCTACCGAGTGGACACCCCGTGGGCCCGGGAGTTCCTCGCACAATTCGTCGCGCTGCCCTAAGGCATCACGCGGCACTAGCGACGGTCCATAACCTCACGCGGGGAAAAGGCATGCAACTGCTGTGCGGTAAGGCGTCCGCCAGGCGCCTACGTGCGAGCGGGCCGACCAACCAACGGTCTGGACGGCTTGGGGGCGTGAGCGTAAGACCGGCCAACCAAGTGGGCGAGCCCCGCACGGACGCGCTGGCGCTCTTTGGATCGAGCTGACGTCCGATCGTCCGATCTCTGTGGCCGCCTGCGCTTCGTTGACGGATGTCGCCCGATACGTGTCGCGCCCACGTCGAACAGATCGTGCTCGTCGGCGGCCGCTGGTCATGGAAGACGAACCGGAGTTCAACGTGGCCCAGGATCCGGCTGCTGCCGTAACCGTGCTCGAAACGGGCCTTCCGACAACGGTGTACCCGGTCGACCTGTTCGAGACCGTCGTCGTCCCGCGGGATCTCGTCGCGCGGCTACAGACGCGTCAGAACCTGCGGGTCGCCTCGCCGGCGAGCTGCTCAAAGTCCGGCGCCGCCACATGCTCGGTGACGCGGGCGCACTGGTACTCCTGACCCACCCTGGGCGCCTTTCGAGGTCACCAGCTCTCGAATGGCGATCGTGGACCAACGGTTGGTCTTGATCGGGCACTGGCAAACTGGGTTCCTAGTCGACGTGGTCATGGCAGCTGACGGTCCCGCAGTGGTGGAGGCCTTCGTAGAAGCCGTCGAAGGCTCTCACTGAGGCTGGTCGCCGAACTGGATCACTCTTTGCGGTGACGATAGGCACGCGGAGCGCGCCACATGAGATCGCTCCCGGGAGGCAACTTGATACTTGTCGTGCACGTCAATTGACCGGCAACTTCAACAGTCATACCGCCGCTTCTGCTCTGGGGCGACTAACACACGAGCGCCGGTCGACGGCCCTAACGTTGGGTGGCCGTGCGTGCGAGGCGCCGTTCGCTGACTTTGAAGGCCAAAGCTGCCGCTATCGGCGTTCCAGGAACGGAGACCGCTATCTCGATCGGGCTGACCCCCTCACTGTTCAGCCCGAAAATCACAAAAATGCGAGGCCGCCGATCCCAACGGCGGCGGTTACAGCCGCGGCGCGCCTGGGTGGACGTATGAGCCAACCCAGCAGAAGCCCAATTGGAAAGATTCAGAGAAACCGCCATGTCGCCTCCAGCGAACGCTGCTCTCCACTACCACGCTACTCCTGACCAACGAGGTTGCTCGCTGTCCTGGAAGCAGCGCGAGGATCAGCGGCCGCCTTGGTCCGCCGCGACGAGTCATATCGCCGCCTGTCGGCGATCCAAACATCCGGAGCCGATGACAGGGCGGCTACGCGGCACATCTGTAACTGTTGCGTTCGTCCGCTACGACTTGGCCGTCTGGGTGGGGGCGCCTCCACAATCGGACGCAGATGCGTCTTCTGTCTACGAGCAGATGATGGAACGAATGGAAAGCTGGCGAGCCTGAGGGTGCGAGCCTTCCCCGGCCATCCGCGCCTACGTTGAGGCGCTTCTTCAGCGATGGCCGGACATCACGGACGACGCAGACGAGGACTCGCCATGGGCGGACGGACCGCTCATGGCGAACGCTGTCGGCGACACCATCCACTTCACCATGGTGTGGAGCCGAGCTGAGGAGGCTTCACCGGCCTTCGCGTCACGACTCGCCGAGGAGCACGGACTGGTTTGCTACGACCCCCAGTCGGAGACCTTCTGCGCCCCCATCAGACCTCGGCGACAACTCGTCGTTCGTGGTTCCGCAGTCATTGACGTCAACCCTGCTCGGCATCGAGTTTGCGGCGCAACCATGCCGATCACCGTGCCGGTGCTGCGCGTCCTAGAGGCCTGCCGCGGAAACCGCACCGAGGGACGACTCATTGTGCGCCCGGTCTCCGGCAACCCCATCGACCGGCGAGACGCCTACCGAGTGGTTGCCCGCATCGCGAAGGCAGCCGGCATCCCGCGACACATCAGTCCGCACTCGCTGCGCCGCACGCCGCCATCACCAACGCCCTGCGACGCCGGCGTTCCGCTCCGTGAGGCCCAGATCCTCGCCAGACACGCCGATCCGCGGCCCACCGAGCACTACGATCGCGCCCGCGGGAACCTCGACCGCCACGGCGTCCACCTCCTCACCGCCTACGTCGCCGGCGTCTAGACGAGCGCGGAGTTGGACGACGCGAGGACACGCAGCACCCGAAATGAAACCGGTGAGTGGCGACGAAACGTGGATCCCGGGTAGCGAGAGCAGGGGGTCCCGAACCAGTGTCCTTGTTCATTTCCCAGCGGTTCAGGAGACTGGGCGTGCAGAGTGCCGAGTTTCGGCGCGGATGGGCGACTCGGCAGGCGGGGCGGACGCATGAGAATCTCCGGCCAAGCCTGGTCCGTCGGTGGGGTGGCCGTGCAGTCGGGTTGGCTGTCACGGGCGTCGGCCTGTACATCGTGAGCGCGAACGTTGACCATGTTCGGGGCGTGGCCCCAACTGTCAGACGTGGACGAGCCCTCGTTCGTCATCCTCGCCTACTAGAGGCCTGCAGCCTTGCTTGTCTGTGGTGGCTGGCGCGGATCGCGCTCGCGAGCCCCGACGACCCGGTCCCTGACGGGGCGGCAGATCGACAGGCTCCGACCGCCACCTCGATTGGGTTGGGGGACGCCGCGGCTGCCCAGCCCTGGCCACGCCGCCAGCAAGGTCGTCCCGGGGGGTGCCGCCACCGGTGGAGTCGTCCAGGCCAAGGTCCTCATCCAGTCCGGGCAGCCGGCCGGCGCGGTGGCGTCGGGGCTCACGGCCACCAACCCTGCCGGGGACAGCGGTGCTCTGATCCTGCCCGTGCTCACCATCCCGGCCCTGATCATCGGGCCGCCGCCGGCGAAGCGCCCCAGCGGGGTTGCTGGTCTCGTTCCTGGCAGCAGTCATCGTTGCCATCGGGGTCACGGCGCTGACCTGGCCATCAGTCGTGGCCGCGACCCGGCATGGTCATCGGACGTGTGGTCCATGTGTTTTGGAAGGCTGTGACGCCGCACGGTCTTGCGGACGGGCTCCTGGCGCAGCGTGCGCGGGTCGCCGCTGCGTTTCGCGGTCATTGGTGGAGGGCCGTGTTCGCTGCGGCCGCGAACCGCATGTTCGACTCGCCGCACTGGTCGCCGCCTTGGTGGCATTCGGAGCGCACGTGCGTCCCGCCGAGGTGCTACTCGCGTACGTGGTCGCGCAGGCGTTCGCGATCATCCCGATCACCCCCGGTGGTGTGGGCTTCGTCGACGCGGGACTGACCGCGCTTCTCGTCCTGGTCGGCGTCCCGGCCGACATCGCGCTCATCGGCACGCTGCTCTACCGACTCTTCTCGTTCTGGCTGCCGATCCCGATTGGCGGGCTGGCCTGGGGCTGGTGGCGGATTCACCACCGGGTCGCGGATCGCCGGTTGACGGACATCGACTAGCACCCCCTCCCCGAGCTGCTCGTCGACGACGGCGACCTGAAACGCGCAGCTGGTCTCGGACCAAGCGCAGTAGGGCTCGCGCTGACGCGAGACCCACGACATTCAGGCTCTCCCGGTGTGCGGAGGCGTTCGAAAATAGTCGTCGCGCGGATCTCGAGGTGCTCCACGCGACGTTGGTCTGGGCGCAGGCCCACACCGTCGACGCATCCCGACGAGGCCGCGGGGTGGCGCTGGGACACCGTTCACCAACCCGGGTCAGCTGGGAGCGTTGTTCGGGGAGCAGGTGGTCCCGCTCGCCGGTCCCGGCACGCCGCTGGTCGCGGAGTTCGCGCCGGCCGAGCTCGCCGCCGCACTCGATCTCTCCCACGAAGCCGCCCTGGCGCTGATGGGTGACGTGCTGGACCTGGCCCACCGCCTCCCGAGGTTGTGGGCGCTGGTGCGTGAGCTCCGGGTGCCGGTCCACCTCGCCCGCCGGGCCGCCCAGGAGTCCCGTGACCTTGCCCCCGGGCGGCCGACCACGCGGACCGGTTGCTGGTCTGGCGTCCACGGCGGCTCAACCCGCACCGGGTCGGGGTGCTGGTCCACGAGGCCCGGCTCTACGCCGACCCGGACCGGGCGGTCGCCGACCACGACCGGGCCATCGAGACGCGCCAGGTCGAGACCCACTACGGCCAGGGGCGCCCGGGCGCCGGGAGGCCTGGATGGTCCTCGACGAGGCCGACCTCATGGCGTTCGACGGGACCGTGTCCACGATGGCCGCGACCATGGGCGCGCTCGGGCACCCCGGCAGCCTCGACGTACGGCGGGCGAACGCGGTCGGGATCCTCGCCGATCCCCAGCGCGCGCTCGACCTGCTTGCCGTCGACCCGACCGATCCCGAACGGCCCGACCCGGAGACACGACCCCGCCGTGTGCCGCGCCGAGGACGCGATGTACGCCGGGCCCAACCCGTTCGTGCGCCCCGCCGGGGCCACGACCGTGAGCAGCGCGCTGGTGAGGCGGTGCTGGTGCTACACCTCACCGACCGCGACCTCCTCGACGGTGCGCCGGTGCCCGGGCATGGTGGGGTCGCCCGCTCCGACACGCTGGGGCCGATGCTGATGGGATGTCTCGCCAGCTGGTTGTTCAGTGCCGCGAAGATCACGATCAAGCCCGTCCTCGACATCGATGCGATGCCGGCCGCGGACGCCCATGACCCACCTGACCGAATGGTCGAGGCGGTCCGGTTCCGCGACGAGACCTGTGTGTACCCGCACTGCGGTCGCCCCGCAAGGCGGTGCGACCTCGACCACATCGACCCCTACGTCGACCCTGACGACGGGGGACCGTCGGGCCAAACGAGCCCGGTGAACCTGGCGCCGCTGTGCCGGCGCCACCACCGCGCCAAGACCCACGCCGACTTCGACTACCGCCGACTCCCCGACGGGTCCTACCGGTGGACGTTGCCCACCGGCATCCAGGTCACCACCGACCCACCGACCCAAGACCAAGACCCTGACCGCCCCGCCAGCCCGACACCCATGAGGTGATCGGGCCATGGGTCCGTCCGAGCGACTCCGACGTCCTCAGTCGACCAGCGCCCGCGATGTCGGCCCACTCGTAGACGGTGAGTGGGAGCAGATGACCTTCCTCGTCAAAGGTCCCGTGGTCGATCTCTGTTGCGCCGATGGCCTCGTAGAACGCCCGCGCGGGGAGGTTGGCAGTCAGGACACTGACGCGAAGCCGCGAGAAGCCGCGTCTGACAACTGGTCGGCACACGCCCTCAGCAGTGCCGTGCCTGTGCCCATGCGATGGCGATTCGGCAACACGTAGATGGCGCCGATCTCGGCAACGCGGTCGGCATCGTCCTGACCCGGGGTGCCGAGCACGAGGCCGACGACGACCCCGCTCTCGTCCTCGGCCACCAGCAGGACGTCGTCCGGGACACCTGCGTCGTCCTGGGCATCGAGCAGACGTGCCCAGGCTGCCGCCGACACGTCCGGCGTCCATTCCTCCACGCGCTTCTGAAATGCATCGGCCGGCACGTGGTCGCGGTGCGCCGCCAGCCAGGACGGCACCATGACACGTCCGAGCGCTGGCGCATCCTCGGTCGTCGCTACGCGAATCCTCAACCCGCACCTCACCCTCCTGGGGGACGTTCAGGCTACAGAGCGGTGCGCTCTGGGCGGGCTGGACAGGCTTGTCCACCCTCGGCCTCGAGAGCACAATGGGGCTCATCGTGGAAGGAGCCCCGCCATGAGCATGCTGCGCAGTATCGGGTGCACGTTGGGCTGGCACAGCTGGGAACCCCTGGTGCCAGATGTCGCAGGAGCCCACCATTCGTGTCTCTATTGCGGCAAGACGAAGAAGGTCGACACGGGCAAGCCCCCGGAGGCCCATGACAAGGGCGGGATCCACTCGTAGGCCCCAGCGGGTCAGTCCCCGAGCACCTGGCGCACGTAGGCGTTGGCGAACACCCGGTCCGGATCCAGGCGCTCGCGCATGGCGAGGAAGTCGTCGAACCGGTCGTAGACCGGAGCCAGGTCAGCGGCGGTGCGGGTGTGGACCTTGCCCCAGTGCGGACGGCCGCCGGCCTCACGAAGGATCGGCTCGAGCCCACTGAAGTACGCCGCGTGGTCGGTGCCCTGGGAGACGTGGAAGGCGAGGTAGAAGCTGTCGCGGCCGTGCGCGGTGGAGAGCGGGATGTCGTCGGCGCGGGCGGTGCGGATCTCGACGGGGAAGTTGATCTTCCAGTCGTTGGCCTCGATCACCCGGCGGCACTCACGGAGGAGGTCGAGACCCACCTCGCGCGGGACGGCGTACTCCATCTCGCGGAAGCGGACGTTGCGCTGAGTGATGAAGACGCGGTGGGCGACGTCGCTGTAGGTGCGCTCGGACGCTGCACGACCGCTGACCTGGTTGACGCGCGGGATGATCGCCGGCGCCCGTTCGCCGATCCGGCACAGCCCGCCGAAGAGCTTGTTGGCCAGGAAGTCGTCCTCCCACCACGCCGCCAGCCGGGACGGCGGCTGCTGCTCGCCGGGCTCGAGGTCGGTGCGGACGTTCTGCTTGACCGTCATCCGGTCGGTGTGGGGGAACCAGTACATGTCGACGTGGTGCGTGGCCGCGACCATCTCGTCGTACGAGCCGAGGGCGCGGTCCCACGTCATCGGCTGCTCGTGCGCCTCGATGACGAAGAGCGGCTCGACCCGGAACGTCAGGGTGGTCAGGATGCCGAGCGCCCCGAGCCCGACGCGCGCGATGTCGAAGACGTCGGGATTCTCGTCGGCCGAGGCACGGACGACCTCGCCGGTGCCGGTGACCAGCTCGAGCCCGGCCAGCTGGGCGGAGAGTCCCGCCGCGATGCCGCCGGTGCCGTGGGTGCCGGTCGAGGTCGCACCGGCCAGGGTCTGCTCGGCGATGTCACCCATGTTGTGCAGCGAGAGCCCGAGGCGTTCGAGCGCGAGGTTGAGCTCGTGGAGCGGAGTCCCGGCGCGAGCGGTGACCGTCATCGCGTCGCGATCCACGGAGAGGATGCCGCTCATTCCCTCGGGCAGCAGCAGCGTGTGCTCGGGAGCGGCGATCGCGGTGAAGCTGTGGCCGGTACCGGTCATCTTCACGGTGGTCCCGCTGTCGCGTGCCTGTCGTACGACGTCCACGACGGCGTCGACCGAGGTGGGGGTGACCACCCGGTCGGCGGTGGCCTCGACCAGACCGGACCAGTTGCGCCAGTGGTTGCCGCTGGAATCAATCTCGACGGGCGATGTCATGAACGCACGCTAGGCGATCGGGGGGCGGTCTGGGCGACGATCGCGCCGAGGATTCCGCCGATGAGCGCCACGCCGTAGGCGGCGGAGGCGCCGTAGTGGTCGACGACGAAGCCCGCGATCCCGGCACCGGGAGCGACTCCCGCGACGATCCCCGTGTGCAGGATGGCCATGCCCTCGGTCAGCCGACTCGCCGGGACGCCCTGCTCCGTCATGGTCATCGCGCCGATCATCGTGGGTGCGATCGCCAGCCCGCCGAAGACCAGGACGACGGCCATCAGGGGCACCGACTCGATGAAGATCAGCGGCACCATGGCCAGTGCCATCGCGGCCGACCCCCAACGCAGGCGCACGTCCGGACCGCTGCGCCAGGCGATCGCGCCCGTCACGAGTCCCGCGACCAGACTGCCGAGTGCCCAGGCCGCGAGCAGCCACCCGGCGGCCCAGCGCATGCCCTGCTCCTCGGCGAAGGCGACGGTGGAGACCTCGGCGGCGCCGAAGAGACCGCCGAGGGTCAGGCACACGACGGCCAGGATGAGCACCAGCCGCCACGGCATCGGCTCGCGCGCCCCCGACTGGTCCCGACGACCCGCTGGGGGCTCGGTGCGGCGCTGGGCCGCGAACGCGAACGTGCCGACCAGGCCGCTGACGGCCGCGGTGGTGAGCCCGGCGACCGGGTGCCAGGCCGTCGCCAGCATCGTGACGAGGACGGGTCCCACGACGAAGACGACCTCGTCGAGCACGGCCTCGAGGGCGAAGGCGGTCTGCACCTCGGCGGGCCGGTCGAGCAGGTGGGCCCACCGGGTCCGCACGCTGGCGCCGACCTGGGGGAGCGAGGCACCGGCGAGGGCCGCGAAGAGGTAGGTGAACGCGAGCGGCCACTCCTGCTCCACGGCCAGCATCATCAGCGCCATCCCTGCGCCGAAGAGCGAGATCGCGACCGGCAGCACGCGTGACTGGCCGAAGGTGTCGACCAGCCTCCCGTGGAGGACGGCGAACGCGGCCTCGGCGAGGACGAACGTTGCCGACACCGTTCCGGCCAGTCCGTAGGAGCCGGTCCGCTCCTCCACGAGCAGCACGATGCCGAGTCCGACCATGGACATGGGCAGCCGGGCGACGAGGGCCGCGCTGCTGAAGGCGAGGGCCCCAGGACGGGACAGGACCCGGCGGTAGGAGTCGAGCATCGTGCGGATGGTAGGCCGTCCTAGGCTGGCGCCATGAATCCCGCGGGCAGCCCCGACGTGACGCCCTACGACGCCCTGCTGGTGCTGTCCTTCGGGGGGCCGGAGAAGCCCGAGGACGTCGTCCCGTTCCTCGAGAACGTCACGCGCGGACGAGGCATCCCGCGCGAGCGCCTCGAGCAGGTGGGGGAGCACTACTTCCTCTTCGGCGGGAAGAGTCCCATCAACGACCAGAACCGGGCCCTGATCGCCGAGATCGAGCGCGATCTCGCTGGGGCCGGGATCGACCTGCCGGTCTACTTCGGCAACCGCAACTGGGACCCCTACCTCGCCGACACCCTGGCGAAGATGGTGGCCGACGGGGTCACGCGTGCCGCCGTCTTCACCACCGCGGCCTACTCGTCCTGGTCGTCGTGCCGGCAGTACCGCGAGAACCTCTTCGACGCCGCCGACCGGACCGCGGGTGCACCGCGTCTCGACAAGCTGCGCAACTACTTCAACCACCCCGGCTTCATCGAGCCCGTCGTGGACGCCTGCCTTGACGCCCTGGCCGACCTCCCGTCCAGCGGCGACACTGCCCGCCTCGTCTTCGTCACCCACTCGGTGCCCACCGAGATGGCCGAGACCAGCGGGCCGCCTCTCACCAGCGGCACCTACGGACGGGGGGCCTACGTCGCCCAGCACCGCAGTGCGGCGGACGTCGTCGCGGCCCGGGTGCGCGAGGAGACCGGGCGGGTGCACCGCCACGACCTCGTCTACTGCTCGCGGTCGGGCTCCCCGCGCACGCCGTGGCTCGAGCCCGACGTGAACGATCACCTCGAGGACCTCGCCACGGACGGCGTGTCCGCGGTCGTGCTGGTGCCGATCGGCTTCGTGTCCGACCACATGGAGGTCATCTACGACCTCGACACCGAGGCGATGGCCACTGCGAAGCGCCTCGGAATCGCCACGGCGCGTGCCGCGACACCCGGTGTCGACCCCCGGTTCGTCCGGATGGTCCGCGACCTCGTCGTCGAGCGGGCCGCCGCCGAGCGCGGTGAGGACCCGGCTCGGCCCGCCGTCGGCCGGATCCCCGCGTGGCCCGAGGTGTGCGCGGCCGGTTGCTGCCCCAACCCGCGGGGTCCCCGCCCGGCACTGTGCGGGTCGGACTGATGACGTCGACCGCCACCCCGACGGGCGTCGAGCTCCGTGATCTTGCCGCTCGGGTCGCCCACGAGGGCGCCAACCTGGCTCGGGAGATGCACCTCGGCGGCATCGACGTCGCCGACACCAAGACGAGTGCCGTGGACGTCGTCACCGAGGCAGACCGTGCCGTCGAGCAGCTGATCCGCGCCCGCATCACCGCCGAGCGTCCCGATGACGCCATCCTGGGCGAGGAGGGCGACGACCTGCCCGGCACCAGTGGGGTGCGCTGGGTGATCGACCCCATCGACGGGACCGTCAACTACCTCTACGGCCTCCCCGACTGCGCGGTCTCCGTGGCCGCGGAGGTCGACGGCGAGCTCGTCGCCGGGGTGGTGGTCTCCATCCCCGGTGGCCAGACGTACGCCGCGGCGCTGGGGCGCGGCGCCACCCGCGACGGCGAGCCCATCGGCGTACGTCCCACCCCTCCGCTCGCGGAGCGGCTGGTCCTGACCGGCTTCGGCTACCAGAAGGCGGTCCGCACCCACCAGGCCGCGTGCGTCGCCGCCCTGCTGCCCGAGGTGCGCGACATCCGACGGATGGGTTCGTGCGCGCTGGACCTGTGCCACGTGGCCGAGGGCAGCGCGGACGCCTACGTCGAGGCCGGACCCCAGCCGTGGGACTGGTCGGCGGGTGGTCTCATCCTGCGCGAGGCGGGCGGCCGCTTCGAGCTCCTGGAGGGAACCATGACGCTCGACGGCCACTCGTCGCGCAACGTCGTGGTCGGCTCTCCCATGGCCGGCTGGGACTCCTGGGTCGCTGCGCTGCACACCGCGGGCTTCCTCGGGGAGTCGCGGGAATAGGGAGAGCTCCACCACTGTTCTCGCGAGACAACTGGGACCGCTTCACCACGGGGCCCGTTGATGGTGCACAATCTGGCGCCGACGAGCAACAACAGGTTCACGCCACAGCCGTGACCCGGCCTACGTGAACCACAGCATGGGGAGAGGGATTCGATGGCTACCGATTACGACGCACCACGCAAGTCCGAAGAGGACCAGAGCGAGGAGAGCATCGAAGAGCTCAAGGCCCGCCGCCACGACAAGAACTCCGGCAAGGTCGACGAGGACGAGACCGAGGCGGCCGAGTCATTCGAGCTGCCCGGTGCCGACCTCTCGCACGAGGAGCTCGCGGTCGAGGTCATGCCGAGGCAGGACGACGAGTTCACCTGCATGAGCTGCTTCCTGGTGCACCACCGCTCGCAGCTCGCGGACGAGAAGAAGCTCATCTGCCGCGACTGCATCTGATCAGACGCACTCAGCGCCCGTTCCCCTGCCGGGGGACGGGCGCTGATGCGTCGAGGTGCGTCAGGCTCAGGACGGGGGGGCCGGCGCCTTCGAGGCGTCCTGGCCGTCCTGCTGCAGCTGTGGCGGCAGGTGCCCGGTGGACTGGGCGTAGTAGGTGGCCGCCCGGCGCGTCGCGAGCATCCGCGCCACCGCGATCAGGGTGCCGCTCAGGGCTGCCCAGAGCACGGCCTCCGACATCCTCACGTCGGGGTCGGCCGGGTTGGCCGGCGGGTTCTTGCCGGTCGCCGCGCGCCACGAGGTGTTGAGCGCCTTCTTGGCCACAGCCGCCGCGGCGAGCGCGGCCACGAGGGAGAAGGCGGTGTAGAACCTGCTGTTGGAACCGTCCGATGCCATGTCCCGAACCTTACCCAGAAGTGTGTCCGGCGGGCTCACCCCGATGGTGTGACCGTCGGTTGCGGGGTGGACGGGTCAGACCTTCCGCGCCGACTCGAGCGCGGTCAGGAGCGCGTCCGGGTCGCCGGCAGCTCACCAGCCAGTACGGCGTGGGGTCGGCCGGGTCGGTGATGTCGATGCGGACCCCGCGCTTGAGGTAGGGGCGCAGGAGGAGGTAGGCCCGGGCATCGGCGTCGACGCCCGCCTGGCGTCGTACGCCCTCGGCATCGAGCGCGACGACATCGCCCACGAACCTCAGCGGGATGTGGGCCTTCCCCGCGACCAGCTCGTCGCCCTCGAGGCCCACGCGGGCGCGGCCGTAGGTCACGAGCAGGGTGATCAGGAGGGCGAGCGCCGCGGCGGCCACCGAGCCAGGCCACGGCCTCCGGAGCGGCGACGAGGACGGCCAACCACAGCGACGCGACCAGCATCGTGCCCTGCACCCACCAGCGCAGCGGAACGGTGAGGCGTTCGACGTAGTCCACGGCGCAGAGCCTATAGATTCACTCCTCGTGCCCGACCACGACCTCGACATCTCCGTCGTCCGCCTCGACCCCGAGCTGCCGCTTCCGGCCTACGCCCACCCCGGCGACGCCGGGGCCGACCTCCAGACCACCGTGGACATCACGCTCGCGCCCGGCGAACGCGCCCTCGTGCCCACGGGCCTCTCCATCGCCCTGCCCGACGGCTACGTCGCCCTCGTGCACCCCCGATCGGGGCTCGCGGCGCGTCACGGGCTGTCGATCGTCAACACCCCCGGCACCGTCGACGCGGGCTATCGCGGGGAGATCAAGGTGCTGCTCATCAACCACGACCCCGTCGAGGCCGTGAGCCTGCGCCGCGGCGACCGCATCGCCCAGCTGGTGATCCAGCGCTTCGAGCGGGCCCGCTTCGTGGACGTGGGCATCCTCCCCGAGTCATCCCGGGGCGCCGGGGGCTACGGTTCTACAGGTACCGGATCGAGTCAGTGAGCCGGTCGTCGATGAACGGAGTGGTCACGTGAAGTTCCGCCGCAAGGCAGACGAGACGGCCGCGGCGACCGCGGCCGAGCCCGAGGCGACGCCCACCGTCGAGTCGGGCCCCTTCGACGCCGCCCAGGTGGAGGGCGACGACGTCCAGCGGGTCGATCTCGGCTCGGTGCTGGTGCCCCCGATCGAGGGCCGCGAGCTGCGGCTGCAGGTCGACGAGAAGTCCGGCGTCGTGCGCGCGGTCATCCTGGCCGGCTCCGACGGCGCCCTCGAGTTCCAGGCCTTCGCCGCACCCCGCAACGGCGACCTGTGGTCGACCGTGCGCCCGCAGATCGCCGCCGACCTCGCCAAGCGCGGCGGCGAGGCCACCGAGCGCGAGGGCCGCTGGGGCACCGAGCTGGTGTGCCAGATGCCCGTGCAGCGACCGGACGGCACCACCGCAACCCAGCCCTCGCGCATCATCGGCATCAACGGTGAGCGCTGGATGCTGCGTGCCTCGCTGCTGGGCCGCCCGGCCCTCGAGCCGGACGACACCTCCGAATGGGAGGACACCCTGGCGCAGATCGTCGTACGCCGCGGTGCCCAGGCGATGCCGGTCGGCGAGCCGCTCCCGGTGAACCTGCCCGACGACGCCCGTCGACTGGGGTGAGTGGTGGCGGAGAAGAGTCGGCTGCGCCAGGCCCTGTCGAAGTGGGCTGACAGCCAGGACCAGCACCAACGCGACCTGCGTGAGAGCCACGCCGGGCCTGGGACGGTGTCCATCGCGGACGCCCCCGAGCGCGAGCAGGTGATCATCAACGGCGTCCTGCGCACCGTGACGCTGCGCCCCCGCGGCGGCGTGCCCGCGCTGGAGGCCGAGCTCGACGACGGCAGCGGCGTCATCACCGTGGTCTGGCTCGGTCGGCGACGGATCTCCGGTGTCGACCCCGGTCGCTCGGTGACGGTCTCGGGCTGCATCGGCCGGCAGGGCGGCGTACCGATCATGTTCAACCCACGCTACGAGCTGCGCTCGTGACCGGACCCGTCCAACCGCCCGCCCCGGCCGCCACCGCGACCGTGGAGGCCGTCGTCCGCCAGCAGCTGGCCAAGGCCCTGGGTGGGCGACGTGGCATGGCCGAGGCCGCGCTGCCGACGCTGCTGTTCACCGTCGTGTGGCTCACGGTGGGTGACCTCGACATGGCCCTCACCGTGAGCATCGGTGCCGCGCTCCTGCTGCTGGTGATCCGCGTGGTGCAGCGATCGACGGTGCAGTTCGTCGTCAACGCCCTCGTCGGCATCGGCATCGGCTGGTTCTTCGTACGCCGTGCTGCCGCGGCCGGAGGCAGCGAGCAGGACCAGGCGCTGGCCTACTTCCTGCCCGGGATCCTCTACAACGGCGGCTACGCCGTGCTGCTGGCGATGACGTGCCTCGTGGGGTGGCCGCTGGTGGGCTTCATGGTCGGCAGCATCACCGGCGACCCGACCGCCTGGCACTCCGATCGCCAGCTCGTGAAGCTCTGCTCGCGCCTGACCTGGCTGCTGGTGGCACCGTGCATCATTCGCGTCGCGATCCAGGCGCCGATCTGGCTCGCGGGGTCATCGGGGTCGCTCGACCCGGACACGGCCGTGGCCGCGCTGGGGATCCTGAAGATCGCGCTGGGGTGGCCGCTCCAGCTGGCGGCGCTCGGTGCGATGGTGTGGCTGCTCTCGCGCAACCGGACGCCCGTCGAGCCGGACGCTGCGCCGGCCTGACGCCGTACGCCGCTCAGCCCGGGTGGCTGCCGGGGGAGAGCAGCTGCTCGAGCCCGGCCTCGACCTCCGCCGGGACCACGAAGAGCAGCTCGTCGCCCGCCTCGAGCGGCTGCTCGGCGTCGGGGGTGTAGACCTGACCGTCGCGCAGGATGGTGACCAGCGCGCAGTTGTCGGGGAACGGCACGAGACCGCTCGGCGTGCCGACGAACGGCGAGTCCGCGGAGAGCGTCAGCTCGACGAGGTTGGCGTTGCCCTGGCGGAACGTGAACAGGCGCACGAGGTCGCCGATCGAGACGGCCTCCTCCACGAGCGCGGACATGATGCGCGGGGTGGAGACGTTGACGTCGACGCCCCACGCCTCGGTGAAGAGCCACTCGTTGTTGGGGTGGTTGACCCGGCCCACGGTGCGCGGCACGCCGAACTCGGTCTTTGCGAGCAGCGAGGTGACCAGGTTGGCCTTGTCGTCACCGGTGGCGGCGATGACGACGTCGCACTTGCCCAGCTGGGCCTCGGCGAGCGACGACAGCTCGCAGGAGTCCGCGAGCAGCCACTCTGCGTCGGGCACCCGCTCGGGCCGGATGGCTGAGGCCGCCTTGTCGATGAGCAGGACCTGGTGGCCGTTCTCGATCAGCTCGCGGGCGATCGAGCGTCCGACCGCTCCGGCTCCGGCGATGGTGACGCGCATGTGTCCAGCTCTCCTGGGTCAGTCGTCTTCGGGGCCGGCGTCGAGCACGGCGTAGGCGTGGGCCGCCTGGTCCTCGCGGATCACGAGGTGGAGCATGTCGCCCTCCTGGAGGACCGACTCCCGGGTCGGGAGCATGCCCTCGCCGAGTCGGTCGATCCAGGCGAGGCGAGTGCGTGACTGCATCTGCAGCTCGACGGTGCGGCTGCCGATCCACGCCTCCGGCACCGGCATGTGGTCGACCCGGATGGTGCCCGAGGGGTCGCGGAAGTCGGGCTCGGCGCCTGCGGGCAGGATGCGGCGCAGCACCTGGTCGGCCGTCCACTTGACCGTTGCGACGGTCGTGATGCCGAGGCGCTGGTAGACCTCGGCGCGACCGGGGTCGTAGATGCGGGCGACGACCTGCTGGATGCCGAAGGTCTCGCGAGCCACGCGGGCGGCGATGATGTTGGAGTTGTCACCGCTCGAGACCGCCGCGAAGGCGTCCGCACGGCGGATGCCGGCCTTCTCCAGCACCTGCTGGTCGAAGCCGTAGCCGGTGATCTTGTCGCCGTTGAAGTCCGGGCCCAGACGCCTGAAGGAGTCGGGCTCGCTGTCGATGACGGACACCGTGTGGTTGCGGTCCTCGAGGCTGCGGGCGAGCGTCGAACCGACGCGGCCACAGCCCATGATCACGACATGCACACCGGAACCGTATCGCGGTGTGGATCCCGGCGGGGCGGGTCTAGGCTTCCCGCCTGTGAGTGTCGGCGATGTCTCCAAGCGGATCCTGCTGGGTCGCAAGCTGCGAAGCAGCCAGCTGGGGGAGACGCTGCTGCCCAAGCGGATCGCGCTACCCGTCTTCGCCAGCGACGCGCTGTCGTCGGTGGCGTACGCCCCGGACGAGATCTTCATCATGCTGGCGATCGCCGGCACGTCGACCTACGTCTGGTCGTGGAAGATCGGCCTTGCTGTCGCAGTCGTGATGCTGACGGTCGTCACGAGCTACCGCCAGACCGTCCACGCCTACCCCTCCGGCGGCGGCGACTACGAGGTCGCGACGGTCAACCTGGGCCGCAACGCCGGCGTGACGGTCGCCAGCGCGCTGCTCGTCGACTACGTCCTCACCGTCGCGGTGTCCATCTCGTCGGCAGCGCAGTACGCCGCCGGGGCGGTCAACGGACTGGTCGGTCACGAGGCGACCGTTGGCGTCATCGCGGTCGCGGTGCTGACGGCGATGAACCTGCGGGGCGTCCGCGAGTCGGGAGGCGTTCTTCGCCGTGCCGACCTACCTGTTCATGGTGGCGATCCTCGGCATGTGCGGCTACGGCCTGCTGAGGTCTGCTGGCCGGCGACCTGCCGATGGCCGAGAGCTCCGACGCTGGAGATCGTGCCCGCGCGAGGGATGGGAGGCCCGCTGTCCCAGATCGCGCTGATGTTCCTGCTGGCGCGCGCGTTCTCGTCCGGGTGCGCGGCACTGACCGGCGTCGAGGCGATCAGCAACGGCGTACCCGCGTTCCGCAAGCCCAAGAGCCGCAACGCCGCGACCACGCTGCTGATGCTCGCCCTGATCGCGATCACCATGATGATGAGCGTCATCGTGCTCGCCAACCAGATGGCGATCCGCTACGTCGACCCGCACGAGCTCGACCGGCTGCGGTCGGCCGGGGGAGGGGCGCTGCCGGAGGGCTACGACCAGCACCCCGTCATCGCGCAGATCGCGGCCGGCGTCTTCAGCGACTTCACGCCCGGCTTCTACTTCGTCCTCACCGTCACCGGGGTCATCCTCGTGCTCGCGGCCAACACCGCCTTCAACGGCTTCCCGGTGCTCGGGTCGATCCTGGCGCAGGACGGGTTCGCCCCGCGCTCGCTCGGCTCCCGGGGCGACCGGCTGGCCTACAGCAACGGCATCGTCTTCCTGGCGGCCATGTCGTGCCTGCTGATCGTCGGCCTTCGACGCCGAGACCACCAAGCTGATCCAGCTCTACATCGTCGGCGTCTTCGTCTCCTTCAACCTCAGCCAGCTCGGCATGATCCGGCACTGGACCCGCCACCTCAAGACCGAGCGCGACCCGGCCGAGCGGCGCCGGATGAACCGCTCCCGCGCGATCAACACCTTCGGCCTCGGCATGACCGCCGTCGTGCTGGTGATCGTGCTGATCACCAAGTTCCTCGCCGGCGCCTGGATCACCATCCTGGCGATGGGCTTCTTCTTCCTGGTGATGCAGGCGATCGGGCGCCACTACGCCCGCGTCGAGCTCGAGCTGGCCGCCGACGAGCAGGACAAGGTGATGCCGACCCGCGTGCACGCCATCGTGCTCGCCTCCAAGCTCCACAAGCCGACGCTGCGGGCACTGGCCTTCGCCAAGGCGACCCGGCCCAACGTGCTCGAGGCGATCTACGTCAGCATCGACGCGCGCGCCACGAGCCGCCTCCTCGAGGAGTGGGACGTCCGCAACCTCGACGTACCGCTCAAGGTGCTCCACTCGCCCTATCGCGAGGTCGTGCGCCCGGTCGTGGAGTACACCCAGGAGATCCGCCGGGCCAGCCCTCGCGGCGTCGTGGCGGTCTACATCCCGGAGTACGTCGTGGGCCGCTGGTGGGAGCAGCTGCTGCACAACCAGACCGCGCTGCGCCTCAAGGGCCGCCTGCTGTTCACCCCCGGCGTCATGGTGATCTCGGTGCCCTACCAGCTGCGGTCCTCCCAGATCGCCCGCGAGCGCGAGGAGCGCGAGGAGGCGCGCGTGCACGCCGGTGACCTGCGGCGCGGCCGCGTCCGCGACCCGGCCCACCCACCAGGACGACGAGCCGTGAGTCGCCATGCACGTCCGCGGCGTGCGCGGGGCCGCTCACGTGTCGGCGAGAGGTTCGAGGTCGAGGTCGGGCCGGTGGCTCACGGCGGTCACTGCGTCGCCCGGCTGCCCGAGCCGGAGTCGCGGGTCGTGTTCGTCCGCCATGCCATGCCCGGCGAACGGGCTGTCGTGGAGATCGTCGAGGGCACCGACGGCGATCGCTTCTGGCGCGGCGACGCGGTGGAGGTCCTCACGCCGTCGCCCGACCGGGTGCCCGCGCCGTGTCCTGTGGCCGGCCCCGGCCTCTGCGGAGGTTGCGACTTCCAGCACGTCTCGCTACCGGCCCAGCGCGTCCTGAAGACCTCCGTCGTCCGCGAGCAGCTGGTCCGGCTCGGTCGGCTCGACCCGGAGTCACCGATCGTCACGGGGCTGGAGGTCGAGGCCGTGTCCGTCGAGGGCCGACCCGACGACGGCCTGCGGTGGCGCACCCGCCAGCGCTACGCCGAGCTCCCCGACGGTCGGCGCGCGATGCGTGCCCACCGGTCCCACGCCCTGGTGCCGGTCGACGACTGCCTCATCGCCCGCCCCGACGCACGCGAGCCCGCGCCCGGACCCCCGATCACCGAGACCGTCGAGGGCCGTGACTTCCTCGTGGAGCCCGACGGCTTCTGGCAGGTGCACCCGGCCGCGCCACGGGTTCTGCTCGAGACCGTCCTGTCCGTCCTGGCGCCGAAGCCGGGTGAGCGCGTCCTCGACCTCTACTCCGGCGTCGGGCTCTTCGCCCGCTTCCTCGGCGAGGTGACCGGCGCCCGGCTGGTGGCCGTCGAGGCGGACCGGTCCGCGTGCCGCAACGCTCGAGCCAACCTCGCCGGGCACCGCGGTGCGGTCGTCGAGTGCGGTCCGACCGAGCGCGTCCTGCGCACGATGTACGACGAACCCTTCGACCTCGTCGTCCTCGACCCTCCGCGCGAAGGAGCGAAGCGGGCCGTCGTCGAGCAGGTGGTCGACCGTGCGCCGCGTGCGGTCGCCTACGTCGCCTGCGACCCCGCCGCGCTGGGCCGCGATGTCGCGATCTTCGCCGAGCACGGCTACGCCCTGACCGCGATCCGTGCCTTCGACCTCTTCCCGATGACGCACCACGTCGAGTGCGTCGCCCTGCTCACCCGCGCGGCCTGACCTCGGCTCGACACCGGCTTGCGGGGCCGGGCGGAGCGGGGGAGGGTGGGCCGATGGCCTCCTATGCCGTCAACGACGCCGCGGTCGCGCACGCCGAGAAGCTCATCGACGGCAGGCAGTACGTCCTGGACAGCGAGTGGGGTGAGGTCCAGCCCGATGCCGAGGCGCAGAACTCCTACCTCGAGAAGCACGACTGGGCCGACTACGCCGCGTGGCACCTCGGCCTGACCGAGGGTGCCAACGACGAGACCAAGGCTCGCCACGCGTTCGGCTACGGCGACTTCCGCCGGGTCCACCGCAGTGGGCTCATCGCCTGCGTCTACCGCGCCGCCGAGTGGCGGCACAAGGACGTCGAGCTCGCGGCGCACGACCTGCTCCAGCGGCTGGACAAGGTGGCCGGCATCGCCTGACTGCGTGCCCGGTGTCAGGCGGTGACCGGGTGCAGCTCGTCGAGGGCCTGGAGGGCGGTGCGCTGGTCCGTGGCGTCGACCACCGTCATGCCGCGTTCGCCGGCGAGCTCGAGGAGCTGCTCGCCACCGCGTACGACGAGGTCATCACCGCCGCGCTCGGCGATGATGCGCGAGATGACCGTGGTGACCGGCGTCTCCGTCCGTGCGTGCAGCCGGTCGAGCAGATTCTCGGGTGCGAGCGACAGGACGACGCCGACGTAGGACGCCCCGGCTTCCGCGGCAGCGGCCTCGAAGCGGTCGATCTGGGCCGGCGTCACGATCAGCTGTGGGAGGACCACGTCCCGGCCAGAGCGCAGGTACGCGGTGATCAGGGCCAGCGCTCCGCTCCGCACCGCCTCGCCGGTGCCGATGAAGTCCTCGTCCCAACCCGAGACCCAGGACCGGAGCTCGTCGATGTCGCAGACCAATGTGCCCGGACGCGTGGCGGCGTGGGCACGTGCGAGAGTGGACTTGCCGACGCCCGAGGGGCCGTTGAGATGGAGGAGCGTGGGCACCGGGGGAGCCTAATGGCCCGCGAGCGTGCTGTTGTGATGTGCCTTGATCCCATGTATCTTGATGTCGAGATAAATCCGATGACAGACTAAGGGTCGCCTTGCTTCCCGTCCCTCATGGTGCGACGGCAAGATGGGCATGAACCCACGAATACTCGAGGAGATGTGGCTGATGGCCAGTCAGGACAGCTTCGGTGCCAAGAGCACCCTGGACGTGGACGGACAGTCCTACGAGATCTTCCGCCTCGATGCGGTCGAGGGTGAGGGCCTCGACGTCGAGAGCCTGCCGTTCTCCCTCAAGGTGCTCCTCGAGAACCTGCTCCGCACCGAGGACGGCGCGGACATCACCGCCGACCACATCAAGGCGATCGCCGGGTGGGACGCCGACGCGGCTCCTGACCAGGAGATCCAGTTCACGCCGGCGCGCGTGATCATGCAGGACTTCACCGGTGTGCCCTGCGTCGTCGACCTCGCCACCATGCGTGAGGCGATGGCCGAGCTCGGCGGCGACGCCACCAGGATCAACCCGCTCGCGCCGGCCGAGATGGTCATCGACCACTCCGTCATCGCCGACGTCTTCGGCACTCCCGAGGCCTTCGAGCGCAACGTCGAGATCGAGTACGAGCGCAACCGCGAGCGCTACCAGTTCCTGCGCTGGGGCCAGGGTGCCTTCGACGACTTCAAGGTCGTCCCGCCCGGCACCGGCATCGTCCACCAGGTCAACATCGAGCACCTCGCCCGTGTGGTGCATGGTGCGCGACGGCATCGCCTACCCCGACACCTGCGTCGGCACCGACTCCCACACCACGATGGTCAACGGCATCGGCGTGGTCGGCTGGGGCGTCGGCGGCATCGAGGCCGAGGCCGCGATGCTCGGCCAGCCGGTGTCGATGCTCATCCCGCGCGTCGTCGGCTTCAAGCTCAACGGGGACCTGCCCGAGGGCGCCACGGCGACGGACCTCGTCCTCACGATCACCGAGATGCTGCGCAAGCACGGCGTCGTCGGCAAGTTCGTCGAGTTCTACGGCCCCGGTGTCTCGGCCCTTCCGCTGGCCAACCGCGCCACGATCGGCAACATGAGCCCGGAGTTCGGCTCGACCATCGCGGTCTTCCCGATCGACCAGCAGACCGTCGACTACCTCCGCCTGACCGGCCGTCCCGAGGAGCAGCTCGCGCTCGTCGAGGCCTACGCCAAGGAGCAGGGGCTCTGGCACGACCCGGACGCCGAGCCGCGCTACTCCGAGAAGCTCGAGCTCGACGTCTCCACCGTCGTCCCGTCGCTCGCCGGACCCAAGCGTCCCCAGGACCGCGTCGAGGTCTCCGAGGCCAAGGCCTCCTTCCGCAACGCCCTGGCCGACTACGCCACGGACGGCGACGACGACCCGGACGACGCCGCCGAGGCGTCCGGCTACGACGAGGCGGTCGAGGAGTCCTTCCCGGCGTCCGACGCACCCTCGCACGAGAGTGGCAACGGCGCTCCGGTCGACGCCGGACACGACCCGCGTCAGCGGGCGTGCGAGCAACCCGGTCACCATCTCGCTCGACGGCCAGGAGGTCGTCATCGACCACGGCGCGGTGACCATCGCGGCGATCACGTCGTGCACCAACACGTCCAACCCGTCGGTGATGATCGGTGCCGCCCTGCTCGCCAAGAACGCCGTCGAGAAGGGCCTCTCGCGCAAGCCGTGGGTCAAGACCACGCTGGCGCCCGGCTCCAAGGTGGTCTCCGACTACTACGAGAAGTCCGGCCTGACGCCCTACCTCGACAAGCTCGGCTTCAACCTCGTCGGCTACGGCTGCACGACCTGCATCGGCAACTCCGGCCCGCTGATCCCCGAGGTGTCGCAGGCCGTGCAAGACAACGACCTCGCGGTCGTGTCGGTGCTGTCGGGCAACCGCAACTTCGAGGGCCGGATCAACCCGGACGTGAAGATGAACTACCTCGCGTCCCCGCCCCTCGTGGTCGCCTACGCCCTGGCCGGCTCCATGGACGTCGACCTGTTCGGCGACCCGCTCGGCCAGGACCAGGACGGCAACGACGTCTTCCTCAAGGACATCTGGCCGAGCCCGACCGAGGTCGAGGAGACCATCGCTCGCGCCATCACCGCCGAGATGTTCGGCGACAGCTACAAGGACGTCTTCGCCGGCGACGAGCGCTGGCAGTCGCTGCCGACCCCCGAGGGCAACATCTTCGAGTGGGACGAGGACTCGACCTACGTCCGCCGTCCTCCCTACTTCGACGGCATGCCCGACGAGCCGACGCCGGTCACCGACATCGACGACGCGCGGGTGCTCCTCAAGCTGGGTGACTCGGTCACGACCGACCACATCAGCCCCGCCGGTGCGATCAAGAAGGACAGCCCGGCCGGCCGCTACCTCGCCGAGCACGGCGTCGGAGCAGCGTGACTTCAACTCCTACGGCTCGCGCCGTGGCAACCACGAGGTCATGATCCGCGGCACGTTCGCCAACATCCGTCTTCGCAACCAGCTGGCCCCCGGCACCGAGGGCGGCGTCACCCGCGACTTCACCGCCGGTGGCGACGTGACCAGCGTCTTCGAGGCCTCGGAGAACTACATCGCCGCGGGCATCCCGCTGGTCGTGCTCGCGGGCAAGGAGTACGGCTCCGGCTCCTCGCGCGACTGGGCGGCCAAGGGCACCTCGCTGCTGGGCGTCAAGGCCGTCATCGCCGAGTCCTACGAGCGCATCCACCGCTCCAACCTCATCGGCATGGGCGTCATCCCGCTGCAGTTCCCCGAGGGCGAGACGCGCCGAGTCGCTCGGCCTGACCGGTGAGGAGACCTTCTCGATCTCCGGGATCACCGCGCTCAACGACGGCACCACGCCCAAGACGGTCAAGGTCACCGCCGGCGACGTCGAGTTCGACGCGGTCGTCCGCATCGACACCCCCGGCGAGGCCAACTACTACCGCAACGGCGGGATCATGCAGTACGTCCTGCGCAACCTGCTCAAGGCCTGACCGTGCGCGAGTTCCTCGATCGGGCGCAGGCGTCCGTCGAACCCACCGAGCGTGGGGGAGACGGGCGCCTGCCGCTCGGCGGCGATGGTGGACTGGGAGGTCTTCCCGTTCGAGCGTGAGGGCCTGCGGCCGCGCGCGCTGGTCGACTACGCCGACCCCGAGCCCGACCGGCGCAAGGCGCCGGAGGACTGCAAGACGTGCCTGGCGCTGGGGCGCGACGACCTGGTCCTGCACACGCGGTGAGCGCCTCGGCGTCATCCGCCCCGGCGGCACCAACCTGCCGTTCGCGGCCAACGTCGTGTCGCGCGCGCACGAGACGCTCGACGACCTCGACGACGACGGCCACGTCGAGATGGGACGCCTCGTCGGCCGCACCTACCTCGCCATCAAGGCGCTCGAGGGGATCGGCAACGTCCACATCAACAAGTGGGAGAACGGCACCGGCCACCTGTCGGTGACCCTGCTCGCCCGGCCACTCGGCGTGCTCCAGCTGCGCGGCTCCAATCTCGCCGCCTGGGCCGACATGCTGCCGCCCACACCGTCCGACGAGCTCGACGCGCGGGCTGCTCGCGTGCGCGCCGCCCTCGCGGGGACCCGCCGGTAGCCTGACGCGGTGAGTGACGCCGACCACCCGATCGACGCCGTGCCGGGTGATCGACCCGACGAGCAGCCCGAGACCGAGACCGAGCCCGCGGCCCGATCCGGCCGACTGCCCCTGGTCCTGGCGACCGTCGCCTCCGTCCTCATCCTCGGGGCCGCACTGGCGGCACCGTTGGTCGACCGGGTGTTGCGAGGCGACGAGCAGGCCCAGCGGGTGCTCGACCTGGCGCTCGTCCAGACGTGGGAGATCACCGACCGCACGCACACCATCGTCGACGTGACCTATCCGCAGGATCCCGCCCGCGGGCGGTCCCCACGCGCCCGTGTGGCTGGCGTGCGGGACGTACGACGAGCCGGTGCGCGACGAGAACGTCGTGCACGACCTCGAGCACGGCACGGTCTGGATCACCCACGACCCCGACCTGTCGGACGACGACGTCGCGGCGCTGGTCGATCAGCTGCCCGAGAATGGCATCCTGTCGCCGCGCGAGGGCCTTTCCTCACCGGTGGTCGTGACGGTCTGGGGAGCCCAGCTACGGCTCGACGGCGCCGACGACCAGCGACTCGGGCTCTTCCTCGAGGAGTACGGCGACGGCCACACGGCACCGGAGTTCGGAGCCAGCTGCGAGGGTGGGACTCCCGACCCGACCGGCGCACTGCCGGAGCCGGGCACCAACGCCTGAGCGCGGCACCCGGCCCCGGACGGTCACTTCTGCAGGAAGCCCAGGAGCGCGCGGTTGAACTCGTCGGCGTGGCTGACGT
This sequence comes from uncultured Actinomycetota bacterium, assembly GCA_963712875.1. GTDB lineage: Bacteria > Actinomycetota > Actinomycetes > Propionibacteriales > Nocardioidaceae > Nocardioides. The sequence continues at coordinate 115,036 of CAVQJS010000003.1, read as the reverse complement.
TCAGGCCGTGCGGCGCGTCGGGGACGACGACCAGCTCGGCGCCGGAGATCGCGTCGTGGGTGCGCTGGCCGGAGCCTTCGAACGGCACCGTCGCGTCGCTGTCGCCGTGGATGACGAGCGTGGGCACGGTGATCGTGGTCAGGTCCTCGCGGAAGTCCGTGGTGCCGAAGGCCTCCATGCACCCGAGGGCGGCCTTCTGGTCGCTCTGGTGGCACATCACGATGGCCTCCTGGCGCTGCTCCTCGGTGACCTTGAGCTCGCCGGCGGCGGAGAAGAAGTCGCGGGTGAACCCGTCGAAGAACGTCGTCCGGTCCGACTCGAGGCCCTCGGTCATCTCCGTGGCCGCCTCCTCGGTCAGCGGGACCGTCCGGGTTGTCGTCGGACTTCAGCAGGTAGGGCGGCACGGCCGCGGCGAACACGACCGAGCGAAGCCGGTCCTGGCCGTGGCGCGCGATGTAGCGGGCGACCTCTCCGCCACCCATGGAGAACCCGACGAGGGTGGCGTCGGTGAGGTCGAGCTCGGACAGCACGCCGTCGAGGTCGTCGGCCAGCGTGTCGTAGTCGAAGCCCGTCGACGGCTTGTCGCTCCGTCCGAAACCGCGGCGGTCGTAGGCCACGACGCGGTAGCCGGCATCGGTGAGCGGACCGATCTGCTCGCTCCACGATTCCGAGGACAACGGCCAGCCGTGGATGAGGACGACCGGCCGACCGGGGCCACCCGAGTCCTCCACGTGGACCTGGGTGCTGCTGAGGATTCCGGAGCTTGCGGTGACGTCTGGCACGTGGTGTCCCTTCCTCGGGCCCCGGTGCGGGGCTTTCGCATGGTCCTTCGAACGTAGGCACGCGACCGGATGGGTCGTTCCACCCGAAGAGGTGATCGCTAACCTCGACGCATGCTCGTCGCCTTCTCGATCTCGCCCGTTGCCCAGGACCCCAGCGGGTCGGTCACTGATGCGGTCGCCGCCGCCGTGCGCGTCGTGCGCGAGTCCGGGCTGCCCCACGAGACCAACGCGATGTTCACCAACATCGAGGGGGAGTGGGACGAGGTGATGGCCGTGGTCAAGCGAGCCGTCGACGTGGTGGCCGAGGTCTCGCCGCGCGTCGGGCTGGTGCTGAAGGCCGACATCCGACCGGGGTACGACGGCCAGCTCACCGCGAAGGTCGAGCGTATCGAGGAGGCGTTGTCCGGTGGAGAGTGAGATCCGCACCTACCGCACGGGCAGCGAGCAGGTCGTCCGCGACCTGACCGCCGATGCCGCTGACTTCGTGGCCGGTCGCGGCGACGGTCTGCTGCACGTCTTCGTGCCCCACGCGACGGCAGGCATCGCGATCATCGAGACCGGCGCCGGCTCCGACGACGACCTCCTGGCCGCGCTCACCGACCTGCTGCCGGCGGACGACCGGTGGAGCCATCGCCACGGGTCCCCGGGTCACGGGCGGTCCCACGTGATGCCGGCGATCGTCCCGCCGCACTGCACGGTCCCCGTGATCGACGGCCGGCTCGCGCTCGGCACCTGGCAGAGCATCTGCCTGGTCGACCTCAACGTCGACAACGACCGGCGCGAGGTGCGCTGGTCCTTCCTGGCGGGCTGACGGATGCGCGCGGCCGTGGACGTCCGGCGTGTCGAGCCCGCCGATGCAGAAGCAGTGGCGACCTCGCTCTGCGAGTCCTTCGGCGACGACGCACCCGCGATCCTGGAGGTGCTCGGCCGGCTTCGGGCGGCCGGGGACCTCGTCGTCGAGCTGGTGGCCGTGACCGAGGAGGTGGTGGGCTACGTGGCGCTGTCCCGGGCCTGGCTCGACGCGCGCGCACGCCTCGTGGACGTCCTGGTGCTGAGCCCCCTGGGTGTCAGCCCGGCAGCGCAGGGTCGTGGTGTCGGTACGGCGCTGCTCGCTGCAGCAACGGAAGCCGCGTCCACGACCGACGTCCCGTTGGTGTTCCTGGAGGGGGACCCCGGCTTCTACTCGCCAGCGGGGGTGGGAGGCCGCATCCGCGCACGGCCTCGAGCGTCCGTCGGAGCGCATCCCCGATCCGGCGTGCCAGGTGGTGCTGCTCGAGTCGCACGAGCCGTGGATGACCGGGCGGCTGGTCTACCCCGACGCCTGGTGGCGACTCGACCTGGTGGGTCTTCGCGACCCGGCGCTGGCTGAGGTGGAGTCGGCCCTCAAGGACGGATGATTTCACAGGCGAGCCCATGGCGAGTCGAACAGATGTTCGATAGGATGGAGGGGTGTTCCCGACCCCCCAGGCCAGACCCCGGCGCGAGCTGCCGCAGGGGCATCGAGGAGTGGTGCCGCCGGGCTGGCCGCGGCAGGTCCGGCCGCCCGATGCTCCCGACTGGGAGGTCACCGCGGCCAACTGGCTGCTCGACCTGTGCCCGCCCGAGTACCGCCGCTTCTCCGGGCTGCGGCGCCACGTCGTGGTGCTTGCCCGGTTCGCGGTGCTGCACGTCGAGGCGCAGCAGGCGGCGACCCGGCGGGGGCTCAGCGAGATCCGCGGCGACCTGAAGGACGTCGCCGACGAGGCAGTCGTCGAGGCCGCGGTGCAGACCTTCCGGCTCGAGGACGCCCGGCTCGTCGCCGTACGTCGTGAAGTGGGGCTGGTCGAGGAGGCGCTGCGCGGTCGTCGCTACCGCGTGCGCATGTGAGGACGGCCGAATTGCGTCCCACTAGGGTCGGCCGCATGCATCGCTCACCCACCTCGGCCCGCACCGACTTCGTGCAGGTGACGCTGGTCGACCCGCGCGGGCGGGTCCTCATGCAGGAGCGCGACGAGCATGCCCCGCTCTGGGCCGACATGTGGTGCTTCCCCGGCGGTGGCCTGGAGCTCGACGAGGAGCCCGTGGTCGGTGCCGTGCGCGAGCTGGCCGAGGAGACCGGGGTAGGGGTCCCGCCCGAGGACCTCACCGACCTGGGCCGCTTCGAGCTGGTCACCCACGACCGCGGCACCTTCCAATTCCATGCCTTCGTGGCGCGTACGACGCTGGGCGACCGCGACCTGGAGTGCCACGAGGGGCGGCAGATGGTCTTCGTCGACCCCGCACGGTGGCCGGACCTCGACACGGTGCCGTCCACGGCGCTGGTCGCTCCGGCGCTCGCTGCGTGGGTGGAGGAGCACCCCTTCGTCCCGGTGGCCGACCAACACCGTTTCTCCGGAGTCGTCCTCGTCGATGGTGATGGCCGGATCCTCCTGCAGGAGCGCGACGAGCACCCCCGCATCGACCCCGAGAAGTGGGGGCTGGCAGGCGGCCACGTCGATCCCGGGGAGGACTTCGAGACGGCCGCCTACCGCGAGCTCGAGGAGGAGACCGGCGTCCGCCTCGCGCCGGGTGACCTCGAGCTGTTCGGCGAGTTCATCGTCGACCATCGCGCGGCCTACGGCACCTGGGACCGGATGCAGGTCTTCGTCGCGGCCACCGGACTGACGGATGCCGACATCGACTGCCGGGAGGGCCGTCAGATCGTCTTCGTCGACCCCGAGGTCGCGCGCGGCCTGGACCTGACCGCGGGTGCGAGTGACATCGTCCCTGCCTTCCTCGACTCACCCACCTACGCACGACTCACGGAGCAACCATGACCTTCACCGTCATTCCCGTCCCGGCCATGGGAGCCGAGGACGTCGTCGTCGCCGCCGACGGCACCGTCTACACCGGCACGGAGGACGGCACGATCTGGGCCGTCGACCCGGTCAGCGGCAGCGTGCGACGGGTGGTCGAGACGGGCGGGCGCCCGTTGGGACTCGAGCTCTTCGACAACGGTGACCTGCTCGTCTGTGACGCAGTTCGTGGGCTGCTCAGGGTCTCGACCGGCAGTGGAACCGTCGAGGTCCTGTGCGACCGGGTGGACGGGCGAGCGATGAAGTTCTGCAACAACGCAGCGATCGCGGACGACGGGACCATCTGGTTCTCCGACTCCTCCCTCGACTTCGGCATTGCCCGGTGGAAGGACGACTTCGTCCAGGACACCCGCACCGGCAGGCTGATGCGGCGCGACCCCGGCGGCACGGTCTCCGTGGTGCTCGACGGCCTGGCATTCGCCAACGGAGTGGCCCTGTCGGCAGACGGGTCGTTCGTCTGCGTCGCGGAGACGCGGGGGCGCACCGTCGTACGTCACTGGATCGGCGGCGTGCGGGCGGGGGAGCGGGACCTCCTCGTCGGTGACCTGCCCGGCTATCCCGACAACATCAGCCGCGGCACCGACGGGCTGATCTGGGTGACGATCGGCAGTCCGGTCGACGCGCTGGTCGAGCGACTCGGGTCGGCGCCGCTCCTGCTCCGCAAGGCGGTCACGAAGATCCCGGAGGCCCTCCAGCCCAAGCCGAAGGACACGATCCGGGTCCAGGCGTACGACAACGACGGCACGCTGGCCCACGACCTCGACATCGACCACGCCGGCTTCCACATGGTCACCGGGGTGCGGGAGCACGAGGGGAGGGTCTGGATGGGCAGCCTGCACGAGCCGTCGGTGGCGGTCCACGACCTGACATGAAATAGACTCCGCGGCATGGGACATCTCGACTCGATCGCGTCGCCGAGCGACCTCCGTGGGCTGTCGGCGGAGCAGCTGGACGAGCTGGCCGCCGAGATCCGCGACCTGATGATTCGCACCGTGGCGACGAACTCCGGTCACCTCGGACCCAACCTCGGCGTGGTCGAGCTGACCCTGGCCATCCACCGGGTCTTCGACTCCCCGCACGACCGGGTCGTCTTCGACACCGGACACCAGTCCTACGTCCACAAGCTCGTCACCGGCCGTCACGCCGACTTCGGCACGCTGCGCAAGGAGGGCGGGGTCAGCGGCTATCCCAGCCAGGCAGAGTCCGAGCACGACATCGTCGAGAACTCCCACGCCTCCACCTCGCTGTCGTACGCCGACGGGCTCGCCAAGGCCTACGCCATCCGCGGCGAGGACCGCCACGTCGTGGCCGTGATCGGCGACGGCGCCCTCACCGGCGGCATGGCATGGGAGGCGCTCAACAACATCGCGATCGCCAAGACGAGCCGACTGGTGATCGTCGTCAACGACAACGAGCGGTCCTACACCCCGACCATCGGTGGACTGGCGACCGCGCTCACCACGCTGCGCACCAACCCGCGCTACGAGCAGGTGCTCGACCTGGTGAAGAAGCGCCTCAACTCGGTGCCGGGCGTCGGGCATGCGGCGTACGACGCCCTCCACGCGGTCAAGAAGGGCATGAAGGACGCACTCGCTCCGCAGGGGCTCTTCGAGGACCTCGGACTCAAGTACGTCGGCCCGGTCGACGGCCACGACCGTGCGGCCATGGAGCAGGCGCTCGCCAAGGCCAAGCGCTTCGGCGGACCGGTGATCGTGCACGCGCTCACGCGCAAGGGCCAGGGCTACGACCCGGCGATGCGGCACGAGGCCGACCAGTTCCACGCACCCGGTCCGTTCGACGTCCAGACCGGGGCCGAGAAGCCCAAGGGCCGGATCTGGACCGACCACTTCTCCGACGCGATCGTCGAGCTCGGTGAGCGCCGCGACGACCTCGTCGCCGTGACCGCGGCGATGATGCACCCGGTCGGCCTCGACGTCTTCGCGGCGAAGTTCCCCGAGCGGACCTTCGACGTCGGCATCGCCGAGCAGCACGCCACCACCTCCGCGGCCGGTCTCGCGATGGGCGGCCTGCACCCGGTGTTCGCGGTCTACGCGACCTTCCTCAACCGCGCCTTCGACCAGGTGCTGATGGACGTCGCGCTGCACAAGTGCGGCGTGACCTTCGTCCTGGACCGCTCCGGGCGTGACCGGCGACGACGGCGCGAGCCACAACGGCATGTGGGACATGTCGATCCTCCAGGTCGTCCCGGGGCTCCGTCTCGCGGCACCGCGCGACGTGGCGCGGTTGCGCGAGCTGCTCGACGAGGCGGTGCAGGTCGACGACGCGCCCACCGTCGTACGCTTCCCGAAGGGCCCGCCACCCGCTGACATCGAGGCGATCGATCGCGTCGGCCAGGCAGACGTGCTCGTCCGAGAGGGGGAGCGCGACGTGCTCATCGTCGCGGTCGGCTCGATGTGCACGACCGCGGTCGACGTCGCTGAGCGATTGTCGGCGCAGGGCATCGGCGTGACTGTCGTCGACCCGAGGTGGGTCAAGCCCGTCGACCCCGCGATCATCCAGCTCGCCCGCGACCACCGCCTGGTCGTGAGCGTCGAGGACAACGGCCGGGTCGGTGGCTGCGGCGCCGTGCTGCTCCAGACCCTCAACGATGCCGGGGTCAGCACGCCGTTCCGGCTCCACGGCATCCCGCAGGAGTTCCTCGACCACGCCAAGCGCGACGTGATCCTGGCCCGGGTGGGCCTCGACGCCCAGACGATCGCCCGTGGGGTCGTCGAGGACGTCACCGCCCTCGACGGCGGCCGGCCGCTGCTGAAGGTCAACCACGCCTGAGCGGCACCCTGACTCAGGAGCCGAGGTGGAGGCCGACCGGCGGCTGGAAGTCGCCGACCGCGGGAGGTGCTCACCACTTCGAAAGGTTGGGTTCCCCCACGAGAAACGCGAACGTGGGAGGCGCGGAAGGGCCTGTCGGGTCTACCTTGCTGGGATGGATCTCTTCCGCACCAAGTCAGTCGAGCAGTCCATCGCCGAGACCGAGGAGCCGGAGCACCGCCTGAAGAAGAACCTCGGTGCGCTGGACCTGACGATCTTCGGCGTCGGGGTGATCATCGGCGCGGGCATCTTCGTCTACACCGGGCTCGTGGCCGCGTCGAACTCCGGTCCGGCGGTGTCCTTGTCGTTCCTGATCGCCGGGATCGCATGTGCGTTCGCCGCCCTGTGCTACGCCGAGTTCGCCTCCACGGTTCCAGTGGCGGGCAGCGCCTACACGTTCAGCTACGCCACCTTCGGAGAGCTGATCGCCTGGATCATCGGGTGGGACCTGGTGCTGGAGTTCACGGTCGGGGCCTCTGCCCTGGCCGTCGGGTTCTCCGGCTACCTGCAGTCCGTCCTGGCGGGCACGCCGCTCGAGATCCCGACGGCAGTGGGCTCTGCGAGTGACGGTGTCCTCAACCTGCCGGCGATCGTGATCACCCTGGTCTGTGCCATGGTGCTCATCGGTGGCATCAAGCTCTCCAGCAGGGTCAACCAGGTCGTGGTGGCGATCAAGCTGAGCGTCGTCGCCCTCGTGATCATCGTCGGCATCGCCTACATCAAGACGTCGAACTACACCCCGTTCATCCCGCCGAGCCAGCCCTCCGCAGGCAGTGATGCGTCGGTGTGGAAGACCCCACTCATCACGTCCATCTTCGGCCTCGAGCCGGCAGTCTTCGGGATCGCGGGCGTGATCGCCGGAGCCGCGATCGTGTTCTTCGCGTTCATCGGCTTCGACGTCGTGGCGACCACCGCCGAGGAGGCCAGGAACCCGCAGCGTGATGTCCCGATCGGTGTCCTGGGCTCGCTCGCGATCGTGACGGTCCTCTACATCGCGGTCTGCCTGGTGATCACGGGGATGCAGTCCTACGAGGACATCGACCCGAACGACGCGGCCCCGCTCGCCACGGCGTTCGAGAAGGTCGGCCAGCACTGGATCGCGGACCTGATCGCCATCGGGGCCACCATCGGCCTGACCGTCGTGGTCCTCATCCTCATGATGGGTCAGACGCGGGTCGCCTTCGCGATGGCTCGCGACGGACTGCTGCCCGTCGGCCTGGCCAGGGTCCATCCCAACTTCGGGACGCCCTACCGGATCACCGCGATCACCGCGATCATGGTCTCGGTGTTGTCGGGTTTCGTGCCGTTCGAGACGCTGGGCGACCTGGTCAGCATCGGCACCCTCTTCGCCTTCATGCTGGTCAGCGTGGGCGTGCTGGTCCTGCGCAAGACGCGTCCTGACCTGCCTCGGGCGTTCCGTGTCCCGGGGATCTGGGTCGTCGCGACAGGCTCGCTGCTGCTGTGCGGCTACCTCATGCTGAACCTCATCGCCGAGACGTGGGTCCGGTTCCTCGTGTGGATGGCGATCGGCCTGGTCGTCTACTTCGCCTACGGCCTCAGCCACTCGCGCCTGGGTCGCGGGGAGTACGACAAGCACACCCCCGTCGCCGCCGGTCCCACCGACTCCACCTCCTGACCGCCCGGGCGGTCAGTCCTCCGAGCGGTGGCTGAGGCCGCTTCTCTGAGGGTGCAACCGGCCTCGCTCACGCCGAGGGCGTGCCCCAGCCACCTTCCTGACGTACGGAATGTGGCTGGGACACCGCCCCGGGCTGAGGTCGGACGATCAGTGGAAGCGCTGGCCCGTCGCCTTCTCCGAGATGCCGGCGACGTCGAGCAGGAAGGTCAGCCCGCCGTTCCAGAAGGAGAACCCGGCGCCGGTGATCATGGCCAGGTCGATGTCCTGTGGAGCAGCGACCACGCCCTCGTCGAGCATCAGGCGCGCCTCCTCGGCGAGGCCGGAGAGGGTCTTCTCCCGGACCTCGTCGGCCGTCAGGACGACCGGACTGGAGGGCTTCTCGAGCAGCGCCTCGACCTGGGGGTCGATGGCGCCGTCGGGGCCGTAGTAGGAACCCAGCTTGTTCTCCACGATCCGCTGCAGCGCGGGGGAGACGTAGAAGCGTTCCGGGAAGGCGCGCGCGAGCGTCTCGTTGTTGTGGAGCGCGATCGCCGGGCCGACCAGCGAGAGCAGCACGAACGGCGGCATCGGCGCGATGCCCGCGAACGCGTTGTCCGCGACCTCGACCGGCGTGCCCTCGTCGACGATCCGGCCGACCTCGCTCATGAAGCGACCGAGCAGCCGGTTGACGATGAAGGACGGGCTGTCCTTGACGAGGATGCTCGTCTTCTTCAGCGCCCGGCTCGTCGCGAACGCTGTCGCGAGCGTCGCGTCGTCGGTGGCGTCGCCCTTGACGATCTCCAGCAGCGGCATGACCGCGACCGGGTTGAAGAAGTGGAAGCCCACGACCCGCTCGGGGTGCTCGAGATCGGCCGCCATCTCGGTGATCGACAGCGAGGACGTGTTGGTGGCCAGCACGCACTCGGCGGACACGACCTTCTCGACGTCGGCGAAGACGGTCTTCTTGATCGCCATCTCCTCGAAGACGGCCTCGATCACGAAGTCGGCGTCGCCGAACGCGACCTGCTTGTCGGTCTCGCCGGTGACCAGCGCCTTGTGGCGGTTGGCCTTGTCCTGGTTGATCCGACCCTTGGCGAGCAGCTTGTCGATCTCGGCGTGGACGTAGCCCACGCCCTTGTCGGCGCGCTCCTGGTCGAGGTCGGTCAGCACGACCGGCACCTCGAGGCGACGGACGAAGAGCAGCGCGAGCTGGCTGGCCATCAGACCGGCGCCGACGATGCCGACCTTGGTGACCGGGCCGGGCCAGCGCCTTGTCCGGAGCACCGGCGGGACGCTTGGCACGCTTCTGCACGAGGTCGAAGGAGTAGAGCGAGGCGAGCAGCTCGGCGGTCCTCGACAGCGCGTCGAGGGCGTCGTCCTCGGCCGCGAAGCCGGTGTCGCGGTTGGAGTGCCGGGCGGCGGCGATGAGCTCGACGGCCTTGGCGGCGGCGGGGGAGCCGCCCCCGGTCCTGCCGGCCACGATGCCCTGGGCACGAGTGATCGCCGCGTCCCACGCGTCGCCACGGTCGACCTCGGGGCGCTCGACGACGACCTCACCGCGGACGACCGAGGCCGCCCAGAGCAGCGACTGCTCCAGGAAGTCGGCGCCGTTGAAGACCGCGTCGGCCAGCCCGAGCTCGTACGCGGCCTGCCCGCCCAGCGTCTTGCCCTGGTTGAGCGGGTTCTCGACGATCAGGGTGACCGCCTTGTCGGCACCGAGGAGGTTCGGCACGAGCCAGGCACCGCCCCAGCCCGGGACCAGGCCGAGCATGACCTCGGGCAGGCCGATGGCAGGCGCGGAGTCCATGACGGTGCGGTAGGTGCAGTGCAGCGCGACCTCGAGGCCGCCGCCGAGGGCGAGGCCGTTGATGAGGCCGAACGACGGCTTGCCGCCGTCCTGCAGCTTGCGGAAGACCGCGTGGCCCAGCTCGCCCACGGTGCGTACGGCATCGGGGCCGCCGCCCTGGATCGAGGTGAGGTCGGCGCCTGCGGCGAGGATGAACGGCTTGCCGGTCACTGCGAGGGCGTCGATCGTGTCGTCGGCCAGCGCCGCGTCGATGGAGGCGTTGAGCTCGAGGAGCGAGGCGGGGCCGAAGGTGTTGGGCCTGGTGTGGTCCTCGCCGTTGTCGAGGGTGATCAGGCCGATGGTCACGCCGGGCAGGGAGACCTTGCGCAGCGGGGCCCTCGTGACGCGCTCGGCGTCGGAGACGATGGCCCGGGCACGGCCCAGCAGGTCGCTCATGTCGGTGCTCATGCGGTCTCTCCGTTCGAGTGGGTCGGGTCGGCGCCGATCCAGTGCGGGTTCTCCCAGATCACGGTGCCGCCCATGCCGATGCCGATGCACATGGTCGTCAGGCCGTAGCGGACCTCGGGGCGGGCCTCGAACTGGCGGGCCAGCTGGTTCATCAGCCGGACGCCGGAGGAGGCCAGCGGGTGGCCCATCGCGATCGCACCGCCATAGGGGTTCACGCGGGTGTCGTCGTCGGCGATGCCGAAGTGCTCCAGGAAGGCGAGCACCTGCACCGCGAACGCCTCGTTGACCTCGAAGGCCTCGATGTCGTCGATGGTGAGTCCGGCCAGCCGCAGCGCCTTCTCGGTGGCGGGGATGGGGCCTGCACCCATGACCTCGGGCTCGACCCCGACGAAGGAGTAGGTCACCAGTCGCATCTTGACCGGCAGGCCGAGCTCGCGCGCGGTCTCCTCGTCGGCGAGCAGGGCGGCGGTGGCACCGTCGTTGATGCCGGCCGCGTTGCCGGCGGTCACGTTGCCATGGGAGCGGAAGGGCGTCTTGAGCCCGGCGAGCGACTCCATGGTGGTCTCGGGGCGCATCGGCTCGTCGAGGGTGGCCAGGCCCCAGCCGGCCTCGGCCGAGCGGGTGGCGACGGGCACCAGGTCGGGCTGGATCATGCCGTTGTCGTAGGCAGCCTTGGTCTTCTGCTGGCTGCGCACCGAGTAGGCGTCCACGCGCTCCTTGGTGATGCTGGGATAGCGGTCGTGCAGGTTCTCGGCGGTCTTGCCCATCACGAGGGCGTCGGGGTTGACGATCCGCTCGGACAGGATGCGTGGGTTGGGGTCGACGCCCTCGCCCATGGGGTGGCGGCCCATGTGCTCGACACCGCCGGCGATGGCGACGTCGTAGGCACCGAAGGCGATCCCCGAGGCGGTGTTGGTCACGGCCGTCATCGCGCCCGCGCACATGCGGTCGATGGAGTAGCCGGGCACGCTCTGGGGCAGGCCGGCCAGCAGAGCGGCGGTGCGGCCGATGGTCAGGCCCTGGTCGCCGATCTGGGTGGTGGCGGCGATCGCGACCTCGTCCACCCGCTCGGGAGGCAGGGACGGGTTGCGGCGCATGAGCTCGCGGATGCACTTGATGACGAGGTCGTCGGCGCGGGTCTCGGCGTACTGGCCCTTGGCCTTGCCGAAGGGGGTGCGTACGCCGTCGACGAAGACGACCTCTCGCTGGGGACGGGGCACGTGCAGCTCCTGGACACAGGGGACGGGACCACTACAGGTTACCCCCGAGTAACAACGTCCGCCCACAACCTCGGGTGTGTGTCGGCTCACTGGGGTCGACGGCCTAGGGTTGGGGCATGGTCGAACGACTCGTGCACATCATCGACGACGCCGAGGTGGTGTCGGACGCGGGCGACCTCACCATGGTCTGCGTGCTCACCGGCTTCCTCGACGCAGGAAAGGCCGCCGAGCTGGCCGCCACCCACCTCGCCGAGCTGTCCGACGGCAAGGTCGTCGCCACCTTCGACGTCGACTCGCTCCACGACTACCGCGCCCGTCGACCGCCCGTGACGTTCGTGCGCGACCACTACTCCGACTACGAGGCTCCCCGCCTGGTCGTGCGCGCCCTGCGCGACACCGGGGGGACGCCGTTCCTGCTGCTTCAGGGACCCGAGCCCGACATCCGCTGGGAGGCCTTCGCCCGCGCCGTACGCGAGGTGGTCGAGCACTTCGGCGTCGCCCGCGTGCTGACCCTCGGTGCCGTCCCGATGGCCGTCCCGCACACGCGGCCGATCGCGATCACGCCCCACGCCAACCGACCCGAGCTGGTAATCGGGGAGAGCCCGTGGCAGGGCGAGCTGCGGGTCCCGGCCAGTGCGCAGTCGCTGTTGGAGATCCGGCTGGGGGAGTGGGGCATGGACGCGCTCGGCTTCGTCGCCCACATCCCGCACTACCTCGCCCAGATGGAATACCCCCAGGCCGCCCTCAGCCTGCTCGAGCACGTCGAGCGGGGCGGTCGCCTCACCATCGACCTGAGCGACCTGCGCGAGGCCGCGGAGATCACCGAGACCGAGGTCGACCGCTACCTCGCCTCGCACGACGAGGTCGGCGACGTCGTACGCGGACTGGAGCAGCAGTACGACGCCTTCCGCGAGGCCGAGGCGGCCGGCACCTCCCTCCTGGCCAGCGACGAGCCGATGCCGACGGGTGAGGAGATCGGTCAGCAGTTCGAGCAGTTCCTCGCCGGGCTCGACGAGGAGCAGGGCGAATCCGGATCCGGCTGGACGGAGCGCTGATGGCCGGCTCGGCGACCGAGCTGGCAGCGTTGCTGGAGCTCGAGCAGCTCGAGGTCGACCTGTTCCGCGGGTCACAGGCCCACACCGAGCGCCAGCGGGTGTTCGGCGGGCAGGTGGCGGCGCAGGCCGTCGTGGCGGCGACCCGCAGCGTGGACGGCGAGTTCGTGCTCCACTCACTGCACTCCTACTTCCTGCGCCCCGGCGACACCTCGATCCCGATCGTCTACGACGTGGAGCGGATCAGGGACGGGCGCGCCTTCGCCACGCGACGGGTCTCGGCACGCCAGCACGGTCGGCCGATCTTCTACATGACGGCCAACTTCCAGCGCCCGGAGCCCGGCCTCGAGCACCAGGACCGGATGCCGGAGGTGGCGCCGCCCGAGGACGGGATGCCGCTCGTCGAGCTCGCGCGGCAGCGGGGTCCTGAGGCCGCCGAGCACTGGGAGCGCGAGTGGTCCGCACTCGACGTGCGCTACGTCGGCGTCTCGGGCATGGGCCTCCCCGACGATCCCGACCACCCCGCCCGGGCACGCCTGTGGATCCGGGTCGACGGTCGGCTCGACGACGACCCGACGGTGCAGGCGGCGGCGTTCACCTACGCCAGCGACCTGACCCTGCTGGGCGCTGCCCTGGTGCCGCACGGCATCCACATCGCCTCGCCGCGCCTGCAGCCGGCGTCGCTCGACCACGCCATCTGGTTCCACCGGCCGTTCCGGGCCGACGAGTGGTGGCTCTACGACCAGGTCTCCCCGTTCGCCGGCGGCGGTCGCGGACTGGCGACTGCGCACGTGTTCACGCAGTCCGGTGAGCTGGTCGCGACGGTCGCGCAGGAGGGCCTGATCCGGGTCCGCGACGAGTCGCCCTAGCTGGTCCTCCTTCGTCGTCAACCAGTGCACGGCGGCACCGATCACGGTGCGGGTCGGGGGTACGACGGCGGCCTCAGGCCGAGCGCGTACGCCCGAGCAGGTGGGGTGAGCCGTCCGTCGGGCTGGTCAGGGCGAAGGTCAGCCCGGTGTCGGTGGCCGTCGAGGCGAAGGTGACCGTGCCCGGCAGGAACACCGGCTTCTTGAAGGCCGCCTCGACGGTGACGGCATCGGGCAGCCGGTTCTCGATCGCAGCGATCGAGCTGGCCAACGTCCACATGCCATGCGCGATCTGGCGCCGGAAGCCGAGTGCCTTCGCGCTCCACGGGTAGAGGTGGATCGGGTTGGCATCGCCCGAGACCGAGGCGTACGTCCGGCCGAGGTCGGCGGGCAGGCGCCACTCGATGCCGCCGGCGGGGACGTCGTCGATCACCAGCCCGGCGGCCGGTTCGCCCTCGGGCGGCGCGCCGCGGCGCAGATAGGTCGACGTCGACTCCCAGGCCACCTCGCCGGCCGCGGTCACGGACGTGACGAAGTCCAGCAGGGCGCCCCTGGCGTGCGGCCGCGCAGGTCCCACGGTCGTGGACACGTCGAGCACCTCACCGACCGCGATAGCCCGGTGGGCGGTGATCGTGTTCTCGACGTGGACCATCCCGAGCGCGGCGTAGGGGAAGCCGGGGTCGCTCATGATCGCCATGTGCAGCGGGAAGGTGAGCAGGTGGGGATAGGTCAGCGGCACGATGTCCTTGCGCGGGAATCCGCAGACAGCGGCGTACGCCTCCACGTGGGGGCGAGCGGCCTCGACCCCGGTGCGGGTGTAGGCCAGTCCGCCGAAGTCGCGCGCAGGCGCCTTCCTGATCCCTGGCAGCTGGTTGACGACGGGGACGGCAGGCAGGGCCGCCCGCAGCATGGCGCTCAGGCCTCCCGGCTCACCGGTGAGGACCTTGGTCTCGGTCATCAGGCGCCGAGCATCATCTGGCCGCAGACCCGCACGACGTTGCCGTTGACGGCGGTCGACCCGGCGCTCGCAAACCAGGAGATCGTCTCGGCCACGTCGACCGGCAGACCACCTTGGGACAGGGAGTTGAGACGCTGGCCGACCTCTCGGGTCGCGAAGGGCACCGCGGCTGTCATCTGCGTGATGATGAAGCCCGGGGCGACCGCGTTGACGGTGATGCCGTTGGACACCTCGTCGCGCAGGCTCTCCACCAGACCGATCACACCGGCCTTGGAGGCGGCGTAGTTGGTCTGCCCGACGTTGCCGGCGATGCCGGCGATGGATGCCACCCCGATGATGCGGCCGCCGTCGTGGACCACTCCGGCGTCGAGCAGCTCGCGGGTGATGAGCTCGGGTGCGGTGAGGTTGACCGCGATCACGCTGCTCCATCGGTCCTCGGCCATGTTGGCGAGCCTCTTGTCACGCGTGATGCCGGCGTTGTGCACCACGATGTCGACGCCCTCGTGGTGCTTGGTCAGGTGGTGCGCGATGCGCTGCGGGGCGTCCTTGGTCGTGATGTCGAGGACGAGGTGGTCGCCGTCGAGCTCGGTCATCAGCGCCTGCAGCTCGCTGGCAGCCTGCGGTACGTCGATCCCGACGATCCGCGCGCCGTCGCGGTGCAGCACGCGGGCGATCTCCTCGCCGATCCCGCGGCTCGCGCCGGTCACCAGGGCGACCTTCCCGGCCAGGGGTTGCGACCAGTCGGCCACCGGCTCCGCCTCGACCGCGCCGTGGGCGCCGATCCGGACCACCTGGCCGGAGACGTAGGCCGACTTGGGAGAGAGGAAGAAGGCCAGGGTCGAGTGCACGGAGGTCTCCGCGCCCGGTGCGACGTAGACGAGCTGGACGGTGCCACCCCTGCCGATCTCCTTGCCGAGCGAGCGGGTGAAGCCCTCGAGCGCGCGCTGGGCGATGCGCTCGGAACCGGAGACCAGCTCCGGCGGCGTACCGATCACGACGACGCGCGGGCAGGACGAGAGGCGGCGCATGAGCGGGGTGAAGAACTCCTGCAGCGCCGCCAGCCCGGAGGCATCGGTGATCGCAGTGGCGTCGAAGACGAGGGCCTTGGCCCTCGAGCCCTCCTCCACGGACGTGACGGCAGCGATGCCGAGGTCGGTGAGGGTGGTCGGGAGGGACGAGGCGAGCCGACCGTCGCCACCGAGCACCACGAGTCCGTCGACGAGCGGGGCGCCCTCGGTCCAGCGCTCGAGCACGGTCGGGTCGGGGAGGCCGAGGTTCTTGACGAACAGCCGGCCGATCGAGCTGGAGGCGAAGCCCTGGTAGCGGTCGCTCATGGTGAGGATCCCTTGCGGTGGCGGAGACGGGCAGAGGTGACGTGGCCTGCCAACTGCGTCCCATTTCGGACTCCTCACCCCATTGGCGCGGACCGGGTCACCGGCAAGGATAGGAGCCGATCCTCGTGACCCTCGAGCAGCAGGAGCACCCATGCAGTCCAAGACTCGCCCCGTCGCCGTCGTCGGCGGCAACCGCATCCCCTTCGCCCGGTCCAACACCGTCTACGCGGGGGTCTCCAACCAGGAGATGTTGACCGCCGCGATCGACGGACTCGTGGACCGGTTCGGGCTGCAGGGCGAGCAGATGGGCGAGGTCGTCGCCGGTGCCGTCCTCAAGCACTCGCGTGACTTCAACCTGACGCGCGAGTCGGTGCTGGGATCCAAGCTCGCCCCCGAGACGCCGGCGACCGACATCCAGCAGGCCTGCGGGACCGGGCTTCAGGCGGCCATCCAGGTCGCCAACAAGATCGCGCTCGGCGTGATCGACGCCGGCATCGCGGGTGGCACCGACACCACCTCGGATGCCCCTGTCGCCATCAGCGACAAGCTGCGCAAGAAGCTGATGAAGGTCAACTCGGCGAAGGACACCGTCGGCAAGATCAAGGCGCTCGGTGCCATCCGGCCCGGCGACATCGGGCTCGACATCCCGCAGAACGGCGAGCCCCGCACCCGGCTGTCGATGGGCGAGCACGCCGCCCTGACTGCGCTGGAGTGGCGCATCACCAGGGAGGCGCAGGACGAGCTGGCCGCACGCTCGCACCACAACCTGGCCCGCTCCTACGACGAGGGCTTCCACGACGACCTGGTCACGCCGTTCCGCGGCGTCGAGCGCGACAACAACATGCGCCCGGACTCCTCGGTGGAGAAGCTCGCCACCCTCAAGCCGGTCTTCGGCAAGGGCGTTGCAGCCACCATGACGGCGGGCAACAGCACCCCGCTCAGCGACGGTGCGTCCGCCGTCCTGCTGTCCACCGACGAGTGGGCCGAGGAGCGTGGCCTCCCGGTGCTGGCGCACCTCGTCGACGCAGAGACGACCGCGGTCGACTACGTCAACGGTCACGAGGGCCTGCTGATGGCCCCGGCGTACGCCGTCCCGCGGATGCTGGCCCGCAACGGGCTCACCCTCCAGGACTTCGACTTCTACGAGATCCACGAGGCGTTCGCGTCGCAGGTGCTGTCGACCCTCGCGGCGTGGGAGGACCCGGTGTTCTGCAAGGAGCGGCTCGGCCTCGACGCCCCGCTGGGCTCGATCTATCGCGAGAAGCTCAACGTCAACGGCTCCTCGCTCGCCGCCGCGCACCCCTTCGCCGCCACCGGCGGCCGGATCATCCCGGTGGCCGCCAAGCTGCTCGCCGAGCGTGGCTCGGGTCGTGCGCTGATCTCGATCTGCGCGGCCGGTGGCCAGGGCGTCGTCGCCATCCTCGAGCGCTGAGCATGGACGGGTCGGCGACGAGGTAGAGTCGGCGCCGATCGACATCCTTTAACGAGCCGTCCCGTGAGGCGGAGAAGGAGGTCCGGCGCAGATGCCTGCCCCTGACGCAGCTGGTCCCGCCGATGTCCCGGCAGTGGGCCGCACCGTCCTCGACGCCCGTGACATCTCCCGGGCGCTCACCCGCATCTCGCACGAGCTGCTCGAGCGCAACAAGGGACCCGCCGACCTGGTGCTGCTCGGCCTGCACACCCGTGGTGTCCCGCTCGCGCGGCGCATCGCCGAGAGGATCGCGTCGGTCGAGGGGAGCCCGGTCGCCCTCGGTGAGCTCGACGTGACGATGTATCGCGACGACCTGCGCTCCCAGCCGACCCGGCGTGCGCACAAGACGGCCCTGCCGCCCGGCGGCATCGACGGCTTGGTCGTCGTGCTCGTCGACGACGTGCTCTTCTCCGGTCGCACCATCCGCGCCGCTCTCGACGCCCTCGCCGACCTGGGCCGACCGTCCGCCGTTCGCCTGGCCGTGCTGGTCGACCGTGGCCACCGCGAGCTGCCGATCCGCGCCGACCACGTCGGGAAGAACCTGCCCAGCGCGCGCACCGAGCGGGTGAGCGTGCGACTCACCGAGACCGACGGGAGCGACGAGGTGACGATCTCGTGAAGCACCTGCTGTCCATCGACGACCTCGCGGTCGAGGAGATCGAGGCGATCTTCGACACGGCCGCCGACATGCACGACGTGCAACGCCGCGAGGTCAAGAAGCTCCCTGCCCTGCGCGGCCGCACGGTCGTCAACATGTTCTTCGAGGACTCCACGCGCACCCGCTCGTCCTTCGAGATCGCCGGCAAGTGGCTCTCGGCCGACGTCATCAACATCAGCGCCAAGGGTTCGAGCACGTCGAAGGGCGAGAGCCTGCGCGACACCGTGCTCACCGTGTGCGCCATGGGCGTCGACGGACTCGTCATCCGCCACCCCGCGAGTGGCTCCGCGCTGCAGGTCAGCCAGTGGGTCGACGCGGCGGTCGTCAACGCCGGGGACGGCCTGCACGAGCACCCCACCCAGGCGCTGCTCGACGCCTACACCCTGCAGCGCCGCCTCGGGTCCCTCGCGGGCCGCCACGTCGCGATCATCGGCGACCTCACTCACAGCCGGGTCTTCCGCTCCAACGTGCAGTGCCTGACCAAGCTCGGCGCGCGGGTCACCGTCGTCGCCCCACCGACCCTGATGCCGAGCGGGATCGGCCCCTGGTCGGCCGCGGCCGGCTTCGAGACGTCGTACGACGTGGACGCGGTGCTGCCCGACGTCGATGCGGTCATGATGCTGCGGGTCCAGCGCGAACGGATGTCCGGAGCGTTCTTCCCGAGTGCACGGGAGTACACCGTCGGCTACGGGCTGACCCGCAACCGACTGGCGCTGCTCAAGCCCGACGCCCCCATCTGCCACCCCGGTCCGATGAACCGCGGCCTCGAGATCGCCGCCGACGCCGCCGATGCGGCCCAGTCGGTCGTGCTGGAGCAGGTCTCCAGCGGGCTGGCGATCCGGATGGCCGTGCTCTACCACCTGCTCGCAGGAGAGGAAGCCTGATGGCGCTCGTGATCACAGGGGCCTCGCTGCTCGGCGAGACCGCCGCAGACCTCTACGTCGACGACTCCGGCCTGCTGGTCGACGCCGCCCCGGCCGGCGCCGAGACCCTTGACGCCGCCGGACTGGTCGCGCTGCCCGGCCTCGTCGACCTCCACACCCACCTGCGTGAGCCCGGTCGCGAGGACGCCGAGACCATCCTCAGCGGCTCGCAGGCCGCGGCCCTCGGCGGCTACACCGCCGTCCTCGCCATGGCCAACACCTCACCGGTCACCGACACTGCCGAGGCCGCGCTGCGCGTGTGGGAGCTCGGCCGCGAGGCAGGGCTCGTCCACGTCCAGCCGGTCGGGGCCGTCACCCGTGGCCTGGGGGGCGAGGAGCTCGCCGAGCTGGGACTGATGGCGCGCTCGCGCGCGCAGGTCCGCGTCTTCTCCGACGACGGGAAGTGCGTCCACGACCCGCGGGTCATGCGTCGGGCGCTGGAGTACGTCAAGGCCTTCGGCGGCGTCGTCTCCCAGCACTCCCAGGACCCCTCGCTGGCCGGGCCGAGCGCCTGCTGCCACGAGGGCGAGATCTCCGGTCGGCTCGGTCTCCCGGGTTGGCCCGGCATCGCGGAGGAGGTGATCGTGGCCCGCGACGTGATGCTGGCGCGGCACACCGGTTCGCGCGTGCACGTCGCCCACGTGTCCACGGCCGGGTCGGTCGAGATCGTGCGCTGGGCCAAGGCGCAGGCCAAGCAGGACGGGCACTGGGACGTCACCGCCGAGGTCACTCCCCACCACCTCCTGCTGACCACCGACCTGCTCACCGGCTACGACCCGACCTACAAGGTGAACCCGCCGCTGCGACCCGACGAGGACGTCCAGGCCCTGCGCGCCGCACTGGCCGACGGCACGATCGACGCCGTCGCCACCGACCACGCCCCACACGCACGCCACGACAAGGAGCACGCGTTCGTCGATGCGGCGTTCGGCATGGTGGGCCTCGAGACCGCACTCAGCGTCGTACGCACCGTCATGGACGACTTCTCCTGGGCCGACATCGCCCGTGTGATGTCGACCAACCCGGCGCGCATCGCCGGGCTCACCGGTCAGGGGCAGGCGCTGGCCGCGGGCTCGCCGGCCCACGTCGTCCTCATCGATCCCGACGCCGAGGTCACCGTAGACCGAGACGCATCGGCGTCGCTGTCGCGCAACAACCCATGGCACGGGCGGACCCTGACCGGCCGGGTCGTCCACACCGTGCACGCCGGCCGGGTGACAGTCCGCGACGGCGCACTGGCCTGACATCAGGCGCGTCGGCTCACCATGCCCGTCGCAGGATCACGGTCGGTGAGGCAGTAGACCTGACCGCCGGGTGCGGTCAGCACCGACCAGAAGTCGTGCTCGCGCACCAGCGACGCACCCAGAGCCACATGACGGCGTACGTCCTCGGCGCGGGAGGCGGTCGCCAGGTCGGGGTGTGCCCGCACCGGGCCGGAGCCGGTCTCGAGCCGCTGGAGCAGGATCCGCGGGCGACCGTCCTCGACCAGCCGGGCGAAGCCGGGCAGTGAACCGGTCTGCACCTCGCGCCCCGTGAGGTCGCGCCAGAAGGCGACCTCCGGCTCCCACGCGTCGGGCGGGATGTCGAGGCAGACCTGGTCGAGGATGGTCGAGCCGTCGCGCCCCAGGTCGGGCGATCCCTCGACCAGGGTCTCGCAGAAGACGAAGCCGCCGGGGGAGCGCATCACCTCGACGTCGTGGTAGGTCCAGGCGCTCGTGGCGCCCAGGGATCGCGCATGCTCGATCGCGGCCGGGCGATCAGCCGAGTCGATGTCGAGGTGGATGCCGGCGGGCCGGTCCACCGCCTGCATCTTGACGTACGCCGACCCAGCCGGCGGCAGCAGCGTGAGGAACTGGTCGTCCTCGCCGCGGCGGTCAGTGGGGCGCCACCCGGTGACCGCCGACCAGAAGGCGACCGCGTCGTCGAAGGCCGGGGCAGGGGTGTCGAGGAAGATCTGTATCCACGCCGGCCGAGTGGTCATGTCCTGATTCTCACACCTCAGTACAGTCGCGGGGATGACTGACTTCCCTCAGCTGCTGCACACCGTCCTCGACGCCCGCGACGTCCGTCGCGAGGCGGAGTTCTGGCGGGAGTACCTCGGCCTCGTCTACCGCACGGGCGACGAGGCGCCCGTCGGTGACGAAGCCGACGACGCGGACTGGCTGGTCCTCACCCGCCCCGACGGCACGCCCGTGCTCGCGGTGCAGGAGGCGGCCGACGCTCGTGGCGACCACGTGGCCGCGGCCCGAGGTCCCGATGCAGCTGCACCTCGACTTCACCCTGCCCGACCGCGACAGCCTCGAGCACCAACGCCGGCGCGCCCTGGACCTGGGCGCCAGCGACATCCACGACCGATCGGACGACCCGGACGAGCCGCTCTTCGTCCTCGCGGACCCAGAGGGGCACCCGTTCTGCATCTTCGTGGGCTGATCAGGCCAGACCGAGCGCCCGGGCCTCCTCCCACAGGTCCTCGCGGACGCTGGGGTGGGCGGCGTGCTCGATCAGGTTGTGAGCCTGCTGCCGTTCGTCGCGGCCCCACATCCAGGCGATGCCCTGCTCGGTGACGACCGCACCGTGCTGGAACGACGTCACCGGCTCGTCGACCAACGGGACGATCGTCGACACGTCGGCGCGCGGGTGCCAGCTCCGCAGCGCCATGAACGCCCGTCCGCCGGGGGAGTGGCTGGCCCCGACGGTGAAGTCGGTCTGCCCGCCGAAACCGCTGTAGATCCGCGTCCCGATCCTGGAGGCGTTGGCCTGGTCGAACAGGTCGACCTGCAGCGCGGTGTTGATCGAGGTCATCGCGGGCTGCCGCGCGATCTCGGCGGGGGAGTTCGTGGTCTCGGTGCGCAGCATGTGCACGCGTGGGTTGTCGTCGACCCAGTCGTAGAGCTCCTGGCTGCCGAACACGAAGGACGTACGCAGCGGGGTGCCGCGGTCGAGCGCGCCGGCCTCCTCCAGGACGAGCACCCCGTCGCTGAACATCTCGGTCCAGATCTTCAGCCCGCGCCGCTCGAGGACTCCCGCGATCGTGGCGTCCGGCACCTCGCCGATGCCGGCCTGCAGCGTGGCGCCGTCGTCGATCTCGGCGGCGACCCGGGACCCGATCAGCCGGGCGTCGTCGCTCGGCATGCCTGCCACGTGGGTGACGAGCGGTGCGTCGATCTCCACCCCGAGGTCGATGTCGTCGACCGAGATCTCGGAGTCGCCGAAGGTCCATGGCATCCGGGGGTTGAGCTGCGCGACGACCAGTGCCCCGCGGGCCCGGCCCGCCTCGATCGCGGCCGGCAGCACGTTGACCTCCAGGCCGAGCGACACCAGTCCGTTGCGTGGAGTGGTGGTGTGGACGACGACCACGTCCGGCGCCAGCGGGCCGTGGAAGAGTCGCGGCACCATCGACAGGCGGCAGGGGACGAACGACAGGCGCGGGTGCCGGCGAAACCCGGGCCCGACGAAGGCCGTCTCGGGCACGATCCCGTCGTGCAGCGGCAGGTCGTGCTGCGCGTTCAGGGCGTGGAGGCGAGCCGTGGGCAGCTCGGCGAGCAGGGGTTCGAGCAGGATCACGGGGGAGGCGAAGTTGCCGCTCGTCACCACCCGCGGGGCACCGTCCAGCGCGCCGCAGTGGTCTCGCACCGCGCGGACGGCCTGGTCGAGCTCGACGACGCGCATCTGCACAGCGTGACAGCACGCTCCGGACAAGCGCCCGGCACGGCATCGCCGGCCTGGACAACGCGACTCCCGTCCACGCCCGTGCCGCGCTCGAGTCACCAACGACTAGGGTTCTTCCGTGAGAAGAGGCGTGCAGAGCGGCACCGGGTGGCGACTGCGCCGGTCATCGGACGAGGCCTCCGGGTCCGCTGCGGCGACCGAGGTCGAGCTGGCCCGGGTGCGCACCCAGCTGAAGCGGACCCGCAAGGAGCTGAAGCGGACGCGCAGGCAGCTGCGCACAGCGCGGTCGCAGATCAGTGAGGCCCACCCGCGCTCCCCGACGACGTCGAGGAGGTGATCCGCCGGGTCGGCGAGGAACGACTGTCATTCCTCTCGCCCGCCCACCTCCGCAACCT
Organism: uncultured Actinomycetota bacterium; assembly: GCA_963712875.1. GTDB lineage: Bacteria > Actinomycetota > Actinomycetes > Propionibacteriales > Nocardioidaceae > Nocardioides. Next base: position 92,176 of record CAVQJS010000003.1, on the reverse strand, counting down.
CGCGACGTGCGTGCGTGACATCGAGGCGAACGGCGTGCCCGGCGTGATCGTCGAGGCCGGGACGGCGCAGGGTGGCTCAGCCATCGTGCTGGCCGCCGCGAAGTCGCGGGAGCGTGCGATGAAGGTGTACGACGTCTTCGACACCATCCCCGCGCCCGGCAGCAAGGACGGCGCCGACGTCCACGAGCGCTACGCCGTCATCGCCGACGGCGGCGCCACCGGCTTCGGCGAGGACACCTACTACGGCTACCGGGACGACCTCTACGGGGAGGTCCGCAGCTCCTTCGAGCGGCTCGGCCTGCCGACGCAGGAGCACGGCGTCGAGCTGGTGAAGGGCCGCTTCGAGGACACGATCGACCTCATGGAACCCGTCGCGTTCGCGCACCTCGACGGCGACTGGTACGAGTCGACGATGGTCTGCCTCGAACGCATCGCCCCGAGGCTGTCCCAGGGCGGTCGGATCGTCGTCGACGACTACTACTCCTGGTCGGGCTGCCGGCAGGCGGTCGACGACTACTTCAGGGACCGCACCGAGTTCCGCCTGCTCGAGCGGGCGAAGCTGCACGTGGTCCGGGCCTAGGCGACGTGGAGTCCTGATGCCGTCCCGCCTCGCTCGACTGCGCGCGCGTCTCATCGGCCTCGACGGGCGACCCCCGACGCCACCCAGCACGGACCTGGCCCAGCAGACGGACGTGGTTGCAGAGGTCGAAGAGCTGCTGCGCGACCGCACCCCGGAGTCCGAGGGCGAGGCCCTGCGGATCGGGCGGGCCGCTGACGCCTTGGGGACACCTGACCTCGGTCCGCTCGCCGCCCGCTTCCTGGTCACCGGCCATGGACAGCTCGCCAGGGAGCTGGTCGAGGAGGCCGACCGCCGAGGCACCGGTGTCCTGGACCGCCGGCAGCGGCTACGCCTCGACCACCTGCGCCAGTGGACCCACCCTGCCGATGTGCCCGAACCGCCACCGGACGCCGTCCACGTCGGCGTCTTCTACTACCGGCAGCCGGACCGGGGCGCGGCTCCAGCAACATCGGTGACTACGTGCAGACGCTGTCGATGCTGGGGAACCTCGCGCGCTTCTCGGATCTCGAGCTCAGCGGGGTGGACGGCATAGGTGCCCTCGCCACGGAGCTGCAGTCGAGGGTGCGACCGGAGCTGCGCCTCGCGTCCGGACGGCGGCGGGTGAACGTGGTGCCGGTGAGTCGAGACTTCAGCGCCGGCGACCCGATCCCGGACGGCACCTGGCTGTTCGCCTTCGGCTGGCACCTGCACGGGTCGTTCGGACTGCGCTACGGACTGCCCTACCACCCCGGGCTGCGCCCGCTGTTCGTCTCCTTCCACCTGCACGCCATCGACGCCCTCGACCAGCCGACCATCGAGTACCTCCGCGCCCACGGACCGGTCGGCTGCCGGGACTGGACCACGGTCGACCTCCTGCTGAGCGCCGGTGTGGACGCCTTCTTCACCGGGTGCGTGACGACGACCGTCGACGCGGTCTTCCCGACGCTCGACTCCGTCGACCGGTCCGGCGCCACCGCGATCGGCGTGATCGACACCCCGGACCCCGACGACCTGCCGTCCGACCAGCCGGTGACCCACGTCAAGAACGGCGACCGACGTCACCGTGAGCTCGACCTCGTCAGCGGCACGCGCACTGCCATCGGCGTGCTCGAGGACTACCAGCGACGCCTCGACCGGGTCGTCACCAGCCGGTTGCACGCCTACCTCCCGGCGACCACGCTCGGCCTCGAGGTGGACCTCCGTCAGACGATCCCCGGCGACGGGCGCTACACCGGGCTCCGTGGCCTCCGACCGGGCTCGACGGAGCTCGTCTCCATGCGCGACGGCATCCGTGACCTCGTTGCCGACACGCTCGGGCGCATCCTGGCCGATGCGTCGGTCGACGAGGTGTACGCCGCCTGGCGGGCGCGAGCGGCACCGTTGGTCGACCAGGCGCGGGTCCGTCACCTGTCGCCGGCGCCGCCCTGTGCGGAAGTGAGCACGGCCGACACGTTGAGTCGTGTGCATCACGATCCCCCGAGAGCGGTGGACAGCGGCGACCCGGACCCGCGCCGGGCCGCGGTGTGGACCTTGCGGCCGGGAGCGACCGCCGTCGACGTCCTGGCGCTTCCCGCGCTGCTGCCCGACCTCGACCGGCTCGTGGTGTCGGAATCAGACGACGTGCTCCCCGAAGCCGAGGTCTCCCGGTGGACGAGCCTGGACCTCCGCGGCAACCCCGTCGGCGCCCGGCTGTCGACCGAGGCTGCGGCCCACGTCTGGCGCCGGGCGGCGCACCGACTGGCTCCTGAGCCGGCCGCCGAGCTGCGCCGCCTGATGAGTGCGCGCCACCCGTTCGCGACCCGTGCCATCGACGCGGGGCCGCTCGTGCTCGACCTGGCCCGGATGCGGGCCGACCCTGAGCTGCCCGACTGCCTCGCCCTCGCCGCTCACTTCTCGCTCGACGCACGCGACGCCGTGCTCGCCTACGCGGGTCCCCGGGTGACCCCTCTCGATCAGCCGACCTGATACCCACGGCACTGCCTCGCCGCTGGTAGGGTCGGCCTCGCTTCGAACATCCTTTAACGATCCGTCCCGTGAGGCGGAGAAGGAGGTGCGGGATGGCTCTGCCTGCCCCAGCCCAGACTCGATCGGCACTGTTGGTCCTCGAGGACGGTCGCACCTTTCGCGGTGAGTCCTTCGGTGCCGTCGGCGAGACCTTCGGTGAAGCGGTCTTCTCCACCGGCATGTCCGGCTACCAGGAGACGCTGACGGATCCCAGCTATCACCGCCAGGTCGTCGTGATGACGGCCCCGCACATCGGCAACACCGGGATGAACGTCGAGGACGAGGAGTCCTCGCGCATCTGGGTCGCCGGCTACGTCGTCCGCGATCCCGCCCGCGTGCCGTCCAGCTGGCGCAGCGTCCGCACGCTCGACGACGACCTGCGCGACCAGGGCGTCGTCGGGATCTCCGGCGTCGACACCCGCGCCCTCACCCGCCACCTCCGCGAGCGCGGGGCGATGCGGGTCGGCATCTCCACCACCGAGACCGACGCCGAGCAGCTGCTCCAGCGGGTGCTCGAGTCCGGTGAGATGTCCGGTGCCAACCTGAGCGAGGCCGTCTCGACGTCGGAGGCGTACGTCGTCCCCGCCCGGGGCGAGCAGTCGCTTCACCGTCGCGGCCATCGACCTCGGCATCAAGGCCAACACGCCCCGGATGATGAGCGAGCGCGGCATCGAGGTGCACGTGCTCCCCGCGACCTCGACGCTCGACGACGTCCTGGCAGTCGGCGCCGACGGCCTCTTCTTCTCCAACGGGCCGGGCGACCCGGCGGCCACCACCGCCCAGGTCGAGCTGTTGCAGGGAGCGCTGCGATCGGGACTGCCCTACTTCGGCATCTGCTTCGGCAACCAGCTCTTCGGTCGCGCGCTCGGCTTCGGCACCTACAAGCTCAAGTACGGCCACCGCGGCATCAACCAGCCCGTCATGGACCGCACCACCGGCAAGGTCGAGGTCACTGCCCACAACCACGGCTTCGCTGTGGACGCCCCGCTCGAGGGTGCGACGACGACCGAGTTCGGTGAGGTCACGGTCAGCCACGTCTGCCTCAACGATGACGTCGTCGAGGGTCTCGAGCTGCGCAACGCAGCCGGTGAGCTGACCAGCTTCTCGGTGCAGTACCACCCCGAGGCGGCCGCAGGTCCGCACGATGCGGCGTACCTCTTCGACCGGTTCGCGGATCTCATGTCCGAGCGGAAGGGGGCCTGACATGCCCAAGCGCACCGACATCCAGTCCGTGATGGTCATCGGCTCCGGGCCGATCATCATCGGCCAGGCGTGCGAGTTCGACTACTCCGGCACCCAGGCGTGCCGGGTGCTGCGCGAGGAGGGCCTGCGGGTCGTCCTCGTCAACTCCAACCCGGCCACGATCATGACCGACCCCGAGTTCGCCGACGCGACCTACGTCGAGCCGATCACGCCCGAGTTCGTCGAGAAGGTCATCGCCCAGGAGCGCCCCGACGCGCTCCTGGCGACGCTCGGTGGCCAGACCGCGCTCAACTGCGCGATGGCCCTCGACAAGGCCGGTGTCCTGGAGAAGTACGGCGTCGAGCTGATCGGCGCCTCCATCGAGGCCATCGAGCGCGGCGAGAACCGCCAGCAGTTCAAGAAGATCGTCGAGCAGCTCGGCGGCGAGAGCGCCCGCAGCGTCATCTGCCACACGATGGACGACCTGCTCGGCGCGGCCGACGACCTCGGCTACCCGATGGTCGTCCGCCCCTCCTTCACCATGGGCGGCACCGGCTCGGGCATGGCCTACGACGAGGCCGACCTGAGGCGCATCGGCGGTTCGGGCCTGTCCGCCAGCCCGACCACCGAGGTGCTCCTCGAGGAGTCGATCATCGGCTGGAAGGAGTACGAGCTCGAGGTCATGCGCGACAGCGCCGACAACAGCGTGATCGTCTGCTCGATCGAGAACCTCGACCCGATGGGCGTCCACACCGGCGACTCCATCACCGTCGCCCCGGCGATGACACTGACCGACCGCGAGTACCAGAAGATGCGCGACCTCGCGATCGCCATCATCCGGGCCGTCGGTGTCGACACCGGCGGCTGCAACATCCAGTACGCCGTCAACCCGGCGGACGGTCGACTGATCGTCATCGAGATGAACCCGCGTGTCTCGCGCTCGAGCGCCCTGGCGTCGAAGGCGACCGGCTTCCCGATCGCCAAGATCGCCGCCAAGGTCGCCATCGGCTACACCCTCGACGAGATCCGCAACGACATCACCGCCCGCGAGGACGGGTCGAGCACGCCCGCCTCGTTCGAGCCGACCCTCGACTACGTCGTGGTGAAGGTGCCGCGGTTCGCCTTCGAGAAGTTCCCCGACGCCGACCCGACGCTGACGACCCACATGAAGTCGGTCGGCGAGGCGATGGCCATCGGTCGCAACTTCACCGAGGCCCTCCAGAAGGCACTGCGCTCGCTGGAGAGCAAGCACGCCCCCTTCGACTGGCACAAGGAGTGGGTCGACCTCGACAAGTCCTCGCTGCTCGCGGAGATCGCGGTCCCGACCGACGGTCGCCTCAAGAAGGTGATGGACGCGATCCGCTCCGGTGCCACCCCCGAGGAGATCTTCGAGGCCACGAAGATCGACCCGTGGTTCCTCGACCAGCTCGCCCTCATCAACGAGGTCGCCGTCCAGCTCATCGAGGCCACCGAGCTCACGCCCCGACCTGCTCCGCCTGGCCAAGCGGCACGGCTTCTCCGACGAGCAGATCGGCAAGATCCGCGGGCCTGAGCTCCGACGTCGTCCGCGGCGTCCGCCACGCGCTCGGCATCCGCCCGGTCTTCAAGACCGTCGACACCTGTGCCGCCGAGTTCGCTGCCCGCACGCCCTACCACTACTCCTCCTACGACGAGGAGACCGAGGTCGAGCCGCGCGCGGAGGGCAAGGAGGCGGTGATCATCCTCGGCTCGGGCCCCAACCGCATCGGCCAGGGCATCGAGTTCGACTACAGCTGCGTGCACGCGTCCATGGCGCTCGCCGAGGCCGGCTACGAGACGATCATGGTCAACTGCAACCCGGAGACGGTGAGCACCGACTACGACACCTCCGACCGGCTCTACTTCGAGCCGCTGACGCTGGAGGACGTCCTCGAGATCGTCCACGCCGAGCGACTGGCCGGCCCGATCGCCGGCGTCGTGTGCCAGCTCGGCGGCCAGACGCCGCTGGGGCTCGCGCAGGGGCTCGCTGACGCCGGGGTGAAGATCGTCGGCACGTCGCCGGAGTCCATCCACCTCGCCGAGGAGCGCGGCGCGTTCGGTCGCGTCCTGGCTGACGCCGGCCTGCCGGCGCCCAAGCACGGCACCGCGACGTCGTACCCCCAGGCGCAGCGGATCGCGCACGAGATCGGCTACCCGGTGCTGGTGCGTCCGTCGTACGTCCTGGGCGGGCGCGGCATGGAGATCGTCTACGACGACGCCGCGCTGGAGGCCTACCTCGAGAAGTACGTCGCCAACGGGCTGATCAACGAGCGCCAGCCGGTGCTGGTCGACCGGTTCCTCGACGACGCGGTCGAGATCGACGTCGACGCCATCTTCGACGGCAACGAGCTGTTCCTCGGCGGCGTCATGGAGCACATCGAGGAGGCCGGCATCCACTCCGGCGACTCGTCGTGTGCGCTGCCGCCGATCACCCTGGGTCGCGAGGACATCGACCGCATCCGCCTCTCGACCGAGCTGATCGCCCGCGGCCTCGACGTGCGTGGGCTGCTCAACATCCAGTTCGCCCTGGCCTCCGACGTGCTCTACGTCCTCGAGGCCAACCCGCGCGCCTCGCGCACGGTGCCGTTCGTGTCCAAGGCGACGGCCACCCCGCTCGCCAAGGCGGCGGCCCGCGTGATGCTCGGGGAGACGATCGCCGACCTGCGGGCGGCCGGCGTGCTGCCGGCCGAGGGCGACGGCGGGCACCTCGCCGACGGCTCGCCGATCGCGGTGAAGGAGGCGGTCATGCCCTTCGACCGCTTCAAGACCGCCGACGGTCGCACGGTCGACTCGCTGCTCGGCCCCGAGATGCGCTCGACCGGCGAGGTGATGGGCTTCGACGCCTTCTTCGGCACGGCGTTCGCCAAGGCCCAGGCCGCGGCCTACGGCTCGCTCCCGCTGTCGGGGCGGGTCTTCGTCTCGGTCGCCAACCGCGACAAGCGCCACATGATCTTCCCGGTCAAGCAGATCGCCGACATGGGCTTCGAGATCCTCGCCACCGCCGGCACCGCCGAGGTGCTGCGTCGCAACGGCGTCGAGTCCACCGTCGTCCGCAAGCACTCCGAGGGCGAGGGCCCCGACGGCGAGCCGACCATCGTGGGGCGCATCTGGGCGCGCGAGGTGGACCTCGTCATCAACACCCCGCACGGGGCGACCAGCGGCGGCTCGCCGCGCATGGACGGCTACGACATCCGCACCGCGGCGGTGGCGACCGACATCCCGTGCATCACCACCATCCAGGGGCTCGGCGCCGCCGTGCAGGGCCTGGAGGCCATGCGCCGCGGCGACATCGGCGTCCGCTCGCTCCAGGACTGGGCGGCGCTGCTGCGCGACTCGGGTGGTCGAGCCGAGTGAGGCCGTACGACGTCCTCTTCGAGCAGGTGCTCAGGCGGATCGAGCCCGAGCGCATCCACCACGGCGCGTTCCGGGCGATCCGGGTCGCCGAGCCCGTCACCAGCAGGCTCGTCGGCTCGCACCAGCGGCTGGGGACGTCCGCCGCGGTCCAGGCCCTCGGGCTGGCCTTCCCGCACCCGCTCGGCCTGGCCGCCGGCTTCGACAAGAACGCCGTCGGCATCGACGGTCTCGCCGCCCTCGGCTTCGGGCACGTCGAGATCGGCACCGTCACCGGCGAGGCCCAGCCCGGCAACCCGCAGCCGCGGCTGTTCCGGCTGTCGGCCGACAAGGCGATCATCAACCGGATGGGCTTCAACAACGATGGCGCCGAGGTGGTGGCCCGGCGGCTCGCCGCGTGGCGCGCCGCGGGTGGGCGCACCATCCTCGGCGTCAACATCGGCAAGACCAAGGTCGTGCCGGAGGAGGAGGCGATCGGCGACTACGAGAAGTCCGCCGGGCTCCTCGCCCCCCACGCCGACTACCTCGTCGTCAACGTCTCCTCACCCAACACGCCCGGCCTGCGCGACCTGCAGGCGGTCGAGAAGCTCGAGCCCCTGCTCACCGCCGTACGTCGTCGCGCCGACGAGGTCACCCCTGACCGACGGGTGCCGCTCCTGGTCAAGATCGCCCCCGACCTCAGCGACGACGACGTGCTCGCCGTTGCCGACCTGGGACTGGCGATCGGTCTCGACGGCATCATCGCGACCAACACGACCATCAGCCGCGCGGGCCTCGTCACGCCGTCGTCGACCGTCGAGGAGATCGGTGCGGGTGGCCTCAGCGGCCGACCGCTCACCGAGCGGTCCGAGGCCGTGCTGCGTGCCCTGCGCCAGCGGGTCGGGCACGACCTCACGTTGATCGGCGTCGGCGGGATCACCACCGTCGACGATGCGCGCCGGCGGCTCGATGCCGGCGCCGACCTGCTGCAGGGCTACACCGCGTTCGTCTACGAGGGCCCGCTGTGGCCGCGGCGCATCGTGCGGGGGCTGTCCGGGGATGCCTGAGGCCCATGGCTGACTCACGAGGACCGGTGCACGTCGACGGTGAGGTGGTCGCGTCGAAGAAGGTCGGCGCCTACCGCCACCTGACCCTCGCCGCACCGGGAGTCCCGGAGCGGTTCCGCGCCGGAAACTTCGTCGCCGTCACGGCCGCGGGCCACGTCGCCCGTCGTGCGCTGTGGGTGCACCGGGTCCGTGAGTCGAGCGCCTTCGGTCCGACGCTCGACGTGGTCGTCGAGGTGCGGGGGAGCGGGACCGCCTGGCTCGCCGCCCAGCCCGTCGGCACCCGCGTCGCGATCACCGGTCCGCTCGGCCGCCCGTTCGCGCTGCCCAAGGACGCCGTGTCCTGCCTGCTGGTCGGCGAGGGCTATGCCGCCGCGCCGCTCTTCCCGCTGGCCGAGCGCCTGCGCGAGCGCGGGTGCGCGGTCAGCCTCGTCGTCTCCGCACCCGACGAGGCCCACCTGCTCTCCGCGCTCGAGGCCCGCCGCTCCGCCCGCTCGGTCACCGTGATCACGGCCGACGGCTCGGTGGGCCAGCGCGGCACCGTGGCCGACCACGTCACCGGCCTGGTCGAGCGCAGCAGCGCCGATGTCGTCTACGCCGCTGGCCCGGTGTCCGTGCTGCACCACGTCGCAGCCGCTGCCGAGCACGGCGGTGCCTGGAGCCAGGTCGCCGTCGAGGTGCCGACCCCCTGCGGGACCGGCCTGTGCCACGGCTGCCCGCTGCCGGTGCTGGGCGAGGACGGTGTGGACCGCGTCGTGCGGGCCTGCACCGAGGGCCCCGTCATCCGGGGCGACCGCGTGCGGTGGGACGCATTGACCACCCCACAGAATCCCGCGCTTCCCCCGCTTCGCTCCTCCACCGCACGATTCCGCGGGGACCCCGGAGCGGCCCGATGATCCCCGGACTCGCTGGGCCGGTCATGGTCGCAGCGGGATGTGGGGGCACCGGCCGCGAGCTGGCGTCGTACGCCGGACCGGACGGGCTCGCCGGCCTCGACTTCGTGACGCGGTCCATCACCCTCGACCCTCGCGCGGGCGCCCCGGGGCCACGCATCGTGGAGGTGCCCGGGGGTCTGGTGAATGCGGTCGGCCTGCCCAATCCCGGCCTCGAGCACTTCCTCGCCACCGAGCTGCCGTGGCTGGTGCGTGCCGGCGCCCGGGTCTTCGTCTCGATCGCCGGATCGACGATGGGGGAGTACGCCGACCTGGCCCGCCGCCTGAGTCGCGCGCCGGGCGTGGCCGGGCTGGAGGTCAACGTGGGAGCACCCGACGAGGCCGGCACCCGGCTCTTCGAGGTCCGAGAGCCCTATCACGCGGCGAGCGTGGTGGCCGCGGTGCGCCGCGAGTTCCCCGCCGACCGGCCGGTCCTGGTCAAGCTGCGTCCCGATGTCTCCCGCGTCATCGAGAGCACCCGCTCCTGCCACGAGGCCGGCGCCACCGCGGTGGTCCTCGGCAACGCGATCCCCGCCGCGTTCCCCGATGGCCGACCCGGGGGCCTGAGCGGACCTGCCGCGGCCCCCGTCGCGCTGCGCTGCGTGGCCGACGTCCACCGGGCGCTGCCCGACGTGCCTCTCGTCGGCTGCGGCGGCGTGCGCGACCACGCCTCGGCCCGGACGTTCCTCGATGCTGGTGCGGTGGCGGTCCAGCTCGGCACCGCACTGCTGCACGACCCGACCACGCTGGCCCGCCTCCGGGCCGAGCTCCTGCCCACCCTCCTGGAGGACGCATGACCCCCTTCGGCACCCGCCTGGCCGACGCCATCGAGACGCGCGGCCGCTTCTGCGTCGGCATCGACCCGCACGCCGCACTGCTGCACCACTGGGGACTCGACGACGACGTCGCCGGCCTCGAGCGCTTCGCGCTCACCGTCGTGGAGGCCGTGGCGCCCGTGGTGGGCGTGGTCAAGCCGCAGAGCGCGTTCTACGAGCGGTTCGGGAGCAAGGGGATCGCGGTGCTGGAGCGGGTCATCGCCGACTCCCGGGCCGCCGGTGCCCTGGTGCTGCTCGACGTGAAGCGCGGTGACATCGGATCCACCAGCCAGGCCTACGCCGACGCCTACCTCGACCCGGCCTCCCCGCTGGCCAGTGACGCGATCACCGCCAGCCCCTACCTCGGCTTCGGCTCGCTCGACCCGATGGTCGACGCCTGCCGCCGTCACGGCGGCGGCCTGTTCGTGCTCGCGCTGACCTCCAACAAGGAGGGTCCGGAGGTGCAGCACGCGCGCAGCGGCGACGGCACGGTGGCCGGCGTCGTGCTCGACCACCTGCGGCGCCTCAACGCCGACGCCGAGCCGCTGGGGTCGTTCGGGGCGGTCGTCGGCGCCACCATCGGCGAGACGGGCGAGGACCTCGACATCAACGGTCCCTTCCTCGTGCCCGGCTTCGGGGCGCAGGGGGGCACCGTGGCCGACCTTGCCAGGATCTTCGGCACGGCTGCCCGCTGGGCCCTGCCGAGCTCCTCGCGCGAGGTGCTGCAGGCCGGGCCGGACGTGACGGCGCTGCGCGACGCGGCCCGGCGAGGCAACGACGCCGTGTCAGAGCTGGGCGCGTGAGGCTGCTCGCCCTGGTGCTGGCGGCCGGTCTGTCCCTGGCGACCGGCTGCTCCAGCGACCCGCAGGCCGACTACTGCGAGGCGGTCGAGGAGCACCAGGTCGAGCTCACCGAGATCGCGGCCTCCGACGACGCCGGGTCGCTGTTCGAGGCCCTGCCGGTCTACGACGACCTGGCCGACGAGGCTCCCGACGACATCGCCGGTCGAGTGGGACCAGGTCATCGGCGCGCTGCGGGGGCTCGAGGAGGCGCTCGACGAGGCCGGTGTGGACCCGTCGTCGTACGACTCCGAGGCACCGCCCGCCGACCTCGACCAGGCGGACCGGGAGGACATCGAGGCCGCCGCCCGCGAGGTCGGCACCGAGCAGACGGTGACGGCGATGGCCGCGGTGGAGCAGCATGCCCTCGACGTGTGCGGCACTCCGCTGTCGCGTTGACCACCCCGGCCGGGTGGCCCGATTGCCCACGCCGTCGCGTTCTGACTAGATTGACCCGGACCAGCCGGACCCACCCCAAAGGATCGCTTTCGTGGCCTTGCCCCCTCTGACGCCCGAGCAGCGCCAGGCAGCCCTCGACAAGGCTGCGGCATCCCGACGCGAGCGGGCCGAGGTGAAGAACCGGCTGAAGAACTCCGGCGGGTCGATCCTCGACGTGCTGCGCGAGGGCGAGACCAACGAGGTCATCGGCAAGATGCGGGTGGTCGAGCTGCTCCAGTCGGTCCCCGGCCTGGGCAAGGTCCGTGCGCGTCAGGTCATGACGCGCCTGGGCATCGCCGAGAGCCGCCGGGTGCGCGGCCTCGGGGTCAAGCAGGTCGCTGCGCTCGAGCGCGAGTTCGGCCCCGACCAGTCGTGACCGAGTCACCCCAGGTCACGCCCCACGGTCGTTCGCGACTCATCGTCCTCGCCGGTCCCACTGCCGTCGGCAAGGGCACGGTGGCCGCCGACGTACGCCGCCAGCACCCCGAGGTCTGGATCTCGGTCTCCGCGACGACCCGGCCGCCGCGGCCGGGCGAGGAGAACGGCGTCCACTACTGGTTCGTCTCCGACGCCGACTTCGACGCCATGATCGAGAAGGGCGACCTCCTCGAGTGGGCGGTCGTCCACAAGGCCGCCCGCTACGGCACGCCCCGCGGCCCGGTCGAGCACGCACTCGCCTCGGGGCTCCCCGCAATGCTGGAGATCGACCTGCAGGGCGCGCGGCAGGTGCGCGAGACAATGCCGGAAGCGTTCTGGTGTTCCTAGCGCCGCCCTCGTGGGACGAGCTCGAACGCCGTCTCGTCGGTCGTGGCACCGAGGGCGAGGACGAGCGGGAGCGTCGGCTGGAGACCGCGCGCGACGAGCTGGCCGCCGAGAGCGAGTTCGACGTGACCATCGTCAACCACGAAGTTCACGATGCCGCCGAGCAGTTGGTAGCCTTGATGGTTGGACCCGGTTCCACCACCAACGACTAGCGAGGCACCAACACGTGGCTTCTCCCACCATCGCCGCCGAGGGCGTCACCAACCCCTCGATCGACGACCTGCTGACCAAGACCGACAGCAAGTACAAGCTGGTCCTCTACAGCGCCCAGCGCGCACGCCAGATCAACGCCTACTACTCCCAGCTCGGCGAGGGCCTGCTGGAGTACGTCGGCCCGCTCGTCGACACCCACGTGCAGGAGAAGCCGCTCTCGATCGCCCTGCGCGAGATCAACGACGACCTGCTGACCTGTGAGGACATCGACCCCGCTGCCGAGGCTGCCGCTGCCGAGCAGGCCAGCGCCGCCACTGAGTGACACGAGCCCTCCGGTGACCCTGCGCGTGGTGCTGGGCGTCTCGGGCGGCATCGCGGCCTACAAGGCCTGCGAGCTGCTGCGCCGGTTCACCGAGTCGGGGCACGACGTCACCGTCGTGCCCACGGCTGCAGCGCTCGAGTTCGTCGGCGCCCCGACGTGGGCAGCGCTGTCCGGCAAGTCGGTCTCGACCGACGTGTGGTCCGACGTCCACGAGGTGCCCCACGTCCGGATCGGTCAGACGGCCGACCTCGTGGTGGTCGCCCCGGCGACCGCCGACCTGCTGGCGAAGGCGGCCCACGGGCTTGCCGACGACCTGCTCACCAACACGTTGCTCACCGCCCGGTGCCCGGTCGTCTTCGCACCCGCGATGCACACGGAGATGTGGGAGCACCCCGCCACCCAGGCCAACGTCGCGACCCTGCGCCAGCGCGGGACCGTCGTCATCGAGCCTGCCGAGGGCCGGTTGACGGGCGCCGACACCGGCAAGGGGCGGCTGCCGGACCCGGCGGAGATCTTCGAGCTCGCGGTCGCGGTGCTCGAGCGACGCGGGACCGGCGTCGACCTCGCCGGCCGCAAGGTCGTCGTGTCCGCCGGCGGCACCCGTGAACCCCTCGACCCGGTCCGCTTCCTCGGCAACCGGTCCTCCGGCCTGCAGGGCTACGCGCTGGCCCGGGCCGCCGCCTCGCGGGGGGCCCACGTCACGCTCATCAGTGCCAACGTGTCACTGCCCGACCCCGCCGGCGTGAGCGTCGTACGCGTCGAGACCACCGCGCAGCTGCGCGACGCCGTCCTCAGCGCGACCGCCAACGCCGACGCCGTGGTGATGGCCGCCGCGCCCGCTGACTTCCGGCCCGTGTCGGTCAGCGACGCCAAGATCAAGAAGGCCGGCGACGGTTCCTCGCCGTCGATCGAGCTCACCCAGAACCCCGACATCCTGGCCGAGATCGCCCACGACCGGGCGCGCGACGACGCAGTGATCGTCGGCTTCGCGGCCGAGACCGGGGACGGGACCGGCAGCGTGCTCGAGCTGGGCCGGGCCAAGCTCGACCGCAAGGGCTGCGACCTGCTCGTCGTCAACGACGTGAGCGGTGGCGCCGTCTTCGGCAGCAGCGACAACGCGGCCGTGATCCTGGGCGCCGACGGCACCTCGGTCGAGGTGCCCCGTGGCGCGAAGTCCGCGCTGGCCCAGGTGATCTGGGACGAGGTCGCCCGGCGATTCGTCGGGTGAGACCTGTCTGGGCAGATACTGGGCAACAGGTAGCGTTCTGACCATCAGTTCGACCAAGAGATAGCGAGTTTCGACGTGGCTGGACGCCTCTTCACCTCCGAGTCCGTGACCGAGGGTCACCCGGACAAGATCGCCGACCGCATCAGCGATTCCGTCCTCGACTACCTCATGGGCGCCGACCCCGACACCGCGAACCTGCGCGTGGCGGTCGAGACCCTGCTGACCACCGGCCTCGTCGTCGTCGCCGGAGAGGTCCGCACCACGGCCTATGCGCCCGTCGCCGACATCGTGCGCAAGGCGATCCTCGACATCGGCTACGACTCCTCCGACAAGGGCTTCGACGGAGAGACGTGCGGCGTCCAGGTCGCCATCGGCGCCCAGTCCTCCGACATCGCCGCCGGCGTCGACGCCGGGCACGAGTCGCGGGTCGGCACCTCCGAGGACGAGCTCGACAAGCGCGGCGCGGGTGACCAGGGCCTGATGTTCGGCTACGCCTGCGACGACACCCCTGAGCTGATGCCGCTGCCGATCACGATCGCCCAGCGCCTCGCCCAGCGGCTGACGGAGGTCCGCAAGGACGAGGTCCTCTCCTACCTCCGTCCCGACGGCAAGACCCAGGTCACCATCGAGTACGACGAGGACGACCGCCCGGTGCGCATCGACACCGTCGTCCTCTCCACCCAGCACGACCCGGGCGTCGAGCACGCCCAGCTCGAGGCCGACATCAAGCAGCACGTCATCGACCACGTGCTCGCCGCTTTCGACATCCCCTCCGAGGGCTACCGGATGCTGGTCAACCCCACCGGGACCTTCGTCATCGGCGGCCCGATGGGCGACGCCGGACTGACCGGCCGCAAGATCATCGTCGACACCTACGGCGGCATGGCCCGCCACGGTGGCGGCGCGTTCTCCGGCAAGGACCCCTCGAAGGTGGACCGCTCGGCCGCCTACGCCATGCGCTGGGTCGCCAAGACCGTCGTCGCCTCGGGCCTGGCCCGTCGCTGCGAGGCCCAGGTCGCCTACGCGATCGGCAAGGCCGCCCCCGTGGGCGTCTTCATCGAGACCTTCGGCACCGGCGTCGTGTCCGACGAGATGATCCAGCAGGCCGTCCTGCAGACCTTCGACCTGCGCCCGGCCGCGATCATCCGTGACCTCGACCTGCTGCGACCGATCTACGCCCAGACCTCGGCCTACGGCCACTTCGGTCGCGAGCTCCCCGACTTCACCTGGGAGTCGACCGACCGGGCCGACAAGCTCCGGTCCGCCGCCGGCGTCTGAGGCCTAACGCCGGAGCGCCCGCAGCACCTCGGCCAGGTCAGTGAGCTGCGCGGCCGACTCGGGCGTGGCGCCCGCGAGCGACGTACGGCTGACGTCGAGGAACACCTCGGCCATGGCCTCGTACAGCGTGGGCGTCAGGCCGACCGACGCCTGGGTGGCGGCGATCTGCCGCATCTCCTCGACGAAGCGGCCGCTCTTGCTGGCCGTGACGGCCAGGCGGGTCGCCGTACGGTCCACCTGGTCGGGGTAGGCGACGCGCAGGTCGTCCACGACCTCCTCGAGCACGCCGAGCTCGGCGGCGGCGCGCAGCGACTGGGTCCACAGAGCGTTCGTGCCCTTGTAGATCGCTGCCGTGCACATCTTCACCGCGGACGCCGTCCCCGGCTGGTCGCCGACCACGCGCCGGCGCAGGCCGTCCGTGTCCAGCACGGCGATCTCGTCGGCCCGCGCGCCGGAGAGGTAGACGGTCGTGTCGCTGCCCGGGACGGGCGGACCGCCGCTGATCGCACCGTCCACGAGGTCGAGGCCGGCCGCCGCAGCCCGCGCCGCCAGCGTGCGGACGAGGTCGGGGGAGATCGCGTTGAGGTCGGCGAGCAGGGGAGTGGCACCGGTCTTGGCCGCGGCACCCAGGATGGACTCCAGGCAGGCCTCGGCCTCGCCGGGCGGGCAGATGCTGACCACAACGGTGCTCGTCGCGACGACGTCGGCCAGGGTGGGCAGCAGGGAGAGTCCGGACGCGAGTCCGCGCGTCCGATCGGAGCGACCCTCGACCGTCGTGACGACCCCGGCGCCACCCGCCTCCCAGGACCGCCCGAGGGCCGCGCCCATCGCGCCGGGGGAGACGATGCCGATCACCGGTGTGCTCACCCGGTCATTAGACAGTGCGGGGCGTGGGCTGTCTGTCCGCGCTGGTTCAATGCGGGCCATGAGCGACGCACGCACGAGCGGACCGGATCCGGGCCAGCCCGAGATGCTGCCCGGCCTGCGCGCCGCCGTCGACGACGCCAAGGCCAAGGCCGCGGCCACGCGCAAGCGCACCGCCGCCGCATGGGAGCCGGCCGAGGTCGACCCGGTCGCGCGGGTGCTGGTGGACATCGCGCTGGCCCACCTCGACCGCCCCTTCGACTACGCCGTGCCTCGGGCGATGGCAGAGACGGCCGTGCCGGGCGCCCGGGTGAAGGTGCGGTTCGCCGGCCAGGACGTGGACGGCTACGTCGTCGAGCGCGGGTCCGAGACCGACCACACCGGCCGGCTCCAACCCCTGCGGCGCGTGGTCAGCGCGGAGCCGGTGCTGGCCCCCGAGATCGCGACGCTGAGCGAGTCCCTGGCCCACCGCTACGCCGGCGCCAGGTCCGACGTGCTGCGCCTGGCGGTGCCGCCGCGCCATGCCGGTGCCGAGAAGCGGCCGTCCGAGGCCGCTCCCGCCTTCGTGGCGCCCGAGGGCGGCGCGTGGCGCGCCGTCGAGCACGCCGACGCCTTCCTGCGCCGGCTCTCGGAGGGCGGGGACCCCCGCGCGGTGTGGTCGGCGGCTCCGGCCGACGACTGGCCGCTGATGGTGGCCGAGGCCGTCGCCGCGACGTACGCGTCGGGTCGCGGGGTGCTGGTCTGCGTGCCCGACCGACGCGACGTGGCCCGCGTCGACCGTGCCCTCACCGACGTGCTCGGCGGTGGCCACCACGTCACCCTCACCGCGGACGGCGGTCCCGCCGCCCGCTACCGCGACTTCCTGGCCGTCTCGCGCGGAGCCCGGCGAGTCGTCGTCGGCACCCGGTCGGCCGCCTTCGCCCCGGTCCACGACCTCGGGCTGGTCGTCGTCTGGGACGACGGTGACGACCTCCACGCCGAGCCGCGCGCCCCCTACCCGCACACCCGCGAGGTCCTGGTGTTGCGCGCCGAGCAGCAGGACACGGCAGCTCTCGTGGGTGGTGTCGCCCGCACCCCCGAGGCCCAGCAGCTGGTCTCCTCGGGGTGGGCCCACGAGCTGGCGACCCCGCGCGGTGAGCTGCGCCACCGGGCCCGGGTCGAGGCAGTCGCCGCCGAGGACCGTGCGGTCGGCACCCGCATCCCGCGGGCGGCCTACGACGCGATCCGTCGCGGCCTGGAGACCGGTCCGGTGCTCGTCCAGACGCCCCGGGCCGGCTACGCCCCCTCGCTGGCGTGCGAGCAGTGCCGCTCACCGGCCCGCTGCCGGATCTGCACCGGCCCGCTGAACCTCTCGGGGGCCGCTGCCCCGCCGCAGTGCCGCTGGTGCGGCCACGTCGAGTCCGCGCTGGGCCTGTGCGACGTGTGGACACCGCGGCCTGCGGGCGCCCGTGCGGGGAGAGGCCCGGACCGCAGAGGAGCTGGGCCGGATGTTCCCCGGCACGACGGTGCGCAGCTCGAGCGGCGACCGCGTCGTCGAGCACGTCGGCGATCATGCGGACCTCGTCGTCGCCACCGTGGGGGCCGAGCCGGTCGCGGACGCCGGCTATGCCGCCGTGCTGATCCTCGACACGTGGCTCACCCTGGCGCGCGACGACATGCGGGCCTCCGAGGAGGCGCTGCGACGCTGGTTCAACGCGGCCGCACTCGTGCGCACCGGGGGACACGTGGTGGCCGTGGGCGACCCCGCCCACCCCGCGCTGCAGGCACTGGTCCGGTGGGACCCGACCGGCTTCGCCCGACGTGAGTCCGAGGAGCGTGCCCAGGCCCACCTGCCGCCGGCCGCCCGGATCGCCACGGTGACCGGCGATCTCGGGGCCCTCGACGACGCCCTCACCCTGCTCGACCTGCCCCAGGGCGCGGAGGTGCTGGGACCGGTGCCCTCGGGGGAGGAGCACCGCGTGGTCCTGCGGGTGCCGCGCAGCCAGGGTGTCGGGCTGTCCCGGGCGCTGGGCGAGCTCCAGCGGGTCCGCTCGGCCCGCAAGCTGGAGCCGGTGCGCATCCAGGTCGACCCACTCAGCATCTAGGTGCACGTCACCTCCCTAGACTTGGCGCCTTCCCGCCCCGTCACCCGAGGAGTTCCGTGGCAGTCCAGCCCATCCGCCTGTTCGGCGATCCCGTGCTGCGGCAGCGCGCGACCGAGGTCGGCGACTTCGACAAGGAGCTCCGCCAGCTCGTCACCGACCTCACCGACACCATGCTCGCGGCTCCCGGCGCCGGGCTGGCCGCGCCGCAGATCGGGGTCGGTCTGCGGGTCTTCACCTGGAACGTCCACGGCGAGGTCGGGCACCTCGTCAACCCCGTCCTCGAGCTCTCCGAGGACACCCAGGACGGTCCCGAGGGCTGCCTGTCGCTGCCCGAGCTGACCTACGACTGCCTGCGCGCCCTCTCGGTGGTCGCCACCGGCTTCGACATGTACGGCGAGCCGCAGCGGATCGAGGGATCCGAGCGGCTCGCGCGTGCGATCCAGCACGAGACCGACCACCTCGACGGGATCCTCTTCATCGACAAGCTCGACACCGCGGCTCGCAAGGCGGCGATGAAGGAGATCCGCGAGTCCGAGTGGTTCGGCCTCGAGAAGCCGACGGTCAGGTTCAGCCCCCACGCCACGAACGGATTCGCCCTATGAGAGAGCAGCGCTGATGCGCGTCGTCTTCGCCGGGACCCCCGAGGTCGCCGTCCCGGCCCTCGACGCGATCGCGGAGAGCCGCCACGAGCTGGTCGGGGTGGTCACGCGTCCCGACGCACCCAGCGGTCGGGGCCGCAAGCTGGTCGCCAGCCCGGTCGCGCAGCGGGCCGAGGCGCTCGGCGTACCCGTCCTCAAGCCCGAGCACCCGCGCGACCCCGACTTCCAGGCCGCGCTGCTGGCGCTGGCACCCGACGCGTGCCCGGTGGTCGCCTACGGCGCCCTGCTGCCGCAGTCTGCCCTCGACCTGGTCCCGCACGGCTGGATCAACCTGCACTTCTCCGTGCTGCCGTCCTGGCGGGGGGCGGCGCCCGTCCAGCACTCGGTGTGGGCGGGAGACGAGGTCACCGGTGCGACCACCTTCCGCATCGTGAAGGCGCTCGACGCCGGCCCGACCTTCGGTGTGATGACCGAGCGGATCCGCCCGACCGACACGTCCGGAGATCTCCTCGAGCGACTCGCCGAGGGTGGCGCGGGGCTGCTCGTGCAGACCCTGGACGGGATCGAGGACGGCACGCTCGAGGCACGTGAACAGCCGACCGACCCTGGCCAGATCAGCTTCGCGCCCAAGATCGTCGTCGACGACGCCCGCCTCGACTGGTCCCACCCCGCCATCGGCATCGACCGCCAGGTCCGCGCGTGCACCCCGGCCCCCGGAGCCTGGAGCCTGCACGAGGGCGAGCGGATCAAGGTCGGGCCGATCACGCTGACCGACCGCGAGCCGCTGCCTCCCGGGACGCTCGAGATCACCAAGAACGCGGTGTACGTCGGCACCGGCAGCTCGCCGGTCCGGCTCGGCGAGGTCAAGGCCTTCGGCAAGAAGCAGATGGCCGCTGCCGACTGGGCGCGTGGCGTCCGGCTCGAGTCGGGGGTCCGTCTCGGTGACTAGGGTCGAGCCGTGACCAGACCGGCGCGTCCCGAGGACATCGACCTGATCTGCGGCGCGCTGCCGGAGACCGAGCTCGGCACCTCCTGGGGGGATGTCCCCACCTGGAAGGTGCCGCGCGGCGACAAGGGCAAGGGCTTCGTGCTCTACCGACCTCCCCACCCGAGTGCGATCGACCCCGAGACGGGGGAGATGTACGACGACCTCGTCGTCATCATCACGCCGACGGAGGTCGAGAAGAACGCCCTCGTCGAGGACGACGGCACCCCGTTCTTCACCATCGACCACTTCCGCAACTTCAACGCGGTGCTGGTGCAGCAGTCCAGGCTCGGCGAGGTCGACCGCGACGAGCTGTCCGAGATCATCACCGAGGCGTGGGCCCACCGGGCACCCGAAGCGCCTCGCCAAGGAGTTCTTCGCCGATGGCTGAACGTCGACGTCCGCGCGTCGACCGCTCCCGCCAGGCAGCCCTGGACGTGCTCACCGCGGTCCGGGCCGACGACGCCTACGCCAACCTCGTCCTCCCCCAGGTCACGCGCAAGCACCACCTCGAGGGACGCGACGCCGCCTTCGCGACCGAGCTCGCGTCCGGAGCCATCCGGATGACCGGGCCTCTACGACCCGATCATCGACGCCTGCCTCACCAAGCCCAAGCTCCAGCCCGAAGTACGCGACGTGCTGCGCCTGGGTGTCCACCAGCTGCTCTCGATGCGGGTGCCCGACCATGCCGCGATCTCGACGAGCGTGGACCTCGTGCGCGCCAACATCGGCAGCGGCCCGGCCGGACTGGTCAACGCCGTCCTGCGCAAGGTGAGCCGGCGTGACACCGCGGCGTGGACGGCTGAGGTCGCGCCCGACCGGGACACCGACCTGCACGGCCACCTGGCCGTCGCCCACTCCCACCCGCGGTGGATCGTCGACGCGCTGGCCGAGGCACTCGACGACCCGGGCGAGATCGAGGCGCTGCTCGCGGCCGACAACGCTCCGCCGCGCGTCACGCTCGTGGCGCGGCCGGGGATCTCCACCGTGGCCGAGCTGGAGGCTGCTGGAGGCACACCCACCAGCCTGTCGCCGTACGGCGTCGTGCTGGGCGGTGGCGACCCCGGGGCGATCCCCGCGGTGGCCGAGGGCCGGGCCGGCGTCCAGGACGAAGGGCTCGCAGCTGGTCGCGCTGGCCATGGCCGACGCCGAGCTCGCCGGACGTGACGAGCGCTGGCTCGACCTGTGTGCCGGCCCCGGCGGCAAGGCCGCTCTGCTGGGAGCACTGGCCGCGCAGCGTGGGGCCTGGTTGCTCGCGCACGAGCGCCAGCCGCATCGCGCCACCCTCGTGGCGTCGGCAGTACGCGCCGTCCCCGCCGGTGCCGTGGACGTGGTGGCGGGTGACGGGATGCGCCCGGCCTGGGTCCCCGGCACGTTCGACCGGGTCATCGTGGACGCCCCGTGCTCGGGGCTCGGTGCCCTGCGGCGTCGGCCCGAGTCGCGCTGGCGGCGTACGACCGACGACGTGGACGTCCTGGTCAAGATCCAGCAGGTGCTGCTCGACGTCGCCATCGACTCGGTGCGGCCCGGGGGAGTCGTGGTCTATGCGACCTGCTCGCCCGTCCGGGCCGAGACCACCGCCGTGGTGGAGTCCGTCCTGGCGCGGCGCGGCGACAGCGACGAGGTCGACCGGTCCCAGCTGTGGCCGCACCGTGACGGCACCGACGCGATGTTCGCCTCGGTCATCCGCCGGCGATAGTCCCAGCGTCAGGAGTCAGCCCTCGAGGTGGCGCAGGTAGGCCACGCGGCACCTCCAGGAAGCGCCGCCTGGTCATCACCTCGGACATACCCGATCTGATGGAAGGGGGCCCCTACTTTCTCACCACCTGTTCCCATCGGCCGGCAGGCAGACCATGATGGGGTCCACATGCCGGCCCGGGCCGGCTCTGTTGCTCACGGGAGAAGTGCTTTGCGTCTGCAGTCCAGGTTCATGCGTGTGGTGACGGTCGCGCTCGCGATCGCCGGAACGAGTGCGGTCTGGGCCGTGCCGGCGCACGCCGACGAAGTGCGGACCCTCACCGGTCCGGCGACCCACGACCCCGACGTCCACCTGACCTACGTCGGCTGCGGCAGCTTCTTCGCCCCGGCCGTCGCGCCCCAGTCGCGTCTCAACCTCGGCCCCTTCACCGCACCGGTGGGGCGGCGCTCGCTCGGTCTCGTGCCCCCCGGCTCCGGCACCGCGACCGGCCCCTTCTCCCGGTTCGACTCCCTGAGCGGACTCGACGCCACCTTCTCTGCGACGGGGAGCTCAGGAGTGTCCTACGTCTGGACGGTGACCGCCGACACGCCGCCGGGAGCGGCATGGACCGGCCGCGCCGCCATCGCCCCGGCGGGCGCCGGGTGGCGGAAGATCGCGGTCTCCGCCCTTGCCTACGACTGGACCCTGGTCGACCTGACCACCCAGGTCCCGCTGGCGGCAGGGGAGAGCGCGACGCCGGCGCAGTTCGCCACGAAGCACGGTGAGGGCAGCGGATTCTCCGTCACCGGACTCGGGTGCGACGGGGCGTCGTTCAACATCGACGCGGTCAGCGCGGGCGGGGTGGTCTACGACTTCGAGGGCATCACCCTCCGGACGAGCATCGCGACCACGACCGACAAGGTGCGCCCCGACGGGACGATCCAGATCACCGGCGCCGTCACCGACGCCTCGGGTCGCACCACCGGCGACCCGCTCGTCCTGGAGTCGCGCGCGCCGGGCGGCGCCTGGGCCCCCGTCGGCGGGACCGTGCTGGGCGATGCCAGCGGTGTCGCGCGCGTCGACGCCCCGGTCGCGGAGACCACGGAGTTCCGCTGGCACCGCCCCGAGAGCCAGTACGCCGACGAGGGTTGGTCGGAGACCGTCACGGTCACGGTCCCGGTGGCCCCCACCGAGAAGGCCGAGACCGAGGAGAAGGCCGACGACCCGAGAAGGCCGACGACTCCGAGAAGGCCGACGACTCCGAGAAGGCCACGGCTCCGTCGCCGAAGTAGTCCCCGCGGCTAGGGTCGTGGCATGGCGTCGCCCTTCACCGAGATCGAGGTGGACAACCGCGTCGTCAAGGTGACCAACCCCGATCGGGTCTACTTCCCACCCACCGCGGCGGCACCGTCGGGAGCCACCAAGCTCGACCTCGTCGAGTACTACCTCGCGGTCGGCGACGGGATCGTCAACGCCCTCTTCGAGCGGCCGTGCATGCTGCACCGCTTCCCCAAGGGCCTCGAGGGCGACAAGGTGCACCAGAAGCGGCTGCCCGCCGGTGCGCCCGACTGGGTCGAGACCGTGCAGCTCTTCTTCCCGCGGTGGAAGCGGACGGCGGACGAGCTGTGCGTGACCGAGCTGGCCAGCGTGATCTGGGCCGTGCAGATGTCGACGGTGGAGTTCCACCCGTGGAACAGCCGTCGCGAGGACACCGAGAAGCCCGACGAGTGGCGCATCGACCTCGACCCCGGTCCCGAGTGCGACTGGGCCACGGTCCAGCGGGTCGCCCATGTCGCCCACGAGGTGCTCGACGAGCTCGGGGCGGTCGGCTTCCCGAAGACCAGCGGGGGCTCGGGCCTGCACATCTACGTGCGGATCCCGCCCGACCACGGCTTCCAGGACGTACGCCGTGGCGCACTCGCGTTCGCCCGTGAGGTGGAGCGGCGGGCCGACGGTGAGGTGACCACGGCCTGGTGGCGCAAGGACCGCGACCCGGCGCAGCTCTTCGTCGACTACAACCAGAACGCCCGCGACCACACCATCGCCGCTGCCTACTCCGTGCGCGGCGTGCCCGAGGCGCGAGTCAGCGCACCGATCCGCTGGGACGAGATCGACGAGGTCGTGCCCGACGACTTCACGATCTTCACGATGCCCGAGCGCTTCGCCGAGATCGGCGACCTGCACGCCGACATCGACGACCACGTCTTCGACATCGCTCCACTGCTGGAGTGGGCAGCCCGGGACGACGCCGAGGGTGCGGCGCAGCCGCCGGAGCCCGACGGGTCGTGAGCAGGGTCGACGGCCCCAGTCTCTAGGATCGACCCGTGGGCATCCAGATCACGCCGAGCATCCTCAACGCCGACCTGTCGCGGCTGGCCGACGAGGTCGCGCGCATCCCCAGCGCCGACTGGGTGCACGTGGACGTGATGGACAACCACTTCGTGCCCAACCTGACGCTGGGCCTGCCGGTCATCGAGGCGCTGGGCAAGCACGCGTCCCAGCCGCTCGACGCGCACCTGATGATCGAGGACGCCGACCGCTGGGCGCCTGCCTACGCCGAGGCCGGCTGTGGGTCGGTCACCTTCCACGTCGAGGCCACCAAGGCGCCCGTGCGGCTCGCCCGCGAGATCCGGGCCCAAGGCGCACGTGCCTCGATGGCGCTCAAGCCGGCAACTCCGATCGAGCCCTACGAAGCGTTGCTGCCCGAGCTCGACATGGTGCTGATCATGACCGTCGAGCCCGGCTTCGGCGGCCAGAAGTTCCTCGACCTGTGCCTGCCCAAGATCCGCACCGCCCGCGAGCTGATGCGCAAGCACGGCGTGGAGACCTGGCTCCAGGTCGACGGGGGAGTGTCGCTGGAGACGATCGAGAGGTGTGCCGAGGCCGGCGCGGACGTCTTCGTCGCCGGCTCGGCGGTCTACTCCGCCGACGACCCGGACGCGATGGTGCGCGAGCTGAGGGCTCGAGCCGCGGAAGCCTTCGGCTGATGCAACGCTACGAGCGACTGTGGGAGCGACTGCTCACCCTGCTCGAGACTCTCGGCGAGGTTGACTCCACGTCGGACGGACACCTGCACCTGACGGTCGAGCGGCACCAGATCGAGATCGTCATGACCGAGCGGGACTGGGGCGACCTGGTGGGCATCCCCTACGGGTCCTTCGTCGGAGCCGCCAGCCACCTCCTGCACATGGTCGGACGCGCCCAGTCGGACGCTTTGCCCTACCTCGTCTATGACACCTACGAGCTGCACCCCAGCGCCACCCCCGAACCTCCGATGCAGGCTGAGCTGGAGGCGGATCGACGACGCGTGCAGGCCTTCCTCGACGCCCATCCCGGAGCCCACGTCGAGGTGAGAGCCTTCTCGCCCGAGGGGGACGAGTCGTCGTGAGCGAGCGGGCCACCGTTGACGACATCCACGCCACGGCGAGCGCGATGCCGTACGTCACCGTGTTCCGGCCCGAGAGCAATCCCGTCTACCAGGTCGGGAGCAAGTCCTTCGTCTTCTTCCGCACCCCGCGACCCGACGCCGTGGACCCCGACACGGGGGAGCGCCTCGAGGACGTCATCGTTCTCTGGGTCGCCTCCGAGGGCGACAAGCAGGCCCTGCTCCAGGACGAGAGGCTGCCGTTCTTCACCACCCCGCACTTCGACGGCCACCCCTCGGTCCTGCTCCGGGCGTCACGCGTCGGAGAGATCGACCGCGACGAGCTGGTGGAGATCGTCCAGGAGGCGTGGCTCGCCCAGGCCTCGAATCGGCGTGGACAGGCGTGGCTGAGGGAGCAACCGCCTGCTCCGTAGATTGGTCGCATGAGCGACGTCGCGACCGAGTCCGTGTGGGACTACCCCCGACCGCCGCGGCTCGAGCCGAGCAGTGAGCGGGTCGTCGTCACCCACGCCGGTCTCGTCCTGGCCGACACCACCGCCAGCATCCGAGTGCTCGAGACCAGCCACCCGCCGACCTACTACCTGCCCGTCTCGTCCTTCGCGACGGGCGTGCTCCGGCCCGCCGGGGGTGCCTCGTGGTGCGAGTGGAAGGGCCAGGCGTCCTACCTCGACCTCCTTGTCGGCGACCAGGTCCTCACGGGCATCGCGTGGACCTATCCCGAGCCGTCCGCCCGCTTCGAGGCGCTGCGCGACCACGTGGCGCTCTACCCGGGTCGGGTGGACCGGTGCACCGTCGACGGCGAGGTCGTGCAGCCGCAGCCCGGGAACTTCTACGGCGGCTGGATCACCTCGCGGGTGACCGGTCCCTTCAAGGGCGGGCCCGGCACCTCCGGCTGGTGAGCGTCAGTTCATGCCCCGCTCGCTCACGTGTCGGGAGACGCAGGTCACCCCCGGACACCCCTGAGGGAATGCGCCGCGGTGTGGCAGAGTTCGTCCCAGATAGAGCAGCGTGCTCTGGGGGCGGTGAAACTCCGCACCGGCGGTGACCGAGGCAGCTCGGAAGTCCGCGACCCGACCACCGCCAGTGGCCGGTTGACCAGGTGGGAATCCTGGACCGACGGTCAAAGTCCGGATGAGAAGCGCACGCAGACGGCTCCCGCGCCCCCGGGCGCGCACCGTCCTCGCCCCCGTGAGTCCGCGACCGGACCGAAGGCTGAGGATGACGATCGACGAGGCCGAGCAGCGCGCGATGCGCCGCGCCCTCGCGCTCGCGGTCACCCCGGGCGTACCCCTCGGACCCAACCCGCGGGTCGGGTGCGTGCTGCTTGCCCCGGACGGTACGACGATCGCCGAGGGCTTCCACCGTCGGGCCGGCGCCCCGCACGCCGAGGTCGCAGCGCTCACCGAGGCGGGAGAAGCCGCCCGCGGCGCCACCGCCGTGGTGACCCTCGAGCCGTGCAACCACACCGGTCGCACCGGCCCGTGCAGCGAGGCGCTGATCGCCGCCGGCGTGCGACGCGTGGTGTTCGCCCAGACGGACTCGAACCCGGTCGCGGTCGGCGGTGCCGCCCGGCTGCGCGAAGCCGGCGTGGAGGTCGAGGGCGGGCTCCTGCGTCGACGAGGCGCAGGGAATCAACCGGACCTGGACCTTTGCGGTCGCACACCATCGCCCCTTCGTCACCTGGAAGTTCGCCACCACCCTCGACGGGCGCAGCGCCGCCGCCGACGGCACCAGCCGCTGGGTCTCCAGTCGTGCCGCGCGCCTCGACACCCACCGGCTGCGCGGGCTGTGCGACACGATGCTGGTCGGCACCCACACCGTCGAGGTCGACGACCCCGAGCTGACCGTCCGCGACGAGCTGGACCAGCCGGTCGCCGTCCAGCCGCTGCGAGCCGTGATGGGCCTGCGGGACCTGCCGGATGACCGACGCATCTTCAACGACCGCGCCGAGACGGTGCACCTGCGGACCCACGACCCCGAGGAGGCGCTGGCGCGGTTGTACGCGCTGGACCGCCAGCACGTCTTCCTGGAGGGAGGCCCGGTCCTGGCGCGAGCCTTCCTGCAGGCCGACCTCGTCGACGAGGTCGTCGCCTACGTCGCGCCGATGCTGCTCGGTCGCGGTGCCAGTGCGATGGCCGACCTGGGCATCACCACGATCGCCGACGCCCTGCACCTGCACGTCACCGACGTCACCGTGCTGCAGGGCCACGACGGCGAGGACACCAACGTCCGACTGACCATGACTCCGACCACGAGGAGAAGCTGATGTTCACCGGAATCGTCGAGGAGCTGGGCTCCATCGCCGCGATCGAGGACCAGGGCGACGCCATCCGGCTGACCGTCTCTGCCGACACCGTGCTGGAGGGCACCGGACTGGGCGACTCGATCTCGGTGAACGGCTGCTGCCTCACCGTCGCCGAGCTCGGCGACGGGACCTGGACCGCCGACCTGATGCAGGAGACGCTCGACAAGACGTCGCTCGCCGGGGTCGTGCCGGGCGACCGCGTCAACCTCGAGCGCGCCGTCACCGTCGACAAGCGGCTCGGCGGCCACATCGTCCAGGGCCACGTCGACGGCGTCGGCGAGGTCATCTCGCGATCGCCCAGCGAGCACTGGGACGTCGTGGAGATCTCGCTGCCCACCCATCTGGCCCGCTACCTCGTCGACAAGGGATCCATCACGGTCGACGGCGTCAGCCTCACCGTCGTCGAGGCCGGCGACGCCACCTTCACCGTCAGCCTCATCCCCGAGACCCTCGCCCGGACCACGCTCGGCGCACGCCGGGTCGGCGACCGGGTCAACCTCGAGGCAGACGTCATCGCCAAGCACGTCGAGAAGCTGCTCGCCAGCGGACTCGTCGACCGCTTCACCCCCGAGCCCGCCACCCAGGAGAACCCCCGATGAACCTTCTCGAATGGCTGATCCACGGCACCATCCCCGTCCCTGGAGGCGGTGCGCTCGGCGCCCGCGAGGTGATCGGCAACCTCTTCGGCCTGGCCAGCGCCATCCTCGGCATGCGCCGCATGGTGTGGGCCTGGCCGGTCGGCCTGGTCGGCAACGTCCTGCTCTTCACCGTCTTCGCCACCGGCGAGCTGTCCGGCGCGGTCTCCGAGCCGCTGTGGGGCCAGGCCGGCCGCCAGGTGTTCTTCGCGGCCGTCTCGCTCTACGGCTGGTGGCGCTGGACCCGGTCGCGCAACGCCGGTGGTGCCGCGGACGGCGGAGCCATCACCCCGCGCTGGGCGACGTGGTCCGAGCGCGCGCAGCTCCTGGTGCTGGGCGTCGTCGGCTACGGCGTCGCCTACGCGCTGCTCCTCCAGGTCGGCTCGTGGGGCCCGACCACGGAGGCGTGGATCCTGGCCGGCTCGATGCTCGCGACGTACGGCATGGCCCGCGGCTGGGTGGAGTTCTGGCTGGTCTGGATCCTCGTCGACATCGTCGGGGTCACCAGCCTGGTCCGGGCGGAGTACTACCCGACCGCGGGGATGTACCTCGTCTACGCCGTGTTCGTGGTGGTCGGGTTCTTCGTCTGGGTGCGAGCCAGCAAGCGCGGCACCGCGACCCCGACCGAGCCCCAGGTGAAGACGGTGGCGGCATGAGCGTGCGCCTGGACTCCGTCGAGCGGGCCGTCGCCGACATCGCCGCCGGAAAGGCTGTGGTCGTGGTCGACGACGAGGACCGCGAGAACGAGGGTGACATCATCTTCGCCGCCGCCAAGGCGACGCCCGAGCTGATGGCCTTCACGATCCGCCACTCCAGTGGCGTGATCTGCGTGCCGATGCCGGGCGCCATGCTGGAGCGGCTCGAGATCCCGCTGATGACCCCGCACAACAAGGACAAGCTCCGCACGGCGTACACGATCTCGGTGGACGCCCGCGACGGCGTCAGCACCGGCATCAGCGCCGCCGACCGCGCCCACACCGCCCGGACGCTGGCCGACTCGGCCACCGAGCCGTGGGAGCTGACCAGGCCCGGCCACGTCTTCCCTCTGCGCTACCGCGAGGGTGGCGTGCTCGTCCGCCGTGGGCACACCGAGGCGGCCGTCGACCTGGCCCGGCTGGCGGGGTTGACCCCCGCAGGAGTCCTGGTCGAGGTCGTCAACGACGACGGCACCATGAAGCGCGCCCCCGAGCTGCGCGCCTTCGCCGACGAGCACGGCCTGGCGATGATCTCCATCGAGGACCTGGTGCGCTACCGACGTCGCCACGAGCGCCACGTCGTGCGGGCAGCGGAGACCCGGCTGCCGACCGCCTACGGCGACTTCACGGCCTACGGCTACCGCATCACCATCGACGACTCCGAGCACGTCGCGCTGGTCTACGGCGACATCTCGGGCGAGGCGCCGGTGCTCACCCGGGTGCACAGCGAGTGCCTCACCGGCGACGTCTTCCGCAGCGACCGCTGCGACTGTGGACCTCAGCTCGACGAGGCGCTGCGCACGATCGTCGCCGAGGGCAGGGGAGTGGTGATCTACCTGCGCGGCCACGAGGGCCGCGGCATCGGGCTGCTCGCCAAGCTGCAGGCCTACCAGCTCCAGGACGGCGGCCGCGACACGGTCGACGCCAACCTCGACCTCGGGCTGCCGGCCGACGCCCGCCACTACGGCACCGCCACGCAGGTGCTGCGCGACCTCGGCATCTCGTCGGTGCGGTTGATGACCAACAACCCCGACAAGACCACGAGCCTGGAGGACTTCGGGATCACCGTCGCCGAGCGGGTGCCGCTCACCCCCCACCCCAACGACCACAACCTCACCTACCTGCGGACCAAGCGCGACCGGATGGGCCACGACCTGCCCGACCTCGCGACCGGACCGAAGGACGAGCCGCTAGGAGACACCCGATGAGTGGAGCAGGCGCCCCCGCGTCGCAGACCTTCGACGCCAGCGGCCTCAAGGTCGCCGTCGTCGCAGCGAGCTGGCACGTCCAGGTGATGGACGGCCTCGTCGCCGGTGCCGAGCGCGCGCTGGCGGCGTACGGCATCGCCGACCCCGAGATCATCCGCGTCCCCGGCACCTTCGAGCTGCCCGTCGTCGCTGCGGCCCTGGCCCGCGAGGGGTACGACGCCGTGGTCGCGCTCGGCGTCGTCATCCGGGGCGGCACCCCGCACTTCGACTACGTCTGCTCCGCGGCGACCGACGGCCTGACCCGGGTCAGCGTCGACCACGCGATGCCGGTCGGCTTCGGGGTGCTCACCTGCGACACCGAGGCCCAGGCGCTCGACCGCGCCGGGCTCGAGGGATCGAGCGAGGACAAGGGCTGGGAGGCCACCGCTGCTGCGCTGGAGACGGCGCGGGTGGTCGGACGCGTCCGGGGCTGACGGACGGCCACTGGACCGGGGCGGGTGAGTCGGGCTCCACCGCCTAGGCTTGCTCCGTGAAGACGTTCGAGGACCTGTTCAGCGAGTTGTCCGACAAGGCCGTGAAGCGCCCGACGGGCTCCGGCACGGTCAAGCAGCTCGACGCGGGCGTCCATGCCATCGGCAAGAAGCTGCTGGAGGAGGCCGCCGAGAGCTGGATGGCCGCCGAGCACGAGGGCAAGGACGCGACCGCACTGGAGATCAGCCAGCTGATCTACCACACCCAGGTGCTGATGATCGCTGCCGGCCTGACCCTGGACGACGTCTACGCCCACCTCTGAGGACCCCTTCCCGATGACTCTCCGCATTGCCGTTCCCAACAAGGGCGCCCTGTCCCAGGCAGCCAGCGAGATCCTGCGCGAGGCGGGCTACCGCCAGCGCACGACTCCAAGGAGCTCGCCCTCATCGACGCCGACAACGACGTCGAGTTCTTCTACCTGCGCCCGCGTGACATCGCGCTCTACGTCGGCGAGGGCACGCTCGACGTCGGCATCACCGGCCGTGACCTCCTCCTCGACTCCGGGGCACACGCCACCGAGGTGATGGCGCTCGGCTTCGGCCGCTCGCGCTTCCACTTCGCCGGGCCGGTCGGGGAGTTCACCGCCCTGGACCAGCTCCAGGGCAAGCGGATCGCCACGTCGTACGTCGGTGTGGTGCGCGCCTTCCTCGCCGAGCGGGGCATCGAGGCCACCGTCACCCGCCTCGACGGCGCCGTCGAGACCTCCATCCAGCTCGGGGTCGCGGACGTGATCGCCGACGTCGTCGAGACCGGATCGACCCTGAGGGCCGCCGGGCTCGAGACCTTCGGCGAGGTGATCCTGGAGTCCGAGGCCGTGCTCATCGCCCGTGACGGCGCTGACACCGACGAGTTCGAGATCTTCCGACGACGTGTCGAGGGCGTCCTCGTCGCGCGCAGCTACGTGATGATGGACTACGACATCGAGCAGACCAACCTCGATCGCGCCGCCGCGCTTGCGCCCGGCCTGGAGGGGCCGACGATCTCGCCGCTCGGCAAGCACGGCTGGGTCGCCGTCCGCGTCATGGTGCCCCGGTCCGGCTCGCAGCGCCTGATGGACGAGCTCTACTCCCTCGGCGCCCGCGCCATCCTGCTGACGGACATCCATGCCTGCCGACTCTGAGCAGGCCACTGCCCTCCCTGCCGCACACCTGGCGACCGTTCGGGATCCGGGTGGCCGTTGCTCGGCTTCGGGCTGACGCTGTTCGTCGTCTGCGCCGCGGCCTGGTTCGGTTTCGACGAATCAGTCCGCGACCGCTTCACCTGGTTGCAGCGCGGGACGCTCTTCGCCTTCGCGGCCGGGGCGGCCACCTGCGGGTGGGCCCTCGCCCGCGCCCGCGTGACGGCGGAGATGGAGAACCTGGTCGTGGTCAACGGCTTCAAGCGGCGCGAGCTCGAGTGGGAGGAGGTCCTCTCCGTCCACCTGCCGCCCGGAGCGCCGTGGGCGAGCCTCGACCTGGCCGACGGCACCACGATCTCCGCCATGGCCTTCCAGGGCTCCGACGGCACCCGCGCCCAGAAGGGCGTACGCCAGCTGCGCGCCCTGATCGACCGCTGACCGGCGGGGTGGTTAGACCGTGGTGTGGTCGCGGTCGCCGGAGAAGTGCCGGTACGTCGCTACCGCACCCACCACGAGGACGGCCAGGACTACGGCGGACACGGCAAGCCCGATGAGGGTCGAGAGAACCGCGAACACGATCTTGAGGACGACACCAGCGACGACGAGGGCGGCCACCACGAACAGGAACATCTTCATGCCCCAAGTATGGGGTCGACACGGCCGCAGTGTGTATCGGGGATCGCCCCGATCTACGGTCCTTCGATGACAGGTCCGGCACGACCGGGAACAGGCGCTCATCAGGCGGGGCAATGATGCGACGGATCGGCTCGCGACCGCCGAACGTGTAGCGCCCGTCGCGGATCCGGTTGGGCCACGGCATGAGCAGCTGGCCGCGCCCGCCGGAGGACATCTGGTCCTCGCGGAAGCCGTGCACCAGCGCGCGGCCCTCACGCATGAGGGACCGCAGGGCGGCACCGCTCTCGGTGACGACAGCGGTGTAGCCCGCTGCCGCGATCTCGAACTGGTCGCCGCTCGGGAACACCATGTCCGCCACCCTAGACAGGTCTAGCCTCCCCGCATGGCCATCGTCGTCCGCGACCTCGCTCCCGAGGACGCCGAGATCATTGCCGCACTCATGCTGCGGATCGAAGCCGACCACCCGACGGGCTTCTGCCTGGGCGTCGTCGAGATCGTCGAGATGATGATGCGCGGCGCGGGAACCGTCTTCGAAGGGGCCTTCGACGGCGACGAGCTGGTGGCGTTCACCACCATGTTCCACTCCCCGCCCGGCGCCGAGGCGCAGCGGTTCCAGATCTTCGGCGACGTCGACCCGGCCCGGCTGGGGGAGGGTCTCGGCACCGTGATGCTCGCCCGGTCCCTGGACCGTGCCCGCACGATCCACGCGGTCGACGCGCCGGGCCGCGCGGCTCACGTCACCACCACTGCGCTGGCCGGTCGTGAGGACCAGGCCGACCTGATGCGGTCCGCCGGACTGCGGCGTCAGCCGGCACAGCTTCCTCATGGTGGCCGACCTGAAGGAGTCGCCACCGACCCCCAGGCTTCCCGAGGACCTCAACGTCACGCCGTTCGACCCCGACTGCGGCGAGGAGCTCAGGCTCGCCCACAACGCTGCGTTCGCCGGCTACCCCGACCGCAGCGATGCCAGCGCCGAGTTCTGGAACGCGTTCATGGTCACCGCGAGCCACAGCCGGCCGGAGCTGGCGGCCGTGGCCCGAGACCGAGATGGAGCCGTGGCCGGCTACGTCTTCGCCCACGAGTACTCCGTGCCGCCGTCGGGTGGTCCTGGCCCCGAGATCCACGTCCCGTACGTCGGCACCCTGCCCGCCCACCGCGGCCGCGGACTGGCCACCGGGCTGCTCGCCCGGGTCCTCCACGCGAGCCGGGAGCGGGGCTACGTCACCGCGAGCCTCAACGTCGACACCCAGAACCCCACCGGGGCGCTGGGCATCTACGAGCGGGCGGGATTCCGCCAGTCCTACCGTCAGGACTCCTACCGCCTCGACGAGTAGGCCACCCGTCGCCCGCCCTCAGCCGGTGGTGACCACGACGTCCGCGTGCTCCCGGGTGCCGAGCCGCGCGAACAGCTCGTCCTCGTCGCGCCGCCACCGGATCCACTGGGGTCGCATGCCCTCACCGTCGCGGGTGATCCCTCGTGCCAGCCGCAGGTCGGACGGCGCATCGACCCAGACCAGTGCCCCGACCCAGGAGGCGATCCCGGGCGACCACGACCCGACGCCCTCGAGCACGAGCAGCCCGCCCGGTTCGACGGTGTGCGTCTCGGCCCACCCGTCGGCCGTCCAGTCCCAGCGCCGCCACTGGCCGGGTCGCCCCGCAGCAAGCGGCCTGAGCAGCTCGGACACGGTGTCGGCGAGCCCGGGCAGGCCTTGCCACCCCTGCAGGAGGTCGTCGCAGTGGACGACCACCGCGGTCGGTGCGAGCCCGGCGACAGCTCCGGCCAGCGTGGTCTTGCCCGCGCCGGCTGGTCCGTCGACGCAGACCAAGCGACCTTCCCCGAGGGTGGGCGGAGCGGTCAGCACCCGGGTCACGACCGCCGCAGCGACGTCGTCGGAATCAGGTGTCACGTCAGAAGGCGAGGCCGTGCCCGCGGTAGGACGCCACCACGTCGGACACGGACGAACCCTGGACGAGGTGGACGTCGCGGACGTGCTCGAAGAGCTCGCCGGACTTGGCGTGGCGGAACCACACGAGGTCGCCGATGGCGAGCAGGGCGGCGGGGTGGCCGGTGAGCGGCGTCTGCACCTCTCCGGCCCCTTCGAGCCCGGTCAGGTGCAGGCCCGGAGGCGCCCAGGGGACGGGGGAGCGGTCGGCGCCGGTCGCCCCGCTGGCGATGAGTCCACCGCCCTGGACGGTCGCCATCGTCGGCGAGGGCTTGCGCGTGACCCGAAGGCCGAAGAACGCCGCCGGCCGGGGGGTGAACGAGGCGTAGTGGTCGAAGATGCCCGGCACGAGAAGGCCGGAGCCGGCCGCGATCTCGGTGACGGCGGCGTCCGCGGCGGTCGCCTCGACGGATCCCGAGCCTCCGCCGTTCCAGAACTCCAGGTCGACGACACCGGCCAGCGCCTCCGAGATCTCCCGGCGCCGCACCTCGAGCTGGGCCATGGAGGCCTGCTTCAGGCGACGTACGAGCAGCGACTTGGTGCGCTGCGCCGGGACGTTGTCCTGGACCCCGGCGACCTGGCCTTCGTAGGTCATGACTCCCACGAGGGTGAAGCCGTCGCGTGCGATGACCTTCCTGGCCAGCGCCATGACGTCGGCGGTGTCGAAGAGCGGGGACCGCTTCGGTCCGATGTGCTGGCCGCCGAGCCTCAGCCCGGCATCCAGGTCGAGCGCGACCCGGACCGGCGCGTCGCCACCGCGGGCAGCGGCCACGGCGTCGAGGTGTGCCAGGTCGTCGACCATCAGCGTGATGGCTGCGGCGGCGGACGGCGATGCGGTCAGGCGGCGCAGGGCCGCGACGTCGACGCTCGGGTAGGCCACCACGATGTCGTCGCTGATGCCGGCCTCGTGCAGCCACAGTGCCTCGGCCAGGGTGAAGGCCAGCACTCCCTGCGAAGCCGTCGCGGGCCAGCGCCCGCTGGATCAGCGCGGGCACCCGGAGCGACTTGGACGCGACCCGGATCGGCTTGCCCCCGGCCCGTCGCACCAGGTCGTCGGCGTTGGCGTCGAAGGAGTCGAGATCGATGACCGCGATCGGGGTCGGCGGCGGGTCGGGCAACGCGGCGACGGCCGCATTGAGCCGCACCCACAGCCGGTTGCGGTCGACGTAGTGGTCGCTCACTCGATGCCACGCTTGCGGAGCAGCGCCTCGATGTCGGCCATCTCGTCGT
Source organism: uncultured Actinomycetota bacterium (assembly GCA_963712875.1). Classification (GTDB taxonomy): domain Bacteria; phylum Actinomycetota; class Actinomycetes; order Propionibacteriales; family Nocardioidaceae; genus Nocardioides. The sequence continues at coordinate 57,297 of CAVQJS010000003.1, read as the reverse complement.
CGATGGGGGATCCGCCCTTCTGCTTCGCGGACGGCGGCGGCAACGACGTACGACGTCCGGCACCGCCGTCACCGGTCTGCGGGGTCGGCGTGGTCGAGCCGTCCTGCTGGGCCCGGGCCAGCTGGCGGTCGCGGATGATGCCGCTCACCAGGAAGAGCACGACGGCCAACCCGGCCAGGCCGACGCCGACCCAGGTGAAGACGTCGAAGACCAGGCTGGGTCGCCCAGTCGGTGACGGAGCCCGCGATCTCGACGACCATCTCCAGGGTGCCGGTGAGCCACGCCGCGGCCGGCAGGAGCGTGAAGCCGAGTGCACGCAGGCCGTTGGCGGATCCGCGACGACGGAACGCGATCCACGTCCAGATCGCTCCGGCCACGGTCAGTGCGCGGTCAAGGCCGCCCAGGTAGTCCCATCCACCCTTCCACGATCCCACAAGGGACAATGGCTGCGTGGAGCACGACGACGCACGGACCATCCCCGACCCCGGTTTCGCCGGCGACTCCGGCCGGGCCGACCCGGCGCTGGCGGAGGTCCTGGTGGCGCACGCAGGCGGGACGGCGTCGTCCGGACAGGTGCTGGCGACCCTCCAGGACCGCCGGCTGCTGGTGCCCGTCGTGGCGATCCTCGGCGAGGTGGAGGTCGACGAGCAGGGACTGGCCCACGACAAGTCCTCCGACATGGCCGCCGTCCTCGTGCAGTCGGCGGCCGGAAGCACCGGGCTGCTGGCCTTCACGTCGACCGAGACCATGTCCAGGTGGGACCCCGAGGCACGTCCGGTGCCGGTCAGCGCCACCACCGCGGCGACCGCAGCCGTGCAGGACGGTGCCTCAGCGCTGCTGGTCGACCTGGCCGGGCCGGCGGCGTACGTCGTCGATGGCGACGACCTCACGCGCCTCGCGGCCGGGTGGCGGCTGGTGGCCATCGGGGAGCATCCCGGCGACGGCTACGGCTGGATTGGCTCCGCAGCGGAATGATCCGATAGAGTTCCGTGTTGACCGATCCGTGACTGTCATCAGGCTCACCTGAGCCTGGCGGCACCACAGATCCAGCCAAGCGGAGGCACGCACCACCCGCCTCCCACCCGCATCGATCGCCCTGCACCACAGATCGTCGGGTTCCGGTCCCCAGTGACACACGTACTGACACCAGGATCCCCGTGAGGGGAGACGGGTCGTGACTGGCTTCCGCTTGGCTCAAGCGGGAGCCATCGTTCATTTCCGGACCAGTCCGGCGGGCGTGGGGCTCCCACCCACCCGAACCACTGGAGGACCCATCAGCACCGAGCTGCGCATCAACGAGCGGATCCGCGTACCCGAGGTCCGGCTCGTCGGACCCAACGGCGAAACCGTTGGCATCGTGCCGACCGATCAGGCACTCAAGTTGGCCCAGGAGGCCGACCTCGACCTCGTCGAGATCGCCCCGCAGGGACGCCCCCCGGTCTGCAAGCTCATGGACTACGGCAAGTTCAAGTACGAGAACGCGCAGAAGGCGCGCGAGGCTCGCCGCAACCAGACGAACGTGATCATCAAGGAGATGAAGCTTCGTCCCAAGATCGACCAGCACGACTACGAGACCAAGAAGGGCCACGTCGTGCGCTTCCTCGGCGCCGGCGACAAGGTCAAGATCACGATCATGTTCCGCGGTCGCGAGCAGCACCGTCCCGAGCTCGGCTTCCGCCTCCTGCAGCGCCTGGCCGAGGACGTCGAGGAGCTCGGCTTCGTCGAGTCCTCGCCCAAGCAGGACGGCCGCAACATGATCATGGTGCTCGGCCCGCACAAGAAGAAGGCCGACGCCAAGATCGACGCCGAGGCCGCCCGCGGCGTCAAGGAGCAGGCGCGAGCCGACCGCAAGGCCGAGGAGGACGCCGAGCGCGAAGCAGCACACGCCGCCGGCCCCGTGGCGCAGAAGAAGGAACGCCGCCGCTCCGAGAACCTCGATCCTGAGATCGAGGCGTGAGCCTCGTCACGACTCGATCGAGCATGTCGCGGCGCAGCCCGTGACAACAGCCCGAACCATCACGTGAACCACGCACAAGGAAGTTGAGGCAGACATGCCGAAGAACAAGACCCACTCGGGCACCAGCAAGCGCTTCAAGGTCACCGGCTCGGGCAAGATCATGCGCCTGCAGGCCGGACGCAAGTCCGGTGCTGCGTTCGCATCCGCGCCGACCACGGGCAGCCGCAAGAAGCACCGCCGCAACGCCGGCATGGTCGAGCTGGAGAAGAGCGACGTCAAGCGCGTCAAGAAGATGCTCGGCATCTGAGCCTCGCCTCCACCAGCACACATTCCCTCCGGTGGTCCCCCTAGCGGGCGCGGCCACCACCCCCAGCAACAAGGAGTAGCACCATGGCACGCGTCAAGCGGGCAGTGAACGCCCAGAAGAAGCGTCGTACCACCCTCGAGCGCGCCAGCGGTTACCGCGGCCAGCGCTCGCGCCTCTACCGCAAGGCCAAGGAGCAGGTCACCCACTCCCTGGTCTACAGCTACAACGACCGCCGCAAGAACAAGGGCAACTTCCGCAAGCTGTGGATCCAGCGGATCAACGCCGCGGCCCGTGCCAACGGCATGACCTACAACCGCTTCATCCAGGGCCTCGGCCTGGCCGGCATCGAGGTCGACCGCAAGATCCTGGCCGAGCTCGCCGTCCACGACGCGCCCGCCTTCACGGTCCTCGTCGAGGCCGCCAAGGCCGCGCTGCCCGAGGACGTCAACGCGCCCAAGGTCTCCGCCTGAGCCACATGGACGTCCCCCTGACCGCGGGCGCCCCCCTCACCGTGGGCAACACCCGCGTCAAGGACGCCCGCAAGTTGAGCCGTCGCTCGGTGCGCACCGAGCGGCGGCTCTTCCTTGCCGACGGCCCGAAGGCCGTCGAGGGGGCCCTCTCCCTCGAGTCGTGCGTCGTCGAGGTCTTCGCGACGCCGTCGGCCCTCGAGCAGCTACGCCGACCTGCTCCGCGGCGTGGACGTGACCCTGGTCGACGACCGGGCGTTGGCGTCCCTCTCGGACTCGGTCGCCCCGGCCGGCGTGGTGGCCCTGTGCCGCCACATCGACGCGCCGCTCGAGCACGTGATCGTGGCCTCTCCGCGGCTGCTGGTCATCTGCGCCGACGTGCGCGACCCCGGCAACGCCGGCAACGTGATCCGGACCGCCGACGCGGCCGGTGCCGACGCGGTGGTCCTGGCCGGGCACTCGGTGGACGCCTACAACCCCAAGACGGTGCGCGCCACCGTCGGCAGCCTCTTCCACCTCCCGATCGCCGTGGAGCCCGACCCTGCCGTGGCCGTCGGCGCAGCCCAGCAACGTGGCCTCACCGTGCTGGCCGCCGACGGCGCGGGGGACGTCGACCTCTTCGACGCCGACCTCACCGGGCCCACCGCCTGGCTCTTCGGCAACGAGGCCTGGGGCCTGCCCGACGAGCTGGCCGCCCTGGCCGACCAGCGCGTGGCGATCCCCATCCACGGCCGCGCGGAGAGCCTCAACCTCTCCACCGCCGCCGCGGTCTGCCTCTACGCCAGCGCCCGGGCGCAGCGCGGTCGGTCATGATCCTCATCGACCCGCCGGCAGTGCCACGCTGGGACCGGCTCTGGTCCCACCTGGCCAGCGACACCTCCTACGACGAGGCCCACGCCTTCGCCGCTGCACACGGCATCCCCGCCCGTGGCTGGGACCGCGACCACTACGACGTCCCGGCCGAGGCGTACGACGCCCTGGTGGCCGCCGGTGCCCGACCGGTGTCCTCCCGCGAGCTCGTCGATCGCCCTGCGCGCCGCGGGCCTGCGACGCCCGAAGGCGATGCCGCGCGACTAGGGTGAGCCGTCGTGTCCGGGCAGAGGACGGGTCGACAGCACCCGCACGCAGGTTGCGGTCGCTCGCCGACTACTACCCCGACGGCATCCTCGGTGCCACCCGCGACGGAGTCGTGACGATCCTCAACGCGCAGGGCGCCTCGCCTGCTGGGCGTCGACCCGGAGGAGGCGGCCGGTCTGCCGCTGTCGGAGGTGCTCAAGCTCCTCGACCAGGACGGGCGGACGTGGCTCACCGTCAACCAGCCCTTCGACAGCACTCCGGATCGTGCGCGGGGTGCCCGAGCAGTCGTGGCTCAACGCCTCCGGTGAGGAGGTGCTCACCACGGCTCGCCTGGTCCGCAACGAGCCGCTCGGCCCGGTGCTCGGCATCGCCATCGGCCTGCGCAGCGGGCGCGGACGAGCGATCCTCGACCGCGAGCGGTCCGACCTCGTCGCCACCGTCGCCCACGAGCTGCGTTCGCCGCTGACCGGGGTCAAGGGCTTCGTCCAGGCCCTGCTCAACCGCTGGGACAAGCTGAGCGACGACCAGCGCAAGATGATGCTCGAGACGGTCAACGCCGATGCCGACCGGCTGGCGCGCCTGATCGCCGAGCTCCTCGACGTGGCCCGCATCGACACCGGGCGCCTCCAGCTCTATCCGCGGCCGTGCTCCGCGCAGGTCGCTGGTGGGGCGCGTCGTCGACTCGATCGAGGCCGGCACCGCCCGCACGATCAACCTCGTGGCCGAGGACGACCTGCCGGAGGTCTTCGCCGACCCCGACAAGTTCACCCAGGTCGTCACCAACCTCGTGGAGAACGCCGTCCGCCACGGCCAGGGCACGGTGACGGTCCGCCTGCTGGCCCACCACGGAGACATCCCGGGCGTGCGGGTCATGGTCGACGACGAGGGCGACGGCATCCCCACCGAGCTGCGCAAGCGGGTCTTCACGAAGTTCTGGACCACCGGCGAGTCCGGCGGCAGCGGGCTGGGGATGTACATCGTGGGCGGCCTCGCCCGCGCCCACGGCGGCTACGTGACGATCACCGAGGCGCCCGGGGGTGGGGCGCGCGTCATCGTCGACTGGCCCACGGACGACCAGCGTCCGGACTGACCTCCACACAACCTTCACGAGTCGTCCCCGCCTCCTGACCCTGCGGCCTCCTAGGGTCGTGCCATGACTTCGCGCACCGTCCTCGTCGTGGAGGACGACCGCATCATCAACGATGCCCTCGCCCAGCGGCTGCGCGCGGAGGGCTACGTCGTCGTCCAGGCCTTCGACGGGCCGACGGGTGTCGCGATGGCCGGGACCGCGCGCCCAGACATCGTCCTGCTCGACGTGATGCTGCCCGGCTTCGACGGCCACGAGGTCTGTCGCCGGATCCAGGCCGACCGCCCCGTGCCGGTGCTCATGCTGACCGCACGCGACGAGGAGGCCGACGTCCTGGTCGGGCTCGGTGTCGGTGCCGACGACTACCTCACCAAGCCGTTCTCCCTGCGTGAGGTCGTGGCCCGCGTCGCCGCCCTGCTGCGCCGGGTCGAGCGCGCCGCCGCGCTTGCCGCAGAACCGCCCGCAGTCGTCACGGTCGGCGCCGTGTCGATCGACGCAGGCACCCGACGTACGACGCTGTCCGGCGAGCCGGTGCACCTGACCCCGACCGAGTTCGACCTGCTGCTGTGCCTGGCGCGCGAGCCGGGCCGGGTGCTCACCCGCGAGCAGCTGCTCCGCGAGGTCTGGGACTGGGGCGACGCCTGGGGGAGTCCCAGCGCGGCCCGCACCGTCGACAGTCACGTGAAGGCCCTGCGCGCCAAGCTCGGCGCCCAGCGCATCCGCACGGTGCACGGCGTGGGCTACGCGCTGGAGGACCTGCACGTGAGCACGCCGCTGGACGCCGTGTCGAGCCTGAAGGTCAGGCTGGGTCTGCTCGTCGTCGCGTCGGTCGTGGTGGCCGTCCTGCTCACCATGCTGGGGATCGCCGCCGACGTCTCACCCCTGCTGGTGCTGCCGGTGACCGTGGCGCTCGCCCTGGGCGTGACCCAGCTCCTCGCCGCCGGCATGGTCGCACCCCTGCGCCAGATGACCGAGGTCGCAGGCGCGATGGCGCGGGGCGACTACTCGGGGCGCGTGCACACCACCGCGACCGACGAGGTCGGCCGCCTCGCCGCGTGCGTTCAACCAGATGGCCGAGGACCTCGCCACGGTCGACCGTGAGCGGCGCGAGCTCATCGCGACCGTCTCCCACGAGCTGCGCACGCCCCTCACCGCGATGACCGCCCTCCTGGAGAACCTCGCCGACGGTGTCGTGCCGGCCGATGCCGCGCATCTCGGCGAAGCGCTCGGGCAAGCAGAGCGGCTCGGCGCACTGGTCGCCGACCTGCTCCAGCTCTCGCGGCTCGAGGCTGGCGTGGTCGAGCTCGAGAGGCAGCCGGTGCACCTGCGCGCCCTCGCCGACGACTGCGTGGCCCAGGTGCGGTCCGCCGGGCGCACTGCTGCCTACGACGTCGCGATCCCGGCCGACCTCACCGTGAGCGCCGATCCCGCGCGGCTGCGCCAGCTCCTCGTCAACGCCCTGGACAACGCCGGCCGGCACAGTCCCCCCGACACGCCCGTCCTGGTGACGGCCGGTTCGGGCGACGCAGGCTGGTGGCTGGACGTCGCGGACGCCGGCCCCGGCGTCACGCCGGCCGACCGCGAGCGGGTCTTCGAACGCTTCGGCACCGACGGGGCGGGAGGCACCGGCCTGGGCCTCGCCGTCGCCCGGTGGGTGGCGCAGCTCCACGGAGGCACCCTCCGTTTCCTCGACCCGCCCGGCGGCACCGGAGCCCGGCTGCGTCTCGAGGTGCCGCGGACACCGCCGGGCCCGAGCTCGTCCCCTGTCCCGTCCAGCCCCCAGGAGGTCGCCATGACCAGTAGACCCACGGCGCTCGCCGCGGTCGCGGAGCCACGACAGCCCGCAGACCGGCGTGGACGCGCTCTTCGGCCGGTTCTGGCCGGAGTCGGGGCTGGGCTCTGGCCTGCGTACGGTCGTGGCCGCCGCCGTGGCGGGAGTGTTCGCCGGAGCAGCCCTGTCGTTCACCGCGGTCGGAATCTCCTGGACGCTCGTCCTCGTCGCCTGCGGTGCAGCCGCGCTGCTGACCGCGCGCCACCGCCGTGAACCGTGGACCTTGCGGTGCAGCGCGTTGGCGCTCCTGCTCGTCCTGCCCATGACCCTCCTCGATGCCTGGTGGGTCCAGATGCTCGGGATGGTGGCCGCAGCCGCCGTCTTCCTGTGCGGGACGACCGCTGCGCGCACGGTGCCGGGCATCCTGCTGTCCGGCCTCGCCTGGCCGCTCGCCTCGCTGCGGGGCCTGCCCTGGTTCGGCCGATCCCTGCGCATCGCGGGCACCGGCGCTCGTACGCCCGCCCTCGTCCGCACGGTCGCCTGGTCGCTCCTCGGGCTGGTGGTCTTCGGCACGATCTTCGCGAGCGCCAACCCCGTCTTCGGGTCCTGGGTCGACCAGCTGGTGCCGAACCTGACCTTCAACGACCTGGTCGGTCGGGCGTTCCTCGCCTGCTTCGTCTTCGCCGCGACGCTGGGTGCGGCCTACCTCGCCCTCAACCCGGCGAAGGTGGACGTGCTGGGGGACCGGCGTCCCGCTCCGCTGGCCAACCGGTTCGAGTGGCTGGTGCCGGTCCTCGTCGTGGATGCCGTGTTCCTGGCCTTCATCGCAGCCCAGGCCCGCGCGCTGTTCGGCGGCCACGACTACATCGAGGACACGACCGGGCTGACCTACGCCGACTACGTCCACCAGGGCTTCGGCCAGCTGACCCTGGCCACCGCCCTCACCGTCCTGGTCGTGTGGGTCGCCGTCGCGGCGGGCCGGTGCGGACCCCGGTGGACCGGCGCTGGCTGTTCGCCTCGCTCGGTCTGCTGTGCGTGCTGACCCTGCTCGTGGTCGCGTCGGCGCTCTGCGGGATGAGCGTCTACCAGGACGCCTACGGCTTCACCACGCTGCGGCTCTTCGTCGACGTCTTCGAGGGCTGGCTCGGCTTCGTCGTGCTGGCGATCATGGTCGCCGGGGCGCTCGGTCTGGGGCGCTGGCTGCCGCGCATCGCGCTCGTGTCGGGGGCCGTCGCCGCTCATCGGGCTCGCCGCGATCAACCCCGACGCCTGGGTGGCGGAGCGCAACATCGACCGCTACGACGCGACCGGCGACCTGGACCTGCGCTACCTCCAGTCCCTGTCGGCCGACGCGGCCCCGGTGATCGTCGAGCGACTCCCGGAGGACGTCGCGGGATGCGTCCTACAGCAGCTGACCTACAACTCCCTGAAGCCGGAGATCCTCGACGACCCCCGGGCGTGGAACCTGGGTCGCTCGCGCGCCGAGGACGCGATCGTCCTGATCGACCTCCCCGACGCTGCGGGTGGCGCCGGCGGCGGCGACGAATGCGCTGGCGTGTGGGCCGCATTCGACGAGTAGCATGTGCCTCGTGGACACCAGCAAGCGATTTCTGCGCCCCGGACCTGGTCCGTCGGGCAGCTGACGTCACCGGGTCCGGGGAGTGCCCCGTCGATCCGATGCTCATCCACTTCTAGACTCTGCGGCGACTCATCACCGCTGGAAAGGGAGCCATGTCCGGCCCCAACACCGACTACGACCCTGTCGAAGTGACCCCGCTCAAGGCCGAGCAGGTCGTGGCGATGCGGGACGCGGCCCTCGCCGCGGTCGCCGCTGCCACCGACCTCGACGCGCTCAAGCAGGTCCGGCTCGACCACGCCGGCGACCGCTCGCCGCTGGCCCTGGCCAACCGGGAGATCGGCGCGCTGCCGCCCCAGGCCCGCAAGGACGCCGGACAGCGCATCGGTCAGGCCCGCGGCGCCGTCAACCAGGCACTGGCTGCACGCCAGACCGTGCTCGAGGCTGAGCACGAGGAGCGGATGCTCGTCGAGGAGACCGTCGACGTCACCCTCCCGACCAGCCGCCGTCGCCGCGGCAGCCGGCACCCGATCACGCTGCAGTCCGAGCTGATCGCCGACCTCTTCGTCGCCATGGGCTACGAGGTCGCCGAGGGCCCGGTCGTCGAGGCCGAGTGGCTCAACTTCGACGCCCTCAACCTCGGTCCCGACCACCCGGCGCGGACGATGCAGGACACCTTCTGGATCGAGCCGGCCGACCACCATGTCGTCCTGCGCACCCAGACCTCGCCCGTGCAGGCGCGCACCATGCTGACCCGCACGCCCCCCATCTACGTCGTCTGTCCGGGTCGGGTGTTCCGCACCGACGACTACGACGCCACCCACTCGCCGATGTTCCACCAGGTCGAGGGGCTCGTGGTCGACGAGGGCATCACCCTGGCGCACCTCAAGGGCACCCTCGACCACTTCGCCTCGCAGCTGTTCGGCGACGGCATCGACACCCGGTTCCGGCCGTCGTACTTCCCCTTCACCGAGCCGTCGGCCGAGGTCGACGTGCGCTGCTTCGTGTGCCGGGGCGTCGACTCCGACTCGTGTCGCACCTGCCGCGGCGAGGGCTGGATCGAGTGGGGCGGCTGCGGCGTCGTCAACCCGCGCGTGCTCATCGCCTGCGGGGTGGACCCGAGCATCTACAGCGGCTTCGCCTTCGGCATGGGCATCGACCGCTCGTTCATGTTCCGCCACTCCATGGCCGACCTGCGTGACCTCTTCGAGGGCGACGTCCGCTTCTCGTCCGCATTCGGCACCGAGATCTGAGGTTGTGAGATGAAGGCGCCCCTGTCCTGGATCAAGGACCACGTCACCGTCCCCGACGCCGTGACCACCGACGAGCTGACGGCCCGGCTGACGCTGACCGGTCTCAAGCTGGAGGCCATCGACAGCCCCGGTCGCGACCTGACCGGCCCGCTCGTCATCGGCCGCGTGCTCACGATGGAGCCCGAGCCGCAGAAGAACGGCAAGACCATCAACTGGTGCACCGTCGACGTCGCCGACGCCAACGGCACCGGTGAGCCGCAGGGCATCGTCTGCGGTGCCCACAACTTCGCGCCGGGCGACCTGGTCGTCGTCGTGCTGCCCGGGGGAGTCCTGCCCGGCGGATTCGAGATCTCCGCGCGCAAGACCTACGGCCACGTCTCGGCCGGGATGATCTGCTCCTCGCGCGAGCTCGGCATCGGCGAGGACCACGACGGGATCATCGTGCTGCCCGCCGACGCCGGTGAGCCCGGCGAGGACGTACGCCCCCTGCTCGGACTCGACGAGGAGACCATCGAGTTCGAGATCAACCCCGACCGCGCGTACGCGTTGTCCATCCGCGGCATCGCCCGCGAGGTGCTGGTCTCGGTCGAGGGCGCGAGCGACTTCCGCGATCCCGGCCCTGCGCGACACGCCCGCGCGCCGACGACCAGGGCCACCCGGTCGTGGTGGAGGACGCCGAGGGCTGCCCGGTCTTCGTCGCCCGCACGGTGAGGGGCTTCGACCCGACCGCGGCCACGCCGGACCTCATCGTCCAGCGGATCACCGCCGCCGGGATGCGGCCGATCTCGCTGGCGGTCGACGTCACCAACTACGTCATGCTCGAGACCGGTCGCCCCATCCACGGCTACGACGCCGACAAGGTGCGCGGCGCGATCGTCGTACGACGTGCGCGCGACGGTGAGCGGCTGACCACCCTCGACGGCACCGACCGGAAGCTGGACCCGGGCGACCTCGTCGTGACCGACGACACCGGAATCATCGGGCTCGGCGGCGTGATGGGCGGGGAGACGACCGAGATGTCGGATGCCACCACGTCGATCCTCGTCGAGGCCGCGCACTGGGACTCAGTGTCGATGTACCGCACCGGTCGTCGCCACAAGATCACCTCCGAGGCCGGCAAGCGCAACGAGCGCGGCGTGGACCCGACGATCTGCGAGGCCGCGGCCGACCGGGTCGTCGAGCTGCTGGTCGAGCACGGCGGTGGCCAGGCCGACCCGGGCGTCACCGTCGTCGGCACCCCGCCCGCGATGCCAGTCGTCGAAGTACCCGGCGACCTCGCCGCCCGGGTGTCCGGCATGCCGATCACCGAGGAGCGCAGCGTCGAGTGCCTGCGCGCGGTCGGCTGTGATGTCCAGGGCTCGGGGACGCTCTCCGTCACCCCGCCGCCGTGGCGTCCCGACCTGACCGATGCCCAGGACTTCACCGAGGAGGTCATCCGCCTCGTCGGCTACGACCAGGTGCCTTCCGTGCTGCCCACGCCGCCGTCGGGTCGCGGACTGACCCGCGCCCAACAGCTCCGTCGCCGGGTCGGGCGGACGCTGGCGGGGGAGGGCTTCGTCGAGGTGGTCAACTTCCCCTTCGTCGGCGACGCCGACCTCGACGCGCTCGGCCTGCCGGCGGACGACTCGCGCCGTGACCTGTTGCGACTGTCCAACCCGCTCAGCTCCGAGGCGGCGTCGATGACCACGACGCTGCTGCCCGGGCGTGCTGCGCACGGCCGGCAAGAACGTCGGTCACGGCAACGTCGACGTGGCGATCTTCGAGACCGCGACGGTCACCGTGCCCCGCCACGCCGGCCCGGCCGCCATCCTTCCGGTCGACCGTCGCCCCAGCGAGGACGAGTTCGCCACCCTCGACGCTGTCCTTCCCGAGCAGCCGCTCCACCTGGCGCTCGTCGCGCTGGGCGACGCCGCGAGCGGCGGCTGGTGGGGTGGTGCCCGACCGGTCGCCTGGTCCGACGCCGTCGACGCCGTACGCGCGGTGACCGATGCCCTGGGCCTCGAGCTGACGGTGACGGCTGCGGCAGTGGCGCCCTGGCACCCGGGTCGCTGCGCCGAGCTGTCCGTGGACGGCGTCGTCGTCGGCCACGCGGGCGAGGTGCACCCGACGGTCTGCCAGGCCTTCGGCGTCCCGAAGCGGACCGTGGCCGCCGAGGTCGACCTCGACGCGCTCATCGGGCGCGCAGTGCACCTGCGCCAGGCGCCGAGCTTCTCGTCCTACCCCGTGGCCAAGGAGGACGTCGCGCTCGTGGTCGACGCCTCGGTCGCGGCCGCCGACGTCGAGGCCGCACTGCGCGAGGGCGCCGGAGACCTGCTCGAGTCGATCCGCCTCTTCGACGTCTACACCGGCGACCAGGTGGGCGAGGGGAAGAAGTCCCTGGCCTACGCCCTGCGGTTCCGTGCCGCCGACCGGACCCTCAAGGAGGGCGAGGCGGCTGCGCGCGACGCCGCCGTGGCGCTCGCTGCCGAGCGGACCGGCGCCGTCCAACGCTGATCGTCTCGGCGACAGTGGAGCGCTGGGCAGGACCCAGCGTCCCGGCTCCACGTCGCGCCTGACGACGCGCGACTGGGCCGTGAGTCTCCCAGAGACTCAAGGCCCAGGTCGAGTCGATCAGGGTGAGCTCACGACCGCGAGGAAGCGGTCGAGCACCGCGCGGTCACCCACGACCGAGATGTCGGCATCGGTGCCGCGGTTCCACAGCCACAGGTCGAGCGCGGCGGCCGGACCGTCGACGACCACGTCGGGCTCGACGTCGTCCGCAGGCGCGTCCACCACGTGGAAGTCCTCGTCGTCGACGTAGGTCGTCCCACTCTTCGGCTCGGTGCCGGAGAACAGGCCGAACCGCAGCCAGAACTCCTCCCCGGTGTCGGTGGTGTCGACCCGCGCGAGCGACTCACCCGGCTCCCACGTCCCCCAGGGCGGGCAGCCGCCGTACATCACGGCCAGCACCTCGTGCACCCCGTCGGACGCGAGCCGGGTGTCGACCTCCGAGGACAGGCCGGCCGTGAGCTCGGCATCCACGCGGTGGATGAGGGCCTCGTGGGCCTGGCGGCGCAGGATGAAGCCGACCGTGTGGTCGTCCGACCAGTTCCACGCCTCCTCGGCCGGGTCCGCGGACTCCAGCGCGGTCGCCAGCTCGTCGGACCACTGGTCGAAGCGCGCCAGGAGCTCGTCGTACGACTCGGGGCGGGGCGGGTCGATCTCCTCGGGCTGGGTCGGGCGGGCGCCGATCACCTCGGCCCACCACCGCTGGACGGTCGCGAGGTGCCAGAGCAGGTCCGCCGCGCTCCCAGTCCGGGCAGGACGGAACCCGTGCCGTGGGGTCGCAGTCGGACAGCACCGTGCGGAACCGGGCGGATTCCTCGCGGACGTGGGCGAGGTAGGTCTCAGGCGGGAGGCGGGTCACGTCGCCACCGTAGGCCAACCGGCGGGCGCAGTGCCGCCCCTTTCGGACCCGGCTCGGACAATCATGCAGACGACCTGTATAGTCATGCACATGTCAGTCACAGTCGCCGTCGCCGGAGCCAGCGGGTACGCCGGGGGTGAGGTGCTGCGTCTGCTCCTGGGTCACCCGGAGGTCGTGATCGGCGCCCTGACCGCGGGCTCCAACGCGGGGGAGCGGCTCGGTGCCCTGCAACCGCACCTGGTGCCCCTCGCCGACCGCATCCTCGAGCCGACGACCGCCGAGGTGCTCGCCGGCCACGACGTCGTCTTCCTCGGCCTGCCGCACGGCCAGTCCGCGGAGATCGCCCGCACCCTGGGGGAGGACGTCGTGGTCATCGACTGCGGCGCCGACTTCCGCCTCACCGACCCGGGCGCCTGGGAGCGGTTCTACGGCAGCGAGCACGCCGGGTCCTGGCCCTACGGTCTCCCCGAGCTCGCCGACCAGCGCACGCACCTGCGTGGCTCCAGGCGGATCGCCGTTCCCGGCTGCTACCCGACGATCTCGACACTCACGATCGCCCCGGCCCTCGCCGCAGGCCTCGTCACCGCGGACGTCACGGTCGTCGCCGCCAGCGGCACCTCCGGGGCGGGCAAGGCGCTCAGGACCAACCTCCTCGGCAGCGAGGTGATGGGCAACGCCAGCGCCTACGGCGTCGGTGGCCTCCACCGCCACACCCCCGAGATCGTCCAGAACCTGCGCCTGGTCACCGACGGCGAGGTCCGGGTGAGCTTCACGCCCGTCCTGGTGCCGATGTCGCGTGGCATCCTGGCCACGGTCTCGGCTCCGCTCGTGGGAGCCGTCAGCGCGGAGCAGGCGTACGACGCCTACGCCGCGGCGTACCTCGACGAACCGTTCGTCCACCTGCTCCCCGCCGGTCAGTGGCCCCAGACCAAGTCGGTCATCGGCTCGAACGCCGTCCAGCTCCAGGTCACCGTGGACGAGGCAGCCCGTCGTCTGGTGGCTGTCGGTGTGGTCGACAACCTCGCCAAGGGCACCGCCGGTGCTGCCGTGCAGTGCATGAACCTCGCCCTGGGTCTCGACGAGACCACCGGCCTCTCCACGATCGGACTTGCACCATGAGCGCACAGACCCACGAGCTGGAACAGTTCCCCGAGACCCTCGCCGTGGTCCGGCTGGCTCCGGGAGCGGAGATCCCGGCGTGGGCGGAGTCCTCGTCGATCTTCTCGATCACCGCGACGAGCACCGAGACCTCCCTGGTCTGCGCGGCGCGCGGCGTCCCGCAGAAGTCGGTGCACCACGGCCCGCTGACCGGCTTCGCGGTCAAGGGTCCGCTCGACCTCGCCCTCGTCGGGGTCCTCCACGCCCTGCTCGGGCCGCTGGCGGAGGAGCAGATCAGCGTCTTCACGCTGTCGACCTACGACACCGACTGGATCCTCGTGTCCACCAAGGACGCCGACCGAGCGGCGGACGCGTGGCGACGACACGGACACGTCGTCGCGCCCGCCACCCCAGCCGGGAAGAAGTAGTCATGTCTGTCACCAGTCCCAGCGGCTTCACCGCGTCCGGAGTCGTCGCCGGCCTCAAGACGAGCGGCGGCAAGGACCTCGCCCTCGTCGTCAACCACGGGCCGACGTTCGACTCCGCGAGCGTCTTCACCGCCAACCGCTGCAAGGCCAACCCGATCCTGTGGAGCCAGGAGGTCGTCAAGGACGGCACCGTCCGCGCTGTCGTGCTCAACTCGGGTGGAGCCAACTGCTACACCGGCCCCGACGGCTTCCAGACCACGCACGCGGTGGCCGAGAAGGTGGCCGAGGGACTCGGCATCGGGGCCATCGACGTGGTGGTGTGCTCCACCGGTCTCATCGGACTGGCCAACAACCGCGACGACCTGCTTGCGGGCGTGGTCGCCGCCACGGCCGCGCTGTCCGAGGACGGGGGAGTTCAGGCCTCGGAGGCCATCATGACCACCGACTCGGTGAGCAAGAACGTCGTCGTCGAAGGGGCCGGCTGGTCGATCGGCGGGATGGCGAAGGGTGCCGGGATGCTCGCGCCGGCGCTCGCCACCATGCTCGTGGTGATCACCACGGACGCCGTCGTCCCCGCCGCCGACCTCGACGCGGCGCTTCGTGCCGCGACGCGGGTCAGCTTCGACCGGCTCGACTCCGACGGGTGCATGTCCACGAACGACACAGTCACTCTCCTGGCCAGCGGCGCCAGCGGCATCACACCCACGCCCGAGGACTTCACGGCCGCCCTCACCCAGGCCTGCACCGACCTGGCGATGCAGCTGCTGAAGGACGCCGAGGGTGCCGACCACGAGATCGCGATCACGACCCTGCACGCCGCGACCGAGGACGAGGCCGTCGAGGTCAGCCGCAGCGTCGCCCGCAGCAACCTCTTCAAGGCCGCGGTCTTCGGACAGGACCCCAACTGGGGCCGGGTGCTCGCCAGCATCGGCACCACGTCGGCCCAGTTCGACCCCGCCGACCTCGACGTCGCCATGAACGGCGTGTGGGTCTGCCGCAGCTCCACCCCGGCCGAGGACCCCGCCGGCGTCGACCTCAGCGGCCGCGAGGTCAGCGTGACGATCGACCTCAAGTCCGGCGACGCCCGAGCGACCGTCTGGACCAACGACCTCACCCACGCCTACGTCCACGAGAACAGCGCCTACTCCTCATGACGACACCGACGACGCCCCCCACGAGTCCCACCTCGACGCCCACCCCCACCCGTCCCGACCCCGCCAAGGCGCGCACGCTGGCGGCGGCGCTGCCCTGGCTCAAGCGCTACCACGGCCGGACGATCGTCGTGAAGTACGGCGGCAACGCGATGACCGACGACGCGCTGAAGGTCGCCTTCGCCGAGGACATCGCCTTCCTCCGCTTCGCCGGCTTCAAGCCCGTCGTGGTGCACGGCGGCGGCCCGCAGATCTCGCGGATGCTCAACAAGCTCGGCATCAAGTCCGAGTTCCGTGGCGGCCTGCGCGTCACCACACCCGAGGCGATGGACGTGGTCCGCATGGTCCTGGTCGGCCAGGTGCAGCGCGAGCTCGTCGGGCTCATCAACCAGCACGGCGCCCTCGCGGTGGGTCTGTCGGGAGAGGACGCCGGACTGTTCACCGCCGAACCGACCAACACCATCGTCGACGGCGAGGAGGTCGACCTCGGCCTCGTCGGCGAGGTCGCCAAGGTGCGTCCCGAGGCGGTGCTCGATCTCATCGAGGCCGGGCGCATCCCGGTCGTCAGCTCCGTCGCGCCCGACGAGCACGGTCAGGTCCACAACGTCAACGCCGACACGGCAGCCGCGGCGCTCGCGATCGCGCTCAAGGCAGAGAAGCTGCTGGTCCTCACCGACGTCGAGGGCCTCTACCGCGACTACGGCAACTCCGACGACCTCATCCAGGAGATCAGCCCCGAGGGCCTGGCCGAGATGCTGCCCACGCTCGACGCGGGCATGGTGCCCAAGATGCGTGCCTGCTACGAAGCCGTCACGGGCGGCGTCCCGCGCGCCACGGTGGTCGACGGACGCGAGCCCCACGCCGTACTGCTCGAGATCTTCACCGACGAGGGCGTCGGGACCCAGGTGCTGCCCGGCGTGCCCACCCGCATGCGCAAGCCCTACGCGCCGCAGGGAGAGGACCAGTCATGACCGGGCCCACCGTCCAGGATCGCTACGCCTCGGCCGTCATGAACACCTTCGGCCCGCCCGCGCTGGCCCTGTCACGCGGCCTCGGCGCGCGGGTGTGGGACACCGACGGCAAGGAGTACGTCGACCTGCTCGGCGGCATCGCGGTCAACACCCTCGGGCACGCCCACCCGGCCCTGGTCGAGGCCGTGACAGCCCAGCTGTCGACCCTCGGCCACGTCTCCAACTTCTTCAGCACAGAGCCACAGGTGGAGCTCGCCGAGCGCCTCTTGAGCCTGCTCGGGTGGTCGAGCGGACTGGAGACCGGCCGGGTGTTCTTCAGCAACTCCGGCACCGAGGCCAACGAGGCGGCCCTCAAGCTCACCCGGCGCACCGGCCGCACGCGGCTGGTCGCCGCCGAGGGATCCTTCCACGGACGCACCATGGGCGCCCTGGCCCTCACGTCCAAGGCGGCCTACCGAGAGCCGTTCGAGCCGCTGCCGGGTGACGTCACCTTCGTGCCGTACGGCGACGTCGAGGCGCTGGCCGCTGCCGTCGACGACACCTGTGCCGCCGTGGTCCTCGAGCCCATCCAGGGCGAGGCAGGCGTCGTCGTCCCACCCGCCGGATACCTCACCGCGGCCCGCGAGATCGCCACGGAGCACGGCGCCCTGCTGTGGCTCGACGAGGTGCAGACCGGCATCGCCCGGACCGGGACCTGGTTCGCCCACCAGCAGGAGTTCGCCGGCGGTGTCGCCCCCGATGTCGTCACCCTCGCCAAGGGCCTCGGCGGGGGGATCCCGATCGGCGCCACCGTTGCCCGCGGAGACGCCGCCACCCTTCTGGGTCCGGGCAACCACGGCTCGACCTTCGGCGGCAACCCGGTCGCCTGCGCCGCGGCGCTGGCCGTCCTCGACGTCGTCGAGCAGTCCGACCTGCTGGCAGCGGCTCGGGAGCGCGGCGAGCAGCTGGCCGCTCTGCTGGCCGCCGAGCCGCACGTCCGGGAGGTCACCGGCTTCGGCCTGATGCGCGGCGCCGAGCTGGACGGCGACTATGCCCCGCAGGCCGTCGCTGCCGGCCGGGAGGCCGGCTTCATCCTCAACGCCACCGGACCGTCGCGGCTGCGCTTCGTGCCGCCGCTGGTGATCACCGCGGACGACCTCGATGCCCTCGCCGGCGCCCTTCCGGGCATCCTCGACCAGGCACGGGAGGCCTCGTCATGACCCGCCACTTCCTCCGCGACGACGACCTCTCGCCCGCCGAGCTCCTCGAGGTGCTCGACCTGGCCGACCGCCTCAAGGCCGAGCCCTTCGACCACAAGCCGCTGGCCGGTCCCCGCACGGTCGCGCTCGTCTTCGACCGTCCGACCCTGCGCACCCAGGTCTCCTTCACCGCCGGCATCGCCGAGCTCGGGGGCAACCCGATGACGGTGGACGGCGGGCTCGCCGCGATGGGCAAGCGCGAGGGCGTCGAGGACGTCGCGCGCGTCCTGGGACGCCAGGCGGCCGCGATCGTGTGGCGGACGGCCCACCAGAGTGACGTGGTCACCATGGCCGACTACGCCGGCGTGCCCGTCGTCAATGCCCTGACCGACGAGTTCCACCCCTGCCAGCTCCTTGCCGACCTGCAGACCGTCCGCGAGCACAAGGGGGCCCTGGCCGGCGTCCGCGTCGCGTTCGTCGGTGACGGTGCCTGCAACATGGGCAACTCCTGGGTGCTGGCCGGCGCCGGCGCCGGGATGCACGTCGTGGTGGGCGCGCCCCGTGGCTTCGCGCCCGACGCCCGGGTCGTCGCCCGGGCCAAGGAGATCGCCCAGGGCACCGGCGGCTCCATCGAGCTCACCCGCGACCCGATCCAGGCTGTCAAGGACGCCGACGTGGTCGTCACCGACTCCTGGGTCAGCATGGGCCGCGAGGAGCAGTCCATCGACCGGCTGCGCGTCTTCCCGCCGTACGGCGTCACGCCGGAGCTGCTGGGCCACGCCCGGCCGGATGCCATCGTCATGCACTGCCTGCCCGCCTATCGCGGCAAGGAGATCGCCCACGAGGTGATCGAGGGTCCGCAGTCGGTCGTCTGGGACGAGGCGGAGAACCGTCGCCACTCCCAGAAGGCCATCCTCCTGTGGCTCCTGGAGAAGTCATGAGCGCCGTGAGCCCGCTGACGAAGGGGGCCCGCCACCAGCGCATCATCGAGCTCGTGACCTCGCACGGTGTCCGGTCCCAGACCGAGCTCGCCGACCTCCTCGCCGAGCACGGCGTGCGGGTCACCCAGGCCACCCTCAGCCGCGACCTCGTCGAGCTCGACGCGGTCAAGGTCCGCAACTCCGAGGGTGCGCTGGTCTACGCCGTGCCGGGCGAGGGCGGCGACCGTTCCCCGGTGGGTCCCCGCGAGAGCGGTGCCGCGCGCGACCGGCTCGCCCGACTGTGCGCCGAGCTCCTGGTCAGCGCCGAGGCGAGTGCCAACTTCGTCGTGCTCCGCACCCCACCCGGTGCCGCGCAGTTCCTCGCCAGCGCCTTCGACAAGGCCGAGATCGGGGACATCCTCGGCACCATCGCCGGTGATGACACAGTTCTCGTCATCGGTCGCGATGCCACCGGCGGGGACGCGCTCGCGCAACGCTTCCTCGACCTGGCCAACCACTCCCACACGCCTCACCACCCCTCAGCAAAGGACGACTCGTGAGCAAGGTCCTCACCTCCCTTCCCGTCGGCGAACGCGTCGGCATCGCCTTCTCCGGCGGTCTCGACACCTCGGTGGCGGTCGCGTGGATGCGCGACAAGGGAGCGGTCCCGTGCACCTACACCGCCGACATCGGGCAGTACGACGAGCCCGACATCTCCGGCGTCCCGTCGCGTGCCCTGCAGTACGGCGCGGAGATCGCGCGCGCCGTCGACTGTCGTGCCTCGCTGGTCGAGGAGGGCCTCGCCGCCCTGGCCTGCGGTGCCTTCCACATCCGCTCCGGTGGCCGCGCCTACTTCAACACCACCCCGCTCGGTCGCGCCGTCACCGGGATGATGCTGGTGCGCGCCATGCACGACGACGGCGTCGACATCTGGGGCGACGGCTCGACCTTCAAGGGCAACGACATCGAGCGGTTCTACCGCTACGGCCTGCTCGCCAACCCCGAGCTCCGCATCTACAAGCCGTGGCTGGACGCCGACTTCGTGCACGAGCTCGGCGGCCGCGACGAGATGAGCCAGTGGCTCACCGCGCGCGACCTGCCCTACCGCGACAGCAAGGAGAAGGCGTACTCGACCGACGCCAACATCTGGGGCGCCACCCACGAGGCCAAGACCCTCGAGCACCTCGACGTCTCGCTCGAGACCGTCCAGCCGATCATGGGCGTGAAGTTCTGGGACCCCTCGATCGACATCGCGACCGAGGACGTCACGATCCGCTTCGACCAGGGCCGCCCGGTCGCGATCAACGGGGAGACGTTCCCCGACGCCGTCCGGCTCGTGCTGAAGGCCAACGAGATCGGCGGACGTCACGGTCTCGGCATGTCCGACCAGATCGAGAACCGCATCATCGAGGCCAAGTCGCGCGGCATCTACGAGGCGCCCGGCATGGCCCTGCTCTGGATCGCCTACGAGCGCCTGCTCAACGCGGTCCACAACGAGGACACCATCGAGAGCTACCACAGCCAGGGGCGTCGCCTCGGCCGGTTGCTCTACGAGGGTCGCTGGCTGGACCCTCAGGCGCTGATGATGCGCGAGGCGATCCAGCGCTGGGTGGCCTCCCTGGTCACCGGGGAGGTGACGGTGCGGCTGCGCCGCGGCGAGGACTACACCGTTCTCGCGACCGACGGTCCGGACTTCTCCTACCACCCCGACAAGCTCTCCATGGAGCGCACCGACAACGCGGTCTTCGGCCCGACCGACCGGATCGGTCAGCTCACCATGCGCAACCTCGACATCGCCGACTCGCGCAGCAAGCTGGAGCTCTACGCCTCCCAGCCGCAGGACCAGGGACACGTGCTGGTCGAGAACGGCAACCTCTTCGGCGAGATCGAGCCCGGGGGAGCAGATCGCATCGCCCGGCCGGGCGGTGCCGACCAGCTGGACGACGAAGCACTCGACCACGCCGCGATGGACGTCGGGACCGACTGATGGGCGAGATCGGCGCCACCAACGAGGGGAAGCTGTGGGGAGGTCGCTTCGAGGGCGGACCGTCGCCGGAGCTCGAGGCGCTGTCGCGTTCGACCCACTTCGACTGGCGGCTGGCGCCCTACGACATCGCGGGGTCGCACGCGCACGCCAAGGCGCTCGGTGCCGCCGGACTGCTGAGCGTTGCCGAGGAGAGTGAGCTGCACCGCGGGCTCGACGTGCTCAGCGCCGAGTTCGCGTCGGGCGGCCTGCGCCCGTCCGCCTCGGACGAGGACGTGCACGGAGCGCTCGAGCGGTTGCTGATCGACGAGGTCGGTCCCGACGTCGGCGGCAAGCTCCGCGCGGGCCGCTCGCGCAACGACCAGATAGCCACGTTGTTCCGGGCCTACCTCCTCGACCACGGTCGGGTCGTGGCCGGACTCGTGCTCGAGCTGGTCGACGCCCTCGCGAGCCAGGCCGACGCGCATCTCGGGGCGATCATGCCCGGGCGCACCCACCTGCAGCATGCACAACCGGTCCTGCTCTCGCACCACCTCCTGGCGCACGCGTGGGCACTGCTCCGCGACGTGGACCGGCTGGGCGACTGGCAGGACCGGGTGCGCGCGGACTCGCCGTACGGTGCCGGGGCACTCGCCGGCCAGAGCCTGGGACTGGACCCCGAGCTCGTCGCGAACGAGCTGGGGTTCACCGGCTCGACCGCCAACTCCATCGACGGGACCGCGTCGCGCGACTTCGTGTCCGAGTTCGCGTTCGTCTGTGCCCAGGTCGGGATCGACATCTCCCGGCTCGCCGAGGAGATCATCCTGTGGGCCACCCGGGAGTTCGACTTCGTGACGCTGCACGACTCCTGGTCGACCGGGTCGAGCATCATGCCGCAGAAGAAGAACCCCGACATCGCCGAGCTCGCCCGCGGCAAGTCCGGGCGGCTGGTCGGCAACCTCGCCGGCCTGCTCACCACGCTCAAGGCGCTGCCGCTGGCCTACAACCGTGACCTCCAGGAGGACAAGGAGCCGGTCTTCGACTCCCTCGACACGCTCGAGGTGCTCCTCCCGGCCTTCACCGGGCAGGTCGCGACCCTCGTCTACAACACCGACCGGATGGCCGAGCTCGCTCCCCAGGGCTTCTCGCTCGCCACCGACATCGCGGAGTGGCTGGTGCGAGAAGGTACGCCGTTCCGCATCGCCCACGAGCTCGCCGGCGCCTGCGTGCGGGCGGCGGAGGCCAAGGGGACCGACCTCGACGGTCTGACCGAGGAGGAGTTCGGCGCGATCTCGCCGCTCCTGACCCCCGACGTACGCCTCGTGCTCACCGCGCAGGGTTCGGTCGAGTCGCGCGACGGTCGGGGCGGCACGGCACCGGTCCGCGTGCGCGAACAGCTCGTCGAGCTCCGCGACCGATCCGCCCTCCTCCATGAGCGACTCGGCTGACCTGGGCTTCCTCGACGGACCCGTCCTCGAGGTCGCACCACGTCTGCTGGGCGCAGTCCTGCGCCACGGCGACGTGGCCGTGCGGCTGACGGAGGTCGAGGCGTACGACGGGTCCGACGACCCGGCGTCGCACGCCTATCGCGGCGAGACCCAGCGCAACCGCGTGATGTTCGGACCGGCGGGACACCTCTACGTCTACTTCACCTACGGGATGCACCACTGCTGCAACGTGGTCTGTGGGGAGCCTGGCCGCGCCTCCGCCGTCCTCCTGCGCGCCGGTGAGGTGGTCGAGGGGCTCGAGACCGCGCGGCGCAGACGGCCTGGTGCGCGCGACCACGAGCTGGCGCGGGGGCCGGCTCTGCTGTGCCGCACGTTGGACATCGATCTGAGGCACAACAGGGTCGATCTGGCCGGGGGAGAGGTGACCCTCACTTCGGCTGCGACGGGGCCGGGATCGGTCCAGACCGGGCCGCGTGTGGGTGTGCGGGACGGCGCCGATCTTCGGTGGCGCTTCTGGTTGGAGGGCGAGCCCACGGTCTCCGCCTACCGTCCAGCGGCCGTACGCCGCCCTCCGGCAGGCCGCTGACCTGCACCTTTGCGGCACGTCCGACCCCGGTTTGGCACACCCGTGGGGGAGGGTCTACAGTTCCTCATGTCGCAGCAAGTGGCGCCGCCTCCTGGCCAGAAGGTCAGCTGAAGCGGAAACCTGGTAGCGACCAGCCGATCAGGATGCAAGGTGATTTGACGCCTCGCAGAGTGCCCGGTAAGTTTTTGCAGGTTGCCCCGCGACCGAGCCGGCTGAAGCCGTCAGGATCGGGTGCGTCTGATTTTTGAGAACTCAACAGTGTGTTTGATAGTCGACGAATTAGTTTGTTTTGCCCCGTTGGCATCATGTTTGCTTCTGGCCTTTTGGGGTTGGGGGTTTGGTGGTGTTGATGGTTTCTTTGGCAATGAATTCTGACAGTTTTGTCAGGGTTTGTTTTTTGTCAGGGGATGTGGCTCTCTTTTCCTTGCACTGGTCTTTTGGGTTGGTGTGGGGGTTTTGTTTTTCGATGGAGAGTTTGATCCTGGCTCAGGACGAACGCTGGCGGCGTGCTTAACACATGCAAGTCGAGCGGAAAGGCCATTTCGGTGGTACTCGAGCGGCGAACGGGTGAGTAACACGTGAGTAATCTGCCCCTCACTTTGGGATAGCCACCGGAAACGGTGATTAATACCGGATATGACCATATGTCGCATGGCGTGTGGTGGAAAGTTTTTCGGTGAGGGATGTGCTCGCGGCCTATCAGCTTGATGGTGAGGTAATGGCTCACCATGGCTTCGACGGGTAGCCGGCCTGAGAGGGTGACCGGTCACACTGGGACTGAGACACGGCCCAGACTCCTACGGGAGGCAGCAGTGGGGAATATTGGACAATGGGCGGAAGCCTGATCCAGCAACGCCGCGTGAGGGATGACGGCCTTCGGGTTGTAAACCTCTTTCAGTACCGACGAAGCGCAAGTGACGGTAGGTACAGAAGAAGCACCGGCCAACTACGTGCCAGCAGCCGCGGTAATACGTAGGGTGCGAGCGTTGTCCGGAATTATTGGGCGTAAAGGGCTCGTAGGCGGTTTGTCGCGTCGGGAGTGAAAACGCCGTGCTTAACACGGCGCTTGCTTTCGATACGGGCAGACTAGAGGTATGCAGGGGAGAACGGAATTCCTGGTGTAGCGGTGAAATGCGCAGATATCAGGAGGAACACCGGTGGCGAAGGCGGTTCTCTGGGCATGACCTGACGCTGAGGAGCGAAAGTGTGGGGAGCGAACAGGATTAGATACCCTGGTAGTCCACACCGTAAACGTTGGGCGCTAGGTGTGGGGTCCATTCCACGGATTCCGTGCCGCAGCTAACGCATTAAGCGCCCCGCCTGGGGAGTACGGCCGCAAGGCTAAAACTCAAAGGAATTGACGGGGGCCCGCACAAGCGGCGGAGCATGCGGATTAATTCGATGCAACGCGAAGAACCTTACCTGGGTTTGACATACACCCTGCCGCCTCAGAGATGGGGCTTCTTTTGGGGGTGTACAGGTGGTGCATGGCTGTCGTCAGCTCGTGTCGTGAGATGTTGGGTTAAGTCCCGCAACGAGCGCAACCCTCGTTCTATGTTGCCAGCACGTTATGGTGGGGACTCATAGGAGACTGCCGGGGTCAACTCGGAGGAAGGTGGGGATGACGTCAAGTCATCATGCCCCTTATGTCCAGGGCTTCACGCATGCTACAATGGCCGGTACAAAGGGCTGCGATGCCGTAAGGCGGAGCGAATCCCAAAAAGCCGGTCTCAGTTCGGATTGGGGT
Source organism: uncultured Actinomycetota bacterium (assembly GCA_963712875.1). Classification (GTDB taxonomy): domain Bacteria; phylum Actinomycetota; class Actinomycetes; order Propionibacteriales; family Nocardioidaceae; genus Nocardioides. The sequence continues at coordinate 32,906 of CAVQJS010000003.1, read as the reverse complement.
CTGCAACTCGACCCCATGAAGTCGGAGTCGCTAGTAATCGCAGATCAGCAACGCTGCGGTGAATACGTTCCCGGGCCTTGTACACACCGCCCGTCACGTCACGAAAGTCGGCAACACCCGAAGCCGGTGGCCCAACCCTTGTGGAGGGAGCCGTCGAAGGTGGGGCTGGCGATTGGGACGAAGTCGTAACAAGGTAGCCGTACCGGAAGGTGCGGCTGGATCACCTCCTTTCTAAGGAGCACACGCCCACGACGCCAGGCTGGCCATACCGGTCACTAAGAGTTACTGGCGCGCATGGTGGTGTTCACTAGTGGAATCGTCGACACGCTCGTCCCTCAAGGATGGGCATATCTGCACACTGTTGGGTCCTGAAGAATCAGCCGTAGGTGCCTGGACGTGAGTCTGGGTGTGGGTTGGTTGTTCTGGTCCTCCCTTTGCCTGCGCCCTGGTGTTTTTTGGGGTGTGGGTGTTGGTGGGGTTGTTGTTTGAGATCTGCATAGTGGACGCGAGCATTTTTCAGCAGCTGGCGTGGCCGTCGCTTTTGGTGGTGGCCTGGGTTGGTTGTTGGAGTGTGCAATTTTTGTGTTTTTGCGAGTTTTTGCATGTCCTGCCTGTGATTGTGGGTGGGGTGTGTGTGTTGTCTTGACGTTGTTGAGACAAGCTATGAAGGGCACATGGTGGATGCCTTGGCATCAAGAGCCGATGAAGGACGTTGGAGCCTGCGATAAGCCCTGGGGAGTTGGCAACCGAGCTGTGATCCGGGGGTGTCCGAATGGGGAAACCCAGCTGGAGTCATGTCCAGTTACCCACATCTGAACACATAGGGTGTGTGGAGGGAACGTCGGGAAGTGAAACATCTCAGTACCGACAGGAAGAGAAAACAACAGTGATTCCGAGAGTAGTGGCGAGCGAAATCGGATGAGGCTAAACCATACGCATGTGATACCCGGCAGGGGTTGTGCGTGTGGGGTCGTGGGACCGTTCAGTTGAGTCTGCCGGCTCAGCACAGAGTAAGAAACCAGTGTGGAAGTCGAAGCCGGTTGGAAAGCCGGGCCGTAGAGGGTGATAGCCCCGTAGACGTAAAGTACTGGCTCTGGAGCGTGTTCCCAAGTAACACGGAACCCCTGAAATTCCGTGTGAATCTGGCGGGACCACCCGTTAAGCCTAAATACTCCTTGATGACCGATAGCGGACAAGTACCGTGAGGGAAAGGTGAAAAGTACCCCTGGCGGGGAGTGAAATAGTACCTGAAACCGTGTGCCTACAATCCGTCGGAGCCTTATGCCAACTTGTTGGTGGGGGTGACGGCGTGCCTTTTGAAGAATGAGCCTGCGAGTTTGCGGTGTGTTGCGAGGTTAACCCGTGTGGGGAAGCCGTAGCGAAAGCGAGTCCTAATAGGGCGATTCAGTAGCGCGCTCAAGACCCGAAGCGAAGTGATCTATCCATGGGCAGGTTGAAGCGTCGGTAAGACGACGTGGAGGACCGAACCCACTTAGGTTGAAAACTGAGGGGATGACCTGTGGATAGGGGTGAAAGGCCAATCAAACTTCGTGATAGCTGGTTCTCCCCGAAATGCATTTAGGTGCAGCGTTGCGTGTTTCTTGCCGGAGGTAGAGCACTGGATAGCTAATGGGCCCTACAAGGTTACTGACGTTAGCCAAACTCCGAATGCCGGTAAGTGAGAGCGCAGCAGTGAGACTGCGGGGGATAAGCTCCGTAGTCGAGAGGGAAACAGCCCAGACCATCAGCTAAGGCCCCTAAGCGGTGACTAAGTGGAAAAGGATGTGGAGTCGCATTGACAACCAGGAGGTTGGCTTGGAAGCAGCCACCCTTGAAAGAGTGCGTAATAGCTCACTGGTCAAGTGATTCCGCGCCGACAATGTAGCGGGGCTCAAGTCATCCGCCGAAGCTATGGCATTCACGCAATAACCAAGCCGCCCTTCGGGGTTGGTTCAGGTGTGTGGATGGGTAGGGGAGCGTCGTGTGGGCAGTGAAGCGCCGGAGTGATCCAGGTGTGGAGCCCACACGAGTGAGAATGCAGGCATGAGTAGCGAATCACGGGCGAGAAACCCGTGCGCCGAATGATCAAGGGTTCCAGGGTCAAGCTAATCTGCCCTGGGTAAGTCGGGACCTAAGGCGAGGCCGACAGGCGTAGTCGATGGACAACGGGTTGATATTCCCGTACCGGCAAAGTAGCGCCCATGACGAACCTAGTGATGCTAACCACCCGAAACCTCGGTGACCGGACCCTTCGGGGCGAGACGGTCGAGGCGGAGCGTGGGACCCGAACTGGTAGTAGTCAAGCGATGGGGTGACGCAGGAAGGCAGCCCAACCACAGCGATGGTTGTCTGTGGGCAAGCGTGTAGGACGTACCGTAGGCAAATCCGCGGTGCAGGTGTCTGAGACGTGACGCGGAGCCAATTTTGGTGAAGTGGGTGATCCTATGCTGTCGAGAAAAACCTCTAGCGAGCTATGCGCCGCCCGTACCCCAAACCGACTCAGGTGATCAGGTAGAGAATACTAAGGCGATCGAGATAACCATGGTTAAGGAACTCGGCAAAATGCCCCCGTAACTTCGGGAGAAGGGGGGCCCGGAGCGTGAACCCACTTGCTGGGGGAAGCGTGAAGGGCCGCAGAGACCAGGCCCAAGCGACTGTTTACTAAAAACACAGGTCCGTGCGAAGTTGTAAGACGATGTATACGGACTGACTCCTGCCCGGTGCTGGAAGGTTAAGAGGACCGGTTAGATCACCTTGTGTGGTCGAAGCTGAGAATTTAAGCCCCAGTAAACGGCGGTGGTAACTATAACCATCCTAAGGTAGCGAAATTCCTTGTCGGGTAAGTTCCGACCTGCACGAATGGAGTAACGACTTGGGCGCTGTCTCAACCATGGACTCGGCGAAATTGCACTACGAGTAAAGATGCTCGTTACGCGCGGCAGGACGGAAAGACCCCGGGACCTTTACTATAGTTTGGTATTGGTGTTTGGTACTGCTTGTGTAGGATAGGTGGGAGACTGTGAAGATCAGACGCCAGTTTGGTTGGAGTCATCGTTGAAATACCACTCTAGTAGTATTAGATGTCTAACCTAGGTCCGTTATCCGGATCAGGGACAGTGCCTGATGGGTAGTTTAACTGGGGCGGTTGCCTCCTAAAATGTAACGGAGGCGCTCAAAGGTTCCCTCAGCCTGGTTGGCAATCAGGTGGCGAGTGTAAGTGCACAAGGGAGCTTGACTGTGAGACAGACATGTCGAGCAGGGACGAAAGTCGGAACTAGTGATCTGGCCACGGCATGTGGAAGCGTGGTCACTCAACGGATAAAAGGTACCCCGGGGATAACAGGCTGATCTTCCCCAAGAGTCCATATCGACGGGATGGTTTGGCACCTCGATGTCGGCTCGTCGCATCCTGGGGCTGGAGTAGGTCCCAAGGGTTGGGCTGTTCGCCCATTAAAGCGGCACGCGAGCTGGGTTTAGAACGTCGTGAGACAGTTCGGTCCCTATCCGCCGCGCGCGCAGGAAACTTGAGAAAGGCTGTCCCTAGTACGAGAGGACCGGGATGGACGAACCTCTGGTGTGCCAGTTGTCCCGCCAGGGGCACGGCTGGTTGGCTACGTTCGGAAGTGATAACCGCTGAATGCATCTAAGCGGGAAGCACGTTTCAAGATGAGGTTTCCCACCACGTAAGTGGGTAAGGCCCCCCACAGAACATGGGGTTGATAGGCCGGAGGTGTACAGCAGCAATGCCCAGCCGACCGGTACTAATAGGCCGAGGGCTTGTCCCAACACCGTACAAGACCACACACACGCGCAAACACAAGACGAACACACATGTTCGCGTCCACTACGCAGTTCCCAACCAACACACCCAACCCCCCACCCCCGGGGAAAGCACCACCACCCGGGGAATGGACACAGGGGTCAGCGGACACTGGTTGACAGAGTTACGGCGGCCATAGCGAAAGGGAAACACCCGGTCCCATACCGAACCCGGAAGTTAAGCCTTTCAGCGCCGATGGTACTGCAATCGAGAGGTTGTGGGAGAGTAGGACGCCGCCGGACATACATTGTGAAAGTGGGGTCACCTTCGGGTGGCCCCACTTTTGCGTTGTCACACAGAGTTGTGCACCACCACGTGCCACTGACTGTCCACAGCCAGTGGCTCTTCGCATTTCTCCACAGGGGTTCGTCGACCGTGGCTCGCGCTGTCGGCGCCGGAGTCGAGGCTTGGTCCTCGAGGAGGTGGTGTGTGATGTCCACACAGACCAAAGCAGCCAGGGCCACGGTCGTCGGGGCCAACGAGGTGCGTCTGGTAGGTCGCGTGGCCGGTGCGGCCACCGCCGTCGAGCTGCCGAGTGGCGACGAGCTGGTGACGTTCCGGATCTCGGTCGAGCGCCCGGATGTCGGCGGGGTGACGCGTCAGAAGGTGGATTCGGTGCCGTGCTGCACCTGGACGGCACGAGTGCGGCGCAGCGCGCTCAGCTGGCGAGTCGGCGACATCGTCGAGGTGAGCGGTGCGGTGCGCTGCCGGTTCTTCCAGACTGCTCGGGGTCTGGGATCCCGGGTGGAGGTCGAGGTGGCGTCGGCCAGGCTCATTCGTCGGGCACCGGACGCATGAGGGCACCCAGGCTCGGTTTCGGCTGGAACGACGTGGCCTTCTCGGGAAGGAGCCCGCCCGCCTCCACCATGGCCCGCACCTGACGGAAGTCCGGGCTGGGCAGGAGCACGGCGGGAGCCTGGGCGTGCGCAGACGCGAGGGCGTCCTCGACGCTGTGGTGGTGGGCGACCGAGCTCGTGCCGCCGCTCGCGGCCGGCAGCCACGTCTCGTGCAGCCACGCGACCAACGCCTTCCCCTGGAGGTCATGGGGACGGACGCTGATCCAGCGCGTGCCATCGGTCAGCACCAGGTGGTCCCGGTCCAGCTCGGCGAGTGCGTCCAGTCGGTCGAGCTCCCTCGCAATTGCTCCCGTAGCGCGAGCTGCGGCGACGAGGTCGCCGAGATTCGTGCCCGCCAGGGTGCGATGGATCGCCCCCAGGAACAACGGAGTGTCCAGCTGGTCGACCAGCATCGCCAGGCCGGCGCCCCACATCGTCCCGGGCTGTTCCTGCTGGAGCCTGAGGTAGGCGGCGTATCGGTGGTGTCCGTCAGCCAACAGGCATCGGGTGACGGCGACGTGGTCGGCGATGGCCTCGAGCAGCTCCGGGTCGCGGATCGCCCAGATGCGTTGCCGCTGTCCGGCACGATCCAGGTAGCTCCAGTCGGGGTCTGCCTGTCCCACGGTCGCGATGAGCTCGCGGAGCTCCTGGTCGCCGTGGTGCACGAGGAGGATCGGCGCTGGGTTCAGCTTCATCTGGAGCATCCGGTCCGCAAGCTCGCCGGCCTGCTCGGGATGGATCGCCTCGTGCGGCCACACTGCTCGGTCGGCGAGTGCTTCCGCACGTCGCGACACGTCGAGGACGCCGACGAGTCCGCGGACCGTGAGCCCGCCGACGGTGTACTCGTGGAGGTAGAGGGCCGGCGAGGTGTCCTGCGTGGCCCTGCCCTGCCCGATCCAGTCGAGCAACCGGCCGGCGACGTCACGGTAGGGTCGCGCCAACGCACGCGCGGAGGCCGGATCACCGACGCGGGCCGGTGCCAGCATCACGGCGCGGAAGGGCGACAACGTCAGGGGCTTCGCGACGTACGGCGGCACGACCGTGGCGAAGTCCATCGGAGCATCGTAGGTGGACGCTCATCAGCACCCGGGAAGGGGTACAGGCATGCTCGAGGAATCGACGACACCCGTCGTGGAGGCCCACGACCTGGTGATGTTCGACCTCGACGGCGTGGTCTACGTCGGCGGGACGGCCATCGACGGAGTCGCCGACCGCATCGACCGTGTCCGAGCCTCGGGACGGCACGTCGCCTTCGTCACCAACAATGCCTCGCGCACGCCGGACCAGGTGGCCGCCAAGCTGGTCAAGGCGGGCGTGGCCGCCGAGCCGACGGACGTCGTCACCTCGGCCCAGGCTGCGGCCTCCCTCCTGCTGGCCGAGCACGGAGCGGGAGCCAAGATCCTCCTGCTCGGCGGCGAGGGACTGGAGGTGGCCCTGCGCGAGGCCGGCCTCGAGCCCGTCGCCGTACCCGACGGCGTCGTGGCCGTGGCGAGTGGCTACGGCCCGGAGGTGCGGTGGCGCGACATCATGCGCGTGTCCACACTGGTCCGCGACGGCCTGCCCTACGTCGCCAGCAACACGGACATGACCATCCCCACGCCGTACGGCCTGGCGCCGGGTCACGGCGTGCTCGTGGCCACGATCACCGGGTTCGCCGGCGTCGAGGCCACCGTCGCCGGCAAACCGGAGAAGCCACTGATGGACGAGACGGTGCGCCGCGTCGGCGGCGACCGACCGATCATGGTGGGCGACCGGCTGGACACCGACATCGAAGGTGCTCACGCGATCGGGATCCCGTCGCTGCTCGTGCTGACCGGCGTCACCTGGCTCGAGGAGCTGGTCGCTGCGGGCCCGCGATTGCGGCCGACGTACATCTCTCCCGACCTCGAGGGACTCTTCGAGACGCACCCGACGCCGGACGTGGGCGACGACGAGGTGACCCTCGGTGGTTGGCGCGGCACCGTCGAGGACGGGCGACTGCAGCTCTCCGGTGACGGCTCGGACGCAGACTGGTGGCGGGTCGCCGCGACGGTCGGCTGGCGCCACCTCGACGAGACGGGGGACGTCGTGGACGTCTCCGACACGACACCGCCCGGACCCGTTCGACGGCTCGGCGCCGAGTAGGGTCGCGACCATGGATCAGCAAGTTCCGGAGCAGGTGGAGTCGACCGGCGTGCCCGCCGTGGACGAGGTGCTCCAGCGAGTCTCGCAGGTGGCGGAGCGCCCGGTCTCCGAGCACGTCGAGGTGTTCGAGCGCGCTCACGAGCAGCTGCGCCGCGCCCTCGACGCCCAGCCGGATGCCGCACCGGCCAACGACGACGATCAGGGCGTCTGAGGCGACGGTGCCCCCTCGTCGTCTCCGGCTCGACCAGGAGCTCGTACGCCGTGGTCTGGCGCGCTCTCGCGAGCACGCCAGCGACCTGATCGCCGGCGGACGGGTCACCGTGTCCGGGTCCGTGGCGACCAAGGCGGCCACCGGAGTCACCACCGACGTCGCGATCGTGGTGCGCGAGGACCCGGACACTGTCGACTACGTCTCCCGCGGCGGCCACAAGCTGGCCGGTGCGCTCGCGGCCTTCGTCGACCACGGTCTCTCCGTGGAGGGCAAGCGCTGCCTCGACGCCGGAGCGTCGACGGGCGGTTTCACCGACGTCCTGCTGCGCCAGGGTGCACGCGAGGTGGTGGCGGTCGACGTCGGCTACGGCCAGCTGGCGTGGTCGCTGCGCAGCGACGACCGCGTGGTCGTCCACGACCGCACCAACATCCGCGAGCTCACCCTGGACATCGTGGGAGAGCCCGTCGACCTGGTGGTGGGCGACCTGTCCTTCATCTCGCTCGGGTTGGTGCTCGACCCGTTGATCGCGGTCACGCGCCCCGACGGTGAGCTGGCCCTGATGGTCAAGCCGCAGTTCGAGGTGGGCAAGGACCGGGTCGGCAAGGGCGGGGTCGTCCGTGACCTGGCGCTGCGCGCCGAGGCGGTCACCGACATCGCCGACCTCGCGGCCGGCCGAGGCTGGGGAGCGGTGGCCGTGACGGTCAGCCCGCTGCCGGGTCCCTCGGGCAACGTGGAGTTCTTCCTCCTGATCCGGCGGGGCGAGCCCGCCATCGACGCCGACGACATCCGCGCGGAGGTGGATCGCGCCGCCTCGCTGGGGGTGGCGGGTGAGAGGGTGGACCCGTGACCGAGAGCAGCCCCGCCGAGCAGACCGGGCGACGAGTCCTGGTGCTCGCCCACACGGGACGGGCCGAGGTCCGCGACGTCGCTCGTGCGTGCGTCAAGGCGCTCACCGGCCACGGCATCGCCGTACGACTGCTGACCAACGAGGCCCATGACCTGGGGCTGGCCGAGGACACTGCCGGCGGCCTGGTCGAGAAGACCGAACGCGGACGACACACCGGGTGAGGGGTGCGAGCTCGTCCTGGTCATCGGGGGCGACGGGTCGATCCTGCGCGCGGCCGAGCTGACCCACGACACGAGCACGCCACTGCTCGGGGTCAACCTGGGCCACGTCGGCTTCCTCGCCGAGGCCGAGCAGGAGGACGTCGAGTCCACCATCGCGGCGATCGTCGACCGTGACTACACCGCCGAGGACCGGCTCACCCTCGACGTCCAGGTCGTCCACGGCAAGGAGATCGTCTGGTCGACCTTCGCCCTCAACGAGGCCAGCGTCGAGAAGGCTGCGCGCGAGCGCATGCTCGAGGTCGTCGTGGAGGTCGACGGTCGTCCGCTGTCGCGCTGGGGATGCGACGGCGTGGTCTGTGCGACGCCCACCGGGTCGACCGCCTACAACTTCAGCGCCGGAGGTCCCGTGGTGTGGCCGGAGGTCGAGGCGCTGCTCATGGTCCCGCTCAGCGCCCATGCCCTGTTCGCTCGTCCGATGGTCGTGGCGCCGACCTCCGTCCTCGCAGTCGAGGTGCTCGCCAACACCGGGTCCGGCGTGCTGTGGTGCGACGGGCGCCGCACCGTCGACCTGCCGCCGGGGGCGCGCATCGAAGTACGCCGCGGCGAGCGGCCCGGTGCGCCTCGTCCGCCTGCACCAGGCGCCGTTCACCGACCGTCTGGTGGCAAAGTTCGGCCTGCCCGTCGAGGGCTGGCGCGGCGCGGCGGAGCGCCGCCGACGCGACAACGGCGAGTCCGATGCTTGAGGAGCTGCGGATCACGTCCCTCGGCGTCATCGACTCCTCGACGCTCGAGCTGGGGTCCGGCCTGACCGTGATCACCGGGGAGACCGGGGCCGGCAAGACGATGGTCGTCACGGCCCTCGGGCTCCTGTTGGGCGGTCGCGCCGACTCCGGTGCAGTGCGTTCGGGCTCCGCCCGCGCGCGCGTCGAGGGGGTCGTGTCCGCGGCCGACCTGGCCGGCTTCCACGACGCCGTCGAGCAGGCCGGGGGAGAGGTCGAGGAGGACCGGGTCGTGCTGGCCCGCAACGTCGCGGCCGAGGGGCGTTCCCGGGCCTGGGTGGGCGGAGCCTCGGTGCCCGTGTCCATGCTGGCCGAGGTCGCCGAGCCGCTGGTCGCCGTGCACGGTCAGTCCGACCAGCACCGCCTCCTGAAGGCCGGAGCACAGCGCGCGGCCCTCGACCGGTTCGCCGGTGCGGACGTCGCCGAGGCGGCCCAGGACTACGCGCGCCTGTGGACCGAGCTGATCGAGACCGAACGCGACCTGGCCGACGTGGTCGGCTCGGCCCGTGAGCGCGCCCGTGAGGCCGACCAGCTGAGGTTCGGCCTCGGTGAGGTCGAGGCCGTCGACCCCGTGCCGGGCGAGGACGTGGGGCTGGCCGCGGAGGAGACCCGTCTGGGGTTCGCCGACACCCTCCGGACGGCTGCCGAGCAGGCGCGCGAGGCCCTGTCGAGCGAGGAGGGCACCCAGGACGCCCTGGCCACCACCAGTGCCGCGCGCAACGTGCTGGAGAGCGTGCGGGAGCACGACGTCGAGGCCGGGGCGCTGGCCGACCGGATCGCGGAGATCGGTCACCTGCTCAACGACGTCGCCGGCGACGTCGCCTCCTACGCCGCCTCCCTCGAGACCGACCCCGCCCGTCTGGCGGCGGTGTCCGAGAGGCGGGCCGCACTCACCGCCCTCACCCGGAAGTACGGCGACACCATCGACGAGGTGCTCGCCTGGGCCGAGGAGGGCGCCAAGCGCCTGCTCGACCTCGACGACACCGACGGCCGCATCGCCGAGCTCGAGGCACGGCGCGACCGCGTCCGGAGCACCCTCGGCGCGGTCGCAGCACGGCTCAGCGAACGACGTACGACGGCGGCGGTTCGCCTCGGCACTGCCGTGAGCGACGAGCTCACCGCGTTGGCCATGCCGCACGCCCGGGTCGCGATCACCGTCTCCCAGCACGAGGTCTCCGCGCCGCAGCGGCCGGCCGGTCCCGTGCTCGAGGTCGGCGAGCGCTGGGTGCGGGCGAGCGCCCACGGCATCGACGACGTCGAGTTCCTGCTGGCCGCCAACACCGGCAGCGAGGCCCGCCCGCTGCACAAGGGCGCCTCCGGTGGTGAGCTGTCGCGCGTGATGCTGGCCCTCGAGGTGTCGCTGGCCGAGACCGGACCGGTGCCCACGTTCGTCTTCGACGAGGTCGACGCCGGTGTCGGCGGCAAGGCCGCCATCGAGGTCGGGCGACGGCTGGCCCGGCTGGCCCGGGCCTCCCAGGTCCTGGTCGTCACGCACCTGCCGCAGGTGGCGGCGTACGCCGATCATCACGTCGTGGTGCACAAGGCCAGCGACGGGTCGGTGACGACGTCGGGGCTGGTCGTCCTCGACGAGCCCGGCCGGGAGCGCGAGCTGTCCCGGATGCTGGCGGGTCTGGAGGATTCCGAGAGTGCGCGCGCCCATGCGCGGGAGCTCCTCGATGCCGCCGCGCCCGAGCGGGCGTGCCTCCCCGAGGGGCAGGGTCGCGGCTGACACCATGGCGCGGTCATGAAGTTCGCCGTTCGCACCCGTCCCGCCCCCTCACTCCCCGGAGTCCACGGTCCTGCCCGGTTGAACCGGCGCACGGCCAGCCTCCTGGGGCGCCTGAGCGAGGGCGACATCGCCGTCATCGACCACCTGGACATGGACCGGGAGACGGCCCAGGCGCTCGTCGACGCCGGCATCCTGGCGGTGGTCAACGCGGGGCCGATGATCTCGGGCCGGTTTCCCAACCTGGGCCCCGAGCGCCTCGTGGAGTCCGGCGTCCTGGTCGTCGACAATGCCGGACCCGAGATCTTCGACCGGGTCAAGGACGGCACCATGCTCCGCATCCACGAGGGAGTCGTGCACGCCGGCGACACCCTCGTCGCCCCGGCTCGTGAGGTCACCGCCGAGGTGGTGCGCCAGGAGATGGCCCAGGCTCGGAGCGGGCTGAGCGCCCAGCTGGAGAGCTTCACCCACAACAGCACCGAGTTCCTGCGGCGCGAGCAGGACCTCCTGCTCCACGGTCACGGCGTGCCGCGCACGGCCACCCAGATCGCCGGACGACCGGTCGTCGTGGTCGTGCGATCGCACGGCTGGGAGGACGAGCTGAAGGGCATCAAGCCCTTCATCCGCGAGCGCCGGCCCGTCCTGATCGGTGTCGGCCGCGGCGCCGACGCGCTGGTCAGCGCCGGTCACCGACCCGACCTCGTGGTGGTCGACGGATCGAGCGACCACCTTCCTGCCGCCAGCATCCTGCGCAAGGCCCGCGACGTCGTGGTGCTCGTCGAGCAGGGGTCCGCGCGCTCGGTCACCGAGCCGCTCGAGCGGATGAGCATCCGTCCGCTGACGTTCGAGACGAGCGCCACCACCGAGGACGCAGCACTCCTGCTCGCGTCAGCCCATGAGGCATCGCTGATCGTCGGGGTCGGGATGCACGCCACGCTGGCAGAGTTCCTCGACCGGCGCCGCCCAGGCCTGGCCAGCACGTTCCTCACCCGGCTCAAGGTCGGTCCCGACCTGGTGGACGCCGCCGCGGTCCCACTGCTCTACGACGGTGCCGTACGCCCTCGGCACCTCGTCGCCACACTGCTGGCCGGCCTGGTGGCCGTGGCAGCTGCTGTCAGCGTCACCCCCGTGGGCCAGGAGTGGGCACACGACCTCACCCCGGCCCTGTCCTCCGTCATCGACACCGTTCGAGGAACTCTCCCGTGATCAGCCTGCGTCACCACCTGCTCACCATCGTGGCCGTCTTCCTGGCGCTCGCCACAGGAATCGTGCTCGGCGGTGGTCCGCTCTCCGACGTGGGAGCCCAGGTCACCTCCGTCACCACGGAGGAGACCGCCGCCGAACCGGAGCCGGGCGCGGCCTCGTCGACGTACGGTGAGGCGTTCGCCGCCGCCGTCGGCCCCAGCCTGGTCGCGGGCACGCTGGCCGATCGCCAGGTCGCCGTGGTGACGGTCCCGGGTGCCGACGAACAGCTCGTCACGGCCCTCATCGACCAGGTCGCGGCCGCGGGCGGGTCGGTGACGGGTCGCTACGCGCTCACCGCAGACATGGTCGACCCGACCCAGAAGTCCCTCGTGGACACGCTGGGCAGCCAGCTGATGACCCAGCAGGCGACCAAGGACATCGCGCCGGAGGCATCGACCTACGACCGGATGGGCCACCTGCTCGGCCTCGCCGTCGCGACCACGGAGCCCGGCGGCGATGACGTCACCGGCAAGGCTCGTGCCATCACCGAGGCGGTCGGCGGAGCCGCATTGATGGAGTCTCCCGAGGAGGTCGAGCGTCGCGCACCGCTGGTGCTCGTCGTGCTCGGCACCGATGCCGGCGACGAGGGCTCCGACGCCATCCTGACCGGTCTGAGCTCTGGCCTGGCAGCCGCCGGAGTGGGCGTCGTCGTGGCCGGGACCGCCGCCGACGGGGCCGCCGGGCAGCTCGCGAGGTTCCGGGCCGACCCGATCGCCGCCACTGTCGCCAGCGTCGACGGGATCGACACCGCGGCCGGTCGCGTGGCCGCGATCCGGACGCTCGCACGCTCACTGACCACCCAGGGCGGTGCTTTCGGTGCGTCGGGTGCCGACGGACCGCTCCCACTCGGGTAGGATCGAGGCCCGTGAAGAGCCCGACGCCGACCAAGCACGTTTTCGTGACCGGAGGCGTCGCCTCCTCCCTCGGCAAGGGGCTCACCGCCTCCAGCCTGGGGCAGCTCCTGAAGTCCCGCGGTCTCCGCGTGACGATGCAGAAGCTGGATCCCTATCTCAACGTGGATCCGGGCACGATGAACCCCTTCCAGCACGGCGAGGTCTTCGTGACCAACGACGGTGCGGAGACCGATCTCGACATCGGTCACTACGAGCGGTTCCTCGACACCGACCTCAACCAGATCGCCAACGTCACGACGGGGCAGGTCTACTCCACCGTCATCGCCAAGGAGCGCCGCGGCGACTACCTCGGCGACACCGTGCAGGTGATCCCGCACATCACCAACGAGATCAAGGACCGCATCCTCGCGATGGGCGGTCCCGACATCGACGTGGTCATCACCGAGATCGGCGGCACGGTCGGCGACATCGAGTCGCTGCCGTTCCTCGAGGCTGCGCGCCAGACGCGCCACCAGATCGGTCGTGACAACTGCTTCTTCATCCACGTCTCGCTGGTGCCCTACATCGGACCCTCCGGCGAGCTGAAGACCAAGCCCACCCAGCACTCGGTGGCGGCGCTGCGCTCGATCGGTATCCAGCCCGACGCCATCGTCTGCCGTGCCGATCGCGAGCTGCCCGACAGCATCAAGCGCAAGATCGCGCTGATGTGCGACGTCGACGACGAGGCCGTGGTCACCGCCGCCGACGCCCCGTCGATCTATGACATCCCGAAGGTGCTGCACCGCGAGGGCCTCGACGCCTACGTCGTACGCCGTCTCGACCTGCCGTTCCGTGACGTCGACTGGACGGCGTGGGACGACCTGCTCCGCCGTGTGCACCACCCCGACGGAGGAGGTGACCATCGCGCTGGTCGGCAAGTACGTCGACCTGCCCGACGCCTACCTCTCGCCGGTCGAGGCGCTGCGCGCCGGCGGCTTCGCGCACGAGGCCAAGGTCAACATCCGCTGGGTCGCCTCCGACCAGTGCGAGACCGAGGCCGGTGCGGCCAAGCACCTCTCCGACGTCGATGCGGTGCTGGTCCCCGGTGGCTTCGGCGTGCGCGGCATCGAGGGCAAGCTGGGCGCCCTGACCTACACCCGCACCCACGGCATCCCGACCCTCGGCCTGTGCCTGGGCCTGCAGTGCATGGTGATCGAGTACGCCCGCAACGTCGCCGGGCTGACCAAGGCCGGATCGACCGAGTTCGACCCGGACACGGTCGAGCCGGTGATCTCCACGATCGAGGAGCAGAAGAAGTACGTCGACGGCGCCGGCGACCTCGGCGGCACCATGCGCCTGGGCCTTCAGAAGGCCGAGCTGCTCGAGGGCAGCGTCGTCCGCGGCGCCTACGGTGCCGAGGTGATCGAGGAGCGGCACCGTCACCGCTACGAGTTCAACGACGTCTACCGCGAGACGCTCAAGGAGGCCGGCCTGGTCTTCTCCGGGGTCAACCCGGAGCTCGGGCTGGTCGAGTTCGTCGAGCTCCCCGCGGACGTGCACCCCTACTACGTCGCCACCCAGGCGCACCCCGAGCTGCGCTCGCGCCCGACCCGGCCGCACCCCCTCTTCGCGGGCCTCGTGGGCGCGGCCATCGAGCGCCAGCGCGCCGAACGCTTCCCGCTGGACGAGTCCGTTCTGCGGCGCAAGGACGAGGACGACGACGTCTGAGCGTTGACCGGGCGATTCGTGCCCGGTCAGCGTCCAGGACGGGCGATTCGTGCCCGGTCAGCGTCAGAGCTGGCGGGCCTTGAGGATCCGGCTGAGCACGAACGAGTTGGCGCGCAGCTGGTTGCGCCCGTACGCCGCCAGGCTCTGGTCCTCGGCGGCCGCCTCGGCGGCGGCGAGGAAGGACGCGTCGCCCGCACCGAGGGGATACATCGCCCGGATGGTGAGGCCCTGGTTGAGCAGGCCGCCCTTGAGGTCGTGGAGCTCCTCGAGGTAGCGGTGGGCGAACGGCGCCAGCAGCTCGGCCTGGCTGGGTCGCCAGAAGGTGGAGCCCAGCACCAGGGTCTCCCGGCTCGCGGGCACGGAGTAGTCCACGAAGAACGCCTTCCAGACCTCCTCCTTGGCCTCGAGGTCGGGACGCGCCGCGATGACGGCGAGCCGACGCATCGAGGCGTCCGGGTCGGGGTCGGCGGCGAGCAGGGCATCGACGGCGGCCTCGTCGTAGGCGCCGAGCTCGGCGCGGCGCACGGCCATCCGCCAGGCCAGGTCGAGGTCGGTCGCCTGCTCGGCGGCCTGCTCCAGCACCGACCAGTGCGCGTCGGTCGAAGCGGACGACGGCCAGGGTGCGGAGCGCTGCCTGTCGGGCGTCGGGCACCTCGACGAGCCCGACGACCGCGTCGGCAAGGGCGAGCAGCAGACCGGGTGACTCCGCGGCCGGCGCCCAGCGGTCGGCCACGCCCAGGGCCTGACCGAGGAACGGCTCGATGAGCGCGGGGCTCGTCTCGCTCGACAGCGCGCGGGTCAGCGCCGTCGAGACGTCGCGGGGTGCCACCTCGCCCAGGAGCAGCAGCTGCCCGGCAGTCGCTGCCACGAGCGCGCGGTCGAGCGGATCGCTGAACTGGTGGATCCGGTCGAACATGTGGCCCCGCGACGTTGCGTCGGGCTTCACCGCGGCGTAGGTGCGATCACCCGCGTTGACGAGCCTCAGGTCACCGTCGGGCACGTCCACCGGGGTGCGGTTCCCGGTGACCTCCACCGTGGTCCGACCGGACGGGCGCAGCTCCGGGCCGGAGACGTCGTAGACCGCGACGTCGAGGCGGTGCGGGCGTGCCTGCTGTCCCTCGGGCGTCTCCACGACGAGCTCGTCGCCGTCCAGCGAGATCACGTCCGGGCCGGCCTCGTCGAGCCAGGACCTGGTCCATCCGGAGAGGTCGCGGCCGCTGGCACGGGAGTAGCAGTCCATCAGGTCGTCGAGGCGGGTGTTGGAGAAGGCGAACCGGCTGAAGTAGTCGCGCAGGCCGTCCACGAAGGCTTCCTCACCGATGTAGGCCACGAGCTGGTGGAGCACGCTCTGGCCCTTGACGTAGGTGATGGCGTCGAAGTTGGCCATCGCCTCCGAGACGTCGGCGACGTCGCCGCGGATGGGGTGGCTCGCGGGGCTCATGTCCATCTCGTAGGCCGTGCGCTTGCCGGCGACGAGGAAGGTGGCCCACTGGTCGGTGAACTCGGTGGCCGCGGCCATGCCCCAGTTGGCGGCCCACGACGCGAACGCCTCGTTGAGCCACAGGTCATCCCACCACTGCATCGTCACCAGGTCGCCGAACCACATGTGCGCCATCTCGTGGAAGATGAACTCGGCGCGGGTCGAGCGCTGCGCGTGCGTCGGGGGAGTGCGGAAGAGCTGGCCGTCGCCGTAGGTGACGCAGCCCCAGTTCTCCATCGCGCCGCCGAGGTTGGGGACGAAGACCTGGTCGTAGCGCTCCTGCGGGAACGGCGAGGCGAAGCGCTCCCCGAAGAAGGCCAGGCCCTGGCGGGTGAGGGTGACCATCTCGTCGAGGTCACGCTCGAGCTGGGGGACGAGCGACTGGCGGCAGTAGAAGCCGAGGTCGTAGCCGTCGTGCTGTCGGCGCACCTCGTGGAACGGGCCGGCGTTGACCACGACGACGTACGTCGACAGGCGGGGCGTGTCGGGGTAGGTCCAGACCCTGGCGTCGCCGGCGTCCTCGATCGACTCGGGAGCTCCGTTGGACGTCACCAGCCACGACGCGGGCGCGGTGACCACGAACCGGTGGGGTGCCTTGAGGTCGGGCTGGTCGAAGCAGGCCCACAACCGGCGCGCCTCGTCGGGCTCGAGGCTGGTCCAGACGTAGACGAGTCCGTCGGTGGGGTCGACGGTGCGGAGGATGCCCTCGCCGGTGCTGGTGTTGGTGGTGCTGGTCTCGACCACGAGGACGTTGTCGGCAGCCAGGGCCGGCAGCGGCAGGCGCCCCTGCGCGGCACCCGAGACGTCGATCTCCGTGCCGTTGAGGGTGGCGCGGGCAATGTCGGCGGCGCAGTCGACGAACGTCGTCGCGCCGGGCTCGCTGCAGGTGAAGGTGATCGTGCTGACGGAGGCGAAGCGCTCGCCCTCGAGCAGGCCGGTCATGTCCACCGCGATGTCATATCGCTGGACCTCCAGCAGTGCGGAGCGGGTCGCGGCTTCGTCCTTGGTCAGGCTCAACAACGTCATGAGGGTGACCGTACTCACTGTGTGGCTCCGCGCTAGCGTCTGGGGCATGACGGAACGCGAGCCGACCGGAGACGAGCAGGACCAGCCCCTCGCCGACCGGCCGGCCAGCTGGCCGGTCGTCTCCTCGCGCGACGTCCACCGCGACGACTGGGTGGTGGCCCTGCGCGAGGACCGGGTGACCCGACCCGGGCACCCCGACGAGCCGTTCACGCGGATCTCCCTCGAGCACCCGGGTGCCGTCATCGTGCTGGCCGTCGACGAGCGAGAGCAGGTGATGTGCCTGCGCCAGTACCGCCACACCAGCGGACACGACTTCGTCGAGCTGCCGGCCGGCCTGCGTGACGCCGGCGACGAGCCGGCGGTCGAGACGGCCAGGCGCGAGCTGCGCGAGGAGGTCGAGCTGGAGGCGTCGTCGTGGCGGCTGCTGCTGAGCTCGTTCCCGAGTGCCGGGATCAGCGACGAGGTGCACGAGATCTTCCTGGCCCGCGGGTTGAGCGACGCGCCCCGGGGCGACTTCGAGATGCGCCACGAGGAGGCGGAGATGGAGGCCTTCTGGGTGCCGATGACCGAGCTGCTCGACGCCGTCCTCGACGGTCGGGTGCGCGAAGGTCCGCTGGCCCTGGCGGTGCTGTCCTACGAGGTGCTGAAACGAGCGGGGGACCCTGGACGAGGTGTGACCCGCGCCGGGAGTAGTCTCGGGCCCGCTGTGAGGGGCACCACACCGTCGTGGGCCCCCTGTCCGTGAGGAGCGAGGCATGAAGGTCGGCGTACCCAAGGAAGTCAAGAACCGCGAGTACCGGGTGGCGCTGACGCCCATCGGCGTCCACGAGCTGGTGCAGCACGGCCACGACGTCGTGGTGCAGAAGACCGCGGGCGAAGGATCGCTCATCCCGGACGACGAGTACGTCGCCGCCGGCGCCACGATGCTCGACACGGCCGACGACGTGTGGGGCACCGCCGACATGATCCTCAAGGTGAAGGAGCCGGTCGCCGAGGAGTACGGCCGGATGCGCGAGGGCCAGACCCTCTTCACCTACCTCCACCTCGCCGCCGACAAGCCGCTGACCGAGGAGCTGATGGCCCGCAAGGTCACCGCCATCGCCTACGAGACCGTCCAGCTGCCCTCCGGCGGGCTGCCGCTGCTCTACCCGATGTCCGAGGTCGCCGGCTGCCTGGCGCCCCAGGTCGGCGCCTACTCGCTGATGAAGGCCAACGGCGGCCGCGGCGTCCTGATGGGCGGCGTGGGCGGTGTGGCCAACGCGAAGGTCGTCATCATCGGTGCCGGCGTCTCGGGCCAGAACGCCGCCAACATCGCGCTCGGCATGGGCGCCGACGTGACGCTCCTCGACACCGACCTCGACAAGCTGCGGATGTCGTTCTGGCGCTACAACAACCGCGTCCACGGCCTGGCCTCGTCCAGGCTGGCCATCCAGCAGCAGGTCATGGAGGCCGACATGGTCATCGGTGCCGTGCTGATCCCCGGCGCGGCTGCACCCAAGCTGGTCACCAACGAGCTCGTCTCGCAGATGAAGCCCGGCTCGGTGCTCGTCGACATCGCCATCGACCAGGGCGGCTGCTTCGAGGACTCCCACGCCACCACCCACGACGACCCGACCTACGAGGTCCACAACTCGGTCTTCTACTGCGTGGCCAACATGCCCGGCGCGGTGCCCAACACGTCGACGTACGCCCTCACCAACGCGACGCTGCCCTATGCGGTGGCCCTCGCCGACAAGGGCTGGGACCAGGCCTGCCGCGACGACGCCAGCCTCGCCCTGGGCCTCAACACCCACGCCGGCCAGCTCACCAACGCGCCGGTCGGCGAAGCGGTGGGCATCGAGTCGGTGGGGCTCGAGAGCGTCCTGGGGTGACGCTGAGCCGCGCGGTCCGCACCTATCTCGACCACCTCACGGTCGAGCGCGGACTCGCGGCCAACACCTTGTCGTCCTACCGGCGCGACCTGGCGAGGTACGACGAGTTCCTGGCGTCGCAGGGCATCGACCGGCTCGACGCGATCACCGAGTCGACCGTGGCCGCGTTCCTGGTCGGCCTGCGCGAGGGCAGTGAGGCGCATCCGCCGCTGAGTGCCACCTCGGCGGCCCGCACGGTGGTCGCCGTGCGCGGCTTCCACAAGTTCGCCGTGTCCGACGGGCTCGCCACGTCGGACCCGGCCGCTGCGGTGAAGCCACCCACCCCGGCCAAGCGACTGCCCAAGGCGCTCCCGCTGTCCGACGTCGAGGCGATCCTCGAGGCAGCCGGCGCTCCCGACACCGTGCTCGCGTTGCGCGACCGCGCCCTGCTGGAGGTGCTCTACGGCACCGGAGCGCGGATCTCCGAGGCGGTGGGTCTCGACATCGACGACCTCGACACGGTGGACGGCACCGTCCTGCTGCGCGGCAAGGGCGGCAAGGAGCGCCTCGTCCCGGTGGGCAGCTATGCCCGCGACGCGGTCGCGGCCTACCTCACCCGTGCCCGTCCCGAGCTGGTGGCGGGCGGACCAGGGGGGTCCGGCGATGTTCCTCAACTCCCGCGGGGGCCGGCTGTCACGCCAGAGCGCGTGGACGGTGCTGGTGAAGGCGGCCGAGCGGGCCGGGTGTCACCGCGTCGGTCTCCCCGCACACCATGCGCCACTCCTTCGCCACCCACCTGCTCGACGGCGGTGCCGACGTCCGGGTCGTCCAGGAGCTGCTCGGACACGCGTCGGTGACCACGACGCAGGTCTACACCCTGGTCACCGTCGACAACCTCCGTGAGGTGTTCGCCACCGCCCACCCCCGGGCCCGCGACTGACGGGTGGGTGGTTGGATCGGGTCATGCGCCTCGACACCCGCGTGCCGACCGGCGCCGACGCCGACACGGCGTACGACGCGTTCGCCGGGTGGGTGGCGGAGCAGGGACTCGACCTCTACCCCCACCAGGACGAGGCGGTCATCGAGCTGCTCGGCGGCAACCACGTCGTGCTCGCGACCCCGACCGGGTCGGGAAAGTCGCTGGTGGCGATCGGCGCCCACCTGGCTGCGTTGACCCAGGACAAGGTGAGCTTCTACACCGCTCCCATCAAGGCGCTGGTGAGCGAGAAGTTCTTCTCCCTCATCGAGGTCTTCGGCGCCGAGAACGTCGGCATGCTGACCGGCGACGCCGCGGTGAACCCGGACGCGCCCATCATCTGCTGCACCGCGGAGGTGCTGGCCAACATCGCGCTGCGCGAGGGCCGCTCCGCCGACGTCGGGCTCGTGGTGATGGACGAGTTCCACTTCTACGGTGAGGCCGATCGCGGTTGGGCGTGGCAGGTGCCGCTGCTCGAGCTGGTCGACGCACAGTTCCTCCTGATGTCGGCCACCCTCGGCGACGTGTCCTTCCTCGTCGAGGACCTCAAGCGGCGCACCGGGCGGGACACCGCGGTCGTCGACGACGCCGAACGCCCGGTCCCGCTGACCTTCACCTGGTCGATGGAGCCGCTCGACGACACCCTCGAGGAGCTCGTCACGACCGGGCAGGGTCCGGTCTACGTCGTGCACTTCACCCAGGCAGCAGCCGTCGAGCACGCGGTCGCCCTGCTCAAGGGGTCCGCCAAGGTGGGCGCGGTCGACAAGGAGGCGATCGCCGAGCGGATCGGTGCCTTCCGCTTCGGCGCCGGTTTCGGCAGGACCCTGTCGCAGCTGGTGCGCAACGGGATCGGCGTCCACCACGCCGGGATGCTGCCCAAGTACCGACGCCTGGTGGAGACCGCTGGCGCAGTCGGGACTGCTCCGCGTCATCTGCGGCACCGACACCCTGGGCGTCGGCATCAACGTGCCGATCCGCACCGTGCTGTTCACCGGTCTGGCCAAGTTCGACGGCAACCGGCAGCGGGTGCTGAAGACCCGCGAGTTCCAGCAGATCGCCGGCCGGGCGGGGCGGGCGGGCTTCGACACGGCCGGCTACGTCGTCGTGCAGGCGCCCGAGCACGTGATCGAGAACGAGCAGGCCAAGGCGAAGTCGGCGGCCCGGCAGGCGGCGGGCAAGAAGAAGTCGAAGGCCCAGCTCAAGAAGCCGCCTGAAGGCACCGTGGTGTGGACCGAGCAGACCTTCGACAAGCTGGTCGCCGGCGTGCCCGGAGCGGCTCTCGAGCCGGATGAAGGTCGACAACGCCATGCTCGTCAACGTCGTGTCCCGCGAGGAGGACGCGTTCGCGGTGATGCGCCGACTGCTCACCGACAACCACGAGGAGCGACGTCAGCAGCTCCGGCTGGCACGCCGCGGCCTGCGCCTGGCCCGCTCGCTGCTCCGCACGGGCATCCTCACGCGTCTGGACGAGCTGGACGAGCTCGACCGTCGCTACGTCCTCACCGTCGACCTCCCCGTCGACTTCGCGCTCAACCAGCCGCTGGCGCACTTCGCGCTGGCCGCGTTCGACGTGCTCGACCCGGAGGAGCTCACCTACGGCCTCGACGTGGTGTCGATCGTCGAGGCGGTGCTCGAGGCGCCGCGGCAGATCCTGATGGCACAGCAGCACGCCGCCCGGGGCGAGGCCGTGGGGGAGATGAAGGCCGACGGGCTGGAGTACGACGAGCGGATGGCGCTGCTGGACCAGATCACCTGGCCGCAGCCGCTGCGCGAGCTGCTCGAGGCGCTCTACGAGACCTACCGCCAGACGCCACCCGTGGCTGCGCGAGGACGCCCTGTCACCCAAGTCCGTCGTCCGCGAGATGTGGGAGAACGGGATGGGCTTCACCGACTTCGTCGGTCGCTACCAGCTCGCCCGGTCCGAGGGCCTCGTCCTGCGCTACCTCACCGACGCCTACCGCACGTTGCGGCAGACCGTCCCGGACACCCACCGCTCGCCCGACGTCGAGGACGTCATCGAGTGGCTGGGGGAGACCGTGCGCCAGACCGACTCCTCGCTCCTCGACGAGTGGGAGGCGCTGTCCGACCCCGACCACATCAGCACCGTCGGTCGTCGCACCACGAGCCGCCGCCCCCGCCGCGTCCGCTGTCGAAGCAGGACCGGCCGTTCCGCGTGATGATCCGCAACGCGATGTGGGCGCGGGTGGAGGCCGTCGGCCGCGACGACCTCGATGCGCTGATGAGGATCGAGCGCGTCGCCGCCGACCGGCTGACGCCTCCGCGCGAGGTGGTGGCGGTGCGATCGGCCTGGGATGCCGCGATCGAGGCCTACTACGCCGAGCACGACTCGGGTCGGCCTGGACGCGGACGCGCGCGGTCCCGAGCTGATCACCGTCGGTCCAGAGCGTCCGGGGGAGCCGGTCGGCGCCGAGGAAGGCACCGAGGCGCGCGTGCGGGACGTACGCCAGACGCTCCACGACCCGGAGGGCCACCACGACTGGGTCATCGATGCGCTCGTCGACTGCGACGCCACGGACGAGGCCGGCGAGCTGGTGCTCGCCACCGTAGCGATGCACCGCCTCTAGCGAGATCGGGAGTGCACAGGTTTGTGCACAGGGCCACCGTGCCTGTGCACCTGACCGGGGGCTTGTGCACAGATTTCCGGCCAGGCCTGTGGGACCTCCCACCGCTGTTGTGGGCCCGGTGACGCGGGCCTAGAGTCGCGCCGAGTCCACCCCGGATCTGTCGACGTGTCGACAAAGTTCGAGCCCCCCGGCGTGGTGGAATCAGGGCAGTCGACGCGTGGAGGAGTGGTCATGAGCGGTGGAGGTTTCCCGGGTTCGGGCAACATCGGAAGCGGTGCCCCCGAGATGCCGCCCATGGTCCGGCGACCACAGCCGGCGCAGACCCACCCTTCCCCTCGAGACGAGCACCCCGTGACCCAGCCGATCCCCTTCGAACGCCCCCTGGCCGAACCTTCGGTCGCCGTCGCCGAACGCCCGATGGGCCCGACCGGTCGGCCGATGCCGGAGTTCCCCGAGCCCGCCCCGCTGACCCGCCACGGCGGCGCCCGCGTGGTCTCGATGTGCAACCAGAAGGGTGGCGTCGGCAAGACCACGACGACCATCAACCTGGGTGCATCGCTGGCCGAGTTCGGCCGCAAGGTCCTGCTGGTCGACTTCGACCCCCAGGGCTCCCTCTCGGTCGGTCTGGGACTCAACCCCCACGAGATGGACCTCACCATCTACAACCTGCTCATGCAGCGCGACGTCACCCTCGACGAGGTCGTCGTGCCCTCCGGCATCGACGGCATGGACCTGCTGCCCTCCAACATCGACCTGTCCGCCGCCGAGGTGCAGCTGGTCCACGAGGTGGCCCGCGAGCAGACCCTGCAGCGGGTGCTGGCTCCGGCCCTCGAGCACTACGACGTCATCCTGATCGACTGCCAGCCCTCGCTCGGCCTGCTCACCGTCAACGCGCTCACCGCCTCCGACGGCGTGATCGTCCCGCTCGAGTGCGAGTACTTCGCGCTGCGTGGTGTGGCCCTGCTCAAGACGACGATCGACAAGGTGCGCGAGCGGCTCAACCCCAAGCTCGAGATCGACGGCGTGCTCGGCACCATGTTCGACGGGCGCACCCTGCACAGCCGCGAGGTCATGGAGCGGCTGGTCTCGGCCTGGGGTGACACGGTGTTCCACACCGTGATCCGCCGCACCGTGAAGTTCTCCGACGCCACCGTCGCCGGTGAGCCGATCACGTCCTACGCCTCGTCCTCGACCGGCGCCGACGCCTACCGCCAGCTCGCCAAGGAGGTGGTGACCCGGTGGCCCGCCGAGTGAGCATGCCCGCCGCGGACGACCTGTTCCGGCCCACCGCCGGCACCGCGGCCCAGCCCGAGCCCGGCCCGCGACGGGTCCGCGCGGTGGAGGACGACGACACCGAGGCGAGCGGCCCGAAGCGGCCCAGCGGTCGCATCCGCCACGACGAGAAGATGACCGTCTACGTCACCGCCGACGAGCTCCTCGACATCGAGCACGCCCGGCTCATGCTCCGGCGCGACCACGGCCTGGCCGTCGACCGTGGCCGGCTCGTGCGCGAGGCGCTGGCACTCGTGCTGGCCGACCTCGAGGCGCAGGGCACCGACAGCGCCCTGGTCCAGCGACTCATCGAGGAGTGAGCGCCGTGACCGACCTCGCGTCGGGCCCACGGTCAGAGCTCGAGCCCGGCAGCGAGGCCCCGGCCTTCGCCGTGCACCTGGACAACTTCGAAGGACCCTTCGACCTCCTCCTCGGGCTCATCGCCAAGCACAAGCTCGACATCACCGAGGTCGCGCTCTCGGAGGTGACCGACGAGTTCATCGCCCACGTCAAGGGCCTGGGCGGGGCCTGGGACCTCGAGCAGACCACCTCGTTCCTCGTCGTCGCCGCGACGCTGCTCGACCTCAAGGCCGCCCGGCTGCTGCCGCAGGGCGACGTCGAGGACGAGGAGGACCTCGCACTTCTGGAGGCGCGCGACCTGCTGTTCGCCCGGCTCATGCAGTACCGCGCCTTCAAGCAGGTCGCGGCCGTCTTCGAGGACCGGCTGGCCTCCGAGTCGCGGCGTCATCCACGGGCGGTCGGGCTCGAGGAGCGCTTCGCGGCCCTGCTCCCCGAGGTGCTGATCGGCATCGGGCTCGAGCAGTTCGCCCAGCTCGCGGCCAGGGCGATGGAGCCCAAGCCGGTCCAGGAGGTCTCCCTCCACCACATCCACGCCGCCAAGGTCAGCGTCCGCGAGCAGGCGGCGCTGGTGGTGGACCGACTGCGCCGCAGCGGCACGATGACGTTCCGCGCGCTGTGCGGTGACTCACCGGACCGGCTCACGACCGTGGCCCGCTTCCTCTCGTTGCTCGAGCTCTTCCGTGAGGGCGCGGTCTCGTTCGACCAGGTCACCCCACTGGGCGAGCTCACCGTGCGCTGGACAGGCGCCGAGGACGGCGAGGTCGAGATCCATGACGAGTTCGACGGCGCGCCTTCCGAGGATGATGGGACGACCAGCCCTTCGGACGAGGCCGACATCGACACATCTCAGCAGGAGGACGAGTGACCGAGCAGACCGAGGGCCCCGAGACCGACGTGGACACCCTGGCGGTGGCCGTAGCCGAGCTGCGCCCGGCCCTCGAGGCGATCCTGATGGTCTCCGACGAGCCGCTCGACAAGGTGCGCCTGGCGTCGGTGGTGGGCCACCCGGTGGCCGACGTCGAGGACGCGCTGCAGGCCCTGGCGGGGGAGTACGCCGAGCAGGGCCGCGGGTTCGACCTGCGTGCCGTCGCCGGTGGTTGGCGCTTCTACTCCCGTCCGGAGTTCGCCGCGGTCGTGGAGTCCTTCGTCCTCGACGGCCAGCAGGCGCGCCTGACGCAGGCGGCCCTGGAGACGCTCTCGGTCGTCGCCTACAAGGAGCCGGTCTCGCGGGCCCGCGTCTCGGCGATCCGTGGCGTCAACGTCGACGGCGTCATGCGTACGCTGCTCAGCCGCGGCCTCGTCGAGGAGTGCGGGCAGGACGAGCACAGCGGCGCCAACCTCTATCGCACGACCTCCTACTTCCTCGAGCGGATCGGCATCACCTCCCTCGACGAGCTCCCCGAGCTGGCGCCCTACCTCCCCGACATGGACGACCTCGAGGACGAGCTGGCCAGCGTCGCCGGCCTGGACGCCGCGCCCGAGCCGGCCCCGACGGAGCCCGAGCCCGCTGCCGCGCCCAGCGAGGGCGCCCCGCGGCACCCCTCTCCCCACAGTGGCTCGGGCACCGAGCCCGATGGCGGGACCGAGGTGTCATGACCACCCCACGAAGCCACTCGCTTCGCTCGCGCCTCCGCAGGGACCCCGGATGAAGCCGCACGACGCAGACCCGTCCAACCCCGCCTCCCACCGCCCGCTGCCCGACGCCGACGGCACGATCCGGCTGCAGAAGCTCCTGGCCCAGTCGGGTGTCGCCAGCCGGCGCAAGTGCGAGGAGCTGATGCTCGAGGGTCACGTCACCGTCGACGGTGAGGTCGTCAGCCGCCTCGGCACCAAGGTCGACCCGCACACCGCCGTCATCCGGGTCGACGGCAAGCGGTTGCCGCCGATCTCCCCGAACGTCTACCTCGTCCTCAACAAACCACGCGGCGTGGTCTCCACGATGAGCGACCCCGAGGGGCGTCGCCACCTGGGCGACCTCGTCGCCGACCGGCCCGAGCGGCTCTTCCACGTCGGTCGCCTCGACACGGACACCTCCGGGCTGCTGATCCTCACCAACGACGGCGACTTCGCCCAGCGCCTGGCCCACCCGTCGTACGAGGTGGACAAGACCTACGTCGCCGAGGTCGAGGGTGAGCTCCACAAGGGCATCGTCAAGCAGCTGCTCGCCGGCGTGACCCTCGAGGACGGACCGGTGACGGTGTCGAGCGCCCGGATCGTGAGCGGCAGCCACGGGCGCAGCTCACAGCCCCGCACGATCGTCGAGCTGGTCATCCACGAGGGCCGCAACCGCATCGTGCGTCGGCTCCTCGAGCACGTCGGACACCCCGTCACCCGGCTCACCCGGACCCAGATCGGCCCCGTCACCCTCGGCAGGCTGCCCGTGGGCGAGCTGCGCGAGCTCAGCCTCAACGAGCTCGGCGAGCTGATGGACAGCGCCGAGCTCTGAGCGCGCGTAGCGTGGGTGCATGTCGATCCCGGCACCCCTGCGGCCCTTCGTCACGGACCTGACGGCCTACGACGTCGTGTACGCCCAGGGTGCGGGCGTGCACGTGGGGATGCCGTCGACGTCACTGACGTTCGTGCTCCCGCTGGGCGAGCCGCTGGACGTCTCGTGGGCCGGTGCACCGAAGTCACGCAGCACCACGTGGGCCTCCGTGTCGGGCGTCCACGACCGGCCCGCGGCCATCCACCACTCCGGAGCCCAGCGAGGTGTCCAGCTGACCGTCACGGCAGCCGGCTCTCGTGCTCTCTTCGGGGTGCCGGCGCGCGAGCTGGCAGGGGAGCTGCTCGACCTGGCCGACGTCGACCCGGTGATGGGTGACCTCCCCAGCCGGTTGGCCGAGGCGCCCGCCGCGGAGCGGATCGACCTGGTCTGGCGAGCCCTCGGCGACGCCGTGGTCCGGCACGACGGACCTGGTCCGCGCGCCGAGGTAGGTCGGGCGCTGGCCCTGTTGACCCGCGGAGCCGGGGTCGCCGCGGCCGCCGAGGAGGTCGGCTACAGCCGGCGGTGGCTGGGTCGTCTGGTGCTCGACGAGGTCGGAGTCAGCCCGCAGGTGCTGCGCCGGCTCGGCCGGTTCGAGCGCAGCCACGACCTGATGCGTCGTCGTACGACCGCCGGGTCCGGCTCCCTGGCCGACGTGGCGGCGGAGTGCGGCTACGCCGACCACGCACACATGACCCGGGAGTGGGCGGCGCTCGCGGGCTGCACGCCCAGCACCTGGCAGCGCAAGGAGTTCCCAGACGTTCAAGCCATCGCGACGCAGGTCGTAGCAGGGTGGGAGCACCCACCCGACGCGAAGGAGCTCCCATGACCGACGCCAGCACCGTCCGCCTCTGGCACACCTTGACCGTCCAGGATGCCGACGCGATGATCGCGTGGTTCGGCGCCATCGGCCTCACCGAGCACGCGACCTACCGCGATGAGAAGGACCCGTCGGTCGTCCACCACGCCGAATGGCTGTGGAGCGGGGGCGGCGGGATCATGTTCGGCACCCAGCTGCCCGAGAGCGGACTGCAGGGCGTCGGGCCGGCCGCCTGCTACCTCGTCACCGAGGACCCGCAGGCCGTGTTCGACGCGGCGGTCGCGGCCGGCGCCACGGTCGAGCGCCCGATGGTGGAGCAGGACTACGGCGGGACGTCAGGCAGCGTCCGCGACCCGGAGGGCAACCACTGGTCGTTCGGGAGCTACCAGCCGTCCTGAGGGGTGTGCACGCCGCACGGCTCGTCGCCCACACCTACTAGGGTTGCGCCGTGGCAGTGAGGGCAGTGCGGGGTGCGACCCAGCTCGACGAGGACACCCGCGAGCACATGCTGGACCGGGTGGCGGAGCTGGTGACCGACGTGATGCATGCCAACGACCTGGAGGTCGACGACTTCATCTCGATCATCTTCACGGCGACCAGCGACCTCACCAGCGAGTTCCCCGCCTACGCGGCGCGTCAGCTCGGCTTCTCCGACGTGCCGCTGGTGTGCGCCCGCGAGCTGGAGATCGAGGGGTCCATGCCGCGGGTCGTGCGGCTGATGGCCCACATCGACACCGAGCTCGCCGCGGGCCGACGTCACCCACGTCTACCTCCACGGCGCCGCCAACCTGCGCCGCGACCTCAGCCGCACGACCAGCCATGACTGACGACTCCATCGGCGTGCTGACCGGACCCGTCGAGGTCGTCGGCACCGGCCTCATCGGCACGTCGATCGCCCTGGTCTGCCGCCGGATCGGGCTCGAGGTCCTCCTCCGCGACACCTCGCCCGAGCACCTGCGCACGGCCAGCGGCCTGGGCGCCGGGCGTCCGGCGCGCGACGGCGACGGCCCGCAGCTCGTCGTGGTCGCGGTGCCCCCGGCCGCGGTCGGCGCCGCCGTGGCCGACGCGCTGCGACGTACGGACGCGGTCGTGACCGACGTCGGCAGCGTCAAGGCCGCCCCCCTGGCGCAGATCGCCCGCAGTGTCGACGCCGCCGAGCTGCGCCGCTATGTCGGATCGCACCCGATGGCCGGCAGCGAGCGCTCCGGCCCGCTCGCCGCGAGTGCGGCGCTCTTCGACGGACGCCCGTGGGCGGTCACGCCGCACCCGACGTCCGACCCCGAGGCCGTGGCGCTCGTCGAGGGCCTGGTCCTCGAGTGCGGCGCAGTCCCGGTGCGTCTCGACGCGGGTGACCACGACCGGGCCGTCGCTCGCACCTCTCACCTGCCGCACCTGGCCGCGGTCCTCGTTGCCGGCCGGCTGGCCCAGGCACCGCCCGAGCACCTGGTGCTCTCGGGTCAGGGCGTCCGCGACGTCACCCGGGTCGCGGCCAGCGACCCGGCCCTGTGGGAGGAGATCCTCGGCGCCAACGCTCCGGCCGTCCTCGCTCTGCTCGGGGAGGTGCGCGAAGAGCTCGACGCGCTGATGGCCGCGGTCGCCGATCCCTCGACCCCGGCCCTCTCGGAGATCCTCGCCCGCGGCAACGCCGGCACCGCCGCGATCCCCGGCAAGCACGGCGGACCCGTACGCCCGACCCGCTCGGTCTTCGTCTCGGTCCCCGACCACCCCGGCGAGCTGGCGCGCCTCTTCGGCGACGCGGGCGAGATCGGCGTCAACATCGAGGACGTGCACATCGACCACGACCCGGCTCGTCCGGTCGGCCTGACGGAGCTCGTCGTCGAGCAGGGCAGCGCCGAGCACCTGCTGGCGGCTCTCGAATCCCGCGGGTGGACGACTCACCGGTAATCTTCTCGGCCGTGAGCACCGTCGACGCCGAGACCCAGGTCATTGCCATCGACGGCACGTCGGGCTCCGGCAAGTCGAGCACCTCGCGCGGGGTCGCCGAGCAGCTGGGCCTGCGCTACCTCGACACCGGCGCGATGTTCCGCGCGATGACGTGGTGGTTGCTGCGCCAGGGCGTCGACGTCGCGGATCCCGACTCCGTCGCGGCGCTCGCCGCCTCGCCCGTCATCGAGTCCGGCACCGACCCGCTCGCGCCCGACGATCACCGTCGACGGCCACGACGTCTCGGTCGAGATCCGTGGCCGAGGACGTCACCGCCGCGGTCAGCCCGGTCAGCGCCGTGCCGGAGGTCCGCGCCCGCCTGCTCGAGCTGCAGCGCGACGTCATCGGCGCCGGCGGCATCGTCGTCGAAGGGCGCGACATCGGCTCGGTCGTCTGGCCGCAGGCCGAGGTCAAGGTCTATCTCAGCGCCGAACCGGACGCGCGAGCCCAGCGTCGTACGGCCGAGCAGGGCGGCACCGACGTGGCCAGCACGCAGCAGTCCCTGCTCGAGCGTGACCGGATCGACTCCGGACGCGCGACCGCACCCCTGACCATGGCCGAGGGAGCCGTCCACATCGACGGCACCCACCTCACCCTCGACGAGGTGATCGCCCGGATCGTCGAGCTCGCCCGGCCCGTGCCGGGACCTCCCGTGACCGGACCCGACCTCCCCGCGAGCAGCGACCGACACCCGCACACCCGGCTGCTGCGCGGGGTGCGACCCATGGGTGCCTGGCTGATCCGGCGGCGCTACGAGGTCTCGGTCCACCACGCCGAGCGGGTCCCCGCCACCGGGGGCGTGATCCTCGCGTCCAACCACGTGGGCATCATCGACGGCCCGCTCCTGGCGGTCTACGCGCCGCGACCCGTGCACGCACTGACCAAGCTCGAGATGTTCGACGGGAGGCTGGGCGGCTTCCTGCGCCGCGCCGGGCAGATCCCGCTCGACCGCACCGAGACCGATCCCGGCGCCATCAGGGCCTCGTTGCGCGTGATCCGCGACGGGGGAGTGGTGGGCATCTTTCCCGAGGGCACCCGCAGCAGCGGCCACTTCGACCGGTTCCACCACGGCGCGACCTACCTGGCGCTGGTGACCGGCGCCCCCGTCGTACCCGTCACGCTCATCGGCACGCAGGCCACCGGTGGACGGCTCCAGCTCCCTGCCCGCACCCGGGAGCGTCATCGACGTCGTCTTCGGCGCAGCGTGGCAGACCCCACAGCAGCCCTGGCCGCGCACGCGGGAACACGTACGGGCCACGTCGGTGTTGCTACGGGAGCACCTGCTGTCCGAGCTGGACGGCGCCCTCTCGCAGACGCGGCGATCCGAGCCCTGGCCCCTTCCTGCGGGACAATCCGAGGACGACCCCGGCACCGGGCTCGTCGAGCACACCAGAGAGCCGTGAGCACATGAGCGAGTACGACGCGACCAGCGTCGAGTCCGAGTCAGGTCCAGTCCCCGTGCTGGCCGTCGTGGGCCGACCCAACGTGGGCAAGTCCACGCTGGTCAACCGCATCATCGGCCGCCGCGAGGCGGTCGTGGAGGACCGTCCCGGAGTGACGCGCGACCGGGTCTACTACGACGCCAACTGGAACGGCCGCGTCTTCACAGTCGTCGACACGGCGGCTGGGACCCCGACGCCCGCGGCCTCGCCGAGCGCATCGCCGCGCAGGCCGAGGTGGCAGTGACCCTGGCCGACGCCGTGCTCTTCGTCGTCGACGCCACGGTCGGCATCACCGACTCCGACGAGGCCGTCGTCAAGATCCTGCGCAAGTCGGGCAAGCCCGTGGTGCTGGCGGCCAACAAGGTGGACGACCAGCGCACCGAGGCCGAGGCGTACGGCCTCTGGAACCTCGGCCTGGGCGAGCCGTTCTGCGTCTCGGCGCTGCACGGTCGCGGCTCGGGCGACATGCTCGACGCGATCCTCGCCGCGCTTCCCGAGACCCCGGCCGAGACGTTCGAGGAGGTCGGGGGGCCGCGCCGCATCGCGATCGTCGGCAAGCCCAACGTCGGGAAGTCCTCGCTGCTCAACAAGCTCGCCAAGGAGGACCGCGTCGTCGTCGACAACGCCGCCGGCACCACCGTCGACCCGGTCGACGAGCTGATCACCCTCGGTGACCGCACCTGGCGCTTCATCGACACCGCCGGCATCCGCAAGCGCGTCAACCAGGCGTCGGGCCACGAGTACTACGCCTCGCTGCGCACCTCGACCGCGATCGACCGGGCAGAGGTGGCCGTCCTCGTGCTCGACGCCAGCGAGACCGTCTCCGAGCAGGACATGCGGATCATCCAGACGATCCGGGACGCGGGCCGCGCGTTGGTCATCGCCTTCAACAAGTGGGACCTCGTCGACGACGAGCGCCGCTACTACCTCGAGCGCGAGATCGAGCGCGACCTCGTGCAGCTGCACTGGGCGCCGCGGATCAACTTCACCGCCCTCACCGGCTGGCACGTCGACCGCCTCGTCCCGGCGCTCGACAAGGCCCTGGAGGGCTGGGAGACCCGGATCGGCACCGGTGCCCTCAACACGTTCCTGGGCCGGCTCGTCTCCGAGCACCCGCACCCGGTCCGCAGCGGCAAGCAGGCCAAGATCCTGTTCGCCACGCAGCCGTCGGTCGCGCCGCCGACCTTCGTGCTGTTCACCAGCGGCAAGCTCGACGCGTCCTACGAGCGCTTCATCGAGCGTCGCCTGCGCGAGGAGTTCGGGTTCGCCGGGTACGCCGATCGTCATCAACCAGAAGCCGCGCGAGAAGCGCAAGCGCTGATCAGGGCGTGAGGCCCGCGGCGCGCAGCCAGTCGATCGGATCGATGGGGTCGCCGCCGTCGGGCCGCACCTCGAGGTGCAGGTGCGGGCCGGTGGAGTTGCCGGTGCTGCCCACCGTGCCGATCTCGTCGGTCATCCTCACGGTCCTGGCCGGCTGCCACCGAGACGCTCGTCTGGTGGCAGTACCAGACCTCCGTGCCGTCGGGCGAGGGTCAGGATCGTGCGCAGGCCGTAGGGGCCGGCGTCGGCCACCTCGGTGATCGTGCCGTCGGCGACCGCGACGAGCGGATCGCCGAAGTAGGCGCCGAAGTCCTGGCCGCCGTGCTGCGCCTCCCACAGCGGACCGGTGAGGCCGAACCCGGCCGACACGTCGTACGACGCCAGGGGGAGGACCACACGCGCCAGGTCGGGGTCGCCGGTGTAGCCGTACTTCGCCAGGACCGCCTGGTAGCCGATGAGCAGGCGGTCGCGGGCGTCGGCCCGCTGGTTGAGCGAGTGGAGGCTCTGCTGGCGCTCGCGCGACCTGCTGGGCAAGCGCGATCACTCTGCCGCTCGACCGCTCTGCGCACGCTCGCCTCCGGAGCGGCGTCTGCTCGCGGCGCGGCCAGGCTCAGGCCGACCGTCGCGCTCACGACAGCGACCAGCAGGCCGACGCGGCGCAGCACACCAGACACGGAAGCCTCCCCACGAGGTTGAGACTCATCCTCCGAGCCCTCGGCGGTGAGTCTGCCCAACCGCCGTAGATGGCTCGGATGGACTACGCGAGCATGGTCCCCTGTGTCATCGCACGACCCGAGCCGGCGACCGGGTGCTCCGCGGGTCGGATGAGTGGGTCGATTCCGCGACACCGCGGGGCCTGCGGTAATCTTCCGATCGCTTCGTGGGCCTCGTGCCAGAAGCGTTCGGGCTGTAGCGCAGCTTGGTAGCGCACTTGACTGGGGGTCAAGGGGTCGCAGGTTCAAATCCTGTCAGCCCGACC
>CAVQJS010000002.1:0-29519 GCA_963712875.1 uncultured Actinomycetota bacterium | reverse complement strand
CACCACTACTTCGGCGGACGCCACGGACGTCTACATCGCGCTTGCTCGAACGGCTCGATGCCGTCCGAGAGGAACCGTACTACCGCCGGCCGAGGGGCGACAGCCCCCGAGCACGGGTGGCGGACTCCGGTCGCACGGTGGCTCGACTGGACCGAGGCGAACCAGACGATCTACCTCGCGCACGATCGCGCCCGGAGACGACGTCGCCGACCCCGAGGTCAGACGCGTCGTAGGCCGGTCCTCAGAGCGCCGCGCCGTCGCGGTGCTCGCGACCCTCCATGCCGACAGCGCGCAGGACTCGCCGCGGCTGCGCTACGCCCTGGAGTGCTGGACCGGCCTGAATCGCGCCGCGACCAGCGGTGGCTACGAGGCGAAGCAACCCGCGAGTAACCCACGAGCTGCTCGCCTCGACCCTCGAACACGTCCTACGGACGTTCGGGTCACCGGCAACCGTTCGCACCTCTCCTCCAAGCGCACCTGACTCAGACGCTCGGCACCCCGAGCCCTTCGGAACAGATTGCAGCACAGGGTGAGGGGTTCGCTCCACCACGATCACCGGTCCACCCCTCACGCCACGACCACGGTCTGTCGGTCGTCGACCTCGGTCGGGTCGGCGATGCCGGTGGGCTGCCGGCGACCGGGCAGCACCCTGTCGAGCCAGCCGGGCAGCCACCAGTTGGCGTGCCCGAGCAGCTTCATGGTGGCGGGCACCAGGACCAGCCGGACGACGGTCGCGTCGACGGCGATCGCCGTCGCCAGACCGAGGCCCAGCATCTTCGCGAGCGGGTCCGAGCCGAGGACGAAGCTGCCGAAGACGCGACCATGATGAGCGCGGCGGACGTGATGGTCCGCGCCGTGGTGGCCAGTCCCCGCACGACGGCTTCGTCGTTGTCGCCGGTCCGCAGGTACTCCTCGCGGATCCGTGACAGCAGGAAGACCTCGTAGTCCATGGACAGCCCGAAGAGGATCGCGAACATGAAGAGGGGGATGAACGACAGGATCGGGACGGTCGACTCGAGCCCGATCAGGTCAGCCCCCCAGCCCCACTGGAAGACCATCACCATCACGCCGTACGCCGCCCCGACGCTCAGCAGGTTCATCACCGCGGCCTTGATCGGCACGACCACGGAGCGGAACATCACCAGGAGCAGCACGACCGACAGCGACACCACCGCCGCGATGAACCACGGCAGGCGCTCCTGGACGCGGTCGCCGAGGTCGGCGAAGACCGCCACCTGGCCGCCGACGTGGGCGCGGGCGGGACTGTCCGCCAGCACGTCGGGCAGGACGTCGGCGCGCAGCCTCGCGATGGTGTCGCGGGTGGCCTCGGCCTGCGGGGACGTGGTGGGCTCGGCCACGATCACCGCGATGCCCTCGTCGCTGATCCGGGCGGGCGCGACCTCGGCAATGCCCGGGTCGGCTGCGACAGCGTCGGTCAGCGGCTCGAGGACCGCCGGGTCGCCCGCGACGTCGACGGCGATGAGCAGGGGACCGTTCGCGCCGGGGCCGAAGCCGGCCTCGACGAGGTCGTAGGCGCGGCGCTCGGTGCGCGACTCCGGCATGGTGCCCTCGTCCGGGAAGCCGAGGCGGATCGCTGCGACCGGAGCCGCCAGCGCCAGCAGCAGCATGGTGGCACCGAGGGCGTACGCCACTGCGTGGCGACCGACGTGCGCGCCCCACCGGCGCCAGCGCGCGCTGACAGCTTCGGGCGTGACCTGACGGCGGCCGTTGACGCGGTGCCCGGCCAGCCCGAGGAGCGCGGGAAGCAGGGTGATCGAGGCGAGCACCATCACCAGGACGACCCAGGAGATGCCGATCCCGCCGGCCGTGACGAACGGGATCCGTGCCACGGCGAGGCCGAGGAGGGCCACGACGACGGTGCCGCCGGCGAACACGACCGAGCGACCGGCCGTCGCGAGGGAGAGGCCGACCGCGTCCTCGACGCTGCGGCCCTCCGCCAGGTGCTCTCGAAAGCGGGTCAGCACGAAGAGGGAGTAGTCGATGCCGACACCGAGACCGACCATGGCCCCGATCACCGTGGCCCAGGCGGGGATGTCGACGACGTAGGCCACCAGCGACAGGGAGCCGGCGCCGACGGCAAGGCCGAGCAGCGCCGTGCCGATCGGCAGGCCCATCGCCACCACCGAACCGAAGGCGACGAGCAGGATCACCACGGCAGCCAGCAGGCCGAGAGCCTCGCCCAGGCCGGCAGGTGGTTGCTCGAACGCGAAGTGCAGGTCGCCGCCCGCCTCGATCTGCAGGGAGGTGTCCTCACGCAGGTCGTCGAGGACCGCCTCGAGGCGGTCGAGGTCGCGGGCGGACAGGTCCTCGCGCTCGGGATACTGCACCCGGATCAGGGCGACCTGCCCGTCCGGCGACACGACGCCGGAGTCGACAGCCGCCTCGCTGCCCTGGGCGAGGGCGCCGGCAGGGTCGCTGGTGCCCAGCACGTTGGGCAGCGCGGCGACGGCCGCCTGGACCTCGGCGACCTCGGCACGGGCCTTGGGCGAGGCGAGGAAGCTCTCGCCGATGTCCCGGGGCGTCAGCACCACGTCGGCGCCCAGCCCCATGTCGTCGTCACCGGCCTGGGCCAGCAGCTGGCTGGCGGCATACGAGTCGACTCCGGGGGCCTCGAAGGGGTCCTCGAGCTCACGACCGAACCCTGCCGCGGAGGCGAGGACCACCAGGCAGATCGCGAGCCAGCTGGCGATGACGACCCACGGGCGGCGGGCCGCGAAACGGCCGAGCCGTTCGAGTGCACGGGACATGGTTGTCTCCCTCGGAAGGGGTGGCTCCGGTCGGGGCCACCAGTGCCTCCACGGTCGGCCCGACCGGGGGTCTGGCACATCGGCCGGCGGGCCGCGACCCCGCCGTGCTTCCGGCCGAGAGCGAGTCAGCCTTTCGGCCGGTCTCGGCGGACCGGGAAGTCCCTAGGCTGAGCACGTGAGCCACGCCCTTCGGTCCGTCCTGGACGAGCCCCGCGCCCCGGGAGGGTCGCCACGGGGACCACGGGACTGGGTCCTGGTGGTGGCGGTGGCCGTGGCGGCAACGCTGGAGGCCACCCTGCGTGAGGACATGCCGCATCCCTGGCTGTCGTGGCTGGTCGCGGTGGGGCTCTCGCCCACGCTGCTGTGGCGGCGTACGCACCCGTTCACCGCGGTGGCGGTCGTCTTCGGCGTGCTCGCCGTGGTCGACACCGGGCTGATCGTGGCGGACGCCCCCGCGACGGACATGTACTCCATGATCTATTTCCTGCTGCTGCCCTACTCCCTGTTCCGATGGGCGTCCGGACGGGCGGCGCTGGCGGGGTTGGCGATCATCCTGGTCCCCGCCTCCATCTCGCTCGTCGTCAACTGGACGGGCGTCGGCGACGCGATCGGCGGCCTCGCCGTGCTCCTCACCTCGATGGCGATCGGCGTCGCCGTCCGCTCGCAGCACGGTGCCCGCGACCGCCAGCTCGAGCAGGTGAAGACCGAGGAGCGTGTCCAGCTGGCGCGCGAGCTGCACGACACCGTGGCGCACCACGTCTCCGCGATCGCCATCCAGGCGCAGGCCGGGCGCGCGCTGGGAGTGGCGGACCCGTCGTCAGCACTCAGCGCGTTGGGCGTGATCGAGGAGGAGGCGTCGCGGACCCTCGCCGAGATGCGGACGATGGTGCGGGTGCTGCGCAACCAGGCGCCGGCCGACTTCGCCCCCCAGCCCGGGCTGGGGGAGATCGAACGGCTCGGCGCGGCCAGGACGACCGGACCACCCGTCAGTGTGGCGCTGTCCGGAGACCTCGATCACCTTCCCGCGGCGGTGGACGCGGCGCTCTACCGGATCGCCCAGGAGGCCGTCACCAACGCCCTGCGCCACGCCCGGAACCCGACGCTGGTCGCCGTGCACGTCGACGGTGACGAGTCCGGCGTGCGGCTGGAGGTGCACGACGACGGCGACCCCACGACGCCCCCGTCGTCGAACGGGCCGGGGTTCGGCATCACCGGCATGGTCGAGCGCGCCGCGCTGCTCGGCGGGTCGTGCTCCGCGGGCCCCGGCCGGCAGGGCGGATGGGACGTCCGGGCCACCCTGCCCCGGGCGGTGCCGCAGTGACCATCCGGGTGGTGGTCGCCGACGACCAGGACCTGGTGCGCACCGGGCTGCGGCTCATCCTCGGCACCCTCGACGGCATCGAGGTCGTGGGGGAGGCGCGCGACGGACGCGAAGCAGTCCGGCTGGCGCGCGAGTGCCGCGCCGATGTCTGCCTCATGGACATCCAGATGCCGGTCCTCGACGGCGTGGAGGCGACCCGGCAGCTCGCCGGGCCGGGAGTCAAGGACCCGGTGGCGGTCGTCGTCATCACCACGTTCGACCTCGACGAGTACGTCCACGGGGCGCTGCGGGCCGGCGCCAGCGGCTTCCTGCTCAAGGACGCCGGACCGGTGCTGCTCGGCGAGGCGATCCGGGCCGCCATGCGCGGCGACTCGCTCATCTCACCGAGCATCACACGCCGGCTGCTGTCGTCCTTCGCGGGGACTGCGCGAACGAACCCGCCGGTGGCGCCGGTCGACCCGCTCACCGACCGCGAGGAACAGGTGCTGCTCACCATCGCCCGCGGGCGCACCAACGCCGAGATCGCCGAGGAGCTCCACATCAGCCTGAGCACCGTGAAGACCCACATCGGGAGCTTGATGGCGAAGCTCGGCGCCCGAAACCGGGTCGAGGTCGCGATGTGGGCGTACGAGACCGGTCGCGTCACCGATGGAGCGTGACGAGTGAAATCCCGGATGACTGCGCGTTCACGACGCGGACCCCTTGAACAAACAGGGCCGCCGGTGTCGGATCGGTGCAGTCGAGTTCGTGGTGAGGGTGAAGGGCAGCCCACCAGGGGCTCCCGCAACCGCAGGAGATGAACCCATGCACTACCTCCTCACTGTCATCGGTGACACCAGCAACGACGTCGACGACTCCGCACCCGGCGCGATCGACACGTTCAACGACAAGCTCAGGGCCAACGGCCAGTGGGTCTTCGGCGGCGGGCTGACCTCGCCGAATGACGCGACCGTGGCCGACAGCCGCGGGGGCGAGGTGGTCTTCACCGACGGCCCGTTCGTCGAGTCCAAGGAGTACCTCGCCGGCTTCTGGGTCATCGAGGCGCCCGACCTCGACGTCGCGCTCGAGCTCGCTGCCGGGGCGTCCAAGGCGTGCCACCGCAAGGTCGAGGTCCGGCCGTTCAACGGGATCGCATGACGGACGCCCACGACGCGATCACCCGCGCCCACCGCGAGGAGTGGGCCTGGGTGGTCGCCTCCCTGGCCAGGCGCTTCGGCGACCTGGACGTCGCGGAGGAGGCGGCTGCCGAGGCGTACGCCGTTGCCGTCGAGCGGTGGCCGGCGGACGGCGTACCTCCCAATCCCGGCGCCTGGCTCACCACCACCGCCACGCGCAAGGCCATCGACCGGATCCGGCGCGAGGCCAAGCGCGGGGACAAGCAGAGGCAGGCCGAGATGATGATGTACGACGACCCTCCCGCGCCCCCCGGAGCCGTCGAGGACGAGCGCCTGCGGCTGGTCTTCACCTGCTGCCACCCGGCCCTGTCGCCGGAGGCGCGGGTCGCGCTGACGCTGCGCATGGTCGGCGGCCTGACGGTCCCCGAGATCGCCCGCGCGTTCCTGGTGCAGGAGACCACGATGCAGCAGCGGATCACCCGCGCGAAGGCCAAGATCAAGGCCGCCGGCATCCCCTACCGCGTGCCCGAGGCCGACGACCTGCCTGTGCGGGTCGGCGGTGTGCTCGCCGTGCTGTTCCTCGTCTTCAACGAGGGCTACCTCGCGACCGGTCCCGACACCGACCCGGTCCGCCACGACCTGACCGCCGAGGCCATCCGTCTCGGTCGGCTCGTCCGAGACCTGCTGCCCGACGACGGTGAGGTGGCCGGGCTGCTGGCGCTGATGCTCCTCATCGAGGCCCGCCGTCCGGCTCGCGTCTCCGCCACCGGTGAGCTGGTCACGCTCGACCGGCAGGACCGCGGGGCCTGGGACGCCGAGCTGGTGGGCGAGGGACTCGACCTGGTGCGCGAGCGGCTGGCCACGGGCATCGCGCCGGGGCGCTACCAGCTCCTTGCCGCGGTCAACGCGGTCCACACGTCGGCACCCGACGCCCGCGACACCGACTGGTCGCAGGTCGCCGCCCTCTACGACCAGCTGAGCCGCCTCGACCCCTCCCCGATCGTCGCCCTCAACCGCGCGGTCGCGGTCGCCGAGCTCGACGGGCCCGAGGTGGCCCTGGCGAGCGTCGACCGGCTGACAGAACCCCTGGCCGGCTACCACGCCTTCCACGCCACCCGCGCCGACCTGCTCCGCCGCTTGGGGCGCAGCAGCGAGTCGCGAGCGGCGTACGACACCGCCATCGAGCTGGCCGGCAACACCGCGGAGACGGCCTACCTCGTCCGGCGTCGCGACGAGCTCGGGCCAGGCCGGACGACGTAGCCTGAGCCTCGTGGCCCCTACCCGTCTGATCGTCACGTCCGCCGAGTACGTCACCCCGACCCTGCGTCGGGTCTGGTTCCGCTCCGATGACCTCTCGGCCTTCGCCGACAGCGAGTCCACGGATCGCTACGTCAAGCTCGTCTTCCCCCGGCCCGGTGTCGAGCTGCCCGAGGGGCTGAGCCCGCGCGAGCTGCGTGACGTCGTCGCTCCCGAGGACCTGCCCGTCGTCCGCACCTACACCGCGCTGTTCCCCGACGTGGCGGCCGGCACCGTGGCGATCGACTTCGTCGTCCACGGGGACGAGGGCGTGGCCGGCCCGTGGGCGCAGCGGGCCGAACCCGGCGACGTCCTCGACGCCAACGGCCCCGGTGGTGGCTACCGGCCCGACCCTGCTGCCGACGTCCACCTCCTGGTCGGCGACGAGTCCGCCGTGCCGGCGATCAGCGCTGCGCTGTCCGACCTTCCCAGCGACGCGAGCGGACACGCGTTCGTCCTCGTCGACACCGCCGCGCACGAGCCGGTCCTGACTGCGCCCGATGGGCGTGACCATCACCTTCCTCCACCGAGACGGCGGACCGGCCCTGACCGACGCGGTGCGTGCGTGGCCCTGGCCCGAGGGTCGGGTCCAGGCCTTCGTGCACGGTGAGGCCGACGAGGTCATGCACGGCATCCGGCCCTACCTGCTGAAGGAGAAAGGGCTGCCCCGGGCCGACGCGTCGATCTCCGGCTACTGGCGCCGGGGCCGCTCCGAGGAGGGCTTCCGGGCGTGGAAGTCCGAGCTGGCGGCCACCGAGACGGCGGGCTGACCCCTCCGAGCCTCTCCCCGCACCTCGGCCGATGACGCGCTGGGGTCGGCTGGGACAATCGACGCCGTGACGACCCCCCGCCGACCCGGCCTCCTCACCGAGCTCGGCGCGGCGGCCCTGGCCCTCGTGCTGGTGGGGATCGCGGGGTGGCTGGGCTACTGGCAGTACGGCGCGTGGCAGGAGCGTCGCAGCGCCGAAGCACGTGACCTCACCGAGCTGACGCCGGTGCCGCTGACCGACGTGATGGGCAGCGACGACCCCTTCCCCGGGACCGATCTCGGCCGACCGGTCGAGGTCGACGGCACCTGGCTCGAGGGCGGCTTCTGGGTGTCGGGGCGCGAGCTGGACGGGACCGATGGCTACTGGGCGGTGAACCCGCTCCAGGTCGGCGACGCGGCCGTGCTCGTCGCCCGGGGCTGGGCCGCGGAGCCGAGCGACGACCTGCTCGAGGCCACCGGCAGCGGCACGGTCACCGGCTGGCTGCAACCTCCTGAGGGCGGGCTGGTCACCGACGACGACGCCACCGACGACGTCTTCCCCGAGATCCGCGTCGCCGATGCGGCGCAGCGCGTGGACGTCGACCTCTACTCCGCGTACGTCGTGGCCGACCCCGAGCGGACGGAGTCGGCGCTCGCGCCCGCCGAGCTCGAGTCGCTGCCGTCGCCGGGTCGCTTCACCGCGGTCCGCAACCTGCTCTACGCCTTCGAGTGGTGGGTCTTCGGGGCCTTCGCGGCCTTCATCTGGTGGCGGTGGCGCCGCGATTCCTACGCGCCACCGACCCCCGGATAGGTTGACGCCCGTGCAGCGCAACCTCACCGCCTACCGGGTCATGGCCACCATCGTGGGCGTCCTGCTCATCGTGCTCTGCCTGATCGGCGTGCCGCTCGCCAACTTCGACGGCACCTCGATGTGGGGCATCTTCGAGAGCACCCCCACCTGGGTCACGGTCGGCTCGGACGCCCAGAACCTCGGCGAGCTCATCACGACCTACCTCGGCGTGGCCCACGGCTGGCTCTACATGATCTTCCTCTTCAGCGCCTTCCTGCTCTCGCGTCGCGCGCGGTGGGACCTGCCCTTCACCCTCGTCACGCTGGTCTGCGGCACGATCCCGATCGTGTCCTTCTGGGCCGAGCACCGCGCGACGCAGCGGGTGCGTACGGAGTACCCCGAGCTGGTCTGACGGCTAGGGTCGCCCCGTGACCACAGCGTTCGTGCTCGGCGGCGGCGGAGTCCTCGGCGCGGTCGAGGTCGGCATGCTGCGCGCCCTGCTGGAGCGGGAGATCGTCCCCGACCTCGTGCTCGGCACCAGCGTCGGCGCCCTCAACGGCGCGATGGTCGCCCGCCGGCCGCACGTCGACGTCATCGACCGGCTCACCGAGCTGTGGGCAGCGACCGCGCAGGGCAAGGACGTCTACGGCGACCGCCCGCTGCGCACGGTCCGCCGAGCCGTCTCCACCGGCACCCACATCTACTCCCAGGGACCGCTGCGCGCGCGGCTCGAGGATGAGCTGGGCGACGCGACCTTCGAGGACCTTCCGGTCACGTTCGGCGTCTGCGCGGCCAGCATCGAACGCGCCGCCGAGCACTGGTTCACCACCGGCCCGATCGTGCCTGCGATCCTCGCGAGCGCCGCCGTGCCCGGCCTGCTCCCGCCGGCACGCGTCGAGACCGAGCACGGCGTGGAGCACTTCCTCGACGGCGGGCTGGTCAACTCCATCCCGGTCGGTCGCGCGGTCGAGCTCGGCGCCGAGCGGATCTTCGTCCTCCAGGTGGGCCGGATCGACCGTCCCCTCACGGTCCCCAAGCGCCCGTGGGAGGTCGCGCGGGTGAGCTTCGAGGTCGCCCGCCGGCACCGCTTCATGCGCGACATGGCCACGATCCCCGAGGGCGTGGAGACGCACGTCCTGCCTGCGGGTGGCACGTCGACCCGCGACGACTCGGTGCGCAGCCACCGCGACTTCGGCAGCGTCCAGCAACGCATCGATGCGTCGTACGACGCCTCCCGCGCCTACCTGGACGGCGCACTGTGACCCACCCGGGGCTGTGGGCCCTGCGCAGGCTGGTCGTGGCGCCGGCGGTGATCAGCCTCACCGTCGTGACCTGGGTGACGCTGCCGCTGTGGCTCGTGGTGGCGGCGGCGCTCTCCGCCGTGCTGCCGGGTCGCTGGCGGGCGCTGCGGCTGTTGTGGGTGGCCACCATCTACCTCACCTTCGAGACGCTGCTGCTGGGCGTGCTGCTGGGACTGTGGCTGGCCAGCGGCTTCGGATGGAAGATCCGCTCGCCCTACTTCGCCGGCATCCACTACGAGCTCGTCCAGGGCACGCTCGTCGCCTTCTTCCGCGAGGCCAGGCGCGTGCTCGCCCTGCAGATCCGCACCGACGGCCCGCACCCCAGCCGACGGCCGGAGCGGCCGGTGCTCGTGCTCTGTCGCCACGCAGGGCCGGGCGACTCGTTCATCCTGATGTACGCCCTGCTGCACTGGTATCACCGCGAGCCCCGGGTCGTGCTCAAGAACACCCTCGCCTGGGACCCCGCGATCGACGTGATCCTGCGCCGGATCCCGGCGAAGTTCATCTCGCCCAACCCGGTGGCGGGCGAAGACCTGGAGTCGCAGATCGCGGCGCTCGCC
Source organism: uncultured Actinomycetota bacterium (assembly GCA_963712875.1). Taxonomy (GTDB): domain Bacteria; phylum Actinomycetota; class Actinomycetes; order Propionibacteriales; family Nocardioidaceae; genus Nocardioides. Next base: position 19,620 of record CAVQJS010000002.1, on the reverse strand, counting down.
ACCGGTCTCGACGCCAACGACGCCTTCGTGATCTTCCCCGAGGGCGGAAACTTCACGCCCGCGCGCCGCGACCGGGCCATCGCCCGGCTGCGCAAGCTGGGCCTCGAAGGAGATGGCGGTGCGCGCGGAGGAGATGACCCACGTGCTGGCGCCCCGGCCCGGCGGCGTACTGGCCGCGCTGGAGGCCGCACCCCAGACCGACGTGCTGATGGTCGCCCACACCGGGCTCGACCACCTGGTCACGATCAGCGACGTGTGGCGCGAGCTGCCGATGGACAAGCAGATCACCATGCGCTGGTGGGAGGTGCCGCACTCGGAGATCCCCGACGGTCGTGAGGCGCGCATCGAGTGGCTCTTCGGGTGGTGGGAGCGCATCGACGAGTGGATCGCGGAGAACCGCCCGGTCGACACGGCCTCCTGACCTCGTGCCGACGACGGAACGCCGGACGGGCGGTGCGTGGAGCCGGTCCTGACTTTCCAGAACCGGCCTCACGCACCGCCCGTCACGGTGAGCAGGTGGTGCAGTGACGCCGAGCGACCTACTTGTGGGGTGCGTCGTCGATGTCGATGACCTCTGCCGGCTCGTCGGGCGTGGTGGGATCGTGCGGCTCCACGACCACGTCGCTGATCGCCTCGCCGGGAGCACCGCCCCCGATGTCGTCGGTGGCGGGCGGGTCCACGGTCACGACGTCGTCGGCCGTGACCTCGTCGGGCAGCGGGTCGGTGAGCGGGTCGCCCGTGACCGGAGCTGCCGCGGCCGCGGCGCCGGTCGAGGAGCTCGGTGCCGGCGGCGGGGTCGGGACGTAGGACGACTGCCAGTTGGCGCTCTCGCTCTGCGAGCTCTTGAGCCTGTTGGCAACGACGCCGGCGACGGCCAGCAGGCCACCGATCAGCACCAGCTTCTTGAGCTTGCCGCCCTTGGGCTCGGGCTCTCCCTTGAGCTCGGCGACCTTGGCCGAGGCCAGGTCACGACCCGCCGCGGCCTTCTCCGCAGCCAGCGCGGCGGCGATCGCGGCACCCGCAGCGGCCTTGTCAGCGGCCAGGTGTGCGCCGGCGCTGGCGCGCTCGGCAGCAACCGCCGCACCCGCCGATGCCTTCTCGGCGGCGACGGCCTTGCCCTCGGCAAGCAGGGGGGTGGCCTTGTCGCGTGCGTCGGACAGGGCCGGACCGGCCTTGTCGACAGCCTGCTCCCACGCGGCTTCGAGCTGCGGGAGCACGGTGTCGGAGATCTGGTCGACGTAATCCTGGGCCCGGTCGATGAGGGTCTTGTTGCGGCCGAACTGCATGCGTGACCTCCTAGTCAGATGTGGCTCCATCTCACCACGTCCCCCAAGTGCGGGCCAGCCCCGTCCGGGTGAGGGACCGCGTGGCAGGATCGAGCCGAACCCGAGACATCCATCGAGAGGCTTTTCCATGGCGGACATGAAGGCGACCCTGAAGACCAACCGGGGCGACATCGTCATCAATCTCTTCCCCAACCACGCGCCCGAGACGGTCGACAACTTCGTCGGCCTCGCCGAGGGCACCAAGGACTACAACGACGACGCGGGCCGCAGCGGGGAGAAGTACTACGACGGCCTCGGCTTCCACCGCGTCATCGACGGCTTCATGATCCAGGGCGGCTGCCCGCTCGGCACCGGCACCGGCGGTCCGGGCTACACGTTCAAGGACGAGATCCACCCCGAGCTCGTCTTCGACAAGCCCTACCTGCTGGCCATGGCCAACGCCGGCCCCGGCACCAACGGCTCGCAGTTCTTCATCACCACCACGAAGACGCCCCACCTCAACCGCAAGCACACGATCTTCGGCGAGGTGGCCGACCAGGCCAGCCGCGACGTCGTCGACGCGATCGGCACCACGCCCACGGGCGCGATGGACCGACCCGTCGACGCGGTCGTCATCGAGTCGGTCGAGATCACGCGCTGATCCTTGACCGAGCCCCAGAGCTCCGTCCCCGACGGGGTGCCGACCTGTTATCGGCACCCCGCTCGGGAGGCCTACATCCGTTGCCAGCGCTGCGAGAAGTCGATCTGTCCCGACTGCATGCGCGACGCAGCGGTGGGGTTCCAGTGCCCCGACTGCATCAAGGAGGCCACCAGGAGCACGCGCCAGAACCGCGCCCTCTTCGGCGGTGAGCGCAGCAGCGACCCGCGGCTGACGTCGTACGTCCTGATGGGCATCAACCTCGTCGTGTGGGTCGCGATCCTGGCCACCGGCGGCCGCAGCTCGTGGCTGGCCGACCTGCTCGCACTGCGGCCCAACGGTGCGTGCAACCCCGGTGACGGGTATGTCTACGACCTGCCGGAGACGCTCTGCAACGGCACCTACCTGCCCGGCGTGGGCAACGGCGCCTGGTGGCAGCCGGTGACCGCCGCCTTCACCCACGTCGAGGTGTGGCACATCGCCGGCAACCTGCTCGCCATCTTCATCCTCGGCCCGGCGCTCGAGGGCATCATCGGCCGCGCCCGCTTCCTCGCGGTCTACGTCGCCGGCGCGCTCGGCGGCTCCGTCGCCGTGCTCTGGCTCGCCCACCCGCTCAGCTCGACGGTCGGCGCCTCAGGTGCGATCTTCGGCCTGCTCGGCGGCCTCCTCGTGACCGCGACCAAGGCACGCGTCGACAACCAGTGGATCGTCCAGAACATCATGCTGGGCGTGCTCATCACCGTCCTCGGCTGGCGCTTCATCTCCTGGCAGGGCCACCTCGGTGGGTTCCTCGCGGGGGCAGCGGCGGCCGCGATCATCGCCTTCGCGCCCAAGGCGCACCGGTCCCTCATCCAGTGGACCGGCCTGGCCCTGCTCCTGGCCGGGCTGGCGGGGCTGATCCTCGTCCGCGCCGCCGCCCTCGCCTGAAGCGTCGTACGAGCGGGTCGCCCTGCTCCGGCCGCGCCAGCCGACGTACGACGTCTCGCACCCGCGCCCGGTTGCCCACAGGTGTGCACACAGCTGTGGATAACTACACCGGTGTAACTCTCCACATGCGTGTGCACAGCTGTGGACAACGCGGGCGAGCCTGAAATCGACTCGAGCGGTGAGAGAGGCACCTTCCCTTCCCCAGGAAGGTGCCTCACTCACCGCTCGAGTCGGGAGATCAGGTCAGAACCTACTCCCACTTGGTCGCGAAGCTGAACCCGACCGCCATGAAGCCGATGCCGACGACGAGGTTCCACTGGCCGAGGTCGTTCATGACCCACAGGTTGGAGAGGTCGTCGGAGAAGACGTAGAAGGTGCAGATCCACACCAGGCCGATCAGGAAGCAGGCGAGCATGCCCACCACGACGCCGCGACCGCGACCCAGCGGCGTGGACGGGTGGGCCGAGATCATCAGACCGATCATGATGGCGCCGAAGCCGATGAGGTAGTTCCAGCGGCCGAGGTCGGCGATCAGCTTCGGCGAGCCCTCCACCGGCGGGAACGCGAGCGGGTTGCCCCGGGCCTGGGCGTAGTAGAAGGCGATCCAGGCGATGCCGCCCACGACCAGGAGCAGGGCGATCACGAACCTGGGGGTGAAGAGCTTGTGACCCTCATCGTGGGTGACCGTCGTGGACTTCGACACTGCTGCTCCTGGAGGCTTGACGAGACGTGCGGGCGTCGCGGGACGCCTGAGAAGGCGTCGCGACGCCCACCGGGGGGTTACCTTAGTCGGCATGCCCACCCCGTCACACGAGCGCCCCGGCCGCAGCCGGGCGTGGCGTGTGGCGACCCCGCTGATCATCCTGGCCAGTGGGGTCCTCTTCGCCGTCAGCGCGGAGCAGAGCGACGGCACCGACCTGCGCGCGGGGCGGCTCACCGACCTGGCCTCCGTGGTCCGTGCCGAACGCGACGAGACCAACGAGCTGACCGCCGAGGTCCAGGAGCTCAACACCGAGGTCGAGACCCTCTCCACGCGGCTCGGCGACCGCTCGGTGACCCGGGTCCAGGACGAGATCGCCGAGCTGGTCGACCCGGCGGGGCTCACCGAGAAGATCGGGCCGGGCGTCCAGGTCGTGCTCGACGATGCACCCGAGGAGTCGCGCCTGGCCTACGAGGGCGAGCCCAACGACCTCGTCGTGCACCAGCAGGACATCCAGGCCGTCGCCAACGCGATGTGGGAGGCCGGCGCGACCGCGGTGACCATCCAGGGCCAGCGCCTCATCTCCACGACCGGCATCAAGTGCGAGGGCAACCAGGTCACCCTCCACGGCGTGCCCTACTCCCCGCCCTACGTCATCGTCGGCGTCGGCGACCAGGCTGCCATCAGTGCGGGGCTGATCACCGACCCGATCCTGGCGACCTACCGCGACTACACCCTGATCCCCGGCGGCAGCGTGACGTGGGACGTGAGCACGGTCGAGCGGGCGGTCGCCCCGGCCTACGAGGGTCTCCTCGACCTCACCTGGGCCACCCCGATGTCGAGCTGACCCAGCGCGCGGTCGGCCGACAGCTCGGCGCCTAGGGAGTCGGCGGAGTCGAGGGTGACTCGGTGGGAAGCGTCGGTGTCTCGGTGGGCGTCTCCGTCGGCAGCGTCGGTGTCTCGGTCGGCGTCGGGGTGGGCGTCTCGGTCGGCGGCTCGTAGGTGGAGACGAAGATCGTGACGGTGTCGCCCTGGTCGAGGGGCCCGGACGCCGGGCTCTGGCGTACGACGGTGCCGGCCGCCTCGGTCGTGTCGCTGTAGGGGACCGGGTCGGCGACGAAACCGGCCTGGGTGATCACCCGCTCGGCCCGCTCCTGCTTCAGGCCGACCACGTCGGGCACGTCCTGCGGTCCGTCGGACCAGAAGACCGTGATGGTCGTCCCGGAGGCCACCGAGGTGCCGGGCGTCGGGTCGGTGCGCAGCACCTGGTCGACGTCCTCGTCGGAGTCCTCCTTGGTGAGCTTGACCTTGAAGCCGTCCTCGATCAGCGAGGCCTTGGCCTCGTCCTTGTCCATCCCGATGACGTAGGGCACGTCGACCTCTGGCTTGCCGGTGGACACGACGATGTCGACCACGGAGCCGGGTTCGGCGTAGACGTCGCGGTTGGGGTCCTGCCGGATCACCAGGTCGGCCGCGACCGTGTCGGAGGCCTCGCGATCCACCCGCCCGACCACGAAGCCGTCGTCGGCGATCTTGAGGCGCGCCTCCTGCTCGGTCAGGCCGACCAGGTTGGGGACGGGGTCCTCGGTGGGCGCGTCGTCGAAGAGCGTGTCGTTGAGGAGGTAGACGCCCAGCAGCAGCAGCCCGACCACGAGGATCCCGGCGAGGACCATCCAGCCGGTCCGGTTGCCGCCCCCGTTGGCCGGGTCCTGCGGCTGACCGCTCGCGGCCATCGTGGTCGTCGCGTCGCCCGGCGCGTACGCCGTCTCCGCGGGCACCGGCACGACGGCCGGCGCCTGGATGGGGTGACCGGAGAGGTAGCGCTCGATGTCGGACCTCATCGCCGCGGCGCTCTGGTAGCGGTCCTCGACCCGCTTGGCGAGCGACTTCATCACGATGGCGTCGATCTCGTCGTCGAGCTCGTCGTCGAGGTCGCTCGGGGGCGCGGCCTGCTCGCGCACGTGCTGGTAGGCCACCGCGACCGGGCTGTCGCCGACGAACGGCGGTCGGCCGGTCAGCAGCTCGTAGAGCAGGCAGCCGGTGGAGTAGACGTCCGAGCGCGAGTCGACCGTCTCACCACGGGCCTGCTCGGGGGAGAGGTACTGCGCCGTTCCGACGACCGCGGCGGTCTGGGTCATCGTCGAGGACGCGTCCGCGATCGCGCGGGCGATGCCGAAGTCCATCACCTTGACGTCCCCGGCCGGGGTGAGCATCACGTTGCCGGGCTTGATGTCGCGGTGGATGATGCCGGAGCGATGGCTGTAGTCGAGCGCCGACAGCACGCCCGAGGTGATCTCGAGGGCCCGCTCGGGGAGGATCTTGCGGCCCTCCCGCACGATGTCGCGCAGGGTGCGGCCCTCGACGCACTCCATCACGATGTAGGGCTGGGCGACGCCCGACCCGTCGGAGGCCATCTCCTCGCCGGTGTCGTAGGTCGAGACGATGGCCGGGTGGTTGAGCGAGGCCGACGACTGCGCCTCGCGGCGGAACCTGGCCTGGAAGGTCGCGTCGGAGGCCAGGTCGGTGCGCAGCCGCTTGACCGCGACCGTGCGACCCAGGCGCAGGTCCTTGCCCTTGCGCACCTCTGCCATGCCGCCGCGGCCCAGGAGCTCGCCGAGCTCGTACCGTCCGCCGATCAGAGTCGGTTCGGCCTGCGTCATCCCTGGTCGCCCCCATCCTGTGACTTGTCGGGCTTGCCGTAGAAGCTGATGGTCACGGTGTCCCCCTCCTCGAGGGTGCCACTCGGGGAGACCTCGACCACGATGTCGCGCGCCTGGTCGCCCGGGTTCTCCAGCTCGACGGGTTCGGCCACCAGACCGAGCTGCTCCAGCTCCCGCGCCACGTCCTTGGCGTCGCGCCCGATGTAGGCGGCGGGGTCGACCTCGACGGTGGTCACCTCGGGCTCGGTCGGCGTCTCGGTCGGGCGTCTCGGTCGGGGTCTCCGTGGGCGTCTCGGTCGGGGTCTCGGACGGAGACGTGCTGGGCGACTGGCTCGGGGTGGAGCTCTGGGAGGGAGTCTCGGTCGGCGTGTCGGTGGGGTCCTCGGCACGGGAGCCGAGCCACCAGGCGACGAGCACCGCGAGCAGGACCGCGCAGATCCCGAGGATCAACGGCCACGGCGTCCGGGACGTACGCCGTGGTGGCGGGGTGCCGGGGTCGGCGCGGGCGACGCGGCGGGGGTTGCGGGCAGCACCTGGGTGGAGGGGGCGGTGGTCGCGGCGCCGACGGCGACCGCAGCAGGGGTGGCAGCGTCACCGCCCGTGGCCGCGGCCGGGTCGCGCAGCGCCCGGGCGAAGGCCGCACCGTCGGCGAAGCGGTCCTCGGGAGACTTGCTCATCGCCCGGCGGACGATTCCGGCGAGGTCGGCCGGCACGGAGGCCGGCAGCTCGGGCACGGGCTCGCGCACGTGGGCCAGCGCGGAGGCGACGGGTGAGTCTGCGACGTAGGGCTTGCGCCCGACGAGGCACTCGAAGGCCACCGCGGCCAGGGAGTAGACGTCGGAGGCGGCGGTGGCGGAGCCGCCCTCGGCCTGCTCGGGCGAGATGTAGGCGGGCGTGCCCATCACCTGGCCGGTCTGGGTGAGCGCCACTCCCTCGGCGGCCCGGGCGATGCCGAAGTCGGTCACCTTGATCCGCCGGTCGGGCGTGACGATCAGGTTGGCCGGCTTGACGTCGCGGTGGACGATGCCGCGCGCGTGGGCGGCACCGAGGGCATCGGCTGCCTGGGCCATCAGGTCGCGGACGACCTCCGGGTCGAGCGGGGCGCCGGGCCGCAGCAGGTCGGACAGCGGCTGGCCCTCGACCAGCTCCATCACGATGTAGGGGCGCGGCGTCGCCGACCCGTCGATCTGCGTGGCCTCGCCGAAGTCGAAGACGCCCGCGATGCTGCCGTGGTGGAGGGAGGCGGCGTGGCGGGCCTCGGTCTCGAAGCGGGTGCGGGAGAGCTCGTCGTCGGCGAGCTCCGGCTTGAGCACCTTGACGGCAACGGCCCGGTTGAGGACGGTGTCGTGGGCTCGCCACACCTCGCCCATGCCACCGGTGGCGATGCGCGACTCGAGGAGGTAGCGCTGGGCGTCGTCGGCGTGGCTGCCGGGCTCGAGGCGGGTCACGGCGTGATCACCGCCTCCATGACGGACTTGGCGATCGGCCCGCCCAGGAATCCGCCGCCGATCTCGTCGGGCGAGGTGTCGCTGGACTCGACGAGGACCGCCACGGCGACCTGGGGGTCGTCGGCCGGGGCGAACGAGACGAACCACGCGTAGGGCGGCCGGTCGTCGGTCGACTGCGCGGTGCCGGTCTTGCCGGCCACCTGCACGCCGGGGATCTGTGCCGGCGCGGCGGTGCCGTCGTCGACGGTGGCCACCATCATGGTGGTGAGCTCCTCGGCCGTGCGTGCTGGAGATGGCCTTGCTGATGCTCTGCGGGTCGGTGCGTTCGATCACCGAGAGGTTGGGCGCGCGGACCTCGTCCACGACGTAGGGCCGCATCACGTCGCCGTCGTTGGCGATCGCGGCGACCACCATCGCCATCTGCAGCGGGGTCGCGGTGACGCTCGCCTGGCCGATGCCGGACATCGCGGTCTGCGGGGCGTCCATGTCGCGCGGGTAGAGCGACTCGGCCTGGCCGTCGAGGTCCTCGAGCTGGGTCGAGTTGAAGCCGAACGCCTCGGCCTGGTCGGCCATCGCGTCGTTGCCGAGCTCGTTGGCCAGGGTCAGGAAGGTGACGTTGCAGGAGACCTGCAGGGCCTGGGTCAGCGTGATCCGGCGACCGCCGCAGTTGCCGCCGTCGTAGTTGCCGATGGTGGTCGAGGACTGCGGCAGCTGGAACCTGAAGCCGCCCGGCACCAGCGAGTCGGCGTCGTAGTCGCCGGACTCGATCGCGGCGGCCGCGGTGACCAGCTTGAAGGTCGACCCGGGCGGCAGTGTCGTGCCGATGCCGCGGTTGATGAGCGGGTCGCTCGGGTCGTTGTTGAGCGTCTTGGCCAGCTCGGCGACGGCCTCGAAGTCGTGCGAGGCCAGCCGTTGGGGTCGTAGGTCGGGGTCGAGGCCATCGCCAGCACCCGCCCGGTGGTCGGCTCGAGCGCCACGACCGCGCCGGCGGCCTCGCCGGGCAGCGCCTCGAGGCCCGCCCAGGCCGCGTCCTGGGCGGCGGCGTTGACCGTCAGCTGGACGTTGCCGCCCTTGGGGTCGGAGTTGCTCAGCAGGTCGACGAGCCGGGTGACGAACAGACGCGAGTCGTCGCCGGACAGCACCGCGTTCTGCGAGCGCTCGACACCGGTCTGGCCGTACCACGAGAAGTAGCCGGTGAGGGGGGCGTACTTCAGCGGCTGGGGGTAGGTGCGCTGGAACTTGTACTTGTCGTCGGAGGGCACGCTGCGCGCGACGGCGTCCTTGCCGACGAGGATCGCCCCGCGCTCGCGGGAGAACGTCGCGGTGATGATGCGGCGGTTGCGGGGGTCCTCGGAGAGGCCGTCGGCGCGGACGTACATCAGGTAGGTCGAGTTCACCAGCAGGGCCAGGAAGAGCACCAGGGAGAAGACGGCGACCATGCGGATGGGCTTGTTCATCGCATCTTCACCACCTGGGTGGTCTCGCTGTCGCTCTCGGTGCCGGTGTCGTCGGCCGGGTCGAGACGCGGTGCGGGGCGTCGGGCCTGGTCGGAGATGCGCAGCAGCAGCGCGATGATCACCCAGTTGGCCACCAGCGACGAGCCGCCGTACGACAGGAACGGGCGTGGTGAGGCCGGTCAGCGGGATCAGGCCGGTGACGCCGCCGATGACGACGAAGACCTGCAGCGCGACGATCGAGCCGAGCCCGAGGGCCAGCAGCTTGCCGAAGCCGTCGCGCGAGATCAGCGCGATGCGCAGCGCGCGCTCGACGATCAGGCCGTAGCAGAGGATGACGGCCATCACCGCGGTCAGGCCGAGCTCCTCGCCGATGGCGGCGATGATGTAGTCGGACTCGGCGTAGGTGATGCGCTCGGGGAACCCGTTGCCGAGGCCGCGGCCGATGAGCCCGCCCCAGCCCATCCCGAACATCGCCTCGACCGGCTGGTAGCTGCCCGGCGAGGTGTCGTAGTAGTCCATCGGGTGCAGCCAGAAGTTGAAGCGGTTCTGCACGTTGCCGACGAAGGTGTACGCCGCCAGCGCTCCGGCACCGAAGAGCAGGGCACCGATCACCAGCCAGCCGGGTCGCTCGGTCGAGACGTAGAGCATGGCGAGGAAGAGGCCGAAGAACAGCAGCGAGGAGCCGAGGTCGTTCTGCAGGACCAGGATCATCATCGAGACGCCGAACATGGCCAGGATCGGGCCGAGGTCGCGTCCGCGCGGGAGGTCGACGAAGAGCACGCGTCGTCCGGCCAGGGCCAGCGCGTCGCGGTGGAGCACGAGGTAGCCGGAGAAGGCGATCACCAGCAGCACCTTGGCGACCTCGCCGGGCTGGAAGCTGAAGCCGGCGACGTAGATCCAGATGTAGGCGCCGTTCTTCTCGCCGCCGATGAAGGGCAGGAACGGGAGCAGCAGCAGCACGATGCCCAGCAGGCCCGCGGTGTAGGTGAAGCGCTGGAGGATGCGGTGGTCGCGCAGCAGGACGAGAACGGCGATGAACAGCACCACGCCCAGGGTCATCCAGATCAGCTGCTGGCGCGCGAACGTGTGGTTGTCGCGGCCCAGCGCCTCGTAGGTGAGGTCGAGGCGGTGGATGACGGCCAGGCCGAGGCCGTTGAGCGCGGCCACCAGCGGCAGCAGCACCGGGTCGGCATAGGGAGCCACGAGGCGTACGCGACGTGCGCGGCGACGATCAGTGCGGTCAGCCAGCCGCCGTAGCCGACCAGGTCGGTCGGCACGACGCCCTCGACGCCGAGGCCGACCGCGGCGTAGGCGCCGATGCCGACCGCGAGGGCGAGGACGAGCAGGAACAGCTCCGCGCCCCGGCGGCGCCGGTGCACGAAGCCCATGAGGGATCCGTGGGATTCGGTGTGGGTCATCTCAGCCGGCCCGTCAGTCGACTTCCTGGCGCGCGGCGTAGTTGTCCACGGTCAGCCGCGCGTCGTCCAGGTCGTCGGCCTCGATGCCCTCGCGCACCTGCTCGGCGTCGATGTCGCTGAGGCGGGTGAGCTCGACGTCGGTCACCTCGTAGGCGTGGGACAGGGAGACGCCCGGAAGGTCGGCGTCGATGCCGCGGAAGATCGCGACCCGGCCGTCCTCCTCGGCGACGTAGAACTGGTTCTGGCTCCAGGACCACCCGGCCGCGATCACGATCCAGGCCAGGCCCAGGAGGAGCGCTGCGATCAGCAGGCGGCGGAGGATGAAGAAGCGGCCCGGCGGACGCGGTGCGTAGCGCATCGCCTCGGGGTCGATCGGGTCGCCGGGGAAGGCGCCGGGGGGAGCATCCGCCGGCACCGGGTCGATCTCACCGGTGTCGCCGGAGCGGTGGCCGCGGAAGAGTCCGGTCACCCCGCCGCCGAGCGGGGCACGGCGCGGCAGGTCGGCGGCGGCGCCGACCAGCAGTGGCTGGAGGTCGTCGGGCGCGGCCTCGTCGCGGACCTCGGCGACGATGCAGGTGACGTTGTCGGTGCTGCCGGCCTCGAGGCTGGCGCGGACGAGCTCGACGGCGGCGAAGTCGGGCGTGCCGGAGCCGAGGATCGAGGCCATCTGCTCGTCGGTCAGGGTGCCGCACGCACCGTCGCTGCAGAGCAGGACGCGGTCGCCGACCTCGGCCGGGATCTCGAAGAGGTCGGGCTCCTCGTGGCGGATGCCGTCGAGGGCCTTGAGGATGAGGTTGCGGTGCGGGTGGGTGCGCGACTGCTCCTCGGTGATCCGGCCCTCGTCGATGAGGGACTGCACGAAGGTGTGGTCGTGGGTGAGCTGGCGCATCTCGCCGCCGCGCAGGAGGTAGGCGCGGCTGTCGCCGATGTGGCCGAAACCGAAGCGCGCTCCGTCGAACAGCGCGACCGTGGCCGTCGTCGACGTGCCGTTGAGCGCGGGGTCCTCCTCGACGAGCTCGCCGATCCGGTCGTCGGCGCGGTGCACAGCGCCCGCGACCTGGCCGAGGATGTCCTCGTCGGGCTGCTGGTCGAGCTTGCGCAGGGCCTGCACGGCCGTGCTCGACGCCAGGTCACCGCGTACGGCGCCACCCACGCCGTCGCAGACGGTGAGCAGCCAGGGGCCGGCATAGCCGCTGTCCTGGTTCTCGCGACGCACCCGACCGACGTCGGAGATGGCGGAGTAGTGGAGCGAGAGGCTCATCGCCGACTCACTTCCGCAGCTCGAGGATCGTCTTGCCGACGCGAACCTGGATGCCCGGAGCGATGGTGGTGGGGCCGGTGATGCGGACCGGACCGACGTAGGTGCCGTTGGTCGAGCCGAGGTCCTCCACGAACCACTCGTCGCCGCTGGCGGCGACGCGGGCGTGGCGGGTGGAGACGTAGTCGTCGTCGAGCTTGATGGCGGCGTCGCTGCCGCGACCGATCAGGAGCGGGGCGGCGGCGAGCTCGGCGCGCGTGCCCGGGTTGTCGCCCTCGACCACGATCAGGTGGGTGGGGGCGCCGCGTCGCGCCTTGGCCGGCTTGGACTTGCCCTTGCGGCCCGCCGGGACCGGCGCTGCTCCGCGGACGGCCTCCGGCACGCGCGCCCCGAACATGTCGGAGCGGATCACCGAGATCGCCGAGAGCACGAAGATCCACAGGATCGCGAGGAACGCGATGCGGATCAGGAACAGGGTCAGCTCAGACATTCCAGCCCCCGGCGTCGTCGCGCCCGCCCTCGATGCGCACCGTCATCTCGGTGTGGCCGATCTTGATCATCGATCCGTCGCGCAGCCGGGCCCGGGCGACCTTCGTGCCGTCGACGAGGATGCCGTTGGTCGAGCCGAGGTCGACCGCCTCGACGCCGTCGATGGTCACCGCGAGCTCGATGTGGCGACGGCTGACGCCGGGGTCGTTGATGCGCAGGTCGGCCTCGGTGCCGCGCCCGATCACCAGGCCGGGCGGTCGGAGCGGGTGCCGGGTGCCGTTGACCTCGAGGGTGGCGTGGGAGGAGCGCGGTCCGGGTGCGCTGGTCGTTGTCGGTGACGCTGGCCTGGGCCTTGCTGCGGATCCGGAAGCGGCCGGTGGTGAGGTCGTCGGCGCTCTCGAAGGCCACGGTCACCGGCCCGGTGAAGACGTAGCCCTGGGCGTCGGCGTGGTCCTGCAGCTGGTCGATGAGGTCCTGCTCGAGCGCAGGGCCCAGGCCGGCGATGCGGTCGAGGTCGGTCGCGGAGAGCTCGACGTGGAAGTCGTTGGGCACCAGGCGGCGCTGGCGGCTGAGCACCTGGGCGTTGTTGTCGCACTCGCGCTGGAGCGCCGCGGCGATCTCGACGGGCTGGACCGCGCTGCGGAAGGCCCGGGCGAAGACACCGGAGATGAGCTGCTCGAGGCGGTGCTCGAACCGCTGCAGTGCATTCACGTCGTGCCTCCTCTCATCTCGCGGGTTCCGGCGGGCAGGCTTCACAGACCGTCCGCCCGGTGCCGACGAGCGTACCGGCCGGTGTCGTCGGGGTCGGGGAGCCGCCCCGGTCCGCCTCGCACGGCTGGTCGCGGGCCGTTCCCACGACCACTTCCCATGACCTCCAGCCGATTGGGAGGGCATCCGCGCCGTGGGGTAGCCTTTCCTCGCTTCTCGCGCGAGTGGCGGAACGGCAGACGCGCTGGCTTCAGGTGCCAGTGTCCGAAAGGGCGTGGGGGTTCAAATCCCCCCTCGCGCACCACCAGCACAGAAGGCCCCGGATCACTCCGGGGCCTTTCGTCATCCCCGTCCACAAGGACGAGAACGGAGCACAGCATGTGTCGAGCAGTCCGATGCAAGACCTGCGGCAAGACCACCTGGAGCGGCTGCGGCCAGCACGTCAGCCAGGTGATGGCCGGCGTCCGGAGTGAGGACCGGTGCCCCGGCCACCCCAAGGCCGAGCGGGGGCCGGGCGGCTTCTTCGACCGGCTCTTCGGCCGCGGCTGACGGCGTACCGCCCCCACCGCGCGCAGACGCGCGGACAGAAGTCACGGATCCAGGACCTGCGTGAGCGTGGCCCACGCAACCAGGATCGGGTTCTGTCCGCGCGTCTGCGGCGTGCGGACGACTACTTCGGGATGCGGATCTTCTGGCCGGGGAAGATCAGGTCCGGGTTGTCGATGTTGTTGACCCTGGCGAGCTCGCGCCAGTCGGCGCCGTGGCGGGCGGCGATCTCGGAGAGGGTGTCCCCGGACTTCACGGTGTAGACCTCTTCGCGAGCAGCCTCGCGTGCGTCCTGGCGGGCCTCCTGCTTCTCCTCGCGGACCTCCTGGCGCTCCTCGCGGGCCTCCTGGCGCTCTTCCTGGCGCTTCGCCTTGCGGGCGTTGGCCTTCTCGATGGCGCGCTGGGCCTTCTCGTCGGCCTTGCGGTCGGCCTCGGCGGCCTCGTCCTGCGCCTTCTGAGCCTCGGCCTCGGCGTCCTTGCGGGCCTGGTCGGCCTGGGCCTTCTCCTCGTCGGTGGCCGTCGGGAGACCGGCCTTGTCAGCTGCCTCGTCGGCCTTGCGGCGCGCCTCGTCGGCACGCGCCTGGGACTCCACCTTGGCCTTGTCGGCCTCGGCCTGGGCCTCCTCGGCCTCTCGGCGTGCCTCCTCGGCGGCCTCGGCGTCGTCCGTGGTCAGCGCGTCCTTGATCTTGTCCCACACAGACATGGTTTCCCTCTCCTTGGTGGCCCGACGGGGTGGACCCCGTCAGCTGGGCCGTCCTCGAACCTACGGTTCGCGAACGTGCCCCGCACCGCCCAGAGGGAGGTAGCACACCGACGAGCTCAGGCCGGGCGGCAGAACGTCAGGAGAGCAGCTCGTCGCGCGAGACCGCCTGCGTCGAGAGGTCGTGCGACGGGGTCGGGGTGGCGGGGCCGGTGTAGGCGCCACCCACCGAGGTTGCCAGGCCGTCAGCCAGGCCGGACAGCTCGGTCTGCTCGATGCCGAGCGCAAGCGCCACCATGCCGGCATTGGCTGGCCGGTCGTGCGGGAGCTTCTCCAGCAGCGACTCGATGACCTCGCGCAGGTCCTGCGGCACGTCGTCGGGGAGCGGTGGCGGGGGCTCGGTGATGTGGCTCAGCGCGGTCGCGATCGGAGTGCCGCGATCGAAGGGGCGGACGCCGGTCAGCATCTCGTGGGCAACGACGCCGAGCGCGTAGAGGTCGCTGGCGCCGGTGGCCGGGTCGCCCTTGGCCTGCTCGGGGCTGAGGTAGTTGGGGGTGCCGAGCATCTCGCCGACCCGGGTGTGGCCGCTCGCGTCGAGGGCGCGCGCGATGCCGAAGTCGGTGAGCTTCACGACGCCGTCGGGGCGGATCAGGATGTTGGCCGGCTTGACGTCGCGGTGCACGACGCGCATCTCGTGGGCTACACCGAGCGCGAGCGCAGCCTGCCCGACGATCGAGCGCACCAGTAGGGGGTCCATGGGACCGGACTCGCGCAGGACCGCCGACAGGGGCAGACCCGGCACGAGCTCCATGACCAGGTAGGTCAGGTGGTCGTCCTCGCCGTAGTCGAAGACCGTCGTGATGTTGGCGTGCATCAGCGAGGCCGAGTGCAGGGCCTCGTCGCGGAAGCGGGCGGTGAAGATCTCCTCGTTGTCCGGGTCGGCGCGCATCACCTTGACGGCCACCTCGCGGCGGAGCACCTCGTCCTCCGCGCGCCAGACGTCGGCCATGCCGCCACTCGCGATGCGTTCGACCATCACATAGCGGCCGCCGAGGCGGTATCCATCCACTATCCGTTGCACGTCCGGTCCTGTTCCTGCGAGTAAGTCCGAGCCCGTGCGGTCCGTCGATGTCACGCAATCCCCCCAAGGCTACCCCCACCTGGCGCAGCCCACCCTTTGAAGGGCGACACTGGTCGGGTGACGCTCCGGCGTCCGGACCGTCGACGGCGACACCCTCGCCGACTGAACCCGGCGACCGGGCAGCCATACTTCGCGACGTGTCTGACCGAGCCCCGCAGCCCAGCGCCGCCGACCTGGCCGAGCCGCTGCGCTCGCGCTGGAGCCCGAGCGTGTACGACGACTCGCACCGGCTCGAGCCGCACGAGATCGAGACCCTCCTGCGCGCCGCTCAGTGGGCCCCGAGCTCCGGCAACCGGCAGCCGTGGGTGTTCTTCGTGTGTGAGCCGGGCACCGTCGCGCACGAGCAGCTGGTGGCCACGCTGAGCCGCGGCAACTCGGGCTGGGTGCCGCGGGCCTCGGTGGTGTTCGTGACGGCTGCCCACGTCCGCGCGGCCGAGGGGGAGGACGCCGCGTCGGTGAGCGACTACGCGCTCTACGACGTCGGCCAGGCCGCGGCCCACGTGACGCTGCAGGCCCGGGCGATGGGACTGCACACCCACCAGTTCGCCGGCTTCGACCACGACGCCCTCGCCGAGGCGCTCGACGTACCTGCCACGCACCAGCTGCTCACCGGCATCGCCGTCGGGATGCCTGGCGACGCGGACGAGGTCGACGAACGCACCGCCGCGCGCGACCACCGCGACCGCGTGCGTGCCGACCTGTCCGGGTGGGTGTTCGGTGGGCGGTTCGGTGAGGCCTGGGTTCGGGCCGGGCTGGCAGACTCGTCGCCATGAGCACCCTCTCCGACTTCTCCGCGCCCGCCATCGACGGGACCCCCACCGACCTCTCGGCCTACGACGGCAAGGTGGTGCTGGTCGTCAACACCGCCTCCCAGTGCGGCCTCACCGGTCAGTACAAGGGCCTGCAGGAGCTGCAGGACACCTACGCCGACCAGGGCCTGGTCGTGCTGGGCTTCCCGTGCGACCAGTTCGGCAACCAGGAGCCCGGCGACGAGGCGGAGATCTCCGACTTCTGCGAGCGCAACTACGGGGTCACCTTCCCGATGTTCTCCAAGGTCGACGTCAACGGCGACGACGCACACCCGCTCTTCGAGTGGCTCAAGGACGCCAAGGGAGGGCTGCTCGGCAGCAAGATCAAGTGGAACTTCACCAAGTTCCTGATCGGTCGCGACGGCCAGGTCATCGACCGCTACGCGCCGACGACGAACCCCGAGGACCTCACCAAGGACATCGAGAAGGCGTTGTGATCCGGGCCGGCGTCCTCGTCGCGGCGGCATTCGCCGCGGTGGTGACGTCGGCTCCTCCAGCGGGAGCGAGTGGCGTCGAGACGGACGTTTCACGACATCCCGGACCCGCGAGTGCGAAGGTTGCCGACACCGTCATCGGCACCGGCACCCCGTCCTCGTGCACGTCGGCCAAGGTCGTGCGGGCCGTCGCCAGGGGAGGGCTCATCCGCTTCTCGTGCGGACCGGACCCGGTCACGATCACCCTCGAGCGGACCGCCAAGGTCGTCAACACCTCGTCGCGCGTCGTCCTCGACGGCGACGGACGCGTCACGCTGAGCGGTGGCGGCGTGCGACGCATCCTCTACATGAACACCTGCGATCGTGCGCAGGTCTGGACGACCTCCCACTGCAACGACCAGGAGAGCCCCCGGCTCGTCGTGCGCCAGATGCGGTTCTCCGACGGCAACGCGACCGGTGAGACCACGGATGGCGGTGGTGGCGGCGCCATCTTCGTGCGCGGCGGCCGCTTGAAGATCGTCGACTCACAGTTCGCCCGCAACCGGTGCGACCGGACGGGTCCCGACCTGGGCGGCGGAGCCGTGCGAGTCCTCGACCAGTACGCCGACCGCCCCGTCGTCGTACGCCGCTCCAGCTTCGCCGGAGGCCGGTGCAGCAACGGCTCGGCGCTGAGCAGCATCGGCGTCTCGTGGGACATCGCCGACTCGACGTTCACCGGCAACAGGGCCGTGGGCCGCGGAGCCAACCCCGCGCGTTCCGGCACGCCGGGCGGCGGCTCGGGCGGCGCCATCTACATGGACGGCGACGACATCCACCTGGTGCTGGAGGGCTCGACCCTCACCGGCAACCGCGCCCGTGAGGGCGGCGGTGCGATCTTCTTCGTCTCCAACGACCGCAGCGGCACGCTGACCATCCGCGGCTCGCGCCTGGTCGACAACCCCAGCGACGGCTTCGAGACGCTCCCGGGGATCTTCTTCCTCGGCGCGAGCCGGACGATCACCGACTCGGTCGTGCGCTAGCGCAGGGTGGGGGCGTCGGGTCCGACCCGCTCGGCCAGCCACTGGGCGACCTGCGCCTGCGTCGGGGCCAGCCCGTCGCTGATGACGTGCGGGGCGACGCGCGAGAAGTAGTCGGTCACCATGCCGTCCGACTCGCGCACCAGCATCCCGGCGGCCTCTCCGTCGACGATCCACGAGCCGAGGACGACGCGATTGCCCTCGAAGCTCGGCAGGTCGGTGTAGCCCTGGTAGACCCAGCCCTCCGCGCCGTAGCCACCCGGCATCACGACGTCCTCGATCAGGTCGCCGAGATGGATGCGGATGTTGTCGCCCTCGCGCCCGTGCAGCGGCTTGGCGACCCAGCGCTCCAGGTCGCGCGGCTCGTCGAAGTACGCCGGCAGCAGCAGGCGGTGGTTCGGGTAGAGCTCCCACAGCACGGGCAGCAGCGCCTTGGTGCTGAGCAGCACCTTCCACGCCGGCTCGATCCACCGGGTCGGCCGCGCCTCGGTCCGGTCGACGACGAAGCGGCCGAACGGCTCGGCGAGCATCTCCTCCCAGGCGTAGAGCTTGAAGGCGTTGCGGATGGGCTCGTCGTGGACGTCGCGGTACTCCCGGGCGTCGGGGTTCCATCCCACCTCGGCCATCGGGTGCGCGAGGGCCAACCACCCTGCCTGGACGGCCGCGTCCATCAGGTAGTGAACGGTCATCTCCATCTCTCCGCCGTCGTAGGAGTCCTCCTCGCCGAGGTCGTAGAGGAAGTGCATCCGGTCGCCGTCGAAGTGTCCGGAGCGACGCAGCGTGCGCCAGCCGGCGATCAGCCGGTCGTGGACCGAGTTCCACTGGTCCATCTCCGGCATGACGTCCTCCATCCAGTTCCACTGGATGATCCCGGTCTCGACGAGGCCGGTGGGGGTGTCGCCGTTGATCTCGAGCATCTTGATCGCACCGTCGGCGCCGTAGGCCAGGTCGAAGCGGGCGTAGAGGGCCGGATCACCGGCCTCGATGGAGCGGCGTACGACCTCGAGCGAGCCCGGCGGCAGGCCGAGCCGCTCGTCGGTCATCGTCGTCGCCATGTGGGAGACGGCAGCCAGGCACATCGCCCACAGCTCTTCGGTGGCGGTCTCGAGGGCCTTCACCTCCTCCATGGTCACCTCGTACCACGCGTCCTCGTTCCAGTACGGCAGCTCCGACCCGTCGGGCAACTTCGTGACGGGGAAGACCAGCCCCTGCTCGACGACGGTCTCGCGCCAGCCTTGGCGGGCGCGGAACGGTGACGCCACATCAGAGTGGCCTCACGCGATGCTGGCGCACACGATGGCGCCCACCGAGAGCGCGACCGATGCGGCGACGTAGGCCAGCGGCCGCACCGGGCCGGGCTCGGTGATGATCCGGCGCAGGTTGCCGGGCGTGATCGCCTCGACGGCGAAGAACATCACCGTGTTGAGGACGATGCCGAGCGCCCGAAGGACACCGTCCAGCCGAGCGCCCAGCCGAGCGAGGTCGCCCCATTGGTCCAGATCGCGGTGAACAGCACGGCCCCGTTGGACACGAGCCACGCCGAGGTGACCACCCCTGCTGAGCGCGAGTGGGCGTGCACCGACTCCAGGCCGTTCTCGTCGACCCCGCGCAGGTGGGTGCCGAGGTGCCCGGGTGTGGCCAGGTCGAGGACGTAGTAGGCCGCGACCAGCATCGCGCCACCGACGAGGGCGTAGGCAGCGGCGTGGAGCAGGGCGTCGAGCAGGTCGGTCACGGGTTCTCCTGGGCGGACGGCGTACGAGGTGGGGCGGGCGAGGCTGCGGACATGCAGGTCAGCCGAAGCCGCGCGAGCTGCCGCCGAACCCGCCCCTGGTGGTGCTGGACTTGACGGTCGAGCCCCCGGTCGTGGGCAGGCCGCCGCGTTGCACGGTGCCGTTGAGGGTGCTGCCGCGGAAGGTTCCGCCGGACGTCGTCTGGCCGATGGCTGGGACCACCGCTCGGGCGGCGAGGTCGGTGCAGGAGCCCCCC
>CAVQJS010000001.1:0-250490 GCA_963712875.1 uncultured Actinomycetota bacterium | reverse complement strand
CGGCCAGCATGATCAGGGAGGCGACAGCGTCGAACTCGAACGTGATCGGCAACAGGAGCGCCACCGTGGCGGTCGGTCCGATGCCGGGGAGCACACCGACCGCAGTGCCCAGCGTGACGCCGAGCAGGCAGATGAGGATGTTGGAGGGCTGCAGCGCAGTCTCGAGGCCGAGGAGGATCCCGTCCATGTCAGCCGCCCGTCCAGTCGCCGAGGATGGGCAGCCGCAGCTGCAGCAGGCCGACGAAGATGCCGAGGCACAGGGCGGTGAGCCCGAGGGCGATGACCAGCGCGCGGCGGACCGTGGTGCCATCACCTGCCAGGGCGGCGATGAACGTCGTCACGAACAGAGTCGGGCCAAGCCCGAGGCCGCGCACGGTGAACCCGAAGAACAGGACCGACGCCAGGAGCAGGCCCATCCGCTGCCACGGGACCGGCCCCCGGTCGGCGTTGGCGACCGTCGGGTCGACGCCGCGGAACGACGCCACGACGATGACCAGACCCAACACTGCAAGCAGGCCGCCGAGCCCCAGGGGGACGTACCCGGAGCCCATCTTGAGCGCGGAGCCGACGTCGTACCTGGAGCCGCCGATGGCGAAGGCGAGCCCCAGGACGACGAACGTGGCACCCGCCAGCAAGTCGGGGCGCGACGGACCGGACGAGCCTTCGCCGAGGCTCCCGGCGGTGTCGCCGGACGCCCCCACGTTCGTGCTCACTCGCCCGTGACCCCGGCTTCCTCGATGACCGGGGCCCACAGGTTGATCTGCTCCTCCAGCTTGGCGGTGTGGGCGTCCGGGGTCGCCTGATCCAGAGGGACCGGAGTCGTTCCGAGCTTGGCCATCTGGTCGATCACGCCTTGGTCCTCGAGCGCGACCTGCAAGGCGTCCGTCAGCTTCTCCACGATCTCGTCGGGGGTGTCGGCCGGGACGTAGAACCCGTGCCACACACCCAGCTCCAGCTCCGGCAGCCCGGCCTCGGCGGTGGTGGGCAGGTCCGGCAACACGTCGATCCGCTCCGGCGTCGTCACGGCATAGGCCTTGATGTCGCCGGACTGGATGGTGGCTGCCGTGTTGGTCGTCTGGTCGCACATGAAGTCGACCTGGCCACCGACGAGGTCTGTCAGGGCGGGCCCGGTGCCGTCGTAGGGCACCTCCGTGAGGTCGACGTCGATCGCCTGCTCGAACAGCAGTCCGCAGAGCTGCGACGCCGCGCCGACGCCGGCGTTGGCCATGGTCACGGTGTCGGCGTTCTCCTCCACGTAGGCGACCAGCTCCTCGAGCGTCTCCGGCTCGAAGTCCTTGCGGGCCACGAGGGTCATCGGCGCATCGGTGATGAGGCCGATGGTCTTGAAGTCCTCCAGCGGGTCGTACTCCAGGTCGGCGTAGAGCGCTGGTGCAGTCGACATGCCGATGTGGTGGACCAGCATGTTGTAGCCATCGCCGTCCTCGTCCGCGACCTGAGCCGAGGCCACGGTGCCGCCGGCGCCCTCGACGTTCTGCACCACGATCTGCTCGCCGAGCTCCTCCGCCATCGGCTCGGCGACGAGGCGCGTGATCGTGTCGGTCGGCCCCCCGGCAGAGAAGGGCACGACCAGGGTGATCTCCGACTCCGGATAGGCCGCGGGGTCGGCGTCGCCACCACACGCGGCCAGGGACAGGACGGCAACGCCGGCCACTGAAAGAAGAGGAATTCGCGAAAGCATCGTTGCTCCTTCGGCGGGCTCGCACCTTATAAGATGCCTGTGATCCACACACTAGGAGTGACGCAGGCCACAGCGCAAGACCACTTATAAGAAACATGTGTCATGCTGCTACCCGTGACCACGTACACCTTCACGAGCAAGGGTGACGTCGCGTATGCGCAGATCCGCCAGCAGATCCTGGACGGCTCTCTGGAGGCGGGGTCGGCTCTTGCCCAGTACGAGCTCGCCGCCTCGATGGGCATCAGCATCACCCCGCTTCGCGAGGCAATTCGTCGCCTGAGCGGTGAAGGGCTCGTCGTGCTCGAAGGGCATCGCAACGCCCGAGTAGCGGTCATGGACTTCGTCGAGGCGCGCCAGCTGTTCGAGACACGCCAAGCGCTCGAACCCGCTGCCATGGCGTTGGCGGCCTCACGTCGTACCAGTGCGGACATCACCCGCATGAACGCCGCGCTCGAGAACTTGCTCCCGGTGACGCGACAGTGGGGTGAGGTAGCACTGGCGGCGCACCGCGAGGTCCACGAGGCCCTTTACAGCGCCTCGCACAACGCCGTCATGGTTCGCATGTTGAATGACCTGTGGGACAAGTCTGATCGCTACCGCCGAGCTGGGCTCGAGCTGCCGCCCGGAGGCGAACCCCGCACGCGCGACTTCGAAGAGCATCACCGTCTGGTGGCATTGGTGACTGATCGGGATGCTGACGCTGCTCAAAGCTTGATGTGCTCCCACATCGCAAACAGCCTCACCGCTGCCGCTCTCAACGCGCATGAAGTCCCGACGGGCCATCACACGAGCGCGTAGCGAAAACCACGAGGCGCTTACGGAGATAATCGTCCAGTGCGGTGCCGGTTCAGCAGGCTCACCCACCTCGACCGGGCCACGGGTGAACCGATTCGAGGCGTCCGTGACGTTGACCGGTGCGCGCTGACCGCTCGTCCTAGTCTGGTGGAGTGCTCACGAATCGATCAGCGCCGCACGCGCGAGTGACGCCCGTCCTCATCGTGGCCGACGTCCGTCTGGCTGTGGCGTGGTACACCGAGGTCTTCGGCTTCGTCGAGCATGTCCGCATCGGCGAGGGGCATCGCTCGCAAATGGGCTTGCCGGACGGCCCTCCGGCCGAAGTGGTGGTGGCAGAGGTTCGGCCGGGACGGCGGACGCCGGAGCGGGGACGCTCTCACCAGATCATGCTCAAGGTGGAAGACCTGGCGGTGGTGATCGAGAGGGCTGTGGCACGGCAGGCCCTCCTGGTCGATCCGCCCCATGACTGGGAGTACGGCGAGCGGCAGGCCACGATCGATGATCCGTTCGGGCATCAATGGGTCCTCAACCAGACCCTGACCGATGTCGCCCCTGAGGAATGGGGTGGGACGACCGTGACCCCACGATCGCCCTCCGGGTAGCGGCGTCAGACGGTTGCTTGGATCAGGTACAGGGATCCGACGCTGACGGCGAGACAACCCAGGAGCGTCCGGAGCACTGCCTCAGGCACGAATGGTTGGAGTCGGGCCCCGAGGTAGCCGCCCACGAGGCCGCCCACCCCGCACGCGATTCCGATGGGCCAATCCGGCGCGATCGCCCCCTCGGTGAAAAGTGCGAGCACCGCGAAGGTGATCGCGCCGACGACGGATGTGACGAAGGTCGAGGCAAGGGCAGCGGGTGCAACGACGGCGAGCGTCATGCCCGAGCCGACCAGCACAGGGCTGAGCAGAGAGCCGCCGCCGATCCCGTAGACGCCGCCGACCACGCCGACACAGAGTGCCAACGCTCCCATGGAGCGACGTGTGAGAGTCCGACCCGGCGATGGTGCGACGGTCCGCTTGATGAGCCACAAGCCGAGGGCCAGAAGGGTCAGTCCGGCTACGACCCGGAATGCCTGGGGGCCCGGGAGCACGAACACGCGGATCACTGCCCCGAGAACGACGCCGGGGATGGTCCCGAGCAGTAGCAGCCGAGCAAGTGGCCCGCGCAAGTGGCCGCTACGGCGATACCGCAGCAGCGCGCCCGGTCCCGCGATCACGTTGTACAGGAGGTTCGTAGGCGTGACGGCTGGGTTGGGAACACCGAGCATGGTCAGCTGCACCGGCAGCAGGAAGACGGCCCCCGACACACCAACTGGCGCCGTGACTGTCGCGATCACGATTCCCGCAGCGAAGCCCAACAACAGATCCCCAGCCACGCGTGAACCCTACCCAGCGGGTAGACAATGGGCGCGCGGGTACTACCGCTTCCCCCGACCGAACAGACGGCCCACCCGGTCGCCGATCGACCTCGCAGGCTTGATGTCGACCAGCGTCGACGCAGCGGGCGGCTGGAGGTTCGCGATCTGCTCCGCGGTGAGAGTCGTGCGGACGTACGTGGTGTAGATCGATCCGACCTGGTTCGCGTCGACGAACCGGGTACCTTCCGATGTCTGGACGACGATGCCGTCGAACACCGAGACCTTCTCGTCGACCAGCACGGCTTGGACCGTGGCGAAGGCGTGTCCGTCGCTCGTCTGGACCGGCGTGCCGGCCTGGAGCGCGGTGTACGCGATGGGGTGATCCGGCGTGTCAGGCACGCCGCAACCCTACGGCAGCCGCGCCGCGGCGGCGACGCGGGCGGGTTGTGCCGGGGCTACGCTGCGGTTCATGGCATACGAATACAAGGTAGTCGAGATCCGGGAGAAGATGCTCGGCGGCAAGATGTCAGGTGACAAGCTCGAGAGCCTTCTCAACGAGCACGCCCGACAGGGGTGGCAGTTGAGAGCAATCACCGCCGCCGAGATCAAGGGCAGGGTTGGTCCGGGAGGAGTTGAGGGGCTGCTCGTCACCTTCGAGCGGTCCACCTGAACCCCCCTCGACCCGGTCGCGTCCATGCGCCGACGAGCGTCGGCCCGGTCCGGTTCAACGCGTGAGTGCGGTGAGAGCGTCGGCAAGCATCCGTAGGTCGGCGCTGGTGTTGTAGCCGTGCAGGGACACCCGGATGCCGCCGATACGAGAGCTCGTGAAGACACCGTGATCTCTGGCCAGGGCGGCCTGCACCTCGGAGCCTGACGCGTGCCGATGACGCAACGAGACGATGTGATGGCTCGCTGCGGTGTCGTGCAGAGGACGGAACGGACGCCACCCAGCAGACGCCACCAGGTCGACCAGTTCGTGGGCCAGGTCGCGAGAGTGACTCGCCAGCACCTCAATACCGGTCCCGGTCAGCAGGTCCAGGGAGTGCTGCAACCCGACGGCGGAGGCGTAGGAGATGGTGGAGAGCTCGTAGCGACGGGCGCCATCGGCCAGTCGGAGATCGGTGGCTGAGAAGTCGAAAGGATCCTCGGCCCCCATCCAACCGACCAGCGGGGGGACCACGGAGCTCATCTCGTCGTTGAAGGCGGCGAGTGCCACGCCCCCATGGGCGGACAGCCACTTGTATCCGCTGCACACCAGTGCATCGACCCCCCAGAGTCGCATGCTCACCGGGGCTGCACCCGCGAGCTGTGTCACGTCCGCAACGACCCGGGCGCCGACCGCGTGCGCCGCAGCAGTCACGGCTCGCATGTCCACCATGGTGCCCGTCGAATACTGCACAGCACTCACGCACACCACGCCGGTTCGTTCGGTGATAGCGCTGAGGAGCTGGTCAGTCAGGTCGCTGCCGGGCTCGTCCTCAACCCAGCACAGCACGGGCGCGGCGGCGGAGGTGGTGCGGCGGCTGGCTGCCAGCCACGGGTAGGTCACGCTTGGGAAGTCAGTCGAGACCAGCAGGACCTCGGGCGCGTCCGCGGCCAGCCCGGCTGCCAGGGCGGCGGCAATCTGCCCGAGGCCCTCGCTCGCACCGCCGAGCACGGCGATCGACCGGACGGGGGCATCAAGCAGCTCTGCGGCCGACTCGCGCACGCGGTCGAGCACCCGCGTCTCGGCCTGGTCGGACAGCCGTACGTTGCCATGCTGACCGACGTCGGTCAGGAAGGTCGTCATCGCGTCGATCGATGCTCGTGGGACCAGGCCGAGTGATGCCTGATTCAGATAGGTGCACTCCTCCAGCGCCGCGTAGCAGCCGCGGGAAAGTGGTGCGTCGACAGAGCCGTCGGAACGCCGATGCGACACGGCACTCACCTCCACGAACCGTTGTGGGCGAGAGGATCGCAACCTGTGAGCACCATGGCGTCCATGCCATGCAGTCTGCCCGAGAGGAGTCGGCTCACGAGTAGCCTGAGCGTGGTGACGACGGACCCGTACCGAGAGGTCGCCGAGGCTGCTTGGGTGTGGGTCCTTGACCACGTCCGTGAGGTCGAGGGGCCGTGGCTCCCCGAGTCGGTGACCGACGGTTGGGAGGATGCGGGGCCGGCGGAGGACCGCGACTGCCTGTATGCCGGGATCGCCGGGCTTGCCCCGGTGCTGGCAGAGATCGCCCATTCCCGCCCGCTGACCGACGCCGAGAGGCGACTCGCCATGCGGATCGCCGAGCGGCTCTCGGCCATGGCGGTGACGAGGACCGAGGCGTCGCTGTACGACGGGCTGGCTGGTGACGCGACGGCCCTGCGGATGCTTGCGCCGGCGCACGTCCCTGTCGTCCTGCACCGGTTGGCGGAGCTGATGACCCCCGACGGCTGGGTGACGACGTTCGTGGGAGACGTACCGGCTCAGTGCTTGACCGACGTGGTCATGGGCACCGCCGGGGTGGTGATGGCGGCGACCTGGGTGGGCGGCGAAGAGGCGGAGCCCATCGCGCTCACCGGGTGCGAGGCGTTGCTCAAGGCGGCGGACCGCACGCCGGCGGGGCTGGACTGGGGGTCGTGGCCAGGAGCGCCCTCACGAGGACCGAACTACTCGCACGGCACGGCCGGCGTCGCCAGTGCGCTGGCCGTTGCGGGTGCGACCTACGGGCGACCCGACCTGGTGGACGCGGCCGTGCTGGGGGCGCAGCACCTGCTCGCCGTCGGGACGTTGGACGACGGAGGTTTCGTCGTCCCGCACACCATCCCTCCGTCCAAGCGGGACGTCGAGCCGATCACCTATTCCTGGTGCCACGGGCCGACAGGAACGTCCCACCTCTTCGCGGCGCTCGCGCACGCCGGTGTCACCGAGGTGGGTGGCCTCGGGGTGCACGACCTGCGTCGGCGGTGCTTCCGGTCCGTCCTCGACTCGGGTGTCCCGCAACGGCTCCGCCCGGGCTTCTGGGACAACGACGGTCGGTGCTGCGGCACGGCCGGTGTCGGCGATGTGCTCCTCGACGGGGCGCAGGACGCGGCGGACGCTGCTGAGGCGGGCGAGCTGCTGGCCGCGGCCCGGGTGATGGGCGACGCGCTGGTGGAGCGCTCGATCAGGGTCGAGGACCGGGCGTTCTGGAGGTTCGTCGAGCACCGCCAGGACCCGCCGCTGCTTCCGCCGGGCACGTCGTGGATGCAAGGCGCCGCGGGCATCGCAGCGTTCCTGCTGCGCCTGGCGCGGGTCACCGACGACGGGCTGGACGCCCGGGTCGTCGATCGACCGGACGAGTGGTGGGCCGTCCCGGCCGGTCTGCGCTGCAGCTCGGCGCCGGCCGGGTTCCTCGACCTGATCTAGGTAGGCGCATCGTCCCTGGCGTCGTTCGTCAGTGTCGGGATCGTGCTGTGGTGGGCTACCACCTCACCTGCGCGGCATCCGACACCAGGACAGGCCCGGCAGGATCTCGGAGCTCGGCGGGCGTGGCCGCGTCGCGCAGGCTCGGAAAGGCCAGCCCGGTGCGCCCTTCGAGGAAGTCGAGGGGGACGAGGTAGGTGTCGAAGTCGTCCAGGAAGTCTGGGAACACCCGCTCCTCCAGGCGGTCGAGGTCCTGCGAGAGCACGAAGCACTTGAAGCTCAACCGCTCTTCCATCCGATACACCACCACCTTCCAGTGCTCGCGGGGAAGTTGGACGACGTCGCGGTAAGGAGGATCGTCGTCGGCGAGGACAGGGCCGGCAAAGAGGGCGAGGCGCCGATCCTCGAGCCCTTCCTGGGCGAGAACGGCGTTCTCCAGCAACCCCCAGGTGCCGCCACGGCCGGACTGGTTGAAGTCCTGGTGCTGGGGAGTGATGTTGGTGAAGAAGAACGAGTCGGTGTTGGCCGCTCGCGCTTCGGCGAGAGTGCCCCACAGGAGGTCTGACCTGCGGGCGATGTGGCCGCGGTCGAGCTCGTTGTCCTCGTACACGTCGTTCACGGTCTGGGCGGTCTCGGGGATTCGCGGGTCGGCCCGGAAGGTCTGGCCCGACCGGCTGATGTCGTCGCTCGGGAAGAGCCGGAGGCCGTCGATGTTCCATGCAACCCACCAGGCGAGCCGACGGATGGGATGCATGCGGAGGGTGAAGTGCGTGTAGTCGAGCTCCGCGGCTCCGGGCTCGGGTTCCGTCCCATCATCGGGTGCTTGTGGGGGCGCCAGGGTGGTCTGAAGGAAGTCGGCGTCGTATCCGAGGTCAGCCATGTGTTGACTTCGCAGCGGACAGATCGGCGCAGACGATTCCCCTGTTGCCGTCCTGGTCGGCGATCACGGTGAGCGATGGCGCGTTGCTGTCATCGACGACGGTCCCACCCGCGGCGACGGCGGCGGCGATCCGTTGCTCGACCACTTCGGGCGCCACATAGACCTCGAGGTGGAACCGCTGACGTGGGCTCTCCTGCTCGTCGGCGTCCCCGAACCACAGGTTCGGCACCCGTGCCGTGGCGTCCCGGATCTCGTCGCTGGGGGTCCCCCGGCCCTGGGCCTCAGCGCTCCCGGTCAGCAGGACGGCCCAGACCGGGGCGATGGTCGCAGAGTGCGCCGTGTCGAGGCCGAGCTCGATGTGGCTGACCGAGGCCGGGTCGGCGCTGAGCTGGTGGTCGGCGGCGATCTCGGTGATCCGTCGCGCGAGGTCGACGTCCTGCTGGGTCACCCATTCGACGACGTGTTCGGTGCCCTCGTCGTCGCGATAGATGGCGTCGTCGGTCACCAGCTTGAGGTCGACGTACCCAGCGCCGATCGACACACGCGGATGGTGGCCGAGCACGTCGCCCGCCTCGCCCATCGCGGCGACGAACCGTGCGCCGGCGCCGAAGTCCTCGACCACATACCGGGCGTGGAGTCCCTGGGCGAGCTTGCGCCAGTCGGTCAGGTTGGCCTCGGCGATCTGTGCGCCCCTCAGCATGTCCATGCACGTGGACCCTAGCCCTGATCCAGCCTCAGCGCCCGGGCTCATCGCTCCACCCGCTGGGGTCGCGTCACCCTATTGCGCCACGCACCCGGTGCCGGGCCAGGCTCGCTCCCGCACGCCACGTGCGAGGCGCCCGGAGCGCGTCGAGGATCGGGGCGCGCTGACGCGTCCAGTCGGGGTCGCTGGGCAGACCGGCCTCTGGCCATTCGCCCTGCGGCGCGCGCGTACGGCGTACGGCGTCGGCCATCGACAGCAGCGGCTCGCCGTCGGCGGGGACCCAGGTGTGTCCGGGGCGGCAGACCATGTCCTCGCGCAGCGAGTGGACGAGCGCGACGACGGTGCGGAAGGGCGCCTGCACCAACGCGGCGACGGCCACGGCGACGAGAGGCGTCGGGGTCACGACGACGGGCACGGGCACCCGCACGCGCAGGAGGCGCTCCGCACGCGAGGCCAGCCCGAGGAGGCGCGGGTAGGGAAGGACCTCGGGACCGCCGACGTCGACGGCTCCCTCGAGGTCGGAGGAGGTGACCGCCTCGACCAGGGCGCGTACGGCGTCGCTGACGGCGACCGGCTGCACCGAGCTGCGCAGCCAGGTCGGGACCGGCTGCACGACCAGCAGGGACGCCAGCTGGCGGATGACCTCCCACGAGGTGGAGCCGGCACCGACGAGCACCCCGGCCCGCAGCGCGACCGTCGAGCAGCGCGCTTGCAGGAGCTCCTCCTCCACCTCGAGCCGGGAGTCGATGTGTGCGGACAGCTGGTCGCGGGGCACGTCGGGGACCAGGCCGGAGAGGTAGACCACGCGTTCGACCGTGGACGCGTCGACCGCGTCACGCACGACCTGGGCCCCCATCAGGTCGCGGCCCGCGAAGCCGGGACCGGACAGGGAGTGCACGAGGTAGACGACGGCGTCGACGTCGTCCAGCGCATCGCTCACCGCTTCGGCTGAGGTGACGTCGCACCGCGCCCACTCCACGTCGCGACCCCAGCTGAAGCGTTCGGGGTCGGGCGCCGACGACGAGGCGGCACGGACGTCGAGGTCCGCGTCGAGCAGGGCCGGCACGAGCCGCGAGCCGACGTAGCCGGTCGCTCCGAGGACGAGGACGCGCACTCCTCAGCCCTTCTGTCCGGGCACGGACTCGCGGATGTGGCGTCGTACGTGTTGGCCGAAGCGGTAGCCCATGCCGGCCACGATGGTGCTCATCACGCGCTCCACCGCAGGGCGGGCGAGGCGCGGCAGGGGCAGGTCGGCCCAGATGCCGATGTCGATGGAGACCTCGGTCCCCTCCGACACCGGTCGGATGAGGTACTCCCCGTCGACGCCGGCGTGCTCGTCGGTGCGGGTCTCGTCGTGGCGGAAGCCGATGCGGTGGGGCTTGTCGAACTCCATCACCTCGGTGAACGACGGCTCGATCGCAGCGCTGAGGACCGGAAGACGCGTGAGGTGCCACGTCCAGCGATCACCGTCGACGTCGATCCGCTTGAGGTTGGGCGTGAAGCGGACGAGAAGGTCGGGATCGACGAGGATGTCCCAGACCTGGTCCTCGGTCGCCGCAAGGGTGGCGGCGGACCGGTTGCGCGCGTGGAATCGGTTCACCAGAGGAGCCTAGGTGAGGCGCTCAACCCCCGGACGAGGCGGGTTCGGACGGCCTCCCCGGTGGGATAGCCTCGGCGCGTGCTCATCTCCGACTCGCGACAGGTGCTCTTCGTCCATGTCCCCAAGACCGGTGGCGTGTCCGTCGAGGAGACTGTGAAGGCAGCCTGCAGCGACGCCCGCAAGGCGCGACCCGCCCTGGGCCGGCACGCCTCGCTCCGCAAGATCCTCAAGCACGAGCCGCAGGTCATCGACTACTGGTCCTTCGGCTTCGTGCGCAACCCGTGGGCCCGGATGGTCTCGTGGTACTCCATGATCTCCGCCTGGGACCGGCGTCACGGACCGGCCAGCGGCAAGCCGCAGGACGTCAGGCACGGCTCGATGCGCGACGGCAACGCCATGTGGCGGGCCGCGGCCGCCTACTCGGGCTTCGACGAGTTCGTCATGCGCGGCACCGAGGAGCTCCCCCGCGTCGGCACCCCCCAGATCTACTACCTCCGGGCACCCAAGCTCGACCGTGAGGTCGACTTCGTCGGCCGCACCGAGAACTTCGCGGAGGACCTGCAGAAGGTGCAGATCCAGCTCGGCCTCGAGCCGTCGGTGCCGCCGCACAAGAACAAGTCGCGGCACGGCACCTACCACGACTACTTCACCGAGGAGACCCGCCAGCGGGTCGCCGAGGTCTACGCCGAGGACATCGAGCTCTTCGGCTACACCTACTGACGCCTACCCGGCCTTCGCGAGCCTCGTGCCGCGCGCACCGCTCCACTGGCCGCTGTCCGCGAGCCGGCGCCACACGTCGTACTCCGGCGTGAAGTGCCGCCGCAGCGCCGCAGCCGTCTCCTCGCCCAGCTCACCGCGTACGCCGCCGGCCGAGGCGTTGCGGCGCTCGAAGTCGAGAGGCCTGCCGATCCGTTCGCTGAACCACGCCGACCACACCTCTGGCCGCTCGATGCTGAAGATGCGGTCGACGGCGACCACACCCCGGGCGTTGAGGAAGCGCGCCGGGCGCCCGTTGGGCGTGGGCGCCGCGTCGTCCTTGGCGAGATAGCTGCGGACGAAGTCCTCGAAGGACATGTCGGCCGTCGACTGGCGGCTGTCGTCCCGGGCGCGATAGCGCCACCACGACTCCAGCCAGGCGATCGGCTCGCGGAACATCGTGACGATCTCGTAGGACTCGCGCAGGTGTCCCTGCGCGGCCAGCCCGGGTGCCATCGTGAGGAGGAAGCCACGAGCGGGCATGTGCTTGCGGGCGGGCGGACTGCCGATCACCTCGGTGGCGTACGGCGACAGCGTCCGCTCCAGCGACGTGCTGGCCGTCTTGGGCAGCGCGAGCAGCACGAAGCCCTGCTCGAGGAACGTCATCACGCACCCATCATCCCGTAGCCTCGCCCGCGTGCTGATCTCCGACTCCCGGCGGGCGCTGTTCGTCCACGTCCCGAAGACCGGTGGGGTGTCGGTGGGGGTGACCTTCAACCGCTGCTGTCCCGACGCACGCACCAAGGCCCCGGACGTCTCTCCCCCGCTGGGCCGGCACGCGCCGTACGAGCGGATCCTGCGCGCGGAGCCGCACACGATCGACTACTGGTCGTTCGCCTTCGTGCGCAACCCGTGGGCACGGATGGTCTCGTGGTGGTCGATGATCCAGGACTGGGACCGCGAGTGGGGGCCGTCCAGCGGCAAGCCGCAGGGCACCGAGGCGGAGAAGATGCGCGGCAACGACATGTGGCGCGCGGCAGCGGCGTACGACGACTTCGAAGCCTTCGTGCTGCGCGGCACCGAGGAGCTGCCCCGGGTCGGTCGACCGCAGGTCGACTACCTGCGAGCCCCGGCCTTCGACCGCGAGGTCGACTTCGTCGGCCGCACCGAGACCTTCGCCGAGGACCTCGAGGAGGTCGAGCGCCGCCTCGGCGGCAGCCCGACCCCGACGCCGCACCGCAACAAGTCGCCGCACGGCAGCTATCGCGACTACTACTCCGACGCTGCGCGCGACAAGGTCGCCGCGGTGTACGCCGCCGACCTCGAGGCCTTCGGCTACACGTTCTAGGGCTCAGCCGGCGCGGTACTGGTTCCAGGCGTCACTCATGCGCGCGACCTGGCCGGCGGTGAACTCGTACATGCAGGAGTCCTGCGTGTAGTCCATGTAGTTGTGGATCGGGTCCGCTCCGGGCGAGGTGCAGCTGTCGGCCCCGATGGGGCAGTTGAACTGCGGTCCGGCCTCGGGCGCGGTGTCGGCCACCTGGTCGCCCTGACCCTTGCAGCCGCCCTGGAACGTGTGGTAGAGCGCCAGCCAGTGGCCGACCTCGTGGGTGAGGGTGTCACCCAGGGCGTACTTGCCCGCGGTGCCGCCGGGCATCGACTCGTCGAGGATGACCACGCCGTCGTTGGTGCTGAGCTTCCTGGTCGGGAACGTGGCCCACCCCAGGAGGTCGTCGCCGATGTTGGCGGTCCAGACGTTGAGGGTGTTCTTGCCACCGACTCGCGTGGCGGCCTTCATCTGCCTCTCGACGCCGCCGGGGGTCACGGTGTACCACGCGTCGTTGACGGGGTAGGTGAAGCCGGCCAGCGTGAAGTTGAAAGGAGTCGCCGCGGACGCCTCGGCCCCGGTGCGACCGTCGTACGCCTCGTTGAGCACGGCCAGCTGGGAGGTCGCGAGCTGCGTCAGCCGGTCGCGGTCGGCCTGGGTGGCAGTCGTCGGGGTGACGATGTGGAACCAGGTCGGGATGTCCACCTCGCCCGCAGCGAGGGTCGCGGCGTTGTCGAGCGTGCGGTAGGCGTCGCCCGTGCCCTCGAACGGCTTGGGCTCGTTCTGCTTGGCCCCCTGGCGGACGCGGGCGTTGGCGGTCGCAGGCTCGTGGCCGTCGACGCACGCCGAGGCCCTGTCCGCGGCGGGTGCGAGCGCTGAGGCGGGTACGGCGGCGGTGGCCGCCAGCATCCCGGCGACGAGGGCCAGGCTGCCGGTCGTGACGACCGCACGAAGGGATCGAGAGTGGCGCATCCGAGAATCACCTGTCTGTGGTGGGTGTGGTCCGCAGAACCTAACCGCTCGGTCAGGAATGCGATAGAGGTTCCTGCCGTGGCCGGCTGCCACCGGAACGGGCGCCGGTCCGGCACACTGCGCTCATGACCTTCCCCGACGACTGGGCCCAGGGCACGCACACCTTCGACGGTGTCAGCCACCCGACGTACCGGCGGGGAAGTGGCCCGGGCGTCATCGTCATCCACGAGATCCCCGGAATCACGCCCGAGGTCGCGGCCTTCGGGGAGGAGGTGGTCGACGCCGGCTACACGGTGGTGATGCCCAGCCTCTTCGGCACCGACGGCGCGGAGATGACCGGTCTGTCGACCGCGAGGGCACTGCGGCAGGTGTGCGTCAGCAAGGAGTTCACCACGCTGCGGACCGGTGAGACGACCCCCGTCGCGGGGTGGCTGCGCTCCCTCGCCCGCGACCTCCACGCCGAGCTCGGCGGCCCCGGGGTCGGGGCTCTCGGGATGTGCTTCACGGGCGGATTCGCACTCGGCGATGATGGTGGACACAGCCGTGGTCGCACCGGTGCTGTGCCAGCCGAGCGCTCCCTTCGCGATCGGGTCCGCTCGTGCGCGCGACCTCAACCTCTCCCCCGGCGACCTCGACATCGTCAAGGGACGCTGCGCGTCCGGGCAGCAGGTGCTCGGCCTGCGCTATCGCAAGGACCCGGCGGTCGGGAGGCGCTTCGAGACCCTGACCACCGAGCTCGGCGAGGCCTTCGTCCGCGTCGAGTTCGACGGCACGTGGGCACTCGACGGTGACCACCCACCGGCAGCAGGCCGGGGTGGACGCGGTGCTCGACTTCCTCGCGGAGAACCTGCGCGCCTGAACCGTCGCGCGAGCAGCCTTCGGCAGCCACGTGACCGACCAGTAGATTGGCACCCGTGAGCTTCCTGAGTCGCCAGACGGTCATTGCCGCCCTCACCGCCAACGTCCTGCGTCCACCGCGCCGCGGTCGATCCGGAGTGCCCGCCTTCGCCGCCGGCTGGCTGGTCGGTGAGAACGCTCCCCAGCTGCTCGCGCTCACCGCCCTCGACGCCGCCACCCACCTGACCAGGGGGAGGCGCAGCGGCCTTGCAGCCAAGGCCGGCCTGGCCCTCGCCGGGGCGAGCGCCCTCGGCCTGGCCCAGGTGATCCGGCGGAGCCAGCAGTCCCGTGAGCGCCTGGAGGACGCGCTCGTGGACGGGCTGGGCATCGACTACGTCGAGCAGCTCGACGCCCCACCCACGCCGGCCGAGCTCGCGACCCCGTGGCGGCACCTGGCGCGGCCCTTCAACTTCACCCACGACGGCGTGCGGGTCATCAAGGACCTGCCCTACTCCGAGGCCGGCAAGCGCGGCCACCTCGACATCTACCTCCCGGCCGGCGAGGACGCGATCGCGGACGCTCCCGTGCTGCTGCAGGTCCACGGTGGCGCCTGGTCGGTCGGCGAGAAGCACCACCAGGGTCGTCCGCTGATGAACCAGATGGCGGCCCAGGGGTGGGTGTGCGTGGCGATCAACTACCGCCTCGCGCCCCGCGACGGCTGGCCGGCCCACATCGTCGACGTCAAGCGCGCGATTGCCTGGATCAAGGAGCACGTCGCCGACTACGGCGGCGACCCCGACTACGTCGTCATCACGGGTGGCTCGGCGGGCGGTCACCTGGCGGCCCTGGCTGCCCTCACTCCCGGGGACCCCGACTTCCAGCCTGGCTTCGAGGAAGCCGACACCTCCGTGCAGGCCGCCGTGCCGTTCTACGGCGTCTACGACTTCGCGGGCTCGACCGGACTGCGCAACGCGACCGAGATGCGCGACACCTTCCTCGGCCCTCGCGTCATGCAGTCGACCTGGCAGGACTCGCCCGACCTCTACGAGGCGGCCTCCCCCATCCTGCGCATCACCCCCGACGCCCCGGACTTCTTCGTCCTCCACGGTGAGCTCGACTCGCTCGTGTCGGTCGACCAGGCGCGGCTCTTCGTCGCCGAGCTGCGTCGTACGTCGAAGAAGTCGGTCGTCTACGCCGAGCTGCCCGGCGCCCAGCACGCGTTCGACGTCTTCCACTCGATCCGCAGTGCCCACGCGGTGCGCGCGGTCGACCGCTACCTCAACTGGCACTGGAACACCTGGCGCCACGGGCTCGAGGCCGACAGCGGGGTCGACCCCGAAGAGCTCGACGACAGCGCATGAGCGCGGCGCTTCCCGCCGACCTGCTCGCGCACGCGCGGGCTGCCACGGGATTCATGCCCGAGGACGAGGGCGACCTGCTCCACCGCTGGGCCCGGGAGCGGCTGCCGCACGGACCTGCCCTGGAGGTCGGCACCTACTGCGGGAAGTCGGCGATCTGGCTCGGGGGTGCCGCGCGCGAGGTCGGCGGCACGGTCTTCACCGTCGACCACCACCGCGGCTCGGAGGAGAACCAGGCCGGGTGGGAGCACCACGACCCGGACCTGGTCGACGTCGACCTCGGCCGCATGGACACCCTGCCGGTCTTCCGGCGCACGATCGCCGCAGCCGGGCTCGAGGACCACGTCGTCGCGATCGTCGGGCAGTCGACGACGGTCAGCCGCTGGTGGCGTACGCCCCTGTCCCTGCTCTTCATCGACGGCGGTCACGGGGTGGAGCCGGCGCGCGCCGACTTCCGCGGCTGGGCGCATCACGTGGTGGGGGGAGGTGTGCTCGTCATCCACGACGTGTTCCCCGACCCTGCCGACGGTGGCCGGCCGCCGTACGAGGACATCTATCTCCCTGCCCTGGCGAGCGGCGCCTTCACCGAGGTGGACGCGGTGGGCTCGATGCGGGTGCTACGTCGTACGTCCGGCGATGCCGGCGACCCGCTCGGCTGACGGGCAGCCGCACTCCAGGCCGATCTCCGCGAAGTCGGGCGCCAGGGAGGTGCCCCGCATGATGCCGGCGCCGCCGCTGCCGTCCGAGAGGGCGTCGACGGCCAGGATGACCGCGGCCGCGGTGTACGTCGTGTGCTCGGCCGGCCAGTTGACCCCGTCCGGCCAGACGTAGCCGGTCCAGTAGGACCCGTCCCCGGTGCGCAGGTGCTGGACGTCGGCGAGCAGGCGCAGGGCACGGACGCGGTCACCGATGGCGTCGAGGGCCATGACCAGCTCACAGGTCTCCGCGCCGGTCGCCCACGGATTGGTGGAGACGCAGCGGATCCCGATGCCCGGCTCGACGAACGTGTCCCAGCGCGCGTCGATCAGCTCGCGGGCGGCCTCACCACGGACGGCGCCCCCGAGGACGGGGTAGTACCAGTCCATCGAGAACTCGGACTTGTCGAGGAACCGGTCGCGGTGCTCGCGCAGCGCGTGTCCGAGGCGTCCACCGGCGAGCTCCCAGTCGGGCTGCTGCTCCCCGACCAGGTCCGCGATCGCCATGCCGGCGCGCAGGCTCTGGTAGATGCTGGACGAGCCGGCCAGGAGGGCGTCCTCGTTGACGATCGACGGCACCCCGTCGTGCCACTCCTGCGACCACGCGACGCCACCCCACGTCAGCTGCATGGAGACCACGAAGTCGAGGGCCCGACGGACGGTCGGCCACATGTGACGGACGAAGGCGTGGTCGCCCGTGACGAGCCAGTGGTGCCACACGCCCACCGCGACGTAGGCCGACATGTTGGTCTCACCCGAGTGGTCCTCGACCTCGCCGGCGACGATCTTCAGCGGCCAGGACCCGTCGTGGCGCTGGGTCGTCCGCACCCACTCGTAGGCCCGCTCCGCGGCGTCACGCCGGCCACCGACCATCAGCGCCATGGCCGACTCGACGTGGTTCCAGACGTCCGTGTGCTCACCGAAGGTCCACGGGATCGCCCCCGAGGACTCCTGCATCGCGACGATCGAGGCCGCCGTCTGCTCGACCTCGGCCCGGGTCAGGATCACTGTGAGGGCTCGGGCTTCACGAAGTAGAGGACCATGCTCTTGCCGATCATCGGGTCCAGCACCTTGCCGGCCAGCTGGAGCGCCCTGGGGTTCTTCATGATCTCCCAGACCAGCAGCTTGTGGTACGCCTTGGCGAGGGGGTGGTCGTCGTTGGTGACGCCCACCGCGCACTTGATCCACCAGTAGGGCGTGTGCAGGCCGTGGGCGTGGTCCTTGCCGGTGAACACCATCGCATCGCCGGGCGTGCCGTCGTTGAAGCGGCCCGCCTTGGTGACCTTGTCGACCAGCTCCTCCGCCGTGTAGATGCGGATGTGGCCGCCCTCGGCGTTGTGGTAGTCGTCGGACAGCTTCCAGTTCACGATCTCGGGGAGCCAGCGCGGCACGGAGATCGCCAGGGTGCCGCCGGGGCGCAGCACCCGGACCAGCTCCTTGATCGCGTCGACGTCGGCGTGGATGTGCTCGAGCACCTCGGCCGCCACGATCCGGTCGAACTCACCGTCGGCGAAGGGCAGCGCCAGCGCGTCACCCTCCTTCACGTCAGCCTCGGCGCCCGCCGGGACCTCCCCGGCGTCGCGCATCGCGGCGAACCACTCGCGCACGGTCGACAGCTCGTCGGGGTCCTGGTCGAAGGCGACGACGTCGGCGCCGCGCTTGTACATCTCGAAGGCGTGCCGACCGGCGCCGCAGCCCATGTCGAGCACGCGCTCGCCCGGGCGGAGCCCGAGTCGGTCGAAGTCAACGGTCAGCACGGTGGGTCTCCTCCTGCTCTCGCCGGTCCTGCTCCTGCTGGAAGGCGGCGATGGTCTCCTCGTAGGCGGCGGCGGTGGCCTCGGCCACGGCCCGCCAGCTGAACAGCTCCTGGACGCGCGCCCGACCGGCCCGCGCCCATCGTCGTACGACGCTCCGGGTCGTCGAGCAGCGCCGCCAGCGCGGCCTCGCAGCTCGCCGACGTCGCCGGGCGTGACCAGGTCGGCGCACTCGCCGTCCGGGCCGACGACCTCGGGGATCGCCCCGGCGCGGGAGACCACCAGCGGCGTCGCACACGCCATCAGCTCGGCGGTCGGCAGCGAGAAGCCTTCGTAGAGCGACGGCACGCAGGCCACCTCGGCGGAACCCATCACCGCGACGAGCTCCTCGTCGCTGACGCCGCTGACGAAGGTCACCAGGTCGTTGATGCCGAGGCTGTCGATGAGCTGCTCGGTTCGACCACCGGCCTCGGGGCGCGTCACCAGCACCAGCGACATGTCACGCTCGACGCTGAGCTTGGCGAAGGCCTCGAGCAGGGTCGCGATCCCCTTCATGGGCGCGTCGGCGCTGGCCATGGCGAGGATGCGGCCCGGGACGCGAGGGGCCGTCGGCGGCGCGAAGACGTCATCGACGCCCAGCAGGATCGTCTGGATGCGGGCCGGATCCACACCGAAGTCGCGGGCGACGTCGCGGCGCGAGGACTCCGACGGGCACCAGCACCTTGCGCAGCCGCCGGGCCACCCTGGTCTGCATGCGCAGGAAGCCGTACCACCGGCGCAGCGTCATCCGCTTGCGCCAGCCGGGCGCGGTCTGCAGGTCGATCTCGCGATCCATGGTGATCGGGTGGTGGATGGTGGCGATCACGGGCAGGCCGTAGGTCTCCAGCTCCATGATCCCGGTGCCGAGCACCTGGTTGTCGTGGGCGATGTCGAAGTCGCCCGCGCGGTCCTTCATCAGCCGCGCGATGCGCGAGCTGAAGGTCTTCGGCTCGGGGAACCCGGCCGTGCACATGGTGAGGAACTCCTCGACGTCGATCCGGTCACGGAACTCGCGCACGTGCGGGACCCGGAACGGGTCGGGCTCGCGGTAGAGGTCGAGGCTGGGCACCTTGGTCAGGTGCACGCCCTCGTCGAGCTCGGGATAGGGCTGCCCGGAGAACACCTCGACCTCGTGCCCGAGGTCGCACGAGCTCGCGGCTGAGGTGCCGGATGTAGACGCCCTGACCGCCACAGTGGGGCTTGCTGCGGTACGACAGCATGGCAATACGCACGTGGTCGCCTTTCGTGGCGCTCGATGAGCCACCCATTATGCCTACTGGCCGGTCAGGGCGGACCGGGCGCAGCGGTTCATGAACCTGCGACCACCGGAACTCGTGCTCGAAGACCGCGCCGGTCTTCGTCGACACGGCGCCGAGACATCGGTCACTCAGACCCTGGCGCGGACGCCGCCTCCGACCGGCGCGAACGGAGGCCGCTGCCTCGACGCGCCTCGACGCCGGCGAGTACGTCTTCGCGGGCGCTACGTCGGCGGCATGACTGCCCGCTGGTCGCGACCACGGCTTCGCAGACCGCGTGGGCGACGGCTCGTGGCACGGCTCGTACCGCAGCGGCTCGGCCTCTCGTCCGCGACCGGGAGCACGTGCGGATGCGCACGGTGACGCCCTCGGCCACCCGACCAGGTCAGGGTCGCCGCCCGGGTGCCGGCACCCGCCGTGACGGGACCAGCGCGGGACTCGCGGACTGGCTCGACCCCCTCAGCGGAACGTGGGTGCCCCAGTAGGACGCCTACGCCTCGCTCGAGTGGCCGGGGAAGACATGGGCGGACGGGTCGATCGCCACCGCGGCGTTGTTGACCGCGGTCGCGGCCTCGCCGAAACCGACGGCGATCAACCGCACCTTCCCGGGATAGTCCGTGATGTCGCCGGCGGCGAAGACGCGCGGGAGGTTGGTGCGCATCGCCGAGTCGACGACCACGTGCCGC
The DNA here is from genome assembly GCA_963712875.1 of uncultured Actinomycetota bacterium. GTDB lineage: Bacteria > Actinomycetota > Actinomycetes > Propionibacteriales > Nocardioidaceae > Nocardioides. The sequence goes on along the minus strand of CAVQJS010000001.1, from coordinate 230,460 downwards.
TTCTGGGTCACCAGGCCCCACTCCTGGATCGTGCCGAGGTCGGCGATGAAGCCGAGCGCGGCCACGACCGCCTGGGCGGGTCGCGGTCTGCGGCTCCTCCCCGTCCACGGTGATCTCGACCTCTTCGAGGACGGCTGTCCCCGCGGAGCGCGGTGACCTGTGCCTTCGTGATGATCTCGACGCCGGAGTCGGTCACCGCGTCGACCGTGCGCTGGTGGGCGCGGAACGCGTCGCGGCGGTGCACCAGCGTCACCGAGCTCGCCATCGGCTCGAGGTGCTGGGCCCAGTCGAAGGCGCTGTCCCCGCCGCCGACGATGACCACGTCCTTGCCGGCGTACGGCGCGAAGCTGGGCACGAAGAACTCCATGCCGCGGCCCACCCAGCCGTCGCCGGCCGGCAGCGGCCGTGGGCTGAACTTGCCGATCCCTGCGGTGATCAGCACCGCACCGGCGACGATGCGGGTGCCGTCGTCGAGGGTGACCACGACGTCGTCGTCGCGGTGCTCGAGGCCGCGGGCGGTGCGCTCGAGGAAGTAGTCCGGCTTGGCCGTGGCCGCCTGGGCGACCAGTCCCTCCACGAGGTCACGACCCTTGACCGACGGGAAGCCCGGCGACGTCCAGGATCGCCTTCTCCGGATACATCGCCGTGATCTGCCCGCCGAGCTCGGGCAGCGAGTCGACCAGGGCGACCCTCAGTCCACGGAAGCCCGCGTAGTAGGCGGAGTACAGCCCGGTCGGGCCAGCCCCGATGATCAGCAGGTCGGTCGTCGCCTCGTCCACGACAGTGATCCTTGCCGCTGGACGCCTGCACAGCAATGGTCACAGGGCGTCGAGCTCGCTGACCTTCCACTCTCCCGGGCCCACCGGTCATGGTCACCACCACCCGGTCGAGGTCGAGCAACGGCCGGTCCAGGTTCGTGCCCTTCGTCCGCTGGTTGACGAAGACGAGCACCTTGGCGTCGTCGCCCTTGACCGAGATCAGGGCAGAGCCGAGCACGGTGGCCGACACCACGGTCTCGTTGGCCAGACTGGTGCCGACGACCCCGGCCATGGTGTCGTCGTACTGCTCGAGCATCTCGCCGGTCAGGAGCTCGCGGGCCGCTGCCTTGTCGGCCGTCAGCGTCGTGTGGGAGTAGCTGAAGACCTTCTCCGCCGCATCCTCCGCGACGCCGCGGACCTCGGCCTTGAGCTCGGCGGAACCCACTGCCGCGTCGGCGGCCTCGACGGTGTTGCCCGCGACCGGGCGCTGGGCCTCACGGCGCTCCAGCACCAACCACCCGAGCGCGAGGGCCGCGACGAGCACGGCGATCGCCAGCGCTGCCGCCACCCTCTTCTGGGCGATCCGGGTCATCGGTCTCACCTCACGAACTGCACGTTGTTGGTGAGCCACCGGTCGCCCTCGCGCACCAGGTCCAGGCGCAGGCGGTAGTAGCGGGTCTGCGGTTCGTCGCCCGTCCGGTTGTTGGAGACGTCGCTGTTGGCGGCGACCAGGACCGTGGCCGAGTCGGCGTCCATGTCGCCGACGCCCAGCGCGACCACCTCACCGGTGGAGATCGCCCCGGTGCGCTTCGCCTCCTTGACCAGACGCGCCCGCTGGTCGGCGTACTGCTTCTTGAAGTCGCCCGTGGCGCCGGCGAGCACCGCGTCGACGAGCGGGTCCATGTTGCGGTGGTCGACGGTGAGGAAGGCCAGTGCCTCGGTGCGGGCTGCCGCCGCCACCTCCCGCTGGTCCGCGGTGAGCTCCTCGTCCACGGCCGGCGCCGTGCTGACCAGCATCACGATCGCGGCGACGAGGGCGACGAACAGCACGCCCAGTCCCCACGTCAGGAATCCCAGGCCGCGTGCGCTCACGCGGCGAACCTAGCCCAGCACGAGGCCGTCACGGCGCGCGTGCTCCACGAATACGCCCGCAGCGTGTTCCTAGACTGCGTCCTTGTGAGGCGACGACTCGAGATGATGCAGACCCACCCGTCAGCGTTGCTGCTGGCGGCCCAGCTGCTGCACGTCATCGCCTGGCCCTTCCTCGAGCCGTCCGTCGTGGGTCGGGCCACCATCGGTGTCATCGGGATGGTCGCGGTCGCCGCGGCGGTCTACGCCGTACGCCGTACGCCCGGGGTCAGCCGCGCCGTGCTGTTCCTCGGGGCTCCCGCGATGGTCTTCACGCTGCTCGAGGCCGTGCAGCCGGACAGCGACTGGATCGTGCTCACCTCGGGCCTGCTGCACGCACCGTTCTACCTCTACGTGTCCTACGCGATGCTCCGCTACCTCTTCCACGACGACAAGGTCACCCGCGACGAGTACTTCGCCACTGCGGCCGCCTTCACCGTCGTGGCGTGGGCCTTCGCCTACAGCTTCTCCGCCGTCCAGGTCGTGTGGTCCGACTCGTTCTCGAGCTCGGCCGGGACACATCAGAACTGGTTCGAGCTGCTCTACCTGTCCTTCTCCACGCTCACCAGCGTCGGCCTGTCCGACATCGTGGCCGTCGGGCTCCAGGCGCGTTCGCTCGTCATGCTGGAGATGATGGCCGGCGTCTTCTACATCGCCCTGGTCGTGTCCCGGATGGTCGGGCTGACGATGATGCGGCACCGCTGACCCTCCCTCCGTCGCGACCTGTGCTGGGATGTGCCGGTGAGCAGCGAGCAGAACTTCCGGGTCAACCTGCAGGGCATGGTCGACCTCCTCGGTCACCACCTCTACTCGGGACCAGGGGTCTACCTGCGTGAGCTCGTCCAGAACTCGGTCGACGCGATCACGGCCCGCCGCCTGGACGATCCCGACCACCCCGGACACATCACCATCACCCCCGCCGATGCGTCCGCGGACGGGCGCCTGTGGATCACCGACGACGGGATCGGGCTCGACGCGGAGGACATCCGTGCCGTGCTGTCCACGATCGGCGCCACGTCCAAGCGCGACGAGCTCGGCTTCCAGCGCGAGGGTTTCCTCGGCCAGTTCGGCATCGGCCTGCTGTCATGCTTCATGGTGAGCGATCGCATCGACGTCCGCACCCGCACCGCCGACGGCCCGACGTGGCAGTGGCGGGGGAGGTCGGACGGCACCTACGACGTGCGACCAGCGGAGGAAGACCTGCCGGCGCAGGGCACCGAGGTCACCCTCGAGCCGGGGCACCACCCGGACCTCCTCCACACCGATGCCGTGCGGGCACTGCTGACCCGCTACGCCGCGTTCCTGCCCGTCGACATCGAGCTGGTCACGGCAACCGGCACCGAGAGTCCTCGACGCGAGTTCCCCTGGGAGGTCCGGCATGCCTCTCCCGCGGACCGTCGCTCCGCGACCATCGCGCTGTGCGAGGACCTGCTGGGCTTCAGCCCGATGGACCAGATCGAGCTGGCCGACCCCGAGTCGGGCGTACGCGGCGTCGCGTTCGTCTCGCCGTATCCGGGGATGCACCGGGGCGCCCACCGCGTCTATGCGCGCCACATGCTGGTGAACGAGTCCGCCGACTCGGTCCTCCCCGACTGGGCGTTCTTCCTGCGAGCCGTCATCGACACCGAACAGCTCCGACCCACGGCGTCACGCGAGCAGCTGCACGAGGACGACCTCCTGGAGGAGACGCGCGCGCGACTCGGCCAGCAGGTCAAGAAGTGGCTGATCCGGATGAGCGACAGCGATCCGGTGCGCGCCGAGCGATTCATGGCGGTCCACTCGCTGGGCGTCAAGGCGATGGCGTCCCAGGACGACGAGATGCTCGAGTTCGTCGGCTCGATCCTCGGGTTCGAGACCACCCAGGGTTCGCTCACCCTGGCCGAGCTGACGAGCGCCGACCGGCTGATCACCTACTGCGACCGGGTCGACGAATACCGCCAGCTCGCCCCGATCGCGCAGGCGCAGCGGATGACCCTGGTCAACGCAGGCTACGCCTACGACTCCCAGCTCATCGCGAAGTGGCTCGACCACCACCCCGGCGTCGATGCCCGACGCATGACTTCCGCGGAGCTGCTCGCGGCGCTCGACCCCGTCGGCGAGCCGGAGCGAACCCGTTTCGACTCGCTGCTCGAGGTGGCGGAGGCGTGCCTGCGCAGCACCCGGTTCGCACCCCTGCTCAGGTCGTTCGAGCCAGCCGAGGCGACGGCCGTGCTGCTCAGCGGGCGTGACGCCGATCGCGAGGCCGACCGGGCCGCCGTGTCCGAGGTCGCGGAAGGGGCCTGGCTGGCGGCCCTCGACGCCATCGCGGACGACGAGGCCGCCGACGGCGGCACCGAACGGCCCCGTGCTGGTCCTGAACGCCGCGAACCCGACCGTCCAGCGACTGGCCGACACGCCGGACGCTGCCGTGCAGCGGCTGAGCATCGAAGCGATCTACGCCCACCTCCTGCTGTCGGGGCGACACCTGGTCAGACCGGCCGACCAGGCGATCGTCTCGCGGGCCCTTGGCGTGCTGATCGATCGCGCGCTCGGAACCTGAGGATGCAGACTGGTGCCCATGCTCCGGGACCAGCTCGATCCAGCACACCGTCAGCTGCTCGACTCCGTCGGCGAGGTGCCGAGTGGTCAGCAACGGGTCGCAGCAGCCGAGAACGCCCTGGCCGAGGTGCGTTCCGGGGGCTCCTTCGCCGCCGAGGCACTGGCCCGGATGCTCCTCGTCGAGGCGCTCCACCACGTGCCCGACCAGCCCGCCACGCTGACCCACCTGGCGTGGTTGCGCCAGGCGGTCGACCGTCCGGAGCTCGACCGAGGACGAAGCGGAGCGCCTGCGCCTGCACTGGCTGCTCAAGTGGGCTCCCAACCTGATGCTGGCCCTTCCCCAGGTGTCGCTGGACGAGGTCGAGCAGGGGCTGGAGGACCTCGAGGGCGTCTATCGGCGGAGTGGGTTCGCGCTGCGCCCGATCCTGGGTTTCCGCGCTCGCGTGGCGCAGGAACGCGAAGCGGACGACGTGCTGCGCGGGGTCATGACGCAGTGGGTGGTCGAGCCGCGTGACGCCCTGAGCGACTGCCTCGCGTGCGACACGGCCGCCCAGGGAATGGCATGGGAACGCCTCGACCCCGACGAGGCGGCCGCCGCGTGGCGGCCGTTGATCGACGGCAGCCAGCAGTGCACCGAGGAACCCCAGCGCAGCCGGGCCCATGCCGCCCTCCTGCGGTTGGACGCCGATGATCCGGACGGTGCAGCCGACCATGTCCGGGCGGCGTGGCGAGCAGCGCAGTCGGAGTCGCTCAACAACGAGGCGGTGGCCTACTGCCTCGTGGCCTGGACCCGCATGGGAAACGTCGATCGAGCACTGCCGGCGCTCCTGGACCGGCTCCAGTGGCTCGACGAGATCTCCGTCCTCAGTGAACGGATGATCTGGACGAGTGCCGCGACCCTCGTCCTGAGCGCGGCTGCGGCGGTGGGTCTCGCTCCTCGTGCGATCGGTGGACGCCCGGTCGACGAGGTGCGCGACGAGTGGCACCGGACGGCCTCCGAGATCGCCGCGAGCTTCGACGCGCGCAACGGCACCACCTACTACGCCGACCGTCTCCGGGCGTGGCTGGACCTCGACGGCGTCGCGACCATCCCCCACCTGACGCCGATCAGGATCGCCACGAGCGAGCCAGACGCCCCTCCGCGCGCCGGTGAGCATCGCGGACCACGCGCGCCTGCTGGGTGTCGAGATGTCCTCCTTCGGCCCCGCGGTCCCCGACCTGCTCGCGGCCTGGCTTCACCACCGCGAGCCGATGCTCGACGGCGCGGGACCCGACGACGAGGTCCACGTCGCGCTGCTCGAGCGGCACGCGGCCGGTCGGGCCGACGACCCCGCGGTCCTCCTGGACCGCGCCGACCGAGCCGCGCGCGCCTGCGGCGACGAGGTCGCTCGCTTGCGGGTGGAGGCCGAGCGTCTCTCGCTGCTCGGGGATGACGACCCCGACCGGATGTCGAGGCTCGTCGAGATCGCCGAGCACCTCGACAGCTTGGGATCACACCGCGACGCGGGCGCCGTCTGGCGGACTGCGGCGCACCTCGCCGCGTCGCCCGACGAGGGCGAGCGGCTGTCCCTGGCCTGTGCGCGGGCCTCACGCGATGACGGGGACCGTCCCCGCGAAGGGCTCGCCCTGGTGGAGGCCGCCCGGTGGGCATCGGGCGCACCCGATCGTGCTGCGGACCATCTGGCGCAGGCGCGCCCCCTGGTCGATGGTCACCCCGCCCTCCTGCTCATGGCCGACGACACCGAGGCACGCCTGCTCGCGGCCGCGGGACGACCCGACGAGGCCGTCGACCTGCTCGAGGCCGCCCTCGACGCCGAGCACCCACCGGCCTTCGAGATGCCGTCCCTCCTCCTCCTCTGCGACCTGCTGACTGACGCCCACCGGATCGAGGAGCTGCTCGACGTCAGCGATCGCGTCCTCGACGATGCGGTCGCGGCGCGTGACCCGCTGTCGCTGGCCCTCGGCCAGCGCTTCCACGGCCTGGCACTCGTCGAGACCGGTCACCCGGCGGAGGGACTCGACCTGCTCGATGCGGCCCTCCCGGTCATTGCCGACAACCTTCCCCAGCTCCTCGGACCGGTGCGCTGGGCGCACGCCAACGCGCTCACGCTCCTCGGCGAGCCGGGGCCGGCGCGCAGGTCGTACGCCGCCGCGGCCACGTCGTTCGAGGCGGCCGGCCGACTGCACGAGGCGGCCCATGCCCAGCTGCAGGCAGGTCATCGCGCCTGGGACTGCGACGACCTCGAGGCGGCCGAGGCTCACTTCGACTCGGCAGCCGGGTTCGCCGATGGGCAGCAGGACCCGCTGCTCCTCATCGAGGCCGCCCGCGGCCGGGCGTCGGTGCGCCACCAGGCGGGAGTCGTCGACGACCTGGCCGAGCTCGACGCGGTCCTGGACGACGTCCGCCGACGGATGACCTCCTGGGGCGTCGACGAGAGCGGTCTCGACCTGGCCGCGGCCTCCGCGAAGATCCTGCGCAGCGGTGCCCTCATGCTCGCCGACCACGGGAGGTTCGAGGAGGCGGCGGCCCGGATGCAGGCGGCCGAGGAGGTGTGGCCGAGCGAGGAGGAGGCCTGGATGCTCCGCGCCGAACGGGGCGTCTTCCTCGCCCAGGCCGGGCAGTTCGACCAGGCCGAAGCACTGGTCCGCGAGGCCCTCAGCCGGCTCAGTGGCGACGGCTGGACCGAGGCCCGGCAGCGCTTCGTGATGCAGTGGGTGTCGGCCCTGGACCGGGCCGGGCGGTCGGAGGACGCGAACCGGATCTGGGACGAGCTGGGCTCCGGGCAGTGAGCAGGGCCTCAGGCGTCCCAGTCGGCCGGCCGGTCCTTGCGGGGCAGCCTGGACACGACCAACCGGTAGGACTCCCCCACAGCCTCGACGAGCTCCTCGTCAGGGATGGCGCCGTCGAGGGCAAGGTCGTTCCAGCCGGATCGGCCGATGTAGGCCATCACCGAGGCGTCATCGGGATAGCGGTGGAGCCACTCGTCGGCCACCTCGCGGGTGGCGCCTGCCTTGACGCCGACCGTGTCGGCCCCGAGAAAGGCGAAGATCTTGCCTCGCTCCCCCGGTCCGACCTTGAAGACGGGGTGCTCGTGGTCCCACGGATTGTCGGGCCACGCCCCGGGGAGGCTCCGCGCACAGCGCCTGCATCTGGATGACGTCCATGCGACACAAGTCTGGTGCCTACGATGGGTGGGTGCCAGCCATCGAGGTGTGGAGCCAGTTCGACCACGACCCGCGCATCGCCGCCAACGCGATCCTGCGCGCCTCCGACCGCGACCGCGCGGTGATCGAGTCGGTGCTCGCCGACGCATTCGCCGAGGGCCGACTCACCCACCCGGAGTACGACGAGCGCTCGGACGTCGCCATGGCCAGCAGGACCCTCGGCGAGCTGATGCCCCTGATCTCGGACCTCCCGGTCGCCCGGGCCCCGCGCACCAACATCGCCGAAGAGGCCGCCCGCGCCTTCGTCACGGCTCGGCGCCAGGCGGTCTGGGGATTCCTGTCGGCGTCGCTGATCTGCTGGACGATCTGGTTCGCCAGCGGCTTCGGCGGCGACGGGTGGAGCACCAACTTCCCGTGGCCACTCTTCGTGATGCTCGGCACGGGCATGAACGCTGCCCGCGTCGCGTGGCAGAAGGACGAGATCATCGAGGAAGAGACCCGCCGGCTGGAGAAGAAGGAGCGCAAGGCCCTCGGGAAGCGGCCGCAGACCGAGGACTGAAGGTGTTGCGGATGTAGGTCTTGACGGAGTTGATGCTCAAGGACAGCGTGTTGGCGATCTCTTGGTTGCTCAGCCCCGCGGTGACCAGTGCCAGCACGGCCGACTCCTGCGAGCTGAGGCCGTCCTCGGAGCCGGGGTGGCCGCCGGCGTCCCACTCCTGGGCGGCCGGGTTGTCCTCGAGGTTGCCCGCGATGGCGTCGCGGATGACGGCAACCAGCTCGTCGGCGGTGATGCCGAGGTCGATAGCCCACTCGACGCCCTTCTCCTTGGCGCGGGCTCCGAGCTCGGGGCGCAGGGTCCTGTCGATCGCGATCACGGTCGACGCGGTCTGGGTGAGCCAGTGGTCCAGGCCGGAGTCGTCACCATCTCTCATGTGGATGACGTCGTAGAGGACGACGTCGGGCTCGTCGCCGGTCGGTCCCGTGGTCGTGATGGCGAAGGGGCCGGCGGCGGTCTCGAGGATCGTGCGCAGGCCCAGGGTGACGACCTCTTGGGTGGTCTCGATGCGTACCCACACCGAGCTCGGAGGCTGAGTCATGGCCGGTCGTGTCCCTTCGATCGCTGCGTCGCCGCACAGTCCGCGGCGCCGCGTGGCTGTTGACGAAATGCTAACGAGTACCTGAACTGATCGCCAATTCGTGGCACAGTGCTCTGGTGAGCACGACGCGGAAGTACCGACGCCTCGACCCCGCGCAGCGGCGCGACCAGATGCTCGACGCGGCCAACGCACCTGATCGCCGAACGCGGCTACGAGGAGGTCTCGGTCGAGGACATCGCCCGCTCCGCCGGCGTCACGCGCGGGCTCGTGCACCACTACTTCGGCGGACGCACGGACGTCTACCTTGCGCTGCTCGAACGGCTCGACGCCGTCCGCGAGGAATCGATGCGGCGGCCCGAGGGGCGCAGCGCGCGCGCTCGCGTGGCGGACTCCATCTCACGCTGGCTCGACTGGACCGAGGCGAACCGCACCATCTACCTCGGCACGATCGCGCCCGGCGAGGACCTCGCTGACCCTGACGTGAGACGTGTCGTCGCGGAGCATCGAGAACGCGCCGTGGAGCTGGTCGCGGACTTCCACGCCGACATCGCCGATGACTCGCCGCGGCTGCGCTACGCGCTGGAGTGCTGGACCGGTCTGAACCGTGCTGCGACACGACGCTGGCTGCGCGGCGAGGCCACCCGCGATGCGACACACGAGCTGCTCGCCTCACCTCTCATGAGGTCGGGCCCGGGTCAGTCCAGGCAGAACTCGTTGCCCTCCGGGTCCGCCATGACGATGTGGCCCGCACCCATCGGCGGCGCCGGCTCGTGGCGCTCGATCCGGGTGGCGCCCAGTGCCTCCAGCCGCGCGCACTCGGCCTCCAGGGCGGCCATCCGTTCGTCGCCCTCGGTGCCGGGGGCCGCGCGGACGTCGAGGTGCAGCCGGTTCTTCGCCGACTTGCCCTCGGGCACCTGCTGGAAGAACAGCCGGGGACCGACTCCCTCGGGGTCCTGGGCTGCGGACGAGCTGTTCCACTCGCTCTCCGGGACCCCGACCTCGGCCAGGAAGCTGCGCCACGCCACGAAGACGTCCTCGCCCGGCGCGACCTCGCGCCCCGGCGGCGGCGGGTTGACGTAGCCGAGCAGCTCGGCCCAGAAGCGGGACAGCGCCTCGGGGTCTGCGCAATCGATGGTGACCTGCACGGTGCGTACTGAGCTCATCTCGTTGCCTCCATCATCTGTCTGAGCTCCTTCTTGAGCTCGTTGACCTCGTCGCGGAGGCGGGCTGCCACCTCGAACTGCAGCTGCGCCGCCGCGGCCTTCATCTGGTCGGTGAGCTCCTGGATGAGCACGGCGAGGTCGCTGGAAGGGATGCCGGCCGTGTCGGGCGCCTCGGCATGGATCCTGGAGAGCGCCGGGGTGGGTGACTTTCCGGCCTTGACGCCACCGGCGCGACCCTTCTGACCGACGTCGGCCCAGGTCCTGAGCAGCTCCTGGGTGGTCTCGTCCTCCCGCGCCAGCATCTCGGTGATGTCGGCGATCTTCTTGCGCAGCGGCTGCGGGTCGAGCCCGCGCTCCCTGTTGTAGGCCACCTGGATCTCCCGGCGACGGTTGGTCTCGCCGATCGCCGCCTCCATGGACGGGGTGATCTTGTCGGCGTACATGTGGACCTGGCCCGACACGTTGCGCGCTGCGCGACCGATGGTCTGGATCAGCGACTTGTCCGAGCGCAGGAAGCCTTCCTTGTCGGCGTCCAGGATCGCCACCAGCGAGACCTCCGGCAGGTCGAGGCCCTCGCGGAGCAGGTTGATGCCGACGAGGACGTCGTACTCGCCCAGGCGCAGGTCGCGCAGCAGCTCGATCCGCTTGAGGGTGTCGACCTCGGAGTGGAGGTAGCGCGTGCGGATGCCGGCGTCGAGGAGGTAGTCGGTGAGGTCCTCGGACATCTTCTTCGTCAGCGTCGTCACCAGGACGCGCTCGCCCTTGTCGGAGCGCTCGCGGATCTCGTGGATCAGGTCGTCGATCTGGCCCTTGGTGGGCTTGACCACCACCTCGGGGTCGACCAGGCCGGTCGGGCGGATGATCTGCTGCACCGTGCCGTCGATGCCACCCACCTTGTCGAGCTCGTAGTTGCCTGGGGTGGCCGAGAGGTAGATCGTCTGTCCGATGCGGTCGAGGAACTCCTCCCACCGCAGCGGCCGGTTGTCCATCGCGCTCGGCAGCCGGAAGCCGTGGTCGACGAGGTTGCGCTTGCGCGACATGTCGCCTTCATACATCCCGCCGATCTGGGGCACGGCGACGTGGGACTCGTCGACGACGAGGATGAAGTCCTCGGGGAAGTAGTCGAGCAGGGTGTTGGGCGCGCTGCCGGGCCTGCGGCCGTCCATGTGCATCGAGTAGTTCTCGATGCCCGAGCAGGAGCCGACCTGGCGCATCATCTCGACGTCATAGGTCGTGCGCATCCGCAGTCGCTGGGCCTCCAGCAGCTTGCCCTGCTTCTCGAAGGTCGCGAGCTGGTCGTCGAGCTCGAGCTCGATGCCCTTGATCGCGCGCTCCATCCGCTCCGGTCCGGCGACGTAGTGGGTGGCGGGGAAGACGTGGAGCTCGGTGTCCTCCGAGATGACCTCGCCGGTGATCGGGTGCAGCGTCATCAGCCGCTCGATCTCGTCGCCGAAGAACTCGATGCGCACCGCCAGCTCCTCGTAGACCGGGAAGATCTCCAGCGTGTCTCCGCGCACGCGGAACGTCCCGCGGGTGAACGACATGTCGTTGCGGGTGTATTGGATCTCGACCAGGCGGCGCAGCACCGAGTCGCGGTCGTGCTCCTCGCCGACCTTGAGCCGCAGCATCCGGTCGACGTACTCCTGCGGCGTGCCGAGGCCGTAGATGCACGAGACCGTCGAGACCACGATCGTGTCGCGCCGGGTCAGCAGGCTGTTGGTCGCGCTGTGGCGCAGCCGCTCGACCTCCTCGTTGATCGAGGAGTCCTTCTCGATGTAGGTGTCGGTCTGGGGGACGTAGGCCTCGGGCTGGTAGTAGTCGTAGTAGGAGACGAAGTATTCGACGGCGTTGTCGGGGAAGAGCCCACGCAGCTCGTTGGCGAACTGGGCCGCCAGCGTCTTGTTGGGCTGGAGCACCAGCACCGGACGCTGCATCTGCTCCGCCACCCACGCGACGCTCGCGGTCTTGCCGGTGCCGGTCGCGCCGAGCAGGACGATGTCCTGCTCGCCCGCCGTCATCCGCTCGACGATCTCCTTGATCGCTGCGGGCTGGTCGCCGGAGGGCTGGTAGTCGGAGACGACCTTGAAGGGCGCCACGCGGCGCTCGAGATCGGTGACTGGACGCATGCGTCGAGCCTAGACGGGGCCACCGACAGTGCAGGTCTTCGCTGTCGCGGTCGCTAGATTGTGCGCGTGGACGTCGGACGCATGCTCAGAGTCGTACGACGCGGCGTCCTCGTGTTCTTCGGGGTCCCGTTCGTCATCGCCGTCGCCATGTCCGTGGTCGACTCCTACCGCCGCCGCGGCAAGAAGCCCAAGCCCTTCCCCGTGAGCGAGCCGCAGTCGGTCCCGGTGGGTGAGGGGCGCGTCACGACGTACACCTTCGGCCAGCACCTCTACGACGACATGCTGGTGGCCATCGAGGGAGCCCACAAGCAGATCCTCTTCGAGACCTACATCTGGAAGGGCGACGAGCTCGGCGAGCAGTTCAAGGCCGCGCTGATCGCTGCCGCCGACCGCGGCGTGGAGGTCTACTGCGTCTACGACGGCTTCGCCAACCTCGTGGTCTCCCCCCGCTTCAAGAACTTCCCCCCGTCGATGAAGGTGCTGCGCTATCCCATCGGCCCCGCCGGCCTCCGGTTCTGGGACCTGCGCCGCTACGGCCGCAACCACCGCAAGCTGCTGGTCGTCGACGAGGAGGTCGCGTTCCTCGGCGGCTACAACATCGGCTCGGCCTACGCCACCGAGTGGCGCGACACGCACGTCCGGATCACCGGGCCGGGCGTGTGGGACCTCAAGCGCGCCTTCGCCGACTTCTGGAACCTCAACCGCCGCCGCATCTTCGGGCGCAGCGAGCGGCCGCTGCTGCTGGAGACCGCCTCCAACTGGGAGCCGCAGATCCGGTTGCACCGCAACGTGCCGCGGCAGTGGACCTTCCCGATCCGCAGCATGTACCTCGAGGCGATCAGCCGCTCCACCCACAACATCTGGCTCACGACCGCCTACTTCCTGCCCGACCAGGACTTCGTGGAAGCGCTGGCCGAGGCTGCGCGGCGGGGAGTCGACGTACGCATCCTGCTGCCGTTGAAGTCCAACCACATCGTGGCGGACTGGATCTCTCGCGGCTACTACTCCCAGCTGCTCTCGGCCGGCGCCCGGATCCTGCGCTACAAGGACGCGATGGTGCACGCCAAGACCGCGACCATCGACGGCAACTGGGCCACGGTCGGCACCGCCAACATCGACCGGTTGAGCCTGCAGGGCAACTACGAGATCAACCTCGAGGTGATCGAGCCGCAGTTCGCCGGAGTGATGGAGCAGATCTTCCTCACCGACCAGGGCAACTGCCTCGAGCTCACCCTCGGCGAGTGGGAGGCGCGCGACCTCCACCGCAAGTTCACCGAGCTCGTGCTGGCACCGCTGCGGCCGCTGCTCTGAGGATCCCGAGCGCCACCAGTCCGATCCAGCCCAGCACCACGAGGTAGGCGACTGCCTGCCAGCTCGGCCACGCCAGCACGTCGCCGTACCGCACGAGGGCCACCGCCTGGAGCACGACGAACGCCACCCCGGTGAGTCCGAGCGGCTGCACGCTGTCGACGTCGTCGATCAACCAGGCGTGCGCGGCGGCCCAGCCCAGGCCGACCAGCCAGGCGCCCACCGCGCGCGCGGTCAGCGGCGTCAGCGGCCACGACCACAGGTCGGCCGTGCTCTCCGGCGCCACGAGCAGGGCCACGCCTGCCACCAGCAGGACCCCGCCCAGCCCTGCGAGCAGCCACCGCAGTCCGCGCGGCAGCTGACGGCGTGCGTGATCGACGTCGGCGGCCGGGACGTCAGCGCGAGCCTGGAGCACGAGCCCGGCCACCATCCCCACCGGGACCGCGGCGTAGATCGCGATCCAGCCCCACGTGATGATGCGGGCGCTGGTCGGCTGCTCCGGGCCCAGGTGGAACTTGTCCAGGTGCACCAGGGTCACCACCAGCGTCAACGTGGTGAAGACCAGCACCGTCCAGACCGTCAGCCGGGCGCGACTCCACCCGGACGAGCGGGCGCCCGCGATCTCCAGCACCGCGCTCGACCAGTAGGCCGCGCCGAGGAAGACGGCGGTCATCGGGACGTCGATCGTCCAGGCGAACCACTCGGCCGTGCGCTCCGGGAAGACCGTCAGCTGGAACCCGGCGAGGAACACGAGGAAGGCCGCGAGCACCAGGATGGCGCGCATCGGGCCGGCGACCGCTGGGTCCCGGCCTGCGACGTGACGACGGCTCACGGACGCGCCACGGGGACGGGGTGTGCGGCGAGGTAGCCGTGGAGGGTCGCGATCACCGTGGCGCCGTCCCCGACGGCGGTGGCGACGCGCTTGATCGATCCGGCGCGGACATCGCCGACCGCGAAGACTCCCGGCAGGCTGGTCTCCAGGGACAGTCGCATGGTGCCGTCCGAGGCGGTGACCTCGCGCCCGGTGCGGACGAAGCCCGCCTGGTCCCGCTCCACCTCGTCCGGAAGCCAGGAGGTGCGGGGCACCGATCCGATCAGCACGAACAGGCCACCCGCGGGGACGTCCTCGGTCTCCCCGCCGTCGGGGTCGCCCAGCGTCAGGCCCATCAGGCACCCGTTCTCGCTGCGGCCGCCGAGCACGGCCGTGCTGTAGCGGAGGGCGACGTTGCGGGTGGCCTGGAGCTGCGCGATGAGGTAGTCGGACATGCTGGCCGCCAGCGACGGCCCGCGCACGAGGAGAGTGACCTGTCGCGCGTAGCGGGCCAGGTGGAGCGCGGCCTGCCCGGCCGAGTTGCCACCCCCGACGACGTAGACGTCCTCCCCCACCATCGACGGCGCCTCGGAGACGGCGGCCCCGTAGTAGACGCCGCGGCCGACCAGCGACTCCAGCTCCGGGACGTCGAGGCGGCGGTAGTCCACCCCGGTGGCGATCACGACGCTGCGGCCCGTCACCCGGCTGCCGTCGGCCATCGAGACCGTGCGCAGGTCGCCCTCGGTGCCCGAGGGACTCGACGGGCCTCATGAAGCTGTACTCCGTGCCGAAGGCCCAGGCCTGCTGGAAGGACCGGAAGGCCAGGTGCGCACCGCTGACCCCGCGCGAGAACCCCGGATAGTTGCGGATCAGCGACGACGTGCCGGCCTGCCCGCCGACCGCCTGCTGCTCGACCACGAGCGTGGACAACCCCTCGGAGGACGCGTAGACGGCCGCCGCCAGTCCGCTGGGACCGGCTCCGACCACCACGACGTCGTAGACGCGGTCGGGGGTGAGGGGCGCCATCAGGCCGAACGCGTCCGCGATCTCGAGGTCGGTGGGCGCCTCGAGGGTCGTCGGCGGCGAGGTGAACGCCAGCTGCACGACGGGCAGCTCGGGATCGGTCAGGCCGAGGCCGGCGAGCAGCCGGGTCGCCGACTCCGTGCCGACCTGGTGGAAGCCCACCGGGATGTGGTTGCGGCCGAACGAGTCACGCAGGGAGTGGGTGCGCTCGTCACGCTGCTCGCCGATGATCCGCACCGCCTCGAAGCCGATCCCCTGGGCCAGGTGCCAGTCGTCCAGGGCGTCGACGATCGATCCGTGGAACTCCTCGTCGCGTCGGCGCTCGGGGCGCAGGAGCACCAGCTCGGCGTGCCCCTGGCCGATGGCCGCGAACACGTCCGGCGTGCTGGCGAAGTCGCCCCAGATCGCGCAGATGGCCCGTTTGGCGGAGGGGTGCAGCGAGTAGGCGCGGCGCAGGAAGTCGAGGCCCTCGCGGTCGTCGGGTCCGAAGCAGGCAACGACCAGCGCGACCTGCCTCTCCCACCGCTTCAGCCCCTCGAGGACGGCCCGCGCGTGGGCGTAGTCCGCACAGACGACCACCTCGTAGTCGCCTCCGTAGCGCCGTCGCAGCTCCGAGCCGATCACGTCGCGTGACATCTGCATCGGTCGTCGCCAGCAGCAGTACGGGGTCGTCGTGGCTCACGGCAGCCTCCCTCAAGGCTCCAGATCGACTTCGACGCTACTCCCGGGCCTGCCGGGTGGCGACTCCAATTCAGGTGGTCTGGACGGGCTCCCGGACCGGTCAGCGGGTGGGCAGGTGCGTCGGGATGCTCATCCGCGGCCCGCGCCTGGGTCGTTCGCGGCCGCCCGCCATCGCCATCGCCGCGGCCCGGCCGCGCTGGGGTCGGTAGGGCTCGAGAGCCTCGGCCATCTCCTCGTCGGTGATGTCGCGGCCGAAGAGGGCCCAGCCCACCCAGTTGGCGAGGTGATAGTCGCCGAAGCTGACGGCGTCCGGGTCGCCCAGTGCACGCTGGCGCACCTCGGCGCTGGTCCACACGCCGATGCCGCGGATCGACCGGAGGCGCCGGTCGGCCTCCTCGGGCTCGACACCCGCGGCACGCTCCAGGGAGTCCGCGACGCGGCAGGCCGTGACGAGGGTCCGCGACCTGGCCGGGTCGACGCCCAGCTTGAGCCACTCCCACGACGGGATCGCGGCGATCGTGGCCGGGCTCGGCTGCACGCGCAGCCGCAGCGACTCCACCGGGCCGGGCGCGGGCTCGCCGTGGCGCACCACCAGCTCGCGGAAGGACCCGAACGCCTGCTTGCCGGTCACCTTCTGCTCGATGATCGAGGGCACGAGCGCCTCCATCACCCGACCGGTCCGCCCGAGGCGCCAGTGCCGGTGGCGACGCCAGCCCTCGGCGACGGCCGGGTGGTGGTCGGGGACGAAGCCGGAGGGATCGTCCAGGGCACCGAGCAGTCCCGGCATCGCCTCGAGCACCCAGTCCGCGCCCGGACCCCACGCGCGGCCGAGCACGTCGCCCTCGCCTGGTCGCGGCTGCACGCACAGCGTCGCCGCGCCCAGCGGCGTACGGGTGGCGCGCCAGTGTCGTCCGGCGTCGTCCACGCGGTGCGTCGGATCACCTCGTCCGCGCCGCTGCGGTCCCAGCACCTGCCCCACGGCGCACGGCCAACCCGGTTGCCAGGCGCGGGTCAGCTCGCCAGCGGTGGAGGGGCCCATGGCACGACGGTAGACGAGGCCACCGACTCCCGTGGCGCTAGGTTTCTGCCATGGGTGACACACCGAACCAGCGTGACCTCGAGACGGGCATCGAGCGCGACTTCTCGCGCTCCATGTCCTACGGCGACTACCTCCGGCTCGACGTGCTGCTGTCCGCGCAGCAGCCGCTCTCCGACCCGCAGCAGCACGACGAGCTGCTCTTCATCGTCCAGCACCAGACGAGTGAGCTGTGGCTCAAGCTGATGATCCACGAGCTCCGCTCGGCCCGCGCCCTGCTGCGCTCCGACGACCTCTCCCCCGCGCTCAAGCGGATGGCCCGGATCAAGCACATCCAGCACACGTTGACCGACCAGTGGTCCGTCCTCGCCACGCTCACGCCCAGCGAGTACGCCGAGATCCGCCCGTACCTCGCGACCAGCTCCGGCTTCCAGTCCGCGCAGTACCGCGAGGTCGAGTTCCTGCTGGGCAACAAGAACGCCGACATGGTCAAGGTCTTCGCCCACGACGAGGCCACCCGCGCCACGCTCGACACCCTGCTGCACGAGCCGTCCCTCTACGACGAGTTCCTGGCCCACCTCGCGCGCCAGGGGTACGACGTACCGCAGCGGCTGCTGGACCGCGACTGGTCCCTGCCCCACACGGTCGACGAGGACCTCGTAGAGGTGTTCGCTCAGGTCTACGCCTCCCCGTCCGACCACTGGGGCGTCTACGAGACCTGCGAGGAGCTCGTCGACGTCGAGGACTCCTTCCAGCAGTGGCGATTCCGCCACCTGCAGGTCGTGCAGCGCGTCATCGGCCACAAGACCGGCACCGGCGGCTCGTCGGGAGTCGACTTCCTCCGGCGCGCCCTCGACCTGACGTTCTTCCCGGAGCTCTACGAGGTGCGGACGCGGATCGGTCAGTAGAACGTCCTTGATTTCAGGGTTGACCGGGGCTCTGCGGCGGGCCTTGTATTGAGGTTTGTCGGGATCGCGAACAGATCGTGATGTGAGGAGTCGTCGTGAGCGAACCCCCTGCCAGCTCCAGCGAAAACCCGTCGGACCAGGACGGACCCGACCCGGGTCGCTGGTGGGCGCTGGCCGTCCTGGCGGCCGCCCAGCTCATGATCATCCTGGACGCCTCGATCGTGAACATCGCGCTCCCGTCGGCGCAGGAGGACCTGGGCATCAGCAACGCCGACCGGCAGTGGATGGTCACGGCCTACACCCTGTCCTTCGGCGCACTGCTCCTGCTGGGTGGCCGGATCGCCGACTACACGGGCCGCAAGCGCACGTTCATCATCGGCCTGATCGGCTTCGCCGGTGCGTCCGCGCTGGGCGGTCTGGCGCCCAACCAGGAGCTGCTGTTCGCCGCCCGCGCGCTGCAGGGAGCGTTCGCAGCCCTCATGGCGCCCGCGGCCCTGTCCATCGTGACGGTCACGTTCACCGAGCCGAAGGAGCGGGCCCAGGCGTTCGGGGTGTTCGGGGCGCTCGCGGGCGGCGGGGCCGCGATCGGCCTGATCGTCGGCGGCGTGCTCACGGAGTATGCCTCCTGGCGCTGGTGCCTCGGCGTCAACGTCCCCGTGGCCCTGATCGTCGCCGCGGCGGCCGTCCCGCTCGTCCGCGAGAGCAAGGCTCACGGCGACACCCGATACGACGTGCCCGGGCTCCTGCTCGCCACGGTCGGCCTGTTCTCCCTCGTCTACGGGTTCACCGAGGCCGCCCGGGCCAAGCACCCCGACGACCCGACTTCGACCGAGGTGCAGGGCTGGGCCGATCCGAGCACGCTGACCTTCTTGATCCTCGCGGTCGTCCTGCTGGTCGCGTTCGTGCTCTGGGAGCAACGAGCCCGCAACCCGCTGCTGCCGCTGCGCGTCGTCCTGGACCGGAACCGCGGCGGGTCGTTCCTGGTGTTCCTGCTCGTCGGTGCCGGGCTCTTCGCCATGTTCCTCTTCCTGACCTACTACTTCCAGGTCAACCTCGGCTACACCCCGCTCGAGGCCGGCTTCGCGTTCCTGCCGTTCAGCCTGGGCATCATCCTGGCCGCGGGGGTCGTGGCCCAGCTGCTGCCGCGGGTCGGCCCGAGGGCGTTGATGCTGCCGGGGCTCACGATGGCCGTCGTCGGGATGCTGCTGCTGACCCGGATCGACCAGGACTCGTCGTACTGGGCGCTGGTCTTCCCGGCGATGGTGATCATGTCGGTGGGACTGGCCGGCGTGTTCATCCCGGCAGCCAGTACGTCACTGGTCGGGGTCGGTAGCCACGACGCGGGCGTCGCTTCCGCGGTCCTCAACACCTCGCAACAGATCGGCGGCTCTCTCGGGACCGCCCTCCTGAACACCATCTTCGCCGGTGCGGTCACGGCGTACTTCGCCGACAACCCCCCGGCCAGCCCCGAGGAGGCGCCGCAGGTCCTGCCTCTCGCGTTCATCCACGGCTACCAGGTCGCGTTCTACTGGGGCGCCGCCCTCTTCGCCATTGCCCTGCTCGTGTCGATCATCCTCATCAACGCCCACAAGGAGGACATCCCCTCCGACGCGGCCGTGGCGGCCGACGCCGGGGACTGACGCGCCCGACAGGAGCGACTACGCCGGCCGCTCCACCGTTGTCACCACGTCCGTCACGGACGGGCGCCGCGGGGTGGAGGAGAAGCCGAAGCGGCACGGCGGGTCGACGTCGGCAAGCTTCCCGAGGTCGGTGCCGCGCCAGGAGCCGGAGATGGCCGTCACCGCTCGCACCGACGTGGCGCCGTACCACTCACGGCGGTCGCGTCCGGCGGTCCCCCGGGTGCGTACGCCGCGCAGCGCGACCCGCGCGATCGGGTCGCTGACGGTGCACCACGCGGGGGCCGTCGCCACCCGGGGCGGCACCAACGAGAGCACCCGGCCCAGCGCCGTGGGGCGGCCGAGCGTGAGGTCGAGGGCGAGTGACCTGCTGCGCACCCGCCAACCGTCGGGGCCGTCGGTCACCTCGACCGGCTCGGTGAGGTGCTCGTCGAAGGAGTAGGTCGCCGTCACGAACTCGCGGGTCTGCTCGTCGGGTGCGACCAGGACCCGGTGACCGACGGCGTCCTCGACCATCAGGTCGGCGAACGGCCCCCACGGCCCGTCGTCCCAGTGCCCGACCACCACCCGGATGCCGCTGGTGCTGCCCACGCCGGCGATGTGTCCGGTGAATCGCTCGCGGATCGTCCCGCGTCGTGTCACGGCGCGACGAGCCCGTCGGGGTCGCGCCCGCCCGCGACAAGGCCTGCCGCGACGCCTGCGCGGTCCTCCCCGGACCGGTTCTGGCTGAGCTTCGCCTTGGCCTCGACCTGCTCGACGACGATCTCCACGCCGACGATGGGGCGGAGGTTCTTGATGACGTAGTCCTCGGGGGCGTCGGTGACGTGCCACGGCTCCTCGCGTGACTGCTCGTGGCGGTCGGTGAGCCGGGTGACCAGCGCGCGAACCCACGCGGGGTCGTCGTGGATCCGGAGCCGGCCACGCAGGTGGACGACGGAGTAGTTCCACGTCGGCACGACGCGACCGTGCTCGGCCTTGGTGGCGTACCAGCCAGGACTCACATAGGTGTCCGGTCCGGTGACGACGGCCAGCGCCGGGGAGTCCTCGACCATCCGGCGCCAGTGGGCGTTGGCGCGCGCGACGTGGCCGACGAGGCGGTCTCCCTCCCACAGGACAGGCAGGAAGGTCGCGTCCGGGGTGCCGTCGGCTCCGACGGTGACGAGCTGGGCAGTGGCGACCGCCGCGACGAAGGGGCGTACGTCGTCGGCGTCCATCACGTTGAAGCGCGGGACGTAGAGCTGGGGGTCGGTCACCCCTCCATCCTGCCTCCTGCCGCCCCCTTGTCGGTGCCGCGGGGCAGGATGGGTCCATGCTGCTCGCCGACCTCGTCGCGACGTCCGCCGCCGTCGCCGCCACCCGCTCGCGCAAGGCCAAGGTCATTGCGCTCGCCGATGCGCTGCGACTGGCCGAGCCGGACGAGCGCGAGACGGTCGTGTCCTACCTCGGCGGCGCCCTGCGCCAACGCCGTACGGGCCTGGGGTGGCGGGGTGTCAGCGAGCTGCCCGAGCCCGCGACGACTCCCTCATTGACCGTGGCCGAGGTGCACCAGGCCTTCGAGGAGATGTCGGCGCTGTCCGGGGCCGGCTCGCAGGCCGCACGGGCGGCCGCCGTGGCCGACCTCTTCGGCCGGGCGACCCGTGGGGAGCAGGAATGGCTCCGGGCGATCGTCACCGGCAACCTCCGTCAGGGCGCGCTCGACGCGGTCACCCAGGAGGCGGTGGCGCAGGTCGTCGAGCTGCCCCTCGCCGACGTACGCCGCGCCGCGATGCTCGCCGGCAGCACGGTCGCCGCCGCCGGAGCCGCGTTCGCGGGGGCCGACGCGCTTGCGGCGATCGGCCTGGAGGTGGGTCGACCGGTCCAGCCGATGCTGGCGTCCAGCGCTCCGGACGTGGCCGCCGCGATGGCCAGGCTGGGTGGCGAGGTGGCGATCGACACCAAGCTCGACGGCATCCGGATCCAGGTGCACCGCGACGGCGACGACGTCGTCGTCGTCACCCGCAGCCTCGACGACATCACCGCCCGGCTGCCCGAGGTGGTCGAGGTGGTGCGTGCGCTGTCGGCCGAGCGGTTCGTGCTCGACGGCGAGGCCCTGTCGCTGACCGAGGAAGGTCGTCCAGCCGCCTTCCAGGACACCGCCAGCCGCACGGCCCAGGAGACGGGCGTCGCCGTGGTGCCCTACTTCTTCGACGTCCTCCACCTCGACGGACGCGACCTGCTCGACTCCACCACCACGGAGCGCCTCGCCGCGCTGGATGCGCTCGTGCCGGAGGCACACCGCGTCAGCCGGCTGGTGACCTCCGACGCCGCCGCAGCCGAGGAGTTCGTGTCCCGGACCCTCGCCGCCGGTCACGAAGGCGTGATCGTCAAGGACCTCGACGCGCCCTATGCCGCGGGGCGCCGAGGCTCCGCCTGGATCAAGGTCAAGCCCGTCCACACCCTCGACCTGGTCGTGCTGGGCGTCGAATGGGGCAGCGGGCGCCGCACCGGGCTGCTCTCCAACATCCACCTCGGTGCCCGCGACGACTCGTCCCCGACAGGCTTCGTGATGCTGGGCAAGACGTTCAAGGGCATGACCGACGAGATGCTCGCCTGGCAGACCGAGCGCTTCACCGAGCTCAAGGTCGACGACAACGGCTGGGTCGTCACCGTCCGGCCCGAGCAGGTCGTCGAGATCGCCATCGACGGCATCCAGCGCTCCACGCGCTACCCCGGCGGCGTCGCGCTGCGGTTCGCCCGGGTCGTGCGCTACCGCGACGACAAGACGGCAGCGGAGGCCGACACGCTCGAGGCTGTGCGGGCACTCGGCTGACCGCACCGCCTCCCTAGACTTGCGCCCATGACGTCCGATGCCTCCGCCCCGCCGAGCACCGGCCGTGGCGGCAGCACCGCCGCCCGTCGTCGGCGTCGCGAGGCCGAGATCATCGCCGCGACCCGGAGCCTCTTCGACGAGCGTGGCGTCCGCGACGCCCAGATCGAGGACATCGCGAAGGCGGTCGGCATCAACCGGGCCATCGTCTACCGACACTTCACCGGCAAGGAGGAGCTCTTCAGCCTCACCCTGGTGCAGTACCTCGACGAGCTGCGGGTGGCGCTGCAGGAGTCGTCGGACTCGGTGTCCGAGCCGCGCGAGCGACTGGTCGCCATCACCGGGACCTTCGTCGACTACGGCCTGGCAGCACCCGGCGTTCGTCGACTGTGCGCAGGCGATCATGCGTCGACCTGGAGGCGACCTCCTCGAGGAGGTCAGCGAGACGGCGATGTTGCGTCTCGGCCAGGCGATCACCGGCTGTCTCTCGGTCGTCACCACGGTGCTGGAGGCCGGCGTCGAGGCAGGTGAGTTCCGGGTGGCGGATCCGCAGCTGCTCTCCAACATGCTCTACGCGAGCGCGCTGGGCACCCTGCAGCTGGGCCGGGTGGCCATGCTGGTCGCCGAGGGAGCGCCCGGAGTGCCCCGCATCAGCCGGATCACCGCCGACCAGGTCCGCGCGCACGTGGTCGCTACTGCTCTTGCGCACGCTGCCGGGGCAGGCACGTCAGCCTGAGCGGTCGGTTCAGCGGGACAGGTGACGGGCGCGCGCGAAGCAGAACAGCCCGTACGACGCGATGCCGAGACCGATCGCGACCAGGAGGACCTGGCCGAACGGGTAGCCGAGCACCGTCTGGAGCGCCTGGTCGAGGCCGCCCGACTTCTTGGCCTCGTGCGTGACGGCCGCATAGACGAACAGGCCGCCGACGAGGGCGATGGCGATGCCCTTGGCGATGTAGCCCACCTTGCCGAGCATGATGTACGCCGAGCCGTCCTTGCCGGTCTGCCCCTGGGCGTCGAGGTGCTCGGTGAACTTCTCGGTCCACCCGCGGATGACCAGCGAGATGCCGTAGCCGATGATCGCGAGCCCGATCGCCCCGACGATGAGCTGACCCCCGGGCAGGTCCATCAGCTTGGCGGTCGTGGAGTCGGTGCCGCCGCCGGACCCCTCACCGAGCGCGACCCTGACCGCGCTGACGCCGAGGGCGCCGTAGATGATCGCCTTGCCGAGCGACGTCAGCCGCTTGCGCCACCGCTTGGTGTCGTCCTGCTCATCGCGGTAGCCGAAGCCGAACTCCAGCAGCCGCCACACGACCAGGAATCCCATCCCGACGGCGATCAGCCAGATGAGCACCTCCCCGTAGGGCTCCTCGGCCAACGTCTGCAACGCACCGGTGTTGGACGCGCTCTCCGACTTGTCGCCGAAGGCGAGCTGGAGGGCGAGCCACCCGACCAGCAGGTGCACGATGCCGTAGGCCACGAGGCCGACGCGGATCGCGTGGTCGAGCCAGTCGCTCTGCTGAGCGGACCGGGCGGTCGAGGTGGGTGCGTTCATGCGCCCAACCTAGCGAGGTCGTCGGCGGTGGGCACCACCCGGACGGACGACTCAGACCAGGCTGGTCCGGTCGCGCATCACGGAGCCGAGCAGGCCGTTGACGAAGGCCGGCGACTCGTCGGTCGAGAGCTCCTGCACGAGGTGCGTCGCCTCGCTCACCGCGACCGCCTCGGGGACGTCCTCGGCGCACCACAGCAGCTCGTAGACACCGATGCGCAGCACGTTGCGGTCCACCGCGGGCATCCGCCCGAGCGTCCAGTCCCTGCTGTAGGTCGTCAGCACCTCATCGATGCGCTCGAGGTGCTCGACGACGCCCCGCACCAGCGTCGAGGTGTAGTCGTTGGTCGGGCCCTCGCCGGCCTCGATGGCGCGCTCGAGGGCGACCACCGGGTCCTCGGAGCGGAGCTCGGAGGCGAAGAGGATGTCCAGCGCGCGCTTGCGGGCCTTGGAACGGGCAGCCACGTGGTCCGACTCAGCCCTTGACCCGGCCGAGGTAGGACGAGTCGCGGGTGTCGACCTTGACCTTCTCGCCCGAGGTGATGAAGAGCGGCACCTGGATGGTGTGGCCGGTCTCCAGCGTCGCGGGCTTGGTGCCACCCGTGGAGCGGTCACCCTGCAGGCCCGGGTCGGTATGGCTGATCAACAGCTCGACGGAGGCGGGCAGCTCGACGAAGAGCACCCGGCCCTCGTTGGTCGCGACGATGGCGTCCTGGTTCTCGAGCATGAAGTTCTTGGCGTCACCGACGATCTCCGGCGCGACCTCGAGCTGGTCGTAGGTCGAGGTGTCCATGAAGACGTAGGACGTGCCGTCGTTGTAGAGGTACTGCATCGTCCGCTTGTCGACGTTGGCGGTCTCGACCTTGGTGCCGGCGTTGAAGGTCTTGTCCACGGTCTTGTTGGACTCGACGTTCTTCAGCTTGGTCCGCACGAAGGCCGGGCCCTTGCCGGGCTTGACGTGCTGGAACTCGACGACGGCCCAGAGCTGACCCTCGATGTTGAGGACCATGCCGTTCTTCAGGTCGTTGGTAGATGCCATGCGCGCAGTCTAGAGGTCGTCCCGGGGGGTGCCCCAATTGCCCGTACGCCGACCGCTGGCGGCGTCACCGGATGACAGCGTTGCTAGCGTGGCGGACATGCGCATCACCATCTTCGGCGGCCACGGCAAGATCGCACTCCTGCTCGCTCCCCTGCTCGTCGACGCCGGCCACGAGGTGTGGTCGGTGATCCGCAACCCTGATCACGCCGCGGACGTCGAGGCCACCGGCGCCACCGCGGTGCTCTCCTCGGTGGAGGACGCGGACACCACGACCCTCACCTCCCTGCTGTCGGGCACCGACGCGGTCGTCTGGTCCGCCGGCGCCGGCGGCGGCGACCCCGCACGCACCCTGGCCGTGGACCAGGACGCCGCGATCCGCTCCATGGAAGCAGCCCTCAACGCCGGTGTCCGCCGCTACGTCATGGTGTCGTTCTCCGGGTCCTCCCCCGAGCACCGGGTGCCCGAGGACAACCCGTTCCGCGCCTACCAGGACGCCAAGATCGCTGCCGACGAGCACCTGCGGGGCACCGACCTCAACTGGACGATCCTCGCTCCCGGCACCCTCACCACCGAGCCCGGTCACCGTGCGGTGAACCCCGACGCGACGTTCATGACCGGGGACGAGGCATCCCGTGAGCTGGTCGCCCAGGTCGCGCTCGAGGTGCTGGAGAACCCCCGGGCCTCGCGCCGGACGCTGGTCTTCGGCAGCGGCGACGTACCCCTCGACACGTGGCTCGGCTCGGCGCGGGACTGACATGATCCAGATCCTCAATGCCACCGAGATCGCCCGGGCACGGGAGACCGGCGCCCTGGTGGCGGAGATCCTCCAGACCCTGAAGGGTCGGTGCAGCGTGGGCACCAACCTCCTCGACGTCGACGAGTGGGCCCGCAGCATGATCGTCGCGGCCGGCGCCCAGTCCTGCTACGTCGACTACGCGCCGTCGTTCGGCAGCGGACCGTTCGGCCACTACATCTGCACCTCGGTCAACGACGCCGTGCTCCACGGCCTGCCGCACGACCACACCCTCGCCGACGGCGACCTGCTGTCCCTCGACCTCGCCGTCTCGCTGCACGGCATCGTCGCCGACTCGGCCGTGAGCTTCCTCGTGGGAGACACGCAGCCGGCGGCGAGCCTGGCTCTCATCGAGGCCACCGAGCGTGCCCTGGACGCCGCCATCGCGATCACCGGCCCCCAGAGCCGCGTCGGAGACCTCTCCCACGTGATCGGCACGGTCCTGGGCGGAGCGGGATACCAGGTCAACACCGAGTTCGGCGGCCACGGCGTCGGCTCGACGATGCACCAGGACCCCCACATCGCCAACGACGGACGACCCGGCCGCGGCTACCGGCTGCGCCCCGGACTGCTCCTGGCCCTCGAGCCGTGGGTCATGGCCGACACCGCCGAGCTCGTCACCGACGAGGACGGCTGGACGCTGCGCAGCGCCACCGGCTGCCTCACGGCGCACAGCGAGCACACGGTCGCCATCACCGAGGACGGCGCCGAGGTGCTGACGCTCCGCTCCTGACCCCACGCCCCTCTGGGCGTGCGCCGCGACATGCAACCTTCCTGCGCCCCTTTGCGTCTTGGACTCGACCAGGATGGAGGTGCACCGTGGAGCCACGTGCGAACACACTCACGGGAACCGGGGTGACGATGGGCGGGTCGCAGACCACGCGCGACGCCGAGTTCTCGGAGTACATGGTCATGCGGCAGCCCAGCCTGCTGCGCACGGCGTACCTGCTCACCGGCGACCGGCAGACAGCAGAGGACCTGGTCCAGACGTCGCTCGCCAAGCTCTACCTGTCCTGGGACAAGGTGCAGAAGCGGGAGTCACTGGACGGGTATGTCCGCCGCATCCTCGTGAACGAGCACAACTCGCTGTGGCGTCGCGGCTGGAAGAAGCGCGAGCACGCCACCGGCGTGATCCCTGAGCGCCAGCACACCGACGCCTACGACGACGGTCGACGTGACGCGGTCTGGGAGGTCGTCCAGACCCTGCCGCGCAGGGCTCGCGCCGTCGTCGTGCTGCGCTACTACGAGCAGCTGTCCGAGGCAGAGACCGCTGATGCCCTGGGCATCTCCGTCGGCACGGTGAAGTCACAGGCCAGCCGCGCCCTGGCAGCCCTGCGCGAGCGCACGCCCGACCACCTGCACCCCCGGCACCTCGAGGAGGACCGATGAACACCCAGCACGACGAGCTCGAGACCCTGCTCGGAGCAGGGCTACGAGACCGCGCGGCAGACGTCGACGGCACCTGGGTCGACTTCCCGGGCGTCCGGGGACGGGCCACGTCGATCCGACGACGCCGCCGGGTCGCGGCAGGGGTCGGGGTGGCAGCCGCAGTGGCGCTCTTCGCCCCCCTCGCCGTGTCGGTCACCGGAGTCCTGCAGTCGGACCGCGAGGACCAGCCCGCTCCGCCCGCGCCCACCGAGCTCGTCGTTCGCACGACGCTCACGCTCGAGGACCTCGAGCGCGGGGACGACCCCGCCATCGAGTACTTCACCGCCGACGGCGTCGTCCTCCCGGACGGGGGCTTGCACGAGCTCGACTCCAGCCTGCAGGCGCTGGTGCCGAGCGAGGTCGACGGCGGCTGGCTGGCGGTCGGCCCGGCCGCCGATGAGGTCCTGGAGCTCTCCGAGGACTTCTCGGAGACAGGAGCGATGGCCATGTCAGGGGGGCTCGTGACCAACCCCGACCGGTCACTCGCCGCCTGGACGACCCCCACCTCCGACGGGCAGACCCTCCTGCTGCACTCCACGACCGATCCCGACGTGGACACGGAGTGGGACTTCCCACCCACCCCGCAGGTCGAAGCCGTCGGGTTCGCCGGCGTCGGCAACCTGCTCTTCCGGACAATCGGTCAGGACGGGAGCCACGGAGATCGGTCTCGCCTCGGAGGACGGCACGACGACGATGCTCGAGGGCGACTACGTCAAGGCGATCTCCGCCGACCCCACGACCGGCCGCATCGCCGTCCAGACGAAGTCGCGCGCGGACCTCTCCAGCTGCTCGGCCGTCCTGGACCCGACCGGCACGACGACCGAGTGGGAGACCTGCGACTTCCTGCTCGGTGCGTTCAGCCCTGACGGGCGCCACGTCCTCGCCAGCGACCCGGTCCAGTCGGGCCTCGGGATGGGCTCCCTGTCCGTGCTCGACGCCGCCACCGGTCGCCTGGTCGCCTCCTTCGAACAGCCGCGCCGCGGCCGACTGATGCTGGTCGGCGGTGTCGCCTGGGAGTCGGACAGCACGATCGTCGCCGGTGCCCTCGAGGGCACCACCACGACGCTGCTGAGGCTCGGGGTCGACGGCACGCTGGAGGAGACGGTGGAGCCCGTCGAGAACGACCCCAACGTCCGACCTGGCGTTCTACCTGGGCCAGGACCGGCGACGGGGCTTCTGAGAGCTACCGGCGCTCGGCGATCACCTGGAGCGCCTGGTGGTAGCCGTCGATCCCCTCGCCGGCGATGGTGAGCACGGCGTGCGGCTCGACGACGGAGGTGTGGCGGAACTCCTCCGGCCGCTGCCTGGGGTCGGAGATGTGCACCTCGACCAGCGGTGCTGCCAGCTGGGCGCAGGCGTCCCAGAGCGCGAGCGAGTAGTGCGTCCAGGCGCCGGCGTTGAGCACGACCGGCACCGTGTCGTCAGCCGCGGCGTTGAGCCAGTCGAGCAGCTCACCCTCGTGGTTGGTCTGGCGCACCTCGACGTCGAGGCCGAGCTCACGACCCCACTCGACGCACTGGTGGGCGAGCTCGGCGTGGGTCGTCGTGCCGTAGATCTCCGGCTGCCGACGTCCGAGTCGGCCCAGGTTGGGTCCGTTGAGCACGAGCACCTTCATCGGGGGCCTCCGATCGCGGCGTAGGCATCGCGCAGGTCGTCCTCGGACGGTCCGGCAAGCATCCGGGGCGCGGCGAGGTCGTCGAGCACGACGAAGCGCAGCTGCGAGCCGCGGGCCTTCTTGTCGACCTTCATCGCGGCGTGCAGGTCATCGAAGGACGCAGCGTCGTACGACGTCGGCAGCCCGACGCGGGAGAACGCCGCGCGGTGGCGGTCGACAACCGCCCGGTCGAGGCTTCCGGCGCGCGCGGCGAGCTCGGCGACGTAGACGCACCCGATGGCGACTGCCTCGCCGTGGCGTACGGCGTAGTCGCTGGTGCGCTCGATCGCGTGCGCCAGGGTGTGGCCGTAGTTGAGCACCTCGCGTCCGGGGTGCCCATCCGTGCCACCGGCCTCTCGCAGGTCGTCGACGACGACGTCGATCTTCACCCGGATGGCACGCTCGACCAGCTCGCGCAGCTCAGCGGAGGTCGCGGTGAGGGCGGCCGGCGTCGGTCGCCTCGACGATCTCGAGGATGGCGGGGTCGGCGATGAAGCCGCACTTGACGACCTCGCCGAGGCCCGCGACCAGCTCGTCGCGCGGCAGCGAGGCCAGCAGGGAGAGGTCGCACAGCACGCCGGCCGGCTCGTGGAAGGACGCCGACGAGGTTCTTGCCGACGCCGGTGTTGATGCCGGTCTTGCCACCGACAGCCGCGTCGACCATCGCGAGGAGCGTGGTGGGCACGTGCACGACGCGTACGCCGCGCAGCCAGGTCGCGGCCACGAAGCCGCCGAGGTCGGTCGTCGCTCCCCCGCCGAGCGTGACGACGGCGTCGGAGCGGGTGAAACCGGCCTCGCCGAGCGCCTCCCAGCAGTCGGCCGCGACCGGGGCCGCCTTGGCCCGCTCGCCGTCGGGCAGCCCGAGTGCCAGCACGTCGTAGTGCTCGACCAGGGAGTCGACCACCGGTTCGGCCAGCTCCCCGAGCGATCCGGGGTAGAGCACGGCGACGCGCTCGACGTCGTCGCCCAGGATGCCGGGCAACCGGTCGGCGAGATCGTGGCCGACCACGACGTCGTACGGCGAGGCGCTGCCGACGTGGAGGGTGGTGGCGCTCATGTCAGCAGCTCCCGGATCTCGGCCGCGACGTCCTCGGGGGTGCGGTTGTCGGTGTCGACGGTGTGGGTGGCCACCGACTCGTAGACGGGGGTGCGCTCGTCGAGCAGCGCCTTGACCCGCGAGCGGATGTTGCCGAGCAGCATCGGTCGGCCGACTCCGAGGCCGACCCGCCGGACCGCATCGGACAG
The DNA here is from genome assembly GCA_963712875.1 of uncultured Actinomycetota bacterium. GTDB lineage: Bacteria > Actinomycetota > Actinomycetes > Propionibacteriales > Nocardioidaceae > Nocardioides. The sequence continues at coordinate 200,564 of CAVQJS010000001.1, read as the reverse complement.
TCCCACCCGGAGGAAGACGACCGTCTGGTCGGCGAGCAGCTCACGCGTGCGTGCGTCGAGGACGGCACCGCCGCCGAGTGCGAGGACCCCGTCGTGCTCGCGTGAGCGCCCGCTCCACGGCAGCGACCTCGAGCGCGCGGAAGTGCTCCTCCCCCGACTCGACGAAGATGTCGGCGATCTCGCGACCCTCGGTCGCGACGATGTCGGCGTCGGAGTCGCGGACGGGCAGCTGCCACGCCTCACCGAGCAGTCCGGCGACGGTCGTCTTGCCCGCACCCATCGGACCGACCAGCACCACGCGAGGCGGCATCAGCGGAACCGCAGGGTGTCGAGGTAGGACTCGACGTTGCGTCGCGTCTCGGCGACCGAGTCGCCGCCGAACTTCTCGATCACCGCATCGGCGAGCACGAGAGCGACCATGGCCTCGGCCACGATGCCGGCAGCCGGCACCGCACAGACGTCGGAGCGCTGGTGGTGGGCGACGGTGGCCTCACCGGTGGCCACGTCGACGGTGCGCAGCGCCTTGGGGACCGTGGCGATCGGCTTCATCGCGGCGCGCACGCGCAGGACCTCGCCCGTCGACATGCCCCCCTCGGTGCCGCCCGAGCGACCCGACGTACGCCGCAGCCCCTCGTCGGTCGACACGATCTCGTCGTGGGCGAGCGAGCCGGGCGTGTCCGCGAGCTCGAAGCCGTCGCCGACCTCGACCCCCTTGATGGCCTGGATGCCCATGAGCGCCCCGGCGAGCCTGGCGTCGAGGCGTCGGTCCCAGTGCACGTGCGAGCCGAGGCCCGGCGGCAGACCGTGGACGACGACCTCGACGACGCCGCCGAGGGTGTCGCCGTCCTTGTGGGCCTGGTCGATGCGCGCCACCATCGCGGCGCTCGTCTCGGGATCGAGGCAGCGAACCTCGTCGGCGTCGAGCCGCTCGACGTCGTCGGGAGCCGGTACGACGCCCGCCGGCGCCTTCACGCCACCGAGCGCCACCACGTGGGACACGATGCGCGCCCCGACTGCCTGCTCGAGGAAGTTCGACGCCACCCGGCCCAGGGCCACGCGGGCGGCCGTCTCGCGGGCCGAGGCGCGCTCGAGGATCGGTCGGGCCTCGTCGAAGGCGTACTTCTGCATGCCGACCAGGTCGGCGTGACCGGGGCGCGGCCGGGTCAGCGGGGCGTTGCGCGCCAGGGCCTCGAGCTCCACCGGGTCGACCGGGTCGGCCGACATGACCTTCTCCCACTTGGGCCACTCGGTGTTGGCGACCTCGATGGCGACCGGACCACCCTGGGTCTCGCCGTGGCGCACTCCGCCGAGGACGCGGATGGCGTCCTGCTCGAACTTCATCCGGGCGCCGCGGCCGTAGCCGAGCCGCCGTCGGGCCAGGGATTCGGCGAGGTCGTCGGTGGTGACGCGGACATGGGCGGGCAGCCCCTCGAGGATCGCGACCAACGAGGGACCGTGGGACTCGCCTGCTGTGAGCCATCGGAGCATGGCGTGAGTCTCTCAGCCCCAGATGCGCCCAGCCAGCGCGGTCCCCCAGACGAGACCGACGAGGGCGCCCGCGACCATGAACGGGCCGTAGGGGAACGGCTTCCTCATCAGCGAGCGGTCGCGCCGGACGATCGCGAGCGCGAGGCCCGGCAGGGCGAAGCAGATGAAGCCGACCCACACCCCGATCGCGAGCGCGCCCCAGCCCTCCCAGCCCAGCACGAGACCGACGATCGCGGCGAGCCTGACGTCGCCGAACCCCATGCCCGCCGACCGGATGAACCACAGCAGCCAGAAGAACGACCGGACCGCGACCATGCCGAGCAGCGCACGGACCAGGGCGTCCCGCTCCCCCGTCGCGAGCCCCACCGCCGTCACGAGGGCGATCGCCGCAAGGGTGGTCGGGAGGACGATGATCCGCGGGAGCAGGCGGGTGTGCCAGTCGATGACCGAGAGCGCCACGGCGACCGGCGTGAGCGGGACGAGCCACACCAGCGGCCAGTCCAGACCGGTCGCGGCGCCGAGCAGCCCGCCGCACAGCGCCGAGACCAGCGCGCTGCGCCACCCGAGACCCGCGCGGGCTCCGATGTCGGCGTAGAGCGCCTTCGGTTCCTCGGGCTCGGCCGGCTCGGCACCCTCCGCCGGCTCCTTCGGCTCCTTGGCCGCCGGCTCCGGGACCCGGGTGATCAGGGCGGGCACCAGGAGGCCACCGAGGCCGGCGAGGAGCCCTGCCACGAACGCGGCGAGCAGGGCATCGTTCACGAGGACATTCAAGCGGGATTCCGCGCCGTCAGGGCCCGTTCGCCACTTTCGCGCATCGCATCGAGCGGAGCCGGCCGGCCGGTGAACAGCCCGAACTGGAGCGCTGCCTGGTGCACAAGCAGATCGATTCCGGTGACGAGGGTCCGGGCGGAGGCGAGGGCGGAGTCGGCCAGCGGCGTGGGCCACGGGTCGTACAGCGCCTCGAACACCACCGGCACGCCCCGGCACAGGCCGACCAGCTCCGGCGACTGCGCGCTGGCGGGGATCGTCGAGACCAAGACGTCGACAGTGGAGCCCGGCGCCCCGGTCTGCTCCGCTGCTCCACTGTCCCCCGGTCAAGGAGCCCACCGTGACCTCGGGCGCGGACGGATGGGACCGCAGCACCTTGAGGGTCTCGGTCCCGCGCGCCTCGTCGCGCACGAGCAGGCGCACCGACGTCACCCCGAGCTCGATGAGCGCCAGGCCGATCGAGGTGGCCGTCGCGCCGCCACCGAGGATCACGGCCGTCGTGAAGATCCGCATCCGTACGCTCCCGGATCGCTGCGACCGCACCGGGCAGGTCGGTGTTGTCCCCGACCCGCTCACCGTCGTCGCCGAGCACGACCGTGTTCACGGCCCCCGCGAGCCTCGCCCGGTCGGTGAGCCGGTCCACGAGACCCACCGCCTCGCGCTTGAGCGGCATCGTCAGGGACAGCCCGCGCCAGGTCCCGTCCAACCCGTCGAGGAAGTCCGGCAGCCCGCCGGACGCCACCCGGTGCGCGTCGTAGGTCCACGCGAGTCCGAGCGCTGCGTAGCCCGCGCGGTGGAGCACGGGTGAGAGGGAGTGGGCGATGGGATCACCCAGCACTCCGCAACGCCGACCCGACGCCTCCGGTACGGACATCAGCAGGCGTCGGAGGTGGTGCAGTACTCCGTGTACTCGTCCTTGTAGGCCAGGAACTCGTCGTAGGTCTCCGCGAACTTGGTCTCGCCCGTCGCCAGGTCGACCGTCACGTAGTAGTACCAGTCGCCCTCCGCCGGGTTGGCCGCCGCGGCGATGGCCGCGTCGCCGGGAGCCTCGATCGGCGTCGGCGGGAGTCCGGGGCGCGTGTAGGTGTTGTAGGGCGTGTCCTGCTGGAGCTGCTCGGTGGTCAACGCGACCCCCAGCTCCTGGTCGAGGCCGTAGTTGACGCTCGCATCGATCTGCAGCAGGCCGTTGGTGCCGCCCTTGTCGCCGGGACCGTCGAGGCGATTGAAGATGACCCGGGAGATCTTGGGCATGTCGTCGCCACGGCCCTCGGCCTCGATGAGCGAGGCGATGGTCATCAGCTCGGCCGGCGTCTTGCCGAGCTCGGCGGCCTTCTCCTCCAGGCCGGCCGCGTCTGCGGCTTCGCGCCAGCGCGCGACCATCGCGGAGAGGATGTCCACCGGCTTCATGCGCGGCTTGATCTCGTAGGTCGCGGGGAAGAGGTAGCCCTCGGCGTTGCCCTCGGCGTAGTCGGGCAGGCCCAGCTTGTCGGGCTGGTCGAGGGCGGCGTTCCACTGCTTCTCGCTGAACTCGGTGTTCTCGGCCAGGGTCGAGACGACCTCCTCCAGGCGCAGTCCCTCGGGGATGGTCACCGTGGGGAAGCCCGATGAGGTTGGCCGGGTCGATGAGCACCTCGACGACGTCGGAGGCCTTCATCTCCTTCTGGAGCTTGTAGGCGCCGACCTGGATCCCGCTGGTGGCGGGCTCGTCGGCAGCGGCGTCGAGGAAGGCCTGCACCGACTTGGTCACGCCGTCGGCCTTGAGGTTGCGACCCATCTCGGCGACGGTGTCGCCCTCGTTGACGGTGAACGCGACCCGGCCGGTGCCCGGTCCGGGATAGTCGTCCGGGCCGGAGAACTGGTCGGAGACGAACTCCACGCCACGCGTGAGCACGAGCCAGAAGCCGCCCACCAGGACGGCCAGCGCGACGAGGACCGCCACGCACCCCTTGAGCCCGCGGCCCTTGCGCCGCCTGCCCCCGGGGACGTACTCGTAGTCCTCGTCCTGCAGGACCTCGTGCTCACTCATCTGTCCACCTCGACGATCTCTCCCGGTGCCTGCCCGCTCGTGCGCTCGGTGTCGAGGGCAGTCTGCAGGATCAGCACCGCTGCTGCCTGGTCCACCACGGCGCGTCGCTTGGCGCCGTGCCGACCCTGCGCGCGCAGCATCGACTCGGCCGACACCGTGGTCAGTCGTTCGTCACACAGTCTGACGGGTAGGGGGTGAACCCTCCGAGCCAGCCGCGCTGCGAACTCCCGGACCTTGGCCGCGGAGGGCCCTTCCCGACCACTCAGCGAGCGCGGCAGGCCGACGACGACCTCGATCGCCCCCGTCTCCGCGACGATTGCGGCGATCCGGCGTACGTCGCCCGAGCCACGGCGCACGGTCTCGACCGGTGTCGCGAGGAAGCCCGAGGGGTCGCTGGCCGCGACCCCGATGCGGGCGTCGCCCGGATCGATGCCGACGCGGACCCCGAAGCGCACGCTCAGCCCTGCCCGGCCTGCGCGGCGACCTCGCCGGCCACCAGCGCCAGCGCCTCGTCGATGCGTGAGGTGTCGCTGCCGCCGCCCTGGGCCACGTCGTCCTTGCCGCCGCCCTTGCCGCCGAGCAGCGGGCCGACCGCACGGACCAGCTCGCCCGCCGACAGACCGCGGGCGCGGGCCTCGTCGTTGGTGGCCGCGACCACGGACACCTTGCCCGAGCCGCCTTCGGACTGAGCTGCCGATGACGACCACGACGCCGGGCTCGCCCTGCGGCAGCCGGCCGCGGACGTCGAGTGCCAGCTGGCGTACGTCGCCGCCGCCGATGCCGTCGGCCCGGTGGGTGACCAGCCTGACCGGTCCCACCTGGGTCGCTCCGGCAGCGAGCTCGGCACTGGCGCCGAGCAGCTGTGCCACCCGCGCCCTCTCGAGCTCCTTCTCGGCGGTCTTCAGTCGCTCGGTGAGCGCCTGCACCCGACCGACGAGGTCGTCGGGCTGGGTCTTGAGCAGGCCGGTCAGCTGCGCGACGACGTCGCGCTCGCGGGCGAGGTAGCCGAAGCCCTCGACACCCGTGAGCGCCTCGATGCGACGGTTGCCCGAGCCGACGCTCGTCTCGCCGGTGACCACGACGGTGCCGATCTGCGAGGAGTGGGCCACGTGGGTGCCGCCGCAGAGCTCGCGCGACCAGGGGCCACCGATCTCCACGACCCGCACCTTGGTGTTGTCGTAGGTCTCGCCGAACAGCGCGATCGCGCCCCACTCCTTGGCCTGCTCGAGCGTCATGTAGTCCCAGGCCACGGGCAGGTCCGCCCGGAGCGCCTGCTGGGAGACCAGCTCGATGTCGCGCACCTGCTCAGGGCTGAGCGCGCTCGTCCAGCCGAAGTCGAGACGGAGGTAGCCGGGTCGGTTGTAGGAGCCGGACTGCAGTGCGGTGGGACCGAGCACCTCGCGCAGGGCCGCGTGCACGACGTGGGTGCCGGAGTGGGCCTGGCGCGCGCCCGTACGCCACTCGGGATCGACCCGCGCGTGGAGCAGCCGCCCCGGCTCGAGCTCGCCGTCGAGGACCCGCACCTGGTGGACGACCAGGCCCTTGATGGGTCGCTGGACGTCGAGCACCTCCAGCTGGCCACCCTCGAAGTCGATGGTGCCGGCATCGGCGACCTGGCCGCCGGACTCGGCGTAGAACGGGGTGCGGTCGAGCACCAGCTCGCCGACCTCGCCCGGCGCGAGCGTGCGTACGGCGACTCCCTCGCGCAGCACGGCGAGCGGCCGCGACTCCGTCTCGAGGGTCTCGTAGGCCAGCCACTCGGTCGGGCCGAACTCGTCGAGGATCCCGCGGTAGACGCCCGTGTCGCTGTGCGAGCCCTTCTTGGCGCGCGCGTCGGCCTTGGCGCGCTCGCGCTGCTCGCCCATCAGGGCGCGGAAACCCTGCTCGTCGACCTGCAGTCCCTGCTCGGCGGCCATCTCGAGGGTCAGGTCGATCGGGAAGCCGAAGGTGTCGTGGAGCGCGAACGCCCGCTCGCTGGACAGCGTCGTGCCGCCCGCCGACTTCACGTCCGAGGCGGCGAGGTCGAAGATCTGGGTGCCGGCCTGAAGCGTCTTGCGGAACGCGTCCTCCTCGGCGTAGGCGACCTGTGAGATGCGCGGCCAGTCGGAGAAGAGGTTGTCGTAGGTCTCCCCCATCCTGTCGCGGGAGATCGGGCATCAGCTCGGGCAGGACGCGGTCCTCGCACCCGAGGAGCCGCATCGACCGGACCGCACGCCGCAGCAGGCGCCGCAGGACGTAGCCGCGGCCGTCGTTGCCGGGTGTGACACCGTCGCTGATCAGCATCATCGAGGAGCGGACGTGGTCGGCGACCACGCGGAACCGGACGTCGTCCTCGTGATTGTCGCCGTACCGCCTGCCGCTGAGCTCCTCGGCCTTGGCGATGACGGGGTAGACGACGTCGATCTCGTACATGTTGTTCTTGCCCTGGAGCAGCAACGCGACGCGGTCCAGGCCCATGCCGGTGTCGATGTTCTTCTTCGGCAACGAGCCGGAGATGTCGAAGTCCTCCTTCGACCGCACCGCGGAGAGCTCGTCCTGCATGAAGACGAGGTTCCAGATCTCCAGGAGCCGGTCCTCGAGCTCGAACGGCATGTCCGGCCCGAGCGTGGTGACGTCGAAGTCCGGCCCCCACTCGGGACCGCGGTCGTAGAGGATCTCCGAGCACGGGCCGCCCGGTCCCGGCACGCCCATCGACCAGTAGTTCTCCTTGTTGCCGAGCTGGACGATCCGCTCGCGCGGCAGGCCGGTGATCTTCATCCAGTGGCCGATCGCCTCCTCGTCGCCCACCAGGACCGAGGGGTAGAGGCGCGACTCGTCCAGTCCGTAGCCGCCGTCGGCGACCGACTTGGTGAGCAGGTCCCACGCCAGCTCGATCGCCCCCTCCTTGAAGTAGTCGCCGAAGGAGAAGTTGCCGCACATCTCGAAGAAGGTGCCGTGGCGGGTGGTCTTGCCGACGTCCTCGATGTCGGGGGTGCGCACGCACTTCTGGATGCTGGTCGCCCGGTCGTAGGGCGGTGTCTCCTGGCCGAGGAAGAACGGCTTGAACGGCACCATGCCGGCGGGCACGAACAGCAGGTTGGGGTCGTCGGCGAGCAGCGAGGCCGAGGGCACCACGGTGTGTCCGGCGGCCTCGAAGTGCGCGAGGAAGCGGCGGCGGATCTCGGCGGTGTCCATCAGTGCGGGTCCTTCGAATCATCGGTGGAGCGGGTAGGAGCAGACGTGAGCTCGGGGATCCCATGGGGCACCAGGCCGAGCCGGTCGCGCAAGTCGGTTTCGGCCTCGGCGCGGCCCTGCTGGACCTCCTCGGCGAACATCCGGGCGCCGACCTGCCAGCCGCGCACGCGGTCACGCACGCCGTCGGCGGTCAGCGAGTGCGGCGACGTCGGCGGGCGCGGGCAACGGCATAGACGCCGACCCCCGCCCCGGCGACGAACCAGAGTGGGCGACCCATCAGGCGACGTCCTCCCCGCAGGGCTGCGCTGCCGTCCGCGGCGGCCGCACGGCTGCGGGCTCGGTGCTCGCGCAGCGCGACCTTCATCTCCGCCTTGCGCTCGCGCCCGGCGCGCTTGGTCTCCTGGCGCATGTGGAACCGGATCCGGTTGCGGGTCTCCGGAGTCAGCGCCCGTCGCAGGCCGTGGGTCCAGGACGCCGCCTTGACGACCGTCTCGCGCGCCACGATGTCGGCGAAGAGCCGGCCCTCGAGGCGCTGCGCGGTCATCGGCCGCGGCGCCGCCCGGTCCTCGTCGAGGTGCGTGATCACGTAGGTGGTCTCGTCGGGGCCCCCGACGACAGGGGCGGGTGCCGAGGCGACCGGCGCCTCGAGCAGCGCCAGGCGCTGCGCGTACGCCTGCGCCGCGGGCTCCGCCCCGACCGCGCGCCGTTGCGCGCGGACAGCAAGCGCCACCGCGACCAGCGCCACCGCGTGCGACCGCACCCGGATCGCAGCCAGCCAGACCTGCTCGTTCGTCACGGCGGTGAGCCTACAAGCCTCACGGGATGGCGAGATCACCCGTCGGGTCGCACGCGCAGCCACCGTACCCGTAGCCGTCGAGCGAGACCCGGGTGGTGGGCCCTCCCGTCACCACCTCGTCCGACATCAGGTCCACCGCCTCGAGGCCGTCTCCGTGGGGATCGATCGGCACGTCGACGGTGACGGGCTCGGCTCCCAGGTTGTGGACGGTGACGACGGCCGAGGCGTCGACCTCGCAGCGCTGCACCAGCACGCTCCGCTCCGGCTGTTCCACGACGCCCCAGGTCCCCCAGCCGAGCTCGGGACACGTCCGGCGGATGCTGATCAGCTTGCGCATGAAGCTCCACAGGGACTCCGGGTCGTGCAGCTGCGCCGCCACGTTCACGTGCTCGGGCCCGCAGGCGCCCGGCACCACGCGCTGGACCAGGCGACCCGGGCGTCGCCGAGGAGAAGCCGCCGTTGCGTCCGGCCGTCCACTGCATGGGGGTGCGCACCGCCATCCGCCCGTCGGCATCGAGGTCCTCCCCCATGCCGATCTCCTCGCCGTAGTAGAGCGTCGGAGTGCCCGGCAGGGAGAACATCAGGCTGTACGCCATCCGGATCCGGCGCGGATCGCCTCCGAGCATGGTCGGGAGGCGGCGCTTCAGTCCGCGGTCGAAGACCTGCATGGCGGGCTCCGGCCCGAAGGCCGCGAACACCTCCTGGCGCTGCGCGTCCGTGAGCTTGTCGAGGGTCAGCTCGTCGTGGTTGCGCAGGAACGTCGCCCACTGGCAGGTGCTGGCGATTGCCGGTCTCTGCCGCAGCGCCTTGACGAGCGGACGCGCGTCCTCGCGCGCCAGGGCGAGGTAGGTGGCCTGCATCCCGATGAAGTCGAACTGCATCTGCAGCTCGTTGGCCGCGGCACCACCGAAGAAGGCCCGCTGCTGGGCATGGGGCAGGTTGACCTCACCCAGCATCATCGACCGACCGACGCGCCGGTTGAGGAACTCGCGGATCGTCCTCATCAGCTCGTGCGGGTCGACGGTGGCGGTGGGGTCTCCGGCGTTCTGCGCGTTCTGCTCCAGGAACGGGATGCCGTCGACACGGAAGCCGTCGAACCCGAGCTCGAGCCAGAAACCGACGATGCGCAGGATCTCGTCCACGACAGCCGGGTTGGCCAGGTTGAGGTCCGGCTGGTGCTTGTAGAAGTTGTGCAGGTACCACTCGCCGGTGCGGTCGTCGAGCTCCCAGATCGAGTCCTCCTTGTCCGGGAAGACCACGAGCTCCGACGTGTCCGGCGGCTCGGTGTCACGCCACACGTAGTGGTCCCGGTAGCGGTTGCGTGGTGCTGCGACGAGACGCCTGGAACCAGGGATGCCGGTCGGAGGTGTGGTTGACGACGAGGTCGGCGATCACGTTGATCCCGCGGTCGTGGGCGGTGCGGATGACCTCGACCAGCTGTCCGAGGTTGCCCAGCCGCGGGTCCACGCCGTAGAAGTCGGTGACGTCGTAGCCGTCGTCACGGTCCGGGCTCGGGTAGAACGGCATCAGCCAGAGGCAGGTGATGCCGAGCTCGGCGAGGTAGTCGATGCGCTGAGCCAGGCCGCCCAGGTCGCCGATGCCGTCGCCGTCGGAGTCGTGGAAGGTCTCGATGTCGAGGCAGTAGATGACCGCGCTCTTCCACCACAGGTCGCTCGTGTCTGTCACTCGCATGGACCCAGACAAGCAGACGTCGGGCCGGGAGTCAGCCCCTCAGGGCGGGAAGGACCTCGGCACCGAAGGTGTCGATGAACCCCTGCTGCTCCTGCCCGACGAAGTGCAGGTAGACGTCGTCGAAGCCGACCGCGGCCAGCTCCGCGATCCGGTCCCGGTGCCACGACAGGTCGTGGGAGACCTCGACCGAGCGACGTACGCCCTCGATGTCGACGTGCTGGGCCATCACGTCGAAGGCCTCGGGGGTCTCGGTGTCCCAGCACACCGGCTCGGGGAAGACGTTGGTCCGCCACTGGTCGAGGGCGACTGCCTCGGCCTCCTCCCGGGTGGGTGCCCACGACAGGTGGACCTGGAGCGCGAGTGGACCGCTCCCGCCGGCATCGCGGTAGGCGGACACGACGTCGCGCAGCACCTCGACCGGTTGGTTGATGGTCACCAGGCCGTCGGCCCAGGCCGCCACGCGCGCTGCCGAGTCGACGGACACCGCGGGGCCGACCAGCCGTGGCCGCACGTCGGGGCGGTCCCACAGTCGCGCCCGGTCGACGGTGACGAGCCCCTCGTGGGTGACCTCCTCACCGTCGAGCAGGCGGCGGATCACCTCGACACACTCCTCGAGTCGACGGGTCCGCTGCTCCTTGGGCGGCCAGCGGTCGCCCGTGATGTGCTCGTTGCTCGCCTCCCCGCTGCCCAGCGCGGTCCAGAACCGGCCGGGGAACATCTCGGCGAGGGTGGCGATCTTCTGCGCCACGACCGCCGGGTGGTAGCGCTGCCCCGGCGCGCAGACGCAGCCGAGCTCCAGACGGGTGCGGGCGAGGGCCGCGCCCAGCCAGGCCCAGGTGTAGCCGGAGTGACCCTGGCGGGTGCCCCAGGGCGAGAAGTGGTCGGAGCACATCGCCATGTCGAATCCGGCCCGCTCGGCGTGCTCGACGTCGGTCAGGAGCTGGGAGGGCGAGATCTGCTCGTGCGAGGCGTGGAAACCGAGGCGCATCCCCTCACCGTAGACGGCTCAGCGACCGCGCACGATGCGCCGGACCCGCTCCCAGCGCTCCTTGACCGCGGCCTCCGCGCCGAGGGCGGTGGGGCGGTAGTAGGCCGCATCCAGCAGCTCGTCGGGGGCGTACTGCTGCTCGGCGATGCCGAACGGCTCGTCGTGGCTGTAGACGTAGGGCTTCGGCGCGCCCGCGCTGTGTCCCAGCTTCGCCGCGCCGGCGTAGTGGCCGTCGCGCAGGTGCGGCGGCACCGACCCGATCTTCCCGGCCCTGACGTCGGCCTGCGCGGCGTCGATGGCCATGATCACGGCGTTGGACTTGGGTGCGACCGCCAGGGCGATCGTGGCCTGCGCCAGGTTGAGGCGGGCCTCGGGCATGCCGATCAGCTGCACCGCCTGCGCCGCCGCGACCGCCGTGGTCAGCGCGGTGGGGTCGGCCAGCCCGATGTCCTCGCTCGCGCTGATGACCAGCCGCCGGGCGATGAAGCGCGGATCCTCCCCCGCCTCGATCATCCGGGCGAGGTAGTGGAGCGCGGCGTCGACGTCGGAGCCGCGGATCGACTTGATGAACGCGCTGATCACGTCGTAGTGCTGGTCGCCCTGCCGGTCGTAGCGCACGGCAGCCTGGTCGACCGCGGTCTCGGCCGTGGCGAGGTCGATCTCCGCGAGCCCGTTGCTCGCCGCGGCACCGGCCGCGGCCTCGAGGTAGGTCAGCGCCCGGCGCGCGTCACCCCCGGCCAGGCGGACGAGGTGGGCGCGGGCGTCCTCACCGAGCTCGACGGCTCCGGCCAGGCCGCGTTCGTCGACGAGCGCCTGGTCGATGACGGCAGCGACGTCGTCGTCGGTGAGCGACTGCAGCCGCAGCAGCAGGCTGCGCGAGAGCAGGGGCGGATGACGGAGAAGAACGGGTTCTCGGTCGTCGCCGCGATCAGGGTGACCCAGCGGTTCTCCACGCCGGGCAGCAGCGCGTCCTGCTGGGCCTTGGTGAAGCGGTGGACCTCGTCGACGAAGAGCACCGTCTCCTGGCCCCCGCGGGCCAGCTCGGCGCGCGCCCCGTCGATGGCCGCGCGTACGTCCTTGACGCCCCGCCGCGACCGCCGACACCTCGACGAAGCGCCGCGACGGTCTGCTGGCTCACGATGGCGGCGATGGTGGTCTTGCCGGTGCCCGGCGGGCCCCACAGCAGCAGCGACATCGACTGGTCGCCCTCGATCAGCCGGCGCAGCGGCGAGCCCGAGGCGCGCAGCTGTTCCTGCCCCACCAGCTCGTCGATGGTGCGTGGTCGCATCCGCACCGCGAGCGGCGCGGACGCGTGGGTGTTGGCGCTCAGCGACCCGCCCCGGGCTCAGCCCGACCGGGAGACGGGAACCGGGCGCGGGTTGCCCCACGCCCGGTATCTCGAACAAGCCGTCCACGACGGTGAGTATCCCCTGACGCTCCGAGCTCAGGCTCCGGTGGTCTGCTGGGTCTTCAGGTCGTACCACGTCTTCTCGAAGCCCGGGGTGTTGATCTGGGCTCCCGCGTGGGTGGCACCGGCGACCGGGCTGCCCTGGTCGTCGACGCCGAGGACGCCCGTGGTGACCGGCGTGGCCGGGTGGGCACCGAGCTCGCCGGCGAAGTGGCAGGCGACCTTGTGGCGCGGACCGATCTGCAGCAGCGGCGGCTCGACCTTCGCGCAGATCTCCTGGGCGAACTGGCACCGCGTGCGGAACCGGCATCCCGACGGCGGGTTGATCGGGCTGGGCACGTCGCCCTCGAGACGGATGCGCTCGCGGCGCCCGCCGATCGCCGCCTGCTTGACGTCGGGTACGGCAGACAGCAGCGCCTGCGTGTAGGGGTGGTGCGGCGCGGCTGTAGATGATGTCCCGGTCGCCGATCTCCACGATCTTGCCGAGGTACATCACGGCGATCTCGGGGCAGAAGTGACGCACGATCGCGAGGTCGTGGGCGATGAAGAGGAACGCGATGTCGAACTCGGACTGGAGGTCCTGGAGCAGGTTGACCACCTGCGCCTGGATCGACACGTCGAGCGCCGAGACCGGCTCGTCCGCCACCAGGAGCTTGGGGTTGAGCGTCAGGGCACGGGCGATGCCGATGCGCTGGCGCTGGCCACCGGAGAACTCGTTGGGGTAGCGGTTGTAGTGCTCGGGGTTGAGGCCGACCACCTCGAGGATCTCCTGGACCCGACCGCAGCATCTTGTTCTTCGGCACGACCTTGTGCACCGCGAGCGGCGCTCCGACGATCGTGCCGACGGTGTGACGCGGGTTCAGCGAGGTGTAGGGGTCCTGGAAGATCATCTGCACGTCGCGGCGCAGCGGCTTCATCTGCTTGTTGCTGAGCTTGGCCAGGTCCTGGCCCTCGAACATCATCGAGCCCGCCGGTCGGCTTGTAGAGCCGGGTGATCAGTCGACCGGTGGTCGACTTGCCGCAGCCGGACTCACCGACCAGGCCCAGGGACCCGCCCTTGGGCACCTCGAAGGAGATGCCGTCGACGGCCTGGACGTGACCCGATCGTGCGACGGACGACGCCCGGACGACTTCACCGGGAAGTACATCTTGAGGTTCTCGACCGTCGAGCACCGGCCGGGGCGTCGGGGTCGAGCCTGGTCGGCTGTGTGGCCCTGCTCGGCGAGCGCGGCGAAGTCGAGCTCGGCGACGGCTGCTCGTGGTCGGCGTAGGCGTCGTGCTCGTCGCCGGGTGGCGATGTCGCGCTCACCGGCCTCGGCGGCGTTGGCGCCGACCTCGGTGGGCTCGATCTGGGCCCGGGTGTTCGGGTCCTGGGTCATCGGGTCTCCTCGACGAGGTCAGGGGCGATCTCGGGCAGCACCTCGGCGCTGGTAGACACCGGCCGGGTCGGCGAGGTGGCAGCGCTTGAGGTGGTCCGGCGCCCGTGCTCGCGGCGACCAGCGCGGGCAGCTCGGTGACGCACAGGTCGCCGGGCACCTTGTCCTGGTGCACGCAGCGCGGGTGGAACGAGCAGCCGGACGGCGGGCTCAGCAGGCTGGGCGGGTTGCCGGGGATCGGGATCAGCCGGGCGTCGGTGTCGGCCGTCACGTCGGGGACGCTGGAGAGCAGGCCCCACGTGTAGGGCATCTCCGGGTGCGTGAGGATCTCCTTGGCTGGTGCCGTACTCGACGCAGCGGCCGGCGTACATCACGAGGACGTCGTCGGCCATCTCGGCGATCACGCCGAGGTCGTGGGTGATGATGATGACCGCGGAGTTGAACTCGCGCTGGAGGTCCTGGAGCAGGTCGAGGATCTGGGCCTGCACGGTCACGTCGAGCGCCGTGGTGGGCTCGTCGGCGATCAGCAGCGACGGGTCGTTGATCAGGCCCATCGCGATCATCGCGCGCTGGCGCATGCCGCCGGAGAACTGGTGCGGGAAGTCGTCGACGCGGCGGTCGGGCTGCGGGATGCCGACCCGGTCGAGCATCTCGATCGCCTTGCGGCGGGCGTCGCGCTTGGACGCGCTCGGGTGGTGGACGAGGTAGGCCTCGGCCAGCTGGCCGCCGATCTTGTAGAACGGGTGCAGCGCCGCCAGGGCGTCCTGGAAGATCATCGAGATCGAGTTGCCGCGCAGCTTGCGCATGCGCGACTCGGACAGCCCGATCGACCTCGGTGCCGCCGACCCGGATCGAGCCGGTGATCTGGCTCGACTTGGCGTCGTGCAGGCCGAGGACGGCCATGCTCGACACGGACTTGCCGGAGCCGGACTCCCCCACGATGCCGAGGGTCTTGCCCAGCTCGACGCGAGTAGCTCAGGTCGCTGCACGGCGGTGACCAGGCCGTCCTCGGTGGGGAACGTGACCGTGAGGTCCTCGACGCACGAGGAACGGGCCGTCCGGATCGCGTCGGACGTCCTGGGCGCGGTCGACTGGGTCACTGGTCGCTCGGTCACGAAAGCCTCACCCTCGGGTCGAGGATGCTGTAGATCGACGTCGACGATCAGGTTGCTGATGATCAGCATGATCGCGCTGAACAGCGCGGTGGCCGCCACCACCGGCAGGTCCTTGCTCGCGCACCGCCTGCAGGCTCCAGCAGCCGATGCCCTCGATCTCGAAGATCCGCTCGGTGAAGATCGTGCCGGCGAGCAGGGTGCCGAAGTCGATGCCGAAGATGGTCACGACCGGGCACCAGCGCCGCCCGCAGGCCGTGCCGGTAGACGACCGTGCGGGCCGGCAGGCCCTTGGCCTTGGCGGTGCGGATGTAGTCCTCGCTGAGCGTCTCGACCATCGCACCGCGGGTGTACCGCGTGTACTGCGTGCAGCCGAAGATGCCCGAGCGCGATCCAGGCCAGGAACATGCCGGTGAACCACTTCGCACGGATTCTCGGTGAACGGGAAGTAGCCGGTGTCGCTGAACGAGCGGGATCTCGAAGATCACCGTGAGGTAGAGCCAGGTCAGCAGCGCGAAGAGGTAGTAGGGGATCGAGCTGATGACCAGGAAGCTCGAGACCAGCGCCTTGTCGGTCACGGTGCCGCGTCTGTCGCGCGGCGGCGACCCCGATGGGGATGCCGAAGAGGAGGTAGAGGAAGGCGCCGCCGATGGCGACCGAGAAGGTCGCGGGTATCCGCTCGACCAGCTCCTCCTAGACCGGCTGCTTGGTGCGGTAGGAGAGGCCGAGGCAGGGCGCGGCGCACTCGTACGTCGGTGGACGCCGATCGTCGATGTCGCGGCCGACGAAGATGCCCTTGACGAACTTGCCGTACTCCTCGTAGACGGGGTTGTTGTAGCCGAGGTGCTCGCTCGTAGACGCTCGAGGCGGTCGGCGTGCACCGGTTGCTGGTCTCGCGGTCGCAGATCGGCTGGGCCGGGCTCGACGGGCCGTACCAGAACAGCAGGAAGATCGCCATCGACACCAGGATCGACGACGAGGACCCCGGCAGATCAGTCGCTTGACGATATAGGCGAACATCGCAGGTCCCTCTCCGGGGGTGGTGGATGAGTCGCCGGGCGTGCCGCCTGCAGGTGGGGGCTCCCGGTGTCCGGGAGCCCCCACCCGTCAGTGGTTGCTACAGTGCAACTACACGGTGCTCAGCTGCGAGCGCAAGGATCACTGGGTGACGAAGAGGTCCTTGTAGTTCGGCGCACCGATGGCAGCCGTCACCGGTCGGGTTGCCGATCTCTCGACCGAAGACGAACAGGTCGTTGCGGAACGCGGTCGGGATGATCGGGAAGTACTCGGTCCCGATCTTCTCGTCCAGCGCGCCCCACGCGTCAGCCTGCTCCTCGAGCGGCATGGTCGCGATGGCGTCCATCTCGTCGTCGATCGCCGGCTCGTCGAAGAACGGCGGTGTTGTAGACAGCGCCCGTCTTCAGCAGCGGCGGGAGCATCGTCAGACCCGACGGGCCAGTCCGAGCACCAGTTGACGCCACGCAGGTTGAGCGTCTTGTTGATCTTGTTGTCGGGGTCGAGCCAGATGTTGTACGGCGAGTCCTGGACCGGGATGGCCTTGACCGAGAAGCCGGCCTCTCGAAGCCCTTGGTGAGCTGCTTCTGGGCGGCCACGGCCAGCGGGTCGACCTCGTAGTAGATCATCGTGATCGGGTACGGCTTGTCCGGCTCGTAGCCGGCCTCGGCCAGGAGCTCCTTGGCCTTCTCCGGGTTGTAGGTGAACTGCTCACCGTCGGCGAAGTACTCCTTCTTGCCCGCCATGCCCGGAGGCATGACCGAGTTCGCCGGGATCCGGGTCACGCCCGGAACCTCACCGCTGGCGAGCCAGACGTCCTCGTACGGGTAGGCGTACGCGAGCGCCTTGCGGACGTTGATGTCGGTGATCTTGGTGTAGTCCGGCGTCAGCGTGGCTAGACGCACTGCGACGGTCTGCTGCACCAGGCGGTCACCGAGCTCGGCTGTTGGCCTCGGTGTACTTGTCCGAGCCGAGCGCGGTCGACAACGGCGGTCTGCGACTCGGTGTTGTCGCTCAGCATGATCTGGTCGACCTTGGCCTGGTCCTCGTTGAACTTGAAGACCAACTTGTCGGCGTACTGGTGACGAGCCGGGTCGGAGTCCGGGTTCCACTGGTCGTTCTTGACCAGGACGAGCTCCTCGTTGGGGCGGAAGCTCTCGACCTTGTAGGGACCGTTCGACAGCGGTGTTCTGGCCGTAGTTCGGCGGCTTGGAGGCGTTGCCGAGCGGAGCCGGGCCCATCGCCATGAAGGCGCCCCAGTAGTCCATGTCCGGGAACGGCTTGGCCATCTTGATGGTGACGTCCTGGCCGTCGACGGTGATGCCGCACCACTTCTCGCAGTTGGGGTCCTTGCCGGTGTAGGGACCGGTGTACTCCTCGCGCCCACGAAGTAGTGCTTGGAGTACTCGGTGCCGGGACCGGACGGGAACGCGTCGGAGTCCAGCGAGCGGCAGATGCCGAAGGCGACCTCCTCGGCGGTGACGGGCTCGCCGTCCTCCCACGTGGCGTCGTCACGGATCGTGAAGGTCCACTCGGTGAAGTCCTCGTTGGGCGTGCCGAGGTCGGTCGCGAGGTCGGGGACCAGGATCGGGCTGGCCGTCCTCGTCGCGCGACGTACTGGGTCAGCGAACGGCTGCGTCAGCGCCTGCTGGATCGAGTTGCCGGTCACCGACCAGCCGTCGGTCGGGTCGAGGCGTGTCGGGACCGGGGTCGCCGGGGAGGTAGACCGTGATGGTCCCGCCCTGCGGCGGCGCCCTCGATCTCGGCGGCGGGGCCCTGACGCTCTGCGTCCTTGGTTCCGCCTTCCTGGCCACCGAATTCTCTCTCCTCGCCCGAGTCGGAGCCACCGTCGTCTGCCGACCCGCCACCACATGCAGCGAGGGTCGAACAGCGCAGCGCCGGCAACGAGCGCCAGCGGCTTGTTCCGTCTCATGCTGTCCAGCCTTTCTTATCTGTGTTCGTGCCCCGAGGACGGCGTCGCCGGCGACGTCTGATGGGTACCGACGAGCTCAGCGACGGGTCTTGGGGTCGAGGGCGTCGCGGATCGCGTCGCCCAGCAGGTTGAGGGACAGCACCAGGGCGACGATGCCGATCAGCGGCTCGCCAGAGGTAGAGCGGATAGGTCTCGAAGAAGTCCTGACGGCCTTGAGGATCGTCTGGCCCCACGAGGTGCCGTCGGTGACGCCGATGCCGAGGAAGGCCAGGCCGGCCTCGGCGGCCACGAACGCCGGCAGCATCAGCGAGACGCTGACGACGATCGGCGCGGCCAGGTTGGGCAGCAGCTCCTTGACGAGGATCCGGCGGGTCGGCATGCCGATCACCCGTGCGGCCTGGACGAACTCGCGCTCGCGCAGCGAGAGCACCTCGCCGCGGATCAGGCGGGCGATGCCCATCCAGCCGAAGACGGCCAGCACGGCGACCAGGCTGAACTTCTGGATCGTCGGCGTAGTTGTCGGAGGTCGTGAACCGCTCGTTGAGGATCGGGGCGAGGGTCAGCGCCGCCAGCAGGAACGGGATGGTCAGGAACAGGTCGATGAAGAACGAGAGGACCTTGTCGACGATGCCGCCGATGAAGCCGGCGAGCAGGCCGATCACGATGCCGACGGTCGAGGCGAACAGGGTGGCCGTGGTCGCGATCGAGCAGCGAGATGCGGCAGCCGTAGAGCCAGTAGGCGAGGTTGTCCTCAGCCGTGCGGGGCGCGATGCCGAAGGGGTGGTCCGGGTGAAGCCGACCGTTGGGCGGGCCCTCTCGGGCTTGGGCAGGCCGTCGTTGAGGCAGTCGAGGTACTGGCTGGCGAGCACGGTCTCGGTGAGACACCGAAGAGCGCTGCGATCGCGCCGGCGAAGACGGCGACCAGGACGAAGAACAGGACGACGAACGCGCAGACGACGGCGATCTTGTCGCTGGAGAGTCGGCCGAGCGCGATCTGCATCGGCGACTTGCCGGTGATCTCCTTGGCCTTCTGGCTGTTGGGATCCGGATCTCTGGTTCGTCGCTCAACGAGCCAAGCGTCTCAGGCCCTGCAGTCCCTGCCGACATGCTCTCCCCATCTGGTCCGGGAATTGGAAGGCACTTGCCGGGGTTCTCCCGGGTCGGTGCCGAGACGGGACTCTATGTGACCCGCGCCGCATGAACGATCACCGACGCGTAACGATCTGGACACGACAGTTCGCCCAGCGGCGGTCAAACATCCCGGACTTCACCCCTGGGGCGGGACGTCCTTCGTCGCGGGCGCGTCCACACCGGCCTCCTTGCGCTGCTCGGGGGTGATCGGTGCAGGCGCGGCGGTGAGCGGGTCGTAGCCGCCCCCGGACTTGGGGAAGGCGATGACGTCGCGGATCGAGTCGGTGCCGGCGAGCAGCGCCACGATCCGGTCCATGCCGAACGCGATGCCGCCGTGCGGCGGGGCGCCGTACGTGAAGGCGTCGAGCAGGAAGCCGAACTTCTCCTGCGCCTCGTCGGCGCCGATGCCCATGACCGCGAAGACCCGCTTCTGGATGTCGTCGCGGTGGATACGGATCGACCCGCCGCCGATCTCGTTGCCGTTGCAGACGATGTCGTAGGCCCAGGCGAGCGCGCTGCCGGGGTCGGTGTCGAAGGTGTCGATGAACTCGGGCTTGGGGCTGGTGAACGCGTGGTGCACCGCCGTCCAGGCGCCCGCACCCACGGCGACGTCGCCGCTGGCGACCGCGTCGGAGCTCGGCTCGAAGAGGGGCGCGTCGACGACCCAGGTGAAGGCGAACACGCGAGTCGTCGATCAGGTCGCCCCGACGGCCGATCTCGAGCCGCGCGGCTCCGAGCAGCGCGCGGCTGCTCTTCACCGGCCCCGGCGGCGAAGAAGATGCAGTCGCCCGGCTAGGCGCCGACGTGGGCGGCCAGGCCGTCGCGCTCGGCGTCGGTGAGGTTCTTGGCGACCGGCCCGCCCAGCTCGCCGTCCTCCGCGACGAGTGACGTAGGCCAGGCCCTTGGCCCCGCGCTGCTTGGCCCACTCCTGCCAGGCGTCGAACTGCGTACGCGGCTGGCTGCCGCCGCCGGGCATGACCACGGCGCCGACGTAGTCGGCCTGGAAGACCCGGAACGTCGTGTCGGCGAAGTAGTCGGTGCAGTCGACCAGCTCGAGGCCCATCCGCAGGTCGGGCTTGTCGGAGCCGAAGCGCGCCATCGCGTCGGCGTACGTCATGCGCGGGAGCGGGCGCGGGATCTCGTGACCGGCCTGGGCCCACATCGCCTCGAGCACGTCCTCCATGAGGGTCAGCACGTCCTCCTGGTCGACGAAGCTCATCTCGATG
Organism: uncultured Actinomycetota bacterium; assembly: GCA_963712875.1. Classification (GTDB taxonomy): domain Bacteria; phylum Actinomycetota; class Actinomycetes; order Propionibacteriales; family Nocardioidaceae; genus Nocardioides. Next base: position 180,432 of record CAVQJS010000001.1, on the reverse strand, counting down.
TCGAGCTGGGTGAACTCGGGCTGCCGGTCGGCGCGGAAGTCCTCGTCGCGGTAGCAGCGCGCGATCTGGTAGTAGCGCTCCATGCCGCCGACCATGAGCAGCTGCTTGAACAGCTGCGGGCTCTGCGGCAGGGCGTACCAGCTGCCGGGCGACAGCCGCGCCGGCACCAGGAAGTCGCGGGCGCCCTCGGGCGTGGAGCGGGTCAGCGTCGGGGTCTCGATCTCGACGAAGTCGCGGGCGTCGAGCACGTCGCGGGCGGCCTTGTTGACCTTGCTGCGCAGCCGCAGCGCGGCGTTGGGGCCGGAGCGGCGCAGGTCGAGGTAGCGGTGCTTGAGGCGCGCCTCCTCCCCCACGTCGCCGCCCTTGTGGCCCGACGCGTCGTCGATCGGGAACGGCAGCGGTGCCGAGGCGGACAGCACCTCCACCTCGGTGGCGACGACCTCGATCTCGCCGGTGGCGAGGTTGGGGTTCTCGTTGCCGGCCAAGCGGGCGACGACCTCGCCGGTGACCTTGAGGCAGTACTCGCTGCGCAGGCTGTGGGCGACCGTCCTCGTCGCGCACCACCACCTGCACGACGCCGCTGGCCTCGCGCAGGTCGAGGAACGCGACACCGCCGTGGTCGCGCCGACGCGCCACCCATCCGGCGAGGGTGACGGTCTGGCCGACGTGCTCGGCGCGCAGGGCGCCGGCGTCATGGGTGCGGATCACTGGTCTTGCTCCTTCGAGATGACCTGCGGGTGCAGGTCGTTGCTGGGCGGGGTCCAGGTCGACGGATCTGCGTCGACCTGCTCCCCGGTGCGGATGTCCTTGACCTGGTGGGTGCCGTCGCCCTGGACGAACCAGACGAACGGGATGCCACGGCGCTCGGCGTACCGGATCTGCTTGCCGAACTTGGCGGCTGAGGGTGCGACCTCGCAGGCGATTTGCCGGTGCCCGCAGGGCGCGGGCGACCTCGGTGCTGGCGCGCGCTGCGTCCTCGGTGTTCACCGCGACGAGCACGACGCTGGGCACCGGCCGGCTGCCCTCGAGGACGCCGTCGGCGATGAGCGGGACGAGGGTGCGGGAGACGCCGAACGACACGCCGACGCCCGGGTAGGTCGTCCGGCCGTCGCTGGCGAGCGCGTCGTAGCGACCGCCGCCGCCGACGGACTTGAGCCGCTCGTAGCCGCTCATGAAGATCTCCACGACGGTGCCGGTGTAGTAGTCGAGGCCGCGCGCGATGCGCAGGTTGGCCTCGACGGTCACCCGGTCGCCGGCGACGGCGGCACAGCCCTCGACGACCGCGGCCAGCTCCTCGAGCCCCTGGTCGAGGAGCTCGTCGCTCACGCCGAGGGCGCGCACCCGCTCGACGAAGGAGGTGTCGGCGACGCGGATGGTGGCGAGGTCGAGGCAGCGCTGCGCCTGCTCCGGGGTCGCGCCGACGCGCTCGACGAGCTGGCGGGCGACCTCGTCGGCGGGCAGCTTGTCGAGCTTGTCGATGACGCGGATCGCCTCGGTGACGTCGGCGATGCCCAGCCCGCGGTAGAAGCCCTGGATGAGCTTGCGGTTGTTGAACTGGAAGGAGACCGGCGGGATCGGCAGGCGACCCAGCGCGTCGACCATCACCGACATCACCTCGACGTCGTGGTGGAAGGGCAGCTCGTCGCGCCCGACGATGTCGACGTCGGCCTGGGTGAACTGGCGGTAGCGCCCCTCCTGCGGGCGCTCGCCGCGCCAGGCGGGCTGGATCTGGAAGCGCCGGAACGGGAACTCCAGCTGACCGGCGTGCTCCAGGACGTAGCGCGCGAACGGCACGGTGAGGTCGAAGTGGAGGCCGAGCTCGGCCCTGGCGTCCGGTTCGGCGGCGAGGCGCTGGAGGACGTAGATCTCCTTGTCGATCTCGCCGCCCTTGGCGAGTCGGTCGATCGGCTCGACGACGCGGGTCTCGATGTTGGCGAAGCCGTGCAGCTCGAAGGTGCGCGACAGCGACGCGACGACCTCGCGCTCGACGACGCGCTGCGCAGGCAGCAGCTCGGGGAACCCGCTGAGCGGGCTGATCTTGCTCATCAGAGTCCTCGCGTGACCTGGTTGACGGTGGCGTGGGCGTCGCCCTCGCGCGGAGGTCGAGCAGGTAGGGATTGGTGGCGCGCTCGCGACCGATCGACGTCTGCTCGCCGTGGCCGGGCAGCACGACGATGTCGTCGGCCAGCGGCAGCACCTTGTCGGTGAGGCTGCGCAGCATCGTGGCGTGGTCGCCACCGGGCAGGTCGGTGCGGCCGATCGAGCCGGCGAAGAGCAGGTCCCCGCTGAACATCAGCTCGGAGACGTCCTGCTCGGCGTAGGGCGTACGGAACGTCACCGACCCCTCGGTGTGGCCGGGGGTGTGGTCGACGACGAACCGCAGTCCGGCGAGCTCGAGCTCGTCGAGGTCGGCGAGCTCGCGTACGTCGTCGGGCTCGGCCCAGGTGTAGCTGCCACCGAGCAGCATCTGCGTGGTCTCGCGGCTCATCCCGGCCATCGGGTCGGACAGCAGGTGGCGGTCGCTGGGGTGGATCCAGGCGGTGGCGTCGTAGGTGCCGGCGACCGGGGCCACGCACCACATGTGGTCGACGTGGCCGTGGGTGACGAGCACGCTGACCGGCTTGAGCCTGTGCTCGCGCACCACCTGGTCGACACCGGCAGCGGCGTCCTTGCCCGGGTCGATGACCACGCACTCCGAGCCGGGACCGGTGGCCACGACGTAGCAGTTGGTCCCCCAGGGGCCAGCGGGGAAGCCAGCGATGAGCACAGGGCGTCAGTCCTCGATTGGTCTCGGTGGGAGGCAGGAGTCGGTTGTCGGTGGGAAGCCTACCGAGGGTGCTGCGTGCCATGACTACGATGGGCGACCATGAGCTCCGACAAGCAGTCCCGAGACGACTCGGCCCCCTGGGGCCGGGTGGCCGAGGACGGCACCGTCTATGTCCGCACCGCCGATGGAGAGCGCTCCGGTCGGCTCCTACCCGGCCGGCACTCCCGAGGAGGCGCTGGAGTTCTTCACCAAGCGTTTCGAGGAGCTCGCGGGCAAGGTCCACCTCCTGGAGCAGCGCGTCGCCTCCGGCCTGCTCGGCCCCGAGGAAGCCGGCTCGTCGGTGAAGGCACTGCGCGAGCAGGTCGTGGACGCCCACGCGGTGGGCGACCTCACCTCGCTGGCCGGTCGTCTCGACGCGCTGGCTCCGGTGATCGCCGTGCAGCGCTCGGCCCGGCGCGAGGAGCGCGCCCAGAAGGCCGCCGAGTCGAAGGCCGAGAAGGAGAGGCTCGTCGCGGAGGCCGAACGTCTCGCGGAGAGCACCGACTGGCGCAACGGGGCCAACCGCCTGCGCGAGCTGCTGGCCACGTGGAAGGAGCTCCCCCGCCTCGACCGCGCCACCGACGACGCCCTGTGGCGGCGGTTCTCCACTGCCCGTACGACCTACACCCGCCACCGCAAGGCGCACTTCGCCGAGGAGCACGAGCGCCGCGACGGTGCCCGCGTGATCAAGGAGCGACTGGCCAAGGAGGCCGAGTCGATCTCCGGGTCCACCGAGTGGGGTCCGACGGCGGGCAGGTACCGCGACCTGATGCGCGAGTGGAAGGCAGCCGGCCCCGCCCCGCGCGAGGTCGACGACCAGCTGTGGCAGCGCTTCCGCGGCGCCCAGGACGCCTTCTTCGGCGCGCGCGACGCGGCCAACGCCGAGCTCGACCAGGAGTTCGCCGCCAACGCCACGGCGAAGGAGGAGATCCTCGTCGAGGCCGAGAAGCTGGTGCCCGTCACGGACCTCGAGGCCACCAAGAAGACCTTCCGCAGCCTGGCCGACCGCTGGGATGCCGCAGGCAAGGTGCCCCGCGAGCGCATGAAGGACCTCGAGGGGCGCATGCGCGCCGTCGAGCAGGCCATCCGCGCAGTCGAGGACGACCAGTGGAGCCGCTCCGACCCGGAGAAGTCCGCCCGCGCCGACGACATGATCGGCAAGCTCGAGGCCGGCATCGCGGAGACGCAGGCCAAGCTGGACAAGGCCACCGCGGCAGGTGATGCCCGCAGGACCAAGGACCTCGAGAGCGAGCTGGCCAACAAGCAGGCGTTCCTCGACATGGCCCGCAAGGCCGCGGCGGACTTCGGCTGACCCCGACCGGGCACATATGCGCGGAAGAACAGGGTGACCGGGCACGTATGTCCGACCAGCTGTCGAGATTCGTGCCCGGTCGAGGTGTGACCGAGCACATTCGTGCCCGGTCGGCGGGAGCAGGGTAGGTCAGGCGGTGACGCGGTAGGCGTCGAAGACGCCGGGCACCGCGCGGACGGCGCGGAGCACGCCGTCGAGGTGGGCGGCGTCGGCCATCTCGAAGGTGAAGCGACTCTTGGCGACCCGGTCGCGGGTCGTGGAGAGGGTGGCGCTGAGGATGTTCACGTGAGCGTCGGAGAGCGCCATGGTGATGTCGGACAGCAGCCGCGACCGGTCGAGGGCCTCGACCTGGATGTTGACCAGGAAGGTCGACTGGGCGGTGGGCGCCCACTCCACGTCCAGCACCCGCTCGGGCTGGCCGAGCAGGCTCTCGGCGTTGGTGCAGTCGCGGCGGTGGACCGAGACTCCCCCGCCCTTGGTGACGAACCCGAGGATCCGGTCCGGCGGCACCGGGGTGCAGCACTTGGCGAGCTTGACCCACAGGTCGTCGACGCCGCGGACGACGACGCCCGAGTCGGTCGGACCCTGCTTGGGGGTGCGGCCACGACCGGTGATCGTGACACCCTCGGACAGGTCTTCCGCCGCGCCGTCGTCGCCACCGTGCAGGTCGATGACACGACGTACGACGGCCTGGGCGCTGAGGTTGCCCTCGCCGACCGCGGCGTAGAGCGCCGAGACGTCGGCGTGGTGGAAGTGCTCGGCCACCAGCGACAGCACGTCGTGGGTCATCAGCCGGTTGAGGGGCAGGCCCTCCTTGCGCATGAGCTTGGCGATCTGGTCCTTGCCCCGCTCGATGGCCTCCTCGCGGCGCTCCTTGGTGAACCACTGGCGGATCTTGGAGCGCGCCCGCGGCGACTGCACGAAGTTCAGCCAGTCGCGCGAGGGACCCGGCGGTGGGCGCCTTGGAGGTGAACACCTCGACCACGTCGCCGTTCTCCAGCGACGACTCGAGCGGCACCAGTCGACCGTTGACCCGCGAGCCGATGGTGTGGTGGCCGACCTCGGTGTGCACGGCGTACGCGAAGTCCACCGGGGTGGCGCCGACGGGCAGCGGGATGACGTCGCCGCGCGGGGTGAAGACGTAGACCTGCGCCTGGTTCATCTCGAAGCGCAGCGACTCCAGGAACTCGCCCGGATCCTCCACCTCGCTCTGCCAGTCGAGCAGCTGGCGCAGCCAGGTGAGGTCGTCGCGGTCACCCAGGCGGTCGGTGTCGGCCCCGGCCTTGGTGTTCTCCTTGTACTTCCAGTGGGCAGCCACGCCGTACTCGGCACGACGGTGCTGGGCGAAGGTCCGGATCTGCACCTCGACGGGCTTGCCCTGCGGCCCGATCACGGTGGTGTGGAGCGATTGGTACATGTTGAACTTCGGCATCGCGACGTAGTCCTTGAAGCGGCCGAGGACCGGGTTCCAGCGCGAGTGGATGACGCCGAGGGCGCTGTAGCAGTAGCGGTCCTCGTCGACGAGGATGCGGATGCCCACCAGGTCGTAGATGTCGGAGAACTCGCGGCCGCCGACGATCATCTTCTGGTAGATCGAGTAGTAGTGCTTGGGCCGACCGGTGACCTTGGCGTTGATGCGCGCTGCCTTGAGGTCGGCGTCGATCTCGGCGACGACCTCGGCGAGGAACTGGTCACGCGACGGTGCGCGCTCGGCGACCATCCGGACGATCTCGTCGTAGATCTTGGGGTGCAGGGTCGCGAAGGCGAGGTCCTCCAGCTCCCACTTGAGGGTGTTCATGCCCAGGCGGTGGGCGAGCGGTGCGTAGATGTCGAGGGTCTCGCGGGACGTACGCTCCTGGCTGGCCTGCGGCACGTAGCGCAGCGTGCGCATGTTGTGCAGCCGGTCGGCGAGCTTGATGACCAGCACCCGGATGTCGCGCGACATCGCGACGATCATCTTGCGGATGGTCTCGGCCTGGGCGGAGTCGCCGTACTGGACCTTGTCGAGCTTGGTCACCCCGTCGACCAGCACGGCCACCTCGTCGCCGAAGTCCGCGCGCAGCTGGTCGAGGGTGTAGGCCGTGTCCTCCACGGTGTCGTGGAGCAGCGCCGCGACCAGGGTCGGCTCGGTCATGCCGATGTCGGCCAGGATCGTGGTCACGGCCAGCGGGTGGGTGATGTAGGGGTCGCCGCTCTTGCGCATCTGGGTGCCGTGCATCCGCTCGGCGACGGTGTAGGCACGCTCCAGCAGGGCCAGGTCGGCCTTGGGGTGGTTGGCGCGCACCGCGCGGAAGAGCGGCTCGAGCACGGGCGTCGACGTGGGCGGCCGGGTGCCGACCCGGGCGAGGCGGGCGCGCATGCCGCGCGCGGTCAGGGACGTCGCCTTCGGCTCCTGCGCCGGCGCCTGCTCCTCTGCCATTCACCCAGTCTAGTGAGCGGGGCGAGTCCCTCGCGGCCGGACCGGGAACAGGCGACGGCCGGAGAGACCGGTCAGAGGGTGAGGAGGGTGGAGATCGGCAGGTCGCCGGTGACCGTGCGCGGGTCGAGGAAGCTCAGCTCCATGAGGACCGAGGCCGCCGATGCACACTCCCCCGCACTCCTCGACGAGCTGGCGGGTCGCGGCGGCGGTGCCGCCGGTGGCCAGGACGTCGTCGACCAGCAGCACCCGCTCGCCGGGGGCGATCGCGTCGCGGTGGACCTCGAGGGTCGCCTCGCCGTACTCCAGCGTGTAGGACACGGCGTGTGTCTCGCGCGGCAGCTTGCCGGCCTTGCGGACCGGGATGAACCCGGTGCCCAGGGCGAGCGCGACCGGCGCGGCGAGGATGAAGCCGCGCGCCTCCATGCCGACGACCTTGTCGACCACGACGTTGCCGTGGTCGTCACGCCCGGCGGCAGCGAGCGCCGACACGATCGCGGTGAAGGCCAGGTGGTCGGCCAGGACCGGCGTGATGTCCTTGAACGTCACGCCCTTCTCGGGCCAGTCCGGTACGTCGATGATCGAGGCGCTGCAGCGCCTCCTGCGCCGTACGCCGGTCAGGCACCGCCGACCTCCGGGACGGGGGGCTCCTCGACCTTGGCGACCGCGGCACGCGCGACCTCCAGCTGCAGGCCCGGGGCCACCTCGAGGTGCACCCGCTCGTCGGTGAGGGAGGCGATGGTGCCGAAGACGCCCGACGGTCAGCATGACCCGCTGGCCCACCTGCAGGCTGTCCTGGAGGCGCCACGACGGCCTTCTGGCGTCGCGACGCAGGGCGGATCACCATCAGCCAGAAGAGGGCGAAGATGGCGAGCAGGGGAAGCAGCGGAGCAAACTCCGACACGGTGGACTCCTGGGGGTTTCGGGTGGGGTCGTGGTGCGTCAGCGCGGGAGTCTACGCGGGCGACGCGGGCCCGATCGTCAGGCGTCGTCGAAGAGCGTCGAGTCGCCTCCGACGCGGTGCGGCCGGCGGGGTGAGGCCGAGGTGGAGCCACGCCGCGGGGGTCGCGACCCGGCCGCGCGGGGTGCGGGCGAGCATGCCGTTGCGCACGAGGAAGGGCTCGGCGACCTCCTCGACGGTCTCGCGCTCCTCGCCCACGGCCACCGCGAGCGTCGAGACGCCGACCGGTCCGCCACCGAAGCGGCGGCACAGGACGTCGAGCACGGCGCGGTCGAGGCGGTCGAGGCCGGACTCGTCGACCTCGAACAGCTCCAGAGCGGCGCGCGCGACCGGCAGGGAGAGCACGCCGTCGGCCCGGACCTGGGCATAGTCGCGCACCCGGCGCAGCAGCCGGTTGGCGATGCGGGGCGTGCCACGCGAGCGGGACGCGATCTCGCTCGACCCGTCCTCGGTGAGCTCGACCCCGAGCAGGCCGGCGGAGCGGTGGACGATCTGGTCGAGCTCGTGGGGCTCGTAGAACTCGAGGTGGGCGGTGAAGCCGAAGCGGTCGCGCAGCGGCCCGGGCAGCAGCCCCGCCCGCGTGGTCGCACCGACCAGCGTGAAGGGCGGGATCTCGAGCGGGATGGCGGTGGCGCCGGGGCCCTTGCCGATGATGACGTCGACGCGGTAGTCCTCCATCGCCATGTAGAGCATCTCCTCGGCCGGTCGCGACATCCGGTGGATCTCGTCGACGAAGAGGACGTCGCCCTCGTTGAGGCCGGACAGGATGGCGGCGAGGTCGCCGGCGTGGGTGATCGCCGGACCGCTGGTGAGGCGCAGCGGGGTGCTCATCTCGGCGGCGATGATCATCGCGAGCGTGGTCTTGCCCAGCCCGGGCGGGCCGGACAGCAGGACGTGGTCGGGGGCCTTGCCGCGGCGGCGGGCGGCCTCGAGGACCAGCCCCAGCTGGTCGCGTACGCGGACCTGCCCGACGACCTCGTCGAGGGTGCGCGGGCGCAGCGCCGCCTCGACGGCTCGCTCGTCGCCGTCGGCCTCCGCGTCGGTGAGTCGCTGGAGGTGGGTCGCCTCGAGGTCGGTCAGGTCGTCGGTCAGCTCGTCGGTGTCGTCCCAGTCCATCGCGTGCCCCGCCTCAGGCCTTGCTCAGCGTGCGCAGCGCGGCGCGCAGGAGCGCGCCGACGTCGGGGATCTCGCCGGCGTCGGGGGCGACCGACTCGACCGCGCTCTCGGCCTCCTTGGTCGACCAGCCCAGCCCGACGAGGCCCTGGTGGACCTGGTCGCGCCACGGCGCGGACGGCGCAGGACCGCTCGAGGGCGTGGAGGCGCCGACGGGAGGACCGATGCGGTCCTTGAGCTCCAGGATGATCCGCTGGGCGCCCTTCTGCCCGATGCCCGGCACCCGGGTGAGGGTCTTGACGTCCTCGGTCGTGATGGCGCGGCGTACGTCGTCGGGCGACATCACCGCGACGATCGCCTGGGCGACCTTGGGCCCGACCCCGGACGCGGTCTGCATGATCTCGAAGGTCTGCTTCTCGTCGTCGTCGAGGAAGCCGAAGATCGTCAGGCTGTCCTCGCGCACGACCATGCTGGTCGGCAGCGTCGCCGAGCGGCCGACGCGCAGCGTGGCCAGGGTGCCGGGCGTGCACATCAGCTCGAGACCGACGCCGCCGACCTCGAGCACCGCGCTGGACAGGGTGACGGCGGCGACCTCGCCGCGGACGAAGGCGATCATCGGGTCCTCATCGGTCGGGGGGTCCGGGTGGGTCGGGCCGCGGCGACCGCGGCGTCGATGCGGGACTGGGCGCCACCGCGCCACATGTGGGTGATGGCCAGCGCCAGCGCGTCGGCGGCGTCGGCGGGCTTGGGCGGCTCGCTGAGGCGCAGGATGCGCGTCACCATCGCGCCCACCTGGGCCTTGTCGGCGCGGCCGCTGCCGGACACGGCGGCCTTGACCTCGCTGGGGGTGTGCATCGCGATCGGCAGCCCGCGTCGCGCCGCCACCACCAGCGCGATGCCGCTGGCCTGGGCGGTGCCCATGATCGTGCTGGAGTCGGAGCGCGCGAAGACCCGCTCGACCGCCACCGCGTCGGGCTGGTGCTCCTCGATCCACGCGTCCAGGCCGCGCTCGATGCTGACCAGCCGCTCGGCGATCGGGAGGTGGGAGCTGGTGCGGATCACGTCGACGTCGACCAGCGTCAACGGCCGACCGACGCTCCCGTCGATCACGCCGACGCCGCACCGGGTGAGACCGGGGTCGATGCCGAGCACGCGCACGCCTCACACCTTTCGCCAGCGGTCCGTCCGAACACCTGTTCGTAGCGACACGCTAACCCGCGGCCCCGGCTGGTCGTCGTACGACACGCGCGCGCGGCGCCGACGGCTCAGGCGTCGGCGGCCTCGAGCTCGGCGAGCACGTCCTCGGGGACGTCGACGTTGGTGAAGACGTCCTGCACGTCGTCGAGGTCCTCGAGCGCGTCGACGAGGCGGATCACCTTGCCGGCGCCGTCGGCATCGACCGGGATCTCCATGCTCGCGACGAACTCGACGTCGGCGGAGTCGTAGTCGATGCCGGCCTCCTGGAGGGCGGTGCGGACCGCGACCACGTCGGTGGCCTCGGACTGCACCTGGAAGGACTCCTCGAGGTCGTTGACCTCCTCGGCGCCCGCGTCGAGGGTCGCCTCGAGCACGTCGTCCTCGGTGACCTCGCGGGCCTCCTGCGACTTGGGCACCATCACGATGCCCTTGCGGTGGAAGAGCCGCGAGACCGAGCCGGGGTCGGCCATCGTGCCGCCGTTGCGGGTGACCGCGGTGCGGACCTCCATCGCGGCGCGGTTCCTGTTGTCGGTGAGGCACTCGACGAGGATCGCGACGCCCTGCGGGCCGTAGACCTCGTAGGAGATCGTCTCGTAGTCGACGCCGCCGGACTCCGCACCGGAGCCGCGCTTGACGGCGGAGTCGATGTTCTTGTTGGGGACCGAGCTCTTCTTCGCCTTCTGGATCGCGTCGTAGAGCGTCGGGTTGCCGGCGACGTCACCGCCGCCCTGCTTGGCCGCGACCTCGATGTTCTTGATCAGCTTGGCGAACAGCTTGCCGCGCTTGGCGTCGATCGCGGCCTTCTTGTGCTTGGTCGTTGCCCACTTGGAGTGGCCAGACATGGGTCCCTCTTCAGTCTCGGGTTCAGTCTCGGTGCGGTACGGCGGCGCCGGGGCCCGTGCGGACCAGGTCCACGAACATCGCGTGGACCCGGACGTCGCCGCCGACCTCGGGATGGAACGAGGTCGCCATCAGCGAGCCCTGGCGAACGGCGACGATCCTACCCGCGGCGGGCCCTGCCTCCACGCGGCCCAGCACCTCGACGTCGTCGTCGACCTGCTCGACCCAGGGCGCCCGGATGAAGACCGCGCGCACGGGGTCGTCGAGCCCGTCGACGTGGAGGTCCTCCTCGAAGGAGTCGACCTGACGCCCGAAGGCGTTGCGCCGCACGGTGATGTCGAGGCCACCGATCGTCTCCTGGCCGGCGACGCCGTCCTCGATCCGGTCGGCCAGCATGATCATCCCGGCGCAGGTGCCGAAGGTCGGGAGCCCGTCGGCGACCGCCGCGCGCAGCGGCTCGAGCAGGTCGAAGATGCCCGCCAGCTTGATCATCGTGGTCGACTCGCCACCCGGGATGACCAGCCCGTCGCAGGCCGCGAGCTCGGCCGGTCGACGTACGGCGATCGCCTCGGCACCCAGCGAGGCCAGCGCCCGGAGGTGCTCGCGCACGTCTCCCTGGAGGGCGAGCACGCCGATGGTCTGATTCACGAACGCCGATCCTAGGGCGGGCCGTATCGTCGGTGCTCATGAGGCTCTCCCGTCCGCACCCGTCGTCGCCGCGCTCCTGGCCGGCGCGCTGGCGGCCGCGTGCGGCGTCCTCGACGCGTCCGAGCGCGGCCACCCCGGCAGCGGCCCAGGTCGTGCAGCGGCTGCACCCGACACGGTCGACGGGTGGACGACCGCTCGCCGCAGAGCCTCGGCCTGCGGCGCGAGCCTTGAAGGCAGGCGCCAGGGAGGCCAGGCGCTCGACTCCACCTGCTTCGCCGTCGTCCGCCGGGCAAGCTCGCCGGCGACTGGAACTGGGGCCTGGACGGACCGCGCCGCGCGAGGTCTTCTCCATCACCAAGTCGGTGACCAGCGCGCTCGTCGGCATCGCGATCCGCGACGGCGACCTCCGCCTCGACGACCGCGTCTCGACGTACGTCCCGCAGTGGCGCGGCACCGCGTCGGAGACCGTCACCGTCCGCAACCTGCTCTCCAACGACAGCGGTCGCTTCTGGTCGCTGACGTCCGACTACACCGACCTGCTCAGGGCCCGGAGCCGCACGGCGTACGCCGTCGGGCTCCCCCAGCAGTACGCCCCCGGCTCGGCGTGGGCCTACAACAACGCGGCGATCCAGGTCCTCGAACCGGTGCTGGAGCAGGCGACCGGGATGCGGGTCGCGACGTTCGCGCGGACCCGGCTCTTCGAGCCGCTCGGCATGGCGCACTCCACCTTCGTCACCGACCGTGCCGACGACGCCGCCGTCTTCTACGGCCTGCGGACCACCTGCCTCGACATCGCCCGCTTCGGCATGCTCTACCTCGGCGACGGTGCCGTCGACGGCACCCGGCTGCTCGACCGCTCCTTCGTCAAGCGGTCCGTCGGCCGGTCGTCGACCACGCACAACGCGGCCTACGGCTACCTGTGGTGGCTCAACCGTCCCGGCTCGCTGCGTGGCGCGACCGACCCGGTGGACGCGCAGGGCCAGCCGCTCCGCCCGGCCACCGGCCAGCTGGCACCGGCCGTGCGCGAGGACGTGTTCGCCGCGCTCGGCTTCGGCGGCCAGGTGCTGCTCGTCGACCCGGGCAGCACGGACGATGGTGATCCGCCTCGGCCTGCCCGCGCAGCCCGGCGCCGAGGCGTACGACCTCGGCAATGCCGCGACGGTGCTCACCCGCGCGCTGCGCTGAGGCTGACTACCAGCCGCGCTCGGAGAGCCGGTGCGGCTGCGGGATCTCGTCGACGTTGATGCCGACCATCGCCTCGCCGAGACCGCGGGAGACCTTGGCGACGACGTCGGGGTCGTCGTAGAACGTGGTGGCCTTGACGATCGCCTCGGCGCGCTGGGCCGGGTTGCCGGACTTGAAGATGCCCGAGCCGACGAAGACGCCCTCGGCGCCGAGCTGCATCATCATCGCGGCGTCGGCCGGGGTCGCGATGCCGCCGGCGGTGAAGAGGACGACCGGGCAGCTTGCCGGCCGCGGCGACCTCCTTGACCAGGTCGTACGGCGCCTGGAGCTCCTTGGCCGCGACGTACAGCTCGTCCTCGGCCATGCCGTGGAGGCGGCGCAGCTCGCCGCCGATGGTGCGCATGTGCATCACCGCGTTGGAGACGTCGCCGGTGCCGGCCTCGCCCTTGGAGCGGATCATCGCCGCACCCTCGGTGATGCGACGCAGCGCCTCACCCAGGTTGGTGGCGCCGCACACGAACGGCACGGTGAACTTCCACTTGTCGATGTGGTTGGCGTAGTCGGCCGGGGTCAGCACCTCGGACTCGTCGATGTAGTCGACACCGAGGCTCTGGAGGATCTGCGCCTCGGCGAAGTGGCCGATGCGGGCCTTGGCCATGACCGGGATCGAGACGGCCTCGATGATGCGAGTCGATCATGTCGGGGTCGCTCATCCGGGACACGCCGCCCTGGGCGCGGATGTCGGCCGGCACGCGCTCGAGGGCCATCACCGCGACGGCGCCGGCGTCCTCGGCGATCTTGGCCTGGTCGGCGGTGACGACGTCCATGATGACGCCGCCCTTGAGCATCTCGGCCATGCCGCGCTTGACGCGGCGTGGTGCCGTGCTCGATGGGGGTGTCGGGGGTCTGCTGAGCCATGTGCTCATCGTACGGCCCGGGGGCCGCGGACCCGACGCCGGGATCAGGCCTGCGAAGCCGCCCGGGCGAGCGCCTGACGGCGCACCACCCAGACCCGCTGGACGACCGTCACCGTGGCCGCGATCGGCCAGTGCCCACAGGGCGACGTGGAGCAGGATCGGCAGGTCGAGGACGTCGGCGAAGAAGGCCGGGACCAGCATGCCGACGAGCCGGTCGGGGCGCTCGGCGATGCCGACCTTGGCGTCGTAGCCGAGGCAGTCGGCCTTCGCCCGGGCGTACGACGTCACCGCACCCATCAGCAGGATCACGAGGCACAGCACGAGGTAGAGGCGGCTCTCGGCCTGCCACGCGAAGTAGAGCGCCAGGCCGCCGAAGAGCGCGCCGTCGGCGATCCGGTCGAGGGTCGAGTCGAGGAAGGCCCCGAAGTCGTCCTTGCGGCCCATCTTGCGGGCCATCGCACCGTCGATCAGGTCGCTGAAGACGAATGCGGTGATGAACAGGACGCCCTGCCACAGCATGCCCTGCGGGAAGAAGATGAGCGCGCCGGCGCTGACGCCGAGGGTGCCGACCAGCGTCACCACGTCGGGGCTGATGCCGAGCCTGATGAAGAGGTTGACGAAGGGGGCGAGCATGACGCCCTGCCAGAACTGCTTGAACCTGTCGAGCACGGACGCAGGCTACTCGTGCTCGAGCCGCCGCGCAGACCTCCGCCACCGCGGTCGGGACGCCCAGCGACGTGCCAGTCGACCCCGCCCGCCCCCACGACGCGCGACTCCCCGCCGACTCCGCGGACGATCGCGGCTCCCGGCAGCCGGTCCCAGTCGGGCACGCTGTGCTGGAAGAGGACGTCGCAGCGGCCCTGGGCGATCGCCATCGCGTCCATCGTCCCGGAGCCCATCATCCGCAGGGTGGCCACTCCTCGTACGGCGCGGGCGAAGGCGGCGCCGACCTCACCGTCGTAGAACGGCGGGTGGAGGTAGGTCGTGGCGCACGACTCGCGCCAGGGGCCGGTCGGCGAGCGGCTCGAGCGGCTGTCGCCGTCGCGGGTGCTCGGCAGGAGCGGGCCACCGACGAACGTCTGCCCCGAGGCTGGCTGGTGCACCGCGCCCAGCACCACGTCGTCGCCGTCGGTCAGCGCCAGCGCGCTGCACCACCACTCCAGGCCGCGGTGGAAGTTGTAGGTGCCGTCGACGGGGTCGATGACCCAGGTACGACCGCTGCTGCCGGTGTGGTCGGCGCCCTCCTCCCCCACGATCGAGTCGTCGGGGCGCTCGCGACGCAGCGCCTCGACGATCAGGGCCTCGGCCGCCCGATCGGCGGCGGTCACGACGTCGGAGACGTGGGTCTTGGTCTCGGCGGTCGAGGCCGTCGCGTCGCATGGCCGCGGCGAGCGTGCCGGCCTCGCGGACGAGCCGGGTGGCCAGCTGCGTGTCATCCACGACCGGCACGCTACTCGGGGGTGGACGAGCGGCGTACTGTGGCCGCACGGAGCCACCCAGGCTTCCAACCAGGGAGTCCCGATGGCCGACAAGTCGCCACGGCAAGGCATGTCCAAGAAGTCCGGCAAGTCCATCAAGGAGAAGCGTGCCGAGAAGCACGCCAAGGCTTCCGGGGTGACCCACATCGTCGAGAGCCCGGTGGGCAAGAAGAAGTGAGCCTCCTCAGCCTCGGCGTCATCGGCACGTCGGCCAAGGAGAACGAGCACCGACTCCCCCTCCACCCCGACCACCTGTCCCGGCTCGATCCGCGCCTGGCTGCGCGGATCACCCTCGAGCACGGGTACGGCGAGCGCTTCGGTCGCAGCGACGCGGACCTCGCCGCCCACGTGGCCGGCTTCGCGTCCCGCGACGAGATCATCGCCTCGCTCCGACGTGGTCGTGCTGCCCAAGCCCCAGCACGAGGACGTGGCTGCCATGCATGCCGGCCAGGTGCTCTGGGGCTGGCCGCACTGCGTGCAGGACCGCGAGATGACGCAGCTCGCCATCGACCGCGAGCTCACGCTGATCGCCTTCGAGGCGATGAACCACTGGACCTCCGACGGCCACGTCGGGCTGCACGTCTTCCACAAGAACAACGAGCTCGCCGGCTACTGCTCGGTGCTCCAGGCGATGGAGCTGGTCGGGATCACCGGCGACTACGGCCGTCGGCTGAGCGCGGTGGTGATCGGCTTCGGCGCCACCGCTCGTGGCGCGGTCACCGCTCTGAACGCCCACGGAGTCAGCGAGGTCGCCGTGCTCACCAACCGCGGGCGTCGCCGCCGTCGGCTCGCCCATCCACTCCGTGCGGATCCGGCAGTTCGACCACGACCCGGACGATCCGTCCATCAGCCACGTCATCACCGACCGCGGCCGCGAGCCGCTGGCGCCGTACCTCGCGGAGAACGACATCATCGTCAACTGCACGCTGCAGGACACCGCGGCTCCGCTGACCTACCTGCGGACCGCCGACGTCGCCGGCGTTCAGGCAGGGCAGCCTCATCGTCGACGTCTCGTGCGACGAGGCGATGGGCTTCGAGTGGGCGACGCCGACGACCTTCGACGAGCCGATGTTCACCGTCGGCGACCGCGTGCACTACTACGCCGTCGACCACAGCCCGTCCTACCTCTGGAACTCCGCGACCTGGGAGAACAGCGAGGCCCTGATGCCCTTCATGGAGACGGTGATGTCTGGTCCCGACGCCTGGGACGCCAACGAGACCATCAGCCGGGCGATCGAGATCCGCGACGGGAGGATCATGAACCAGGCGATCCTGGCGTTCCAGGGACGGGCGCCGGAGCACCCCCACGTGCTCGTCTGACCACAGCGGGGCCAGGCCACGGCCACGACGGATGCCTCAGGCCCCGCCGTCCTCGCCGAGCTGGACCGCCTGGTGGAGGAGAAATCGCGGCAGATATGATCGGGACTGAATCTCTGGCCGCCGAGGTCGAGCGAGGTACGCCGAGATCCGGGTGCCCTCGGGGGCGATCGCCCGCCCCCCAGCATCGGGGGTCACGTCACCCACCATGCGGGTGGCTCTGCCGGGATGTACCGCCTGCACACCATCCCCGCACCGGTGGACGCCGCCCGGTTCACGGTCGACGTGGAGGCCCTCCGCGTGCTGGCCCTCGAGCACCGCCCCCGCATGATCACCATCGGCGCGAGCATGAACCTCTACCCGCACCCGGTCGCCGCGCTGCGCGAGATCGCCGACGAGGTCGGAGCGGTCCTGCTCTTCGACGCCGCCCATCTCTGCGGCCTGATTGCCGGAGGGGCGTGGCCGAACCCCCTCGAGCAGGGCGCACACCTGATGACCATGAGCACCTACAAGAGCCTGGGTGGCCCACCGGGTGGCCTGATCGTCACCAACGAGCCGGAGATCGCCCAGCGTCTCGACGCCATCGCCTACCCCGGCCTGACGGCGAACTTCGACGCCGGCAAGGCAGCCGCCCTGGCCGTCACGATGGTCGACTGGAAGGCGGCCGGGACCGAGTACGCCGCGACCATGGTCGAGACGGCAGCCGAGCTCGCAACGGGGCTGCTGGAGCGAGGGCTACCCGTGTTCCAGGGCCTCGAAGGCGCCACCCGCTCCCATCAGTTCGCTCTCGAGGCGCACCCGTGGGGTGGTGGCCAGCGCGCCGCGAAGCGACTTCGCCGGTCCAACCTGCTGGCGTGCGGCATCGGGCTTCCGATGGAGTCCGTGGCGGGTGACGTCAACGGACTCCGCATCGGCACCCCCGAGCTGGTTCGACTGGGCATGAAGCCCCACGACATGGACGACCTTGCGTCCCTGGTCGCCGCAGGCCTGTCCCCGGACGTGGATCCTGCGGACCTCGCAAGCCGCGTGACGCGATGGCGAAGCCGGTTCACCGGGGTGCACTTCACCGCCTAGATTCCGCCCCGACGATGACCGCGTTGCAGGGACGCTGACGCGCCTGCCGGCGGTCGGGCACGAGCCCGATCGACGGCATGCGCCTCTCCGGTCGGGTCAGACCAGCTCGGGAACGCGCAGGTGGGCGATCACCAGCTCGCACTCCTCGACGTCGCGGAACTCGACACCGGCCTCCTGGCTTCGCTGCTCGCGCATCGCCCGCGCCATGTCACGGGTGGCCTCCAGGTCTGCGCGAGTCTCGAACCGGGCGGTGCCACAGCACTGACCGGACTCGCGGTCGACCATGAAGCTCGCACTGCAGAAGCCGTCGAAGCCCTCCAACCGGGCCATCACGGTGTCCCGGAAGAAGTCGATGGTCGACTCGACGTCGTCGGGAGGACACGCGAGCCAGGTGACTCGGCACCACGATCCCTCGAGAGCCTCGTGCTCGCGGTGCATGACCGCGATCTCCCACTCCTGGACCTCGACGTCGCCGCCCATGATCTCGGCGCCTCGGCTCCGGAGCGCAGCGACCTGTTCGTCTGTTGCCTGCATGTCGTCCTGCGACATCCACGACGTCGTCGAGATGCAGCGGCCGGTCTCGCGGTTGACCAGCATCGACAGACCGATGCAGCCGTCCATGCCGGTCACGCTGGGCATGACCTCGTCGCGCACAAAACTGATGCCCTGGTCGATGCGGGCGGGGTCGCCCTTGATCGACGTGGAGCGTGCATACATCACGGCACACCTCTTCCTCCGAGGTGACGCCCCGGTGGCGCCACCGGTGCCGTCCCAATCTCCTCCCGTCGGGGAGCAGGCACAAGGGTCTGGCGCGAGGTGATCAGGTGGTGCGGGACCACGCCTGGGAGAGCAGGTCGCGGGTGTCGTCCAGGAGCTCCGGCAGCGTCTTGGTGCCGCCGATCACGGTGATGAAGTTGGCGTCGCCGGTCCACCGGGGTACGACGTGCTGGTGGAGGTGGTCGGCCAGCGAGCCGCCGGCGGAGCGGCCCAGGTTGAGCCCGATGTTGAAGGCGTGCGGGCTGCTGACCGCCCGGACCACGCGGATGGCCTGCTGGGTCATCGCCATCAGCTCGGCGGACTCCGCGGCCGTGAGCTCCTCCAGGTCCGCCACGTGGCGGTAGGGCACGACCATCAGGTGCCCGGGGTTGTAGGGGTGCAGGTTGAGCACGGCGTACGTCGCCTCCCCCCTCGCCACGACCAGCGAGTCCTCGTCGGGGTGGCCCGGGATCGAGCAGAACGGACAGCCCTCGTCATCGATGGCAGCGCGGACGTAGGCCATCCGGTGTGGCGTCCAGATCCGCTCGAGTCCGTCGTCACTCATGTCGGCGATCCTAGGGTGGGGCCATGACGTCGATCCGACCGGCCACTGCCACCGACATGGCTGCCGTCGCCGACCTGTGGCACGAGGGCTGGCACGACGGGCACGCCGGGCACGTGCCGGACGGGCTCACCGCCCTCCGGACTCTGGAGGCGTTCCACGAGCGGACGCCCGGGCGGGTGGCGGACACGACGGTCGCGGTCGACGGGACCGGCGGGCTGCTCGGCTTCGTGATGGTGGTCGGTGACGAGGTGGAGCAGGTCTTCGTGGGACGGGCCGCCCGCGGCACCGGGCTGGCGGCCGCTCTCCTCGCCGAGGCGGAGCGCCAGGTCGCGGTAGCAGGGCACGGCGAGGCGTGGCTCGCGGTCGTCGCGGGCAACGAGCGTGCCCGCCGCTTCTACGAGAGGTGCGGATGGCACGACGGAGGTGACCTGCCGTACGAGGTCACCGCGGGCGGCCGCACCTGGACCTCGCCGTGTCGCCGCTACACCACGCGGGTCGACGGCTGAAGGGGCACCCCTCAGGGGCGCAGCGTCCCGTCGTAGACGTCGTTGATGCCAGTGCTCGTGGGTGTGCCGACCAGGGTCCCCGACCCGTGGAGGTCCTCGAAGCCACCTTCGCCGCTGACGATCGTCCAGGTACCGGTCGACCCTTCTTCGTTGAACTTCGCCTGGAGGCGTACGACGAAGCTGCCGCCGTCAGCGCACTCGAACACCTTGAAGCCGTTGAACTTCCCGAAGCTGGTCCCCGGGCCGCCCCCGAGGCGGAACGGTCCGTTCGAGACCGTGCCCGACTCGCAGCCCTCGATCGTGCTGGTGAACGTGGACCCGCCACCTTCCAACGACTCGTCGGCGTCGATGTGGACGGGTTCTGCGGCCTGGGCCGGGACCGTCATACCGGCGACCACTGCTGCCGCGACGACGGCAGCGAGCGCCGCGCCGCGTGGTGACCTGCTGCTCATGGTGAACCTCCTCGAGACCCGCCCGGCTGGGTGCCGGCGGCATCTCACGCTAGGTGCGTCAGGCCTGGGGGCGCATCGCCCGCGTCAGGTATCTCGGAGAAGGGTGGGCTCCTTCATCGCTCGACCTGGGTCCAGGCCTTGGCGAGGCGCTCCACGATCTCGGTCAGCCGCGCGGGCGAGGTGGCGATGTTGAGCCGCACGTGCCCGGCGGCCCCCGGCGCGTACGAGTGACCGGCACTCACCATCACCCGACCGCGCTCGAGCGCGACCCCCGCGGGGTCCTCGTGCCCGTAGGCCGAAGCGTCCAGCCACGCGAGGTAGGTCGCCTCCAGCGGGCGCATCCGCACCTCGGGCAGGTGCTCGGCCAGCAGCTGGCCGAGCAGCGCGCGCTGCTGGTCGAGGCGCTCGACGAGCGAGGCCAACCACCCGTCGCCGTGGTCGTAGGCCGCCCGTGCGGCGACCGCGCCCACCGGTGAGTGGGAGTCGTTGCGACACATCGCCTGGTCTACCAGCCGCTGCTGCGCGGCCGGGTCCGGCACCACCAGCTGGGCGCAGCGCAGACCTGCGGTGTTGAAGGCCTTCGACGCCGCGACGACAGCGACCGCGTGGTCGTGCGTGCCCTCGATCGAGAGGTAGGAGACGTGCTCGGCGCCGGGCAGCACGAGGGGCGCGTGGATCTCGTCGCTCACCACCCGGGCACCGTGGCGCACGACGACGTCGCGGATGCCCTCGAGCTCGGCCCGGGTGAAGACACGGCCCCACGGGTTGTGCGGCTGGGTGAGGAGCAGCGTCTGGGCGCCTCCGGCGAAGTGCCGGTGCAGGCGGTCGAGGTCGATCTCGGCACGCTCGGCCGATGAGGGCAACGCGAGCTCCACCTCGTCGCGCCCCGTCACTCCGGCGAGCCCGAACTGGGCGTTGTAGCCGGGCGTCGGGAAGACGACGCCGCCCGGGCCGCTGAAGACGTCGATCGCGAGGCGCACCCCGGCCGTCACGTCGCTGACCGGGTGCACGGCCGCCGGGTCGGGTGCCCAGCCGAAGTGGCGCGCCGACCACGCGGCGTACGACTCGGCCAGCGCGGGGTCGTGGCCGAAGATCGGGTAGCCCGTGATGCCGTCGGCCAGCATCTGCCGGACGGCGTCGAGCACCACCGGGTCCACGGCATAGTCCATCTCCGCGACCCACGCCGGGATGACGTCCTCGGGCACACCCCACTTGAGGGGAAGGACCCGACGGGCCTCCTCGTCGGTCAGGTCGACGACGGGTCGTCGCTGGTCTGCCACCACCGGGCGGTCAGACCTGCTCACGGGTCGCGACCGCGGCCGCCACCCGCTCGATCGCCTCGTCCAGGGGTACGCCGTTGTCCTGGCGCCCGTCGCGGTAGCGGAACGAGACCGCGCCCGCCTCGATGTCGTCGTGGCCGGCGATCATCATGAAGGGCACCTTCTGCAGCTGCGCATTGCGGATCTTCTTCTGCATCCGGTCGTCCGAGTCGTCCACCTCGACCCGGAGGCCGAGCGCCTTCATCCGCCGCGCGACGTCGAAGAGGTAGTCGCTGTGCACGTCGGCGACCGGGATCGCCTGCACCTGGACAGGCGCCAGCCAGGGCGGGAACGCTCCGGCGTAGTGCTCGACAAGGACACCGAAGAAGCGCTCGAGCGAGCCGAACTTCGCCGAGTGGATCATCACCGGCTGCTGGCGGCTGCCGTCGGCAGCCTGGTAGGCGAGCTCGAAGCCCTTCGGCTGGATGAAGTCGTACTGGATGGTCGACATCTGCCAGGTACGGCCGATGGCGTCGCGCGCCTGCACGGAGATCTTGGGACCGTAGAACGCGGCTCCGCCCGGGTCGGGGACGAGCTCGAGGCCCGACTCGACGGCGACGTCCTCGAGGACCTTGGTGGCCACCGCCCAGTCCTCGTCCGAGCCGACGAACTTGTCCGGCCTGGAGTCGTCGCGGGTCGACAGCTCGAGGTAGAAGTCGTCGATCCCGAAGTCGCGAAGCAGTCCGAGGACGAAGTCGAGGAGGTGCTTGACCTCCCCCGGCGCCTGCTCGGGGGTGACGTAGGAGTGGCTGTCGTCCTGGGTCATGCCGCGGACGCGGGTCAGGCCGTGGACGACGCCGGACTTCTCGTAGCGGTAGACGCTGCCGAACTCGAACAGCCGCAGCGGGAGCTCACGGTAGGACCGACCGCGCGAGCGGAAGATCAGGTTGTGCATGGGGCAGTTCATCGCCTTGAGGTAGTAGTCCGAACCCTCGAACTCCATCGGCGGGAACATCGTGTCCTTGTAGTAGGGCAGGTGCCCGGAGGTGTGGAACAGGCCCTCCTTGCTGATGTGGGGGGTGCCGACGTAGTCGAAGCCCTCCTCGATGTGGCGCTGGCGGACGTAGTCCTCCATGACGCGCTTGATCACGCCGCCCCTCGGGTGGAAGACCGCGAGGCCGGAGCCGATCTCGTCGGGGAAGCTGAACAGGTCGAGGTCGCGACCGAGCTTGCGGTGGTCGCGCCGCTCGGCCTCCTCGATCCGGTGCAGGTGCGCCTCGAGTGCCTCGGTCGACTCCCAGGCGGTGCCGTAGATGCGCTGGAGCTGCTTGTTCTTCTCGTCGCCGCGCCAGTAGGCCGCGGCGCTACGCATCAGCTTGAAGGCGGGGATCCGCTTGGTGGTCGGCAGGTGCGGGCCGCGGCACAGGTCGGACCACTTTGCCTCGCCGCTCCGGCCGACGTTGTCGTAGATGGTGAGCTCGCCGGCACCGACCTCGACGGCCGCACCTTCGGTGTCGTCGGCTCCGGCGCCGCCCTTGAGGCCGATCAGCTCGATCTTGTAGGGCTCGTCCTTGAGCTCGTCGAGCGCGTCGGCATCGGTGGTCACGCGACGCTCGAAGCGCTGGTTCTCCTTGATGATCTTGCGCATCGCAGACTCGATCTTGACCAGGTCCTCGGGGACGAAGGGGGTCGGGACGTCGAAGTCGTAGTAGAAACCGTTCTCGATCGGCGGACCGATGCCGAGCCGGGCGTCGGGGAAGAGCTGCTGGACGGCCTGCGCCATCACGTGCGCAGTCGAGTGACGCAGGATGTCGCGCCCGTCGGAGGTGTCGATGGCCACTGCCTCGACCTCGTCACCGTCACGGAGCTCGTAGGCCAGGTCCTTGAGGTCACCGCCGACGCGGGCGGCGATGACGTCGGCGTCGTCGCGGAAGAGCTCCCAGGCCTTGGTGCCCGTCGTGGCAGTCTGCTCCTGACGCTCTGCGGCGTGGATGCGGACGACCTTGATCTCGGACACTGAGTGCTCCTCGTGGGGCTGGGCGGATGACGCGTCGATGCTATCGGCCGCCCCCGGTCCGGCTCACCCTGGTTTGCGTGCCACCACGGTCAGCTTCCCGACGAGCACCATGCTCCATCCTCACGAGAGCACCTGGGTCCCGGTCTGCACCCGCCAGAGAGCCGCGTAGGCACCGTCGAGCGCGAGGAGCTCGTCGTGGGTGCCGCCCTCGATGATCCGCCCGGCGTCGAGCACCCAGATGCGGTGGGCGTGGCGCACGGTCGAGAGCCGGTGGGCGACGACCAGCGCGGTGCACTGTGCCGTGGCGCGACGCAGCGACTTCTGGATGGCGGCCTCGGTCTCGTTGTCCACCGCGCTCGTGGCCTCGTCGAGGACCAGCACGGCGGGCTCGCGCAGCAGCGCCCGCGCGAGGGCGAGCCGCTGGCGCTGGCCGCCGGAGAGGGTGACGCCGCGCTCGCCGACCCACGCGTCGAGCCCCTCCGGCAGCTCGTCGATGAAGTCGATGGCTGCCGCCGCGACGGCGGCCTCGCGGATCTGCTCCCGGGTGGCGTCGGGTCGGCCGTAGGCGATGTTGTCGGCGATGGAGCCGGCGAACATGAAGACGTCCTGGGCGACGTAGCCCATGGATCCGCGCAGCGAGTCCCAGTCGAGGTCGCGGACGTCCTGGTCGTCGAAGAGCACCTGCCCCGAGCGGGGGTCGTCGAAGCGCAGCACGAGTCGCAGCAGCGACGACTTGCCCGGAACCGGTGGCGCCGACGACCGCATGGGTCTCCCCGGCCGGGACGACCAGGTCGATGCCGTGCAGCACGTCCGGCCCGTCGCCGTACCCGCCCGGACACCCTGGAGCTCGATGCGCCCCGAGACCGGCCGCGACAGCGCCGTGTGCCCGGCGCGGACCTCGACCGGTTCCTCGAGGAGACCGAGGATGCGGCTGGCCGACGCACGGCCCCGCTGGTAGAGGTCGAGGACCTCGGCCACGTCGGTCAGCGGCCACAGCAGGCGCTGGGTCATGAAGACCAGCACGGAGTAGAGGCCGACCTCGAGGTCGCCGTTCAGCGTCGCCCAGCCGCCGAGCAGCAGGGTGCAGGTGAAGCCGGCGAGGATGGCCATCCGGACGAGGGGGACGAAGGCCGCCGACGACCGGATGGCGTCGGTGTTGGCGTCACGGTAGGCCTGGGACACCGCCCGCACCCGGTCGCGCTCGCGGTTCTCGGCGGTGAACGCCTTGATGGTCGCGATGCCGGCGAGGTTGGCGCTGAGGGTCCCGGAGAGGTCGGCGACGGCGCTGCGGACCCGGACGTAGAGCGGCTCGAGGCGACGCTGGAAGACGAGCGATCCGATGACGATCAGCGGGATGGGCAGGAACGCCAGCACCAGCAGCTGGCCCGACGCCGCGGCGAACACAGCGCCGACGAGCAGCACGTTGAGCGTGGTCTGCAGGATCGCCGGGGCACCGATGTCGAGGAAGCGCTCGAGCTGGTTGACGTCGTCGTTGAGCGTGGCCAGGGTCGCCCCCGCGGGACGGATCTCGTGCCAGCCCAGGTCGAGGTGCTGGACGTGGTCGTAGGCCTCGACGCGCAGGTCGTGCTCGACGCCCTGCGCGAGCCCGCGCCACAGCACGCTGGCGACGTACTCGGAGCCGGACTCGATGATCCAGACGATCACGTTGACGACCGCGATCCAGACCAGCTGCTCGTATCTCGACTCGACACCCAGCACCTCGCCGACGAACGACGCGTCGCCGCGTACGACGACGTCGACCGCCGCGCCGATCAGCAGCTCCGGCGCCACGTCCGCGACCTTGTTGACGCTCGAGGCGACCACCGCGCCGATGAAGCGGGCGCGGTAGGCGCGGTAGCGCTGCCAGAGGGCGCGCAGGGGCTGGTCGGCGCTGGGGTTCACGGGTGGAACCTACGTTCTCGGCCGCTGTACACCCCCTCGGGGGTAGGCGACGACTGGCGCCGAGGAGGGTGGGTACGGGTGCGTCATGACCACCGCGCCGCTCCGTGAACACGCGGACGACACCTCCCGGCTCATCGTCGCCTCCGTGCCCTCGGGTCACGTCTACGTACGACACCTCGCCCCCGCCGACGGCGGAGGCGGCGTGCACCGGCTGGTCGACCCGCAACCGGGTCAGCCCGACCGCCCGGCCGGAGCCAGGTGGTGGCCACCGGTCCTGCTCGACCCGGCCTGGGCGCGACAGGGCCGGATGGACCTCTTCCACCTGCACTTCGGCTTCGACGCGGCCGACCCGGAGACCCTGCGGGAGCTGACCAGCGTGCTGCGCGAGCGCGGGACGCCCTTCGTCTTCACCGTGCACGACCTGCGCAACCCCCACCACCACGACCGTCGTCTGCACGACGAGCAGCTCGACGTGCTGGTGCCGGCCGCGGACGCCCTCGTCACCCTGACCCCCGGCGCAGCGAGTGCGATCGAGGCGCGGTGGGGACGCACGGCGCAGGTGCTGCCGCACCCGCACGTCGTGGACCTGCCCACCATGTCCCTCGCCATGGCCGTGCGCTCGCGTTGGGTGCAACGGCCCTTCCGGGTCGGCCTGCACCTCAAGAGCCTGCGGGCCAACATGGACCCGATGCGGATCCTCCCCACCCTGGTGGAGACCGTCGCGGAGCTCGGCGACGCCGTCCTGCAGGTCAACTGCCACCGCGACGTCATGGACCCGGACGGCGCGCGTCGCGACATCGAGCTGGCCACCTACCTGCGCGGCGAGGAGGCTCGCGGACACCTCGAGGTGGTCGTCCACGACTACTACTCCGACCAGGACCTCTGGTCCTACCTCGCCTCGCTCGACGTGTCGGTCCTGCCCTACACCTTCGGCACCCACTCGGGCTGGCTCGAGGCGTGCCGCGACCTGCAGACGACCGTGGTCGCACCCACCTGTGGCTACTACGCCGAGCAGGGCCCGTCGCTGTCCTACACCAACGACGAGGACACCTTCGACGCGAAGTCCCTCCGCGACGCCATCGTGCTGGCCCACGACGAGCGCCCCCACCTGGGCGCCACCATCGACGAACGCACGACGCAGCGCCACGAGCTGGCGCGCTCGCACGAGGACCTCTACCGACAGCTGACCGCATGAGCGTCACCCACCCGATCACGCCCCTGCGGATCTGCCTGGTCGCCAGCTGTCGCTTCCCCATCGGTGAGCCCTTCACCGGTGGCCTCGAGTCCATGACGTGGCACCTGGCCCGCGAGCTCATCCGCCGCGGCCACGAGGTCGCCGTCTTCGCCGGTCCGGGATCCGATCCCGACCTCGGTGTCGTCGAGCTGGCGGTCGACAGCCTGCCGGACCACCCCGGGCGTCTCGACGTGGGAGCCCCGCCGCTCGTCGAGGTCGCCGAGCACCACGCCTACCTCGCGCTCATGCTGGAGCTCGCCGGTCAGGCAGGCAGGAGCTTCGACGTCCTGCACAACAACAGCCTCCACTACCTTCCTGTCGCCATGGCCCGGGTGCTGCCCATGCCGATGCTCACGACCCTCCACACCCCGCCCCTGTGGTGGCTCGAGTCGGCAGTGCAGCTCGACGCAGGCGCGAGCTCGTTCGCGGCCGTGTCCCGCTTCACGGCGGACTCGTGGTCGCCGATCACGGACTGCACCTGCGTGCCCAACGGGGTCGACGTGTCCCGCTGGCCCACAGGCCCCGGTGGCACCGCCGCCGTCTGGTCCGGTCGGCTGGTGGCCGAGAAGGCCCCGCACGACGCGATCCTCGCGGCCCGTGGCGCGGAGCTGCCGATCGTCCTGGCCGGTCCCGTGCTCGACGTGGACTACTTCCGCAGCGAGGTCCAGCCACTGCTGGGCGCCGAGGCGATCTATGCCGGGCACCTCGACCAGGCCGAGCTGGCCGACCTCGTGGGCCGCTCGGCCGTCGCAGTCGTGACCCCGGCCTGGGACGAGCCGTACGGACTGGTCGCGGCCGAGGCCCTCTCCTGCGGAACGCCGGTGGCGGCCTACGCCCGCGGTGGCCTGCCGGAGGTGGTCACCGGCGACACCGGCCGGCTGGCTCCCGCCGACGACGTCGACCAGCTGGCCCGGGCGATCCGCGGCGCGGCCGGGCTGGAGCGCACGCACTGCCGTGAGCACGCCGTCTCGAACCTCTCGCTCGAGCGGATGGTCGACCTCTACGAGGACCTCTACGCCGGTCTGCTCGGCTCCAGGCTCGCCGCGTGATCGGCTACTACGTCCACCACCAGGGCAGCGGTCACCTCCACCGGGCACTCACGGTCGCGCCACACCTGCCGGGTCCGGTCACCGGGTTGTCGTCGTTGCCCCGTCCGGCGCAGTGGCTCGGCCCGTGGATCGAGCTGCCGCGCGACGACGGCGCCACGTCGTACGCCGATGCGGACGTGACCGCCGGCGGCCAGCTGCACTGGGCTCCCCTGCAGGATGCCGGCCTGCGGGGCCGGATGTCGGCGGTGGCGCGATGGATCGACGAGCACTGCCCCGCGGCGATCGTCGTGGACCAGTCCGTCGAGGTGTGCCTGCTCTCCCGACTCCACGGTGTTCCCGTCGTGGCGCTGACGGCGCCGGGTCGACGTACGGACGGTGCGCACCTCCTCGGCTTCGGGTCCGCGACCGCCCTCGTCGGGGCGTGGCCGCAGGGGTGGACCGACCGCCTGCTGCCCGGTCAGGACCCGTCCGTCGCCGACAGGTTCAACGCGGTCGGCGCCGTGTCGCGATTCGCTGTCGCGCAGCGCCCGGCGACGCCGCGCCGGGGCCGTCCGCACGCCGTCATCCTTGCCGGGACCGGCGGTGACGGCTTCACTGCCGACGTCGTGGCGCGGGCTCAGGCGCAGACACCCGGGTGGGACTGGACCGTGCTGAGCAGGTCACTGGGGACCTGGCACCAGGACCCCTCGTCGGTCCTGCGCACTGCCGACGTGGCGATCCTCCATCCCGGCCAGAACTCCCTGGCCGAGGTGGCCGCGCTGCGGGTGCCCGCCCTCGTGGTCCCTGCTCCCCGCCCCTTCGACGAGCAGCAGGTCACCGCCGACGTGGTGTCCGAAGGCTGGCCGGCTGTCGTTGCCGGCGCAGTGCCGAGCGACACCTGGTCCGACCTCCTGGCCGCAGCCCGTGACCTCGACGGTGAGGGATGGGCGGGCTGGTGCGACGGCGGTGCACCGACGCGCATCGCCGCTGTCGTGCAGCGCGTCACGAACCACGAGCTCGCCGCATGACGACCACCGTCGTCACGATCGCGCACGGGCGTGACGACCACCTCGCCGCGCAGCGGGTCTCGCTCGCCGCGTCCACGGTGCCGCAGGTCGACCACGTCGTGGTCGCCATGGATGACCCGGTGCTCGCGGCCGCGCCCTGGTGCGTCGCCTCGATCCCGACGACGCCGCTCGGACTGCCGCTGGCAGCGGCACGCAACCTCGGCGCGGAGGTCGCCCTCGACCGTGGTGCCACGACCCTGGTCTTCCTCGACGCGGACTGCATCGCAGACCCGCGCCTGGTCGAGGCCTACACCGAAGCGGTCCACGAGGAGCCGGACACCGTCTGGTCCGGCCCGGTCACCTATCTCGACCCTGCCCCGCCCGGTGGCTACGACCTCTCCCACCTCGCCGAGCTCGACTCGCCCCACCCTGCGCGGCCCGCACCGGCGCTCGGGGAGCGGATGCGCGGCGGCGACCCCGACCTGTTCTGGTCGCTGTCCTTCGCCTGCTCCGCGCCGGCATGGCGGCGTACGGGCGGGTTCTGCGAGGACTACGTCGGTTACGGCGGCGAGGACACCGACTTCGGTCGCGTCCTGGTCGAAGCCGGGCTCGATCTGGGCTGGCTGGGCTCGGCCCGTGCCTTCCACCAGTGGCACCCCGTCTCGCGGCCCCCGGTCGAGCACGTGGTCGACATCGTGCGCAACGCCGAGGTCTTCAGGCGGCGCTGGGGCACCACCCCGATGGTGGGCTGGCTGCGTGACTTCGAGCAGCACGGACTCGTCCGCCGCGACGACGAGGGGCGCTGGGCCGTCAGCGACGCTCGGCGATGAACGCCAGTCGGCGCAGGGTCTCGGAGTTGCGCCACTTCAGCCCAGGCCCGCGCACCGGCGGCGGAACGAGGACTCCCGGACCCGACACGGGCTCCTCCTCGATCGTCACGTGGGTCTCCGCACCCACCGCCTCGAGCCTGATGTGCACGCGCGCCCTCCCCATGGGCCAGGCCCGCGCGCTCAACGTCAGCGCGTGACCGGGAGTGGCGTCGACGACCTCGGTGCTGTCGTCGACCAGCAGCGGCCAGACACCGACCGAGTGGTGCAGTGAGCTGCCCACGGCCGGCCAGCCATCGTCGACCTCACGCATCCGTGAGGCGCCGACCACCCAGACGGGGTAGAGCCACCCGTCGGCCAGGACGTCCCAGACCTGTTCGGGAGTGGCGTGGACGAGCCGCGTGTTCTGAGCCATGCGCGTCGGTACCCGCGCCGGCCCGTTCGATGCGTCGGTCTCAGGGGCTTGTCGTGCGCACACGCCGACGATCAGCGCGCGGCCTCGAGGTAGCCGAGCATCCGGTTGAACAGGTCGGCAGCGCGGAGCAGCTCGGTCGAGAGGCCCGGCGTGTCGTCTCCGGGCTCGACGTATCCCGCGGCCCGCCACCCGGGTCGGTACTGGTCGGCCAGTGCCGCCGAGACCCGACTGGCATCGCGCACCACACGAGGATCGACGGACCACAACACTTCGAAGCGGCGACCCGGGAGCTCGACGGCGGTCATGCACACGGGCAGGTCGTGCGCATCGCACACCACCAGCCACTCGCGGTTCAGCGGGGCGTGGTGCGGCAGGCCGATCTCGACCGGCCGGGTGTCGTGCAGCGGCGCCGGGTCCGTGAAGTCGGCGAAGACGACGGTCGACAGTGCTGTCCTCGACAGCTCCAGCCAGCGGGCGTAGGAAGCGCGCAGGAACCTCTGGCGCTGGAACCCACCGAACAGCACAGGCTCGGACGCGCGCGCGCAGCACTCGTCCTCGATGGCATGACTGAGCGCCACGAGGGTCCTCTTGGACAGCACCTGGGGCTTCAGCTCGGGGTGGCGACGGCGGAGCTCGGCGAAGACGGACCCCGTCACGACGGGTTCGGCCGCGACACGCTGGACGGCTGCCTCGAGTGACAGGCCACCGCGCCGGTGTCGTACGACCTCGAGGACGGCATCCACGTCGGAGCGGGCGTAGCGACGGTGGCCACCAGGCAGGCGGGACGGCGTGGGAAAGCCGTAGCGGGACTCCCAGCTCCGCAGCGTCGCGCTGGGTACCCCCGTGAGGTGGGCCAGGTCGCTGATGGTGAGCGAGCTGCCCGGGATGCGGTCCATTTGGCGGATATTCCCCTCTGTGCCTAGATTTAGTTCGAAGTCTTGCATAGGTTTAGCCGATCGAGGGAGAGGGACGAGGTGGGAGGACCGTTGAGCTCACGCACCACTGACGACGCCCTGCGACGGCTGCTCGACGAGGGTCGGGTCCGCGCGGCGGCGATCGATGCCGACCACGCCCGGCTCTGGGAGGCGCTCGCCTCGGCCACCGAGGGCGGCAAGCGCTTCCGCCCCGCACTCCTCACCGCCACGCACGATGCGCTCGGCGGGATCAGCACCTTCGCGGCGCTCGAGGTCGGCGCTGCCGTCGAGCTCCTCCACACCGCCTTCGTCATCCACGACGACGTCATCGACGGCGACCACGTCCGCCGCGGCCGGCCCAACGTCAGCGGCACCTTCCGGGCGCTGGCCCTGGGCGACGGGGCCGGCGCCTCCGAGGCCGACGGCTACGGCCGCACCGCCGGCGATCCTGGCCGGCGACCTCGCCCTCACGACGGCGATCCGCGCGGTCGCCACGTGCGGCGCCCCGGCCGACGTGGTGCACCGGCTGCTCGACCTCTTCGACGCCGCCCTGCACACGACCGCGGCGGGCGAGCTCGCCGACGTACGCCTCACCCTCGACCTGGCGCCGGCCTCGCTGGCCGAGAGCGTGGCGATGGAGGCCAACAAGACGGGCGCCTACTCCTTCGCGCTGCCCCTGCAGGCCGGTGCCGTGCTCGCCGGCGCCGACGAGGTCACCGTCGACCGTCTGGGCGAGGCCGGTCAGGTGCTGGGGATCGCCTTCCAGCTCGTGGACGACCTGATCGGCGTCTTCGGCGACTCCTCGCTCGTCCGGGAAGAGCTCGACCGGCGACCTGCGCACGCGCAAGCAGACGCCGCTCCTGGTCCACGCGAGATCCACCGGCCAGTGGGAGCAGATCCGCCGCCACCTCGGTCGCGACCTCGCCGACGAGGAGCTGGCCGAGGTCCGTCGCCTGCTCACCGCGTCCGGTTCCCGCCGCTTCGTCGAGGAGCTCGCCGAGGCGCAGCTCACCACCGCCCGATCGATCTTCGACGGGCTCGGGTTCTCGATCGACTTCCTCGACACCATGACGCACGCGCCCGTCGGTGCTGGTCGACGGGACCGAGGTCGCGGCATGACGCTCTTCCTCGCCGCGCCCGAGCACCCGGACCCTCTACGACTCCGTCTCCGAGGGCACCGCCGCCGTGGTCATCCGCGAGTACTCCAGCTCCTTCGGGCTCGCGTCGCGGTTGCTCGCCGAGCCGGTCCGGACCCAGGTGCGCAACGTCTACGCCCTGGTCCGGGTCGCCGACGAGATCGTCGACAACCCCGACCCCGCCCTCGGCACGGCTGCCGCGCGCCCGGATGCTCGACTGGCTGCAGGACGACGTGCGCCACGCGATGCAGAGCGGCTACAGCGCCAACCTGGTCGTCCACGCCTTCGCCCGCACCGCGCGATCCGGTCGGGATCGACGCAGGCGATCGTCGACCCGTTCTTCGACTCGATGCGGATGGACCTCGAGACCACCGTCCACACCCGCGAGAGCTTCGACCGCTACGTGCACGGGTCCGCGGAGGTGGTCGGGCTGATGTGCCTGCGCGTCTTCCTCGCCGCGACCCGACGCGTCCGGCGGCCGGTCCGTCGCGGCTACGACGCCCTGGCTCCCGGAGCGCAGCGGCTCGGTGCGGCGTTCCAGAAGCTCAACTTCCTCCGCGACCTCGCCGAGGACCACGACGTGCTGCGCCGTCGACTACTTCCCCGGACTCGAGGTCGACCGCTTCTGCGACGCCGACCGCGACCGGATCCTCGACGACATCGACGCCGACCTCGACGCGGCCGCCGCCGTCGTACCGGCGCTTCCCGCCAGCAGCCGTCGGGCCGTCCGGGCCGCGCACGCGACCTTCGCCGAGCTCGGCCCGCGACTGCGGCAGACCCCGGCCGCCGAGATCCGCCGCACGCGCGTCCGCGTCCCGACCGCGGTGAAGCTCCGGCTCGCCGCCGGCGCGATCTCCGGAGGACGCTCGTGACCTTCCTCCTCCCCGAGCGGGGCGCCCGCCGTCAGGCAGCGGGTGCCGGCGGACCGCAGCGCGTCGTCGTCATCGGCGGCGGCATCGCCGGGCTCGCCACCGCCGCCCTGCTCGCCTCGCGCGGGCACCAGGTCGACCTGCTGGAGAAGAACGACGAGCTCGGGGGCCGCGTCGGCAGCGTCGAGCGCGACGGCTTCCGGTTCGACACCGGCGCCTCGTGGTATCTCATGCCCGAGGTCTTCGAGCACTTCTTCTCCCTGCTCGGCACCACCGCCGAGGCCGAGCTCGACCTGCGGCGTGCTCGACCCGAGCTACCGCGTCTTCTTCGAGGGCCACGACGAACCGCTCGACCTGCGCCCCGACCGTGCCCACAACCGCGCACTGTTCGAGTCGCGTCGAGCCCGGAGCCGGCGAGGCCTTCGACGCCTACCTCCGCTCCGCGGAGGACACCTACGACATCGCGCTGCGCCGCTTCCTCTACAGCAACTTCGACTCCACGTCGTCGTTCCTGCGCACCGACGTCGTACGCCGGACTCCCGCTGCTGGGCCGGCTGCTGACCCGCTCGCTGGCCAGCCACGTGGCGGCCCGGTTCTCCGACAACCGGCTGCGCCAGGTCCTGGGCTATCCCGCGGTCTTCCTCGGCTCCTCGCCGAGCCGTGCGCCGAGCATGTACCACCTGATGAGCCGGCTCGACCTGGGCGACCGGGTGCTCTACCCGCAGGGCGGCTTCACCCGGCTGATCGAGGTCATCGCCGCCCTGGCCGAGCGGCACGGGGCGACGGCTGCACACCGGCGCACGACGGTCACCCGGATCCTCACCGACCGGCCGTCGCGGGGCCGTCCGCACGTGACCGGGGTCGAGCACACGACGGCGGACGGCGAGCGTCGTACGATCGCCGGCGGACGTCGTCGTCGGCGCCGCGGACCTGCACCACCTGGAGACCGCGCTGCTGCCCGCCGCCCTGCAGACGCACCCCGAGCAGGCGTGGCGTCGTCGCTCCCCCGGTCCCGGAGCCGTCCTGGCGATGCTGGGCGTCGAGGGCCGCCTCCCGCAGCTGGCCCACCACTCGCTGTTCTTCACCTCCGACTGGGACCAGAACTTCGGCGACATCTTCGGCGACGAGCCCGGGTCCCCGACCCGGCGTCGATCTACGTCTGCAAGCCGTCGGAGACCGACCCCACCGTGGCGCCGGAGGGCTGCGAGAACCTCTTCGTCCTGGTCCCGGTGCCGGCCGACGTGGCCATCGGCGCGGGCGGCGACGACGGGCACGGCTCGGAGGCCGTGGAGCGAGCGGTCGGACGCCGCCATCGACCAGGTGGCCGGGTGGGCCGGGATCCACGACCTGCGCGACCGGATCCGGGTGCGGCACACGGTCGGGCCCGAGGACTTCGCGCGCCGCTACAACGCGTGGCGCGGCGGGGCGCTCGGCCTCGAGCACAACCTGCGCCAGAGCGCGTTCCTGCGGCCCGGCAACACGTCGTCGAAGGTCGACGGACTGCTCTACGCCGGGGCCAGTACCGTGCCCGGCGTGGGCCTGCCGATGTGCCTGATCAGCGCCGAGCTCGTGCTCAAGCGGCTGACCGGCGACCGATCGTCGCTGCCGGTGCCTGGATGAGCCTGCCGCACTGGTCGTACGTCGCCATGCTGGTCTTCTGCCTGGTCGGGACGCTGCCGCTGGTGCCGGCCTTCCGGCTCCAGGTCCTGCGGCAGCGGCGCCGGCTGCTGCTCACGGTCCTGCTGGCCGGGACGCCCTTCCTGCTGTGGGACCTGTAGGCCACCGAGGTCGGGCACTGGAGCTTCGACGCCGGGCCAGACCCTGCCGTGGCGGGTCGCCGGGCTGCCGCTGGAGGAGATCGCCTTCTTCGTCGTCATCCCCGCTGGTCGTCGGTGCTGACCTTCGAGGCGGTCCGGCGTGGCCCGACGGCGGGTGCGATCCGCTGACGCCCGCCACCGGGGAGTGTCCGATGACCTACACCGCCCTCGCCGTCGCTCGGCGGTGCTCGCGGCGCTCGCGCTCGACCGCTGGGTCGCCCGCACCCGGCTGACGACGACCGGCGACTGGTGGGCGGCGTACGCCATCATCGTCTTCTTCCAGCTGCTGACCAACGGCTGGCTCACCGGGCGCGGCATCGTCCGCTACGC
Source organism: uncultured Actinomycetota bacterium (assembly GCA_963712875.1). Lineage (GTDB taxonomy): Bacteria > Actinomycetota > Actinomycetes > Propionibacteriales > Nocardioidaceae > Nocardioides. The sequence continues at coordinate 146,134 of CAVQJS010000001.1, read as the reverse complement.
CCCGGACGCGATCATCGGCAGCGACCGCGTGGTGTTCATCGGCGACGGCCGGCTCGTCTTCGCCCCGATCGAGGACCTCGCCTTCGGCTTCGCGCTCGTGCTGACGAGCTGCGTGGCGTGGGTGTGGCTCGGCCGCCGCGACAGCGACGAGGCCGAGGCGCAGGCATGAGCGTCGCGACCCGGCTGCAGGCGATGCAGCCCACCGACATCGGTGTCCCCGGACCGACCCCGCGCGACATGGCGCGGGCCTTCCGGTCGGTCCGCGCCGACCCGCTCTCCTTCCTGACACAGGTCTCCGAGCGCTTCGGCGACCTCGTCGCGTTCCCGGTGCCGGGAGCCCCGGCGCTGCTGGTCAACGACCCCGCCGACGCCCGGCACGTGCTGCAGACCGCGGCCCGCAACTGGGGCAAGGACACCGTGCAGTACGCCGCCCTGGCGCGGGTCACCGGTCCCGGCCTGCTCGCGTCGTCGGAGCCCAACTGGATCGAGCACCGACGCCTCGCCGCCCCCGCCTTCCACCACGAGCGCCTCGAGGCCGTCGGCGACCAGGTGCGCGTGGCTGCCGAGACCGCCGTCGCCACGCGCCTCGGCGACGGCTCCTTCAGCAGTGGCGACGTGGTCGACGTCGCGGCGCTGACGCACCGCATCGGCCTGGACGCCGTCGGACGGGCGCTCTTCTCCGCGGACCTGTCCGGGCAGGCGCAGCAGCTGCTGCGCGCAACGAGCGACTCGGCGGACCTGGTGGTGCGGCTGGGTCGATCGATCCTGCCCCGGGCGCAGTGGACGCCGACCCGCACCAACCTGCGGCTGCGCTCGACGCGTCGGAGACTGGACACGAGCGCGGCCGAGATCATCGCCCAGCGACGCGGCCGGACCACGCCCGCGCACTCGCACGGCGACGACCTCCTCGGCCTCCTGCTCGACAGCGGCCTCACCGACGGAGAGATCCGCGACGAGCTGGTCACCATGGTCATCGCCGGTCACGAGACGGTGGCCGCCTCGCTCGCCTGGACGCTGATGCTGCTCGCCGAGCACCAGCCCGTCCAGGACCGCCTGCGCGCCGAGCTCGCCGACGCACGAGGGCCCGGTGTCGCTGATCGGGCACCGCGAGGCCCTGCCGTGGACCCGAGCCGTGATCGACGAGGCGCTGCGCCTCTATCCGCCGGCGTGGGCGCTGTCGCGCCGCTCCTACGGTCCCGACGTCGATCGGCGGCCACGAGGTCCCGGCCGGGACCCTGGTGATCATCAGCCCCTGGCTGGTGCACCGCCGTGCCGACTCGTGGACCGACCCGCTCGCGTTCCGTCCCGAGCGCTTCCTCGACGCCGGGCGGCGCGTCCGCTCCGCCTACCTGCCGTTCGGGCAGGGGCCGCGGCTGTGCATCGGTCGGGAGTTCGCCCTGGGCGAGATGGTGCTGGTGCTGAGCGAGCTGCTGCGCGAGCACCGGATCGACGTGCCGCCCCACTGGTCGCGGCCGGCGGCACAGGCCCAGGTGGCCGTCCACCCGCGCGGCGGCATGCCGTTGACCGTCACCCGCGTCGTGAGCCGCGTAGGCGGTCGCGCATGACCGGAGTCGTCCTCGCCGTCCTGCTGCTCGTGGCGGCCGGCTGCGCTGCCTGGCTGCTGGCCGACCTGCGGACGGTCCCGCGCGGGTCGGGGCAGCGCCGAGTCGCACCGTCACGGTGTCCGTGGTCATCCCGGCGCGGGACGAGGAGACCACCCTGCCGGCGCTGCTGGCGTCCCTGCGTGCGCTGTCCGTCACCGAGGTCGTGGTGGTGGACGACGGATCGGTGGACGCGACCGCCTCCGTCGCCCGAGCCGGCGGAGCCACCGTGCTCTCCGCCCCGGCTCCCCCGCCCGGCTGGACGGGCAAGGCCTGGGCCTGCCAGCTCGGTGCCGACGCCACCAGCGGCGACCTGCTGCTCTTCCTCGACGCCGACACGGTGCTCGCGCCCGACGCCCTGGACGGGCTGCTGGACCTGCACGAGGTCCACGGCGGCCTGGTGTCCGTCCAGCCCTTCCACCAGGTCGTGCGGCCCTACGAGCAGCTCTCGTCCTACTTCAACCTGATGTCCCTGCTGGCCAGCGGCGCCTTCACGCCGCCGCCCGTCGACGCACCCGATGGCCTTCGGCCCGTGCCTGCTCACCTCGCGTACGGACTACGAGGCCGCCGGCGGCCACGACGCCGTGCGCGGCGAGGTCCTCGACGACGTGCGGCTGGCAGCGGCGTACGACCGGGCGGGCCTGCCGGTGCGGTGTGCCGTGGGCGGCGAGGCGATCCGGATGCGGAGCTATCCCGGCGGGCTGCGCCAGCTCGCCGACGGGTGGACGAAGAACTTCGCCTCGGGCGCATCCGCCGCCGCCCCCGGGCCCGCGATCGGATCCGGCCTGTGGGTCAGCGCCCACCATGCCGTCGCGGTCGGTGCGGGTCCTTGCCCTCGTCGAGGCGACGACCGGGCTGGGGCGCGTCCGTGACGTACGGCGATCCGCTGCTGTGGGCGGTCGCCTGGGTGGCGTTCGCCGGCCAGCTGCTGGTGGATCCTGCGGCGGATCGGCTCGTTCAGCTGGTGGACCTGGGCGCTCTTCCCCGTCTGCCTCGTCGCCTTCGACGTGATCTTCGCCCGGTCGGTCTTCCACACGCGTGCTGCGGCGCTCGGTGCGGTGGCGCGGCCGCGACGTGGTCCTCCGGGCGTCGCGCCGAGGAGGCGGTCTGATGCTCCGGCTGTTGATGCCGCAGGCGGCGACCGTCGCCGTGGACGTGGTCGTGCAGGGGCTTCATCCACGCGAGCACCGGCTACGCCGCGCACCGGCTGGGCGACGATCGCCTCGGACGTGACGGGTGGCTGCTGCGGCAGCGGGGCTTCGAGGACGGCGGCCGGTGGTACCGCGACCGGCTGCGCATCCACAGCTGGAAGGACCGGGTGCCGGAGGCCGGCGCCCTCTTCCAGGGCGGGGTGAGCAAGCGCGAGCTGCCGTCGTACGACGTGGCCGGGCTGGAGCTCTTCGTGCGCGAGACGCGGCGCGCCGAGCTGGGCCACTGGTGGGCGATGGCCTGCAGCCCGCTCTTCCTCCTGTGGAACCCGCCGCTCCCGTCGACCCTGCTCGTCGCCTACGGCGTGGGGGTCAACCTGCCGTTCATCGCGATCCAGCGCTACAACCGGTTCCGGACCCAGGCGATCATCGCGCGGCGGACGCCGATGACCCAGGAGCTCGAACGCGCGCAGACCGCGCCGACCCGGGCCGAGCCGACGGAGTCGCGGCACGGACCCATCGCGCAGCTCCTCATCTCGTGGTCACCGCTCAGCGTGATCCTCCTGGCCTACGCCGTGGCGGGGTGGATCAGCGCACCGCTCGAGGAGGGTGACGGCGCCTCCACCAACCGCCTGGGCTGCGAGCCTCCACGTGCTGGGGCCGGCCCGCGCCGACGAGCGCCTCTTCGGTGCCGTCCCCACCGTCTGGCTCCAGGAGCGACTCGTCGACGGCGCTCCCCACTGGTACGACGCGGTCGCCGCGCTCGTCTACGTCACCCACTTCGTCTCCATCCCGCTGCTGACCGCTGTCGTGTGGTTCTGCCTGCGCGACCGCTTCGCGGCATGGCTCGTCGCCGTCCTGACGATGTCGGTCGTGGGCATCGCCGGCTACGTCGCCTATCCCGCCGCGCCACCCTGGCTGGCCGCGGAGCGGGGCGAGATCGGGACCGTCGACCGCATCTCCCACATCGGCTGGGACGTCCTCCACCTCGACGTCGTCGGGCAGCCTGACCGAGCTCGGCCAGGCGGGCAGCAACCCGGTCGCCGCGATGCCGTCGCTGCACGCGGGCGCCGCCCTGCTGGTCGCGCTGTTCGTCTGGCCGTCGGTGGGTGCGTTCGCGCGCGCCGTCCTGGCGACGTACGCCGTGGCGATGGCGGTGACCCTCGTCTACACCGGTGAGCACTACGTCGTGGACATCGCCGCCGGCTGGCTGGTCGCGGTCGTCGCGGTCGTGGTCGCCCGCGTCACCGTGGAGCCGTCCGGCGTCCGGGGCGTACGGTCGCAGTAGTGGGCCTGACCAGGGGCCGGACAGGGAGGATCCGTGACCACCGGTCTGGCCCAACAGCACGGCACCCTGCGACACGTCCGCGCACTCGTCGGCGCGGCGCACATCGGTCCCGCCCTCGCCGTCACCCTCCTCGCCGGGCTTCTGTCGGCGGCTCAGGGCCTCGACCCGGGAACAGGGCACCCTCGTCGTGGCGGCGGTGTTCGCCGGTCAGCTCTCCATCGGCTGGAGCAACGACCTCATCGACCTCGCCCGGGACCGTCAGGCCGGACGTGAGGACAAGCCCCTGGCGACCGGCGAGGGATCCGTCGGCGTCGTGCGCGTGGCGTGCATCGTCGCGGTCGTGGCGTGCGTCGTTCTCTCGCTCGCGCTCGGCCTGACGGCCGGCCTGATCCACCTCGGGTGCGTCGCCGCGGCCTGGGCCTACAACCTCGGTCTGAAGTCGACCGTGTGGTCGTGGGTTCCCTACGCCGTCTCGTTCGGCGGTCTCACCGCCGTCGTGTCGTGGGCCGACGGAGAGGCGCCGCCGTGGTGGTGGCCGGTGGGCGCGGCCCTGCTGGGCGTCGGCGCGCACCTGCTCAACGTCCTCCCCGACCTCGACGACGACGCCGCCACCGGGGTGCGCGGGCTCCCCCATCGCCTGGGTCCGCGTCGCATCGCCCCGGTCGCCGCGGCAGTGCTCGTGGCTGCCTCGATCGTCGTCCTCGTCGGCGCCGCTCCTCCGGTGGCCGTGTCCATCGCCGCCGCCGCGGTCGTGCTCGGCCTCGCCGTGGTCGTGGTGAGCGCGTCCGGTCGGTTGCCGTTCGTCGCCGCAGTGGCCATCGCCCTCGTCGACACCCTCCTGCTGGTGGTCGCCCGATGACGGCCGAGACGTGGGACCTCGTGGTCGTCGGCGCCGGCCCGGCCGGCGCAAGCGCCGCCCTCGGCGCGCTGGCCGAGGACCCCTCGCTCCGCGTGCTGCTGCTCGACCGCAGCGACTTCCCGCGGGACAAGTCCTGCGGTGACGGGATCGCGCCCCACGTCCTCGATGCGCTGGCAGGAGGTGGGCGCCGCCGACGTCGTCGACGGCTGGGCACCGCTGCGCCACCTCGAGCTCTCCCACGGCGACGCGGTGGTCGCCGGACCGATGCAGCGGGAGGTGCACGTCGTCCCCCGGGCCGTCTTCGACGCCCGACTCGTCGAGCGAGCCGTCGCTGCCGGCGCCGTCCTGCGCCGCCACCGCGTCACCTCGATCGACACCGACCCGGCGACCGGAGCGCCGACCCTGTCCGGCTCGCTCGGCGCCGGAGTCGTGGTGGGCGCCGACGGCGCCGGCTCGCTGGTGCGCGAGGCGCTGCTGGGTCGTCGCCGCGAGACCCGCGCCATCGCCATCCGCGGCTACGCACCCACGACGCCCGAGATCCGCGGACGCCAGATCATCCGCTACGGCAACCGCCGCCAGCCGTCGTACGCCTGGGCCTTCGACCGCGGCGACGGCCTCGCCAACGTCGGCTACGGCGAGCTGCTGCCCGGTGACCGCGGCAGCCGGCGTCCCCCCAGCCGGCGACTGCTGCTCGACCAGCTCGAGGAGCTCGTCCCGGGGGTCGTGGCGACCGGTGGCGACTGGCGCGGGCACCACCTGCCGCTGAGCAGCTGGCGGTGGGACCAGCCCGACGGTCGGGTCCTGCTCGTCGGCGACGCCGCCGGGCTGGTCAACCCGATGACCGGCGAGGGCATCTACTACGCCGTCGCCACGGGGATCGCTGCCGGGCGGACGGCGGCGCGATGCCTGGCCGACGGCCGGGCGAGCGAGGCCGGTGCGACCCATCGCCGGGACGTACGCCGGATGCTCGGCACGCATCTGCGGCACACGTGGGTCTCCTCCCGCCTCGCTCAGTCCCCCGCCGTCGTCGACGCCGGCATCCGTGCCGCGGCCCGCGACCGGCACGTCTTCGACACCCTCGTCGAGATCGGCCTCGGGGACGGCCGCATCGACACCCGCCTGGTGAGCGGACCTGGTCCGCAGCCTCGTCCGCCCGCCCACCCACCCGCTCGCACCACCCTGACCACCACCCGTGAGGACGCAGACATGAGGATCCTGGCTGCCCGCAGTGCGCTGCCGGCCCACTCCCACCCCCAGTCGGAGATCACCGAGGCCTTCGTCGACGTGATCGCCGAGGACTGCCTCGACCGGGCCCTGCTCAAGCGCTTCCACGCCAACGCCGGCGTCGAACGCCGGCACACCGTGCTGCCGCTGGAGGACTACGCCGGGCTCGGCGACTTCGGGCACGCCAACGACCTCTTCATCGAGAACGCCGTCGAGCTGGGCGCGCGGGCGCTGGTCGACGCGCTCAAGGCAGCCGACCTGACGCCGTCCGACGTCGACCTCATCGTGACGCGCCACGGTGACCGGGCTGGCGGTGCCGTCGCTGGACGCACGGATCGCCGGCGTGGTCGGGCTGCGCGAGGACGTACGCCGGATGCCGCTCGTCGGCCTCGGCTGCGTCGCGGGTGCTGCCGGGATCGCGCGGGTCCACGACTACCTGCTCGGCCACCCCGGCCACACCGCGGTCCTGGTGGCGGTCGAGCTGTGCTCGCTCACCATCCAGCGCGACGACGTGTCGGTGCCCAACCTGGTCGCCAGCGGGCTCTTCGGCGACGGCGCCGCCGCGGTCGTGGCCGTCGGGCGACGACCGACTCGGCGGGACCGTGCGCGTGCTCGACTCGCGCAGCCGGCTCTATCCCGACAGCGAACGCACGATGGGCTTCGACGTGGCCAGCAGCGGGCTGCGCATCGTCCTGGACGCCGAGGTGCCGTCGCTGGTCGAGCGCTACCTGCGCCACGACGTCGACGCGTTCCTGGCCGACCACGACCTGACGCGTGCCGACATCGACTGGTGGGTCTGCCATCCCGGCGGACCGAAGGTGATCGAGGCGCTCCAAGCGGCCCTGGAGGTGCCCCGCGAAGCCGTGCAGCTCACGTGGGAGTCGCTGGCCCGCGTCGGGAACCTGTCGTCGGTCTCGGTCCTCCACGTCCTCGAGGACACCCTCGAGCAGCGACCGCCCGCCCCGGGCACCCGCGGCATGATGCTGGCCATGGGACCCGGCTTCTGCTCCGAGCTCGTGCTGCTCGAGGCCGACTCATGACGAGCCTCGTCGCCTTCACCGTGCTGATCGGCCTCGTCGGGGTCGAGCGCATCGCGGAGCTGGTCGTGTCCACCCGCAACGCCGCCTGGAGCCGTGAGCGCGGCGGCGTCGAGACCGGCCTGGGTCACTACCCGTTCATGGTCGTGCTGCACACCGGACTGCTGGTCGGCGCGCTGGTGGAGGCATGGGTACGCCGACCGGACGTCCCGTCGCTGCTGGCGTGGTCGATGCTGGCGCTCGTCATCGCGTCGCAGGGGCTGCGGTGGTGGTGCATCGCCACGCTCGGTCGCCGCTGGAACACCCGCGTCATCGTGGTGCCCGGGCATGACCCCGGTCACCTCGGGGCCCTACCGACTGTTCCGTCACCCCAACTACGTCGCCGTGGTGGTCGAGGGTGTCGCGCTTCCGCTGGTGCACGCCGCCTGGATCACGGCAGTGGTCTTCACCGTGCTCAACGCCGGGCTGCTCGCGGTCCGCATCCGCGCCGAGAACGCCGCGCTCGCCACCCTGCCCAGGGCGCAGGAGACCGCGGATGCATGACCTCGTGGTCGCCGGAGGGGGACCAGTCGGCATGGCCGCGGCCCTCCACGCGCACCGGGCGGGACTGTCGGTGGTCGTGCGGGAGCCACGCAGCGGACCCATCGACAAGGCCTGCGGCGAGGGCCTGATGCCCGGCGCGGTGGCCGACCTGGCCGACCTCGGGCGTGCATCCGCGCGGCCGCGAGCTCGCCGGCATCCACTACCTCGACGGCACGGCCGACGGGCTCGGGGTCACCGCCCGCTTCGCGGTTGGCCCCGGCCGGGGCGTACGCCGGACCGTGCTCCACGACGCGCTCGCCCAGCGCGTCGCCGAGGCCGCGATCGAGGTCGACCCCCGCCCGGTGGAGGACGTGCGCGACGCCGGCGACCACCTCCTCGTCGACGGCGAGCCGGCGCGCTACCTCATCGCCGCCGACGGACTCCACTCCCCCGTTCGCCGGATGCTCGGGCTCGACGCCGAGACCCCCGGTCGCCGCCGCTTCGGCCTGCGCTGCCACGTGCAGCAGGCGCCGTGGACGTCGTACGTCGAGGTCCACTGGTCACGACGGGCCGAGGCCTACGTCACGCCGGTGGACGACGACCTGGTCGGCGTCGCCGTGCTCAGCGACGCCGGGACGAGGTTCGAGGACCTGCTCGACGACTTCCCGCTGCTGCGGGAGCGGCTGACCGGTGACCGGACCAGGGTCATGGGTGCGGGGCCGCTGCGCCAGCGCGCGACGTCGCGCTCGGCGGGTCGGGTGCTGCTCGTCGGCGACGCCGGCGGCTACGTCGATGCCCTCACCGGCGAGGGCATCGCCCTCGGCCTCGCCCAGGCACGCGTCGCCGTGGAGAGCGTGGCGTCCGGTCGGCCCGAGGCCTACGACCGCCGGGCCCGTCGGCTCGGGATGCGGCACGAGCTCCTCACCCACGCGCTGCTGCGTGCCACGTCTCACCAGGCCGTACGCCGCCGGCTGGTGCCCGCAGCCGAACGCTTGCCGTGGCTCTTCTCCGCCGCCGTCAACCAGCTCGCCCGACCAGTGAGGACTTCAACACCATGACCGAGCACGTGGTCCTCCTCGACGAGGACGGTCGTGCCGTCGGCACGGCCGACAAGGCACAGGTCCACCATGCCGACACCCCGCTGCACCTGGCCTTCTCCAGCTATCTGTTCGACGACGAAGGCAACGTGCTGGTCACCCGCCGCGCGTCGACCAAGCGCACCTTTCCGGGCGTGTGGACCAACAGCTGCTGCGGCCACCCAGCCGCGGGCGAGACCTCGAGGACGGCGTACGACGCCGGATCGGCCAGGAGCTCGGCACGTCGGTGTCCGGCCTGAAGCTCCTGCTGCCGCGCTTCCGCTACCGCGCGGAGTACGACGGAGTCGTCGAGAACGAGATGTGTCCCGTCTTCGTCGCGACCGTCTCCGGGCCGCTCGAGCCGGACGCCGCCGAGGTGGGCGAGGTCAGCTGGGAGCCCTGGACCGAGTTCCGCGGCGGCGTGCTGGACGGCACCCGCGAGGTGTCGGCGTGGTGCCGGGACCAGGTCAGGCAGCTTCCGGAGGACCCGCTGACCGCGCCGGCGGCGTCACGCGACGAGCTGCCGAAGGCTGCTCAGGAGCCGGGCTAGCACTCCACGCCCCGAGGACACGGCAACGCCACCGGACCTAGTGCGGTGCGGAGCCGGGACCTTTGCCACTGCCGCCCACCCAGCACCGCCACCTAGCGTGGTCAGTGATCACGGGAGGTCGTCATGCAGGGATCAGTCACCCGGGGAGCACCCACCGTCAGGGTTTCCGCTCACAAGGTCCTGCTCGGGTTGCTTCTGTTCAACGGCCTGACCGCCGTCGTCGGCGGCCTGGCCCTCATGACGGACTGGATCCCCGAGCAGACGTCCTGGCTCAGGCACACCGACTTCTCCAGCAACTACTTCCCGGGAGTGATCCTGATGGCCGTCGTCGGCGGCAGCTCCCTGATCGCCGCGGCCGCACTGCTGAAACGCAGCGACGGCTGGCAGCTGGCCAGCATCGTGGCCGGGACCATCATGGTGTTCTGGATCATCGGGGAGGTCGCGTCCATCCGTGGCTACCACTTCCTGCAGGCGATCTACCTCGTGACCGGGGTGCTCGTCGTGGTGCTGGCGCCGACGCGGAGGACCGAGGACGGGCTCAGGAAAGGAGTCGGCGCACTAGGCTGAGGCGTCGACAGGAGGCGCGATGATCGAGCAGGTCACGCTGCGTGACGGCACCGATGCGTACGTCCTGCCCCTGCTGCGCACCGACAAGGCGACGCTGGCGGCCGAGTTCGAGACGCTGGCGCCCGAGTCGCGCCGGCGGAGGTTCCTGGCGCCGGTGATGCACCTGAGTGACGCCATGCTGGAGCACCTCGTCGACGACGTCGACGGCATCGACCACGTCGCCCTGGTGCTCTGCGCGGAGACGAGTCCCGACGTGTACGACCCGGTGGCATTGGCCCGCATGGTGCGCTACACCGACGCCCCCGATGCTGCGGACCTCGCCGTCACCGTCAAGGACGAGTGGCAGGGTCGGGGCGTCGCCACCGCGCTGCTCGAGGTGATGATGCGCAGACGCCCCGTCGGCGTTGATCGCATCGTGACCGAGGTCTTCATCGACAACCGCGCGTCCCTGCTCATGCTCCACCGACTGGGCGACGTCACCGCGGAGAACGTGGGGCCGGGGGTGAGCCACGTCGTCGTCCGGCTGGAGCCCCTCGGGCCTACGGCACAACCACACGACGCGCACGTGCCTGTGCTGGCTCCTCCGGGTGTCGGCGAGAGGCAGACCCGACTTCTGCACGACCGCTCACACAGGCACGCGCTGCGCACGCGGGACCAGGTCTGTCCCTGGTTCGGCTGAGCCTCATCCCGTGTGAGCGGCTCCGTCGGGGCTGGCCTGTTCTCCGAGCAGCTGGTCGCACAGGGCGACGAGCTCGGACACTGCGCCGAGGAAACGAGCCGTGCTGTCGCCCACGTGGAGGTCGTCGAAGTAGTGGTGGCGCATGGCCATCCGGGCGAGCTGGTGCTCGTCGCGCTCCAGCCGGTCGCCCAGGAGGGCGGTCAGCTCCGCCACGTCGTCGCGGTGGACGACGTCGGCGCAGCGGCTGATCGGGATCTGCTGCTGGAGCTGGTCGACGTCCCCGTGCCGATCGGTGAGGAAGATCGGCTTCTCGGTGTGCAGGTAGAGCCAGTCGAGGCCCACGGACGAGACGTCGGTGACCATGGCGTCGCAGCGCAGGCATGACCGCGAGGATGTCGCCGCCCAGGACCGGCACGTGTCCAGCAGCGGGGTCGCGCATGCGTGGCGTCAGCCATCGTCCGGAGGATGCCCAGGTGCGCCTCGGACACGGCAGGAGTGCGGCTGGTCGTGATCTTGGGGTGCGGCTTGTAGACGAGTCGGACGTCCGGCACGGCGAGGATCGCACGCACGATCGACTCGCCCATCAGGTCCACCGAGGTGTAGTCGTTGTAGTCCGCATCGCCCTCCCACGTGGGGGCGTACAGGACCGTGCGCCGTGCGCTGGGCGCGACGAGCGGAGTCCGGCGCAGGTCGAGCTGTGGCCGACCGACGCGCACCAGCCGGCTCGCGTCGAACTCCAGCAGCCCGGTCACGTAGCGCTGGACGGCGGCCTCCCCCGCCACGAACACCCGGTCGTAGGCCTTGGCGTTGTTGCTCGCCATGGACTGCTTGTCGCTCTCGCCGTGGTTGATGTGGACGTGCAGCCGACGGCCGTCGAGCAGGGACTCGAAGTTCTGCGCCGAGTTGTTGCAGTAGAGCACCACCTTGGCGTCCAGCGCGGCGTAGAGCTCGGTGAGCTCCGGGAAGGTCGCGGCCGTGAACACCGGCAGGTCCGTCCGCGACTCGATCACCGACGCCGACGCCGGATCACGCAGGACGATGCAGACGGGGTGGACGTCGTTCAGGACGTCGAGGACCTCCAGCCACTGGATCAGCTGGTAGGTCCTGCTGGGGTCACCCGCGAAGTACGCGGTGACGGGAACCGTGTTCACGACGAAAGTCTAGTGCGCCGGGTCTTCCCATGCGGGTGAAGCGCGGTGTCGGGGCCGACCTGGTGTGGCCAGGGGCGGCGTCAGCTCGGGTACGTTCGGTGCCATGCAGATGCCGGACTCCGAACCGCCGGGCCACATCTCCGAGGAGAAGATCAACCGCAACTGGACCGAGCTCGTCCAGGAGCTGCGCTCCACGCAGACCGGGGTCCAGGTGCTGACCGGGTTCCTGCTGACGGTGCCCTTCAGCGACAAGTTCGACACGCTGGACGACGTGCAGCGCACGGCGTACCTGTTCGTGCTCTCGGCGGCCGTCACCGCTACCGCGGCCATCCTCTCGCCGATCGCCTACCACCGCATCCTGTTCAGGAAGGGCCGGCGCCCCTGGTTGGTCGGGACGGCCAACCAGGTGGCCCGGGCCGGTCTGGTGCTGGTGGCTCTCACCACGTGCGGGGTCGTCTTCCTGACGTTCGACCTCACCGTGGGAAGAACGGGCGGGATCGTGGCGTCAGTCGTGGCGCTCCTCGGCTATCTCGTGCTGTGGGTGGGCGTGCCCCTGCGCGCGCACGACTAGCCACGCGTCGAGTCAGGCAGGTCTCCTGCTGGGAGCCACAGCTCACCGAGGGGACGCCCACCCGCACGACCGATCGCCGCGACGAGGGGTTCGGCCCAGAGGTGCTCGATGAGCGCGATGGCTGCAACCCCACCCGGCGGGACCGCGTCTGCCAGCGACCAGGTCTCGCTGAGGGAGTCGTCGCCGTCGGACGCCTCGCCCCCGCCGAGGACCTCCGCCGCGATCTTCCCCAGGTCTGGGTCGCTGCCGGGCGGTGGCTCGAGGGTCTCGAAGGTCCCGTCGGCGCCGCGCTCGACCAGCAAGACGTCGACCAGCCTCACGACGCCCCGCTCGCGGAGCCTGGTGAGCTCGGCCAGCACCTCCCCCGAGAACGACGGCGCCTCGAAGCCGAGCACCAGCACCTGGACCGGCCCGGTCACCGCTCGACCCGGGCCCGCAGCTCGTGGAACTCCTCCTGCGTGAGCACACCGGTGTCGAGCAGGTCCTGCAGTGCCTCGACCGTCTCTCTCGGGGACAGGGTCGGCGCCGCCGCGGCGGGAGGCCGGGCTGTCGGCTGCGCGGAGGGAGGCGGGGCCGGCGGACGCTGCGGGTGCGCCGCGGCGTACGCCTGCGCGGGCGTGAAGCGCCCCCCGTAGTAGGGGACGCTGCCCGTCATCCCGGCCATCCGGATCTGTCGCGGCACAAGAACAACCACAGGTCGAGTATGCCGCACGGGAGAGACGGCCGTTGCGTGCGTGGCTTGGGACGTGGGTGCGCTTGACTCAGCACTGCGCGGGCAGGTGGAGCCGGTGCTGGCCGCGGCCAGCCTTCGCGGCGAGGTAGCCGCCGTTGACCGAGGAGAGATGCAGGCCGGTGCGGACTCGCTCCTCGACCACGATGCCGGCCGCCTCGAGCTGGGCGGCCTTGGCGGGGTTGTTCGAGAGCAGGTCCAACCGCTCCACCCCCAGCGCGCGCAGCATCTGTGCCGCGACGCCATAGTCGCGCTCGTCCTCACCGAACCCCAGCGCGAGGTTGGCTTCGTAGGTGTCGAGCCCCTCCTCCTGGAGGGCGTACGCGTCGATCTTGTTGTAGAGACCGATGCCGCGGCCTTCCTGACGCAGGTACAGCAGGTAGCCACCGACCTGACTGATCCGCAGCAGCGCCTCCTGGAGCTGGGGCCCGCAGTCGCACCGTTCGCTGCCGAGGACGTCCCCGGTCAGGCACTCGCTGTGCAGACGCACCAGCGGGACACCGTGGTCCGACCACCCGACCGGTCCGCGTCCGGCCCGGTCACCGAGCGCGAGGGCGACGTGCTCCGAGCCGTCTCGCAGGCCATCGAAGGTGACCAACCTGGCCGGGACCGACGAGCCGTCGTCCAGCCGCGCGGGCAGCCAGACCTCGCGGCGCACAGTGGCCACACCGTCGAGCTCCCGCACCAGTCCGCCGCTCACGCCGTTGCCTCGAAGCGCGACGAGAGGCCGTATCGAAGGAACACGACGTCACCGATCTGGCGGGTCTCCGCGAGGTGCGCCCGGTGACCGGCGTCCCACGGGAAGGCACCGTCCCCGACGAATCGGCGCGCCCGCGACGAGCCCACGAAGAACGGGGCAAGGACCAGGTGGAGCTCGTCAACCGTGCCGCTGGTCAGGAACTGGGTGTGCACGCAGCCTCCCCCCTCGACCATCAGTCGCCGTACTCCGCGGTCGTAGAGGTCCTCGGTCAGCCGACCGACCTCCATCCGGCGGCCTCCGTCCACGACGGTCGCCACCGGGGACAGGCGACGGCGTGCCTCTCGCACCGCAGGGCTGGCGCAGTAGACGAGCTTCTCGCTGTCACCGACTGCGAAGAAGTTGTTGCACGCGTCCAGGCGGGCGTGCTCGGTCACGGTGACCTTGATGGGCGACTCGCTCAACCCACGGGCGCGCCGCTGCTCACGCAACCGCCTGCAGCGCACCACCAGACGTGGGTTGTCGCTGCGCACGGTCGCAGCGCCGACAAGGATCGCGTCGCAGTCGGCGCGGACCTCGTCCACACGTTCGAGGTCGGCCTGGTTCGACAGCACCAGCCGCTCCCGTGTCGCGCCACCGAGGTAGCCGTCGAGAGAGATGCTGCAGCTGAGGATCGTGTACGGGCGCTCAGGCACGCGTCGCACCTCCCGCGATGATTTCCGGACGCTGCACGGGCGACCGTCCGGCGACCGCCTGTGGCTCCGCACACCGCTCCCGCACGGCCAGGAGCACGACCAGCCCAGGCAGGGTCGCCACGAACCCCATCGCGCCGAAGGCGACGGCCGCGGCCACCCCCGGGCCGGCGCCGAGACCGGCCGCCGCGAAGGCCCACGCGGCCATGCCCTCGCGTGGTCCCCAGCCGGCGAGGTTCAGCGGCAGCCCGGCGGCGACCAGCACCAGCACAGCGAGCGGGAGAACGGTCGACAGTGGGGCGGTGATCCCCACTGCGCGCACTGCCAGGACGTACATCGCGACGTGCCCGGTGACTGCGACCGCCGATGCGGCCACGATGCCTGGCCAGGACCGGCGACCGAGCAGTGCGAACCGCACGTCGTGGCGGATCACTCGCACGACGCGATGCCACCTCGACGAGCCGGCCCCCGAGATCCGTCCGGCCACCAGCGCGACGGCCAGCAGGAGGACGCCCACCAGCGCGACCGCCCACGGCACGAGGGGCCCCACGGGTGACGGGAGCACGAGCAGCACCACCACCGCTACGGCCGCCTGCACCACCTGGCCCGCGAACCGCTCCCACCCGACGGCACGAAGCGCCCGACCTGTCGCACGGGCCGAGCGCCCGTGCATCACTCCCCGGTGCACGTCGCCGAGGACTCCGCCGGGCAGGACCGTGTTCAGGAACTGGGAGCGGTAGCAGGCCGCCACAGCGGTGCGCGGCCGGATCGCCACGCCCAGCTCCGTGGCGACGAGGTGCCACCGCCACGCACACGCGCCGGTGGTGACTGCCGCCAGCCCGGAGCCGAGCAGCAGCGTCTGCGCGTCGAGCGCGCTGACCCCGGTGACGAAGGGACCGCGCCCCGTCCGGTGGACCACGATCGCGAGGATTGAGGCGCCGACCAGCCCTCGCCACAGGAGCTTCATGCGGCCACCTCCCGAAGGATCCTGTCGACCCGTTCGGCCGTGACCGACCAGCTCGCCAGCTGCGCGCGTCGCTGCAGGACGGCCCGATGAAGGGAGTCGCGGAGGCCCACGTCTGACAGCCAGCGCCGCAGCGCCTGCGCCAGCGCGGTGACGTCGTCGTGCGGCACGAGGATCCCGGGTCTGGTGCCGTCGGCCGTGGATCCCATCGCCTCGGGGACACCACCCACGTCGAAAGCGATGACCGGCAGGCCCCGCCCGAGCGCCTCGGTGACGACCATCCCGTAGGTCTCCGCACGACTCGCGACGACGAGCGCATCCGACTCGGCGTACGCCGCGGCCAGTACGTCACGTGCTCGCGGCCCGTGGAGACGGAACCGGTCGTCGAGACCCGAGTGCCCGGCGCGACGCCGCAGCTGCGCCACGAAGTCCGGTGCCACCGAGTCCGGACCGATGCACCGGCAGTCCCAGGACAGGTCCGCGACCCTCTCCAGGGCATCCAGCAGCAGGTCCTGGCCCTTGCCGGGGACGACCGCCCCGACGCAGAGGAGCCGGGCGCCGGCCTGCGACCGCGCGGCGGTCGGCGTCGCGTCGACCCCCGGGTGTGCCACGCGGACCCGCATCGGGTCCAGCTCGTGCCTCCCCAGCAGCCAGGCGCGGCACCACCGGCTCGGGGTGACGACCGCCGAGGCGGCGCGCACCACGGCGCACTCGGCATCACCTCCGACCGGCATGTGCATCAGCAGCACGACCCGGAGGCGGGCCGAGGCCGGCACCATCACCTCCGGCAGCGCCGAGGCGAGCATCCCGTCCACCACGACCAACGATCTGCTCGCCAGCCCTCGCAGGGCGGACTCGAGCGCCTCGCGACCCACCTCCGCCGACCACGGCCAACCCCCCGCCACCTCGACCACCCGCACCGACCGTCCCATCCCGCCGAGCACCTCGCACAGCCGACGGTCGTAGGTGTTGCCGCCGCTCGGACGAAGCGGGTCGTTGATCCCCTCCGGTACCAACACGTGGACCACCCCGGTCACAGCGCACGCTCGTAGCTGGCCCACGCCACGTGGGACTCGTGCAGCGTCACGACGATTCCGGTGACGGGCGACGCGACACCGAGCTCGCCGGCGCGGATGCGCTCGACCAGCCGATCGGCGATGTGCTGCGCGAGCACCTCGGTGGTGGTGTTGGTCTCGGTGAAGACCGTCTCGTCGTCGAGGTTGCGGTAACCCAAACCGGTCATGACGGCGCGAAGGGCTCCGGCCGCCTCGCCGATGTCGACCAGGATCCCGTCGTCGTCGACCGCCTCGCCGCGAAACGTCGCGTCGACCACGAAGGTCGCGCCGTGCAGCTGTTGCGCTGGTCCGAAGCGCTCGCCGCGGAGGCTGTGGGCCACCATCATGTGGTCGCGGACGGTCACGGCGAACACGGCGCCTCCCCCGCGGCGTACGTCACCGCGTGGCACAGGGCCGGCAGCTCGCGTGAAGCGAGGCGCGGCATCACCTCCGGCAACGACTCGAAGGGCGACTCGCCGGTGAGCAGGCAGTCGAAGGCGTCGTCGTGGAGCAGGTCGAGCGCCAGGGCGAGGCGTTCCGACGGCGTGCGACGCTCCCGGCGGGCCGGCGCCATGGTGCCCACCTGGCTCGCCCTCAGGCTCAGCCGACCGGAGTGGAAGCTGCCACCCAGGGAAAGTGTCGTCGACCGATCGCCGTACCAGCTGAGCTCGACCACCGTGCCCTCCGGCGCCAGCAGCTCGAGGGAGCGCTGGAGGCCGGATGACGTGGCACTCGCGTGGAAGACCTGGTCGCACCCACCTTCGGCCTCTTCGGGCAACGCGAAGTCCGCTCCGAGCGCGGTCGCCACTTCCGAGCGCAGCGGTTCGACGTCGACGAGCGTCACCGTTACGCCCGGAACCCCCGCCAGCAGGCGGGCGACGCAGCAGCCGAGGGGACCGGCGCCGACCACAGCCACGCGGTCGCCGAGCAACGGCGGCGCGTCCCACAGTGCGTTGACGGCAGTCTCCACGATGCCGGCGAGCACGGCGCGGGCGACGGGCACGTCGTCCGGCACCACCGTCACCGCCGCGGCAGGCACGACGTAGGCCGTCTGGTGGGGATACAGACAGAAGACGGTTCGCCCGCAGAGATCGTCCGGACCGTCCTCGACCCGGCCCACACTGAGGTAGCCGTACTTCACCGGTCCGGGGAACTCTCCGTCCTGGAACGGTGCCCGCATCGCGGCGTACTGGCTCGGTGGAACGTGTCCGTCGAAGACCAGGGACTCCGTCCCTCGACTGACGGCGGATCTCAGTGTCCTCACGGCCACGTCCTGCGAGCTCAGCGGCGACAGCGCGGTGCGACGGATCTCGCCGACGCCCGGCTCGAGGAGCCAGAACGCCCGTGCCTCCTCCTGCATGTGCCCACCTCCGCTCTGCCGAATGAACCGGAAGGCCGTCCCCCTCGTTCCATCACCTGTTGGTCCCTGTGTCCTTGAACGGAGTGACCGTGCCTGCGGTTCAACCCCCTTCCGCTCCCAAGGCGTCGAGGATCCTCTCGGCCGCGTTGACGGGGTTGTCGGCTGCGCTCGTGGTGCTCGCGTTGACGGCGCCCAACCGGCTGGAGGAGATGTCGCTCGCCGCCTTCCTCAGGCTGCCGGTCGAGCTGCTCGTGTACGTCGCGATCGTGCTGGCCGTCCTGTCGCGGAACGGCCGCTCACGCCGGGTCGTGGCCGTCGTCGCCGGTGGGGTGCTGGCCGTGATCAGCGTCTTCAAGCTGCTCGACGTCGGGTTCCTGCAGGCACTGAACCGGCCCTTCGACCCGCTCATCGACTGGCGCTACGCCGGCTCGCTCGTCGAGACCGTCCGCGGTTCCGCCGAGGGGGCGCTGGGGAACGTGCTGGTGGGCGTCGGCGGCATGGTCGTGGTCGCGCTGCTCGTGCTGCTGCCGCTCTCGGTGCTGCGGATCACGGCCTCGGCCATCCGGCACCGGTCGGCCGTGACCGCGCTCGTCGCGGTGCTCGTCCCCCTCTGGCTCGCGCTCAGCCTGCTCGACGTGCGGGTCGGTGCCGACCGGGTGGCGTCCAGTGCGGCTGCCGCGTACGCCCTGGGTCAGGTCACACGTGTCCCCTCACAGCTGAGGGACCAACGGGAGTTCGCCCAGGCCGCGGCGACGGATGCGATGCGCGACGTCCCCACCGGCGATCTGCTGACCGGCCTGCACGACAAGGACGTCCTGTTCGTCTTCGTCGAGAGCTACGGCCGCGTCGCCCTCGAGGACAGCAGCTTCTCGATCGGGATCAAGAGGGTGCTCGACGACGGAACCCGTCGGCTCGACCGCGACGGCTTCCTCAGTCGTAGCGCGTACCTCACCTCCCCCACCTTCGGGGCCCTGAGCTGGCTCGCGCATGCGACGCTCCAGTCCGGTCTGTGGGTTGACGGCCAACAGCGCTACGACCACCTGGTGACGAGCTCGCGCCAGACCCTGACCAGCCTCTTCGGACGCGCGGGGTGGCGCACCGTCGCGGTCGTGCCTGCCAACAACCGCGACTGGCCCCAGGGCGGCTTCTACGGCTTCGACCACGTCTACGACTCCCGCAACCTCGGCTATCACGGGCCGCGCTTCGGCTACCCGACCATGCCCGACCAGTTCACCCTGGAGGCGTTCTACCGCCGTGAGCTCGCGCCCGCTGACCGTGACCCCGGTGATGGCGGAGATCGACCTGATCACGAGCCACGCTCCGTGGTCCCGGACGCCGCGGATCCTGCCCCAGGACACGGTCGGCGACGGTTCTGTCTACGACGGGATGCCCGAGACCCTGCTCTCGGAGACCGACATCTGGCCCTCCCCGGACCGGGTCCGCGCAGCGTACGGGCGCTCGATCGAGTACTCCCTCGAGTCGGTGCTCTCGTTCCTGACCAGCTACGGCGTGAGCCACCGCGACCTGGTCGTGGTGCTGCTCGGCGACCACCAGCCCGCGACGATCGTGTCGGGCGACGATCCCGGCCACGACGTCCCCGTCACGCTGATCACACGCGACCCGGCCGTCACCGACCGGATCGTTGACTGGGGCTGGGACGAGGGGTTGCGACCGACGGCCGTAGCGCCGGAGTGGCGCATGGACGCGTTCCGCGACGAGTTCCTGGCGGCGTACGGCGCGAACGGCGAGACTGGGACGGAGCCTGCACGCGCTCGTCGAACTGATGCCGCTCATCGGGCGTCCTCCTCCGGAGGAGGGTGACATGGCGAAGGACGACGTCGCACTCATGCGGCAGGTGCACGACGAGCACGCCGACGTGCTCTGGCGCTTCTGCCTACGCCTCGTCGGCAACGATCGAGTGCATGCCGAAGACGTCGCCCAGGAGACCTTCTTGCGCGCGTGGCGGCACCGCACGGTGCTGGAGAGCCCGCCGGCTGCCGTCCGCTCGTGGCTGTTCACCGTCGCACGCAACATCGTCATCGACGACTGGCGCAGCCGTCGTGTCCGTCCCGAGACGCTTGTTGCCGACGTGCCCGAGCAGCGGCGGGCGGAGGACGAGGCGACCGACCAGCTCCTCCTGTCGTGGGTCGTGGCCGAGGCGCTCACCCACCTCTCCACCGATCACCGGACCGTGCTGCTGGAGTGCTACTACCGTGGCCGAGCCGTGTCTGAGGTCGCCCAGAGCCTCGGGGTGCCCGTCGGCACGGTGAAGTCCCGTACGCACTACGCGCTGCGCGCCCTCAGGCTCGCGCTGGAGGAGATGGGGGTGAGCGCATGACCTGCCCGTTCGCCCACGACGACGCCGCCTACGTGCTCGGCTCCCTCAGCCCCGGGGAGCGACTGGACTTCGAGAGGCACCTGGCGGGGTGCGCCGAGTGTGCCCGCTCCGTCCGGGCGTTGGCCGGCATGCCCGGTCTGCTGGACCGCGTCGATGCTGCCGTCCTCGAGCACCCCCGTTCCGATCCACCGTTGCCCGCGACGTTGCTGCCGGCGTTGACCCGGGAGGTCGGCCGGGCCAGGAGGCGTCGCACGATCGCGATCGCCGGACTGGCTGCGGCGGTAGCGGCGGTCGCGGCGCTCAGCGTGCCGATGGTGGCGAGCTGGATGGATGACGACACCTCCCGGAGCGCTGGTCCCAGCACGCCGTCCAGCAGCGACGTCGAGACCCGTTCGATGGCTCCACTGGGTGACGTCCCGATCCAGGCAACCCTGCGTCTGGAAGAGGTGATGTGGGGCACGCGGTTGACGCTCACCTGCACGTACGAGCCGCACTCGGCGGAGTACGACCTTCCGGACGTGATCGACTACCTCCTCTTCGTCCGGACCCGGGACGGACACACGGAGCAGGTCGGCAGCTGGCGCTCCGTCGGTGGCACGACCATGCAGGTTCCGGCCGCGACCTCCGTGGTCCGCGCTCAGATCGCGTCCGTGGAGGTGCGCACGGCCGACGGCCGCGTGGTGCTGCGACTACGCGCGTGACC
The DNA here is from genome assembly GCA_963712875.1 of uncultured Actinomycetota bacterium. Classification (GTDB taxonomy): domain Bacteria; phylum Actinomycetota; class Actinomycetes; order Propionibacteriales; family Nocardioidaceae; genus Nocardioides. The sequence continues at coordinate 125,322 of CAVQJS010000001.1, read as the reverse complement.
GCAGCGGATTGTCGGCCAGCAGGAGTCGCGCACCCGCGACCACGGCGACCACCTCGGAGACGGCCGCCACCCAGACGGCCCATCCGGTCCAGCCCTCCTCGACTCCGAACAGCCCGACCGTCGCCGCCAGCACGAAGGCCGTCAGGGTGGAGAGACCGAAGCCGAGCGCCAGGAACGCCGGCACCCAGTGCCGCCAGGCGATGAGCAGCACGGCGATCAGCGCACCGCCGACCGCGTTGAGAAGGAAGGCGGGACCCACCACGTCCGCGTCCCTCATGCCGTCCAGCCACAGGTAGAGGTGCACCAGCGCCGACACGAGCACCGCAGCCGCTGCCAGGACGCGCATGAGATCACCGTTCCCATCAGTTCGATCCAGTCCCGGTCCGGGAGGTCCTGACTGGGTGAACGCGTGGGCCACTGCTCCGGTTCAGATGGTCCGGGCCGCGACCACGGCGAACTTCCGGATCCGGCCGCTCGTCAGCCACGAGCTCCAGAGGCGGTGCCCGTTCAGCAGGTCGTCGACGACGGTCTCACCGACATCGGCGGCGATGGCCGACCTCTCTGACTCGAGAGCGACGATCAGAGCGTTGGCGACCAGGAGGTGCGCCCGGGTGCGCTCCCTCATCCAGCCCACGCCCAGTCCGACCTTCGCCAGGCACAGCACCAGCTCCGTGAGCGGGATCGGCCAGACCGTGTCTGCCTCGGGCATCTGGTCGCGCTCCGTCCCGGACAAGGGCTGCCCGGCCTCCACGGTGAACGCGAAGCGGCCGCCGGGCACGAGCGCGGACGAGACCTGCCGAAGGAGGGTGTCCTTGTCGGAGAACGCGAGCATCGTCTCGAGCAGGAGGACGACGTCGAAGGGGCCGGACGGGATGGGCGGCACCTCGCCGACCTGGAAGCGGCAGGTGAGGTCGGTGGAGCGCTCGCGAGCGAGGCTCACGGCACCCGCGTCCCGGTCGACACCGAGGTACGCGCAGCCGAGCTCCGTCGTGACGAGCCGTCCCGGGCCGGCCACGCCGCAGCACAGGTCCAGCACGGAGACCCCGGGACCGATGCCTGCCCGGCGGGCCACCGACAGGATCTCGCTGCGCGTCATGAAGCTCTCCTGGCCGACGAACTCGCCCCGTGCGTGGGCCGCAGTCCGGGCGCGGTGCAACGCGTCGTCGTACGCCCTGCGCAGCACCTGCGTCATGACGACCGTTGCCGCTGGGGAGGTGCTGCGCCGATGTCAGTCCGGGTCGCCGGTGTCTCGACCAGCCGGCGGCACCACAGCCACCAGACGTCGCGGCCGAAGGACTCGGCCAGCAGCACGAAGCCGATCGCGAGGCCGCCGTACGTGATCGCAGCCGATCCGACGTGTGAAGCCGCGAACACGAGCGCGATCCCCGCAGTCGCGGTGACGACCTTGCGCCAGTGGCGCGGAGGAAGCTGGGCGCGCATCCAGGGCAGCACCCAACCGGCCACCGCGAACACGTAGCGGGCAGCCCCCATCGCGACGACCCAGGTGCCGGCCGAACGGGCGGCGTAGACGCTGAGCACGAGCATCAGGAAGGCATCGGCCTCCCCGTCGAGCCAGGCACCGAAGGCGTGCGCCGTACCTGTCCGTCTCGCCACCCAGCCATCCACCGCGTCCAGGGCCAGGGCAACCGCGGCGAGCACGACCAGCGTCCGCCCGGCCGTTTCACCGACGAACGACTCCGCGACCAGAGCGGTGACGCCGCACGCCAGCGTCGCGCGGCTCAGGGTGACGACGTCGGCCGGCCCCAGCGAGTCGACCCCCCAGCCAGCCGCCCTGCGGTCGGCCGCAGCGCTCAACGCGAGCCCACACACGAGGCCGGCCACCCAACCGGTCAGGTCGACCCCGCCGCCGAGGTCGAGCACGCCAAGCATGACGACCAGCGCCAGGACACTGATCGAGAGGCCGCTTCGGACACCGATCATCGAGCCCCTTCCGACGTTGACGGCTCACCCGGTGTGTACGCAGGGTGTGAGCGTGGGGTTCACCGGCTGAGGGAGGTGCGATGGCGTCGGAACCCGTTCGGGCTGGTGCGGGCTGGCTACAGCTGCGCGAGCCTGCGGATGCTGAGGCCCGGTCCGGAGAGCTCGTCGACATCCTCCGACCGCACCTGCCCACCAGCCCCCTGGAGATCCACGACCTCGGCGGAGGCACCGGGTCCATGGCCCGCTGGCTCGCGCCCCGGCTGGACGGTCCGCAGCGGTGGGTGCTGCACGACCGGGACGCAGAGCTGCTCCACCTCGCGGACTCACTGCCCGCGCCCCGGTCGCGCAACGGTGCACACGTGACCGTCGCGACCCGCATCGGCGACATCACGCGCCTGGACGCCAGCGAGCTGGCAGACGCATCGCTGATCACCGCCTCAGCCCTGCTCGACATGTTCACTGCAGACGAGGTCGACCGGTTCGTCGCCATCTGTGCAGGCGTCGGTTGCCCCGTGCTCGTGACCCTGAGCGTCGTGGGCCGCGTGGAGCTGGTCCCAGCGGACCCCTGGGACGAACGTGTGATGGAGGCCTTCAACGCGCACCAACGGCGCCTCAGCCAGAGCGGGCGCCTGCTCGGTCCCGGCGCGGCCGCAGCCGCCATCGAGAGATTCGAGCGCGCCGGTCTCATGGTGCTGCAACGCCCCAGCCCCTGGCGCCTGACGCCCTACCGAACGGCACTCGCGGCCGAATGGTTCACCGGGTGGATCCGCGCCGCGCTCGAGCAGGACCCGAGCCTCGTCGAGGCTGCGGCGCCGTACGCTCTCCGACGCCAGGCACAGGTGGCTGCAGGAACGGCTTCGATCACCGTGAACCACCTCGACTTCCTGGCCCTGCCCTGCCCCATCGAACGCGGTCCAGGTGGGTGCCGGTGACAGCGAGTGAGCTTGCGCTACGTGGCGATGGGTTCTGTGCGTAGGGCAGCGAGTTCCCGGTCACGGTACGACCGCGGGCTCGCGCCGTAAGTGCGCTTGAACGCCGTGCTGAACGTGAAGGGGCTGCCGTAGCCGGTGGCTTTCGACACCGACGTGACCGTGGCGTCGGCGGCGAGCAGAAGGTCGGCGGCCAACGCCATTCGCCAACCGGTCAGAAAAGTCATCGGCGGTTCGCCGACGACGTCGTGGAAGCGTCTGGCCAGGGACGCACGCGAGACGCCGACCGCAGCAGCCAGCTCCGCGACCGTCCAGGGGTGGGCGGGGTCGTCGTGCATCATGCGCACCACCTGCCCGACCGTGGGGTCGGACTGGGCGCTGAACCACACCGGGACGTTGACCTGTTGTGCTTCGAACGCAGCGCGTAGTGAACTGATGAGCAGGAGATCTAGCAGCCGGTCAAGGATGACCTGCTGGCCGGGCTGGTCCTTGACGATCTCCGTGGCGAGCATGGGGACCACTGGGCTGTCCCAGTCCTGTGCGCGGAGGACCACGACGCGAGGCAGCGAGTCGAGGAGCTTTCGGCTGATCTCTCCTTCGGACTGGTAGGTGCCCACGAGCATCACGTCGGAGCCGGTGGCGGTATTGCCCCAAGTGCGCACGCCTAGGCCCATGGACTGCACCAGGGACTGGCCGTCGAGTGTGCGGCAGTCTCCACCCGGGTCGATGACAATCGTGGGTTCCGTGCCGGGCTCATCGGCGACGACATACGGATCACCGGCGCGGATGATGAGCACGTCCCCGGCGCTCAGTTCGATCGGCGCCTCGTGCTCGGACGGAAGGAGCCACGCCGAGCCGTGGGTCACGACCGTGACGCTGAGGGGTGCGTTGTCGGCGATGCGCAAGGACCACGGGGGTTCGAGCACGATTCGCATGACGAAGGCGCTGCGAGCGCGGGGGCCGTCGAGGAAGCCAGATAGCGGATCCATGGATCAGATGTTAGACGATAAGTGAGGTAACTGATCAAAACAGTTATGGAAAGTCTTACGCATGTGGGGTCAAGTAGTCCCCATGAACACATTCACTGACAACCCACCCACCACCCTCGTCATCGGAGGACACGGCAAGACCGGCAAGCGGGTCGCCGAGCGGCTCGCAGCCGCAGGCCGGGCCGCCCGAGTCGTCTCACGATCAACCGACGTGCCGTTCGACTGGCACGACGAGTCCACCTGGGTCACCGCCCTGGCCGGGACAAGCAGCGCCTACGTCACGTTCCACCCTGACATCACCGTCCCCGGCGCACTCGAGATCCTCTCCTCGTTCGCAGTCACCGCCGGGGAGAACGGCGTCGATCACATCGTGCTGCTCTCTGGTCGCGGTGAGGCGCAGGCGGAGGCATGCGAGGTCGCCGTAGCCGCGAGCGGGGTGAAGACCACGGTCGTGCGCTGCGGGTTGTTCGCGCAGAACTTCAGCGAGGGATTCCTCGTCGGCGACGTGCACGCAGGTCTGATCGCCCTGCCTGCGGGAGAGGTCACCGAGCCGATCGTCGATATCGACGACGTTGCGGACGTCGCCGTCGCGGCGCTGCTCGGCCAGATCCCGACAGGGCGCGTGTACGAGTGCACCGGCCCGGAGCTGCTCACCTTCCACGACATCGCAGTCGACCTCAGCAAGGCGACCGGCCGCACGATCACCTACCTCCCCGTCGGCACCCAGGAGTACACCGTCGCTGCGACCGAAGCGGGAGTACCCGCGGACGTGGCCGAGATGCTGGGCGAACTGTTCGCCGACATCTTCGACGGCCACAACTCATCGTTGGCGTCCGGCATCCAGGAAGCGCTGGGCCGCCCCGCGCGCACCTTCGCCGACTTCGCGTCACAGGCCGCGACGACCGGCGTCTGGGACCAGGCGTAGCCATGAGTAGCCCCCTCGGAAAGACCCTACTCACCGTGGCGACCACAACCGCCGGGCTCACCGCCGGCGTGTTCTTCGATTGGCAAGTCACCATCATGCCCGGACTTCAAGAACTCCCGGATGCTGAGTTCATCTCCGTGTTTCAGGCGATGGACCGCGCAATCATGAACCCGTTCTTCATCGGGGGCGCATTCATGGGAGGCGCCGCGTCCCTCGTCGCGGCAACTGTCGCGTATCGCCACGAGCCTGCCCGATGGCCGTTACTGGCCGCGGCCTCGGCTGTGTACATGATTGGCGTGGTGGGCGTGACCAGTGCGGGGAACGTGCCGCTGAACGAGAAGCTCGCCGCGGTCTCGGTCGCGACGGCGACTCCCGCTGAGATGTCTACTGCACGAATGGACTTCGAGGGACCGTGGAAAGGACTTCACCTCGTTCGGACCGGCGCGGCGCTGGGATCGCTGGTGCTCGTCACTCTCGCAATGCGGAACCGTGACCAGAAGCGCCGCAGAGCGTCGAAGACCTCGCCATGAACACCGGCCAGGGCCCCGTCCTCCTCATCGCAGCCGTTCTCGCCGGCCTCCAGGCCGGCACCTACTACGCCTGGGCCTCTGGAGTGATGCCCGGCCTGGCACGCACCGACGACCGCACGTTCGTACATGCCATTCAACAGATGAGCATCGCGATCGTGAATCCCGTCTTCATGATGAGCTTCCTGGGTGCCCCACTGTTCGCAGGCGCTGCCATCGCGGGTGCAGAGCCTTCGACCCGGTCGTGGGCGATCGCCGGCACCGCCCTGGCTGTCGCAACCCTGGTGATCACCGCAATCGGCAATGTCCCGCTCAACAATCAGATCGAAGCCGCCGGCCCCATCGACTCCATCGCCGACCTTTCCTCGGTGCGTGGTCGGTTCGAAAGCCGATGGGTGGCCCTCAACACGGCGCGGTCCTTCACGTCCCTCGGTGCGATGGCCTGCCTGGTCTGGGCGGCGTACCGCGCCTAGGGAGCACCGGCGACATTCGGCCGGCGCTGGACTCGTGCGGAGTGCGGTCACGCTTCAGCGGAAACGAGCGCACCGTCGTGCTCGATGTGCATTTCTGCTTCGTGGCTGGCCTGAGAGGGGATGGCGAGAGCGATCAACGCGGCGACGCCGGCGACAGCAGCACCGATCAGCAGACCGGTCTGGAAACCTGCTTCGCTCGGAAACGTCACGCCACCGACGTCCATGGTCATCTGGGCCAGTACGACCCCAACGACCGCCGCGGAGACCGCCGTGCCGACAGATCGCATCAACGTGTTGACGCTCATCGCTGACGCGGTCTCGGATCGGGGAACGGAGCCCATGATCAGGGCGGGCATTGCCCCGTACGCGAAGCCGACACCAGCGCTGATGACACACACCGAGACCATCAGACCCCAGGTGGAGCCCATCAGGAACACAGCGGTGACGTAGCCGATCGCGATGATCGCAGCACCCAACGCAAGCGTGATTCGTGGCCCCCTGGCGTGGGAGATCCGCGCGCCGACCGGCGCCATCAACATCATCATGAAACCGCCCGGCAGCATCCACAGCCCCATCTGAATCATGCTCTGCCCGAGACCGAATCCTGTGGCGGCCGGCAGCTGGAGCAGCTGCGGAATGATCAGGGACTGCGCGTAGAGGGCGAAGCCCACCACCAGGGACGCGACGTTGGTCAGCAGCACGACAGGTCGCGCCGTCACCCGCAGGTCCACCAACGGGTCCTGGATGCGGAGCTCGTAGAAGCCCCACAGAAGCAGGACGACAACGGCGGCGGTCAGGAACCCCCAGGTGGTTGCACTACCCCAGCCCCAGTCAGCGCCCTTGGAAACACCCAGCAGAAGGCAGACCAGGCCGATCCCGAGACCGACGGCACCGACAGGATCGAACTTGCCCTGCGCCGATACGGGCGTCGCGGGGACGAGCAGGAAGATGAGCAAGGACACGATCGCCGCGAGCACGGTCGAGCCCCAGAACAGCACGTGCCAGTCGGCGTTCTGCGCGACCGCGGCGGAGATCGGCAGCCCCAGCGCGCCACCGATACCCATCGAGGCACTCATCAGCGCGATGGACGTGCCGAGACGCTCGGCCGGGATCAGATCACGCATGGCGCTGATGCCGAGCGGAACCAGACCCATGCCGACGCCCTGCAGACCGCGACCCACGATCATCGGCAGTACCGACGACGAGAGAGCACAGAGTGCAGACCCCGCGATGAGTACGACAGAGCACGCGAGCATGACGCGACGCTTGCCGTAGAGATCACCCAGTCGCCCGCTCACTGGTGTCGCCACCGCAGCGGCGAGGAGTGTGGCAGTGATGACCCACGACGCGTTGGACGCGGTGGTGTTGAGGAGTTCGGGCAGGTCGCCGATCAGCGGCACGACAAGGGTCTGCATGAGCGCGGCAGTGATGCCAGCAAAGGCGAGGACAACGACGATCGCACCCGGACGCACCGGGCGCGACGAAGCCTGAGGATCGGACCTCACTGGACCGGACGGGGTGTGGAATGCGCTCATATTGTGCACCCTACACACGATTTGTATTATGCAATAATCGGCGTTGGTAGATTCGCGACGTGGAGGGTGGAGTGGTGAATGACGACCTGATGACCATCGAGTTCGAGGGCATGCTGCTCGGCCGTTACGTGTCCCCTACGTTGCGCCACAACGATGGTGGGCCCGGCCTCGACCGGAGCGCCTACACCGTGTTGACGAGACTCCAGCTACAAGGTCCGATGTCGACCTCGGAGCTGAGCGAAGCATTCGGCCTCGATGTCTCGACATTGCACCGACAGGCCAACGCCATGCTGCGCGTCGGTCTGGTCGAGCGCATCCCCGATCCCGAAGGCGGCATCGCGCGGAAGTTCAGGGTCAGCGACCAGGGGCTCGCGGCGTTGGCGACGGACCGGAAGGTCAAGCTGAGCGGGTTGAGCGAGATCTTGGAGGATTGGTCAGCTGAGGATGTCGGCCGACTCGCGGAACTGTTGAGCCGGTTCAACGCCGACATCGAGCGGCGCGACGGTCGACCGTGGCCCCGCCCCGACGATCGGCAACAGACAAGCTGATGCCCCCGTGTCACGTAGATGGGCCGCGTCCGTCCCACGTGTGATCCCCCAAGCAGGTCAGTTGTCGTCAGCGGTGATGGCGGCGAGCCGGAGGGCCTGGGCTTGGAGGTAGCGCTTCTCGGGGATGCTGGTCGCCAGGAGGGTGGCTTCCTCGAACGCGGCTTGGGCCATGGCACGGTCGCCGGCTTGCTCCAGGAGGTGGCCGCGGACGGCGTGCAAGCGGTGGTGCGCCGAGATGTGTCGATCTGTGTGGAGCTCGGCGAGCAGTACGAGACCGGCTTGCGGACCGTGGACCATTGCGTGGGCGACGGCGCGGTTGAGCTGCACCACTGGATTCGTGGAGGACTGGGCCAGCAGGTTGTAGAGCGCCAGAATTTGTGGCCAGTCGGTGTCTTGAGCCTGGGTGGCCTCGGCGTGCAGAGCGGCGATAGCGGCCTGGATCTGGAACGGTCCGACCTGGGTGCTGGCCAGGGTCGTGGTGATGAGGGCGGCGCCCTCCGCGATCAGATTCTGGTTCCACTTGCTGCGGTCCTGCTCGGCGAGTGGGACCAGGCTGCCGTCAAGCCGAGCGCGGGCCGGTCGGCGGGCATCGGTGAGCAGCATCAAGGCGAGCAGACCGGCGACCTCGCCGTCGTCGGGCAGCAGACGCCGTACTTCGCGGGTGAGGCGGATGGCCTCGCTGGTGAGCTCGACGCGGTGCGGATCCGGTCCTGATGTGGCGACATAGCCTTCGTTGAAGACGAGATACAGCACCTGCAACACCGCGCCGAGCCGCTGCGGCCGTTCGTCATCTGGCATACGGAACCGACCCCCGGCCGCGGTGATCTGCGCCTTGGCGCGGCTGATCCGTTGGGCCATGGTCGACTCGGGGACGAAGAACGCCCGGGCGATCTCCGCTGTGGTGAGACCGCCGACGGCGCGCAGAGTCAGCGAGACCTGCGAGCTGCTCGTCAAGGCGGGATGGCAGCACAAGAACAGCAGCGTCAACGTGTCGTCGGCGACGGGTTGCTCGGTGTGCGGAGCGCTTGGCCCAGGGACGTCGGTCGGCTCCAGTGCGGCCACGGTGGCCTCGCGGCGGCGGCGGGCCGTGTCGCTGCGCCACCGATCGGTCAGCCTGCGGGACGCCACCCTGATCAGCCAGCCCTTCGGGCTCTGCGGGACACCGTTCTCGGACCAGGCGACACTCGCCTCGAGCAGTGCGTCCTGCACTGCGTCCTCGCACGCGTCGAACTGGCCGTGGTGGCGCACCAGCGCCCCGAGGACCTCAGGTGCCAGTGCCCGCAGCGTTGGCCCGATGTCGGTGGTGTTGCCCATCGTGCTGCCTCACATCTCCAGGCCGGTGACTTCCATCGCCGGTCGGATCTCGACACGCTCCCATCGAGCGTCAGGGACTCGCGCCGCGATCTCCGTAGCCCGGTCCAGTCCCTCGCACTCGACCATGTAGTAGCCGACCAGATACTCCTTGGCCTCCGCGTAGGGCCCATCGGTACTGGCAACGACCCCGTCGCGGACGCGGATGGTACGCGTGGTGATCGGGTCGGCCAGTGCGGCGGAGATCATCAGCTCACCAGAGCCCATCAGCGCCGCATCGAGCGCAGCATGCTCGTCGTACGCCTCGCCCGCCAACGTCGCCCGCTCGGACGCCGACAGTGCCTCCCAGTTCGCCGGGTTGCTCCAGATCAGCAGCATGAACTTCATCGCTCGCTCCTCCCATCGTGGCGCCCGGTGGACGCGCAGTCACAGCTACATCGGAACCGTTCGCGCCTCCTCGACAGCGATGCGGCAGACGTCACCACGACCAGGTCCACACCGCACACCGACATTGTGGCCGCACTCGGGGCGACGCGATGTCGAGGACGGTCCGACAGCTCCGATGTTCCTGTGATCCCAACACTGGAGGAGACGCCATGACCACCCTCAGGCAACCCACGAGCTCAGTGCAGAAGCGGCTGCGTCCGCTGTATCTGGCCACGTTCCTCCAAGGCCTCCTCTTCTGGGTTCCGGTGGAGAAGCTCTTCATGAACGAGATCGGTTTCGACGCCGCGAGCATCGGTCTCATGGCCGCCGCGTATGCCGCCGTCGTGCCGGTCCTCGAGGTGCCTTCGGGGATCCTCGCCGACCGGTGGAGCCGCCGCGGGGTCCTGATGCTTGCCAACGCCGCGCTGGCAGCCAGCTCGTTCATCGGCGCACTCAGCCACAACGTGGCGACCTACACCCTCAGCGCGTTGGCGTTGGGTGTGTGCTTCGCGTTGAGCTCCGGGACGATCGACTCCCTCATCTACGACACGGTGCTGGAGGAGACCGGCGACAGCGTCGCGTTCGAGCAGATCCTCGGTCGCAACCGACTCATCGACAGCGCTGCCCTGGTGGTCAGCGCCCTTCTCGGCGGCGTCTTGGCCGGGATCGCCGGCACCCGGCTCACCTACCTGCTGACGGTACCGGTCGTGGCGCTGTCGATCGTCGCACTGCTGCGCTTCTCGGAGCCGCAACTGCACCGGGCGTCGCAGGCCACCTCGCTGCGCACCCACATCGCTTCGACCTACCGCACACTGACTCGGCGTGCTCGACTGCTGCCTGTCATCACCATGACGATGCTGACCGGTCTGGCCCTGCAGGTGCTGCTCGAGTTCGGCCCGCTGTGGTTGGTGGCACTGGCCGCCCCCGCGGTGCTGTACGGGCCGCACTGGGCCGGCCTCGTCTCCGCCCTCGGGCTGGGCGGCCTGATCGCTGGCCGCGTCCACCTCGACCTGCCGCGCACCGCAGCTACGGTCGCCGCGCTGATGGTGACGGCCAGCCTGATCCTCACCTCTAGCCGAAACGTCATCGTCGTCACCGCCGCGCAGATCCTGCTCGCCCTGATGATCGTGGCCGCCAGCATCCACGTCTCGCGCCTGCTCCACGACGCCGTGCCATCCACCATCCGCGCAGGCGTCGCGTCGGGAGTCAGCACGCTCACATGGATCGCCTTCCTACCCATCGCCATGGGATTCGGGCTGCTCACCGAGGCCCACGGCGTTCACAGCGCCGGATGGATGATCACGGCGATCACCGCCGCGGCCGGCGCGCTGCTCATCGCTTTGGCGTGCACCCGAACGACCCCCACCACCGTGGCGCTGGGCTCCCGACCCGAGCCTGTCGACGTCTCGACATGACCTACCCACGCAATGGTCGTAGGCCTACTGCCGGGTCTCGGCGTGTTGCCTGACGGCCGCCTGATCCTCCTCGCGGGTACGCATCGTGCCGTGGCCGGTGACGATCCGCTGACGCAGACTCTCGGTGATGTAGTGCCGCCAGGCGTCGTGGCAGACGTCGAAGCATTCATCGGCTGACGCGAGGCCCTCGTGAGTGAAGGTCACCTGCGTCTGGCCGTCCTGGGACGTGATGTCGAAGCGGCCAGTCGTCCCGATCCACTCGCCCTTCTCGGCGATGAAGTCGAGGTAGCCGTCGGTGAACTCCCACACCACCCGCTCCCCGGCGACGAGCTCGGCGGTGCGCTGCTTGGAGTAGTGGATGTCTGGCACCAGGTAGAACCAGTCGGCGCCCAGCTGGTCGGTGGGGCCGACGATGTTGGTCGCACCCCACCAGGAGCGGACGTCGATGATGGCCTCGTAGGCCTCTTGCGGCGTCGCGTCCACGGTGAAGGTGTGGGTCAGGTCGCTCATGCATCGATTCCTTTCGTGATCTGGCGAGGGAATCCCGCCGCTGAATGGTTGCGCCCGGGCTGCGAGCCCGTCGGCACCGGGGGTGACAGCGCCCGACCGGCGCAGGTGTCGACTCCCTCACTTCTTCTCCTTCTCGTTGTTCTGCAGCGCCTCGGCAAGGCGCTTGATGCGTCGGAGCCGACCGTCCCAGGCGGTGCTCACGGCGTTGAGCTGCGCGAGCGCGCGGGCGAACTGCTCCTCGTCGATCCGGTAGTGCCGCTCGCGGCCGGCCGTCTGCCCGTGCACGAGCCCTGCCCTGTCGAGCACGGCCAGGTGCTTCGCGACCGCCTGCCGGCTCACCGGAAGCCGCTCGCTGAGCGAGGTCGACGTACCCGACCCAGCCGCGAGCAGCAGGTCGAGCATCTGGCGGCGGGTGGGGTCGCCGATCGCCGACCACAGCTCGTCGTCGACTTGGTTGGTCATGGCCGGGCGTCCAGCGTCGCGGCGTACGTGACGAGGCGTGGCAGGAAGTAGTCCCACCCGTGGACGTGGTCCTGGTAGTTCGCCTCGAGCTCGGCGGCTGCCCAGCCCCGCTCGCGGAAGCCGGTCTCTCGGAAGCGCACCAGCGTGCCTTCGCCCTGAGGGACGAGCTCGAAGGTGACGAGCAGCGAGTTGCCCTCCACCGCCTCCTCCCCCGCCGGGTGCGTCCAGCGGAACGAGAAGCGGGTGGGCGGCTGCAGGTCCACGACGGTGAACGCCTCGACCTTCCCCCCGTCGGCGTCGGCGAACAGGATCTCGCCCGCCGACCCGATCACGGTCTCGTAGCGCGCGTCGTCGGACCACCACTGCTTCACGTGGGCCGGGTCGCTCACCACCTCGAAGACGATCTCGGGCGTCGCCTCGACGTAGAGCTCGCGCTCGATGGTTCCCAGCTCCATGACAGCCTCCCGCAACGTTTGGTTGCGTGTGACCTTACCTGCGACGTGCCGGATGCGCAACCATCGATTGCGTGACTTCGCGGGATCGCGGTGCGCCCGCGCGAGCGTGGCGGAAAGCCGCTGGCGCGTCCGCGAGCGTCCCTAGCGGCGGCAGCGATACCCGGACTGACGCATCCCACGCATAGCAGGCGCTGAAGGGGGAACCGAGAGGCATGACGTCAGTGAGAGCGGTTGGCACCGTGTCGGGAATGATGTGTCCGAAGCCGCGGGGCAGCTTGAGCGAGCGTGTCCGGACCATGGTTCGCACCCTGCCGTCGCGTTCCTCCGTCCTTGCGCCCCTGCCATCGGCGGACTCGTCGGAGGACGAGGCGCTGGCGCTGTGGATACTGCACGAGCTGTCCTACGGCGGGTTCGAGGACGTGGACGAGCGCGCCGAGCAGCACCCGGCCGTGCTTGCCGTGCGAAGCACGCTCGAGGATCAGCTGGAGGAGCGGCTGCGAGCACGATGCACGGTGGCGGAGCTGGTTGACCCTGGCGACGTACCGGACCGGCTCATCGCCATGGTCGAGGCCGACGACGGGCCGTCTCTGGCGGACCATGTGCGCCGTCACGCGGACCGCGACGAGGTGCTGGAGCTGCTCCGTCAGCGGTCGGTCTACCACCTGAAGGAGTCCGACCCCACCGCGTGGGTCGTGCCCCGGCTTCCCGTCCGGGCCAAGGCTGCGCTCATGGAGCTGCAGTACGACGAGTACGGCGCCGGGAACCCCAACCGGCTGCACTCCCACCTATTTGCCCGAGGACTCGCCTCCGTCGGTCTGGACCCCGACTACGGCGCCTTCGTCGACGAGGCGCTCCCCGAGACCCTCGAGATGAACAACGCCGCCTCGCTGTTCGGACTGCATCGTCGGCTCCGTGGTGCGGCCATGGGACATCTGGCGGCGTTCGAGATGACCAGCTCTCTGCCCTCACGCAAGATGGTGCAGGGCCTGGACCGGCTGGCGTTGCGCGGTGACATGTCGCTCTACTACAGCGAGCACGTGGAGGCCGACGCCATCCATGAGCACCTGGCCGCACGCGACATCTGCGGCACGCTGGCCGAGGACGAGCCCCAGCAGGCCGATGGGATCCTCTTCGGTGCCTTCACCTGCTTGGACCAGGAGTCGCGGTTCGCCACGGCGATGCTCGATCGCTGGGGTGTTGCTCCATGACCGCCGATGAGTTCGAGCACCCCGACGTTGTCATGTGCCCGGACGGACCCTTGCTCGTTCGCGGGGCGACCAGCATCCAGGACGTTGACGGGGTGGTGCACGACGTTCGACGTCCGGTGGTGGCACTCTGCCGGTGCGACAAGTCGAGCCGGCTGCCGTGGTGCGACGGCACCCACAAGGTGATCCCGCGCGGATCCCGGGACTGATCAGCACCGGTCGATCCGCACGAGCACACCCCGCTCCTCCGGCCGCACCTCGACGACCTCGAGACTGCCCCTTCGCACAGGATCCTCGTCCGCGAGCGCGGCCGCCTGGGCTGCCGTGCCGAGCTGCAGGAGCGCCGCTCCGCCCGCCTCGAGGTGGGCATCGATGACCCGGAGGCATGCCCGTGCCACCTCCATCCCGTCGCCTCCGCCGTCGATGGCGGTGGTCGGGTCCTCGGGATATCGGCTGATCTCGTCCCGCGGTACCCAGGGTGGGTCGGCGATGACGAGAGAGAAGCGTTCGCCTGGGTCGAGTGCGCTCTCCAACCGGCCCGTGCGCACCTCGACGCGTTCCGCGATCCCGGCCGCCTGCGCGTTGGCCCTGGCGAAGTCGCACGCCACCTCGTTGGCGTCCACGCAGACCAGGCTCCGGGACGAGTCGAGAACGGCCAGCAGGCCGATCTGCCCGGCACCCGCGCACAGCTCCAGCACGGGCCCTTCCGGGAGATCCGGCAGCAGGTCGGCAGCCCACAGCGACTGGGCAGCTGTCCACCCTCGCGGGCGCAGGACCTGCTCGTCGAAGGCGATCTGGAGGCTGCCGAAGGTGAGGTGGTCGACCATGTGGTCCAGTACCCCCTTGAGACATGATCAACCTCAAGCCGCGATCAGCCCTCGACCGTGCGCAACCGCAGGTCGTCGACGACCGACGTCAGGTCGCCGTCGGCACTGGCTGCGGCGCGACGCTGGTGGTCGGCGCCGGTCCCGTCCAGGGCGATCCGCTCCAGGCCTGCGGTGACATGCGCGAGGTCGCCTGCGTCGTCCAGTGCGTCCCCCACGTGATTGAGCAGGGTTTCGAAGGCGGTCGCCGCCGACACCGGCAGCCCGCTGAGGGGGTCGACGAGTCGATCGCTGACACCGAAGCGTGCGGCCCGCCATCCGGCGCTGCGCAGGCTGTCGACCCGCCAGGACGCGGGCCCGACGCCCTCGCGCGCCTCGCGGACAGCCGTCTCGGTCAAACCCCTCACCACAGCGGCCACCAACAGAGTGTCGTCGAGCGACGTGCACACATCGGCCACCCGAAACTCTACGGTCGGATAGCGCGCCGACAGCCTCACCTCGAGGTTGAGCAGGCCCACGTCGAGGATCGCCTGGTCTCGTAGCAGACGGACAATCAGGGCGTCGTATGCAGCCAGGTCGCCGAACACCTCGTGCGGACCGCTGCTGGGCCACATCCGCCACAGCTGAGAGCGCCAGGTCGCGAACCCCATGTCGCGGCCGTGCCAGAACGGCGAGTTGGCGCTCAAAGCCACCAACAGTGGAAGCCAAGGGCGCACCCGGTCCAGCACAGCGACCCCCTCGCCGCGGTCGGCCACCTCGACGTGAACGTGTAGCGCACACATGAGGGACTCACTGCCCAGCCCGGCGTAATGCTTCGCGATTCGAATGAACCGCTCGTCCTCGACGTACGGCCCAGGGGGCGCCGCCAGGACCGGTGTGGCAACCGCCAGCGGGCTGATGCCCAGGTCAGCCCCAGCGCGCGCCAGCGACTCACGTCCCGAGCGCAGATGTGCAGCGGCATCGGTGAGGAGGCGGAGTGGTGGGGTCACCACCTCCACCTGCGCCTGGAAGAACTCGTGCTGGAGGACGGTTCCGGAGGCGAGGTCGCTGGCGGCGGCGCAGCGGGCGAGCAGGTCGGGCGCGCGCGGGGCCGGCGCTCCGCAACCGTCGACCAGGAGCAGCTCTTCCTCGATGCCGAGCTGGCGTGTGCTCATCGCGTCCCTTCGGCGGAGGGCCTTCCGCCCTCGCGTCGGCCATCGTGCCAGAGTGGTGGGCGACACCGGGTTCGAACGTGGCGGTCCCGATCTCGATCAAGCCGGGGTTTCAGCGGTCACGATCGACTCCCGCCAGCCAGTCCCGATACTGGTCGGCCAGCGGGTCGAGGTCGGGACGGTCCGTGAGCATCGGGAGGTCGCCCACGAGGCCGGCATCATCATCGCCGGCGAGGCCGCGCGCAGCGGCCACGATCTCGGCGGCAGGATGGTCGAGCTCGTAGCGCTCGACGCGCACGTCGGCCTCCAGGAGATCGTCGTACGCCTGGGCGACCAGGACGCCCAGGGCCGTGCCGTGGTCTCCCTCAACTCGATTCTTCGCCGACTCGATCAGGGCCTCGCGGGCCTCGCGGTCCTCGCCGGGCGGGAACACCGTGTCCCACGCCGAGCCGACGAGCACGACGGGCCGGCCGAGTGCGAGGGCGAAGGCGACCTCGGACTTCGTGCCGTCGCCTCCGGGAAGTGCAATCGCGACGTCACACATCGCGGCGTTGAGGTAGTTGCGGCCATCGCCCAGGTTGGGCTCGAGGATGGCCCGCGAACCCTCCGCCGTGAAGGCAACGTCCGCTGACTCCACCCCGAGCACGCCGATGCGCCAGGCAGCCGCGTCCTTCGACTCCGCATCGCGCGCGCCCCTCATGGCCCGCTCCTTGACCTGGCCCTGGTCGAGCCGGACGCCGCCGCCGGTGAGCAGCACACACCCTGTGGCAGCCACCTCCCTCCCGATCCGCTCGGAGGGCTCGAGGGTCGGTTCCTCATTGCTTCCGAACACCGCAATCACCGGCGTGCGGCGTCCTTCCTGCGTCGTCATGACGTGCCTCCGTTCGCTGCGCCCGCCACGAACCATGATCACTCCATCTACGGCTTCGCCGTGCCCGATGGCACAACATGCCTGGGCATCACATCTGGGCGCCGATCCGTTTGTGGGCTCTACCGCCGAAGTGCAGGTATGTCGGCGCGGCCGGCTCGTCGTCGGGGTTGAAGAAGACGGCGAGTAGGTCGCTGTCACTGATCGGGAGCTTCAGCAGGAATGACTGCTCTCTCTCCACGGGAACCAGCGGAAGATCGTCCATGGGGGGCAGGTCCTGCATCTCCGCGGCGGCGTGGAAGGCATCGATGGTCGCGGTCAGGGATCCGTCCTCGGCCTGGCCGATCGTGAAGTTCAGGCCCTCGCGCTGGTAGGTGCCGACGTACCGGCTCGGGTCGGCGACCGCCGGCGAGGCGAGCACCGCCGGGTCCTGGCGCGGTGCGACGTCGAGCTGCTCCTCGAAGAGCCACGCGGCGAGCTCGCGGTACATCGACAAGGCGCTCTCGACGTTGGTCTGCAGGCAGAAGCCGAAGCGCTGCTCGGGCGCCACCCGCATGAAGGCGTTCTGCCCGATCGAGTTCCCGTCGTGGCCGATGACAGCGACGTCGCCGAAGTGGTCCAGGATCCAGCCGAGGCCCCAGGCCTCACCGAGGACGGTGTCGTCGACCATCGCGATCTGAGGAACCTGGGCGGCGGTGACCCGCTCGGCCGAGAGCAGCCGGGTGCCGTCGGCGGCGACGCCACCGTCGAGGTGTAGCAGGGCGAACCGGAGCACGTCACCCGCACTGGCGACCAGCGACGCGCCCATCGGGCCGCAGGAGCGGTACAGCCCCCAGATCGGGCTGACCACGTAGGACTCCGGGTCCTCGGGGTCGGGCACGTGGCCGACGGCGTTCGGGTGCGGGATGACGTCCTCGGGGAAGACCACCGAGTGCTCCAGGCCGAGCGGAGCGAGCAGCCGGTCGCGCAGCGCGGTCTCGTAGATCGTGTCCCAGACGACCTCTATCAGCCGGCCGAGGACCGAGAATCCGCTGTTGCTGTAGCTCCAGATCTTGCCGGGCTCGCAGATCTGCGGCAGGTCGGCGATCTCCGTGATGTAGCGCTCCAGCGCGTCGTCGCCGCGACCGGTGTCGATGAAGACGTCGCCGTCGAAGCCGCTGGTGTGGGTGAGCAGGTTGCGGACCGTGACGGTGTCGCGGGCGTGCTCGTCGCGGACGTCGAAGTCGGGGAGGTAGCTGCGCACCGGCTCGTCGAGGTCGATGAGGCCCTCGTCGGCGAGCATCAGCACCAGGGTGGCGGTGTAGAGCTTGCCGATGGAGCCCGGGAGGAATAGGGCGTCGGTGGTGACGGGAGAGCCGGTGCGGACGCTGAGCACGCCGGCGGCGACTTCGGTGATGGTGTCGCCGTCGAGAACGGCGAGCTGGGCTCCGGGGACGTTGTGGCTGTCGATGAGCTCGGCGAGCTTGTTCTCTAGTTGGGCCTGGGTGTAAGACACTGTTCCTCCTTGGCCGGGCGAGCCGGCGTCGACCTACGGTGTAGGTCATGGTCTAACCTACGCTGTAGGTTTGTCAAGAGAAGAGGTGAGCATGGCAGCGTTGACGCGGGAGCGGATCCTGCAGACCGCGGTGCGCCTTGCGGACCGGGACGGCCCGGACGCTGTCACGCTCCGCAAGATCGCCGGCGAGCTCGGCGTCCACGTCACCTCGCTCTACAACCACGTGCCGACGCGGGACGCCGTCACCGACGGGATCGTCGAACTGCTGCTCGACGAGGCAAAGTTGCCGACCGGCCCGATCGCCTGGGACGCGTGGGTCCGAGAGTTCACCGGTGCCGTGGTCGCCATCGCGGCGACGCATCCCGGCGCGTTCCACGCCCTGCAGCAGCGCCCGGTCCAGGGAGCCCGGGCGACCGCGTCCTTCGAGGTCGCGTTGGCCGCGCTGGGGGAAGCCGGCTTCGGTCCCGCCGACGCCTTCGCGGCGATCAAGACGACCTCGTACCTAGCGCTGATGATCGGCACGGAGAGCAGCATGGTGGCGCGCGGCGAGATGCTCGAGACCCAGGTGGACGACCTTCCGGCCGAGTCGTTCCCGCTGGTGCGGGCGGTCCCGATCGACGTGTCCGACTATGAGAACGTATGGACCTTCAGCGTCGACACCCTGATCGCCGGGCTACGGGCCAGGTTGCGCGAGCCTGCCTAGCTAGGCGGAGTCGGCCGCGAGGTTACTTGCGCGACACTCGACAGTTCTCCAGAAGGGCCTGCGCGGCATGGGGTGGCGCCAGCACGTGTCGAGAGCTACCCGGTCTTCCGAGCGAAGGAGCACGGAGCGCCCAAGACGTCGGCCTCCCAGCCCGATCGGGGGGACGACCCTTGATATCGCTGGATGTGATCGCTAACATCCGTGACACCCGTCACTTGCCCGTAAACGCAATGGCGAATCGACGAGCTGCTGACTTAAGACGCGGCGACGCCGGCCTCGTAGTCCACACCGGAGAAGGTCTCACCCACGTCGAACGCGCTGCCGTGACGGCCGCTTGCCCGCCTCGGACAGCTCCCGGGTCGCGTTGATAGGAACGGTGGTCGTCGGCCGCGAACTGCGGTGTCGGCCTGGCACTTCTCCGACATCCCGCCCGAGGCGAGGGGCACCCGGGCGATGATGCCGATGCCGCCGCCTCGGCCTCCGGGAGCACGGCCTCGACGGGCTACATCCGGAGGCGTTCAGGATCATCTAGACGGTCGCGACGGGCGGGCGCGCGACCGCCGCCTGAGCCTGGTCGACGGTCTCCACACTCATGCCGTAGGCGGCGACCAGGCCCTCGACGACGAGGGTGTCGAGGACGTCGTACGTCGCGTCGCTGTCGATGGCTGCGCTCGGCGGGCAGTTCAGCTGCACCAGGTCGAGCCGGGTCGGTGCCGAGGTTGGTGCGCGACCGGTCGATCCACGTTCGGAAGTCGGCCTCGACGTAGTTCTGCGGCACCTGCTTCTCGTGCCGCCCCATCTTGGTGGCGACCGTGAGCCCAGGTGGGCTGCGACGAATGCGCCCACGAGCCGCTCGCGGCGGCCGTTATCGTAGACGTCGGCAGTGTCGTAGAAGCTGACGCCCGACTCCGCCGAGGCCTCCGGCACCTCACGCGCGCTCTCGCTGACCTCGCCCGGTCGGCGCCGGGTTGCCACGTGCCCAGCCCGACAACCGAGACGTTCCTGCCGGTCTTGCCGAGGGTCCTGTGTCCTTTGGCTCAAGCTCAGAGACCGGTGGCGAGACGGTGGTACGCCGCGTTCCACCTCAGTTCCCGCTGGAAGTTTCGCGTCGTCGTGTCGTCGCCGATCACGACCATCTCGACGCCGGTCATCTGGGCGAAGTCCTCGAGGATTTCGACGCCGACGGCCTTCGACAGCACGGTGTGGTGTGGAGCGCCGGCCATCAGCCAGGACTCGGCCGAGGTCGAGAGCGAGGGCCGGGGCTCCCAGACGGCGCAGGCCACGGGCAGGTTGGGCAGGTCCTCGTCGGGCTCGACGACGTCGATGTCGTTGACGGTCAGACGGAAGCGGTCGCCCAGGTCGGAGAGGCCGGCGACGACGGCACGGCCGGGGTCCGCGGTGAAGCGCAGGCGTACGGGGTCCTCGCGACCGCCGATGGCGAGCGGGTGGATCTCGAGCGACGCCTGCTGGGCGGTGATGGTCGGGCAGACCTCGAGCATGTGGGCGCCGAGGATCTTCTCCCGACCGGGAACCAGGTGGTAAGTGTAGTCCTCCATGAAGGACGTGCCGCCGGGCAATCCCTCCCCCATCACCTTCGTCGCGCGCAGCAGGACCGACGTCTTCCAGTCGCCCTCACCGCCGAAGCCGAAGCCGTCGGCCATCAACCGCTGCACGGCCAGGCCGGGGAGCTGGCGCAGGCCGCCGAGGTCCTCGAAGTTCGTCGTGAAGGCGTTGAAGCCGCCGCTGGTGAGGAACGAGCGAAGGCCCAGCTCGATGCGGGCGCCGTAGCGCAGCGACTCGTGCCGCCCCCCGTCCGGCAGGAGCTCGGGCGCGACGCGGTAGGTGTCGGCGTACTCGGTGACTAGCTTGTCGATGTCGTCGTCGCCGATTGCGTCGACCACCGCGACGAGGTCGTTGACGCCGTAGGTGTTGACCGAGACGCCGAAGCGACGCTGCGCCTCCACCTTGTCGCCCTCGGTGACCGCGACGTCGCGCATGTTGTCGCCGAACCGGGCGAGCTTGAGGCTGCGAAGCTCTTGGAGCCCCAGCGCGGCGCGGGCCCAGTGGCCGATGCGCTGAGCGACGAGCGGCGAGTCGACGTGGCCGGCGACCGTCTTGCGCAGCACCCCGAGGCGCGACTGGATGTAGCCGAACTCCCGGTCGCCGTGGGCGGCTTGATTGAGGTTCATGAAGTCCATGTCGATGGTCGACCACGGCAGCTCCATGCCCGCCTGCGTGTGGAGGTGCAGCAGCGGCTTCTGCAGCGCGTCGAGACCGGCGATCCACATCTTGGCCGGGGAGAAGGTGTGCATCCACGCCACGACGCCGACGCACGCCGCATCCGAGTTGGCGTCAAGCATCTGCCGGTGGATCGACGAGGCGTCCATCAGGACCGGCTTCCATACGACGCTGACAGGCAGGTCGCCCACCTCTACGAGGCGCTCCACGATCCCCTGCGACTGTGCCGCGACCTGGTCCAGGGTCTCGGGACCGTAGAGGGACTGGCTGCCGGTCAGGAACCAGACCTCGGGCTTGGGCGTCGACGTCATGCTCATGGACTTCCTTCGTGGATCAGGTGGAGTGGTGACCGCTCGTGGCGGTCGTGGCGGAGTTGTCGCGCTGGGTCAGCGCTGGCCGTAGACGTTCTGGTAGCGGTCGAACAGGGCGTCGACGTGCTGCTGGTCGATGGGCAGCGGCTCACCGAGCTGACGGGAGATGTGCACCGTGCGCGCCACGTCCTCGCACATCACGGCAGCCGCCACCGCCTTGCGCGGCGTCGGGCCGATGCTGAAGACCCCGTGGTTGCGCATGATCACGGCCGGGGAGCGGCTGTCGCGCAGCGTGTCGACGATGCCCCGGCCGATCGAGTCGTCACCGATGATCGCGAACGGGCCGATCGGGATCTCGCCGCCGAACTCGTCGGCACACATGGTGAGCACGCACGGCACCGGCTCGCCGCGGATCGCCCAGGCGGCGGCGTACGTCGAGTGCGTGTGCACCACGCCGCCCGACCTGCGGCATCTCGCGGTAGACGTAGGCCTGCGCCTCGGTGTCCGACGACGGCGCGTGCTCGCCCTCGACGACCCGGCCGTGGAGGTCGCAGACGACCATGTTGTCGGGCGTCAGGTCGTCGTACGCCACCCCACTGGGCTTGATGACCAGCAGGTCGTGGCCGGGCACCCGTGCGCTGACACGTTGCCGGCGGTCCAGACGACGAGCTGGTAGCGGGTGAGCTGCTCGTGCAACGCGCACACCTCGGCGCGGAGCTGGAGGATCGTGTCGGTCACGTCACTGACGGCCGTCATACCGACACCTCCTGGGCAGTCGAGATGGCAGTTGCAGGCGCGTCGTACGACCGACGCGCAACGGCGTCGCGCCGGATCGCCTTGAGCCGGCGCATCGTTGTGGTCGTACGGCCGAAGTGGTCGTGGAGCGCGAGGTAGTGCTCGAAGAGGGCGTCGTACGCCGCTGCGCGCGCCTCGCCGGGCACGTAGACGTGGCGCTGGACCTTGCCCATCTGCTTGGCGGCGGAGGCCACGTCGTCGTACGCCCCGGCGGCGACGGCCGCGTGGATCGCGGAGCCGAGGGCCGGGCCCTGCTCGGAGTCGATGACCGACAGCGGCAGCCGGGTGACGTCGGAGTAGATCTGCATCAGCAAGGCGTTCTTCTGCAACCCGCCGGCGACGATGAACTCCTCCACCGGCACGCCGCTGTCGCGGAAGGTCTCCACGATGACGCGGGTGCCGAAGGCGGTGGCCTCGAGGAGCGCGCGGTAGACGTCCTCGGCGCGGGTGGCCAACGTCTGGCCGACGACCATGCCGGAGAGCTCATGGTCGACGAGCACCGACCGGTTGCCGGAGTGCCAGTCGAGGGCGACGAGGCCGTGCTCGCCGATCTCCTGGTCGGCGGCGAGCCGGGTGAGGTGCTCGTGCACGCCCTCACCCGCCGCAGCGGCGGCCTCGGTGACGTAGGCAGGAACCCCGTGCTCGGTGAACCAGCCGAAGATGTCGCCGACACCGCTCTGGCCGGCCTCGTAGCCCCACAGGCCCGACACGATGCCGCCGTCGACGACGCCGCACATCCCCGGCACCTCGCGCAGCACCTCTGCGCTCATCACGTGGCACGTCGAGGTGCCCATGATCGCCACCATCTGGCCGGGACCGACGGCCTGGGCAGCGGGCGCGGTCACGTGAGCATCGACGTTGCCGACGGCCACGGCGATGCCCTCGGGCAGCCCGGTCCATTCGGCGGCTTCGGCCGTGAGCCCACCGGCACGGTCGCCGAGCTGACCGATGGCATGCTCGAGCTTGTCCGCCACAAAGGTCTCAAAGCCGGGCGAGAGCTCGCCGAGGAACCCGGCCGAGGGATACTCCCCGTCCTGGCGGATGCCCTTGTAGCCGGCGGTGCATGCGTTGCGGACGTACGTCCCGCAGAGCTGCCACACGATCCAGTCGGCCGCCTCGACCCAGTGGTCCATCCGGTCGTAGACCTCACGGTCGTCCTCGAACAGCTCCAGGCCCTTGGCGAACTCCCACTCCGAGGAGATCAGGCCGCCGTAGCGCGGCAGCCACCTCTCGTCGCGGGTGCGAGCGAGCTCGTTAATACGGTTGGCCTGGCCCTGCGCGGCGTGGTGCTTCCAGAGCTTGACGTAGGCGTGCGGCCGGTCGGCGAACCCCTCTACCTCGTTGAGAGGGGTGCCGTCCCGGAGCACCGGCACCATCGTGCACGCGGTGAAGTCGGTGGCGATCCCGACGACGTCGTGCCGGGTCGATGCCCGCTGCCTTCACCGCGGCGGGCACGGCGACGCGCAGCACCTCGCGGTAGTCCTCGGGCACCTGGAGCGCCCACTCGGGGGGAAGTGGGCGCTCCGTGCCCGCGAGGTGCGCAGGGAGCGAACGCTCCAGCACCGCGTGCGGATAGAGGTGTACCCCGGTGCCGAGCTCGGCGCCGTCCGACACGCGTACGACGACGGCGCGCCCGGACAGCGTGCCGTAGTCGACGCCGACGACATAGTGCTCACCGGAGGGAGGGTGGGCCATGGTCACTGCATCCTTTCGACGGGCGCTGCAGTGCTGGCGCGGACGACCAGCTCAGCGCCGATGAGGCGTTCAGGAGCCGGGACCCTGGCCGAGTGCGGCGCGCAGAATCTCGATAGCGTGCTGCCCGACGGTCTGGAAGTCCTGGACAGTGGTCATGGGCGGGATCAGGTAGGCCGCCTCGGGGATGTCGTCGAAGCCGACGATCTAGGTGTTGCTCACGACACGGCGGACTGTCGCGGGTATCAGCGATGGTCGCCGCCTTGGTCTTCTCGTCGGCCATCAGCTCGCCCTCCGACGCGTCAGCAAGCGCTGGAGGAGCACGAAGGCGAGCAGCACCGAACCAGTGATGATGGTCAGATACTCGGGGTTGATGGTGCCGTCCTTCGTGATGATGAGGCGCAGCGCCGCGAGCACGAACACGCCGATGATCGATCCGAGGACGTAGCCGTAGCCGCCCGTGAGGAGCGTGCCGCCGATCACGACCGCCGCGATGGCGTCGAGCTCCCAGCCGATGCCGGTCACGTTCTGCGCCTTGCCGCCGACCTCGGCGGTATAGACGATCGCTGCGAGGCCCGCGAGGGCGCCGGAGACGACGTAGATACAGATACGCGCGCGGGCGACCGGCAGACCCATCAACCGCGCCGACGACTCGTTGCCGCCGATCGCGTAGACGGTGCGGCCCAAACGGCTGCGGTGCATGAAGAAGAAGCCGCCGAGGACGACGAGGAGCGCGACGATGAGACCCGGCGTGACTGTGAAGTCGTTCACCTTCGGTCCGTCGATAATCTCCCAATCCGTGGCGAGCAGGCGGATCGGGGAGTCTTCGGGAGCAATGACCGGGGTGGTCGACAGAATCGAGGCCAGGCCCCGGGCGAGGAACATCATCGCGAGCGTCGCGATGAAGGGCTGCACGTCGAAGTACTCGATCATGACGCCCGAGATCACTCCGAACACGGCGCCGAACACGATCATCAGCAGCATGACGAGCCAGCCGCTGACGCCGATGTTCATCAGCATCACGCCGGCCACGGAGCTGAATGCCACTACGGCGCCGACCGACAGGTCGATGCCGCCGGAGATGATCACGAACGTCATGCCGACCGCGAGGATGATCGTCGGCGCGAAGCTCACAAGCAGACTCGACATCGTGCCCGAGTGGAACACGCGGCCGTAGGCGATCTCCGCGTAGATGAGCATGCCGAAGAGCAGCACCAGGGCGGCAAGCGTCGGGATCAGCGCCTGGCTGCGCTCCCACATGACCCAGAAGCGACTGACCTGCTGGGGCTGCCTGGTCTCGGGCAGTCCAGGTACAGGCGGGACGGACTCGGCAAGAGTATGCGCGCTCATGCGACGACCTCCTTCTCCTTCGAGGCGGCCGGCAGCGCGGGGTCGGGGGGCGTTGCCTTGGACCTCGCGCGTCCAAAGGCGAACGACCGGATCCGCTCGGACTGAAGCAGCACCAGGACAATGATGACGAGCGCCTTGAACGCGGGCGTCGCCGCGGCGGGGATACCGAGGAACAACACGGACTTGTTCAGGGTCGCGATGAGGAGAGCGCCGATGGTCGAGCCCAGGATCGAGAACTTGCCGCCAGCGAGAGACGTTCCGCCGATGACAACCGCGAGGATCGCGTCAAGTTCCATGAGGTTGCCGGTGCCGGAGACACTCACCGTCATGACCTCCGAGACGCTGAACAGACCCCCCACAGCCGCGAGGGCGGCGGACAGGATGTAGACGCCGAAGAGGATGGGACGGGGACGGATGCCGACGAGCCGGCTCGCGTGCGGGTTGATGCCGATGGACTCGATCATCAGACCGAGCGCGGTGCGCCGCATGAAGAACGCGATAATGACGACGATCAGGACCGCGATCACGAAGCTGGTCGGAAGACCGAGAATCTGACCGTTCGACAACTGTCGGAACGGCTCGTTCGTAGCGTTGGTGTTCTGCCCGTCGGTGATGACACGGGCGATGCCGCGCGCGGCCAGCATCATGATGAGCGTGCTGATGAACGGCTGAAGGCCGACCACGGCAACGAGGAGGCCGTTGACAGCACCGAGCACGATCGCCAGTGCCAGCGCTAGCCCGATCGCCACGAACATGGCACCGACCGAGTCGCTCATCGTGGAGAGCGTCTGCATCGCCACCGCACCGCCGACGGCCATCATCGAGCCGACCGAGAGATCGATTCCCTCTGTCGCGATGACGAACGTCATGCCGACCGCGATCATGATGATCGGTGCCGACACGCGCAGGATGTCGAGCACGTTGCCGGTCAGCAGCCCGGTGGTGGGGTTGACACTGAGCGCAAGGTAGGCCGGGTTCTTGATCGAGTTGATCAGCAGCAGAACCGCGATGCCGACGACGGCCCAGAACCACGGGGTCCTGAGTGCGGTCTTGACGCTACCCATCACGGGCGGTCCCTTCGTTTGCGGCGTCGCCTTCGGCGACCTCCTCGGCGAGGACGTCTGCCTGAGCTTCCGCATCCGCCCCTGATTCCGCGGCGATGACCGAGACGATGCTCTCTGCGGTCACCTCCGGGCCGTTCACAACCTCGCCCACCTTCTGGTGGTCCTTGAGAATGACAATCCGCTCGGAGAGGCGCACGACCTCGTCCAGCTCGGAGGAGATAAACACGACGCCCATTCCGCCTTCGGCAAGCTCGGCGACGGTCTCCTGGATGTCGGCTTTCGCGCCGACGTCGATGCCGCGAGTGGGCTCGTCGAGCACCAGCAGGTCGGGGTTCGTCGCGAGCCACCGGCCCAGCAGCACCTTCTGCTGGTTGCCGCCGGAAAGCAGGCGGATCGGACGGTTCGGGTCATTGGGGCGCACGCTGAAGCGCTCCATGTAGGTGGCGACGAGCTGGTCGACTTCGCGAGCGGGCACACGGCGCAACCATCCGCGCTGGGCCTGGACGGCGAGCACGATGTTCTCGCGGACGCTGAGGTCCCCGACGACGCCCTCTTCGCGGCGGTTCTCGGTCGAGTATGCGATGCCGTGCGCGAGTCCGGCCACGGGCGAGTTCAGCGCCACCTTCTTGCCGCGCACCTTCACCGTGCCGGAGTCCGCCTTGTCGGCGCCGGCGATGAGGCGCGCGAGCTCGGTGCGGCCCGCGCCGAGGAGGCCCGCGAAGCCCACGACCTCACCGGCGTGCACCTCGACATCGGTGGGCTCGATCGAACCCTTGCGGCCGAGGCCTTCCGCGGCAAAGATCGGCGTCCGCGTGCGATCGCGCACCTGGGTCTGCCGGTTGGAGCCGAGCGCGCGGAGGGATTCGAAGTCCTTGCCGATCATCTTCGAGATAAGTTGCGTCCGGTCGAGATCCCGTGTGAGGTACTCGCCGACGAAGCGGCCGTTACGCAGCACCGTGATGCGGTCGCTGATCGCGTAGACCTGATCGAGGAAGTGGGAGACGAAGAGAATGGCGACGCCTTGGTCGCGGAGGCGCCGGATGACACCGAAGAGAACCTCTACCTCGTTCGCATCGAGGCTCGAGGTCGGCTCGTCAAGGATGAGCACCTTCGAGTCGGTGACCATCGCACGGCTGATGGCGACCAGCTGCTGCAACGCGATGGAGATCGAGGAGAGCGGGGCGCGGGGGTCGAGACCGCCAAGACCCATGCGCGCGAGCGCCTCACGCGCCTGCGCGTGAGTCTTGCGCCAGTTGACGCCGCCGATGCCGCGCACCTCATGGCCGAGCATGACGTTCTCACCGATGCTCAGATTCGTGCACAGGTTGACTTCCTGGTACACGGTGGAGATCCCCGCGGCCTGGGCCGACGCCGTGCCGGAGAAGTTGCGCACCTCCCCGTTGACGATGATCTCGCCGGAATCAATCTGATAGACCCCGGTCAGCGCCTTGATGAGCGTGGACTTCCCGGCGCCGTTCTCGCCCATGAGAGTGTGAACCTCGCCGGGGAGAAGCCGAAAGCTGACGTCGTCGAGTGCTTTGACGCCCGGAAAAGTTATGGACGCGTCGCGAACCTCGACGATCGCGATTGGTTCAATCATCGCTGGACTCCTCGTTGCTGCCTGCGTGGATTCGGGCTGAGGAAGGCGACGAGCGGGGGTCGCTGAAGCGGCAACCCCCCGCTCGTATCACGTCTTCTATCGTCCACAGTGGCGTCGGATCAGAAGCCCTTGCCCGCGTCCAGCGCGGCCTGGCCGGCCTCCGGCGAATCGAAGGTCTCACCTGGGACGATGATGATCTTTTCGAGGCTGTCCCCCGCGAGGGCCTTGTTGACTGCGTCGACAGCCTGGTCGCCGAAGAACGGGTTGTACTGTGCGACGAAGCTCAGGTCGCCGGCGGCAAGCGCCTCAAGCGCGGGCGTGGTGCCGTCGATCGTCGCGATCTTGACGTCGGTGCCGGGAACCTTGCCCGCGGCCTTCACGGCCGCAGCCGCGCCAATGCCCATCTCGTCGTTCTGCGCGAAGATGAACTGGAGGTCGGGGTTCGCCTTCAGCACGGTCTCGATGACCGACTTGCCCTCGTCAGCGGTCCAGTTGGCCGTCTGCGCGCCGATCTTGTCCCAGCCCTCCTCGCCCTCGATGACCTGGTCGAAGCCCTCGTTGCGCTCGTTCACGACCGAAAGACCCGGAACGCCCTCGAGCGTGAAGTACTTGGCGCCCTCCGGGAAGGTCTGCACGGCCCAGTCACCGACCGAGGCGGCGACCTCAACGTTGTCGGGGGCGATACGCGTGAGGTAGAGGTCGTCGCTCGAGTCGACACCGCGGTCGAGCAGGATGACGGGGATCTCGGCCTCCTGGGCAAGCTCGAGCGAGTCGTCCCAGCCCGACGCCTCGGTCGCGGTGAGGAGGATCGCGTCGACCTCGTCGTTGACGAACGTTGAGAACGCGTCGAGCTGCGACTTCTGATCGGTCGGGCTCGCAGCAGGAGCGTACTTCAGGTCGAAGCCGGCGTCCTTGGAGAACGCGTCCTTGATGGCCTGCTCGTTGGCGTCCCGAAACCCACCCTCTGGGCCGACCGCGACGAAGCCGACCGTCGTGACGTCGTCGCCGCCACTGTCACTCGCCGTGCTATCTCCATCTTCGCCCGAGCACGCGCTCAGTCCGACGATCAGTGCGCCAGCTGCCGCGAGAGTCAACACGCCTCGGGATGCGCGCTTAAGAGCCGCCATTTCTTCTCCTCCTTGGGATCTCCGCGCGGGTGCGCTGAGGGGTGACTACGTGTCACGGGTAAACACTCGGGTGACCACTGTGCGCTAACGATCTCAACTGGGCCGAACCTAGCCACGCCCGCGTGTTAGCGTTAACACGCGTGGTCAGATGAGTATCGGGTAACCGACGTCACAGGTCAACCGCAAACCGAGATGAATTGTGGGACTCTGTCGAGCGGCGTCGAGTGGTCACCCACGAGGACCTTCTTGCCCAGTGGCTCCTTCTGGCCGGTCCCGACTCGCCAGTTCACGGTTGGGCTACGAGCTGTTGGGACCATACGCACTGCTTGAACGACCGGGGACTGCCCCACCAGGTTGTGGCCGCGCGACATAGAAGACGGACGAGCGGCAAGTCATCGCGACACGGACGGTGGAGACGCAGCCGCGGCCGCCACGTCCATTGCGCAGGCTGCTGCATCCCACCCCTCAGCAGGAGGCGGACTATTCGCGTGCCGAGATCAGACCAGATCCGAGCGGTGGGCACAGATGAACCGCAGCCCCATCTCATGCATCAGCCAAAACTGCCATCTACTTCGGTGCGGGGAACGCGACTCTCTAGGATGCCACCATGAGCGAAGCGGGCAGGGGCCATCGGCGCCCGACGATGGTAGACGTCGCAACGAAGGCCGGAGTTTCCCATCAGACCGTGTCCCGCGTGCTCAACGGATTCGACGGCATCCGACCGGAGACTCGCGGGCGGGTCCTCGACGCAATCGACGAGCTGGGATACCGCCGCAACGACGCCGCCCGCCGGCTTGCCTCTGCCCGATCTGGACTGCTGGGCGTAGTCACCTCCGCCCTACCCCAGTATGGGCCAGCCAGCATTTTGGTGGGGCTGGAAACGGCCTCTCGCGCGGCCGGCTACCAGCTCACCACGGCCAATGTCGTAGACGTGAGCACCCGCAACTTCATGGTTGCCGTGGACCAGTTGCTGGAGCAAGCCGTCGAGGCTCTTGTGCTGGTCGTGCCCCACCTCGACATCCTGGCCATCGTGCCCGATCTGGAGGCTGCCATCCCAGTGGTGGTCGTAGAAGGAGACCTGAGCACGACACCGCTCACCGCCGGCGTGGACAACCTGGAGGGTGCGCGGGCCGCTACCGCGCATCTGCTGGACCTTGGCCACTCGACGGTGGTCCACGTAGCAGGCCCGGCGGGCTGGGCGGAGTCCGCGGCCCGAATAGAAGGGTGGCGCACCGAGCTCGTGTCGCGGGGCAGCGATGTGCCGCCACTTCGCTGGGCCGGAGACTGGTCTGCGCGGAGTGGCTTCATCGTCGGCGAGACCTTGGCCCGCGAGCCTGACGTGACCGCCGTCTTCGCCGCGAACGATCAGATGGCACTTGGGATCGTCCGCGCGCTCGTGAGCAACGGCCGTCGCGTACCGGAGGACGTGAGCGTCGTGGGCTTCGACGACCTACCTGAGGCTGCCTACTTCAATCCACCCCTGACCACGGTGCGTCAACCGTTCGCGAAGCTCGCACTCAACGTAGTGGACCTCGTCACTCGTGCGCTCGATGGTCAGGAATCGCCCCGGGTGCCGCTCGTGCAGACCGAGCTAGTTATTCGGAGCACAACGTGCCTCGCACCAACCTAGTCGGCCGAACCGCAGCCGGCCGCGCGTGGGATTCGGCGCTGAGTGCTGCGTGGGGTCCACAGCAGTAGCGGCCGTCGTTGTTGCCCAATAGTCGATTCGTGCGTCACAAGAGCCGCCAACCCTGGTGATCGAGCAGCTCGTCGCCCGTCGTCGATCGGCCTGTGGATCACAGAAGGCTCGCCGGTGGGCACGCCGCGGTTCCTGACCGCGCCGCCACGGCGGGAGCGACGCTCAGGGAACCTTGTCGATAGGACACGTATAGGACACGGAGCCGAAACCAGAACCGCCTCTGAACTGCTGTTTTCGCAGGTCAGAGACGGTCTTGGTCTCGGTGGGCGATACTGGGTTCGAACCAGTGACCTCTTCGGTGTGAACGAAGCGCGCTACCACTGCGCCAATCGCCCGAGTCGCCGGAACTTTATCCCACGGACCTGGTCGACCGGGAATCAGGGTCGCCGTCGCTGACGCCGTCCTTCTCCCGCCGCAGCTTCTCGACGGCCTCGGGCTTGCCGTGGAAGCGGCGGTAGCTGTAGACGATGAGCCCGATCGCGATCCCAGCGGAGGCGATCTGCGTGACTCCGGTCCAGACCCCGCCGGGCAGCCACCAGGACTCCGGGAAGGACCACCACTCCGGGGGCGGTGGCTTCATGATCCACAGCACGCCGAAGCCGGCCAGGACGACGGCGCCCAGGCACGAGGCGATGACGCGCGGCCAGGTCTCGACCCCCTCGGCGGCACCGATCAGCGCCCGCACCCGGACCGGGTCGACGCGGCGCTCGGCCCAGTCGTACTGCTGGGAGAGCAGGGCCAGGCCCGCGAAGATTCCGAGCAGGCCGGGACCGGGCAGGAAGATGGCGGCGACGCCCAGCACCAGGAGCACCCACCCCAAGGTCTCCAGCACGATGCGCTTTGCTGCCCCCGTCATGGCCCGACCCTAACGACCACGTCCTAGCGCCGTCCGGACACCTGGTCTGGACCGGGTCTCGACAATTTTACCATTCGGCGTCACGAGGTCTGCCTGATGCCGTCTCATGAGCAATCCAGTCGGAAACTGAGGAGGAACTTGATGAACATGTCGGGAAGCGGGCCGGTTCTGTCCGGCGTTGCGCTGGACATCACCGTCGAGTGCGTGGACGACCGTGGCATCCACCACAGCATCGACGCCGTCCTCGACTACCGTCGTTCGGACCCGTTCGCTGTCGCGATGACCTTCGTCACCGGGGAAGGCGACCTCGTGTGGACCTTCGGTCGCGACCTGCTCGCTGAGGGCATCACCACGCCGGCCGGTGATGGCGACGTGCACGTGGCCCCTGCGATCGGCCTGACTGGCGCACCCATGATCAGCATCGAGCTCAGCTCGCCCGACGGCCACCTGGTGCTCCTGGCACGGTCCACCGACGTCATCGACTTCGTCTCCCGCAGCTTCGCCGTCGTCCCGCAGGGCGAGGAGTCCGTCCACTTCGACGTCGACGCGCTCATCAGCCAGGTCCTGGCTTCTTCCTGATCCCGGCGCGTCGCCCGTCCGGCTGCCCTACTGGTGCGAGTGCTGGGCGATCCAGCTGGCGTGCATCGTGGAGTAGATGCCGCCCACCTCGGTGAGCAGCTCGGCGTGCGGTCCGCGCTGAACCACCCGGCCACGATCCACCACGATCACCTCGTCGGCGTTCTCCGCCGTGGACAGCCGGTGGGCGATGGTGACCGACGTCCGCGACTGCATCAGCCGCTCGAGGGCTCGGCCGATCTGCATCTCCAGCTGCGGGTCCACCGCGCTGGTCGCCTCGTCGAGCACGAGCAGGTCGGGATCGGCCAGGTGCGCCCGGAGGAGGGCCACCAGCTGGCGCTCGCCGGCGGAGAGCGACTCACCGCGCTGACCGACCTTCGTACGCAGTCCCTTCGGCAGACCTGCGAGCCAGTCGTCGATGCCCAGCTCGACCGCTGATGCCACGATCTCCTCGTCGGTCGCATCGAGACTGCCGTAGCGCACGTTGGCCGCGATCGTGTCGTCGAAGAGGAAGCCCTCCTGCGGGACGAGCACGACGCTGCGGCGCAGCGAGGTCGGCTCGATCCGGCGTACGTCGACCTCGTCGAGCAGGACCGCCCCGGCCGGGGGGTCCATCAGGCGGGTGAGGAGCTTGGCGAAGGTGGACTTGCCCGATCCGGTCTCCCCCACGATCGCCACCCGGGTGCCGGCATCGATGTGGAGGTCGACGTCGATGAGCACCGGGGGGCCGGTGGGATAGGCGAAGGTGACGTGGTCGAACCTGACGTCGATCGGGCCACGCGGCAGCACCTCGCCGTCGGGACCGGGGTCGATCAGGTCGGCCGGCGTCTCGAGGATGCCGAGGACTCGCCGCCAGCTCGCGATGGCGTTCTGCGCCTCGGTGAGGACCTGGGTGCCCATCTGCACCGGGCCGACGAACAGCGTGACCAGGAACGCGAAGGCCAGCACGCGACCCGGGGTCATGTCGGAGGTGAAGCCGAGCAGGATGCCGATGACGATGACGCCCGCGTTGGCGAGGCCGGCCGAGAGACCGCCCAGCGAGAACGACGTGACGGTGTAGGTCTGGGCGTGGGTGTTGGCCCGCTGCCAGTCGACGATCGCGTCGTCGATGCGGGCCTGGGTGCGGTCCTCGATGCCGTACGAGCGCACGACGGCGGCACCCACGACCGGCTCGGAGATCGCGCCGAGCAGGACCCCCACCTGGTGGCGGACGACGGTGTAGGCCGCGGAGAGCTTCTTCTGGAACCAGCGGATCGAGAGGAACAGCGGGGCGAAGGCCAGCCAGACCACCGCGGCGAGCTCCCAGCTGTAGAACAGCATCAGGACCGTCGCGACCAGCATCTGGCCGATGCTCACGACGAAGATCAGTCCGCCGAAGACGAGGAACTGGCTGACCTGGTCGACGTCGGAGGTCACCCGCGACACCAGGGCGCCGCGACGCTCGGTGTTCTGCGTCAGCAGCGGCAGGTCGTGGACGTGGCGGAACGCCTTGGTGCGGAGCGTGGCAAGGCCGCGCTCGGACGTGGTGAAGAGCCGCTTCGTCATGAAGTAGGACGCGAGGCCGGTGACCAGGACCGCGAGGGCCGCTGCCACACCCATCCAGATGACGAATCCGATCCGTGGCCCATCGGGGCCGTTGAGGCCGCGGTCGAGGGTCTGCTGGACGGCGATCGGCACCACGACCTGGCCGCAGGAGGCGATGATCGCCAGGACCAGGGTCCAGCCCAGCCCTTCGCGCAGCTCGGGCGAGTACTTCATGCCGAGCCGGATCGTCTCCATGGCGGCGATGTCCTCGCCGGTGTCCATCCGGGTGCCCGACAGGGGCTTCACGACAGTGGGTGAGCTCATCAGACCTCCACCTCGTAGGCGTTGACGAGGCGGGCGTAGTCCGGGCTGGACGCGATGAGCTCGGCGTGGGTGCCGCGGCCGACGATGCGGCCGGCGTCGAGGTGCAGGACCTCGTCGGCCAGGGAGATGGTCGCCTTGCGGTAGGCCACGACCACGAGCGAGGAGGCCGAGCCGCCCATGTCGCTGCGCAGCGAGGCGAGGATGCGGGCCTCCACCTCCGGGTCCACCGCGGAGGTGGCGTCGTCGAGGATCATCAGGCGCGGCTTGCGGACGAGGGCACGGGCGAGCGACAGGCGCTGGCGCTGGCCCCCGGACAGGGAGGTGCCCCGCTCCCCCAGCTGCGTGTCGAGCCCGTCGGACAGTGCAGCGACGAAGCCGTCGGCCTGGGCGGTGCGCAGGGCGGCCCAGACGTCTTCGTCGGGCACGTCGGCCCCCAGGGTGACGTTGCCGCGCACGGTGTCGTCGAACATGAAGGCCGTCTGGGCGACGAGGGCGACGTTGCGGGGCAGCTCGCCCCGGCGCAGGTCGCGCAGGTCGAGTCCGTCCACGCGGACCTCCCCGGCGTCGGGGTCGACGAGGCGGGTCATCAGACTGGTCAGCGTGCTCTTGCCCGAGGCGGTCGCGCCGACGACCGCGACGGTGCGCCCGGGCTGGACGTCGAAGCTCACGCCGTTGAGCAACGGTGCGGTCGCGTCGTAGGAGTAGTGGAGGTCGTCGACCTCGAGGAGGGCGCCGCGCTCGGAGCGCGGAAGCTCCTCGGCGCCGAAGGCCATGGCGCCCTGGGCGTCGATCACCGCCTTCGCGCGGCGGTATCCCACCACCGAGCGCGGGAACTCGCCGAGCAGCCAGCCGATCGCGCGGATCGGGAAGGTCACGATGGTCAGGAGGTAGGCGACGGTGACGACGTCACCGGCGCTGGTGTCGCCGCTGGACACGCGCGCCACGCCGACCGCGAGCACGACGAGGACACCGAGGCTGGGCAGGCTGGCGAGCACGGGGTCGAACGCGGCGCGGATCTTGCCGGCCCGGATGTTGACGTCGCGCAGCTCCTCGGCCTTGTCGCGGAAGCGGCTGGTCTCCTCGACCTCGCGGCCGAGGGTCTTGACGACCATCGCACCGTCGAAGGACTCGTGCGCGATCTCGCTCACCTCGGCCCGCAGGCCCTGCGCCCGCGTCATCAGCGGCGAGGAGTAGTGCTGGTAGAGGAGGTTGGCCACGACCACGAGCGGGAAGACCAGCACCCCGACCATCGCCAGCACCGGGTCGGCGACGAACATCTGGA
Organism: uncultured Actinomycetota bacterium; assembly: GCA_963712875.1. Taxonomy (GTDB): domain Bacteria; phylum Actinomycetota; class Actinomycetes; order Propionibacteriales; family Nocardioidaceae; genus Nocardioides. The sequence goes on along the minus strand of CAVQJS010000001.1, from coordinate 90,192 downwards.
CGACCGCGACCACCATCATCACGAGGGTGCCGAGCGCCATCGGCAGCGGCATGATCGGGGACCAGGCCGCCTCGACGTCGGAGTAGGCGTTGGACAGCAGCTGGCCGGTCGGGTGTCGCTGGTGCCACTCCATCGGCAGGGCCAGGTATTGGCGGGTGACGGCACGGCGCGTGTGCGACTGCATCCGGTAGTACATGATCCCGCCGCCGAGGCGCCGGGCCACGATGCCGATCGCGCGGAGGATCGCCACCCCCAGGAACAGCGCGACCACCCAGACCAGCAGGATGGGGTCGATCTCGCCGTTCTCGAAGGCCGGGATGAGCACGTGCTCGGTGGACCAGCCGAGCACCCACGCATCGGCCACGGTCAGCACGCCGAACAGCACGGCCCCGAGGGTGGCGACGGTGAATACCTTCGGCTCGCGCCGGATGCCGACGCCGAGTACGGCGAAACCCTCGCGGGTGGTCGAACCCTGGATCGCCGTGCTCGAGGAACTCATCCCCGTCAGGTTATGCCTGACGACCGACAGCGGCCCAATCTCCTCGCACGCTCAGGCCCGGATGCGGGAGAGGAACGCCCTCGTCCGCTCCTCGCTCGGGTTGCCGAGCACCTCCGCCGGCGTACCGGACTCGTGGATGACCCCGTCGTGGAGGAAGCAGACCTGGTCGGCGACCTCGCGGGCGAAGCCCATCTCGTGGGTGTTGATGAGCATGGTGACGCCCTCGGCCTTGAGCTCGCCGAGCAGGTCCAGCACCTCCCCCACCAGCTCGGGGTCGAGCGCGGAGGTGACCTCGTCGAGGAGCATCAGCCGCGGGTTGGCGACCAGCGCCCGGGCGATGGCCACCCGCTGCTGCTGGCCCCCGGACAGGTCGTCGGGGCGAGCGGTCGCCTTGACGGCCAGCCCGACCCGGTCCAGCATCGCCAGCCCACGCGTACGCGCCTCCTCGGCCCCGACACCGTGCACCAGGCGCAGGGCCATGGTGACGTTGCCGATCACGTCGAGGTGCGGGAAGAGGTTGTAGGCCTGGAACACCATCCCCATCCGCGACCGCACCTCGTCACCGTCCACGCGCGGGTCAGTGATGTCGCGGCCGTCGAAGGTGATCACGCCGTCGTCGACCACCTCCAGCAGGTTGACGCACCGCAGGAGCGTCGACTTGCCCGACCCGGAAGCCCCGATCAGGACGACGCACTGCCCGGGCTCGACCGCCAGGTCGACGTTGCGCAGAACGACGTGCGACCCGAAGGACTTGCGGACCCCGGAGACCTCCAGCAGCGCGCTCACATCAGTCCCCCCGCTCCGTGGAAGCCCTGCTTGCGGGCGTACCGGTCGGTGAGCCGCGCCATCGGGATGGTCAGGCAGCAGAACAGCACCCCGGCGACGACGTACGGCGTGTAGTTGAAGTCGAGCGACGTCTCGATCTGGGCCTTGCGGATCGCGTCGCTGACCCCGAGCACCGCGATGAGGCCGGAGTCCTTCTGGAGCGAGACGAGGTCGTTCATCAGGGGCGGCAGGACGCGGCGCCAGGCCTGCGGCAGCACGACGTGTCGCAGGGTCTGGGGGTAGGACAGGCCCAGCGAGCGGCCGGCGAGCCGCTGGCTGGGGTGCACCGACTCGATGCCGGCGCGGAAGACCTCCGCCACGTAGGCCGAGTAGGACAGCACCAGTGCCGTGCACCCCCAGAACAGCGGCGAGACCGGCACGCCGGTGAGCCCGAGGGCCGGGCCGCCGAAGCCGAGGAGGTAGATCACGAGCAGGAGGGGCAGGCCGCGGAAGATGTCGACGTACGCCGTCCCGAGCAGGCGCATCGGGAAGAAGACCGGCCCGCGCAGGGTGCGGATGATCGCCACGGTGATGCTGACCATGAGGATCAGCACCCAGCAGATCAGCATCACCCGGATGTTGAGCCAGAGGCCCTCGAGGACCGCGGGGAACGACGAGACGGCCTTGTCCCAGTCGAAGTAGGTCTCCTTCACCCGCTCCCAGCCGGGCGAGCTGAAGACCACGGCACTGAGCACGCCGAGGAGCAGCAGCGTGCTCCCGGCGGCGATGGCCGCGCTGCGGAACGTCCGCCGGCGCCGCCACTCGTCGCGTTCGGTCTGGACGGGTGACGGCTGCCAGGCGTCGGCGACCTGGTCGGGCATCAGGACAGCTCGGGAGCGCCCTGCTGCGCCAGCCACTCCTCATTGAGCTGGTCGAGCGTGCCGTCCTCGCGCAGCGCGTCCACCGCACCCGTGATGCACCCGGTCAGCGCGCTGTCCTTGCCGAGAACCGCGCCGAACTGCTCGGGCTCACCGTCGGCGAGCGGGAGCTGGCCGACGATCACGCCGTCGTCGAGCTGGACGGCCGTCATGAAGTAGGCGGTGGGCAGGTCGACGACGATGCCGTCGATCTGGCCGTTCTGGAGCGCCTGGACGGCCTGGTCGTTGGTGTCGAAGACGGCGGGGTCCTCGGACGGCTGGATCTGGTCGGTGATCGCGGTGTAGCTGGTCGTGCCGACCTGGGCACCGAGCTTGGCGTCGGCCAGCTCGGCGACCGAGGTGACCCCGTCGATGGAGCTGCCGGCGTTGGTGATGACCGTCTGGACCACGTCGTAGTAGCCGGAGGAGAAGTCGACCGCCTTGCGCCGGGCCTCGGTGATCGAGACCTGGTTGAGGTCGAAGTCGAAGTCCTTGGGGCCGGGCTGCACGACCTTGTTGAAGGGCACCTTGACCCAGGTGACCTGGTCGTCGGAGTAGCCGAGCTGCTCGGCGATCGCGTAGCCGACCGCGGCTTCGTAGCCCTCCCCGTTGGTCGGGTCGTTGTCGACGAACCACGGCGCGTACGCCGGGTCGTCGGTCGCGATGCTGAGCGTCCCGTCGGCGATCGTCTCCATCGTGTCGGGGGTGCAGTCCTCCGCCGCGGACGGCTCGTCCGACGTGGTGGAATCGGTGTCGTCGGTGGCCTCGTCCGCGGGGGCGCACGCGGCGAAGGTGGTGGCGAGCAGGGCGACGGCGGCGAGGCTGGTCAGGGAGCGCATGGGCAGATCCTAGAACTCAGCGGACCAGGTGGCCCACCGATCTCAGACGGGAGCCGGGGAGCGCCAGCGGACCACGCTCAGCCAGCCAGGATGCTGACCAGGTCAAGCTCGACGGGCCCGTGGTCCCCGATCTCGACCCTCCCCTGCTGCTGGGTCTCATCCAGCTCGAGGAGCACGTCCCAACCGGCTCCGTTGTTGGCGTAGGCGGTCAGGGATCCCGCGTCGCGGTCGACGATCCAGTACTGAGCAACACCGGCTGCGGCGTACTCGGTCGACTTGCGCACCGTGTCCTCGGAGCGAGTGCTGGGCGAAAGAACCTCCACCACCACGAGCGGCGGTGTTTCGGCGAATCTGCCTTCGGGTGTCACATCGGCGACCCCCACATCGGCTATCCGAAAACTCGACGCGCTGGTGCGGACACCGCACTCGGTGGCCACGGTGAGATCCGGCAGAGCGGACTTCAGTGCCATCGCGACCACGAGAGCAACGCCCTGGTGCTCCCACGTCCCGGGCGGAGTCACGATGGCCACACCGTCGACGAACTCGGCCCGCACGTTGTCGGGCAGTGCGAGGAAGTCGTCCACCGACATCCTTCGTCGCTCCACCGACGTGACCGGCATGACAACCCCTGACGCGTGCGACACATCCGACCTCCTCATCGTCCCACCCACTCGAACGGGTTGGGAATGAGGACGAGTCTGGATTGACCGGCCGACACTCGGCAGCGGTCATCCACAGGGTGCTAGCGGACCGGGTGCCCAGCCGTGCGCAGACCTGCCTTCACGTCGCTGATCCGCAGGGTGCCGAAGTGGAAGACCGTCGCGGCCAGTACGGCATCCGCGCCGGCGTCCACGGCGGGCGGGAAGTGCTCGACCGCACCGGCGCCACCACTGGCGATCACCGGGATGCTCACCTCACGGCGTACGGCCCGGATGAGCTCGAGGTCGAAGCCGTCCTGGGTGCCGTCGGCATCCATCGCGTTGAGCAGGATCTCCCCCGCGCCGAGCTCGGCGGCGCGGGCCGCCCACGCGACGGCGTCGAGGCCGGCGCTCTTGCGTCCGCCGTGGGTGGTGACCTCGAAGCCGGAGTCGGTGCCGTCGGCCCGACGTGCGTCGACGCTGAGGACGAGCACCTGGTTGCCGAAGCGGTCGGCGACCTCCGCGATCAGCTCGGGGCGGTGGATGGCCGCAGTGTTCATCGCGACCTTGTCGGCGCCGGCTCGAAGCAGACGGTCGACGTCCTCGACGCTGCTGACTCCCCCGCCGACGGTGAGCGGGATGAAGACCTCCTCGGCGCACCGCGACACGATCTCCATCGTGGTCGCGCGGCCCTCGTGGGAGGCGGAGATGTCGAGGAAGGTCAGCTCGTCGGCCCCCTCGGCGTCGTAGGCGCGGGCCAGCTCGACGGGGTCACCGGCGTCGCGCAGCTCCACGAAGTTGATCCCCTTGACCACCCGGCCGCCGTCGACGTCGAGACAGGGGATGACGCGGACCGAGAGACTCATGGCTGCCCCACTCGCGCGCTGCGGGCCGCCAGGGCGACGTCGACGATGTCCGTACGTGGTTGCGCGTCGAGCTCTGCCAGCGGCACCCATGCGGCGTAGTCGGTCGAGCCGTCGACCTCGGTGGTGCCCAGCTCCCCGCCCGTGACAGTTGCCTCGAAGACGAGCCGTTGGGAGCGGAACCAGCCGTCGAAGGTTCTCCCTCGACCGGTGAAGAAGCTCTCGGCGAGCAGTGCTCCCGGCTCCACGCGATATCCGGTCTCCTCGAACACCTCCCGCACCAGTCCGTCGCGGATCGACTCGTCGAAGTCGATCCCGCCACCGGGCAGCGACCAGGCCGGGGTGCTGTGCCCCTCTCCGTTCCACCACGCGAGCAGCACCCGGTCCTGCTCGTCGACGAGGAGCACGTAGGCGGCCAACCGGGTGTGGTATTCGGTGAAGTCCATGCTCACGTGCCCTTCGTCAGCGCCAGCGCGTCCTCGAGGCTGAAGCGGCCCTCGTAGAGCGCGGTGCCGGCGATCGCGCCCTCGACACCGTCGTCGACGAGACCCATGAGCGCCTCGATGTCGTCGAGGGTGGTGACGCCGCCGCTCGCCACGACCGGCTTGTCGGTGGCCGCGCACACGTCGCGGAGGAGCTGGAGGTTGGGGCCCTGGAGCATGCCGTCCTTGTTGACGTCGGTCACCACGTAGCGCGCACAACCCTCGGAGTCGAGGCGGGCCAGCACCTCGTAGAGGTCGCCACCCTCACGGGTCCAGCCGCGCGCGGCGAGCGTCGTACCCCTCACGTCGAGGCCGATCGCCACGCGGTCACCGTGCTGCGCGATCGCCTGGGCGCACCACTCGGGCTGCTCGAGGGCGGCGGTGCCGATGTTGACGCGCCGGCACCCGGTCGCCATGGCTGCCTCGAGCGACTCGTCGTCGCGGATGCCCCCGCTCATCTCGACCTGGATGTCGAGGGCACCCACGATCCTGGCCTGGAGCTCGCGGTTGTGCCCGTGCCCGAAGGCGGCGTCGAGATCGACGAGGTGGATCCACTCGGCGCCTGCCTCCTGCCAGCGCAGGGCAGCCTCGATCGGGTCGCCGAAGCGCTTCTCCGACCCGTCGACGCCCTGGACCAGCTGCACGGCCTGGCCACCCTTGATGTCGACGGCGGGCAGCAGCTCGAGGTAGCGGTCGTCGGGGGTGCTGGGCATGGGTCGATCCTAGGAGTGGTGAGCGAGCCATCCGCACCGCCGGTGGTGCCACGAGACGCACCCCGGGCGGGTGGCGCGGTTGGTCGGGATGGCGAGGCACCCCGTCTCGATCGTGGACGCCGTGCCTCGTGACCGGCTCGAGCTCGTTCTGGCGGGTCGAGGTTGCCCATGGCGCGTTGGGCGCCGATCTCAGGCGGCAGCGATCGCCGCTTGCGCCATCGCGAGCCGGTCGGCGCAGCGACGTGGCATGGTCGCGCCGTAGTACGGGAACGTGATCATGGCAATGAGCAGTGCCCACCCCCTGGAAGCAGTCCACGTGGCGTCGTCGACGTCGAGGGCTCTCCGAAACTCGCGACGGCCCTCCTCATCGAGGACCTCCCAAGCGACGATCAGGTCCACCGTCGGGTTGCCAATGGCAAGGCCCCCGAAGTCGAGCACGGCTGCCAAACGTCCTGCATCGTTCAACAGCAGGTTCTCGGCCAACAGGTCACCGTGGTACCAGCCGACCGTCGCATCGGCCGCGACGGAGGCTTCGACCGCGCGATCCCAGACCCGGAGCGCTTCGTCTATGTCGATTGCCAGGTCGAGCACGCGGCATTCCGCCGCAGCGTCGCGGAAGTCAGCGTCCAGGGACGCAAGCGGCAGTCCCCGGTACCACCCCAGGGTTTCATCGCCTGCGGCCTCAGGGGGAACCTCCATCGCTCGCAGCTCCGTCACGAACTGAGCGAGGTCCTTTGCGAGTCCAGCAGGCGGTGTGTTGACCCGCCCTGGCAGCGGAGGTGTCGCGCGCGCACCGTCGAGCCAGTGAGTGATTGCCCAGCGCTCGCTGTAGCCCAGCTCAGGCTCCCCGACGCCAAGGACCATTGGAACGGCGAAGGTGATACGAGAATTCACGAAGGGCAGCCATCGTGCCTCTTTGTCGATGGTTGCGCCCCCACCCGGTTGTCGTGGCAGCCGCACCAGCATGTCTTCACCGAGGCGAAAGAGGACGTTCGACGAACCCGAGTCGCGAGTCGGCGTGAGGTCGTGACCGGCATACTCGGGGAACGCCGTATCGACCAGGCGACGTACCAGCGTGACGTCGATCGACAATCCGTCGCCGTGGAGTTGACTCACCCTCGCATCCTTCCGGTTCGCGCGGCGGGTGCCAACCGATTGGATCCGCTCACCGGGAGGATTCCTTGAACGCCGCCTCCCGCGCCGCCCATGGGGCCACCCAGTGAGAAGCTGCACATGCCTGTGGCCCCGCCATCAGGTGAGTGGCGGGGTGCGGGGCGGGGTCATCTTCGATCTGGCGGCTCGGGTGGCTCGATCGCGGTGGATGCCGGAGGGGTCGCGGTGGAAGCGGTGGCCGTGGGGGCTGGTCCACTCGAACTCGCCCGGACCGACCACGGTGTAGCGCCAGGCGGTGTGGGTCTTGAGCCGGTGGTGATGCCGGCACAACGCCGCGAGGTTCGAGGTGGTCGTGGGTCCGGGCTGGGGTCTGCCCTCGGCGGCGGCGTGGTGGTCGTAGGGGACGACGTGGTCCACATCGCACGACGCGTGCCGGTCGGCTGCACCACGGGAACACGCACGTCCCGTCGCGAAGGACGATCTGTTCCCGGACCCGGTCCGGGATCGCATACCCCGGTGCCGTGTGCTCTGTGGTGAGGTCGATGACCGGCCTGATGGTGACCCTGGTCCGACTGTCCGCACACCAGCCCTTGACCTGGTCGAGCAGGATGAGCCGCTGGCCCTCCTCGAGGCGCCCGGTCGGCCCGAACACCGTGGTTCCGCCCTCTGTGGTGGCGGCGAAGTGGGCATGCAGCACCACCTCCCGGGCAACCGGCAGGCCCTCTGGGACGGTGCCCGCCGGACGGCTGCCCTGGGTATGGAGGTCGAGGGCGGTCTGGGTGCGGGCCAGGTCACCAAGCGCCATCGCCCGGCGGGCACCGAGCGACGGCGGTGGACCCGAGCGCATGGCGGGTCGCCGCGCCGTGGGCGAGGGCCCGGTCGAGGTCGAGGGCGTCGGCGATGTCGATCTCCGCCTCGAGGTGCAGGGTCCCGGCGAAGTGCGCCTGGTCGCGGTCGATGGTGACGTGGCGGGGGTCGACCTTCTGCCATCCGTCGGGGTCGAACGGCTCCTCCTCGGCCAGCTCGAACCGCTTGATCGCCTCCGCGACGAGCCGGTCGAGCTGCGCGGGACCGACCCTCCCGGCCACGGCGGCGACCTGGGTGTCGACCCAGCCGGCCGCCTCAGGGGTCAGGGTCGGGGTGGCGTGGATGGTGGCCTCCGCGACCAGCCTGGCCCGCCATGCCGGCACCCGCCCGGCGTGGACCTGGTCCCACAGCCGGGGCAGACGGTGCCGCAGCTCGAGGGCGTGGCCGATCAGCCGCTTCGCCGCCGTCGTGGACACACCGAGCACGGCACCGAGCTCGGCGACACAGAACTCCGCCACCGCCGGACACCCCGCACCCGCGATGGGCTCCTCGTGCTCGCACCCACGCGCGGTGAACGACGCGGCGGAGTGGATCGACTCCGGCGGGTGCAGGTCGGCCCACCGGGCGGCCAGGTCGAGCTGGCGGGCAGCCGCGGCGTCCTCGGCCGAACGAGCACGACGGATCGAGGCCAGCAGACCGGCCGGGTCGAGGTCGTCATCGACCCCGGTCCCCGCTCCGGCTCCTGCCGTCAGCTGCTCGATCATGTGTTCGATTCTACGCCTGACCACCGACATCGGTGACAAGGTCCTGGTCTTGGAGGTGACACTTCTGCCGCGAGGATCGGAGGTGGCTACCAGTGGATCCATCGATCCTCGTGTCCGCCTCGCGATCGCGCCGTCGCCCTGATGACACGCCACGGGCGGCGCGGTCTCGACGTTCTGCGCCGAGTACGGCATCTCTCGCAGGTCGTTCTGCGAGCTGCGCAAGCGCGCAAGGGCCAAGTGGCCGGCGCTGCTCAAGCCCAGGTCCAGGCGCCCGCGGTCGGACCTGTCGAAGCTGACGGACAACGCCCACACCGTCCAGAAAACATCAAGATCGAGACGCCTTCGGGGACGTCAGGAGGGTGGCTGGCCACTGCTCCGCCCCGCCCCGCGGAAGTGCCCCTCCAACTGCTCCTTGCTGTAGGGCACGTCGGGCGTCTCGGGGTGGATTCCCCAACCCGAAGAGCTCGCGGAAGGCCCGGCGATCGTTTTCGTGCGGGATCGGTTGATCGGGCACGGGCACCTCGAGGAAGTCGCACAGCGGCTCCCAGCCCTGGGTGATGTCGTACTCGAGGAGCCGGTCCGCAGGGACACCGGCGCGCACCTCGTCGTTGTGCCGCTCGTAGGCAGCCAGCAGGTCGGCCGGCGACTGTTCGTCGTACGGCGCCGGGAACGATCGCTTGGTGAGGACGTGGCCGAAGATCGAGAGCTGCGCGAGCTCCGGTCCCACCTCTGCCTCGTCAGGGATCGGCTGCAGCATCAGCTGGTGGATGGTGTCCGAGTAGGACTCCCACCAACGATCCGCCGGGCGCACCGTCAGGAGCACCTTGGCGTCGGGGTAGACCTCCATCAGCTCCCGCCACAGCGAGCAGCCCGGCCAGTCCACGGTGGCTCCGTAGGCGTCCAGCACACCCGTGAGCGCGTCGGCGTCGCCCGCTGCAGCAGCGAGCCAGGCGCCGTGGTGATCGAGGTGGGCGAGTGCCTCGAACATGTGATAGCAGGGTTCGCCGAGCAGAACCTCGAGGGCCGCCCGCGTGGATGCCGTGCCCGTCCGACCGAATCCTGCTCCGATGACCTGCAGCATGTCGCCTCCCCGAGATCGCCTCTGCCGATTGTCCGGCCCGCGGATCCCGCGCACCAGAGCGGACTGGACCGCGGATCGCGGGTGGGTGCGACGATCTACACATGATCGGCGATCGATGGGGCGTGAGCGACGAGGAGACGCGGCTGCACTACGCCTGCGACGACTTCGTCGAGAACCCGAGCCTCGAAGCCTGGCGCGGCGTCACCATCCACGCCGAGCCGGAGACGGTCTGGGCACGCGTACGCCAGATTCGCCTCGCCCCCTACTCCTACGACCTCGTCGACAACCTCGGCCGACGCTCGCCCCGCGAGCTGATCGAGGTGCCGGACCCGGTGGTCGGCGACCCGTTCACCCGGGCCTTCGGGCGCGACCAGGGACGGGTCGTGGCCGTGGAGCCGGGCGAGCAGCTGACGGCGCGGATCATGGGCGCGCACATGTCGTACGTCGTGGTGCCGGCTGGAGCGCAGACGCGGCTGCTGCTCAAGGTGGTGGCCGACATGCGTCACTGGCTGGCGCCCGCGGCGAGCCTCGGCGACCTCGTCATGGCTCGCAAGCAGCTGCTCAACCTCAAGGCGCTGGCGGAGTCCGACCAGCAGGGCTAGTGCCAGACCGGCGCGACCTCGCGACGGTAGCGGCGGGCCAGCAGGAGCGTCAGCAGCGCGATGACCGGGGCGGGGATGTTCGACCGCAGCGACGTGCGTTCCTGCTCCCCCGCGCCGTCCTGCATCCAGGCCAGGGCGTTGGCTGCGTCGACGATGCTGGCCGGCCGCATCTTCGAGGCGGCCTTCTTCCACTCCGGGTCGTCCTCGAGGTCGCCCATGATGCCCTCGACGTCGCCCTCCTCGTGGGCGAGGTGCCCGTTGATCACCTCACGCGCGGACGCGACCGCATCGGCCGCGGCACCTGCGTTCGCAGCAGTGGGACTCGCGACGAGCGCGTCGATCGCCGCCGACGACGAGGCCAGCGCCTGCTTCATGGCGACGTGCTCCTCCTCCATCTCAGCCAGCAGTGACGTGTCGAAACCCCTCGCCGCGAGGAACGGCCACGCGATGGAGTCCTCAGCCTCGTGGTGGTGGGTCAGCTCGCGCACGAGGTTGCGCCAGGCCACCTGGATCTCCCGGGCCCGGGCCCCGTCGCCGTCGCGGAGGGCGCGCAGCGCCCGCTCCGTGCGGTTCACGTCGCGCCGTACCGCGGCGTGGATGATCCGGTTCATGCTGAGCTTCTCCGCCATACCGGCGACGGTAACCCTCAGCGAGGCAGGGACTCGACCCAGTTTTTGAGGAGTTTCGCGCCCGCGTCACCGGACTTCTCGGGGTGGAACTGCGTCGCCGAGAGCGGGCCGTTCTCGACGGCGGCGACGAAGCGGTCGCCTCCGTGCTCGGCCCACGTCACGAGAGGCGCGGCCGTGCGGTCGTTGGTCACCAGGTCCCACGACCGGGCCGCGTAGGAGTGCACGAAGTAGAACCGCTCGCCCTCGACGCTCCGAGAAGAGACGCGAGCCGTCCGGCACCGACACGGTGTTCCAGCCCATGTGCGGCACCACGTCGGCCTCGAGCCGGGTGACCGTGCCCGGCCACTCGTCGCACCCCGCGGTGGCGACCCCGTGCTCCACACCCTCGGCGAAGAGGATCTGCATGCCGACGCAGATGCCGAGCACCGGCCGACCGCCCGCGAGCCGTCGCCCGATGATGCGCTCGCCCTTGATCGCGCGCAGGCCCGCCATGCAGGCGGCGTACGCCCCGACCCCCGGCACCACGAGCCCGTCCGCCGCGAGCGCGGTCTCGAAGTCGCCGGTCAGCGTGACCGACGCCCCGGCACGCTCCATGGCGCGCACGACCGACCGGAGGTTGCCCGACCCGTAGTCGAGGACGACGACCGAGGGCGAAGCCGTCACAGGCTGCCCTTGGTGGACGGCACTCCCTGCTCACGCGGGTCGAGGGTGACCGCGTCGCGGAAGGCACGGGCGAAGGCCTTGAACTGCGCCTCGACGATGTGGTGCGGGTCGCGCCCGCCCAGCACGCGGACGTGCAGTCCGAGGTGGGCGTGGAAGGAGAGCGACTCGAAGACGTGGCGAGTGAGCGAACCGGCGTACGACGCGCCGGTGCCGCCGATCGCGACGTACTGCTGGCCCTCGGGCTCACCGGAGTGCACGCAGAAGGGCCGGCCCGAGACGTCGACGACGGCCTGCACCAGCGCCTCGTCGAGCGGCACGGTCGCGTCACCGAAGCGCCGGATGCCGCGCTTGTCGCCGAGCGCCTCGCGCAGCGCCTGGCCGAGCACGATCGCGGTGTCCTCCACGGAGTGGTGGGCGTCGATGTGGGTGTCGCCGTTGGTGTGGACGACGAGGTCGACGAGCGAGTGGCGCGCGAACGCGTCGAGCATGTGGTCGAAGAACCCCACGCCCGTGCTGACCTGGGCACGCCCGGTCCCGTCGAGGTCGACCTCGACCTTGACCTGGGATTCCTTGGTGGTGCGCTCGATGCTGGCCGTGCGGCTCATGCTTGCTCCTTGATCACTTCCGTGAGTGCCTGCCTGAATGCTCCCATCTCGTCGGCGGTGCCGATCGAGACTCTCAGCCAGCCGTCCGGTCCGGTCTCCCGGATCAGCACGCCGCGGTCGACCAGCGCGGTCCACACGGCGTGCCGATCCGCGAACCGACCGAACAGCGCGAAGTTGGCGTCGGAATCGGCCACCTCGAGCCCCTGCTCGCGCAGCCAGGCCACGGTCGAGTCGCGCTCGACCCGCAGGTCGTCGACCTTGCCCAGCAGCTCGGGGGCGTGACGAAGGGCGGCCAGCGCGGTGGCCTGGGTGACCGCGGAGAGGTGGTAGGGCAGGCGTACGACGCGGATGGCGTCGCAGATGGCCGGGTCGGCGGCGAGGTATCCCAGCCGGGCACCCGCCAGCGCGAACGCCTTGCTCATCGTGCGACTGACCACCAGGTTGCGGTGGCGGGGCAGCAGCTCGAGCGCGCTCGGCGTGCCCTCACGCCGGAACTCGCCGTACGCCTCGTCGACGACCACGATCCCGCCCGGGTCGTAGGACGCAGCCGCCTCGCACAGCATCGAGACCGCCGCCGGCGGCAGCGCGGTGCCGGTCGGGTTGTTCGGGCTCGGCAGGAGCACGACGGACGGCCGCCGCGCGAGGATCAGCTCACGAGCGGCGTCCAGGTCGAGTGAGAAGTCCTCGGCCCGGTGCCCGACGACCCACTCGGTCATCGCGTCGCGGGCGTACTCCGGATACATCGAGTACGTCGGCGCAAAGGACAGCGCGCAGCGGCCCGGCCCACCGAAGGCCTGCAGCAGCTGCAGCATCACCTCGTTGGAGCCGTTGGCCGCCCACACCATCTCCGGGGTGATCCCGCTTCCGCCGGACGTGTTGAGGTACGCCGCCAGCCCCTCGCGCAGCGCGGTGAACTCGCGGTCGGGGTAGCGGTTGAGGGTCGACGCCGCCTCCCCCACGGCTCGCGCGATGTCGGCCACCGCCTCCGGCGAGGGTCCGTAGGGGTTCTCGTTGACGTTGAGCTGCACCGGCGCCTGCTCGAGGGAGAGCTGGGGCGCGCCGTAGGGCTCGATCCCCCGCAGCTCCTCGCGCAGGGGTGGGAAGTCCGTGCTCATCGTTTCGGGGTCCCCGCCGGATCGCGGAGCGTCAGCGGAGCGATCTGGTGGGGTGAATCTTCGAACCGGACCGACACGGCCTGGCCGTGTCCGGGCAGGTCCTCGGCCTCGGCCAGCGTGACCACGTGCTCGGCGACGTCCGCCAGCGCCTGGCGGGAGTAGTCGACGACGTGCATCGACCTCGTGAACGCACGCACCGAGAGGCCGCTGGAGTGGCAGGCGCAGCCGGCGGTCGGCAGGACGTGGTTGGAGCCGGCGCAGTAGTCACCCAGCGACACCGGCGCCCAGGGTCCGACGAAGACCGCCCCGGCGTTGGTGATCCGGGCAGCGTCCCGCGCGGCGTCGCGCGTGTGGATCTCCAGGTGCTCGGCCGCATAGGCGTTGACCACGTCGACGCCCTGATCGATGTCGTCGACCAGCACGATGCCCGACTGCCGACCACCGAGCGCCGTGCGGATCCGCTCGGTGTGACGCGTCGCGAAGACCTGCTTGTCGAGCTCGGTCTCGACCTCGTCGGCGAGGTCGAGGGAGTCGGTGACGAGCACCGAGGCGGCCATCGGGTCGTGCTCGGCCTGGCTGATCAGGTCGGCCGCGACGAAGGCCGCCTCCGCACTGTCGTCGGCCAGGATGGCGATCTCGGTGGGACCCGCCTCGGAGTCGATGCCGACCTCGCCGCGCAGCAGTCGCTTGGCGGCGGCGACATAGATGTTGCCCGGACCGGTCACCAGGTCCACGCGGGCACACGGTCCGGCGCCGTAGGCGAACATGGCGATGGCCTGGGCCCCGCCGACGGCGTACACCTCATCGACGCCCAGCAGCGCGCACGCCGCCATGATCGTCGGCTCGGGGAGTCCGTCGCTGCCCTTCTGCGGCGGGCTGGCGAGCGCGATCGAGCGCACGCCCGCGACCTGCGCAGGTACGACGTTCATGAGGACGCTGCTGACGAGTGGAGCAAGACCACCGGGGACGTAGAGACCGACGCGGTCGATGGGCACCTTGCGGTGCGTGACCACGGCACCGTCTGCGAGCTCGGTCGTGACGTCGTGCTCCAGCTCGGCCTCGCTGGTCACCCGCAACCGGCGGATCGACTCCTCGAGGCCCGCGCGGATCGCCGGGTCGAGGTCTGCCAGGGCCTGGTCGAGGGCCTCACGCGACACGGTGATGTCGTCGCGCTCGACGCCGTCGAACTGCGCGGAGAACTCGACGATCGCCGCCACTCCCCGTGCCCGTACGGCGTCGAGGATGGGCTGCACCTGATGGGTCGCGGCCTCGACGTCGAACTCGGCGCGAGGCACGCTCGCGCGGTAGTCGACGGACGCCCGGTCGGCGCCCCTCAGGTCGATGCGACGGATCAGGGACATGACGAGGATTCTAGGTTCCCCGGCGGGTCCGGCCGTCGTCGCGGGCGGGGGTGGACACCTGCGGCTAGTGTCGAGGGGTGAGCGACCAGCTGCCGATGTTCCCGCTCAACAGCGTGGTGTTCCCCGGCATGACCCTTCCGCTGCACGTCTTCGAGGACCGCTACCGGATGCTGGTCAACCACCTCCTCACCATCGAGGACCCGGCGCAGCGCGTGTTCGGCACGGTGGCGATCCGCGAGGGCTACGAGGTCGGTGACCACGGCGCCCAGTCGGTCTACCGGGTCGGCTGCGTCCTCCAGCTCACCGAGGCCGAGCGGCAGCACGACGGCACCTTCGACATCGTGGCGGTGGGTCGCTCGCGGCTGGTCCTGGACCACATGGAGCGAGGCGACGACTTCCCGACGGGCATCGTGAGCGCGGTGACCGAGCCCGAGGTCGACGTCCCCGACGCGATCCTCCAACGGGCCCGGGCCACCTTCACGGCCTACCGCGCGGCCATGGTCGCGCTGCAGGGCGATCCGTTCAGCGGGACCCTGCCGCGGGACCCCGACTACCTCGCCTGGACGCTGTCCGCGCTCTCCCCGCTCCCGATGGCCGAGCGGCAGTCCCTGCTCGAGGCCGAGGACGCCACCGAACGGCTCACGCTCGTGACCCGGCTGCTGGGCGACGAGGTCCGGGCCATCAACGTCATCCCGTCCTTGCCCGCCACCCAGGTGGCGCGCACGGCCTGGTCCCCCAACTGACCGCAGGCACGACCGATGGCGAAGAAGTCCCGCACCCCGGGAGGCACCCCGGCGACGGTCGCCCTGACCGCAGCCGGCATCCCCTTCGACGTACGCACCTACGAGCACGACCCTCGGGCGGTCTCGTACGGGCTGGAGGCCGCTGACGCTCTGGGCGTCGAGCCCGAGCGCGTCTTCAAGACGCTGCTGGCCAGCCTCGACGGACGGCTGGTCGTGGGAGTCGTCCCGGTCTCGGGTCAGCTCGACCTCAAGGCGCTGGCGCGGGCGCTCGGCGGCAGCAAGGCGGTCATGGCCGAGGTCGCGGCTGCCGAGCGCGCGACCGGCTACGTCGCCGGCGGCATCTCCCCCGTGGGACAGCGGCGCAGCCACCCGACGGTCCTCGACGACTCGGCGCTCGGCTTCGCGACGATCCTCGTGTCGGGCGGTCGCCGCGGGTTCGACCTCGAGCTGGCACCCCACGACCTGGTGGCGATCACCGGAGCGGTGACCGCCACCATCCGTCGGGTGACCTGATCGGTGGGCCGACCGATCAGTCGGTGGTGAGCTTGACCTGCCCGTGGATCACGTCGCCGTCGACCCAGCCGCTGATGCCGAAGGCGGAGAGCGGGGCCAGGTTCTCGCTGACCTCGGGTGACATCACCGCTCACGCGCACCAGCCAGTCGTCGTCGGCGTCGAAGTTGACGTAGAGGACCGACTGGGCCTCGTCGCTCTCGACGATCTTCTGGTAGTCCTCGGTGTCACCGAGACCACCCTCGGACTCCAGTGCCGAGCGGAACTCCTCCTGCAGGCCGAGCACGGCGTAGCCGTCGCCCTCGGTGACCTCCATGTGTTCCGCAGCCTCGGGACCGGCCATGTCCTTGACCTTGTCGAGGACGGCCTGGATCTCGCCGGCGTCACCCTTGATCTTGATGCCGACCGGCACCTCGCCGGGGCCACCGTTGGCGATGGCGTCGGGGTCGATGCCGCTGCCCACGGCGATGGCCATGCCCTCGCCCATGAGCGTCTCGATGTCCTCGGGCAGGGAGAGCCCGGTCTCCTGCTCCATCTGGGCGATGCCCTCGTCGATGGTGTCGGCCTCGTCCGGGACGGTGGTCTTGAAGTAGTCGACGACCGCGTCGAACCACCCTTCGTTGAAGCCCACACCGAAGGCGGCCACGGTGTCCTCGGGGAGGCTGCTGACGATGTCGGCACCCACCTCGGTGGCCATGAACTCGGTGAGCTCCTCCTGGTAGTTGGAGATGGCGTACTCGACCTCGACCGAGCCGTCGTCGAAGCGGACCGTGGCGGCCATGCCGTCGAAGTCCTCGATGACCTGCTGGAGCTCGTCGGGGACCTCCTCCTCCGTGCCCGCCATCGGGTCCTCGGCGGTGTACTCGTCGGGCATGGATGCCAGACCACCCATCCCGCCCATCATCGAACCCATGCCGCCGAGCTCGTCGACGTACTGGGCTGCAGCCTTGGCGACGTAGAAGGACATGAAGCCGTCGTCCCCGGCCTCGCTCGTCCACTTCTCGAAGGAGGCGTCCCCGGCCAGGCTGCTCTCCCCTGCGGCCGCGGCCGCGTCGGAGGCGATGTCCCTGGTCTCGGCCAGGATGAGCCAGTCACCCTCGACGACCCAGCCACCCACCTCGCCTTCTTCGCCGGTGCCGCAGGTCTCGACCAGCTTGGCGACGCCCTCCTCGGCCGCACCGGCGTCGGTCACCTGCACCACACCGACAGCGGCCGGCATCTCCTCGCCGAGGTCGACGGCGGCGACGGCTGCGCGGGACCCGAGCCACGGCTTCACGTCCGCGGCGTAGTCGAGGCCGACGCACTCGTCCGACTTCGTGATCTCCTCGAAGAGTCGCTCGCGCAGGTCGTCGTCGGTCTCGAGGTCGATCTCGTCGGTGAACGCGGGGAACTTGCGCAGGGTCTTGATGGCCTCGATCTTCTGCCCGCCTGCGGGGTCGAGGTCGACGCTCATGTAGGCGACGGTCGAGTCGGGGAGCGCCTCAGCGGGCTGCGAGCCGGTCGTGAAGAAGCTGGTCGCCGCCCACGCACCGCCGGCCACGACCGCACCACCGGCGACGAGCGCGCCGACCAGGATCATGCGCTTGCGGTTGTCGTTGGCAGGCGGCTGCTCGATCGGCCCCGTCGTGTCCAGGTAGTCGGGTCCACCCGGTGTCGTGCTCATGTCGATCTGCTCCCCCGTTGCCACGCCCCGACAATCGGGGCCGACGCCAGTCCTCTGGTCGTCGTCAGCCTACCCGCGCGACGGCGCGCCGACCCGCTTACTGCCAAGGAGGTAGACCCCGACCAGACCAGCCATCGCGCCGGTCGGCATGGCCACCAGCGCCGTCGACGCGAACGGTGGTCTCGCCCGGGGTCGAGCTGCTCAGCACGAGGTCGCCGGGCAGGGGTGTGAAGTCGGGTTGGCCGGCGGCCAGCGCCTGCGGGTCGGGCGGGCCGAGCCCGTGCCCCACGGCGTACATCACGACGGCGCCGATCGCCGCGGCGACCAGCACGGTGACGACGGTGATGACCTCGTCACCGGGCCGCAGGCTGCTGAGCACCGCGAGCAGCAGCCCCAGCGGGAGTGCGATGATGACGTAGAGGGCGGCTCCCTCGAAGGAGAAGTCCGGACCGGCCGGCTCGAGGAACCACTCGCCGCCGTAGGTGAGGCCGACCGGGCGCGCTCCACAGCCGCTCCCACACCACACCCGCGACGACGCTGGCGACGACGTACGCCGCGACGATGGCGGCGACCCGCACCAGGACCGGTCTCGACGCCGGGCTCACCCCGTCAGGCATCCCGGCCCGAGCAGCTGCTTGAGGTCGGCGAAGAGCGCCGGGCTCGGACTGACCCGCAGGGTGTCGTCGAGCTTGAGGACCTTGGTGGAGGTGCGCGTGAGCAGCCGCAGCTGCACCTCGGTCATCCCGGGATGGGTGCCGAGCACGTCGCGCAGCTGGTCGACCACCGGCGGCGTGCACCTGGTCGAGGGCAGGCTGATCACGACCGGCCCGCTGGGCCCGTCGGACAGGTCGGGAGCGGTGACCTCCTGGGCGCGGATCTCGGGCTGGTCCTTGTCCCGGGACAGCTGCCCCTTCACCCGGACGATCTGGTCCTCGACGAGCATGGTCGAGGCGAGCTGGTAGGCGGAGGGGAACAGCAGCACCTCGATCGCCCCGTCGAGGTCCTCCAGCGTGATCGTGGCCCACGCGTCGCCGCGCTTGGTGATCTTGCGCTGGACCGAGGTGATCAGGCCGCTGACGGTCAGGGTCGAGCCGTGGGCGCGCTCCTCGTCGAGCATGAGCGCGCCGATGGAGCAGTCGGTGCCCTGCGACAGGACGTGCTCGAGGCCGAGGAGCGGGTGGTCGGAGACGTAGAGGCCGAGCATCTCGCGCTCGTGGCCGAGCAGCGTCATCTTGTCCCAGTCGTCGATGTCGGGGATCGCGACGCTGGCCCCGAAGCCGGAGTCGAGGTCGTCCATCCCGCCGAAGAGCGAGTCCTGACCGATCGCCTCGTTCTTCTTGATGTCGACGTACTGGTCCACCGCCGACTCGTGGATGACCACGAGTGCCCGGCGCTTGTGCTTCATCTCGTCGAAGGCTCCGGCCTTGATGAGCGACTCGACCACGCGCTTGTTGCAGACCAGCGCGGGGACCTTCTCCATGAAGTCGTTGAAGTCGGTGTAGCGGCCCTTCTCCTCGCGCCCGGCGACGACGCCGTCGACCACGTTGCTGCCGACGTTGCGGATGGCGGTGAGCCCGAAGCGGATGTCGGTGCCGACAGGCGTGAAGTTGGCGTGCGACTCGTTGACGTCGGGCGGCAGGACCTGGATCTTCATCCGGCGACACTCGTTGAGGTAGATCGCCATCTTGTCCTTGTCGTCCTTCACCGACGTCAGGAGGGCTGCCATGTATTCGGCGGCGTAGTGGTGCTTGAGGTAGGCGGTCCAGTAGGAGATGAGGCCGTAGGCCGCGGTGTGGGCCTTGTTGAAGGCGTAGTCGGAGAACGGGACCAGGACGTCCCACAGCGACTTGATCGCCGCCGGCGAGTAGCCGTTGGCCTTCATGCCCTCGGAGAAGGGGATGTACTCGGCGTCGAGGACCTCCTTCTTCTTCTTGCCCATCGCGCGGCGCAGCAGGTCGGCCTGGCCGAGGGTGTAGCCCGCGAGCTTCTGGGCGACCTCCATGACCTGCTCCTGGTAGACGATCAGGCCGTAGGTCGTGCCGAGGATGTCCTGGAGCGGCTCGGCCAGCTCGGGGTGGATCGGCGTGATGTCCTGCTTGCCGTTCTTGCGCAGGGCGTAGTTGGTGTGCGAGTCGACACCCATCGGGCCGGGGCGGTAGAGCGCCAGGACGGCCGAGATGTCCTCGAAGTTGTCCGGTCGCATCAGGCGCAGCAGGCTGCGCATCGGTCCGCCGTCGAGCTGGAAGATGCCGAGCGTGTTGCCGGTGCCGAGGAGCTGGTAGGCCGGGGCGTCGTCGAGCGGCAGGTCCTCCAGGACCATGTCCTCGCCGCGGTTGGCCAGGATGTTCTTCACCGCGTCGTCGAGGACCGTGAGGTTGCGCAGCCCCAGGAAGTCCATCTTGATCAGCCCGAGGGCCTCGCAGGTGGGGTAGTCGAACTGGGTGATCATCGCCCCGTCGGCGGGCCGCTTGAGCAGCGGGATGACGTCGATCAGCGGCTCGCTCGACATGATCACGCCGGCCGCGTGCACGCCCCACTGGCGCTTGAGCCCCTCGATCCCCATGGCGGTGTCGACCACCCGGCGTACGTCGGCGTCCCCGTCGTAGAGGGCGCGGAACTCGCCGCCCTCGCCGAAGCGCTTGTGCTCGGGGTTGAAGATCTCCTTGAGCGGGATGTCCTTGCCCATCACCGCCGCCGGCATCGCCTTGGTGATGCGGTCACCCATGGCGAAGGGGTAGGCCAGGATCCGGCTGGAGTCCTTGACGGCCTGCTTGGCCTTGATGGTGCCGTAGGTGACGATGTAGGAGACCCGGTCGTCGCCGTACTTGTCGGTGACGTACTTGATGACCTCACCGCGCCGACGCTCGTCGAAGTCGATGTCGAAGTCGGGCATCGAGACGCGCTCGGGGTTGAGGAAGCGCTCGAAGATCAGGCCGTGCTTGAGCGGGTCGAGGTCGGTGATCCGCATGGCGTAGGCGACCATCGAGCCCGCACCCGAGCCGCGGCCCGGGCCGACGCGGATGCCGTTGTCCTTGGCCCAGTTGATGAAGTCGGCGACGACCAGGAAGTAGCCCGGGAAGCCCATCTGGATGATGACGCCGATCTCGAACTCCGCCTGCTTGCGGACCTCGTCGGGCACGCCGCCCGGGTAGCGCACGGCCAGGCCGCGCTCGACCTCCTTGACCAGCCACGAGTCCTCGCTCTCCCCGTCGGGGCAGGGGAAGCGCGGCATGTAGGTGCCGTTGCCCTCGGTGAACGAGACGTCGCAGCGCTCGGCGATGAGCAGGGTGTTGTCGCAGGCCTCCGGGAGGTCGCGCCACACCTCGCGCATCTCGGCCGCGGTCTTGACGTAGTAGCCGGTGCCGTTGAAGGCGAAGCGCTGACCGGGACCGTCGCCGGCCGGGATGTCCATGGTCGAGCCGGAGTTGATGCAGAGCAGGTGCTCCTGGCTCGGCGCGTCGGCCTCGTGGACGTAGTGGGAGTCGTTGGTGGCCAGCAGCGGGATGCGCAGGTCCTGGCGACAGCTTCAGCAGGCCGTCGCGGACACGGCGCTCGATGTCGAGGCCGTGGTCCATCAGCTCGAGGAAGTAGTTGTCCGGGCCGAGGATGTCCTGGAAGTCGCCGGCGGTCTTGCGGGCCGCCTCGTAGTTGCCGTGGCGCAGGTGGACCTGGATCTCTCCCGAGGGGCAACCGGTGGTCGCGATGATGCCCCGGCCGTGCTGGGACAGCAGCTCGCGGTCGACGCGCGGGTGCTGGAAGAAGCCGTCGCGCCACGCCCCGGTGCTGAGCCGGAACAGGTTGTGCATGCCCTCGGTGGACTCCGCCAGCAGCGTCATGTGGGTGTAGGCACCACGACTGGAGACGTCGTCGGGCCCGCCCTTGTAGAAGTTGACGCGCTTGCGCTCGTGGCGGCTGATGTTGGGGGTGAAGTAGGCCTCCATGCCGATGATCGGCTTGACCCCGGCGGCCGTGCACTTCTTGTAGAACTCGTAGGCCCCGAACACGTTGCCGTGGTCGGTCATCGCGATGGCCGGCATCTCGAGGTCGGCGGCGCGCTGGGCGAGGTCGCCGAGGCGAGCCGCGCCGTCGAGCATGGAGTATTCGGTGTGCACGTGCAGGTGCACGAAGTTGTCGTGGGAGCCGGCCGACATGGAGGAGACTTCCGCACCTTTCAAGGGGTCGCTGGGAGGGGCAAGGTGCTGGCTGCGCAGCGCACACAGCGAGGCAGAACGGGAGCAGAAAGGGGAAGGAGCAGCCAGCCTACGACAGTGTGCCCGGCCCCACCGACACGACACACGCGCCCGGATCAGAGCCAGTCGATCGCATGCCCGTGTCCGTGCGTGACGGCCACCGGCACCCCGTCCAGGCCGAGCACGAACCGCCCCGGAGGGGTGACGAGACCACCCGTGACGCGGGGCAGGACCCCGGGTGCCTCGTTGGAGATCCAGCGGCAGGCGCCCTCGGCGACCAGCCCGGTCATCAGGTCGTGGAAGCGCTCGCGACCCGGGACGTCGACGTAGGCGAGCACCGCGCTGTGGAAGACCACCGGGGTCCCGTGGGCGCCCGGCCCGCTCGAGCAGCCCGGGCAGGTGGTCGAACAGGTCGCCCGCCACGAGGTACGCCGGCTCCCGGCGCGCCACCTCGACGGCCGCCCGGAGGCGCTCGCGGCGGTCCTCCTGCTCGGGCCAGACCAGCGTCTCGAGCCACGCCATCGCGTCCTCGTCGCGGACGTCGAGCGGGTTGAGGTCGACTCCCCCGCGCCAGGCGACGTCGGGGTGCTCGGCCGGGACCGGCATCGGCGCCCGTGGCCTCGGCCGTCAGCGTCGGACCGCCGCTGCCGGTCAGCTCGCCGCATCGGCGGCCAGGCGTAGTCGTAGCGGTCGGGGTAGAGGCACAGGCCGGCGCTGGCGCCGACCTCGACGAGGGCCAGCGGACCGGCGAGCCGTGCCAGGACCGGGGTGAGCGTCGCCAGCCGGCCGACCTCGTTGGTCTGGGTCGCGCGCTGGCGGACGGTGGCCTTGACGGCGGCCTCCTCGGCCAGCAGGACGGCGCCGGAGACCGGCGTACGACCCCGGCGCGGCGCGCCGTGCCAGCGGGCGGCGGCGAAGACCAGGTTGGGCTGCTGCTTGGCCTCGGGGAGGTCGGCCAGCCAGGCGTGCATCTCGGGGTCGTCAGCCACCCCCAGCGCCCAGGCCTCGAAGGTCGGGCTGTCGCCGCGGGCGTACGTCGCGAAGTCGCGGTAGCGGTCGGCGATCTCCCCGTGCATCTGCATGGGCCATCCTGCCGCGCGGGGTGGTGTCGTGCTCCTTTCCACCGTGGCGGCATCGACAGCCGCGCATCCCAGCACCCGGCGAGCCCGGGTCAGCCAGGCGGCTGTCGGGCGGCGTCGAGCGACTCGGTGATGATGGCGTCGACGATGCGGGCGACCCGCTCCTCGCCCAGCTCGGGGGCGACCGCGGCCACCCGGCGCGCGATCTCCGCCTCCCGGACGGCATCGCGCTGGGTGGAGGGCTTCACGGCCTGTACGGCGCGGGTGAGGGCGGTGCGGCGGGCCAGGACGTCGCCCAGGACGAGGTCGACGTCGTCGATCATCGACCGGAAGCAGGCCAGCGGTTCGTTGCCCGGCCAGACCATCTTGATGTCGGGCGACTGCTCCTCGTTGGCCGAGCCGTCCGTGCGCTCCAGCTCGACGAAGCCGTGGCGGGCGTAGAAGTCGCGGGCGGGCGCCGTTGGTCTCGAAGACCCAGAGCCCGAAGCCGTCGGGCCGCTCGGCCTTGACCCGGTCCAGCAGGGCGCGGCCGATGCCCCGGCCCTGCGCACCCGGCAGGACGTAGAGGTCGTCCAGCCAGGTCGGGGTGCACCTCGCGTAGCCGACGACCCGGTCGAGCGACACCGCCACCCAGACGTCGTACGTCGTCGAGGTCCCAGCCGGCGACCCAGTCGCGCACCTCGTCGGGGGTGTGGACGCCCGGCGGGAACGCCGGACCGGCGGCGCGGCGAGACGCCAGGTGCACGTCGGCGAGCACCCCGAGGTCCCCCGCCGTCGCGGGCCGCAGGAGGACGTCGACGGGCATGGCGTCAGTGTTCATCCCGGATGACCTCGAGGGCGTGCGCGAGGTCATCGGGGTAGGTCGACTCATAGATCACGTGGTCGCCGGATTCCGGGTGCTCGAAGCCCAGGCGCATCGCGTGCAGCCACTGGCGCTGCGAGGCCGACCCGCTTGGCCGAGTGTCGGGTCGGCACCGTAGGTCAGGTCACCCACGCACGGGTGCTTGAGCGCGCTCATGTGCACCCGGATCTGGTGGGTGCGACCCGTCTCGAGGCGCACCTCCAGCAGGCTGGCGAAGCGGTGCGCCTCGAGCGTCTCGTAGTGGGTGATGCTGTGCCGTCCGTCGCCCATGACCGCGAACTTGTAGTCGTGGTTGGGGTGTCGCCCGATCGGGGCGTCCACGGTGCCGGCCAGCGGATCGGGGTGCCCCTGGACGAGGGCGTGGTAGGTCTTGTCGACCGTGCGGTGGCGGAAGGCGTTCTTGAGCACGGAGTAGGCGCGCTCGGACTTGCAGATCACCATCACGCCGGAGGTGCCCACGTCGAGACGCTGGACGATGCCCTGCCGCTCGCTGGCACCACTCGTGGAGATGCGGAAGCCCGCGCCGGCGAGGTGTCCCGACGACGGTGGGCCCGGACCAGCCGGGTGAGGGGTGTACGGCGACCCCGACGGGCTTGTCGATCACGACGATCGCGTCGTCGTCGTGGATGATCCGGATGCCCTCGACGATCTCGGGCTTGATCTCCAGCGGATCGTTCACGGCAGGGATCAGGACGTCGAGCATCGCGCCACCGTGCACGCGGTCGCTCTTGGTGACGACGACCGCCATCGACCTGCACGTGACCCTCCGCGATCAGGTCGGCGGCCCGGGTGCGGGAGAAGCCGAACATCCGCGCCATCGCCGTGTCGACCCGCTCACCGGCGAGACCGTCGGGGACGAACGACCGTCACGTTGCTCGCTCACGACGCCGACTCGCGGCGAGCCGTCGAGATGGATGCCGCGGAACGTCTGGAGGATGATCAGGCCCGCCGCGACGTTGATGCACATGTCGGCGATGTTGAAGACGGGGAAGTTCGGCAGCATCAGGAAGTCGACGACGTGGCCGTGGAACGGCTCGGGCTCGCGCACGATCCGGTCGGTCAGGTTGCCGGCGACGCCGCCGAGCAGGAAACCGAGAGCCAGTGCCCAAGCCGGTGCTGCCGAGTCGGCGGCTCAGCCAGAGCACCACGACGACCGCCGACCATGGCCAGGCATGCGTGAAGACGATCGTGAAGTCGGTGCCGGTGCTGAAGGCGGCACCGGGGTTGAACGTCAGGTGCAGGGTGAGGAGGTCACCGAGCACCGGGATGTCGCCGTCCTCGAGCGCACTGAGGGCCCACTGCTTCGAGACGAGGTCGAGCAGCGTAGACGCCGCAGGGCCACCGATGCGAAGAGCGACTCGCGGTGCACGGGTGCGCCGAGTGGCTGGGTCGGGATCGACCTGGTCGCTGGAGTTCAGCGACGCTCCTCGCGCTGCTTGCATGACATGCACAGTGTGGCACGCGGGAAAGCCATCAGCCGATTCTTGCCGATGGCGTTGCCGCAGGAGTCACAGACGCCGTACGTGCCGTCGTCGATGTGCGCCAACGCGCGGTCGATCTGCGCCAGCATCTCGCGCTCGTTGGCGAGAACGGTCAGCTCGTGGTCGCGCTCGAAGGACGTCGCGCCGAGGTCGGCCTGGTCCTGGCCCGCCCCGTCACCGGCGTCGCGCATCAGCCCGGCCAGCTCCCGCTCCGACTCTCCCAGCGCCACGCTGAGGCGATCGCGGTGCTCGTGCAGCTCCTTGAGGACCTCGTTGAGCTCGCCGCGGGTCCACGCCGCCTCGCCCTCCAGCACGACGAGCTTGGCGGGCGTCGCCTTCTTGGCGGGTGCTGCCTTCTTCACGGATGCCGCCTTCTTCACGGGCGCCGCCTGGGTCAGGGGCGCTGCCTTATGGGACGGTGCTGCCTTCTTGGCCGCCGGTGCTGCCTTCTTGCGCGCCGGTGCTGCCTTCTTCGCGGGTGCCTTCTTGGCCGGTGCTGCCTTCTTGGCCGGTGCCGCCTTCTTGGCCGCCGGTGCCGCCTTCTTCGCGGGTGCTGTCTTCTTGCGCCGGTGCTGCCTTCTTGGCGGGGCCGCCTTCTTGGCCGGTGCCGCCTTCTTCGCCGGTGCCGGCCTTCTTCGCCGGTGCCGCCTTCTTGGCCGGAGCCGCCTTCTTCGCGGCCGCCGGCGCTGCCTTCTTGCGCCGGTGCCGCCTTCTTCGCCGGTGCCGCCTTCTTCGCCGGTGCCGCCTTCTTGGCGGGCGCGGCCTTCTTCGCCGGGCCGCCTTCTTCGCGGGCGCCGCTTCTTCGCGGGTGCCGGCTCGGCCTTGGCAGCGGAGCTGCGGCGACCGATGACCTTCTTCGCGGCAGCCTTTGCAGTGCCGGCCAGGGAAGTGCGCGTACTGCGAGCCATGGGCGAGAGCCTCCAAGCGAGCGGCTGTGTGGCCGAAGCCACATGGTGGCAGGGAGGGTAGTCCCTGCCCGGTGACGAACCAACAGCGGCTCGCCGAAATGCAGGAACGGCCGGCCCCGGCGGCCGGCCGTTCGTGCAGATCAGTGGATCAGTTGTCGTCCTCGCCGAGGACCGAGCGCAGTCGCTTCGGGCCGGGGTTGCCGTCGGCGGGCGCCTGGCTGTCCGAGCCGTTGGAGAGGGACTCGAGCTGCTGGGTGAAGTAGGTCTTGAGGCGCGAGCGGTACTCGCGCTCGAACGAGCGGAGCGTCTCGACGTCGCCGTTGAGCTTGTCGCGCTCCTTCTCCAGGTCACCGAACATCTGCTGGCGACGCTCGGCGGTCTCGGAGTCGAGCATCTGCGAACGCTGACGCGCGTCGGCCTCGAGCCGGTCGGCCTTGGTCTTGGACTCGGTCTCCACGCGCTCGGACTTGGTGCGGGCAGCGCCGACGATCCTGTCGGCCTCGTTCTTGGCTTCCTCGACGAGCTCGTCGGCATTGCGCGTGGCGATCTCGAGCAGGCGCGCGGCGGCGTTGGAGGCCTCCGCGATGTTGCGGACCGGCGGCGCCTCGACGGGAGCGGCGGCAGCAACGGGGGCCGGCTCGGGCTCACGTCTCCGGCTCGGCTCGGCTCGGGCGTGACGACCGGGGCGAACGACGCGGGAGCAGACGACGACGAGCCTGAGGTCTGGGCAGCCGAGAGCTTCGACCGGAGGTCGTCGTTCTCCTTGGTGAGCCTGGCGAGCTCAGCCTCGACCTCGTCGAGGAACTGGTCGACCTCGCCCATGTCGTACCCCTCGCGGAGTCGGACAGGTGTAAAGCGCTTGTTGCTCACGTCCTCAGGCGTCAGCGGCATGACCTCACCCAAACTTTCACGTCGACATAACCGGTGATTCGCTGTCAGGAGACAATAGCGCCCGACGCCGCGCAGGGCCAGTGACCCGTGTGGCTGGTGGTTCACAGACTGAATATGGTGCGGACCACGCTGAGCAGGAGCCAGGCGCCGACCATGACCAGCAGGAAGCTCAGGTCGAGGGCGACCGAGCCGATCCGCAGCGGCGGGATCACCCGGCGGAGCGCCTTGATCGGCGGGTCGGTCACGGTGTAGACGCCCTCGAGCACCACCAGCAGCGGGCCGCGCGGCGACCACTGGCGGGCGAACACCTGGACCCAGTCGACGACGAACCGGACCCACAGGAACGCGATGAAGACGAGCAGGAAGATGACGAGGATCTGTCCAAGAATGGCCACGGGTCAGCTCTGGTTGAAGAACCCGTTCTCAGCGATCCGCTCCTTGTCCTCGGCGGCAACCGTGACGTTGGGCGGTGAGAGCAGGAAGACCTTGTTGGTCACGCGCTCGATGCTGCCACGCGTGGCAAAAATCAGACCTGCGGCGAAGTCGACGAGACGCTTGGCGTCGTTGTCGTCCATCTCGGAGAGGTTCATGATCACCGGCGTGCCGTCGCGGTAGTTCTCCCCGACGAGGCGCGCCTCGTTGTAGTTGCGCGGGTGCAGGGTGGTGATGCGGCTCAACTCGGCAACGACTCCAGGCGGGACCGAGGCCGGACGACGGCGCTCGGAGAGGTCGGACACGGGGGCGGGACGGCGCTCGCGCGCGACCGGGCGCTCGTCGACCGCGTCGTGGGTCGTGGTCTCGGGTCGCCGTCGAAGTCGTCGTACTGGCCGGTGTCCTCGAGCAGGCCGAGGTACTCGCCGATCTTGCGCATCGCGCCGCTCATGAGACTGATCCTCCGCTAGGCCTGGCACCCGGGTCCGGGCACCGCTTGACTGATCTGGACATTACTGGACGGCAGGCCTCGGACCGAGGACCGCAGAGCCGACACGCACGTGTGTCGCGCCGTGGGCGATCGCCGCCTCGAGGTCGCCGCTCATGCCTGCGGACAGCACGGTCGCCCCGGGGTGCTCCTCGAGGAACGCCGGCGCGGATCCCGGCGAGCCGCGCGAAGGCACCCTCCGGCTCCTCCCCCAGCGGTGCGACCGCCATCAGGCCGCGCAGCCGGAGCATGCCCGCCTCCTCGACCCGCTGGGCGAGGTCGGCCAGCGCAGCCGGGTCGACCCCGGCCCGGTGGTCGGCACCCGGCGGGTCGAGGCTGACCTGCAGCAGCACGTCGACCTCATGGCCGCGTCCGTGTGCGCCACGCGACAGGGGGCCGACCAGCTTGGGTCGGTCGACGCGACTCGACGACATCGGCGTACGACGCGACGGCCGCGGCCTTGTTGGACTGCAGGCCGCCGATGAAGTGCCAGCGCAGGCCCAGGTCGGCGCACTCGGCAGCCTTGGCCGCGGCCTCCTGGTGCCGGTTCTCCCCCACGTCGGTGACGCCGAGGTCGGCGAGCAGGCGGACGTCGGAGGCGGGGAAGAACTTGGTGACCACGACGAGCCCGACCTCGTCGGTGCGACCGGCCGACTCGGTCGCGGCCGGCGATGCGACGACGTACGACGTCGAGGTTGGCGCGCAGCTCGTCGAGCCGGGTCATGACATCCACACCAGTCCCGCGAAGCGCCCGGCGTCGGCGCCGTCGCGGCGGTAGGAGTGGAGCGACGACTCCTCGAGGGTGCAGCCGGCCACGTCGACGACCTCGACCCCGGCGCGCTCGAGCTGGGCACGGACGCCCGCGCCGATGTCGAGGGCGGGCGTGCCCCACGAGGTCTCCGCGAAGGTCTCGGGGACGACCGCGCTGACCTGCTCGCGCATCGGCTCGGGCACCTCGTAGCAGGAGCCACACACGTGGGGGCCGATCCAGGCCACGAGGTCGACGGCCCCGTGCTCGCGCATCACCTCGACGGTGCGGGTGGCGATGTCGAGAGCCGTGCCCGGGCGTCCGGAGTGGACGGCGCCGATGACGCCGGCCGCGACGTCGGCCAGCACCACCGGCACGCAGTCGGCCACGCGGACCATCAGGCCCAGCCCTCGCGTCGTCGTGACCAGGGCGTCGCCGTTGGGCACCTCGCCGAGCCGCATGGGCGCGTCGACCACCAGCACCTCGTCGCCGTGCACCTGGGACAGGCGGGCGAAGCGGCACGCCGACCTCGGCCTCGACCCGGCCAGGCGTGCGGGGAACTCGGGATGCAGGCCCTGGAGGTCGAGGGAGGAATCGGTGAAGGCGACGTCCACCCGGACGTCGCCCTCACGCGAATCGCGGAAACCGAACACGTGCTACTTCAGGAAGTCCGGCACGTCGAGGTCGTCGTCGTCGAACTGGACCTGCTTGGTCTGCCGGAACTCGACGGGTCGCGGCCTGCTGGGCCGGGGGCGCCGCCGGGGGGCCGCTCGAAGCCGGGCCCGTGGAGCCCGCGAGCTTCCTGGGCGGCGGCCCGGGTCTCGGCCTGGGTCTGCACCGGGACGTTCGGTCGCAGGACGTTGCCCTCGGTGCGTCGCTTGGGCATGCCGCCGTCGAAGCCGGCCGCGATCACGGTCACCCGCACCTCGTCGCCCAGCGCGTCGTCGATGGTCGCACCGAAGATGATGTTGGCCTCGGCGTGCGCCGACTGCGACACCAGGGCCGCGGCCTCGTTGATCTCGAAGAGACCGAGGTCGGAGCCACCGGCGATGGAGAGCAGCACGCCGTGGGCGCCCTCGATGCTCGCCTCGAGCAGCGGGGAGGAGACGGCCATCTCGGCGGCCTGCACCGCGCGGTCCTCGCCGCGGGCCGAGCCGATGCCCATGAGGGCCGAGCCGGCGTTGGCCATCACGGACTTCACGTCGGCGAAGTCGAGGTTGATCAGGCCGGGCGTCGTGATCAGGTCGGTGATGCCCGAGACACCCTGCAGCAGCACCTGGTCGGCCTGCTTGAAGGCGTCGAGGATCGACACGCTGCGGTCGGTGATCGAGAGCAACCGGTCGTTGGGGATGACGATGAGGGTGTCGACCTCCTCGCGGAGCTGGCTGATGCCCTCCTCCGCGGAGTTGGCACGACGGCGGCCCTCGAAGGCGAAGGGGCGGGTGACGACACCGATCGTCAGGGCGCCGAGCGAGCGGGCGATGCGGGCCACGACGGGCGCGCCGCCGGTGCCGGTGCCGCCACCCTCGCCGGCGGTCACGAACACCATGTCGGCGCCCTTGATGACCTCTTCGATCTCGTCGGCGTGGTCCTCGGCGGCCTTGGCGCCCACGTCGGGGTTGGCGCCGGCGCCGAGCCCGCGGGTGAGCTCGCGGCCGATGTCGAGCTTGACGTCGGCGTCGCTCATGAGGAGTGCCTGGGCGTCGGTGTTGATCGCGATGAACTCGACGCCCTTGAGGCCGACCTCGATCATCCGATTGACGGCGTTGACGCCACCTCCACCGATACCCACGACCTTGATGATCGCCAGGTAGTTCTGCGCTGCTGCCACGGCTGCGGGCCTTTCTCGAAAAGGGGCTTGTGAGTGTCTGGGTGATCGAGCTGAGTTCGGGGAAGCGCGAGGTGTTCGATCCCTGTCCCTCGGGGCCGCGGAACTCTAACCGTGAACCTGAGGGTTATAGTTATGTCAACCTCGCGTTTCGAAAGACCATAGGCACGCGGCCCTTCCCGCCCGGCGGCGACACGCCACACCACGACGGTGTTTCGAGAGTTTCTGACGTCGCAGCTGCCCCGGGCCCTGGCCGTCGTCAGCGGACCGTCGGGCTCCCGGGCACGCTGACGTCGTACACGGTGCCCTTCTCGGCGAGCAGCCGGTCGATCACCTGGGCCTTGAGCGTCGACTCGTCCGCGCTCCCCCACACCACCTCACGCCCGTCGCGCAGGACGAGCGTGATCTGGTCGATGGTCTCCACCTCGACGTGGTCGACACGCGAGGCCAGGTCGTCCGGCAGCGCCGCGACCACGGTGGCGGCCTCGCGCAGCGCGTCGGTGCCGGCCGCGGTCGTCGGACGGACCCGCGGCATGCCCTTGGGCACGGTCTTGTAGTCGCGGAACACCACGCCGTCGGCGTCGAGCCCGCGGAGCCGGCCGGCCAGCTCGACGACGGCGACGGGCGTGCGCTCCTCGACCTCGATGCGTACGCCGTCGGGCCAGGCTCGCGTGACGTCGACGTCCTTGACCTCGGCGAGGGAGGCGACGCGGCGAGGTGGCGCGGTCGAGGTCGACGAGAGCGAGCTGCTCGCCCACCGGCACGTCGGCGATCGCGCGCACCTGCGCATCGGAGAGGAGGTCGTTGCCGACCACCTCGACCTTCTTGACCTGGCAGCGTCGCGGAGAAGAACACCAGCCAGATCGAGGTGCCCACCAGGGCGAGGATGCCGAGCGCGACCAGGACGTAGCGCCACGACAGCCAGCGTCGGGTCCACTGGCGGCGCACGAAGCGGTGACGGGTGCGCCGCTCGGCGCGCTCCTCCTTGTCGACCAACTCAGTGCTCCACGGGGTTTCGCGGCCGAGCAGGTCGAGGACCACCGGGCCGACGCCGGTGATGTCGCCGGCACCCAGGGTGAGCACCACGTCGCCGGGGCGCGCCCGCGCGGCCAGGGCGGCTGCGGCGTCCGCGAGGCTCTCGACGAACACGACCCGGTCGGTCGGCAGCGGCACGGCGTCGGCGACCAGTCGCCCGGTGACGGCGGGGTCGGCGTCCTCGCGGGCGACGTAGACGTCGAGGACGACGACCTCGTCGGCCGCGCCGAGCTCCTGCCCCATCTGCTCGCCGAAGATGCGGGTACGGGAGACGAGGTGGGGCTGGAAGGCGACGACCACCCGGCCGTTGCCGGCCACCGCGCGCGCGGCCTCGAGGTCGCCGCCGATCTCGACGGGGTGGTGGGCGTAGGAGTCGAAGACCCGGACGCCGGCGACCTCGCCCTTGAGCTCCATCCGGCGCCCGGTGCCGGTGAAGGCGCCCGAGCCCGGCGACGAGGTCGTCGAAGCCGAAGCCGAGCTGGAGTCCCATCGCGAGGGCGGCCACCGCGTCGAGGACGTAGTGGCGGCCGGGGATGCGCAGCCGCAGCTCGCCGAGCTCGACACCGTCGCGCCACACCCGGCACACCGAGGTGCGAGCCGTCGAGGGCGAGGTCGACGATCCGCAGGTCGCATCGTCGGACTCCCCGACGGTGATGACCTCGAGACCCTCGCGACGCGGGCGGTCGCGGGCCAGGTCGGCGGCCCCCGGGTCGTCGACCACGCAGACCAGGAACCCGTCGCGGTCGATCGTCGTCGGCGAACTCGTCGAAGGCCGCGTGGTAGGCCTCCTCGGTCCCCCAGTTGTCGAGGTGGTCGGCCTCGACGTTGGTCACGATGGCGGCGTGCGGCCGGTAGACCAGGAAGGCGCCGTCGCTCTCGTCGGCCTCGGCCACGAAGAGGTCGTCGGTGCCGGCATCGGCGTTGCGGCCGGTGGCACTGAGCACCCCGCCCACGGCGTACGTCGGATCGGCGCCCGCCGCCAGCAGCGCCGAGGTGAGCAGCCCGGTCGTCGTCGTCTTGCCGTGGGTGCCGGCGACGGCGAGCACGCGCGCGTCGGCCATCACCGCGGCGAGACCGGCCGAGCGCGGCAGGATCCGCAGTCCGCGACGACGTGCCTCGACGCACCTCGGGGTTGTCCTCGCGGGCCGCGGTGGTGACGACGAGCGTGTCGGCGTCACCGACGTGGTCGGCGGCGTAGCCGAGGTGGCAGGTGACGCCCAGCTCGCGGAGGGCCGGCAGGAAGGGCGTGTCGTGGTCGTCGCTGCCGGTGACGGCGATGCCGCGCGCGGCCATGATGCGGGCGATCGCGGAGATGCCGGCTCCTCCGATGCCGACGCAGTGGACGCGACCCAGCTCGGCGGCGGGGAGGATCGTGTCGGGGACGGGGATCCTCACCGGGCCGTCCTCGAGCCTGCGGCGTCGGCGATGATGCGGGCGAGCTTGTCGTCCGCGTCGAGCGGGATGACGCCCCTCGCCGCGGCGCCCATGGCGTCGAGGCGGGCGCGGTCGGCCAGCAGGCCCGGCACGGTCGCCGCCACCCACTCCGGCGTGAGCGCGGCGTCGGCCACGAGCAGGCCGCCGCCGGCGTCGACGACCGGTCGGGCGTTCAGGGCCTGCTCGCCGTTGCCGATCGGCAGCGGGACGTAGATCGCGGGCAGGCCCACGCCGGACACCTCGGTGACCGTGTTGCTGCCCGCGCGGCACAGCACGGCGTCGGCCGCGGCGTAGGCGAGGTCCATCCGGTCGACGTAGTTGAGCGACGACGTAGGGCACGTCGCCCGACGGCACGCTCCAGCTCGTTCTTGGGTCCCGACCACGTGCAGCACCTGGACGCCCGCGCTCGCGAGGTCGGTGGCCGCACCGGCCACGGCTGCGTTGATGCGGGCCGCGCCCTGCGAGCCTCCCGTCACCAGCAGGGTCGGGCAGGTCCGGCGCGCAGGCCGAACTCCGCGAGCGCCTCGGCCCGCAGCGCGGACCGGTCCATCGTCGAGATCATCCGGCGGATCGGCAGCCCGGTGCAGACGGCATGGGACAGGGTCGAGTCGGGGAAGCTGGTGGCGACGTGGGTGGTCATCCGCGCGCCCAGCTTGTTGGCGATGCCGGGCACCGCGTTGCCCTCGTGGACGACGATGGGCACCCCGCGCTTGCGGGCTGCGAGGTAGGCCGGGACCGAGACGTAGCCCCCGAAGCCGACGACGACATCGGGGCGGATGCGGTCCACCACCGCGAGCGCGGCGGCGCGGGCGGCGCGCAGGCGGGTCGGCGTACGGAACAGGTCGGCACTGGGTCGACGCGGCAGCGGCACCCGCGGCACGAACTCCAGCGGCAGCCCGGCCTCGGGGACCAGCCGTGCCTCCAGGCCCTCGCGGGTGCCGAGGCAGGTGATCTCGACCGCCGGGTCGAGCCGACGCAGTGCGTCGGCAGTGGCGAGCAGGGGTGAGGTGTGGCCGGCGGAGCCGCCACCGGCAAGGAGTACGCGCATCAGGACAAATCTAGCGGCGCGGGGAGGCGGCCAGACCGGCGGAGCGGTCGCGTCGGCGCGCCGCGAGCGCGGCAGCGGCCCCGGGCTCGCGACGGGCGAAGCCGATCACCAGTCCCAGGGCCACGAGGGAGGGCAGCAGGGCGGAGCCGCCGTAGGACACGATCGGCAGCGGGATGCCGATGACAGGGAGCACCGCGAGCACCATGCCGACGTTGATCATCATCTGGCCGAGCAGCCACACCACGATGCCGAAGGTGGCGTAGCGGACGAACGGGTCCTCGGTGTGCAGCGCCACCCGGATCGACGCGAACGCGATCGTGAAGAAGAGCCCCACGACCAGCAGCGTGCCGACGAGCCCGAGCTCCTCACCGAGGACGGCGAAGATGTAGTCGGTGTGGGCCTCGGGCAGGTCGCCCCACTTCTGGGTCGAGGCGCCGATGCCCTGGCCGAACCAGCCGCCGCTGGAGAGGGCGTAGAGGCCGTGGGCCGGCTGCCAGCCGGCGTTGAGGTAGTCCTTGAACGGGTCGCTGAAGTGGGTGATCCGCTCGAGCCGCTCGGAGTCGGTCGCGGCCAGCGCGACCGCGGCGACGCCCAGCACCGACAGGCTCAGCCCGAAGAGGCGCATGGGTGCACCGACCACCCAGAGCATCCCCAGCAGGATGGCGGCCAGCACCAGCGCGGTGCCGAGGTCTCGTCCGACCAG
This sequence comes from uncultured Actinomycetota bacterium, assembly GCA_963712875.1. GTDB lineage: Bacteria > Actinomycetota > Actinomycetes > Propionibacteriales > Nocardioidaceae > Nocardioides. Next base: position 55,693 of record CAVQJS010000001.1, on the reverse strand, counting down.
CACCAGCCCGATGACGGCGAACAGGCCGGGGACCACCGGGACCAGCAGGTGGTGGAGCTCGCGCAGGCGGCGCTCCTTGTGGGCGTAGATGTTGGCGGCCCACAGCACGATCGCGAGCTTGGCGATCTCGGCGGGCTGGATGGTGAACGGGCCCAGCGCCAGCCAGTTCTTGTTGCCGTTGATCTCCACGCCGAACCTGGCCACCAGCCCGAGCAGCACCAGGGCGAGCAGGAACCCGGGGTAGGCCAGGCGCCGGATGTGGCGGATCGGCAGGCGCGAGGCGACCCACGCGCACGGCACCCCGACCACGACCCAGAGCAGCTGGCGCTTCACGACGGCGTAGGAGTCGTCGTAGATGAGGAAGGACCGCACGCTCGACGCGCTCAGCACCATGATCAGGCCGATGGTGAGCAGCAGCGCCGAGGAACCGAGGAGCAGGTAGTAGGACGCGAGCGGCTTGTCGAGCGCGTCGCGCAGGGCGCGCCAGCCGGCCAGGACACCCGAGCCCAGCTGCGGGCGGGTCGGGGTCTCGGGTGCGACGTCCGTCTGGGGGGCCGCGGGGTTGACGGTCGTCATGCGCGACGCGCTCCCCTCGGCTCGGTGTCAGTCATCTCGTCGTCGTCTTCGGTGCGGGCGATCCTGCGGCGTACGCCGTCGGCGAACGCGTCACCGCGGGCGCCGTAGTTGGCGAACATGTCCATCGAGGCACACCCCGGAGCCAGCAGGACGGTGTCCCCGGACCTGGCGAGCCCGGCGGCAGCGTCGACGACGCGCTCCATGGGGTCCCCAGTCTCGCCGTCGCCGATCTCGATGATCGGAACATCCGGCGCGTGTCGCGAAAGAGCGTCGGCGATCACCTGCCGGTCCCGCCCGAGCAGTACGACGCCTCGCAACCGCGCGCGGACCGCCTGGACCAGGTCGTCGAAGCGGGCTCCCTTGGCCAGTCCCCCGGCCACCCACACGACGTGCTCGTAGGCCTGCAGCGAGGACTGGGCGGCGTGGGGGTTGGTGGCCTTGGAGTCGTCGACCCAGGCGATGCCCTCGGCCTCGGCCACGAAGGCGATGCGGTGGCCGTCGGGCCGGAAGGCAGCGAGCCCGTCGCGCACCGCCTGCTGGCTGACGCCGTGCGCCCGGGCCAGCGCGGCCGCCGCCAGAGCATTCGCCACGAAGTGGGGGGCGGGCGAGGCGAGGTCGGACAGCGAGCACAGCTCGGCGGCGCTGGTGGCGCGCTCCTCGATGAAGGCGCGGTCGACGAGCAGGTCCTCGACGACCCCGACGTTGCCGACCGACGGCATGCCGAGGGTGAAGCCGATGGCGCGGGCGCCCTCGACCACGTCGGCCTCACGCACCATCTCCTCGGTCGCGGGGTCGGCCAGGTTGTAGACACAGGCACGCTGCACGCGGTCGAAGATCCGGGCCTTGTCGGCGGCGTAGCGCGCCATGCCTGCAGGCCGCCGATCTCGCCGTCGTACCAGTCGAGGTGGTCCTCGGCGACGTTGAGCACCGCAGCCGACTCGGCCGACATCGAGTGGGTGTAGTGGAGCTGGAAGCTGGAGAGCTCGACCGCCAGCACGTCGTAGGGCTCGGGGTCCATCACCGCCTCGACGATCGGGCGACCCACGTTGCCGACCGCGGCGGCCCGGAGGCCGGCGGCGAGCAGGATCGACTCGAGCATCTGCACGGTCGTGGTCTTGCCGTTGGTGCCCGTCACCGCGAGCCAGGGTGCGAGGTGCTCGGGGTCGCGCAACCGCCAGGCGAGCTCGACCTCGCCCCACACCGGGATGCCCCGGTCGACCGCCTGCGCGAGCAGTGGCGCGGAGGGGGTCCACCCCGGTGAGGTGACGACGACGTCGACGTCGTCGGGCAGCACCGACGGTCGCGCCCGGCTCCAGCCGCACGGTGGCGCCGAGGGTCTCCAGCAGGATGGCCTTCTCGGCACGCTCCGGGGTCGAGACCTCGTCGAGCGCGGTGACCTGGGCGCCGAGGAACAGCAGGTTGTCGGCGGCCGCGAAGCCGGACACGCCGAACCCGGCCACCACCGCACGGACGCCGGACCAGTCGCTGGCGCGGCCGAGCCCATCGAGGTCGGGCACTGTCATCCGATTCCTGCGACCCACTCGGCGTAGAAGATGCCGACGCCGACGGCGACGCAGAGACCGGTGATGATCCAGAACCGGATCACGATCGTGACCTGCTCCCAGCCGAGCATCTCGAAGTGGTGCTGCAGCGGGGCCATCCGGAAGACGCGGTGCCCGGGCTTCACCCGGAAGATGCTGCGGAACAGCCCGCTGGCGCGACTGAGCTTGAAGACCGACACCTGGATCATCACCGAGAGGGTGATGACCACGAAGAGGCCGCCGATGATGAGCAGCAGGAGCTCGGTGCGGGTCATGATCGCGAAGCCGGCCATCGCGCCGCCCAGGGCGAGCGAGCCGGTGTCGCCCAGGATGATCTGGGCCGGCGAGGCGTTCCACCACAGGAAGCCGAAACAGGCGCCGGTGAGTGCGGCCGCGACGACCGCCAGGTCGAGCGGGTCGCGGACCTCGTAGCACTTGGGGCCGGCCTCGATGGCGCAGGACTGGCTGTTCTGCCAGATGTTGACGAGCGTGTAGGCGGCGAACACCAGGATCGAGCCGCCCGTCGCGAGGCCGTCGAGACCGTCGGTGAGGTTCACCGCGTTGCTGAAGTGCCGGTGACGATGACCCAGATCAGCAGCAGCGCCAGGACCGTCGGGCAGCGCGAACCCCTCGTAGTCGCGGATGAAGGAGATGTGGTCCGAGGCCGGACGCCAGCCGCGCTCGTCCTCCAGGGCCGGCGACAGGGCCAGGTAGCCGAAGATCACCGCGACGACCGTCTGCCCGATCATCTTGGCCCGGCTCCGCAGTCCGGTGCTGTGCTGACGACTGACCTTGATGAAGTCGTCGAGGAAGCCGACGCTGCCCAGCCCCACGAGCAGGAACAGCAGCAGCAGGCGCCGAGGCGGTCGGCGCCTGGCCGGTGATCGCCTTGGCCGCGAAGTAGCCGACCACGGTCGCCAGCACGACGACGACGCCGCCCATCGTCGGCGTGCCCCGCTTGATGTGGTGGGTGGTCGGGCCGTCGTCGCGGATCGGCTGGCCGAATCCCTGTCGCGTGAAGAACCGGATGGCATAGCGCGTGCCGAGGAGTGAGATCAGCAGCGAGAGTCCTCCACCGAACAGGATGGCTCTCATGGGGTGCTTCTCCCTTGCTGGAGGAGATCGTCGGCGAACAGCTCCAGGGCCGCCCCTCGTGATGCCTTCACGAGGACGACATCAGCAGCCGAGACATTGTGCCGCAGCCAGTCACTCGGCCGCGTCACGGCCCGCCGTGGGCACCGCAACCCCGCCGGTGCCGGCGGCGTCGGCGGACTGCTCGAAGGCCATCGCCATCGCCTCCGTGGCGGCGCCCACCGTGACCAGGACGTCGATGCCGGCGGCTGCGGCGTACGCCCCGACGCGGGCGTGGGCGGCAGACGCGCCGGGCCCGAGCTCGAACATCTCGCCGAGCACTGCGAGCGTACGACGTCCACTGCGCGAACCGATGCCCGCCAGCGTCTCGAGGGCGGCCTCCATCGACTCGGGGTTGGCGTTGTAGGCGTCGTTGATCACGACGAGTCCGTCGGGCCGTTCGGCGAGCTCCATCCGCCAGCGGCTGGCCGGGAAGGCGTCGCCCAGCGAGTCGGCGACGGCGTCGAGGTCGAGGCCGGCGGTGAGCGCCATGGCGGCCGCGGCTGCGGCGTTGCGCCACTGGTGGGCGCCGATCTGCGCGAGGTGGACGGTCGCCCCGGCCCCGCGGTGGACCAGCTCGAAGGAGAGCCGCCCGAGGTCGTCGCTCGTGACGTCGGTGACGGCGACGGCGGCGGCCTCGTCGTGGCCGAAGGTGACGACCGTCGCGGATGTGCGGCCGCCATCGCGGCGACGAGCGGGTCGTCGGCGTTGAGCACGGCCGTGCCGTCGGCCGGCAGGGCCGCGACGAGCTCGCCCTTGGCCTGCGCGATCGCCTCGCGGCTGCCGAACTCGCCGATGTGGGCGGTGCCGACGTTGAGGACCGCGCCGATCGTGGGCGGCGCGATCGTGCAGAGGTGCGCGACGTGACCGATCCCGCGGGCCCCCATCTCGACGACGAGGTAGCGGGTGTCGGGTCGTGGCGCGCAGCACGGTGAGCGGGACGCCGATCTCGTTGTTGAAGTTGCCGCGTGTGGCGACCGTCTCGCCGGCCTCGCCCAGCACGTGGGCGAGGTAGTCCTTGGTGCCGGTCTTGCCCTGCGACCCGGTCATCGCCAGGACGAGCGTGTCGGGGAGCTGGTCGAGCACGTGGCGCGCGAGCACGCCCAGCGCGCGCACGACGTCGTCGACCACCACCGTCGGGACCTCGGTCGCCCGACTGCCGAGCACGGCCGCGGCACCGGCCTCGTGGGCCTCGCGGGCGAAGTCGTGGCCGTCGACGCGCTCCCCCGCCACGGCGACGAAGAGCCCGCCCTGCTCGGGCGTCCGGGTGTCGACGAACGCGCCACCGGTGACGGTGGCCTCGCCGTGGGCGACGCCGCCGACCACGTCGGCGATCTCCGCCAGGGTCATCTCGATCATCGGGCCGGCCCCCGGCCGCGGATCTCGTCGGCGGCCACGACCCTGTCGTCGAACGGGTGCACCTCGCCGTGGATCTCCTGGCCGGTCTCGTGGCCCTTGCCGGCGATGAGGACGACGTCGCCGGGCTCGGCGCGGAGCACGGCCTCACGGATGGCGAGGCGCCGGTCGCCGATCTCGAGCACCTCGGCGCCGGCGGCACCCTCAGGCACCCCGGCCAGCACGGCGGCACGGATGGCCGCCGGGTCCTCCGTGCGGGGGTTGTCGTCGGTGACGACCACGACGTCGGCGAGGCGGGCGGCGATCTCGCCCATGACCGGGCGCTTGATGGTGTCGCGGTCGCCACCGGCGCCGATGACGACGATCACGCGCCCCTCGGTCAGCGGACGCAGGGTCGTCAGGACCGCTTCCAGGGCGTCGGGCTTGTGGGCGTAGTCGACGACGACGGTGTAGTCCTGGCCGGCGGAGACCGGCTCCAGCCGTCCCGGCACGCCGCCGCTGCGGGCGATGCCGTCGGCCACGAGCTGCGGGTCGATGCCGGCCAGGGCGGCCGAGGCGATGGCCGCGAGGGTGTTGGAGACGTTGAACTCCCCGGGGATCGGCACGTGGGCACGCACCTCGACGTCCGGGCCGAGCACCGTGAAGCCGGCGCCGCCGGTCCCGAGCTCGACGTCGACGGCACGCCAGTCGGCGTGTTGACCGCGGGACGGAGAACGTGGACATGGGGATGGTGGCGCGCTCGAGCAGCCGGACGCCGAACTCGTCGTCGATGTTGGTGAGGCCGAGGCGGGCCCGTTCGGGGGTGAACAGTGAGGCCTTGGCGGCGAAGTAGTCGTCCACGTCGGTGTGGAAGTCGAGGTGGTCGCGTCCGAGGTTGAGGAAGGTCGCGACGTCGAAGACCACCCCGTCCACCCGGCCGAGCACCAGCGCGTGGCTGGACACCTCCATCGCACACGTCTCGACACCGCGCTCGCGCATGACCGCGAAGAGCCCGTGGAGGTCGGGCGCCTCGGGGGTGGTGAGCTGGGTCTTCACATCGACCCCGGCGACGCGGGTGCCGACCGTGCCCACGACGGCGGCGGTCAGGCCGGCGGCGCTGAGGCCCTGCTCGAGGATGCGGGTGGTGGTCGTCTTGCCCTGGGTGCCGGTGACGCCGATGACGGTCAGGTCGGCGGCCGGGTTGCCGTAGATCCGGGCCGCGAGCCGGCCCAGCACGCGACGGGGCTCCGCCACGACGAGGGCGGGTACGCCGCCGGGCAGGCGCTCCAGCCCGGTCGGGTCGGTCAGCACGACCACCGCTCCCGCGGCCACGGCCTGCTCGGCGAAGTCCGCACCGTGGGCGCGGGTGCCCGGGAGGGCGGCGTACACGTCACCCGGTCGGATCCGCGCGGTGCTCAGCGAGATGCCCGTGACGACGGTGTCGAGGTCGCCGTGGCGCTCGACGTCGGTGAGACCGGCGAGCCAGTCGGCGAGGTCGACGGCCGGCGTCGTCGTCGGCTGCTGCGGCCGCGTCACACTCGTCTCGTCCACCTGCGGAGAGTATCGAGTCACCACTCGACGGGCAGCCGCGACGGCTTGCCGTCGGTGGGGGCGACGCCGTAGCGGCCGAGGACGTAGCCCATGATCCGCGAGAAGACGGGCCCGGCGATCGAGCCACCGCCGCCGTCGACCTTGGGGGCGTGGACGACGACGTAGACGGTGAACCGGGAGTCGTCGGCCGGCGCGAAGCCGCCGAAGGACACGCTGGTGCCGTTGTAGCAGTTGCAGTCGGGGTCGACGCGCTGGGCGGTGCCGGTCTTGCCGGCGACCAGGTAGCCCGGGACCTGCGCGGCCGGTGCGACGCCGTCCTCGGGGTCGACGACCTTCTCCATCATCTTGGCGGTGCCCGTGGCGGCCGACCTTGCTGACCACGCGGGTGCGGGTCGCCACGTCGGTGCCGACGGTGACGCCGTCATCGGTGACCGCGGAGCCGCTGATGATGCTCGGGCTGACGCGCACGCCGCCGTTGGCGACCGTGTTGATGGCCGCGGCCATCTGCACGACGTTGACCGACAGCGACTGGCCGAAGGCCACCCGGTCCTTGGTCTGGGACGTCATCACCTCACCGGGGGTGAGGATGCCGGGCGTCTCGCCGCGGACTCCGATGTCGGTCCTCGTGCCCGAGGCCGAAGCTCTGGAGGTAGGTCACGAGCTCGGTCGGCGCTGAACGCGTCGGCGGCCAGCACGGTGCCGATGTTGGAGGACTTGGCGATGATGCCGGCGAGCGTCAGCCGGATCGTGCCGTGGTCGAACCAGTCGCCGATCGAACGGTCCTGGCGCGACAGGATGCCGGGCACCTTGAAGCGCTGGCGCGGGAAGGCCTTGCCGGCATCGATCAGCGACGCGCGGTGAGCACCTTCTCGACCGAGCCGGGCTCGTAGGTGTCGCTGAGGGCGCGCGAGCCGAGGTCGTCCTCGTCGGAGTCGGTCGGCTTGTTGGCGTCGAAGGTCGGCACGTCGGCCAGCGCCAGGATCTCGCCGGTGCGGGTGTCCATGACGATCGCGGCACCGCTCTGCGCGCGGTACTGCGAGACCGTCGAGGCCAGCACCTTCTGGGTGAACCACTGGAGGTCGCGGTCGATCGTGGTGCGCAGCGCCGCGCCGTTCTTCGCCGCGGTGAGGCTGCTCTCGCGCAGCGGGATCCGGACGCCCTTGCGCGAGTTGGACTGCCACGTCGCCACGCCGTCCGTGCCCGCGAGCTGGGTGTCGAAGGTGCGCTCGAAGCCGCCGAGCGGCTCGTCGGTGCCCATGTAGCCGACGAGGTTGGCCGCCACGTCACCGTTGGGGTAGGCCCGGATCGGGTCGTCGCGCAGGCTGACCCCCTCGAAGCCGGCCTCGTCGAGGGCCAGCACGGTGTCGCTGGCCAGGGTGCTGGGCACGCGGCGGGCGATGTACTCGAACCTGCTGCCCTCGTCCCGTCCGCGCAGCGCCGCCAGCGTCTTGAAGTAGTCGATGGAGAGCCGGTCGGACAGCAACCGGGCGATCTCGGGACCGTCGTCGGCAGTCAGGGTCGGGTCGGCGACGACCATCTTGCCCTTGATGGAGTCGGCCAGCGGGATGCCGTTGCGGTCCAGGATGTCGCCGCGCTCGGCGAGCAGCGGCACCTTGACCGCACCCTCGGCCGCCGCCATCGGGGCGTACGCCTTGGGGTCGATGCCCTGCAGCTGGACCAGCCGGGCGCCGAAGAACGACAGCACCATCGCGATGACGACGAACCCCGCCCGCAGACGCAACATCGGCGCGCCCCGGGAGGCTCCGCGCCTGGTGCGGTTGGTCGACACGTGGGGTGACTCCGTCCTCGGTGGGCCTGGCACGACAAATCTAGGAGGCGAACGGCCTACCGCCGCGGGGCCGCGCCGTCGTCACCGCCGACTCTTGTTCTTCTTCTTCTTGTCCGAGGCGGTGCTCCTGGCGCTGGTCGTCTCCGGGGTCAGTCGCGGCCGGCACCTCGACGATGGTCGGCGCGGGGGCGAGGATCGCGGGCTTGACCGGTGCCGGCGGCAGCAGCCGGATGGCGTTCTCCCGGGTGGCCGGCACCCGGACGCCACTCGTCGTACCCGTCTCGAGGTCGAGGAAGACCGGCGCCGGCGGGATGACCATGCCCATCTCCTGGGCCTGGAGCGCCACCCGCTGCGGGTTGCGCAGCTCGTCGAGCTCCATCCGCAGCGTCTGCTCGCGCGCCGCGAGGTTGTCGGCCTGCGACTCCAGCGACGCGGCGGCGAACGACGCCTGCTGCATCGACGTGTTGAAGAGGAGCAGGCCCACCACTCCGGCGACCAGCACCAGGCTCACCAGCGTCACGAAGGGCACGCGCGGCGCGCGCGAGCGTACCCGCGGGACGACGGAGAGGCGCGCCTTGTCGACGGCCTCCTGGGCGATCCGCGGCACGCGGATCCGGGGCTGCACAGCGGGGCTGCTCATCTGACGACTCCAGTCGGACGGTGGCGGGAAGAGGGGCCGGGAAGAGGAAGGACGCGCTCGACGGCGCGCAGGCGGACGGACGCTGCTCGGGGGTTCTCGGCGATCTCGTGCTCGTCGGCCTGCTCGGCACCCCGCGTGACGAGGCGGAGGGCCGGCTCGCTGCCCTCGGGGATGAACGGCAGGTCCGGAGGGACGTCGAGGCGGGTCGCCTCGGTGAAGGCCCGCTTGACCAGCCGGTCCTCGAGGGAGTGGTAGGACTCCACGACGACGCGTCCGCCGACGCCGATCGCGTCGATCGCGGCCGGGATCGCCCGACGCAGCACGGCCAGCTCGTCGTTGACCTCCATCCGCAGCGCCTGGAAGGTGCGCTTCGCGGGATGTCCACCCGTCCGTCGCGCGGGCGCGGGGATGGTCGCGTAGAGGAGCTCGACGAGGTCGGCGCTCGTCGTGAACGGCTGCTCCTCGCGACGGCGTACGACGGCGCGCGCGATCTTGTTGGCGAACTTCTCCTCGCCGTACTCGCGCAGGATCCGGGTGAGCTCGGCGGCAGTGGCGGTGTTGAGCACGTCGGCCGCGGTGGGCCCGGTGGTCGGGTCCATCCGCATGTCGAGGGGTGCGTCCTCGGAGTAGGCGAAGCCGCGCTCGCGGACGTCGAGCTGCATCGAGGAGACACCGAGGTCGAAGAAGACCGCGTCGACGTGGCCGAGGCCGAGCTCGGTCAGCACCTGCGGGAGCTCGTCGTAGACCGCGTGCGCGGCGGTGAACCGGTCGCCGAAGCGGGCGAGGCGCTCGGTCGACATCGACAGCGCCGTGGGGTCGCGGTCGACGCCGATCACCCGGACCTCGGGGTGGCGCTCGAGGACGGTCTCGCTGTGGCCGCCGAGCCCGAGGGTGCAGTCGACGAGGACGGCGCCCGGGGCCGCGATCGCAGGCGCCAGCAGGGCGACGACCCGGTCGAGGAGCACCGGGGCGTGGCTGGGAGTGATCATCGAGTCAGCCCTGCTGTCCCAGGTGGACCAGGAGCAGGAGGGCGAAGGCCAGGCACGACGCGGCGGCGGCGGAGAAGGCGATGAGCGCCGCGACCTCACGCGCCTGGTCGCGCACCCGTGACGGCGGTGCCGTCGGGGTGCGCCCCAGGTGGTGGGTGGTGCTCATGGTCTCGACCCCACTGCGTTGATTGAGTGCTGTACTCGTTGAGTGCTGCTGACGGTGCGTGGTGCGGTGTGGCTGGAGCTGGCGGTGCGGCTGACACTCCCCGTCGTGTGGCACGAGGCGAGCCGCCGCACCAGGTCCCTGCCCGCTCCCTGCTTTTGGGTTGGCCCTCTGGTGCCGGGGAAGTGCCCCAGATGGCACGCGAGAGAGCGGGCTCGAGACCTGGTGATACGGGTCGTCGTCAGCTGTTGACTTGTCAGGTGGTGCAGGTCCGGGTGGTGCGACCTCAGATGCCGGGGAAGACCTCGTCGCTCAGCTCGGAGAACTTCTGCTCCTGGTCCTCGGAGTAGCTCGCCCAGGCCGTCGGGTCCCAGATCTCGATCCGGTTCATCGACCCGATGACGACGCACTCCTTGCGGAGCGAGGCGTAGTCGCGCAGCGGACCGGGGATGTTGATCCGGCCCTGCTTGTCCGGCACCTCCTGGCTGGCGGCGGCGAACAACATGCGGACGTAGTCACGGGTGCTCTTCTGGGTGACCGGCGCCTCGCGGAGACGGTCGGTGAGCTTCCCGAAGTCCTCCAGCGACCAGACGGTGAGGCAGCGCTCCTGACCTCTGGTCACCACGAGTCCCTCCGTCAGCTCGTCCCTGAACTTCGCGGGGAGGAAGAGGCGTCCCTTCTCGTCGAGCTTGGGCGTGTAGGTGCCGAAGAACATCCGGCACCTCCAGCTCGCTCGGCGGGCAGATCGACCCTGTCCCCCACTTCGCCCCACATTACCCCACTTCGCTCCACCGTCAACCAGATCGAGCGTGTTGCGGCGGGCAATTTCGCGCGTCGGCGGCGTTCTGCCCCTCGTCGTTCCGCGGAGGATCCGGCGCGATCCACGCTCAATCCGCTCTCGGCGAGCCCTGGTGGGGCGCCAGTGGGGGAACCTGCGACGCGTGGTGGTGGAAAGTGGGGAGAACGGTGGGGAACGGGAGCATCCGGCCCGGTCCGGCGCCGATTCGAGGGCACCGCTCGTGTGCCGGCGGGTATGTTGCGCGCACCACATACGGTGGTGTCAGCGCGAGCAAGGGGATGAGCGAGACGTGACCACTGCGGCATACGGGCAGGCACCCGATCTGGACACCGTCAGGCGGGTGACGGGCGCCGTCCGGCAGAACATCGAGCGCGTCATCACCGGCAAGCCGGACGTGGTCAACGCCTCTCTGGTCGTGCTGCTCGCCGAGGGCCATCTCCTCATCGAGGACGTCCCGGGCGTCGGCAAGACCCAGCTCAGCAAGGCGCTGGCGCGCAGCATCGACTGCACCGTGCGCCGGATCCAGTTCACTCCCGACCTGCTGCCCTCGGACGTCACCGGCGTCTCGATCTTCAACCAGGACACCCGAGAGTTCGAGTTCCGGCCAGGCGGCGTCTTCGCCAACATCGTGGTCGGCGACGAGATCAACCGTGCCTCCCCCAAGACCCAGTCGGCGTTGCTCGAGGCCATGGAGGAGCGCCAGGTCACCGTCGACAGCGCGACCTACATGCTCGAGAAGCCCTTCATGGTCATCGCCACCCAGAACCCGATCGAGATGGAGGGCACCTACGCCCTCCCCGAGGCACAGCGCGACCGCTTCATGGCGCGGGTGTCGGTCGGCTACCCCGTCGAGGCGGCCGAGATCGCCATGCTGGAGGGCCACACCGCCCGCAACCCCCTCGACGACCTCGAGCCGGTCACCGACGCGGGAGAGATCCGCAAGGTGATCGACATCGTCGCCGCCGTGCACGTCTCCTCCGCCGTCCACCGCTACGCCGTCGCACTGACCACGGCCACGCGGGTCAGCCCCGACCTGCACCTCGGCGCCTCACCCCGGGCGACGCTGCACCTGGTCCGGGCCGCCAAGGCCGTCGCGGCCACGCAGGGTCGCGACTACGTCCTGCCCGACGACATCCACGGCATCGCCAGCCCCGTGCTGTCGCACCGCCTGCTGCCCAACGTCGAGGCCACCATGAGCGGACGCACCACCGCTGCGATCCTCACCGGGATCGTGGAGTCGGTGCCGGTCCCCGACGCTCGTGCGTGAGGCGCTCTCGGCACTGACCGTCCGCGGACGGGCGTTCCTGGCTGCCGGCCTGACGACGATCGCCGCAGCCATCGTGGTGGGCCACCCCTCGGTCGTGCGGATCGGCGTCCTGATCGCCGCGCTGCCACTGCTCACCGCCTGGTGGGTCGGGCGGTCGCGCTACCGCCTGGCTCTCGTCCGTACGGTCTCGCCCCAGCTCGTCACCGTCGGCCAACCCGCCACCGTTGAGCTCACCGTCTCCAACGAGGCCCGCACCCCCACCGGCGTGCTGATGCTCGAGGAGCGACTGCCCTACGTCCTGGGCACCCGACCCCGGTTCGTCCTGGAGGGACTGGGCCACGGGTGGCGACGGCACGCGACCTACCAGGTGCGCTCCGAGCTGCGTGGCCAGTTCGACATCGGCCCGATGGCGGTCCGGGTGACCGACCCGTTCGGGCTCGTGGAGCTCGGTCGTACGTTCCACGCGACCACCCGACTCACCGTGACGCCCCGCACCGTATCCCTGCCCAACATCCCGCTCGGCGGCGCCTGGACCGGCTCGGGCGACAACCGGCCGCGGGCGTTCGCGACCGGCAGCGCCGAGGACGTCACCGTGCGCGAGTACCGCCGGGGCGACGACCTGCGGCGGGTGCACTGGCGCAGCTCGGCGCGCGTCGGCGAGCTGATGGTGCGCCGCGAGGAGCAGCCCTGGCAGTCGCGGGCGACAGTCTTCCTCGACAACCGCGGGACCTCCCACCGCGGGCAGGGTGCGGCGAGCTCGCTGGAGGGCGCCGTGTCCGCCGCCGCCTCCATCGCCGTCCACCTGACGCACCACGGCTACACCGTCCGGCTCGTCACCGCCTCGGGCGACAGTCGCGAGACCGAGTGGCACTCCCACACGGCCGAGGCCAGCACCATCCCGCTCCTCGAGGCGCTGGCCGTCGTGCAGCTCGACCACCGCCCAGCACCCGACACCCAGTGGCTCGCCGAGCCGGGGCACGGCGGGCTCACCATCGGCATCTTCGGCGGACTCGGCGAGGGCGACCTGCCCTTCCTGCGACGCCTCCAGCACCACGCGTCGTCGAGCCTGGCGATCGCCCTCGACGTCGACGCCTGGGCGCCGCACCTGCCGGTGCAGCCCGGACCAGGCACGGCCACGCATCTCACTGCGTCCGGCTGGCGTTCGGTGACGCTCGGACCGCGCGACCGCCTCGACGTGGCCTGGCAGGAGCTGGGCCTGATGAAGAGCCGGGCCGCCGCGCCGCTGGGGGCCGGCCGATGAGGGCGAGCTGGAGCAGCCTCCCCCACCAGCTGCGCATCGCCGCCATCGCGATGTTGGCCGCGTGGACCACGGTGCTGTCGTGGCGCGTCCTGACCGCCGACTTCGCCGAGGTCGCCATTCCCCTCCTCTTCATCGGTGTCGTGCTCGGCGCGATGGGTGCCTTCGCCCGGTGGGCCCGCCTGCCGCTCGCCGCCATCGTCCTCGGCCAGTTCGTCGTCGGCGCGCTGCTCGTGCTCGGCACGATCACCGGGTCCCCGCTCCCGACCCCGGCCAACGTCGACACCTTCGTCAACGCCGTCCAGGACGCCGTCGAGACGTCGAGGTCCTTCGCCGCACCCGTGCAGCCCGGGGTGCCTCCCGTGCACCCGCTGCTGCTCATCGGCGGCGCGCTGGTGGTGTTCCTGATGGACGTCATCGCCTGCACCCTGCGACGGGCACCGGTGTCCGGGCTCGTGCTGCTGACGGCGTACACCCTGCCCGTCGCGGTCACCGGCGAGGCCGTGTCGTGGTGGATCTTCATCGTGGTCGCCGCGCTCTTCCTCGCCCTCGTCTTCATCCAGCACAGCGACCACCTCGCGAGCTGGGGCCGCGCGGCCGACGACGACACGGGGTCGTTCTCCGTCCGCACCGGCGCGATCGGCAACACCGCCGTCGCCCTCGGCGCCGGCGCCATCGCCCTGGCCGTCGCTGCTCCCCGCCGCCGTACCGACGATGAGCATGAGCGTCTTCGAGGGCAACGGCCCCGGCACCCGCGAGGTGGAGGTCAAGGACCCGATGGTCGACCTGCGCCGCGACCTGAGTCGCGGCCAGGACATCCCGCTGCTGTGGGTGACGACACCTGGCCCGAAGCCGACGTACCTGCGTTACTCGGTGCTCGCCAACTTCAACGGCACCACCTGGACGCCTGGCGATCGCGAGATCCCCAGCACCCAGAGCGCCACCGGCGCCCTGCCCCCGCTCGACGGCGTCGCGGTCTCGGTGCCGCGCCGCGAGCTCAAGTACAGCATCCGCGTCGGTCCCGACTTCGACTCGACCTGGCTCCCGACCATGCCGCAGGTCACCCAGATCGCGGCGGGGACCGACTGGCGCTACGACGTGTCGACGCGCGACTTCATCGCCGCGCAGGACGACGTCACCGCAGCGGAGCTGAACTACGACTTCACCGGCGCCCAGCTGACCTACGACGCGGAGTCGATGAACTCCGCGGTCTCCGGCGCCGGGGCGGTGCCCGGCATCTTCACCGACGTGCCCCCGAGTCTCAACAACGAGATCCGTCGCCTCGCTGCCAGCGTCACCGCGGATGCCCCGACGCGCTTCCAGAAGGCGCAGACCCTGCAGCAGTGGTTCCGCGAGGACGGCGGCTTCCGCTACGACATCGGCCAGGTCGAGTCGGCCGGAAACGGCGGCGCCGACCTGCTGGCGTTCCTGGAGGACCGGGTCGGCTACTGCGAGCAGTTCGCCGCCTCGATGGCGATCATGGCCCGCGTGCTGGGCATCCCCAGCCGGGTCGCGGTCGGCTTCCTCGAGCCCGAGCGCTCCACCAACGGGTCGTGGGAGTACTCCGCGCACGACCTGCACGCCTGGCCCGAGCTCTACTTCCCCGGCTCCGGATGGGTCCGCTTCGAGCCGACCCCGCAGAACCGAGCGGGCAACGTCCCGGACTACACAGCCGCAGAGTTCGCGCCCGCCCCCGAGACGTCGTCCCCCAGCCCGAGCCGGTCGACCGAGCTCCTCCCCGAGCGCGGCCAGACTCCGGGCGCCGACGAGTCAGCCGCCGACGAGGACGGTTCCTCGATCCCCTGGGGACAGATCGTGCTGGGCGTCCTGGGCCTCGCCCTGGTGGTGCTGCTGCTGCTCGTGCCGCGCCTGGTGCGCGGTGCCCGCCGCCGCCGGCGCCTGGACGGCGGCATCGAGGACATCTGGGACGAGCTGCGCGCCGTCGCCGTGGACCTCGGCCACGCCTGGCCGAGCGGCCGCTCACCGCGCCGGACCGGCGACTGGGTGGGACGCCTGCTCGCCCGGCCCGTGTCGGGCCGCGACCGGCCCGACCGCCCCCGACGGGGCCGCGACCAGGCTCCCGAGGCCGCGCACGCACTCGACCGGCTGACGATGGCGCTCGAGCGCTCGCGCTACTCCCGCAATCCGGAGTCCTTCACCGCCGAGCAGTTCCACGCCGACGCGCTCCTCGTCGAGGAGTCCCTCATCGCCGGCGTCAGCCCCCGTGCCGTACGCCGTGCGACCTGGTGGCCCGCGTCGGTCGTGGGTCGGGGTCTGCGCCGCCGGCCCCGCGCGACGCAGCCTGAGCCGTCGTCGACCGACCTCGAGAACGCGCGTACGGTCGACGAGATGGTCGGCTGACCAGTCTCTCCCGCTGCTGAGCGGTGAGTGAGGCCGGTTCTCGCGGATCGGAAGCGGCTCGACTCACCGCCCGAGCGCGTGGCCAGACCGTCCGGTCAGAGACCGCGCTCGCGGCGACGGCGCCAACGCTCTTCCATGCGCTGCATGAAGGAGCCACGCGAACGCTGGCGGGCGGGACGGTGCGGACGACCACCGTCGACGACGCCGAGCCCGGAGCGACCCGATGCCCGCACGGTGGCGGCAGGAGTGCCGGGTGCGCGGATCGAGGTCAGTGCCACGACGGCGCCGCCGAGCATCACGACGAAGCCCAGCACACCCATGATCGTCTGCAGCAGCGCAGTGAGGTCCAGGAGCACCGCACCGACGAGAAGGGCGATGCCGACGAGGAGGACGACGCCGCCCAGGATCGCCCGGCGACGGGCCGCGCGCTGGAAGGACGTACCCCTCAGGGTCGAGGCGAGCTTGGGGTCCTCTTCGACGAGGGCGCGCTCCATCTGCTCGAGCAGTCGCAGTTCTTCCTCGGAGAGTTCCACCGTTCCTCCTCATCTGATGGCGCAAGTCTAGGCACGCTGGTGCGCGGACGGTAGGCGTCCCCGCAAATTCACACCAGACTCGCCGGCCGGACCGCCGCCGAACCGAATCTGCGGATGGCCCGGTCCACCGCACGGTCGGCCTCGGCCCACCCGTGCTCGGGCTCGCCGAGCACCAGCTGGCGGTGCACCGAGGAGCGTGGGACCAGCCCCTCGACCCGCACTCCGACCAGGCGCAACCGAGCGCGCTGCAGTCCGAGCGCGTCGTAGAGGCGGGTCACCGCGCGGTGGATCTCCACCGTCACGTCGGTCGCCTCGGGCAGGGTGCGCGAGCGCGTGATCGTGGTGAAGTCGGCGAAGCGGATCTTGAGGGTGACGGTGCGGCCCGCCACGTCGGCCGCCCGCATCCGGCCGCCCACCCGCGCCGAGAGGCGCAGCAGCTCACGCACGATCACCTCGCGATCGTCGGTGTCGCGGGAGAAGGTCTCGTCGGCGCCCATCGAGCGCTCGGGCTCGTGCGGACCGGCGCGCGGGGTCAGCTCGGCGCGGTCGGTGCCCCAGGCCAGGTGGTGGAGCTCGCGGCCCAGGTGGACACCGACCGCCCGCTGGAGGGTGCGCAGCGGGGTGTGGGCGACGTCGCCGACGGTGAGCAGACCGAAACGGTGGAGCAGCGCCTGCGTCTTCTCCCCCACGCCGTAGAGCTCACCGACGTCGAGGGGGTGCAGGAACGAGGTCACCTCCGCGGGCGGCACGACGAGCACGCCGTCGGGCTTGGCCCTCCTGCTGGCGAGCTTGGCCACCGACACCGACGCCGCCGCCCCCACCGAGCAGGTGATCCCCTGCTCGTCGTGGATCGTCGAGCGCAGCTGCTCGGCGATCCGGGCCGGCGGACCGAGGCGTCGCACCGAGCCGCGGACGTCGAGGAAGGCCTCGTCGAGCGACATCGCCTCCACCACCGGGGTCACCTCGCGGAAGGTCTCCATCACCGAGGCCGAGACGCTGATGAAGGTGTCGTAGTCGGGCGCGAGCACCACGACGTGCGGGCACAGTCGGCGTACGCGGGACATCGGCAGCGCGGAGTGCACGCCGTAGCGGCGCGCGACGTAGTTGGCGGCCAGCACGACGCTGCGACCGCCTCCCCCCACCACCACGGGCTGGTCGACCAGGTCGGGGCGCTCGCGCAGCGCCACGGAGGCGTAGAAGGCGTCCATGTCGACGTGGAGGATCGGGGTCCCGGTCATCGGGTCGCCCCGGTGCGACCCCGGGCGGGATCAGCGGCTGGCGATGACGTGCAGCTGCGCGGCGAGGGGGAGATATTCGGGGCGGGTCGACACGGCCCGCTCGAGCTCGACCAGGGCAGCCGTCGCGCCGGGCTCGAGGTCGAGGAGGCTGCCGGGCACCAGGTCGGCGAAGACGCGTACGGCGTGGACGGCCGCCGGGGAGAGCCCGGCCGCGGTGACGAGGCCGACGACCTCGTCGTGGGTGAAGCGGCGCCCACCCCGTCCGCTCGAGGCGGAGCCGTCGCTGTCGAGGAGCTCGCGGGCGGCCTGGAAGTGGCCGGCCATCGCCCGGGCCACGACGGCTGCGTGGCGCTGGGCGACGAGCAGGCTGAGGTGACCACCGGGGCGCAGCACGCCGGCGATCGCCGCGAGGGACGCGGCGGGGTCGTCCACCATCTCCAGGACGCCGTGGCACAGCACGAGGTCGGCCTCGTCGACCAGGCTCGCCAGGTCGGACAGGTCACCCTGCTGGCCGGTGACCCGGTCGGCGACGCCCTGCTCGCGGGCACGACGGTCGAGGGAGGCGAGGGCGTCGGGGCTGGGGTCGATGACCTGGACGCGGTGGCCCAGCTCGGCCAGCGGCACCGCGAAACCGCCGGTGCCACCGCCGATGTCGATGATGCGGGCCTGCTGCTCGTGGAAGGAACCGTCCTCCAGCACCCGGCGTACGCCGTCCCACACCACGCCCGTGCGGACGGACTGGCGACGCTCGCTGGCAGGGACGCTGGCAGGGGGCTGCGGCATGGGGACAACCCTAGTGGGGTGGTCATCCCGGGCTCCCCGGACTGCGGTGCCACAGCTTGCGGGCCACGTCCTTGACGGAGTCGCCGGCCGGCTTGATGTCGGCATAGGGGGACATCTGGAACCCGCTGGTGTGGACGAGCACCCGCCGCTGGATCGGCTCCTCGCCGATGGATTCGGGCACCCGCGCCAGCTCGGCACGGACCAGCTCGAGCCCCTCCTCGCTGGTGCGGCCGCTCTGCCACAGCGCGTGCAGGGCCGGGAGCTCCCAGGCGCCGGTCGCCCGCAGGGAGACGCCCCGGCGACCCGTGCGACGCAGCTCTCCGCGCACCAGCAGCAGCCAGGACGAGAAGACGGTCGCGGCATAGGGCCCCTGGGCGTCCTCGAAGAAGGTGGCGTCGACCGGTCCGGTGCCGTCGTCGAGGGTCAGGAACACCACGCGTCGACCGGACTTGATCGGCGGGGTCTGGGTGGCGACCTTCACCCCGGCCACCAGCAGCTGCGCGCGGCTGCGTCGGCTCAGCAGGTCGCGGCTGCGGGTCGCCCCGAGCGCGTCGAGGAAGGGGTCGTAGGTGGTGATGACGTGCTGGCTGACGTCGAGGCCGAGGATCTCCAGCTCGGCGCGCATGCGCTCGAGGGTGGTCATCTCGGGCAGGCCGGTGGGCCGCTCCCCCGGCTCGCCGGGCTCGTCGCCCAGGTGGAGGGTCAGCTGGACCGACTCGGCCGCGACGGCCGGGCGGGCGGCCCGCGACTGGCTGGCGGCCTGGGCCCAGACACCCTCGCGGGTCTCCTCACGTGTGGTCGGGTCCGAGCTGTTGCGACCGGCCGCGTCGGCGGCCCGGGTCGTCGCCGGCAGCGGCACCCGGCTCCTGCTCCCGGCCGTGCCGCGACCCCTGGCCCGTGACGCGCGGTCGAGGGCGCGGGCGTGGAGGTCGAGCTCGGCGACCTGGAGCAGCAGGTCGCGGCGGGTGACCCGCCCCCGCCGGTGCACCGCCTGGGCTCCGGAGCCGATGCCGTAGACCCGGTCGAACCCGCCGGCCAGCACCAGCCGCTCGAGCACCGGGCGCGAGACCCGGGCCCGGTGGAAGAAGTCGGACAGCGAGGCGTAGGGGGTGCCGTCGCGGGCCGAGACGATGCGGACGACCTCGGCCTCGCTGATGCCCTTGACGTCGGTCAGCGAGAGCCGGATCGCGTGACCTCCCTCGCTCTGCTCCACGACGTAGGACGACGCGCTGGCGTTGACGTCGAGGCCCAGCACCCCGACCCCGAACTGCCGGGCGTCGTCGAGGATCAGGCGCTTGGGATACATCCCGGGGTCGTGGGTCAGCACCCCGGAGAGGAAGTGGGCCGGCCAGTGCGCCTTGAGCCAGGCCGACTGGTAGGTCGGGAGGGCGAAGGCGGCCGCGTGGGCCTTGCAGAAGCCGAACGAGGCGAAGGCCTCCAGCACCTTCCACACCTTCTCCACCAGGGCGAGGTCGTAGTCCTGGGCCAGTGCGCGCGGGAAGAACCAGGCCTTGGTCTCGGCCATCCCCTCGGTGTCGCCCATGGCGCGGCGCTTCTCGTCGCCCTCGGCGTAGGAGACCCCGGCGAACAGCGCGATCATCTCGATCACCTGCTCGTGGAAGACCACCACGCCCCGGGTCTGCTCGAGGATCGGGCGCAGGTCGTCGTGGAGGTAGCGGGCGGCCTTCCAGCCCTGCTTGGCCTCGAGGTAGGGGGTGATCATGTCGCTCTTGACCGGCCCGGGTCGGAAGAGGGAGATGTCGGTGATGATGTCGTCGAAGGACTCGATGCCGGACTTGCCGACGAGCTCGCGCTGGCCCGGCGACTCGATCTGGAAGACGCCCAGCGTCTTGGCCTGGCTGATCATCGAGTAGGTCGAGTCGTCGTCGAAGGGCACCTGCACCTCGTCGTCGAGGTCGATCCTGACGCCGTCGACACGCGCCACCTCCGCGACCGCGTGGGCCATCGCCGACTGCATGCGGATGCCCAGCACGTCGAGCTTGAGCAGG
Source organism: uncultured Actinomycetota bacterium (assembly GCA_963712875.1). Lineage (GTDB taxonomy): Bacteria > Actinomycetota > Actinomycetes > Propionibacteriales > Nocardioidaceae > Nocardioides. The sequence goes on along the minus strand of CAVQJS010000001.1, from coordinate 35,730 downwards.
CCGAGCTCCTCGACGTCGTCCTTGTCGAACTGGCTCATCGGGAAGCCGGCGTAGGAGGACTCGACCGGGGTGCGGTCGAGCAGGGTGGTGTCGGAGAGCAGCACGCCGCAGGGGTGCATCGCGATGTGGCGCGGGAGCCCGTCGAGGCGCTCGACGAGGCCGAAGAAGCGGTCGAGGCCGCCGTCGCCCAGGCCGCTGGCCCGCAGCTCGGGGAGGTCGCGCAGGGCGAGCCGGGCATCACGGGCCCGGATGTGGGGGAACGACTTGGCGATCGCGTCGACCTCTCCCGGCGGCATCCCGAGGGCGGCGCCGACGTCGCGGACGGCGTGCCGGACGCGGTAGGTGTCCATCATCGACACGCAGGCGCACCGCTCGCCGCCGTAGCGGTCGAGGATCGCGCGGTAGACCTCCTCGCGCCGGGCGGACTCGACGTCGACGTCGATGTCGGGCAGCGAGGCGCGCAGCGGTGAGAGGAAGCGCTCCATGAGCAGGCCGTGGCGGATCGGGTCGACCCCGGAGATGCCGAGGAGGTAGTTGACCAGGCTGCCGGCTCCCGAGCCGCGGGCCGCGCGACGGATGCCCATCTGGCCGATCAGGTCGGTGACGTCGCCGACGGTGAGGAAGTAGGAGGCATAGCCCAGCACCCTGATCGTCTCGAGCTCCTGGTCGAGACGCGTCCAGATGCGCATGCGCGGCGCGCTGCCGTAGCGGCCACCGATCGCGGCCTCGCACCGGCGACGCAGCGCCACGTCGGCCGAGGACGCGCCGGTGTCGGAGAGGGTGAACTCGGGGAAGTGCACCTCACCGATGCCCAGGTCGCTGCGCGGGTCGAGCGCACACCGGTCGGCCACCGCGCGCGTCCGGGCGACCAGGCGCCTGGCCTCGTCCTCGCTGTCGCTGGCCAGTCCGGCCAGCCGGCAGATCTCCTCGGCGATCTCGTGCATCTGCTTGCCGGACTTGAGGAAGCCCTCGGCGTTGCCACGGCTGGTGCCGGGGCCGATGTCGCGCAGGGCGGCCGACCCGAGCGGGACCAGGCGCCGGGCCGCGTCGAGGACGTCGATGGTGGGGGCGTCGAGACGGTCGGCGTAGCGCACCGCGTTGGTCAGCACCGTGGACAGTCCCGCCGTCCGCGCGATGCCGGCCATCCGGGCGGCGTGCGGCGAGGTGCCGGGCCCCCAGTCGCCCGCGCGCGCGCCGAGGCGGTGGGAGATCAGCTCCACGATGAGGTTCTCCCGCGGCACCAGGCCCAGCCACGGCTCGATGGCCGCCAGCCCCAGGTCGTCGCGGCGCCGGCTCGCGGCCGCACCCAGCGCGGAGGACGGCCCCAGCAGCACCAGCACGTCACCGCCGGCCAGGCGGGGCGCCAGCAGGTCGGCGGTGGCGACCGGGCGGCCACGCTCCCCGGCCAGGTGGGTCGCCGAGACCATCCGGCACAGCGCGGCCCAGCCCGCCTTGCCGCTGGCGAGGAACGTGACCCGCGCGCTGCCGCCCTGCTGGAGCGACAGGTCGCGGACCGCCCCGCCCCGCACCGGCGTACGACGAGGGGCCGGGCGCTGCCGGTCGGGCCCGGACGAGGTCGACGGCCAGGTCGACCCCCAGCACCGGTCGGATGCCTGCCGCACGACAGGCGCGGACGAACTTCACCGCGCCGTAGGTGCCGTCGCGGTCGGTGAGGGCCAGGGTGTCCATCTCCTGCTCGACCGCCCGCTCCACCAGCACGTCCGGAAGGGACGCGCCGTATTGCAAGGAGTAGCCGGAGGCGACGTGGAGATGGACGAACGGGTCAGGCGACACTGGCGTGGGGAACCAGACCGAGAGCCTGCTCGATGACAGCCAGGAACCGGTCGGCGTCGCGCACCAGGTCGTCGGCCTCGCGCTCGCTGACGGCCCGGGTCGACCCGGCCTCGGCGGCGGCACGCTTGGCGGCACCGGCGGCGAAGAAGGTCGCCCACTCCGCCAGCTCGGGTGCCACCTCGGCCAGCAGGACCCAGGCGTTCTTCTGCCGGCGCGCCCGCGGCGCCGGGCGGGCCCGGGCCGAGAGCAGGGCGGCCGCGGCACAGAGGGCGGCGACGTGGGCGCAGGCATAGCGCGTCGGGACGTCACGGGCCGTGATCGCGTCGCGCAGCGAGGTCGCGGACCGCTCGAGGTAGGAGTGGGTGGTGGCGGGGAGGGTGTGGGGACTCATGGCGTGCACCTCAGTCCAGGCATCCGACGAGCTGCCAGCGGCCGTCGGTCCAGTCGAAGGACAGGTCGAAGACGCCGACGTTGTCCTCGCCCCCTTCCCGCATGACGACCTGCGCCCCGCGGCCGGCCTCCACCCGCCACAGCTCCCGCTCGGCGACCAGGTCGGAGCTGCCCTGCCACCACGGCCCGGTCTCCACCCAGTGGGCCACGACGGCCCGCACCTTCCACAGCCGTCCCCGCCAGAGGAACTGCTCGGGACCCTCGGTCTCGCCTCGTCGCACCTCAACGGGGTCGTCGTACTGCCTCATCGCGCCTCCCAGCACATCCGTCGACCCCGGGGCCGACCCGGGTGGTGATGGGGGTCGAGGTCACCGCCACCCGGGTCGCATCGAACATTTGTTCGAACACTCCGAACGGTACTCCCCTCCACCGACAGCCCGTCAAGGGCTGGGACGAGACGGGGCCGGCGAGTGCGGGAGGAGCGCTCAGACCTCGCGGAGGTAGGTCGTGGTCTCGCGGCGCCAGAGGAAGAAGATGAGGGCGAGCCCCTCCACGATGATCACCGCGGAGAGCACGACGAAGACGGTCGGCAGGTTCTTGTCGAGGCAGACCGCCCCCACCAGCACGCCGAGGCCGGCGGTGCACGTCAGGACGAGCCGGGTCCACCCGTGGCCGCCGACGAAGAACGAGGCCAGCACGGCGGCGAGGGCGGCGAAGCCGACGAAGGCCACGACCGCCAGCGCCACGAACCCGGGCACGATCGGGCTCTCGCGCAGCTGCTCGATCCCGCCCTGGGCCAGGATCTCCTGGGCCGACGGGTTGCCCTGCGCCCAACCGAGGATGACGTCGTCACGCATCAGCCAGGTCAGCACCGCGATCACCCCGGAGGTCGCCACGATCAGACCCAGCATGCGCATGCTGTTGACCACCGATCCCGGCAGGTCGCGCGCCATGGAACTCCTCCAGCTCATCCGTTGTCGTCGCTAGGCTCGCATCATGTCGACCGAGCACACGTCCATCACCTCGTTCAGGGATGAACTCACCCGACGCGGCGGAACGGGTGAGGTGGTCATCCTGCCCGACAGCGCCCACACTGCGGCACTCGCCGCCGCTGCACTCGGCTGCGAGGTCGGCGCGATCGCCAACAGCCTCCTCTTCGACGCCGAGGGCGAACCCGTCCTCATCCTCACCTCCGGCGCCCACCGCGTCGACACGGCCGCGGTCGCCGAGCGCATCGGCGTGGGCCGCCTCACGCGGGCCTCCCCCGACTTCGTACGACGCCACACCGGCCAGGTCATCGGCGGGGTCTCCCCCATCGACCACCCGGCGCCGATCCGGACGTGGATCGACCCGTGGCTGCGCCGACACGAGGTGGTCTGGGCCGCCGCCGGCCACCCGGCCTCGGTCTTCTCCACGACGTACGACGAGCTGCTCGCGATGACGGGCGCCGTCGAGGTGCAGGTCGACCAGGACCGGAGGGCTGAGGATGCCCGTGGACGCGCTGTCACTGACCTTCTCGAGCGGATGGGCGAGCGGCATCAACGCCTACCTCGTCGTCCTCGTCATGGGCATCGCCGACCGGGTCGGGTCCTACTCCGAGATCCCCGACGTGCTGGCTCGCTGGGACGTGCTCACGGTGGCCGGCTTCCTCTTCGCGATGGAGTTCATCGCCGACAAGATCCCCTACATCGACTCCACCTGGGACGCGATCTCCACCGCCATCCGGCCGACCGCCGGTGCGGTCATCGGCATCCTCCTCGCCGGCGACGCCACCACCCTCGAGCAAGCCGTCCTCGGCGGGGTCGGAGGAGGTACGGCGCTCATGAGCCACCTGGTCAAGGCGGGCGGACGGCTGGCGATCAACTCCTCCCCCGAGCCGGTCACCAACGTCGCGGCGAGCCTCACCGAGGACGCGGCCGTGCTGGGCGTCGTCTGGTTCTCGCTCCAGAACCCCCAGGCCGCCGCGGCCATCGCCGGCGTCCTCCTGCTGGCCGGCCTGGGCATGCTCTACGTCGTCGCCAGGTTCATCCGCCGCGGCTGGCGCCGGTGGAAGAAGAAGGACCCGATCCACCGCCTCGCCTAGGGTGCGACCGTGACTCGAGCGGTGGTGGTCGGCGGCGGCTTCGGCGGCATGGCCGCAGCCGCCCGACTCGCCAAGCTCGGCCACGACGTCACCCTCCTCGAGCGCAGCTCCGGGCTCGGCGGCGCCCTCACGACCGAGCACCTCGACGGCTTCGCCTGGGACGCCGGACCCAGCAGCACGCTCCTCCCGGCCGTCATCCGCGACCTCTTCCGCAAGTCCGGTCGACCGCTCGAGCGCGAGGTCGACCTCGTGCCGCTCGACCTCGTGCGCGAGCACCGGTTCGAGGACGGCTCCCGCGTCCGGCTCCCCGGCGGCTCCCGGGCCGCCCAGCTCGCCGCGTTCGACGAGCTCGGTCCGGGCCTCGGCCAGCAGTGGGTCGACCACGTGGCGTCGTACGGCGATGCGTGGGAGGTGCTGCGCAAGGAGTGGTTCGAGCGACCGTTCGACGCCGAGGTCGCCCCCCGCGAGCTGACCGACCTGCTCGGCGCGCGCGAGTCGCTCCACAAGCGGCTGCGCCGGGTGTTCTCCGACGAGCGGCTGCGGCTCGTCGCCGGCCACGGCCCGGTGATGGACGGCCACGACCTGCGCAACGTGCCGCTGCACGCCGGGGTCGACGTCTACCTCCAGCAGCGCTTCGGCTCCTGGACCGTCCCCGGCGGCCTGGCCGCGCTCGGCACCGCGATGGCCGAGCGCCTCACCACCCGCGGCGTCACCGTGCTGACCGACACCCCCGCCGTCGACCTCGTGCTGGCCGGTGGCCGCGTCGCCGCAGTCCGTACGCCGACCGGCGAGGTCGCGGCCGACGTCGTGGTCGTCGCCATCGATCCCCGGCGGCTGCCGGCGCTGGCGTCGTACGTGAAGCGGACGATGCCGGCCATCCCGCCCGTCCTCGTGCACGTCGGCCTCGAGGGCGAGGTCCCGGACCTGCCGCACGAGGTCGTGGTGCACGGCGACCCGCTGCTGGTGGTGCGGACGGGCGGGCGCGCTCCCGACGGGGCTGCCGCGTGGACCGTCGTCGGTCGGGGGAACCTGGCCGAGGACCCCCTGCTCGCCCTCGCCCGACAGGGCATCGACGTGCGCCGGCAGGTCGTCGCCCGGGTCGACCGGTCGCCTCGCGACCTGGTCGAGCGGTGGGGCGGTTCTCCGCACGGGATGCTGTGGCGCGGGCCGCGCACGAGCCACGAGCGGCTGGGGCCGCGCACGCCGATCCCGGGTGTGCTGGCCGCCGGTGCGCACGCGACGACCGGTTCGGGGTTGCCCTTCACCGGCCTCAGTGCGGCGCTGGTGGCGGAGGTCGTCGGGCGGGCCTGAGATCTCTCAGGCCAGCTCCCACACCACCGTGACGGTGGTGGTCACCGACGCCTCGCCGGGCTCGAGACCACCGCCGGACTCGCGCATCATCGCCATCTTGGGCGAGCCCAGCGGATGGTCGGAGGCACCGCCGCCCTCGACGATCGACTGCACCGCACCCAGTCCCTGGCCGGCCATCCGCGCGAGGGCCGCGGCCCGTTCGCGGGCGTCGTGGAAGGCCAGCTCGCGCGCCTTGCCGGCCGCACCGTGGTCGTCGGTGACCTCCAGGCCCACGCTGTCGACGGCGAGCCCGTCTCCGATCTCGCGGGCGAGCTCGCCCAGCAGGAGACCCGCCTCGGCCAGGTCGGCACACCCGATGGCGTAGCCGTGGCGTGCTTCGTAGCCCTGGCGCTTGCCCTCGTGGTCGTGGAAGGGCCACACCGAGATGCCGGTGGAGGCGATGCGCCGCTGCTCGGTGTGGCGGGCCGCCACCTCGACGACCCGACCGGCGTCGGCCGACATGGCGTCGTGGGCCTCGGCGACCCCGAGCCCGCGGCGTACGGCGGCGACGCGCACCACGGCGCTGTCGGGAGCGACCTTGCTCGTGCCGGATCCGGTGACGGTGACGGTGCGCATGCCGACACGGTAGTGGCCGCGCAGCAGGCAGCGCCTCAGACGGTGATGCGCAGGTTGGCGAAGATCTCGCGCGTCGCCTTCGAGCGGTTGAGCGTGTAGAAGTGCAGGCCGGGCGCGCCGACCGCGAGGAGCTCCTCGCACAGCTCGGTGGCGATCGCGATCCCCTCAGCGCGCAGCGCGGCCGGGTCGTCGGCGAAGGGCGTCAGCCGATCGGTGACCTCGGCGGGCAGCTGGCGACGTGACAGCTCGACCATCCGCTCCATCGAGCGGAGGTTCAGGATCGGCATGATGCCCGGGATGATCGGGAAGTCGGCTCCCACTGCGGCCGCCCGCTCCACGAGCCCGACGTAGTCGCTGGCCCGCAGGACCATCTCGGTGACGGCGAACTCGGCTCCGGCGTCGTACTTCGCCTTGAGGACGCGGGCGTCCTGGTCGAGGTCGGCGGCGTCGACGTGGCCCTCGGGGAAGGCGGCGACCCCGATGCGCATGTCGGCGCGATCGCGGATCAGTGCCACGAGGTCGCTGGCGTAGGTGACGCCACCGTCGGTGGGCTCCCACGGTGTGCCGGGTCCGCCCGGCGGGTCGCCGCGCAACGCCATCACGTGGCGTACGCCGGCGACGTGGAGCTCGTCGAGGATGGTGGCGAGCTCGTCGGTCGTGTGGCCCACGCAGGTCAGGTGTGCGACGGGCAGCAGGCTGGTCTCGCGCGCGATCCGCTCGGTGATGCCGACGGTGCGGTCGCGGGTCGCCCCGCCGGCGCCGTACGTCACCGAGACGAAGGTCGGGCCGTAGGGCTCCAGCTCGGTGATCGCCTGCCAGAGCTGCTCCTCCCCGGCCTCGTCCTTGGGCGGGAAGAACTCGAAGGAGAACGACCTCTCGCCGCGCTCCAGGAGCTCGCGCATGCTCAGTCCACGTCCCGCACTCATGGGCCACAGCCTACGGATCGCCTCGATGCCGACGACCCCGTGTCCACTGGCTAGGCTCGCCGACGTGACGCCCTGGGACCCCGCCGACTTCCGCGACCGGGTCCAGCTGGTCCTCGACGAGTTCCTCGACCAGCAGGCCATGACCCTCGCTCCGCTGGGCCCCGACGCCGACCGGCTGATCGTCGAGGCGCGTACGTCGGTGAGCGGCGGCAAGCGGTTCCGCGCAGCCTTCTGCCACTGGGGCTACCGCGCCATCCGTCCCGACGTCTCCGATGAGGTGGCCCTCGCCCGCGCCTGCGCCTCCCTCGAGATGCTGCACGCGAGCGCCCTGGTGCACGACGACTTCATGGACGCCTCCGACACCCGGCGCGGACGTCCCGCCACCCACCGCGCGTTCGAGGCCGAGCACCGTGCCACGGGCTGGCGCGGCGACCCGGTGCAGTACGGCGCTGCTGCCGCGATCCTGCTCGGCGACCTGCTGCTGGGGTGGGCCGACGACATGCTGCGCCACTGCGGCTTCGAGCCCGACCACGTGGCCGCAGGCCTGACCCTCTTCGAGCAGTGCCGCACCGAGGTCATCGCCGGGCAGTTCCTCGACGTGTCGGTGCAGGCGCGTGGCCGCGCCGACGTGGAGACCGCGATGACGGTCCTGCGGTTCAAGTCGGCGAAGTACTCCATCGAGCGGCCGCTGCACATCGGCGCAGCGCTGGCCGGTGCGAGCGACGCCCAGATCGCGCAGCTCAGCCGGTTCGGGCTCCCGCTGGGCGAGGCCTTCCAGCTGCGCGACGACCTGCTCGGCGTCTTCGGCGACCCGGCCACCACGGGCAAACCGGCCGGCGACGACCTGGTCGAGGGCAAGCGGACGGTGCTGGTCGCGCTGGCGCTCGACGCCGCGCCCCGGGCCGACGCGCAACGCCTCGACGCCGCGCTCGGCACGCCGCTGAGCGACGCCGACGTCGACGACCTGCGCGGCATCATCGACCGGTCCGGCGCCCGCGAGCAGGTCGAGGCGGTGATCGGTGAGCTGGCCGACCGGGCCGTCGCGAGCCTGGGGTCCGCCGACATCGACGACGACGCCCGTGGCGTGCTCACCGAGCTGGCCGCGGCAGCGACGCAGCGCGCGGTCTGACCAACCTCAGTCGAGCTCGGTCACGCCCTCGACGTCCGGGCCCTCGCCCCGCAGCAGCACCGCGAAGGGGACGCCGCGGTCCGCGTGCGCCCGCTCGCCCAGAATGCTCAGTGCGATGCTGAAGGCCTTCGCGTCGGCGCGGGCCAGGGTGGACCAGCCGTCCCAGAGCAGCACGACGCCCGCCGTGCCGGCACCGATGTCGTGGAGGCAGTCGGAGAGGGCGTCGAAGTTCTGCCCGTAGTAGTCGGGGAAGTCGAGCGTCTCGCCGACCGCGGCCAGGAACGCCGCCTTGGTGCCGGCCGTTGTCCAACCGTCGACGGTGCCGAAGCCCCAGCCGGCGTGCTCGACCGTGTGGCGTACGTCGACAACGTCGTAGGTGCCCCGCCAGCGGTAGACGCCCGGGGCGTTGTGTCCGGCCAGCAGGCCTGCCAGTCCGCTCACTGCCTCACGTCCTGATCCGCGAGAACGACTGGTAGTGGTCGTCGGTCCAGTAGAGCTCTCCGCCCTCGCCCGCCACGATGCGGCGCGCGCCACGGTCGTCCGAGCCAGGGGTCGGGACGGTGTACTCCCGGTAGTAGCCGCGCGGCTCCTCGGGCAGGATCTCCTCGTCATTGCGGAAGGTCCCGCCGTCCTCCTCCTCGGCGAAGGGGCCACCCTGCTCGATGAGGTCGACCATCTGCGCCGCCTCGGGAGGCAGGTCGGCCAGCTCCACGAACGGCAGCCCGCTGTGCGGGTCGATGCCTCCTGGTGGCTCCACCGTCGGGTCGATGGTCGGGGTGGCGGTCGCGGTGAGCTCGTGCGTCGGGGGTTCCGACGGCGAGGCCGAGGACTGGGCGGAGGGGTCCGACGTACCTGCCGACTCCGGCTCCTGTCCACCGTCGGCCAGCACCCACCAGAGGAGCGCGCCTGCGACGAGCAGCAGGAGCAGCCACTGGTAGCGCTGCCGCCCGGACATCAGTAGCCCAGCACCGCCGCGCGGCGCTTGACCTCGCTGCCGCGGTTCTCGCGCAGCGCGTCGATCGGCCGGCCCGGGAGGTCGTCGTCGCTGAACAGCCAGGCGATGCACTCGCGGTCGTCGAAGTGCCGGTCGTGGAGCAGGGTCAGCAGGCCGGGCAGCCCCTTGACGATGAGCCCGTCCTGGATGAAGTCGGCCGGGACCCGGGGCCCGGCGCCCGGCTCGGAGACCGCGGCGGCCAGCTCGTGCTCACGGATCATCGTGCGGATCTTGGCGGGCGTCACGCCGAGCACCGCCGCGGTCTGGCTCCAGTCGAGCCACGCGGGGACAAGGGCTGCGAGATCACGCTCGGCGAGGGGCACGTCAGTCATGGGAGGCAGCGTAGGTCAGGATCGAGGACGTCAGGGATTTGTGACCTCCGCCGACGCCGGTACGGTGTCCCGATGCCCTCTCTCCGCTCCGCCCTGGCGGCCGCACTGACCGGCCTGCTGATGCTCACGCTGTCCCCCGCCGCCGTGACCCCTGCCGCCACGGCGGACCACGTGCACGGCGCCCCCGGCCCGATCCACGCCGGCAACACGTTCGGCTGGTACCAGTTCGGCACCTTCCGCCAGGAGTTCGTCGGTCGCAAGCCCGCCTTCTGGAAGAAGTCGGGTCGCGGCATCGTCCGCACCCAGAACGGCATGCTCACCCTGATGACGACCCGCAAGGGCAGCGTCTCGGCCAAGCTCGACCTCCCCGGCAAGACCTACGGCCGCTGGGAGATCCGCATGCGCGCCCGCCGGCTGGGCACCACGCCGGGTGGCCACAACTACAAGGTCGTCACCGAGCTGGTCCCCGGCGGCACGCGCGACCAGCACTGCGGTGGCCGCGACATCGGCCTGGAGAACTTCACGGTCGGCACCAACACGGTGAAGTCCTACATCCACACCCTTCCCGGCAACTCCTTCCGCGGCTTCAAGGGTCGTCACCTCAAGAACGACCGGTGGCACACCTACGCCGTCGAGGTCGCCAAGGACCACATCTCGTGGTTCGTCGACGCCCACGTGGTCCACACCGAGCGGCGCGCGGCGGCGCTCGACCCGGTCCCCCGCCAGCTGAAGTTCGAGCTGCGTGCCAAGGACGGCAAGGCCATGCACCCGGCCCGGATGCAGATGGACTGGATGCGCTACTGGTCGATGCGCGCTCCCAACGAGCGCTCGGTCAAGGCTCCCCCCTTCGAGCTGAGCTCGTTCCCCGCGGCCTGCTGAGCACGGCTGACAGCGGGTTTCGCCACGCCGCAGGCGTGCAGAGCACTGCCGCAGGGACGATTTCCGTACGATGGTGGCGCCGGATCCTTCCCCGTCCGGTGTTGGAGGTCGAACTGTGGAGCCACCCGAGCACGCCCGCACCGCGGCGCCCGGCGCTTCTGGCGACCCCCTCGTCGGACGGCTGCTGGATCGCCGCTACCGGATCGGGCCACGGATCGCGCGCGGTGGCATGGCCAGTGTCTACGAGGCCACCGACACCCGCCTGGACCGGACCGTCGCGGTCAAGGTCATGCACCCGGGACTGGGCGACGACGACGAGTTCGCCCAACGCTTCGTGCGCGAGGCCCGCGCCGCCGCCCGCCTCAACCACCCCCACGTCGTCGGTGTCTACGACCAGGGCGACGACACCTCCGACGGCACCGACACCGTCTTCCTGGTCATGGAGTACGTCCCCGGCCACACGCTGCGTGACGTGATCCGCAAGGAGGCGCCGATGCCTCCCGTGCGGGCACTGGCCCTGCTGGAGCCGGTCGTCTCGGCACTGGCCGCGGCCCACCGGGCCGGCCTGATCCACCGCGACGTCAAGCCCGAGAACGTGCTCATCGCCGACGAGCAGCACGGCGGGCAGGTCAAGGTCGCCGACTTCGGTCTCGCCAAGGCGGTGAGCGCCGACACCCAGCACACCGCGACCGGTGGGGTCCTCATCGGCACGGTCTCCTACCTCGCGCCCGAGCTGGTGGTCGACGGGCGTGCCGATGCCCGCGCCGACGTCTACGCCGTCGGCGTCGTCCTCTACGAGCTGCTCACCGGGTCGAAGCCCCACGAGGGCGAGTCGCCGATCCAGGTGGCCTACCGCCACGTCCACCACGACGTACCCCTCCCCTCGCTCGCCCAGCCCGGCATCCCCGACTACGTCGACGCCCTCGTCGCCCGCGCGACCTCGCGCGACAGCAGCCAGCGCCCGGCGGACGCCTCGGTGCTGCTGCACCACCTCCACCGCGTGGGCTCGGCCCTGCGCGACGGCCTCGCCTCCGACGTCGAGCTGGCCGCCGACCTCGCCCCGCGTCCCGCCGTCGCCCACGTCGACGACACCGATGACCACCTCGAGCACACCTCCCCCGATTCGTTCGACGCCTCCGCGCTGGCGCTGCTGACCGAGGTCGACCCCGAGTCGTCGGGGCTCTTCGACGACGGCAGTCCCGACCGGACGACCGCCCTCGAGCGCCACCCCAGCGGCGTACCCGCGGCTTCACCGCCCACGACGATGCCGGTGCGCGTCACACCCGCCCCGCCTGCTGCTCCCCGGACCGGCCCCTCGCGTGCCCCCACCCGCGCCGTACCTGTGCCGACCACTGCGCGGCGCCGGTCCGTGAAGGGCCCGCTGGCGCTGCTGCTCGCGATCCTGCTGGTGGCCGGCGTCGGTGTCGGCGCCTGGTGGTTCGGCTGGGCGCGCTACACCACGACACCCGGGGTGCTGGGCCTCGACGAGAGCTCGGCGAGCGCCGAGCTCGAGAGCGCGGGGCTGGTGCCCCGGGTGGGCGACCCGGCCTTCTCCGAGAACGTCGCCGAGGGTCTCGTGATCGCGACCGACCCCGAGCCGGGCGCCCAGGTGCTCGACGGTGGCGAGGTGACGCTGGTCCTCTCCCTGGGGCCCGAGCGCTACGACGTACCCCGACTCGCCGGCATGACCGAGGACGAGGCCCAGGACGCGCTGGCCGAGACCAGCCTCGAGTTCGGCGAGAGCGTCGGTCGCTGGAGCGAGACGGTGCCCGAGGGCCAGGTCGTCCGCACCACACCCAAGGCCGGCACGACCCTCAAGCCCGGCGCGACGGTCGACCTCGTGCTGAGCCGGGGCCGCAAGCCGCTGGCGATCAAGGACTGGACGGGCAAGCCCTTCGCCAGCGCGCAGGAAGCGCTCGAGGGGCGTGGGCTCGAGGTGTCGGTCACCGGCGAGGAGTTCAGCGACTCCGTGCCGGAGGGCGACGTCATCTCCCAGGACCCCACCACCGGCACCCTCTTCCGGGGCGACACCGTCTCCTTCGTCGTGTCCAAGGGCCCCGAGCTGGTCGAGGTGCCGCGCACCCGCGCCATGGGGGTCGAGGCCGCGACCGAGCTGCTCGAGGGGCTCGGTTTCGTCGTGGTGACCGAGGAGGCCGACGGCTACCTCGGCCTGGGCTTCGTCTTCGACAGCGACCCGGGTGCGGGCGACGACGTGCCCAAGGGCAGCACCATCACCCTCTTCCTGATCTGACTTCCTGATCCGGGGGCCACTAGGGTCTCCGCGTGAGCGAGCCCACCCGTCGTACCACGTGGCTGGCGTCCCTCGCGCTGCTGGCGATGGCGGCGTGCTGGGGCTCGACGTTCTTCCTCATCAAGGACCTGCTCGACCGGATGCCGGCGCTCGACTTCCTCGCGGTGCGCTTCGCGATCGCGTCGGCGGTGCTGGTGCTGGTCGCGCCGAAGGCGGTGGCGCGGCTCTCTCCGGAGGTGCGCAAGCACGCCGCCCTCCTCGGCCTGCTCTACGGCCTCGCACAGATCCTGCAGACCACCGGGCTCGCCCACACCGCGGCCAGCGTCAGCGGCTTCGTGACCGGGTTGTACGTCGTCTTCACCCCGCTGCTGGCCGCCGCCATCCTGCACACCCGGATCCCGCCGATCACGTGGGCGGCCGTCGTGCTCGCCACGATCGGCCTCGGTGTGCTGGCCCTCGACGGGTTCAGCATCGGCTACGGGGAGTTCATCACGCTGGTCTCGGCGATCCTCTACGCCCTTCACATCGTCGGTCTCGGCGCGTGGTCGACCGTGCAGGACGCCCTGGGCATGACGATCCTGCAGATCATCGTCATCGCCGTCGTGTGCACGGCGTCGACCGTGCACGACGGGATCGTGCTGCCCGACACCACGAGCGACTGGGTCTCGGTGATCTACATGGCAGTCGTGGCCGGCGGCCTCGCCCTGCTCGCCCAGACGTGGGCGCAGGCCCACCTGCCGCCCACGCGCAGTGCTCTGATCATGAGCATGGAACCGGTCTTCGCGTCCTTCTTCGCCGTCTGGCTGGGCGGCGAGCAGCTCACCGCGCGCCTGCTCGTCGGCGGGTCGATGGTGCTGGCCGCGATGGTGATCGTCGAGCTCGCCCCGCGTCGCGTGGTCGAGGGCGAGGTGCCTCACATCGCGGTCTGATCCTCCACGTCGCGTGGGTACGCGCCCTATCGTGGGCCCGTGGACACGTGTGCGCGGTGCGGGGCGGAGCTCGGCGTGGGCCGATTCTGCCTCAACTGCGGCCACCGGATCGGGGCGCCGGTGCCTCCCGAGTCGGCCTCCGAGACCGTCGTCGCGACGGTGCCGGAAGCGGCGCCCGCCCGCACACCCGCCCCCTGAGCCCGCCACCAGGCCAGCCCGCAAGCCCGCCCGCAAGCCCGCCCGCAAGCCCGCTCCGACGCCCGTCCCGGTTCGGTCGGAGCCCCCGTGGGACCCCGCCGAGGACCTGCTGCCCTTCGCCGACGAGCCGGGCAGCACGGGGCTCAGTGGCACGGCGCTCCTGGGCTGGCTCGTCGGGGCAGCCGTGCTCGTCGGCGTGGTGATCGTGCTGCTGCGCGTCTACGGCGTCGACTCCGCCGACGTGGAGGACTCCGCCACCGACACCTCGTCCAGCCAGGAGTCCGAGGCAGGCGAGGACCCCGAGGTGGGCGAGGACCCCGACGAGTCCGAACCCACCGCAGAGGCAGCTCCGGAGACCGTCGGCAGGGCGACCGACGTGGCCCGCGCCGCCACCTTTGCCGTGCCCTCGACGGCACCCCCGACGACAGATCTTGACGGCCAGCTGGTGTCCTACACGGCTGCGCAGATGCATGACGGCATCCCCGCGACCGCCTGGCGGATGGCCGGCGACGGCAGCGGCGCTGTCATCACGATCACCCTCCGCCGGCCGACCGTGGTGAGCCGGGTCGGGCTGATCAACGGCTACGCCAAGGAGGTCAGCGGCGTGAACTGGTATCCCAACAACCGGCGCATCCTCACCGCCCAGTGGGGCTTCGACGACGGGACCACCGTCGACCAGACGTTCGCGGAGCGGCCCGACCTCCAGCAGCTGAAGGTGCCGGGGATCCTGACCAGCACCGTCACGCTGACCATCTCCTCGGTGACGCCTCCGGGAGCGGGCGTCCTCGGCCGCGACTACACCGCCATCAGCGAGGTCGCGATCACCGGCCGACGAGCCCGCTGAGCACCGCCTCGATGCCACGGACCCTCATCACCCCGATCGCGGATGCCGAGGCACGGCAGCTGGCCGTGGGCGTGTGGCACGCGGCCCGGCTGGCCACCGGTCGTACGCCCTCCGCGGCCCGCACCCAGCGCGTGGCCGCCAAGGTGCACGCGCGGGTCGAGGCGGGCGACACCGCGCTGCTCGCCCACTACGGCGACCGGGCAGCCGGGATGCTGGTCGCCGAGCCGTTCCGCGACGACGGTGTGCTCGACCCGGCCTGCGGGCACCTGGCCATGCTCTTCGTCGACCCCGCGCTGTGGGGGTGCGGGGTCGGCGGGGCGCTCGTCCGCTCGCTCCAGCGCGGAGACCACGGCCCCGGCTGGAGCCGGTTGTCGGTGTGGACGCGCGAGGAGAACCGTCGCGGCCGCCGGCTCTACGCCGCCTGCGGCTTCGTCGACACCGGTGAGCACACCGCCCTGCACGAGGGCGAGGTCATCTGCCGGTTGGAGTGGCGAGCCGGCAGCTGAGGTCAGGGTCGAGCGAGGCGTGCCAGCACGGCCGCCGCGCGCTCGGCGTCGGCCCGCGTCACGTCGAGGTGGGTGACGAGGCGTACGGCGCGCGGTCCCACCGCAGCGATCCGCACGCCCTCGTCGGCTGCGGCAGCCACGAAGGCAGCCGCGTCGGGCCTGTCGACCACGACGATGTTGGTGTCCACGCTCGCCGGGTCGAGTCCGAGCGCCTCCCCCAGCAGCCGGGCGTGGGCGTGGTCGTCGGCCAACCGCTCGACGTGGTGGTCCAGGGCGTACGCGCCGGCTGCCGCGAGCACGCCGACCTGTCGCATGCCGCCACCCAGGCGCTTGCGGCGCACGCGTGCCTCGTCGATCGCGTCGGCGGACCCGACCATCAGCGAGCCGATCGGCGCGCCCAGGCCCTTGGACAGGCAGACCGCCAGCACGTCGGCGATCCGGCCGTAGTCGGCCAAGGGGGTGCCGGTGGCGACGTGGGCGTTCCAGAGCCGCGCCCCGTCGAGGTGGATACGGGTGCCGACCGAGTCGGCCCACGCCCGCAGGTCGCGCAGGTGCTCGATCGGGAGCACCGCCCCGCCGGCGAAGTTGTGGGTGTTCTCGACCGAGACGGCCGCGGTGCGGACGAAGAACGGCCCCATCTCCGGGGCGTACATCGCCTCGATCGCCGGCAGGTCGACCTGGCCCCGGGCTGCGGTCCACGTCCGCATCGTGATGCCCGAGATCGCCCCGTGGGCGCCGAGCTCGGCGCGGGCGATGTGCGCCGACGACTCGCAGAGCACCTCCTGCCCGGGCGCGACCACCGACGCGACGGCCAGCACGTTGGCCATCGACCCGGTCGGGGTGAAGAGCGCCGCCTCGTGGCCGAACATCTCGGCCACCCGCTCCTGCAGCGCGATGACCGTCGGGTCCTCGCCGTAGACGTCGTCGCCGACCTCGGCGCGGGCCATCGCCTCGCGCATCGGCTCGGTCGGTCGGGTGAGGGTGTCTGAGCGCAGGTCGATCACGTCGGCGAACCTACCGGGCACTCCCGACGGCGGTGAGTGAGGCCCATTCCGGGCCGCGAGAGCGGCGCCACGCACCGCTCAGCCAGGGCGATCAGGCCTTGCGCAGCATCTCCGCGACCAGGAACGACAGCTCCAGCGACTGGACCCGGTTGAGCCGCGGGTCGCAGACGGACTCGTAGCGGTTGGCCAGGCCGGCCTCGTTGATCTCCTCGCCACCGCCGACGCACTCGGTGACGTCGTCACCGGTGAGCTCGACGTGTACGCCGCCGGGCCAGGTGCCGACCGCGCGGTGCACGTCGAAGAAGCCCTGGACCTCCTCGATCACGTCGTCGAAGCGGCGGGTCTTGTAGCCCGAGGACGCCTCGAAGGTGTTGCCGTGCATCGGGTCGCACACCCACGCGACCTGGACGCCCTCGGCGGTCACCTTCTCGACCAGCGGAGGCAGGCCCTCGCGGATCTTGCCCGCGCCGAAGCGCGTGATGAAGGTCAGCCGGCCGGGCTTGTTGTCCGGGTTGAGACGGGCGGCGTAGGCCAGCGCGTCGTCCGGCGTGGTCGTCGGGCCGAGCTTGATGCCGATCGGGTTCTGGATCCGCGACAGCAGCTCCACGTGGGCGCCGTCGAGCTGGCGGGTGCGCTCGCCGATCCACACGAAGTGGGCCGAGACGTTGTAGGGCAGGTCGGTGCGCGAGTCGATGCGGGTGAGCGAGTGTTCGTACTCCAGCAGCAGCGCCTCGTGGCTGGAGTGGAAGTCGACCCGGTGGAACTCGTCGGGGTCGGCGCCGATGGCCTTCATGAAGGTCAGCGCGCGCTCGATCTCGTCGGCGACCGCCTCATAGCGCTGGCCGAAGGGCGAGCTCTGCACGAAGTCGGTGTTCCAGGTGTGCACCTGCCGCAGGTCGGCGTAACCACCGGTCACGAACGCGCGGACCAGGTTGAGCGTGGCCGCCGAGGAGTTGTAGACGTCGACGAGCCGCTGCGGATCGGGGATCCGCGACTCCGGGGTGAAGTCGTAGCCGTTGACCGCGTCGCCGCGGTAGGCCGGCAGGGTCAGCCCGTTGCGGGTCTCCATGTCGGAGCTGCGCGGCTTGGCGTACTGGCCGGCGAGCCGACCCAGCTTCACGACCGGGACCGACGCGGCGTACGTCAGCACGACCGCCATCTGCAGCAGCACGCGCAGCTTGTTGCGGACGTTGTCGGCGGTGACTCCGTCGAACGTCTCGGCGCAGTCTCCGCCCTGGAGCAGGAAGGCCTCGCCCCGGGTCACGGCCGCGATCTTGTCCATGAGGTCGTCGCACTCCCCCGCGAACACGAGCGGCGGCGCCTTCTTCAGCCGGGCCACGGCAGCGTCGACGGCGCCCCGGTCGGGGTAGGTCGGTTGCTGGAGGGGACCGAGCGCGTGCAGCTGCTCGAGGGTGGGGATAGAGCTCACCCCCCAAGGGTACGGGCCGCGAGCGGGGTCACCCGACGCCGACCGGTCCCCGAACGTCCGCTGTCAGCGACGCGGCCGGAGCACACCCGCTGCGTCGTCGACGTGGATCCCGCCCGAGGGCGTACGCCGTGCCTCCAGCGTTCCGGTCACGAAGGACGGGTCGGGATAGCTGATGTGGCCCGGAGCTCCCTCGCGCGAGGTGGTCCAGAGGCGATCGTCGAAGCCGACGACACCGCTGAACTGGTGGTTCTCCAGGACCAGCCGGTTGGCGGTGGCCTGCCCCACGACGTACGACGCCTCGCCGCGGTAGAACAGCGAGCCGTGCGAGACCTGGAGGATCCCGTCGGTCATGTGCACGGTCTGGTCGTGGACCTCGCCGCTGAGGTAGACGTCCACACCACCCTCGACCATCGTCTGCCACAGCGCGGACCGGGTGCCGCGCTCGTAGGCCAGGTGGCTGGAGTTGCGGTAAGCGCACGTCCTTCGTCATCGGCGTGTGCCCCTGCACCATCACCCACGGGACCTCGGCCTTGCGCGCCTGGCGCAGCACCCGCTCGAGCCAGGCGAGCTGGTCGGGGTCGACGGACATGTGCACGTCGCCGTCACGCCGCTCGAAGACGTCGAGGGTGACAAGGAGGACGTTGTCGTCGAGCCGGACGGCGTACGCCGTGTCCTGCGCGGGCCCGGCACTCGGGCGGTCGGGGAAGCGGTGCCGGCCGTTGGGCCGCGTCAGCATCTCGCGAGCGAAGAGAGCCTTGAACTGCGGCACGTGGCGCCGCTTGAAGTCGACCCAGGCATTGCCCGGGTCGCGCCACGGGTCGTCGCCGATCTCGTGGTCGCCGACGGCGGGGAAGGTGATGAGGTCCTGCGTGTCGAACCGCTCGCGCCAGGCCGGGTAGTAGACGCCCGCCGCGCGCTTGGTCGCGCGCAACCGCTGCGCCGGGGTGCGCACGGGCCCGAAGACGCCGGTGCCGGAGTCGTCGCGCCCCCAGCGCCCCTCGACGAGGTCGCCGGCGACGAGGACGTCGGTGGCGTCCTGCTCGGCCATCTCGCCGACGACGTGCGCCAGCGCGCGCTCGTACTCCGCGTTGGTCGAGTTGGCGACCTCGCCCGTCCTGTCGTCGATGAGCTCCCGGCGCCCACCGTCGGTCACGTCGGCGACGTCCTGGTTGAGGAAGTCGGGAGCCGACAGGAAGCGGTAGGCCTTGCGGAGCTCGGGGGCCGCGGGCACTTCTGGCCGGTCGCGAGGTCCGAGCTTCCCCGAGCTGGGCGGCGTCGGACCGGGTACGACGCTGGGCGCGGGGTAGTCGCTGGGCGGGGTCGACGCGCTGGCCGGGAGTGCCGGCGGAGCACCGGTCGTACACCCCAGTGCGGTGGCCACGAGCGCGGCGAACGCCAGGCCGAGCCGTCTCCGATTCACAGCCCAACCGTAGACGAACGACCCATGGGCCCGGGCGTGAACCCTGACGTGTCGCGCGAGTCGGCGATCAGTCCTTCTCGAGGTGTTCGATGTCGCGGAACCCGGTCTTCTTGGCCCGGATGCCGCGGTTGGTGAACCAGGTCAGGGCCCACAGCACGATCCCGGCCACGAGCAGGAAGCCGGCGATGACGTACTGCTCCTGCTGCTCGTCACTGCGTGCCCACGGCCCCGCCAGGAACGCACACGAGAGGGCGCCGAGGTAGGGCAGCACGGTCGGGGCGGTGAAGTGCGGGTGCTTCTCGTCGGTGGGGCGGCGCCGGATGACGATCAGCGCGATGTTGACCACGGTGAAGACGCACAGCAGGAGCAGTGCGGTCGTGCCGCCGAGCAGGGCCACCGCCGTGGCGCCCTCCGTCGACGCGCTCGCCCGGACGACGTAGGTGATCAGGGCGAAGGAGATGGCCGTGGTGAACAGGATCGCCACCCACGGGGTACGACGCGTCGCGTGCACCTTGCCGAGGGACCGCGGCAGGACGTCCTGGTTGGCCATGCCGTAGAGCAGCCGACTCGCCATCAGCATGTTGATGAGGGCGGAGTTGGCGACTGCGAACATCCCGATGAAGGGGAAGATGGTGTCGAAGGGGAAGTCCGGTGCGCCGGCGGCGACCACCTGCGTCAGCGCCTGCCCCTTGTCCGGGTTGGTCAGGTCGCCGACCGGGACCAGGGCGACCGCGGTGATCGAGACCAGGACGTAGATGACACCGGTGAGGCCGAGGCCGGTGAGCATCATCTTCGGGAAGTCGCGGATCGGGTCCTTGCACTCCTCGGCCATGTTGACCGAGTCCTCGAAGCCGACCATCGCGAAGAAGGCCAGTGACGTGGCGGCGGTGATCGCGAAGAAGGTGCTCTTGTCGCTGGGGCTGTCGAAGACCACGACGCGGGAGAAGTCCGCGTTGCCCTGGGTGACGGCATAGAGGCCGATGAAGATGATCAGCAGCAGGCCGGACAGCTCCACGAGGGTGAGCACGACGTTGGCCTTGACGCTCTCCCCCACACCGCGGAAGTTGACCGCCGCCACGAGGGCCATGAACGCGAGCGCCGTGAAGAGGATCCCCGAGCCGCCCACCTCGAAGCCGAGGTCGAAGCCGTCGTTGAGGAAGCCGGCAAAGGCGTTGGACGCCGTGGAGGCCGAGGTGATGCCCGAGCACATGACGGTGAACGCCACGAGGAACGTCACGAAGTGCACGCCGAAGGCCTTGTGCGTGTAGAGCGCCGCACCCGCGGCCTGCGGGTAGCGGGTGACGAGCTCGAGGTAGGAGAACGCCGTGATCGTCGCGACGACGAACGCGACGAGGAACGGCGCCCACGCGGCGCCGCCGACCTCGCCGGCCACCGAGCCGGTGAGCGCGTAGACCCCCGTGCCGAGGATGTCGCCGACGATGAAGAGCAGGAGGAGCTTGGGGCCCATCACCCGGTTGAGCTCGGGCTGGTCCCCGACGTCGCGGGTGGTTTCCGTGGCACTCATCCGAGACTCCCTCGTGGCAGGACTATGGCCACACAATGGCCCTCGGACACCCGATCAGGCAACCACCCGAGCCGTGTCGGCACGGTGTTTTCGGAGGTGCGGTGGACGTAGCGCTTCCCCCCTTGGAACGTTCTAACTACGCTGCTGCCATGCCGAAGCGTGTTGCTCTCCTGACCGCGGGTGGGTACGCCCCCTGCCTGTCCTCCGCCGTGGGTGCCCTCATCGAGACCTACGACGCCACCGATCCCGACATCGAGCTCATCGCCTACCTGCACGGCTATCACGGCCTGCTCACCGGCAACCATGTCGTGATCGGGCCCGAGGAGCGCGCCGGTGCGGCCGTCCTCCACCGCTTCGGCGGCAGCCCGATCGGCAACAGCCGGGTCAAGCTGACCAACGACGCCGACTGCCGCAAGCGCGGGTTGATCGGTCCCGACGAGACCGCCCTCGCTGCAGCGGCCGCGCGCCTGCAGGCGGACGGCGTGGACGTGCTCCACACCATCGGTGGCGACGACACCAACACCGCGGCGGCCGACCTCGCGGCGTACCTCCACGCGCAGGGCTCCGAGCTCACGGTCGTCGGGCTGCCCAAGACCATCGACAACGACATCGTGCCGATCCGCCAGAGCCTCGGCGCGCTGACGGCGGCGCAGGAGGCCTCGCGCTTCGCCCGCAACGTGCTCGCCGAGCACGGCTCCAACCCGCGGATGCTGATCGTCCACGAGGTGATGGGTCGTGCCAGCGGCTGGCTCACCGCGGCCGCCGCCCGCGACTACATGCAGTGGCACTCCGAGCAGGAGTGGCTGCCCGGCATCGGGCTGGACCCGCGCCGCTGGGCCATCCACGCGGTGTACGTCCCCGAGCTCGGCATCGACCTCGCCGCCGAGGCCGACCGGCTGCGCGCGGTGATGGACGAGATCGGCTGCGTCAACATCTTCCTGGCCGAGGGCGCCGGCATCGACGACATCGTCGCCGACCTCGAGTCCTCCGGCGAGGTCGTCGGGCGCGACCCCTTCGGCCACGTCAAGATCGACACGATCAACCCGGGCCGCTACTTCGCCGACCGCTTCGCCCGCGAGATCGGAGCGGAGAAGCAGATGGTGCAGAAGTCCGGCTACTTCTCCCGCTCCGCACCGGCCGGTGACACCGACCTCGCGCTGATCCGGGAGATGGCCGAGCTCGCCGTGCGGTGCGCGCTGGACGGCGTACCCGGCGTCATCGGCCACGACGAGGACCGCGACGACGAGCTCCGCGCGATCGAGTTCGAGCGGATCGCCGGCCACAAGCCGTTCGACACGACGCAGGAGTGGTTCACCGAGCTGCTGGGAGCGACCGGGCAGGCCTGAGGCCGTCGCCTCACACCGCCCGGTTGGTCACCCGCAGCCCGGCCGCGGGGAGCACGCGGGGCAGGGTCTGGAGGTACGCCGCCCCGGCGAGCGCGACGACGGCCAGCACCCACCAGAGCGTGGTCTGGCCGTGCGCCAGCAGCCAGGTGAAGGCGAGCGGAGTGATCGCGCCGCCGATGCCCCAGCAGAGCTGGAAGAGCCCGAGGTAGCGACCGCGCAGGTGGTCGGGCGCGGCCTCGGCCGCGGTGGCGCTGAACACGGGTCCGCCGGCGAGCTCGCCGCCCGTGTAGACCGCCGCACCGACGAGGATCACGATGACCCCGAGCCACACCGGCAGCCACCCGGCGAGCACGAACAGGACGTAGCTCGCCACGAAGAACAGCTGCGCCAGCCCCATCATCCGGGCGCGGACCCGACCGGTCATCCGCCGGACCGCCAGCCCCTGGCCCAGTCCGACCATGGCGGTGTTGAGCGTGAAGATGGCGCCGACCACCCAGCCGGGCAGGTCGATGACCTCGGCGGCGTAGACCGGCAACGCGAAGTTGAGCACCATCATCCCGGCGACGAAGCCGAACTGGCCGACCACGAGGCGCAGGAACGGCCGGTCCCGCAGCACCACTCCCCAACCCTCGACCGGGGCCTCGGACCCCAGGGCCACCCGGTGGTCGGGGACGTCGAGCAGCAGGACGAAGGCGAGGAGGAAGGTGACGACGTTGACGACGACCACGGTCTGGAAGGCCAGGTCGGTGCCGATCTGGAGGGCCACGCCCGCGAGCACCCCGCCGACGGAGTAGCCCAGGTTGCGCACGGCCTGGAGGAAGCCGAACCACAGCTCGCGCTCCCCCGGCGCCGAGATGGCCGTGACGACGTTGCCGAAGGACCCCCAGAATGCCTGGCGGCCGAGGTTGAGCAGGGTCGTCCACAGCGCCACGGCGAGGAGCGAGTCGGACCAGAGGTAGGCCGCCATCCCGACCGCCTGCACCAGGTTGCCGAGCAGCATCATCTTGCGCGGACCGAAGGTGTCGACCATCGAGCCGATCACGAAGGCCGCCGGCATCGTCAGCAACGCCGAGAGCGACAGCGCGGACCCGATCTCCACCAGGCCGAGGTCGGTCATCGCCAGGAAGTAGAGCAGCGTCATCGGCATGAAGAGGCCACTGCCGATGGTGTCCGCGACGATCGCGGTGACGAACCTGCGGTGCTCCCCCACCTGCGGAAAGCCGAGTCGGGTGAGCACGCCGCCATCCTCTCCCGAACTGCGCTCCCCTACTCGAGCAGGGGGATCTCCAGGTCAAAGGCGAGCACGACGGCGCGGGCAAGCTGCTGTTCCTGGTCGAGACTGAGGAAACCGATCGTGCGACCCAGCCGCGTCGTGGGGATGGTGACGACGTTGTCGATCGAGACTGCGCACCCATCGTCCAGCCCATTGGCCGCGCCCAACGGGACCTCGCTTGACAACCCCTTCACGGTCGAGGTGATCGGCGCGACCGTCACCTTGGTCATCGCCTCCCGGGCCACGTCGCGCGTGAGGATCAGCACGGGCCTCGTCTTGTCCAGCTGAGCGAGGCAGATCTCCCGCACGAGCGTCAGTCCTCGACGGAGGCGTGCGCGGCGGACCAGGCCACGACGTCATCGAGGTCGTCCGCCGGCCCTGCCGCGGTCAGGATCTCGACATCGCGCTGACCTGCCTGGAGCCGCATCTCACGCTCGACTGCGGCGGCCACCAGCGCGGCACGACTCGAGGCCTTGCCCGCCGCGACGCTCCTGTCGAGGAAGGCGACCATCTCGTCGGGCAGCCGGACTGCGATCTGTGTCGTCATGTCGCCATCGTACGCCCGCGAATCCCGAAGTGGGATGCAGCAGCACTTGGCTAGGGTCGCGCCATGACCTTCTCGATCGTGGCCCGCTCCGACGACGGTGAGTCCTGGGGCGTGGCAGTGGCCTCCAAGTTCCTGGCCGTCGGCTCGGCCGTCCCCGCAGCTGTTGCCGGCATCGGCGCCATCGCCACCCAGGCCTGGGCCAACGTGGCCTACAAGGGCATCGCCCTGGCCCACCTCGACGAGGGCGCGACCGCCGACGTGGCGCTCCAGCGCCTGCTCGAGGAGGACGACGGCCGGGACCACCGCCAGGTGGGCATCGTCGACGTCGACGGCCAGGCCGCCAGTCACACCGGCCCGGAGTGCCTGGACTGGGCCGGCGGGGTGACGGGCGACGGCTATGCCATCCAGGGCAACATCCTGGTGGGCGAGGAGGTCGTGGCGGCGATGGAGCAGGCCTTCCTCGCCAGCGACCCGGCAGCACCCCTGGCCCGGCGGCTGATGGCCGCGCTCCGGGCGGGCGACGAGGCCGGTGGCGATGCCCGTGGTCGGCAGTCGGCGGCGCTCCTCGTGGTCAGGGACGAGGCAGGATTCGACGGTCGGGACGACATCGAGGTCGACCTGCGCATCGACGACCACACCAGTCCCATCGACGAGCTGGAGCGGTTGCTCGCGCTGCACGAGCACCTCAACGCCGAGGTCCCCGAGGACGAGCGCACGCCCGACACCCCGGAGCTGCTCGCCGAGATGGACGGCCGTGCGCCGCGTCCTCGGGCACTCCTCGTTCGTCGTCTGGGTCGGTGTCAACAACTACGAGAACCTCGGCGGCGACGGCTGGACGGCCACCCGTCTCGTGGAGGAGCTCCGCGCGGCCACGCCGGACTGGAGGGCCGAAGCATGAGCATCCTCGCGATCGATGCCGGTACGACCGGGGTGACGGCCGTCGTCGTCACCACGGACGGTCGCATCGAGGCCAAGGGCTACCAGGAGTTCCCCCAGCACTTCCCCAAGCCCGGCTGGGTCGAGCACTCGGCGGAGGAGATCTGGCAGGCCACCATCGAGGCGACCCGTGACGTGCTCACCAAGGTCGACCAGACGGCCCTCACCGCGATCGGCATCACCAACCAGCGCGAGACCATCGTGCTCTGGGACCGCGAGACGCTCGGCTCCCCGCGCCGCGCGATCGTGTGGCAGGACCGGCGTACGGCCGACATCTGCGAGCGCCTGCGCTCCGAGGGCCACGAGGAGCGGGTCAGCGAGCTGACCGGCCTGCGCCTCGACCCCTACTTCTCCGGCACCAAGCTGATGTGGCTCGCCGAGCACGAGCCGCACACGTGGGCGCTGGTGCAGTCGGGGCGGTACGCCGTCGGCACCGTCGACTCCTACCTCATCGCGCGGATGACCCGCGGCACCTGGCACGTCACCGACGTCTCCAACGCCAGCCGGACGCTGCTGTTCGACCTCGAGGCCGGCGACTGGTCCGACGAGCTGTGCGAGCTCTTCGACGTACCCCGCGACGCGCTCCCCGAGCTGGTGCCCAACTGGGGCGAGATCGCCCCCAGCGAGCCGTCGGTCTTCCTCGGCCTCTCGCTGCCCATCGCCGGGCTCGCCGGCGACCAGCAGTCGGCGCTCTTCGGCCAGACCTGCTTCGAGGAGGGCGAGTCGAAGTGCACCTACGGCACCGGCTCGTTCATCCTCACCAACACCGGGACCTCCGTGGTCCGCAGCGACGCCGGGCTGCTCTCCACGGCCGCCTGGCGCTCCCCCGACGGTGAGCTGACCTACGCGCTCGAGGGCGCGATCTTCGTGACCGGCGCGGCGGTGCAGTGGCTGCGTGACGGTCTCCAGATCGTGGGCAGCGCGGCCGAGACCGAGGCCGTCGCCCGCACCGTCGACGACACCGACGGCGTCGTCTTCGTGCCCGCGCTCACCGGCCTCGGCGCTCCCCACTGGGACCCGCACGCCCGCGGCACCATCCTCGGCATCACCCGCGGCACGACCCGTGCCCACATCGTCCGGGCCACCCTCGAGGCGATCGCCTTCGAGGTCCGCGACGTGCTGGAGACGCTGCCCGAGCGCTCCACGCTCCGCGTCGACGGTGGCGCGGCCGCCAACGACTGGTTGTGCCAGTTCCAGGCCAACCAGGTCGGGCATTCCCGTCGAGCGTCCGGAGATCGTCGAGACCACGGCCCTGGGTGCCGCGTTCATGGCCGGCCTCGGGACGGGCGCGTGGTCCTCGACCGACGAGCTGCGCGCCACGTGGGCCGTGGACCAGCGGTTCATCCCGTCCGGGGACCGCGACGCGCTGGACGCGTCGTACGCCCGCTGGACCAAGGCGGTCGAGCGCTCGAAGGCCTGGGCCGACTGAGGCCAGTCAGCGCAGCCGCTCGCGCGCGGCCTTCGCCGCGTCCACCGCTGCCTGCGCCTCGGTGACGGTCTCCTCCGCCTCGGCCTGCTCGGCCTCCGCCTCACCGAGCTCGTCGTCGATGTCCTCGAGGGCGGACTCGACGGCCGCGATCCTGCTGCGGAGCTCGTCGATCTCCGACTGCAGCTGCAACGTCTTCGCCTGCAGCTTCTCCACCGCCCGTCGGGCCGCCCGGTCGTCCTTCTGCGCCGTCGCGAGCTCGGCCTTGGCCCGGGCGACCCGCTCGTCCGCGGCGGCGCGCGCCTTCTGGTCCGCCTCCGGATCCGGTACGACGTGGAGCTGGGGGCGCTCGGTCGGGTCCGGGGCAGCCACCGGGCGGGCGGTGGCCTCGAAGCCGAGCGCATCGGGCAGGGCGACGGCTCCGGTCAGGTCGAGGTCGCCGAGGCCGGTCGCCTCGAGCGCGCTGACGAGCAGGCCGCTGCGCACGGCGCGGGCGGCCTCGGGGTCCAGCATCGCCGCGGTGATGGTGTCCTCGACCTGGTCGGCGACCGACTGGGTGACCTTGACGCCCTCCTCACGCGCGAACCGGCGCGCGGTCGTGGTCACCGCGGCCGTCAGCTGGCGCCGCTGCTTGGTGAACTCCCGCAGCTGGGTGGCGTCGAGGTTGTCCTGGGCGTCGCGCAGCGCGGCACCGACCGCCACGACCTGGTCGACCTGCTCGGGGTCGCGGCGGACGAGCAGGTTGACCACCCACGCCGCCACGGACGCCTTGCGCAGCCCCTTGATCGCGGCGGCCCTGGCCTTGTCGGCCTTGTGCTCCTTCACCAGCGCGTCGCGTGCGGGCGTGAAGTCGGCCAGCGGGAGGCCGTAGAGCTCGTCGGCGATCGCCAGCATGGGGTCGGGCATGGAGTCGATCCTAGGGAGCGGCGTAGCGCAGCTCGGTCGGGTAGGGCGGCCACGGGCACTCCTGGGCCTCGCCCGTCGGCACCCAGCCGAGCGAGTCGTAGAGCCCCCGTGCCCGGTGGTTGTCGGCCAGCACCCACAGGGACGTGGCGCCGGCCGCCACCGCGCGCGCGATGCCCTCGCGGCCCAGACCGCTCCCCCAGTGATCGGGACGGACGCCGAGGTGCCGCAGCGAGTCGCCGTCGTACGCCGTGAACGCGAGGAGCCCGTCGGCGTCCTCGACGACCTCGACCGTCACCTCGGGGTCGGCGAGCACCAGCACCCACCGCGCGAGGACGTCGTCGTCGGGATAGGGCAGGTCGCCGAAGACATGGGCGAGCCCGGCGCTGCTCGAGACCCGCTCCAGGTCGCGCAGCGCGACGGCGTCGTCGTCCGTGGCGGTGCGCCAGTGCAGGGCGTTCACGATCCTCTGGTCCTCCTCTCCGAGCCGGACCCCGGCCGGCGCCGAACCTACCTCCGTAGGGGTGGGCGCGCTCACCGGCGTACCCAAAATTGAGGTTGAGGAGCCTGCTGACGGGTGTTGCAGTGAGGGTGGTCCAGACCGGACCCACGTCACGGGGGTGCATCGCGATGCTTCGACTTCTGCCGTCCGCCATGGCCGCATCACTGGTCGTGCTGGTGGTTCCCCTGGGTTCCCCGGGGCAGGCCGCCCCGCGACAGGCCCAGGTGACCGTCATCCAGGCCGTGCCAGGTGCGGAGGTCGACGTCTCGATCGACGGCCGCTCCGTCGCGGAGGGAGCCGGGGTCGGTGACGTGCTCGGCCCGTTCGAGCTGGCATCCGGCGAGCACGAGGTGGAGTTCAGCGGGCCGGACGGTCTCGCCGTGGCCTCCACCCTGCAGGTGAAGGGCGGTGCGAGCACCGACGTGGTGCTGCACCTGCCGGCCGAGGTCGACGGAGATCCGGTCGTCCACTCCTACGACGCGCCGACGGGCTCCATCGGGCCCGACAAGGCTCGCGTGGTGCTGGCCCACACCGCGACCGTCGCCCCGGCCGACGTCGAGGTCAACGGAGAGATCGTCTTCACCAACATCGCCAACGGCGAGTTCGCCGAGGCCGACGTCCCGGCCGGCACGCACCAGGTGGCGCTGCTCCCGACCGGCACGACCGGCAACCCCATCCTCGGCCCGCTGGACGTCGCGCTCGAGGCAAGCACGCTCTCGATGATCTATGCCTACGGCAACCCGCGTGACGGCTCGATGAACGTCATTGCCCACACCGCGAGCCTCGCCCCCGACGGCAGCGTCGCGCCGACGCGGATCGACACCGGCTCGGCCGGACTCGTGGCGGACCCGGTCGACTCGTTCGGCGTCGGCGGCCCGCCCGACCTGGCGCTGCCGGCCATGCTCGGGGTGCTCGGCGTCGCCGGCGCGCTCTCTCGCTCGTGGTCTCGCGGCGACGACGCCGACCAGACCCGATCACGACGGCGAGATGAATGGGGTCGGGGCAGGGGCGCTGGTCATGACCGGCACGCTGGTCCTCGCGGGCGCCGGGTGCGCCACCACGGCCACCGACCACGGCAGGGACTCCCCCCGCCCCGCCGGGACGACGACGTCCGCAACCGTCCCCGAGAGGGTTGCGCCCGCACGACGCGCGCCGTCGGTCGTCGTGGCCGAGCCGCCCGTGCTCCTGAGCCTGCCAGGAGGTCAGGAGGTGCCCGTCCGCTCCGTCGGGACGACGCCTACGGGCCTCCTCGACGTGCCCGCCGACGTCGACCAGGCCGGCTGGTGGCGCGGCGGTTCGCGGCTTGGCGACCCCTTCGGCTCGACCCTGGTGGCTGCACACGTCGATTCCCGGACCCAGGGCCTCGGCCCCTTCGCCGAGCTGCTGACGGTCGCCCGCGGTGCCCGCATCCACCTGGGTTCGGAGCGCCTGACGCAAGCGTTCGAGGTCCGGTCCCGGCAGCTGGTGCCCCAGGGCTCGCTGTCCCGCGAGACCTGGCTCTTCGACGTCTCCGGCGAGCGACGGCTCACACTCGTCACCTGCGCCCCGCCGTACGTCGCCTCCCAAGGCG
The DNA here is from genome assembly GCA_963712875.1 of uncultured Actinomycetota bacterium. Lineage (GTDB taxonomy): Bacteria > Actinomycetota > Actinomycetes > Propionibacteriales > Nocardioidaceae > Nocardioides. Next base: position 6,668 of record CAVQJS010000001.1, on the reverse strand, counting down.
GCTACCAGAACCTGGCCGTCATCACGGCCGTACCCGTCTCCCCCGCGGAACGACGATGACCAAGAAGAGCTACCAGAAGCGGCTGCCGACGGTCCTCCCGCCGGCGCCGCCCGCACCCCGGAGGTCGGCCGAGTCCGACGAGCCCACCCAGCAGACGGGACCCGCCGAGCCGCTTGTCGGGCCGGGGCCGGGGACGGAGTGGGAGTCGGAGGCGGAGTCGGAGCGGAGGCTGAATGGGAGTCGGAGTGGGAAGCGGAGTCGGGATGGGAGGCGGAGGCTGAATGGGAGTCGGAGGCCGTTACGCCTGGGGGCCAGCACCCCGATCCGCTGCCGAAATCCGCGGACGCACGACCCTCGATCGGGGTCGTTGTCGGGCTGGTCGCGGCAGGCCTGATCGGCCTGGTCCTCGGCGGCCTCGCCGTAGCCTGGGTCGTTGACGACGCACGCGACCCGCCGGCACGTGAGCCTGGGAGCGCCGCTGGACTCGACCCGCCCGGGATGCTGGTCACCGACGAGTCGTACGCCGAGACCCAGGTGCGCACGAACGGAGATGTCATCGTCCGGCACTGGATCCAGGCAGACGAGCCGCTCCGACGGCTCCGCCTGGTGCTCCCGCAGGTGCCGGGCGCCGAGGAGCTGTCGGCCAAGGGAATCGAGGTCGTGGCCGACGGTGCCCTCGTCAACGGACCGGCCACGCTGACCGGAATCGGAGCGACGTACACCTTCGACAAGACGACGGACGTCCAGGTGCGCTACGTGCTGGCGGGCGCGGTCGTGCGCAGCGACTCGGTCACGGGGCGCGCGCTGGCACTGGCCACCACCCTTGACCTGCGCTACTCGCCGCGGCCCGCACGAGGGATTCGAGTCGTGATCGCCCCCGAGGTGCTGTCACTGGCCTGCAGTGCCTCACGCGATGCAACCCCCGTGCCCTGCGGACAGGCGGAGAGCACCGACCAGTGGCGGGTCGAGCTCACCGGGCCCCGCGTCGACGACCGGGTGATGGCGCAGGTGACCCTCGAGTGACCCGGGGCCGATCAGGCAGGGGCCTCGTCGTCGAGCCCGTGCTCGATGGCCCAGCGCGTCAGCTGGACGCGGTTGTTCATCTGGAGCTTGCGCAGGGTGTTCTGGACGTGGTTCTGCACGGTGCGGTGCGACAGCACCAGTCGCTGGGCGATCTGCTTGTAGCTCATGCCGGTCGCGACCATCTTGAGGATCTCGGTCTCGCGCTCGGTGAGCTGGTCGACCGGGTCGTCGGCCGGCCCTTCGGCGATCCGGCGGAACTCGCCCAGCACCAGACCGGCCAGGCCGGGCGTGAAGACGGCCTCACCGTCGGCGACCCGCTCCACGGCGTTGATCAGCTCGGCACTCGACGCGGACTTCACGAGATATCCGGTGGCGCCCGCCTTGATCGCCTCGAGCACGTCGGCCTGCTCACCGGACGCGGAAAGGATGAGCACCCGCGTCGTCGGGTCGTGCTTCAGCATCATGGTGGTGATCTCGACGCCCGTGCTGTCCGGCAGCTGCAGGTCGAGGACCACGACCTGCGGCGCGGACGCGGGGAACCGCGCGATCGCCTCCCGGCCGTTGGAGGCGACCGCGACCACGTCGTGCCCCGCCGCCTGGAGATCGCGCTCGACAGCGTCACGCCACATCGGGTGGTCGTCGACCACCATCACCCTCACCATGTCGGCGAGCCTAGTGCTCGGGACGGACATAGCGTCCGCGCCGATGCGTGAGTGGACGCTCGTCCTCGCCCACCGCGATCTCGTCGATGGTGCACGTGACCAGCCGCGACCAGCCCACCTCGACGTCGGACTCGACGCTGACGCTTGCCCAGGTGACCGCCCGCGCCAGCCGCGGACCGTGGTCGCTGTCGATCCACTCGGCCAGCCGCCACACCCCGCCCGGCGCCGGCGCGACGCCGGCGAACACGTCGGCCAGGTCGCGGTCCTCCCACTGCAGCAGCTGTACGACGCCCCGCCCGGTGTCGAGCAGCGTGTCCGTCAGGTCGGCATCAGGATCCAGCAGCGCCAGCACCCGCCCCGGCTCGCCGCCGGCGACCAGCCACGACGAGACGGTGAGGCCCGCCCGGTCGGCGGGCGTGCCGGCGGTCCAGAGCGACACCGACCCGCCGAGGCGCCCGCGGAGACGTCGTACGGGATCGCGGTCGCCCTCGGGCTCGAGGAAGGGGTGGGACGTGTGGATCGTCATCGCGGCACCGTGAGCTCCCACTCGGTGCCCCAGTCTCCGCTGTCGACCTTCGCCGAGCCGCCGAGGTCCTCGATGCGTCCCCGGATCGAGGAGGCGACACCGAGGCGACCCTCCGAAGCGGCCCGCTCGATGCGGCCCGGCTCGATGCCGGGGCCGTCGTCGCGGACCGAGATGGTGACCTCGTCGGGGCCGGCCTGGGCCAGCACCCAGGCCGAGGCGTCTGGCCCGGCGTGCGCGAGCACGTTGTCGAGGCAGGCGCGCACGGCAGCCACGGTCTCCTCGACCACAGCGGCGTCCAGCAGCACGGCAGATCCGGGCGTGGCCACCTCGACCCGGACGGGGTGGGCGGTGGCCATCGCCTCCAGCGCGCCGGTGAGGTCGACCAGCCCGGAGGCAGTCGGGGTGACCGTGTCCTGCTGCCGGATCAGCGACCGCAACGACCGCTCCTGGGCGCCGGCCAGGCGCCCGAGCTCGGCCCACTCGCCTCCGGACGCCATGCCCTGTCGCTGGGTCATCGTGAGCACCTGCAGTACGCCGTCGTGCACGGCCCGGGCCAGCCGCGTGCGCTCCTCGGCCGCCGCGGCAGCCCGCTGGGCCGCGTCGCGCTCCTGCGCCATCCGCTGCAGGGACTCGCACATGTAGCCGACGATCGGGCCGCCGATGAGGACCAGGAAGATGTTGCCGTAGTTGCCCTGGTCGATCGACTCCCGCGGCAGGAAGTCCATGAGGGCAAGGGCCGCGCCCGCGACGAGCCCGCCCTTCCAGTGCCAGTGGATCGCCCACGCCATCAGCGCCCCCATCACCCAGAAGCCCGGGATCGTGGCGTTGTAGTCGGGGCCCTTGAGCAGCGGGGTCACGGCCATGGCGGCCAGCGCGATCGCGAGGTCCGCGACCAGCAGGGGCGTCGTACGCCGGGTGCGGGAGTCGTAGAGCCAGATGGCCACGCCGGTCCAGACGACGAGCGCGACCACCACCAGCAGGCGCGGCGGTGGGGTGCTCGAAGTTGTCGCGGCGATAGGCGTTGAGGGCGACCATGTTGACGGTCACGACGACGCGCAGGATGGCCAGCGCCCGGAAGAGGCGGTCCTCGACGGCCAGCGCGGAGTCCACGCGCGGCACGGTCAGCGGGGGTGTCAGGACGCCTTCTGCTCCGGCCCGTCGCCGGCCTCGTCGCGAGCGGCCTGCTCCGCAGCAGCCTGCTTGGCCTTCTCCTTGTCGAGCTCCTTGGCCTTCTCCTTGGCCTTGGAGGCATACATGTCGACGTACTCCTGGCTCGGAGAGGCGCATGATCTCGTACATGATCTCGTCGGTGATCGAGCGCAGGATGAAGCGGTCGTTCTCCATGCCCTCGTAGCGCGAGAAGTCGAGCGGCTTGCCGAACCTCACGACCGGGCGGGTCCAGGTGCCGTAGACCTTGCCGGCGGGCGCCACCACGTCGGTCCCGACGACCGCGCAGGGGATGACCGGCGCCTTCGTCTCGAGAGCGAGACGGGCCACGCCGGTCTTGCCGCGGTAGAGCCTGCCGTCGTGGGAGCGGGTGCCCTCGGGGTAGATCCCGAAGAGGTCACCCTCGGCGAGGATCTTCATCGCCGACTTCATCGCGCCCTCGGCGGCACTGGCACCCGAGCGGTCGATCGGCACCTGGCCGGCTCCGGAGAAGAACTTCTTCTGGAACCACCCCTTGACGCCGGGGGTGGTGAAGTACTCCGCCTTGGCGACGAAGGTGACCCGGCGGTTGAGCGTCAGCGGCATGAAGAGCCAGTCGGCGTAGGACAGGTGGTTGCTGGCGAGGATCGCCGGTCCCTCCTCGGGGACGTTGTCGGTGCCGAAGGCCTTGGGCCGGAAGACCAGGCGCAGCACCGGCCCGAGGGCGATCCACTTCAGGAACCAATACAGCACGGGGTCGAGCCTAGCCGCGATCCGCGGTGACTCGGCCGATGAACTCGGCCGACTCCGCGAAGATCGCCGGGGCGTCGTTGTCGAGGGTGGCGACGTGGTAGCAGTTCTCGAGGATCCGCTCCTCGAAGTCCTTCGAGGACAGGCCCGCATTGATGGCCCGGGAGGACGAGATGTCGGCGACGTGGTCCTCGGCGGAGCGGAAGTAGAGGACCGGGATGGTGATCTTGGGCAGGTCCCGTCTGAGGTCGGCCCAACCATCAGACATCTGTGCAGCCGCCTTGAGCGGGATGACGGGGTAGGCGATCTCATCCATACCCGGCTTCTTGATGTCGTTCCTGATCCCGGGGAAGGCCGGCACGATGTGCTTGAGGAGGGGCAGCAGCACCCTGTCCTTGCGCATGCTGTCCACCGCCGCGTTGACGAGCACCACTCCGGCCAGCTCCTCGCCTCGGTCCGCCGCGAGGCGCAGGGACAGGGCACCACCCATGGACAGACCGACTGCGACGACGGCGTCGTTCTCGGCGGCGAGCTTGTCGAACGCGCCCTCGACGGTTGCCACCCAGTCGGCCCACGTCACCTTGTTCATGTCCTGCCAGCGCGTGCCGTGGCCGGGCAGCAGTGGCATCTCCACGGCGTAACCGCGCTCGGCGAGGTCGCCCGCCCAGGGACGCATCGAGGCCGGGCTGCCGGTGAAACCGTGGACCACGAGTACGCCGATCCTGCGCCCGCCGGTGAGCTCGGGCCGGGCCGGCGTCGACATCGGGGCCACGAGCGCGGGGTCGAGCGTTGCGGGGGTCTCGGAGGCGCCGCCGAGGAAGGGAATCTTCACGGCGCTCAGTGTGCCGCACGCAACCCCCGGCCGGGTACCGTGACAGGCGTGACATCTCCTGGGGATGACAGCCGCACCGAGCTGGCGTGGCGCGAGATCGTGGAGAACTACGGCGAGCGGGCCTCACTGTCCTCCGACGCGCCGGACCCTGCCCCTGCGGCGCCCGAGACCGAGCCCGCAGAGACGGCGTACGACGTCGAGGACGAGCCCGAAGAAGAACCGGTCGACGAGATCGCGGAGGTCGACCGGTTCACCCCGCCCGTCGCCCCGCCCATCCCGCTCCCCCGCACGTGGCAGCGCGGCGTGGCCTGGGGCGGCATCTTCATCGCTCCGACGCTGGCCCTGCTCATCGCGATCTTCTCGATCTACACCCCGTCGATCGTCGGCTGGGCGCTCATCGTGTGGATGGTCGGCGGCTTCCTCTACCTCGTCTTCGACATGCCCAGCAGCCCGCGCGATCCCTGGGACAACGGCTCCCGCGTCTAGCCCGTACAGTCCAGACGTGCGGGCGAGCGAGACAGTCGAGATCACCGGCCACCTGATGGACGCCGGCATCCTCTCCCGCATCCTCGACGACATCCGCGACTACGGCTGCGACTACGTCATCGATGAGTTCGACGTGGGGCACGAGACGTACGACCGCAGCCGAGCCCGCATCACGGTGCAGGCCGAGGACGACGACTCCCTCCAGCGCCTGCTGATGCGCCTGCAGACCCGCGGGGTCAACCAGATCGATCCCGGCGAGGCCGTGACCGGGGTCGCCGAGCACGACGGCGTCTTCCCGGACGGCTTCTACTCCACGACCAACCTCGCCACCCGCGTACGCCTCGACGGCGCGTGGTTCGACGTCGAGAACCCCGAGATGGACTGCGGCCTGGCGATCGACGTCAGCGACCTCGGCACCCGGGTCTTCACCGTGCCCATGTCCGACGTCGCGGCCGGCATGCGGGTCGTGCTCGGCGCGTCCGGCATCCAGGTCGACTGTCGCCGGAGATCGACGAGCCGGTGACGTGTTCGGGGTGCGGGAGCTCGGACTCGTCGGTCGAGAGGCCGCAGGCGGTGCTCGTACGCCAGGTGGCTGACGGGATGCGGACGGCCCGGGCCGACGGCAAGCGGCTGCTCTGGGTCGCCGGGCCGGGCGTCGTCCACACCGGTGCCGCGCCGGCCATGGTCGAGCTGATCAGGCCGGCTTCGTGGACGTCCTCTTCGCGGGCAACGCGCTCGCCACCCACGACATCGAGTCCGCGCTCTACGGCACCAGCCTGGGCATCGACCTCACCATGGGTCAGGGCGTCGAGCACGGCCACGAGCACCACGTGCGAGCCCTCAACACGATGCGCAAGGCCGGCTCGATCGCCGGCGCCGTCGAGAGCGGGCTGCTGAAGAGCGGCATCATGCACGCCCTGGTCACCTACGAGAAGACCTTCGTCCTGGTCGGCTCGGTCCGCGACGACGGCCACCTCCCCGACGTCTACACCGACGTCCTCGAGGGGCAGCGGGCGATGCGCGCGGAGGTCAAGGACGTCGGCTTCTGCCTGATGGTCGCGACCGTGCTCCACTCGATCGCGACCGGCAACATCCTGCCCGCCTCGGTGCCGCTGGTCTGCGTGGACATCAACCCCGCCGCCGTCACCAAGCTCGCCGACCGCGGCTGGAGCCACGCGCGCGGCATCGTCACCGACGTCGGGCTCTTCCTCGAGCAGCTCGCGCTGGAGCTGATCCCGGACTA